>CAVOOS010000011.1:0-40814 GCA_963697635.1 uncultured Solirubrobacterales bacterium | reverse complement strand
TGTATCGGCTGAGCTTCATGCCCTCTTCGATCTTGGCGATCAGCGAGTCCCCGATGTTGATCTCCGCCTCGTCCAGCCACACGCGCTCCACGCCATGGGCGAGAAGATCCTTGCGCAGCTGACGCACGAAGGGTTTGTCGACGCTGGTATGGCTCAGGAAGATGCCGTGGTACTTCTCATGCGCGGGGTCGGCCTTCTCCAGCGCCAGGCTGTCGCGGACGAGCTGGTTTTGGGCCTCCTGCGATATCGGCGGCGTCAGCAGCCAGCCCGTCGTGGTCCCGAGCGTCACCTGGCCGCCCAGGCTGTAGCCCTCGGGCGTCGCGGCGATCGAGGCATAGCCTTCGCCGGGATCGGACAGGCACAGCGTCCAGCTGCCGGTTCGTGACAGCACCTCGAAATAGCGCGCAAAGGGGCTGTCCGGATCAACCGACCCGATCTTGCGCCCCTTCTTCACGAGAAGCTGGGAACGCTTCACGAAGCTCGCCACCTTCGGCGACACATATCCGAGATGGGTCTCGCGATAGCCGAAGAAGTTCACGCGTTTCGGCTCGGACAGGCACCAGACCACGGTCGCGCCGCCCGCGATCGCCGCCTCCATCTCCTTACGCCGGTCCTCGCCGTCGAAGGCGGAGTCGAGGTCGTAGCGCTCGTTTTGTCCCTTCAGCTTGCCCAGTTCGTAGAGTTCCTCGAGAACTCGCCGGCCTTGCCGAACAGGAAATGCGTATAGCTCTCCGGATTGATGATGATAGTGTCATATTCGTAGAGCGGATAGGCAGCTCGCTCACGATCCACCTCAGGTCGGCATAGGCCGAGGTTCTCGATTTCCACCCCGTTGATCGCATCTCCGGTATACGTCACGCCGACCGTCAACACCCTTCTCATTCGTCGATCCTTTCCGCCACTCGTTCGGCGGTCTCCGCCGGTTTCACGTCCATCACCTCGTCGCGGCTGCCGACAAGCGAGATCTCGATCCCCGCCAATGCGCAGCGTGGGGCGAGCCGCTCGGTCAGGCGTGAGGTGCCCTCGGTCAGCGGGACTACGGCGATCTGACGCCCCTGGGACGGCGTCGCCATCAGCACCCACCGTCTCGCAAAGACCTTGGTAGAGCCTCGACTCCTGCCCCGGATGCCGCGTGTTGATGATGCCGCACTTGCACCGGCCGAAATGACGCAGTTGCCGACCTCGCCACGACATCGCCGAGCCCCGACCTCGGATTGACTGTGATCGTCTGGCCCTCGCGTTCCGATAGACGCCGCCGTATGACGTAGTGCCGAGGCGGGAAACCCTTGTAAATCCCCGGCGCTGCAGCCAGCCGGCAAAATCGAATTGCTTGCCATGTTCGCCTCGGGATGGACGCGGACGTCGCGGCCGCTCCGCGCGAATCAGGTGCATCGCATAGGCGACCATGACCGCGCCCTCGTAGAGGTGGTGCTCATGCGCCGTCGTCGCCTTGCCCACGCGATTCGGTGGCGGCGCGAAGCGGGGTCACGAGGTCTTCGAAGTCCAAAGCAGCCTCCCCATCAGCGCGACGTACGCTCGTTGCCATGCCCCATTGACAGGCGATTATAACCGGCCATATTTGACCGGTAAAGGAGGCCCCGTCATGTTTGCCTACAATCCCGAGAAATTCGTGTCACTCTATGAGACGGAGTTGGGCCAGCGCATCTGGGCGTTCCTGACCGAAGCCGAGAATGTCGCCCGGCTGGAAACGGCCTCGCAACTCAGCAAGCCTGCCGTGGAGGGGATCGAGGAGCACCTTCTCGACGAATTTCGGGAGGACGTGCTCGCCGACCGTGTCAAACAGATGATCGGCCACATGGTCCGCCAGATTCTGGAGCAACGCGACTGGGTCCTCGACCAGACGGATGTGAAGGTCCAATCGGTGCCGTTCAGCAAGGCCGCGCGCTATCGACGGCCCGACTGGATCACCTTTCATGCGTTTCGCAACACCAGCGATCCGCGCGACGTCGTCATTACCGATCGCCGGCAGAACGCCCCGCTCCCGGCCGATACGCGATGGTCCTACTATGCGACCTTCGCAAGCCCGTTGAAGGCATCGGTGGCCTTTGGCGTGCGTGATATCCGGCAGCTTCGCCAGCATGTGCATGCGCACGGCTATCAGCGTGTGCGCATCGAGCGGACGTTGCGCCGGGCTTGATGGTGAACCGACCGATGACCGACCTTCCTGCTGCAACCATCGCCGCCGCCGATTTTTACGATAAGCACTATGCCGGCGCTGAGCCGATCTTTCTCCAGCCCGGCATGAAACTCATGCTCGGCAGCCCCGAGCGGCCACGGCATTGCCGTTTCTGCGGGAAGGACGAACCTGACGTTACGTTCAAGGACGAGGCGCACGCCTTGCCCGCCGCCTTTGGCAATACTGGCCTATTCAGCCACTATGAATGCGACGCCTGCAATCATCTTTTCGGCGAAGGCATCGAGAACTCATCTTGGAAACTGGACCAGCCGATGCGCACCCTCGCGCATCAAGGGCCGAAGCGGCGTCCCGACCATCAAGAAGCCAGGCCCCGACAAGGGCTGGCGCGTCGATATTCGGGCACAGGCTTTCAGCTCAAGGAGTACGAAGACGATCCATTCTTCGAGGTGGACGAGGCGGCCAAGCAGCTTCGCTTCGAGCTCCACCGCGACACCTATATCCCGGTGGCTGCCCTGAAGGGACTGGTCAAGATCGGCCTTACCCTTATCCCTGACGTCGAGACCCAGCATTTCCGGGAGACCTATGACTGGATCCGAGACACCGATCATTCGCGCAACTTCGTCGCGCAGTTCCCTATCATTCGGACGTTCATCCCCGGTCCGATGCGCAACGACCTCATCGTTCTCATGTTGATGCGGCGGCGCGCGGGAATCGACACCGTGCCCTACGCCTTCTTCACCCTGGCCTATGGGAATGAGGTGTTTCAGGTTTTCCTACCCTCCATCTCACAGGACCACTGCATCGACGGCCGGCCTCAGTCGCTCCTGCCCTTTCCAACGCCAGGATCGCCCAACCCGGCTCTGTATGGCCGACCCAGGGTGAAGATCGAAAAACTGACCGGCCGTGAACCCGTGAAAGGCGAGAAGGTCCCGGCGATGTTCGGCTTCGAGACAGTCTTGCAGAAGATGCCGGGCCAGGCCGAGGACGGAGCCTGATCTGTGCGCACGAGAATAGCCAATACACGTTGTTCATGTTATGTTCCACTTGAGGCGGTCACGATTTATCCGGGAGCGACCAGCCGATCGGCAGACGCGACATGAGGTTCACAATAATTCAAGAGCAGGCGCGGTCCGGCGTTGTTGAGGAAAAAAATGACTGATTACAACAAATTGAGCCGCGAAGACCTCATCCGAGTGCTGCTTGAGCGCGACGACAACCCGCGCCTGGTCGCGGCGAACCACGGCGTCGATAATAGCTCGTGTATGGGGATCCGACGGCTTCTTGGTCAGGCTGTTGAGCTTCGGACGGTCGTAGAGGCCGCGGTCTAGGCGGCGAATATCCCCGTCCGCAGCCAGCCGCTGCAACGCCTTGTCGACCGCGGCGCGGGCGCCCAGGTCCAGAAAGTCGACGGGCGTCCAGACGGCGGCCGTCTGGCCATCGATTCGATCGAGGATTTGTCGCTTCAGGTCTGTGCTGGGTCCGCGCATGGGTCACCTTTGTCCGAATTGTTACCGCATTTTTCGGACAACAGAAAGCCCACGGCAGCTTAGTCCGATCCATACCGCGTGTTTCGGGCAAACCATCGGAGCGCCACCCCTGTCGCTCTCGAAGGCCTCGGCCGGCCAGCCGAATAAGATCAGAGTTAGAGGCGCGCCCGGGGCTCCGTGACGGGTTGAGGGCGAGAGAGAGTTCTTGGCCGGCCGTCGCGGAGAACAGCCATGGCTCAGATATCAAAGAATTCATGCGGACCCATCGGGTAACGGAGCACCGCAACTCGCGCAAACCGCGGCGTCGGCCCACCACGGTCATGAAACAAAGTCACACCGAGAGTCGCCCGAGCTACGGATACGAACTGGCCCCCCGCAGATGATCCGCCGCAACCAGCTCAAGCTTTTGGTCCCGCTGGCCGACAGTACGATTTATGAGATGGAACAGCGCGGCGAATTCCCTCGCCGCTTTAGCCTAACGTCCCGCTGTGTCGTCTGGGATCTTGCGGACGTCGAAGCCTGGATCGAACAACGCAAACGAGATTCCTACGCCGCTCGCGTTCAACGCGCGCCAGCGCCCGATGTTCATATGCGGCGGGCTCGTCCGACCTCAAAATCTAAGCGATCGGAGCAATGACGGGTGGGCCGTCTGGACGTGACGATTCCTCTGCTGTTGGCTGCATGAGCAGGGGTTTTGTCACATCTCCAGCAAACGGCATGAGAGTGAGAGATCGGCCGGGTTGGCCGTGACGGGTTAGGATCGCGAGAGAGGCTCGCGGCGCCCGTCGCGGAGACCTGCGATGTCACATTCTGCCGCGCGCGCTCGCCCCGGTCAGGACCGGGTGAGCCTCTATGAGGAAATCACCAACAAGATCATCACCGAGCTCGAAGCCGGGCGGCTGCCCTGGGTCCAGCCCTGGGGTTCGAGCGGCGTCTCCGCGCCGCTCGCCATGCCGAAGAACGCCGCCACTGGCCGCGCCTACTCTGGCATCAACGTGCTCATCCTTTGGGGCGCCGTCGTCCAGCACGGCTTTCCGACGCAAAGCTGGCTGACCTTTCGCCAGGCGCTCGGCCTCGGCGGCAATGTGCGCAAGGGCGAACGCGGAACAACCGTCGTTTATGCCGACCGCTTCGTTCCCGATGATGAACGCCGCCGGTCCCGCGAGACCGGCGACGAAGCCGTCGCCATCCCATTTCTCAAACGCTTCACGGTCTTCAACGCCGCGCAATGCGACGGTCTGCCGGAGGATCTGGTCTCCGTCCCGCCGCCGATCCCCGAAGGGCTGATCATGCCCGACGTCGAGGAGATGATCCGCGCCAGCGGCGCCGATCTACGCCTTGGCGGCGACAAGGCCTTTTACGCGCCGGGGTTCGACTACATCCAGACGCCAAGGCCGGAGAGCTATTTCGAGCCGATCAACTGGCACCGTACAGCGCTGCACGAGCTCGGCCACTGGACGGGTCACCCATCCCGATTGGCGCGCGACCTGTCAGGCGGGTTCGGCTCGAAATCCTACGCGCGCGAGGAACTCTGCGCGGAAATGACCTCCGCTTTCTGCTGCGCGACGCTGGGCATCGTCCCGACCGTCCGGCACGCCGACTATATCGGCTCTTGGCTGGAGGTTCTGCGTGAGGACAACCGCGCCGTCATTCGCGCCGCGAGCGCGGCATCCAAAGCCGCAGACTATCTGCTCGCCTTCCGGCCAGGCGCCAGCCTTGCGCTCGACACCGAGCAGGAGGCCGCGTGATGGGCGGGAGCACAGAGCCGGAAACCCGGAAAAGCGGTTTTGCACAGACCGGGGAATACGACGCCTATATCGCCCGGGCTCTGGCGACCGAGGGCGGCCACCTCTCCATCGGTCGCGGCGGCGCGACCCTTCATTTCGAGCGAGGCCGGCTCAGCGGCTGCGCCGAGGATGCCATCAAGACCGCGGCGATTGCCGCCGGTCTCCCGGTGATCGATAGCCGGAACGTGCCGTTTGACGAAGTCTGGGACCTCGCTGTGCGCGGACCGATGATTGCTGTTGGCGAACCACCAAGTTCGCCGCCCTATCATGCGCTCTCCTACGCGCCGCTCGCCTTCGTGGCGGAAGCCTACCGAGCGGCGGGCGCGGAAGTGTTCAACATGCCGCCGCCGGCTGACGGGACGCAGCGAGAGTGAGAGGGCTGCGCCGTTCTTCGTGACGGGTTGAAGGCCGAGAGAGAGTCTCCCGGCCGCCCGTCATGGAGAATGACCATGGCCCAAGTTCAGAAGATCGTCCTCAGTTCGTCGCGCGACATCCCGTTCAACAAGCTCCTGCTCAGCCAGTCCAACGTCCGGCGGATCAAGGCCGGCGTCTCGATCGAGGAGCTGGCCGAGGACATCGCCCGGCGCACGCTTGCTGCAAAGCCTCACGGTGCGGCCGGTTTGCGACGCCGAGGGCAACGAGACCGGCATGTTCGAGATTCCCGCCGGCGGCCGCCGCTATCGGGCGCTGGAACTCCTGGTGAAGCAGAAGCGCCTGGCCAAGACCGCGCCCGTCCCTTGCGTCGTTCGCGAAGGCGGCATCGCCGAGGAGGATAGCCTCGCCGAGAACGTCCAGCGCGCGCCGCTTCATCCCCTCGACCAGTTCCGCGCCTTCCAGGCCCTGCGCGAAAAAGGCCAGTCCGAGGAGGAGATCGCCGCCGCCTTTTTCGTGGCCGTGTCCGTCGTGAAGCAGCGTCTGCGACTGGCGTCGGTCTCGCCCAAGCTGCTCGACGTCTACGCCGAGGACGGCATGACGCTCGACCAGCTCATGGCGTTCACCGTCAACGCCGACCATGAGCGTCAGGAGCAGGTGTTCGAGCGGCTCTGCCAATCCTACGCCAAGGAACCGCACGCCATCCGGCGCATGCTGACCGAAGGCGCCGTCCGCGCCGCCGACAAGCGCGCCCAGTTCGTCGGCCTCGACGCCTACGCCGACGCCGGCGGCGTCATCATGCGCGACCTGTTCCAGGGCGACGATGGCGGCTGGCTGCAGGACGTCGCCCTGCTCGACCGGCTGGTCGCCGACCAGCTCGTGATCGCGCCGAGGCGATCCGCGCCGAAGGCTGGAAGTGGATCGAGGTCGCGCCCGACTTCGCCTACGGCCACACCTATGGTCTGCGCCAGCTTCGCGGCGAGCCGATCGCCGCTCACCGCAGAGGAGCAGGCCGCGCGCGACGCCCTTCAGGCCGAGATGGACCGCCTGGAGGAAACCTACGCCGAGGCCGACGAGCTGCCCGAGGAGGTCGATCAGCGCCTCGGCGAAATCGAGACGGCGCTCGCCGCCTTCGACGATCGTCCGGTCGTGTTCGATCCCGAAGACATCAGCCGCGCCGGCGCCTTCGTCAGCATCGACGGCTCGGGCAAGCCTGCGCGATCGAACGCGGGTTATGTCCGGCCGGAGGACGAGCTGCCGATCGAACCAGAGGCCGACGCTGGAGGCGAACAGGACACGCCGCGAGCAGCCGCCGCCCGCGTTGAGCACGACAGCGTGACGATGTCGGCAGAGCCCGAGCCGTCAAGCCGAGCCCGAGGAAGACGAGGGCCTGAAGCCGATCCCCGACCGGCTGATGACCGAACTGACGGCGCATCGGACGCTCGCCCTTCGCCACGCGCTGGGCGAGCAGCCCGACGTCGCCTTCATCGCCGCGCTGCACGCCCTCTGCCTGAAGGTGTTCTACCGCTACGCTCAGGACACCTGCCTGGAGCTCGACCTGAAGAGCGCCGGCTTCAGCGCCCAGGCGCCGGGGCTGCAGGACAGCGCGCTGGCGAACGCCTTCGATGCTCGCCATCAGGCCTGGATCGCCGCTCTGCCAAAGGATCCGGCCGACCTCTGGGATGCGCTGACAGCGTTCGACGGCGACAGCCGGCAGGCGCTGTTCGCCCACTGCGTCTCGCTGTCGGTCAATGCGGTTTACGAGGCCTACAACCGCAAGCCCCGCGCGCTGGCCCATGCCGACCGGATTGCCCAGGTCGTCGATCTCGACATGGTCGCCGCCGGCTGGGCGCCGACGGTCGAGAGCTATCTCGGCCGCGTCACCAAGGCCCGCATCCTTGGCGCGGTGCGGGAAGCGCGGGGCGAGCGGGCCGCTCAGCTCATCGATCATCTCAAGAAGGGCGAGATGGCGGAGAAGGCGCAGGAGCTGCTCGCCGGCTCCGGCTGGCTGCCGGAACCGCTGCGCACGCCGGGGCGCACGCGCCCTGACGCTGTCGAGTCCACGCCGATCGAGCCATTGGAGCCCGTTGATGAACCGACGGGCGAAGAGACGGCGCTGAACGGCGGCGAATCGGCCATGGCCGAAGACGAGCAACCAGTCGGAGGATGAGCCCGTCGCGGTCGCCCCCCACGCGATCGCGGCGGAATAGCCGAAGGAGCAACAGCCCGTCCCTTGGAGCCCGCCGGCGACGGCGGGCTCTTTTCGTCTCAGGACACGCGACCCATGTCGGAGCACGCCTCGGAACTGGCGCGCCGCCTTGCGCAAGACGCCGAGGCGGTGTGCCGCCATTATCTTTCCAACGGCCGCCGCGAAGGCCGCTACTGGCTGGTCGGCGACGTTCACAACACACCCGGCCGCTCTCTCTTCGTCCGGCTGAGCGGAGCTGAATTCGGCAAGGGCGCGGCCGGAAAATGGACCGACGCCGCCACCGGCGATCACGGCGATCTTCTCGATATCATCCGCGGGAGCTGCGGCCTCGTCGATTTCCAAGACGTCGCCGCCGAGGCCCGGCGTTTCCTGTGCTTGCCGCGACCCGAGCAGAATGTCCCATCGAGGCCAAGAGCCACATCGGCGCCCGCCGGATCGTCGGAATCCGCACGGCGGCTCTTCGCCATGTCACAGCCGATTTCGGGCACGATCGCAGAAGCGTATTTACGCGGTCGCGGGATTACGACTTTGCACGGAACCGCAGCCCTGCGCTTTCACCCCCGCTGCTACTATCGTCCGGACGCATACTCGCCGACCAGAGACCTGGCCGGCGATGATCGCCGCCGTCACCGACCTTGCCGGCCGCATCACGGGAGCGCACCGCACCTGGCTCGATCCCAGCGGACAAGGAAAGGCGCCCGTCGATACGCCCAAACGCGCGATGGGCCATCTCCTCGGCAACGCCGTTCGCTTCGATGTGGCGCACGACGTTCTGGCGGCAGGCGAAGGCATCGAGACCATGCTGTCGCTCCGTTGCATCCTGCCCAAAATGCCGATGATGGCCGCCCTGTCGGCCGCGCATCTCGCCGCAATCCTGTTTCCACCAACGCTACGCCGCCTCTACATCGTCCGTGACGACGATCCGGCGGGTGACAGCGCGATGGCGAGCCTGGTCGACCGGGCGACCGCAGTCGGAATCGAGGCGCTTTGCCTGTCCCCGACGCTGGAAGACTTCAACGAGGATCTGCGCACACTCGGCATCAATGCCGTTCGGGCGGCCGTAAGGATGCAGATCGCGCCGGAAGACGTGGCGCGGTTCATGGAGTCGCCAGTCGAGACTGCGCCGGATTGAGCCCAATGCCGGCGAAGCCGGACTCACCTCGCGATTGATCGTGGTGATTGCCTTTTCGGCCGGAGAGGACCCCGCCCACGGCCTTCTGAGAGGGCGATCGGGGCGGCAAACGCCCCGGCCCAACAATGGCGGATGGCCAACTATTTTCCGTCGGCGGCGCGCCGCCTTTACATCGCGAAACAAAATAGCCGCCCACCGCCATCCTCCGCTTCGCTTCGGCCCTCCGCCTTGCTGCGGGTGCAGGTCCGGTCCGCCCGCCGCCTTTCGTCGCCATGAAGGCCGCGATGGGCGCGGTCGATCCGACGAAGGCGAGCACCATGACGACCCAACACGACGACACCGGCTTCGAGCCGCCACACAGCTCATCTCCAACCGATCACGTACTGGCCGAACTCCAACTCTACGGCTACCGCCCTTTCCAGGACGAGCCTGACCCAAGACCGCTCCCCGAAGGCCACGCGATCACCGGCGCCGTGGCTGACATCTTCGACGCCCTCGTCGTCACCCTGGCGGACACCCGTCTCGAACCCGACCTCGAAGACCTGCTCTGGTCGACCGTCAATCTCTTCCACCGCGCCGTCGGCCGCATCGAGCGCGAACTGGACGACAATGAGCAGGCGCAGCGGCGAAGCCAAAAGGACCAGGACGGCTCAGAAATCCGATCCGTCGAATTGGAACGTCTCACGGCAGAGGGGCAGACATTCATCGAGCGCAGGAACAGCATGGAGTTCTTCCGCGACCAGGCCGCCGACCAGTATGAGCGCCACACCCATTCGTCCTGGCGCCCGCGCGCCGGCTCGAAGGTCAACCATCGCACGCTGACTTCGGCGATGATCGACAGCCGGGACTTCCTCGCCGCCAAGCGCCGAGCGGATAACGAAGTGCTGCTCCCCGCCGGTCCGAAGATCGCTTTCACCGGCGGCGCAGACTTCAACGACCATCGCCTGATCTGGGACAGGCTCGACAAGGTCCACGCCAAGCACCCGGACATGGTGCTGATGCACGGCGGGTCACCGAAGGGCGCCGAGCGCATCGCCGCCCGCTGGGCGGATCATCGCAAGGTTCCGCAGATCGCCTTCAAGCCCGACTGGACGAAACATGCCAAGGCCGCGCCGTTCAAGCGCAACGATCAGATGCTCGACGTGCTGCCGATCGGCGTCATGCTGTTCCCTGGCAATGGCATTCAGGAAAACCTGGGCGACAAGGCCAGGAAGCTCGGCATTCCGGTTTGGAAATTCGGAACCGGCGGCGCGTGAGCGCCGCCAACCGCCGGCACAGCAAAGCTTCGATGGCTCAGCTATTCCGGCGTTCTTTGGACCGTGATCGCGCATTGCGCCGCCCGATCGGCCGCCATCGCGGCAAATCGCGATAGCGCGGCCTCATCAAGGCCTGGACGCATGACCTCGTCGGCAACGTCATGCGCTCGTGCAATGACGGCTTGGCTGATCTCGGAAACGCGTCGTCGGATCAGCGGCAAGCCCACGCCGGCGTCGGCCGCGAACGCCGACCACCCCTTGGCGTCCATTTCGCCAAGGGTCGCCCGTTTTCCGATCCGCATGGCGAGCTTCGGGGAGAGTTCAGGATAGGCGACCGTCGCCAGAAGATCGTAGAGCGGCGCCAGACGCGGGCCATCGCGGTCGTACAGGATCGAGAAGTTTTTGCCGTGCGCATCGGCGTTTCCGACGATCAGATTGAAGATCACCGCATCGAGCAGCTTCAGCACATCAACAGCAGGCCTGGCTGCGACCCGGCGGAGAAGCGCGAAGCAATCCTTGAACGTCGGGCCGCCCTCGCTTGCGTATTTGGTCTCTGTCGGCACGCCGAGCGCCTGACAGAAGTCCTCCTGATGAATCCGGCGGACCAGGCCATCTTCGCCGCGGAAGCGGTCATAGCGCTCAACGAGCAGAAAGGTTCGGTCCCGCACAACCCGCGGCTCCACCGCGGCCACGTCGAGACCGACGACAGCGGCAAGGCGCATCACGAAGGCCTCGTTCTCGGTCGTACCGGAGAACCTGGCAATCGGCGGCTTGAGGATGTGTGTCGTCGGCTGGCCGGGCGCGGGCAAGGCCACCGCGCCGTCGACCAGAACCACCGGCACTTTGGATTGTGCGCCGGCGAGGGACAGTCGCAGCCCCTCCTCGCCGGCGAGCAGGGGCCGGACGGGCAACGCGTCAAGCACGCGAATGAGGCCCGCTTCGTCGAGCGGGACCGGGCTCTGATTTGGATCGGGCGTGGCTGGCAGTTCGCCGGGCGGCAAAAGTTGAAGCGCGCCCGCCACATCCCCGCCAAGACGATCGAGAAGCGCGAAATCATTGCCTCGCGAAACGCCGAGCGCCTGAGCGGCGGCATCGCGCTGGCTCTCCTCCGGCAGAAGGCCGCCAAAGAACGGGCGGCACTCACGGCGGCTGAAGGGCTCCGCCCGCTTCGGCAACGAGGCCGAAAGCGGCGGAGCGTCGTCATTCCCGAGCCATTCGGGCGAATAGGCGAAGCCGAGTTCGCCATGCTGGTTTTGCGTGAGTTGGCCGACAACCCGCCCATCCCACCAGACATCGAGGACGCGCATCGTCATGGCTTCCGCCCATCTTTCGGTTCGGGCGGCGGCGTGATGTCGAACGAACATCCAAGGGCGTTCAAGACCTGGAGCGTCTTTCCCGATTTGAGCGGTCGGCTTGCCCGCCTCCAGATCGACGATAAAGCGCAAGCCCACGCCAGCCGCGCCTGCGAGCTCGTCCTGCCGCAGGCCTGCGGCCTTGCGGGTCTTTCGGACGATGTCGCCGATCTCGGCGGGTGTCAGGGTTCGCTTTGCCATGATATTTACCGAGCGGGAAAGTAACCTGGATTTCTGAAGATTGTCTATCTAAATTTCCCGCTCGGGAAACTTCGCTTCGAAACCCATCCGCTTGAGACCCAATTTTCCCGATCGGGAATATTCGTAAAACCGGCGCGGCCTCGTCGGCCCGCAGCTCGAACGGGCGAGGCCTTTGGAATTGGCGTGCCGTCGACCGGAATTTGAAGTATATTTAGCCTGCGCCGTGGTGGTGGTGGAAGGCGCAACCGTTTGACCCTTTGTCACGGAGCCCACCACCATGATCATCATCGGCATCATCCTCGGCGTAGCCGCCATCGGCTTCCTCTGCTGGATTCTTTTCTCGCTCGCGGTCTACGCCCTCCCCTTCTTTGCAGCTCTTTCGGCCGGCATGTGGGCCTACCACAGTAACGCCGGCCCCGTCGGCGCCATCCTTGTCGGAATTGTCGCTGGCGCCGCGACGTTGGTCGCCGGCCAGGTCGCCTTCGCATTCGTCCGCTCGACGTGGATCCGAATTGCGATCGCACTCCTGTTCGCGGCGCCTGCCGCGCTCGCCGGCTACTACGCGACGTTCGGGCTGGCCAAGCTGACCATTCCATCTGGCGCTTGGCAGGTCGCATTCTCGATCCTCGGCGCGATTGTCGTCGGCATCACGGCCTGGACGCGGATGGCGCTTCTCCCCAGTCAGCCTGAGCGGAGCATCGCCCGTGTGTAATCTCGCCGCGAAGTCCTGCGCCGTGGAACTGTCAACCCTTGGGGCGGGGGCCGTCACCTCGTTGCAGAAGGCGGTCCTGAGCAAAGCGCTGGTGGCGGTCCGTCCAGAGTTGAATCGAGCTACGGCCGGCGGCAAAGCGCGAACAGGTAGCGCCAGCGGCTCTTCGCCATCGAGCTTCGACGGCTTGCTGGTTTTCTCCCGGCCCGAGTGCGGCAGGCGGAGGCGAGCGGCGTGCCCTGGGCATGGGAGCCAATGCGCCGATCGGAGCCGGAAACTCTCCGGCGAGCGACGGGGGCCATGACCTCCTTGATTGGCGGCTGTGAGATCACCCGCTCCCGCGCGGCCTCTTCAATGGCTTGATCTGACCGAAGGTCGGCTGCGCCTCGACCGCCTATGCCGCAACGCGGCCCGCCGACTTTCTTCCCCTGGGGGACCACCCCACGCGACAGATCGCGCGGGGACCCCAGTCCGCCCATTCCTCGCGAGCCAAGAAAGTCGTCCGGCCGTCATCCTCCGCTGCGCTTCGGCCTGCGAGCAGGTGCGGCGTCGATCGCCTTCGGCCTGTCGATCGCCATCGAGGCCGCGATGGGCGCGGGCTCGAATACAGCGATCAAGGAGAACTACCATGGCGACCATCGGCACCTTCAAGAAGTCCGGCACCGAGCTGCAAGGCGAAATCGTCACCCTCAGCGTTCAGACCAAGAACGTCCGCATCGTCCCCGAACCCAACCGGGCCAGCGAGAACGCCCCCAGCCACCGCATCTTCGTCGGCCGAGCCGAGATCGGCGCGGCCTGGTCCAAGCGCTCCGCCGAGGACCGCGACTACCTCTCGGTCAAGCTGGACGACCCGAGCTTCAACGCTCCGATCTACGCCAACCTCTTCGATGACGAGGACGGCGACGGCTTCACCCTCATCTGGTCCCGCAGCCGCAAGGCCAACGGCGAGTAGAGCCCTCACTTTCGACGCCCCGCCTGGAACCACCAGGCGGGGCCTTCGATTGTCCAGATGACCTTGAGACGCCGACGGAACCTTAAGGATCCGAGATGTCGACCTCGGCTGAAAAGTCTTCGTTGAGGAGATCAGCGGGCTTTATGCCGAGCGCCTGCGATAAGTGCCAGATCGTGAACAGCGTGACGTTCTGTTGGCCGCGCTCCATACTGCTGACGTGCGCACGATCGACGCCCATGCGCTCGGCGACAGCTTCCTGGCTGAGGCCTGCCTTCACCCGAAATCGGCGAATATTTTTCCCAAAAACCTGTCGAATATCCATCCACAGGAGGGACACCAATCGCGTATTTTGGCGCTACGTATTATAATACGCGGCGCTCCTGCCTGGCTGGCCTCGCCAACCAAGAGGTCTGGGATCGACCTCGCAGTTTGGAACGCGTTATTCGTCAACACGGGAAACCACGAGACGATCATGCCATCCCCGTCAGACCCGCCAATCGCTGAGACCGCGCCTACCGATACGCAGATCACCGACTACGATCGGGCGCATCTGCCGACCTATCTGCGGCTGCTGGACGCCGAGTCGGACGGCGCGCCGTGGGACGAGGTCGCCCGGATCGTGCTCGACCTCGACCCTGAACGAGAGCCCGACCGAGCACGGCGCGCTCACGACACCCATCTTGCGCGCGCCCATTGGCTCACCGCGCATGGCTATCGGGACCTGCTTCGTCCGCCGCACTGACGGCGGCTTTCGGAGCCGGCCGCGTCCGTTTCCGGTCAAAGCCGCGTTTACGGAATTCCGTAGTTCCGGATCTCCGCCGATCCGGATTGGGCATAACCAAATGCCGACTCGCGCCCTCCCAACAGCCCAATGAACGACACAGATCAACCCATGATAGCCCGAGGCCAGAGGTAGCCCTTCAGAAGGAGACCTGATCGTGTCGAAGGAGGATTGGCGGTCTCGCTCCGCCTACACATACGCCGACAATCTGGACGCCCCCGGCCTCGCCTGGGAGTTCCTCCGCCGCAATTCTGACTATCGGGCAGCCTTTGAAGCCGCGCCAGCTCAAGCCGATCACGGGATCGACGGTCCCGCGCGGCGCTGGGGGTTGCGATTTCCTGGCTGATCCTCGCCAGCGCGCCGACCAATCTCCAGTGTTCTGGCGTGTCGACGAATTGGCGTCGATCATCATCCTGACAGCGGCGACGGCTGAAGCCGCAACCCCCGCCATTTCAATTTCGGATCTGCCGGATGACATCATCCGCCGCGACGCCGAGGATGGCGCTCACGTGATGGTCCGCGGCGACGCCACCAATCACCAACTCCTCCTGGTCGGCCACCCGAGCCGTTCGACGCCCATGGCCGCGCTCATTCCTCTCGACATGACCGCGCCTCAACGCACCGACGCGGCGATGCGATTTTGGCGTTTCGTCGTAAGTGGGCGACCTCGAAAGCCGCCATGCCCGTTGAGGCGACGCGATCGTTTGATCGACGCCTTGCGGGCATTGGACGGCCGTCAATCGGGCGCAAGCTATCGCATGATCGCTGAAGGTCTCTTTGATCCGAACCGGACTTCGTCTGAACCCTGGAAGACCGCTTCTCTTCGCGACACCGTCATCCGCCTGGTGCGCACGGGCTACGCCCTGATGCGCGGCGACTATCGCCACCTGCTCGGTCCCCGCCGGCCAGATTGATCCGGCAACGCCAATGATCGCACCCCCAAGGGGGTGGCGAATGTGCGGGCCATCATCTTCACCATCCCCCTACGCTACTCCCCTTCGCCACCGTGATCGCCAACCGCCGCCGACACCCGGCGGCCATCATCGGCATCACGGAGGTCATTCATGTCCGCCGCAATCGCGCAGCTCCCGCCGCGCTACCTACGCACGCCGGAGGCCGCCCGCTTTCTTGGCCTCTCAGGCCGCACCCTGGAAAAGCACCGCACCTATGGCACCGGCCCGCGGTATTCCAAGCTCGGCGGGCGCGTCATCTATGGCCTCGATGATTTGCAGGCCTGGGTCGAACGGGGCGCGCGCGCTTCGACCTCCGATCCCGGCGCCGGCCAGGTGCTTCCCGCCAAGCGCCATCCCAACCTCTTGTCGGCCTTCGCCGACCAGACGCGCCGCTGAAGCCGCACGGCAGCCCCTCCCATGCCCGCGCGCCACCGCCCCGGATCCGAACGCGAGCAGCTTGAGCTGTTCCGCGCGCTCCCCGGCGATCTCGCGCCCCGCGACGCGCAGGACCTCATGGCCTATCCGTTTTTCAGCCTCGCCAAATCCCACCGCACGACGCCCATCGATTTTCGCGCGGGCGATGTCGCCATCCGCGTCGAGGCCGTCCCCGAACATGGCATGGCCACCATCTGGGACGCCGATGTCCTGATCTGGGCGGCCTCTCAGATCGTCGAGGCGCGTGACGCGGGCCTGCGCACATCGCGCCTGATGGCCGCCACGCCCTATGAGATTCTCACCTTCACGGGCCGCGGCACGTCGCTACGCGACTATCAGCGGCTCAAGGCGGCGCTCGATCGTCTCCAATCCACCACGGTCGCCACGTCCTTGCGCCAGCCCAGCCGAGCGGCGACGATGCATCGCTTCTCCTGGATCAACGAATGGACCGAGCGCGCTGACGAGCATGGTCATCCCGGCGGCATCGAACTGATCGTCCCCGATTGGTTCTACCGCGCCGTCCTTGACGACGCGCTCGTGCTGACCATCGACCGGTCGTATTTCGAGCTGACGGGCGGCATGGAGCGCTGGCTCTACCGCCTCGTGCGCAAGCACGGCGGCCGCCAGCGAAACGGCTGGCGGTTCGACTTTCGCCACCTGCATCTGAAGTCCGGCAGCCTGTCGCCGTTCAAGCGCTTCGCGTTCGAACTGCGCGACATCATCCGCCGCCAGCCGTTGCCCGGCTACAGCCTGTTCGTCGAGGTCGAGATCACCGGCCGCGTACTGCTCGCCTTCGAGCCAGTGCCCTGTGGACAACCTGTGGACGGCGTCGTGCTATCGGGAACCGGCGCTATCGTGCCATCAGGAACCCGTCCCTCGTGCTATCGGGAACCGAAACCGGCCTTAACCCGCTGGCGCGAAAGCGAAAATCGCGCCCCTAACTTAGAGTCTAACCGAGAATCTAACCTTACTGAGGTTGGGGCTGCGAAAACCGCACGCAATTCGGCATTTGCCGGGAAGGGAAAGAGCCGAGATCCGGGTCAGGGCCTCCCCAGGCGTGGGGGCCGGCCGTGATCGTCGCGCTCCTGAACCAGAAAGGCGGCGTCGGCAAAACGACGCTGGCGCTGCATCTCGCCGGTCAATGGGCTGGACAAGGCCGGCGCGTCGTCCTCATCGACGCCGACCCACAAGGCTCAGCGCTCGATTGGTCCGAGCAGCGCGCCAAGGAAGGCTTGCCGCGACTGTTCGGCGTCGTCGGCTTGGCCCGCGACACGCTCCATCGCGAAGCGCCCGAGCTCGCCCGCGACGCCGATCACGTCATCATTGATGGACCACCCCGCGTCGCCGGGCTGATGCGCTCGGCGCTCCTCGCCGCCGACCTCGTTCTCATTCCGGCCCAACCCTCGCCGTTCGATGGCTGGGCGTCGGGCGAGATGCTGAAGCTGATCGCCGAAGCGCGGATCTTCCGGCCCGAGCTTGCCGCGCGCTTCGTGCTCAATCGATGCGCGGCGCGCACCATCATCGCCCGCGAGACCGCCGAGGCCTTGGCCGATCACGATCCGCCGGTCCTTTCCGCCATGATCGGACAGCGCGTCGCCTTCGCTGACACCGCGCGCACGGGCCGGCTGGTCTTTGACCTCGAGCCGAACGGTCGCCGCCGCGCGCGAAATCACCGCGCTGGCCATCGAGATCGAAGGGATCGCCCGATGACCGCCCGGGAACCCAAGCGCAGCTTCGCGTCCCGTCCAGGCGACGCCGAAAGCTGGATCAAGACGCCGGAAACGCCGCTCGCCGCGCCGCCAAGGATGGACGCCTTCACGGCCCGCCTCACCATCGACGTCACGCCCGAACTTCGCGGTCGCATCAAGGTCGCCGCATTCCGCCGCGGCGTCACCGTCGCCGACATGCTCCGCGAGATGCTGGCCCGCGAATTTCCGCACATCGACGGAGAGCCAACATGATCAACACCGCGCCGACAATCCTGCAGAACGACGGCAGCCGTGCGCGCGTTCGCTCGGACGCACTCACCCATGTCGAGTTGACCTGGTACGAGAAGAAGATCGAGCACTGGATACGCTTCGGCGACTACGTCGAAGAGAAAATCCTGGATCGTCGCCGGCGAATTGTCAGCTTCGATCCGGGCAGCATCTTCGCCTTCGTGCGTTGGGCGTCCAACGACTACGGCACCGTCGTCTCGCGCATCGACATCGTGCGCGCCGTCGCTGCTCGCGAGCCGTTTCAAACACTCCCCTTCGTGCGCCCCGGCGGCGACATCCTGTTGCGCGCCGATGGCTGGCCGAAGGTGGAGCGCGTGCTCCAGGCGATCGATGCTGTGGAGGCGATCGGCGTCGATGCCGACAAAGCCGCCCCAGATCATTGGCGCCACGTCCATAACCGGCTGAGCGTCGGGCACGAGCCGCGGGCCTACACACGCGCGCAGCACAAGGCCTGGCTTCTGCGTCGGAGGGCGCAGCCATGACGCGCTTCGGCTGGGTCATGGCGACCTATTTTTCGGCGATGGCGACCACGGGCGCCGCCTTCATGCATCCGCCGCCGAAGCTGATCTGGAACGCCAGCGCGAGCGTGCCAATCGGGCTCTACGCCCTGCGGCCGATTGGCGCCCTCTACGACACCGAACTCGTCGCCGTGGCGCCGCCGGAGCCGATCGCGAGCTTCCTCAGCCGGGGCGGTTACCTGCCGCGCGGCGTGCCCCTGATGAAGCGGATTCTTGGCCGGCCAGGACAGACCGTCTGCCGCGCCGGGCTGCACATCACCATCGACGCTGTCGAGGTCGGCGATGCGCAAGCGCATGACCGCAGGGGTCGCGATCTGCCTGTTTGGGCCGGCTGCCGAACCGTCGCGCCCGGCGAGGTCTTTCTGATGAACCCGGGCGTCCGAGACAGCCTCGACGGTCGGTATTTCGGCGTGTTGCCCGCGAGCTCGATCATCGGTCGCGCCGCACCCGTTTGGACCGATGAGGCCGGCGATGGCCGGTTCGTCTGGCGCGCCGCCACGCACTGAAACCAAGACCCAACCCAAAGGAAAGGAGATGACTATGGCTCGCATCGGCGTCTTCACCACGACCGCCAACGGCTATAGCGGCAGGCTCAAAACCCTCACGCTCGATGTCGAACTCACCCTCGTTCCGGCCGATGCTGGCGACGGCGAGACGGCGCCCGATTATCGGATCTACCGTGGTGCGGAGCCCGATGGCCCAGAGGTCGGCGCAGGATGGAAGCACACCGGCAAGAAAGCCGGCGACTTCATCTCGCTGCTGATCGACGACCCGGTCTTCAGCCATCCGATCCGCGCCAACCTGTTTCAAGCCGACGAGAGCGGATCGGTCTTCGATCTGATCTGGCTCCGTCCAGTCAAGCGCGCTGAACGGGCTTGATCGGATGCAAACCTGTCCATCACCCAGACCCCATCGGTGTTTGCGCGGCTTGCCGCCGATGCGCCGAACCATCGCAGTCGTTTTCCTGGCGACGACATCGTTCCTCGTCCCGACGGCGACCCCGTTTGCATCAACCGCCTACGCGCAGACCCGTCCTCCGATGGTCGCGGCGGTGGCCGATCCATTCGCGGGCTTTGTCGCCGAAGCAGCAGGGCGTTTCGGGATTCCGGCGTCCTGGATACGCGCAATCATGCACGCTGAGAGCCGGGAGGATCCTCGCGCCGTCTCACCAAAGGGCGCGATGGGGCTGATGCAAATCATGCCGTCGACCTGGGCGATCCTGCGCATCCGCCACCGTTTGGGCGCAAATCCCTTCGATCCGCACGACAACATCTTGGCGGGAGCGGCGTTCCTGCGAGAGCTGCACGACCGCTACGGATCGCCCGGCTTCTTGGCGGCCTACAATGCGGGGCCAGGTCGATACGAAGACCATCTGGCGACCGGCCGCTCGCTCCCGGCAGAGACAAAAGCCTATGTCGCCACGATCGCGCCGCTGATCGGCGATGGGCCAGTTGATGATGCGGTCAAGGTCGCCTCGATCGCGCGTTCCTGGACCGAGGCGCCCCTCTTTATCGGGCAAGAAAACAGCGCTCCGACCGTCGATCAATCGACGCACCCTGTGCAACCAAACCCGCCCGCGAAGGATCGACGGGTTGTCGATGTCTCGGCCCTCGTGCCGCAGTCCGACAGCCTCTTCGTGCGGGTTTCAGCGCGGGATCCAGAACGATGAGCCAGGTCGCAGTCTATGCGGCGTTAGCGAGCGCTCGGATGGCCTGGGGTTTGGAGGGGCGGTGTCTGGTCAACACGACCGAACGACGGCGAGATAAAAGCGGCTCTCCGGTCGCCATCCAAGTCCTTGACAGGACTTGTCTTTCTCCGTGCCGGTCGGTCGGGTCGCGTGCCGCTCCTGCTGATAGTGTCAATGTTTTCAATGGGCTTTTCGGCACCGTCCCGAAGCATCCTCGCTCCGGCGCCGATCGATGAACCGGAATGGCGAGGATTTCCGGATCCGACCTGGGCGTATCCGGAGCACTCGCGCCGGCAAGTCCAAGAGCTTCGTCAATCAGGTGTTGCGCGCCGCGAAGAAGGCCGGCCACCAGGCCGCGCAGACCGGCGCCGGCAAGCGCACCGGGCTGGGGCGATCGACATTCGGCAGGGGCCGCATTGCCTTCAGTCGCAATCGCCTGTTCTCCACCAGCCGTCGCGTCGTGGTAAAGGCGCGGATCGCGCGCCACCAGGGCCGCGCCTTCCGCTCCGCGCCGATGTCGGCGCATGTCGCTTATCTCAAGCGCGAAGGCGTTACGCGGGACGGCGAGAAGGCGCGCATGTTCGATGCGGACACCGACCGGGCCGATGACGCTGGCTTCTCCGAGCGATCAAAGGACGATCGCCATCATTTCCGCTTCATCGTCTCGCCCGAAGACGCCGCCGAAATGACCGACCTCAAAGCCTTCACCCGCGACCTCGCCCGCCAGATGGAAACCGATCTCGGCACCAGGCTCGATTGGATCGCCGTCGACCATTGGAATACCGACAATCCGCATGTCCACCTGCTGGTCCGGGGCGTCGACCAGACCGGCCAGGACCTCGTGATCTCCCGCGACTACATCAGCCGCGGCCTGCGCTCACGCGCCGAGGAGCTCGTCTCCATCGAGCTGGGGCCGAAGCCGGAAAACGAGATCCGATCGGCGCTTCAACGCGAAGTCGGCGCCGAGCGCTGGACCCGGCTCGACGCCGAAATCCGCATGGCCGCCGACGAGACCGGCGCCATCGATCTGCGTCCCGAGCAACCCGGCGTCACCGATCCTGAGACCCGCCGGCTCATGATCGGCCGCCTGCAACATCTGGAGACGATGGGGCTTGCCGCGCCCGCCGGTCCTGGCGAGTGGATGGTCGGACTTGAAGCCGAGAAGAGCCTCCGCGATCTCGGCATGCGAGGTGACATCATCAAGATGATGCACCGCGCCTTCACCGAGAGCGGGTTGGAACGCGGGATCAGCGACTACGTCATCGAGACCGGCGCGGCCGCCTCTCCCATCATTGGCCGGCTGGTGGACAAGGGGCTGCATGACGAGCTGACCGGCGAGGCCTATGCCGTCATCGATGGCACGGACGGTCGCGCCCACCATGTCCGCTTTCGAGGCGTCGAAGCCTTCGAGCATGCGCCGCCGCCCGGCGGCATTGTGGAGGTGCGCCGCTTTGGCGGCGACAACGATCCGAAACCGACACTGGCTCTGGCCAACCGTTCGGACATCGATCTTGCCAGGCAGGTGACCGCGCCGGGCGCGACCTGGCTCGATCACCGTCTGGTCGAGCGCGAGCCCATGCCGCTTTCCATGGGCGGGTTCGGACGTGAGGTCCGGGAGGCCATGACGGCCCGAGCCGATCATCTTGCAGTCGCCGGCTTCGCCCGTCGGCAGGGACAGCGCATCATCCTTCAGCGCGATCTCCTCGACACCCTGCGTCGGCGAGAGTTGGACGGCGTCGGCGCCGCACTGTCGGCGCAAACCGGACTTCCCACACCTGAAGACGGCGGCTGGAGAACACGTCGCTGGAACATACCGCCAGAGTTTGACACTCACCTCCGGCCGGTTCGCCATGATCGACAACGGCCTGGGCTTCCAGCTCGTGCCGTGGTCGCCGTCACTGGAGAAGCAGCTTGGCCGCGCATGTTGCTGGCGTCATGAAGGACAGCGGCGGAATTGAATGGGGCATCGGTAGAAAGCGAGATCTCGGATTGTAGGCGGCGTGCTAGATTGTACTGATGAGCCGTGTTCCTGACGAGGAAGCTGACCTTGAACTGGTGGAGGAGCTTGTCTTCTCTGGACGGGGTCTCGTCCTTGAACGATTTAGCCATGCAGAGACGGTAGCGGGGCGCACTCCCGATTATCGCATTCTCCGCAATGGAGCCGTCGTTGCATTTTCAGAGGTAAAATCGCCACGCGACGACTGGCTCGACAACCAGATCGATTTAGTCCCAGCGGGCGCGATCGCCGGTGGCGCACGTGCAGACCCCACTTTCAACCGAATAGCCCGTCACGTGGAAAAGGCCGCCTCGCAGTTCGATGCCGTCAACGCTGACAGAGCTGTTCCGAATATCCTTGTCTTCGTCAACCACGCCGATGGGACTGGTTTTGGGGATCTCCGCGAAACACTAACGGCATGTTTCACGCGGTGACTGGCGAACGCTTCCCTACCGTTCGCCATATTTCCGAAGGTCGGATCGGCGAGGCTAGAACGAGGATCGACCTCTATGTCTGGATCGATCGAAAGACGCGACGGATCCAAGGGTATCTCTTCAACGATCTTGCACCTGAGCACGTCGAAGGTGTGTGTGATCTCCTCGGGCTTGACTAAAATCAATCCGCCGATGACCGAGACAGCACGCTATTGGGCGAATGATACCGAGGAGCGGTAGCAGCTTTCCCGGCTGTGCGAGTTGCTTGCGCTGACACCTGTTTTTGTACGCTACGGCCGCCGACCATCGGCTCGATTGTCGCAGCATCTTGTATTTGGCGGAGCAACCAGCCGACCTTGATGGCATTTGCTGTCGAGGAAAGCGCTGCTTGTCCGCCACCAAGATCCTGTGGGGCCAGATCACCGTCGTCTTCCTCATCGTGCTCGTCGCGATCTGGGCGGCGACGCAATGGACGGCTTGGCGGCTCGGCTTCCAACCTGAGCTTGGTCAGCCGTGGTTCGAGCTGGCGCGCGGCGTGCCCGTCTATCTGCCGCCCGCCTTCTTCTGGTGGTGGTACGCCTATGACGCCTATGCGCCGCCCATCTTCGTCGAGGGCGCCTACATCGCGTCCTCCGGCGGCTTCATTTCCATCGCGGTCGCCATCGGCATGTCCGTCTGGCGCGCCCGGGAAGCGAAGAATGTCGAAACCTATGGATCGGCGCGCTGGGCTACGCCGGTGGAGATCCGACACGCGGGCCTGCTCGGGCCGGATGGCGTCGTGCTGGGACGGACTGGAGCGCGACTATCTGCGCCACGACGGGCCGGAGCATGTTCTCTGTTTCGCGCCCACCCGATCCGGCAAAGGCGTCGGCCTTGTCGTCCCCTCGCTTCTGACCTGGCCGGGCTCGGCCATCGTTCATGACATCAAGGGCGAGAACTGGACGCTGACCGCGGGCTTCCGCGCACTGCATGGCCGCGTGCTGCTGTTCGACCCGACCAATCCCGCATCGGCCGCCTATAATCCGTTGCTCGAAGTGCGGCGCGGCGAATGGGAAGTCCGCGATGTCCAGAACGTCGCCGACGTCCTGGTCGATCCCGAAGGTTCGCTGGAGCGCCGCAACCACTGGGAAAAGACCAGCCACTCGCTGCTGGTCGGCGCCATCCTGCATGTCCTCTACGCCGAGGCGGATAAGACCCTCGCCGGCGTCGCCGCCTTCCTCTCCGATCCCAAGCGTCCGATCGAGACGACGCTGCAGGCGATGATGACCACGCCGCATCTGGCCGAGGCGGGACCGCATCCCGTCGTGGCCTCCACCGCGCGCGAGCTCCTCAACAAATCCGACAACGAGCGATCGGGCGTGCTCTCGACCGCCATGTCGTTCCTTGGCCTCTATCGCGACCCTGTCGTCGCGCAGGTCACACGGCGCTGCGACTGGCGCATCACCGACCTGATCACCGAGGATCGACCGGCGACGCTCTATCTCGTGGTGCCGCCCTCTGACATCAGCCGCACCAAGCCGCTGATCCGACTGGTGCTGAACCAGATCGGCCGACGGCTGACCGAAGACCTTCACGCCAAGAACCGGCGCCATCGGGTCCTGCTCATGCTCGACGAATTCCCGGCGCTCGGTCGGCTCGATTTCTTCGAGAGCGCGCTGGCGTTCATGGCCGGCTACGGGCTCAAGGCGTTCCTGATCGCGCAGTCGCTGAACCAGATCGAGAAGGCCTACGGCGCGAACAACTCCATCCTCGACAACTGCCATGTGCGGGTCAGCTTCGCGACCAACGACGAGCGCACAGCCAAGCGTGTGTCGGACGCGCTCGGCACCGCCACCGAGATGAAGGCGATGAAGAACTATGCCGGGCACCGGCTCTCGCCCTGGCTCGGCCATCTGATGGTCTCCCGATCGGAGACGGCGCGCCCGTTGATGACGCCGGGCGAGGTGATGCAGCTTCCGCCCGCCGATGAGATCGTCATGGTCGCGGGCACGCCGCCCATCCGCGCCAAGAAGGCGCGCTACTACGAGGACAAGCGGCTGGCGGAGCGGATACTGCCGCCGCCCCGGCTTGCGACGACGGCCCGGCAGCCGACATCGGACACTTGGTCTGCGCTCGCGCCCCAAAAGCCATCCGAAGCGCTGCTCGCCGAAAACGAAAAGGCCGAAGACGCCGCCAATGGCGGCCTGCGGCGGGAGCCCGAACTTCCCGACCATGTGGCGATCGCCAAGGAAACGGCGCCGGCGCCCGCGCACGAGGAATTCGCGATCATCGACGATGAGCCCGAAGACGCCGCGCGCCAGTCCCGCGTCCTTCGCCAACAGTTGGGAGGTCTTGCGCGTCAGGCGTCGCTCGATCCCGCCGATGGTCTCGAACTGTAGGGGGCAACGATGCGCGACCGGATGAACGTCTATTTTCCGCCTGCGATGTTGAAGGAGATCGCCGATCTGGCGGACCGCAAAGGTCTGTCGCGCTCGGCCATCGTCGAAGCCGCCGTCGCGTCGTTCCTGTCGCCGGATGGCGCCGATCGACGTGAAGCTGCCTTCACCCGGCGTCTCGATCGACTGACGCGCCAGGTCCAGCGTCTTGAACGCAACGTCGGGATCTCGACAGAGACGTTGGCGCTGTTCGTGAGGTTCTGGCTCACCATCACGCCGCCTCTGCCGAGCGACGCGCAAGCGGCCGCCCAGATCAAGGGGCGGGAACGCTACGAAGGCTTCATCGAGGCGCTCGGGCGCAGACTGCAGAAGGGACAGAGCCTCTTTCAGGAAATTCCCGACGATGTCGCTGGAAGGTTCCAGTCGCCGGACCCCGACAACTCGCCCCACGAAAACTGACCCCAATTCGCGAGCCGAGCGTCGATCAGCCAGTCGACGGATTCGCCGTCCGCCTGTCTTTCTACGCCAGAGCACTACTACGCCCAGACGCTTGTTGAACTGCCCCAATTGCTCCCCTTTCTAATCATCCCCGTTGCCGAGCGCCTTCTGCGGTCGGCTCTGAACGGGGTCGATCGTGGCGGTTCATTCCTTCCAGTCCGAAGCGGTTTCGAGGGGCGCACGCATGCTGCGCACCGCGCTCGGGCCGGCGATCGCGGCCTTCCTCGAAGACCCAAGCATCGTCGAGGTGATGCTGAACCCCGACGGGCGGCTCTGGATCGACCGCTTGTCGAGCGGACTTGCCGATACGGGTGAGCGGCTATCGGCGGCCGATGGCGAACGGATCGTTCGCCTGGTCGCCCACCATGTCGGCGCCGAAGTCCATGCCGGCGCGCCGCGCGTCTCCGCCGAGTTGCCGGAAACGGGAGAGCGGTTCGAAGGACTTCTTCCGCCGGTCGTCGCGGCCCCGGCGTTCGCGATCCGCAAACCTGCGGTCGCGGTCTTCACCCTCGAAGACTACGTCGCCGCCGGGATCATGTCGGCCGCTCAGGCCGCGACCCTTCGCCAAGCCGTGTCCGAGCGCCGCAACATCCTGGTCGCGGGCGGCACATCCACCGGCAAGACAACCCTCACGAACGCCTTGCTCGCCGAGGTCGCGAAGACCTCCGACCGGGTCGTGCTGATCGAAGACACCCGTGAACTTCAATGCCAGGCGCCCAACCTCGTGGCGCTGCGCACCAAGGACGGCGTCGTTTCGCTCTCCGATCTCGTGCGGTCATCGCTGCGCTTGCGCCCCGATCGCATTCCGATCGGCGAGGTGCGCGGCGCCGAAGCGCTCGATCTCCTCAAGGCCTGGGGCACCGGCCATCCCGGCGGTGTCGGCACCATTCACGCCGGCACCGGCATCGGCGCGCTGCGCCGCCTCGAGCAGCTCATCCAGGAAGCCGTCGTCACGGTCCCGCGCGCCCTGATCGCCGAGACCATCGACCTCGTCGCGGTCCTCGCCGGCCGGGGCTCCGAGCGGCGATTGGCCGAACTCGTCCGCGTCACCGGCCTCGGACCGGCCGGCGATTACGCCCTCTCACCAGCAGGAGATACCGAATGATCCGTCGACTTCTTCCCATTCGTCGCCATCTCGCGGCGGCCGCCGCCGTTGGCGTGGCCACCCTCGCGAGCGCGCCAGCCTGGGCCGCCGGCTCCAACATGCCGTGGGAGCAGCCGCTCAATCAGATCCTGCAATCGGTCGAAGGGCCGGTCGCCAAGATCATCGCGGTGATCATCATCATCGTCACCGGCCTCACCCTGGCGTTCGGCGATACCTCGGGCGGATTTCGCCGGCTGATCCAGATCGTGTTCGGTCTGTCGATCGCTTTCGCCGCATCGAGCTTCTTCCTGTCGTTCTTCTCCTTCGGCGGCGGGGCGCTGATCTGATGGACGGCATCGCCGCAGATGAACCCGTCCAAGGCTTCGTCGCGCCCGTCCATCGGGCGCTGACCGAGCCGATCCTGCTCGGCGGCGCGCCCCGCGCCGTCGCCATCCTGAATGGCACCTTGGCCGCAGCGCTCGGACTGGGCCTTCGCCTATGGATCGCAGGGCTGCTGCTTTGGGTGATCGGACACGCCGCCGCCGTTTGGGCGGCGAAGCGCGATCCGATGTTCGTCGACGTGGTGCGCCGCCATCTGCGCATCCCTGGCCATCTTAGCGTCTGAGGCCGGGCGATGATGAACCTGGCCGAATATCGCCGTTCGATGACGCACCTGGCGGACTTCCTCCCCTGGGCGGCGCTCGTCGATGAGGGCGTGGTCCTCAACAAGGATGGCAGCTTCCAACGGACGGCGCGCTTTCGCGGCCCCGATCTCGATAGCGCCGTGCCCGCCGAACTGGTCGCCGTCGCCGGACGCCTGAACAACGCGCTGCGGCGGCTGGGGTCGGGCTGGGCGGTCTTCGTCGAAGCGCAACGTCATCCGGCCTTCCACTATCCGGAGAGCCGTTTTCCTGACGCCGCTTCGGCCCTGGTCGATGCCGAGCGCAAGGCCGAATTCGAGGAAGAAGGCGTCCACTTCGAGTCCAGCTACTTCCTGACGTTCCTCTATCTGCCGCCAGCCGAAGACGCCGCGCGCGCCGAGCGCTTTCTCTATGAGGGCCGTGAGCGCGCCGAAGGCGCCAATGCGCGCGAAGCCCTGCGCGGCTTTGTCGATCGCACCGATCGTGTTCTCCAGCTCGTCGAAGGCTTCATGCCGGAAAGCGCCTGGCTCGATGACGCCGAGACGCTGACCTACCTGCACGCCACGGTCTCGACCAAACGCCAGCGGGTCCGCGTGCCCGAAATTCCCATGCACCTCGACGCCGTGTTGGCCGACCAGCCCCTCACGGCTGGCCTGGAGCCGATGCTCGGCGATGCGCATCTGCGCGTGCTGACCCTCGTCGGCTTCCCCACGGCGACCACGCCCGGCCTTCTCGACGAGCTCAACCGGCTCGCCTTCCCATACCGCTGGTCGACGCGCGCGATCATGCTCGACAAGACCGACGCGACCAAACTCCTCACCAAGATCCGGCGGCAATGGTTCGCCAAGCGCAAATCCATCGCGGCCATCCTGAAGGAGGTGATGACCAACGAGGCCTCGGCGCTTCTCGACACCGACGCCCACAACAAGGCGATGGACGCCGACGCCGCTCTTCAGGAGCTCGGGTCCGACATCATCGGACAGGCCTATGTCACCGCGACCGTCACGGTCTGGGACAACGATCCGCGCATCGCCGACGAGAAACTGCGGCTGGTCGAAAAGGTCATCCAAGGCCGCGACTTCACCTGCATGGTGGAAACCGTCAACGTCGTCGAAGCCTGGCTCGGTTCGCTGCCGGGACATGCCTACGCCAATGTCCGTCAGCCGCCGGTCTCGACGCTGAACCTGGCCCACATGATCCCGCTTTCGGCGGTCTGGGCCGGTCCGGCGCGTGACGAACATTTCAAGGCGCCGCCGCTGTTCTTCGCGCGGACCGAGGGTTCGACGCCATTCCGCTTCAGCCTTCATGTGGGCGATGTCGGCCACACCCTGGTCGTCGGGCCGACGGGCGCGGGCAAGTCGGTTCTTCTGGCGCTGATGGCCTTGCAGTTCCGCCGCTACGCCAACTCCCAGATCTTCGCCTTCGACTTCGGCGGCTCGATCCGCGCGGCGGCGCTCGCCATGAATGGCGACTGGCACGATCTCGGCGGCGCGCTCTCGGAAGATGCCGCAGAGCCCGTCGCGCTGCAGCCGCTGGCCCTGATCGACAACGCCGCCGAACGCGGCTGGGCGGCGGAATGGATCGGCGCGATCCTGGCGCGCGAAAAGATCAGCGTGACGCCGGAAGTCAAAGACCTGCTTTGGTCGGCGCTTTCCTCACTCGCCAGCGCGCCCGTCACCGAACGCACCCTGACCGGACTATCGGTGCTGCTGCAATCGCAGTCCCTGAAGCGCGCCTTGCAATCCTATTGTCTGGGCGGCCCCTACGGGCGCCTGCTCGACGCCGAGGCCGAGCGTCTTGGCGGATCGAGCGTCCAAGCCTTTGAGACCGAGGGGCTGATCGGCACGGGCGCCGCGCCCGCGGTGCTGGCCTATCTCTTCCACCGTATCGAGGGCCGGCTCGACGGACGCCCAACCCTGCTGATCGTCGATGAAGGCTGGCTCGCCCTCGACGACGAAGGTTTCGCCGGACAGCTCCGCGAATGGCTGAAGACCCTTCGCAAGAAGAACGCCAGCGTCATCTTCGCCACCCAATCGCTCTCGGACATCGACGGCAGCGCCATCGCGCCCGCCATCATCGAAAGCTGCCCGACGCGCCTCTTCCTGCCGAATGAGCGCGCGATCGAGCCGCAGATCACCGCCATCTACCGGCGCTTCGGCCTCAATGATCGCCAGATCGAGATCCTCGCGCGCGCCACGCCCAAGCGCGACTACTACTGCCAGTCGCGACGCGGCAATCGCCTGTTCGAATTGGGCCTCGGCGACGTCGCCTTGGCCTTCACCGCCACGTCCTCGAAATCCGACCAAGCCGCCATCGAGCGCCTGCTCGGCGAACATGGCCGCGACAGCTTCGTGTCCGCCTGGCTGCGCCTGCGCGACGCCGGCTGGGCGGCCGACCTCATCCCCACTCTTCGCAACCTGGAGACCTGAGCCATGACGCGACTCCGTTTTCGCCATTTCGCGGCGTCGACCGCGCTCGCACTGTCGCTGGTCGTGGCGGTGCCGCCAGCGTCGGCGCAATGGATCGTCTTCGACCCGAACAACTTCTCGCAGAATGTGCTGACCGCCGCGCGCGAGCTTCAGCAGATCACCAACCAGATCACGTCGCTTCAGAACGAAGCGCAGATGCTGATCAACCAGGCGCGCAATCTCGCGAGCCTGCCGTATTCCTCGCTGCAGCAGCTTCAGTCGTCGATCCAGCGCACCCAGCAGCTCCTCTCCCAGGCGCAGAACATCGCCTACAATGTTCAGCAGATCGACAGCGCGTTCCAGACGACCTACGGCAGCGCGAACGCCAGCCAGTCCAATCAGGCGCTGATCGCCAACGCACAAGCGCGGTGGCAGAACTCGGTCGGCGCTCTGCAGGACGCCATGCGGGTGCAGGCTGGCGTCGTCGGCAATCTCGACACCAACCGCACACAGATGTCGGCGCTCGTGTCGTCCAGCCAATCGGCCACCGGCGCGCTCCAGGCAGCCCAGGCCGGCAATCAGATCCTTGCGCTTCAGGCCCAGCAGCTTGCCGATCTCACCGCCGCCGTCGCCGCCCAAGGACGGGCGCAGAGTCTTCAGGCCGCCCAGCAAGCCGCCGCCCAGGATCAGGGGAAGGAGCAGCTTCGGCGGTTCCTGACGCCCGGCGCGGGCTATCAGCCCACGACCATCACGATGTTCCACCAATGATGCCGCGCATCACGCCAGAAACGGCGGCGCGGGTGGCGGCCATGGCCTTCGTCGTCCTCGCGATCGCGGCGACCGCGATTCAGATCAGACACGGCGATCCGAAACCGGCAGCCTCTTCCGCTTCGTCCACCGCCGCTGTTGAGGATGATCCTCTGCGCGCCGAGCTGAAACGGTGCCAGCTTCTTGGCGAGGCTGGGGCTCACGACGACGACTGCTTGCGCGCCTGGGCCGAGAACCGACGCCGGTTCCTGCATCTCCCGGCGCCGACGCCGCAATCCCCGCCTGTTGCGATGTTCCCAAGCGCGCCGAGCCGCGATGACGCGACCGGTGACGCATCACCGCACCAGCCAACCCCAAAAGGCGAGTGACCCCATGGGCGGCACCGGCGTCATTGATCGTTTCCTCGCGGTCTTCACCCAATACATCGACTCAGGCTTCGGCCTGCTCGGCGGCGAAGTCGCCTTCATCGCCACCACGCTGATCGTGATCGACGTGACGCTGGCCGCGCTCTTCTGGTCGTGGGGCGCGGACGACGACATCATCGCCCGCCTCGTCAAGAAGACGCTGTTCGTCGGCGTCTTCGCCTATCTCATCGGCAACTGGAACAACCTCGCCCGCATCATCTTCGAGAGCTTCGCGGGTCTTGGCCTGAAGGCCTCGGGCACCGGGCTCGCCGAGGCGGACTTTCTGCGGCCCGGCCGGATCGCCCAGATCGGCCTCGATGCAGGCCGCCCCATTCTCGATTCGATCTCAGGCCTGATGGGCTACGTCTCGTTCTTCGAGAACTTCATCCAGATCATCGTCCTGCTCTTTGCCTGGGTGTTGGTGCTGCTCGCCTTCTTCATCCTGGCGATCCAGCTCTTCGTCACCCTGATCGAATTCAAGCTGACGACCCTTGCGGGCTTTGTCCTCATCCCCTTCGGCCTGTTCGGCAAGACCGCCTTCGCCGCCGAACGCGTGCTCGGCAACGTCGTCTCCTCGGGGATCAAGGTGCTGGTCCTGGCCGTCATCGTCGGGATTGGCTCGACGCTGTTTTCGCAGTTCACGGCGGGCTTTGGCGGCGCCCAGCCATCGATCGACGACGCCATGGCGATCGTGCTCGCGGCCTTGTCGCTGCTTGGGCTTGGGATCTTTGGCCCCGGCATCGCCAACGGCATCGTTTCGGGCGGACCGCAGCTCGGCGCCGGCGCGGCCGTCGGCACGGGACTCGCCGCCGGCGGCATCGTCGCCGCGGGCGCGGGTCTCGCAGCGGGCGGCGCTGGCCTCCTTGGCGGCGCCGTCGCCGGAACCGCACGCGGCGGGGCCGCGCTCGCTGGTGGCGCCACGGCCGCCTATCGCGCCGGCGGCGCATCCGGTGTCGCCAGCGCTGGCCTCTCCAAAGGCGCCGAAGCGATCACCAGTCCGCTGCGCCGCGCCGCTGCCAGTCTGAAATCCAGCTTCGAAGCGGGCGGCCGCGCGGTGACTGGCGGAGCGGCGGCCGGGGGCGCTGAAGGCGCAAGCGGCGCGTCCTCATCGGGTTCCGCCGCGACGAGCGGGCCTCCCGAATGGGCGAAGCGCATGAAGCGCTCCCAGACCATCAGCCACGGCGCATCCACGGCCACCCACGCGGTCAAATCCGGTGACGGCGGCGGTGGCGGCGCGTCCGTCGATCTCTCGGAAGGGGAATGAGCATGTTCCGAAGACCATCGGTGCGCTACGGGCGCACCCCAGAGCCGGAGACGCCCTACCAGAAGGCCGCCCAGGTCTGGGACGAGCGGATCGGTTCAGCCCGCGTCCAGGCGAAGAATTGGCGGTTCATGGCCTTCGGGTCACTGGTCCTTGCGGGCCTGCTCGCCGGAGGCCTGGTCTGGCAATCGGCGCGCGGCACCATCACGCCGTGGGTGGTGCAGGTCGACAAGCTCGGCCAGGCGCAGGCGATCGCACCGGCCAACGCCGATTATCAGCCGACCGATCCGCAGATCGCCTACCACCTGGCGCGCTTCATCGAGGATGTGCGCGGCCTGCCGGCCGACCCGATCATCCTGAGACAGCAGTGGCTGCGCGCCTACGATTTCACGACCGACCGCGGCGCGGTCGCGCTCAACGAATACGCGCGCACCAACGATCCCTTCGCCAATCTCGGCAAGATTCAAATCTCTGTCGAAGTCTCCAGTGTCATTCGCGCCTCGCCGGACTCGTTCCGTGTCGCCTGGATCCAGCGCCGATACGAGAACGGCAGTCTGAGCTCGACCGAACGCTGGACCGCGATCCTCTCCGTCGTGCTCCAGACCCCGCACGACGCCGACAAGCTGCGGAAGAACCCGCTCGGGGTCTACGTCAACGCCATCAACTGGTCGAAGGAGCTGGGGCAATGAAGCCACCAACCGTTCGCAATCCCGCTCTTACGGCTTTCCGCAGAAGCGCAATTCCGGCTTTGCTGCTTTCCGCCTCTGCGCTCGCCGGCTGCTCACATCTCCAAAAGCCGCCCGAAATCGCGCTCGATGATGTCGCGGCTCCTGCGGTGCTCCAGGTCGATCCGCCTGCGCCAGTACAGGTCGTGGAGCTGCCCAAGCCCCTCCCACTTCCTGGTCAATTGAAGCCCATCCCTTCGGGCAAGGCGCCGCCCGAGCCTGGCGATCCGACGACCCGCGTCAATCAGGCCAATGCCGCCGCGCGCGTGCAGCCCGTGCGCGATGGCTTCATCAACGCAGTGCAGGTCTACCCTTTCTCCGGCGGCGCGCTCTACCAGGTCTACACGGCGCCCGGGCAGGTCACCGATGTCGCCCTTCAGGAGGGCGAACAGCTCGTCGGATCGGGGCCGGTCGCCGCTGGCGATACCGTGCGCTGGATCATCGGTGACACCGAGAGCGGCGCTGGCGCCACCAAACGCATCCACATCCTGGTGAAGCCCACGAGGCCCGATCTTCTGACCAACCTCGTCATCAACACCGATCGCCGGACCTACCTGCTGGAGCTCCGTTCGACAGCGGCGACCTACATGGCCTCGGTATCCTGGCAGTATCCGCAGGATCAGCTCATCGCGCTTCGGCGCCAGAACGCCGCGGCGGCGACCGCCGCGCCGATCGACGTTGGCGTAGACGTCTCGAAGCTGCGATTCCGATACCAGATCACCGGGGACAATCCGTCGTGGCGACCGCTATCGGCTTTCGATGACGGCTCGAAGGTCTATATCGAAATGCCGCGCGGTCTCGCCCAGGGCGAGGCGCCGCCGCTCTTCGTCATCGGACCCGAGGGCGACGGCCAGCTCGTCAATTATCGCGTCCGCCAAAACTACTACATCGTCGATCGTCTGTTCGCCGCCGCAGAGCTTCGGCTGGGCGGCGACCACCAGCAGACCGTGCGCATCTCCCGAACTGACGGGAGGCAGCGGTGAGCGAGAACGGGCAAGAGGAAGCCTCCTCCCGAACCAGAACGCCTGCGAGAACCAACCGCGGCCTCTCTGCGGCTCCGGTCCGAGCGACCTCGCGTGACGCGTTTGTCCCGCAAAGTGCTGGCCGGCGGCGCGGCCGTGGCGCTTATCGCGGTGTCCGGCGCCGTGTTCTGGGCGCTGCAGAACAATCGCACCAAGACGGCGCCCGAGGAGCTCTACAGCACCGATCATCGCACCACGGCCGAGGGCCTTACCGGTCTGCCGCGCGACTATGCCGGTATTCCGCGGGCGGCGCCCCAGCTCGGACCGCCGCTGCCCGGTGATCTCGGTCGGCCTATGCTCAACGCCGGCGGCGCGCCAAACACCGTCGTTCCCACGGCGCCCGCCGTGGATCCCGAGCTGCAACGGCGCGCGCAGGAGATCGAGGCCGCGCGGCTTAGTCGCCTGTTCGCCTCGACCAATATCCGCGAATTGCCGGTCCCGACGCCAGCGCCCGCCGTTTCGCCAGATGCAAACGGTACGACCGGTCAGGCTTCCCAGCCGTCGACCGACGCGGCGTTCGCGCAGAACGGCCAGGACCGCAAACTCGCCTTCGTCAACGGCTCCGTCGATCGACGCACCACCAGCCCCGATCGCCTGGCGGCGCCAGCCTCAGCCTTCGTCGTGCAGGCCGGGACAGTCATTCCCGGCGCACTGATCACCGGTATCCGGTCCGACCTCCCAGGTCAGATCACGGCTCAGGTCACGGAGAACGTCTATGACAGCCCGACCGGCAAGTCCCTGCTCATTCCGCAAGGGGCGCGCTTGATCGGAAACTACGACAGCCAGGTCTCCTTCGGTCAGTCGCGCGTCTTGCTTGTCTGGACGCGGCTCATCCTGCCCAGCGGGAAATCGATCGTCCTCGAACGCCAGCCCGGCGCGGACGCCGCTGGCTATTCCGGCCTTGAAGACGAGGTCGACAACCATTGGGGCATGCTCTTCAAAGCGGCGATGCTCTCGACGCTCCTGAGCGTAGGATCAGAAGCCGGCACAGGCAGCAACGAAAACTCGCTCGTGCAGGCCTTGCGCCAGGGCGCGTCCCAGAGCTTCAACCAGACCGGCCAGCAGGTTGTCGGCCGCTATCTCAACATCCAGCCGACCCTGACGATCCGGCCGGGATTTCCGGTGCGCGTGATCGTCAACCGAGACCTCGTGCTCGAACCCTATCAAGGCTGAGGAGGCGACCGATGGCCAAGCTGAAACTCGGCGCGATCGCCGATGACAGACCGATCAAGCTGACCGTGGAGCTGCCCGCGGCCGTTCACCGGGATCTGATCGCCTATGCCGAGGCTTTGGGCCGCGAGACCGGGCAGCCAACGATTGAACCGACGAAGCTGATCGCGCCCATGCTGGCGCGCTTCATTGCCAGTGATCGGGCATTCGCCAAGGCGCGCAAAGTCAGGACGCCAGCTCAATCGCCTTCGAACGCGGCGAGCTCGACGCCATCGACCGAGCAAGGCTGAGAAAACGCCGAAAAGCGGGGTTGTCGTTGCCCGGCAGCCAGACCGCGCTGTAGGACAAAACGTCATCGCCGGAGGCGAGCGGAAGGAAGACGACGTCCGGATAGCGAGTCCCAATGCCTGCCTCACTGGCGAGCGTGATGCCGAGCCCAATGGCGACCAGGTGCATCAACGTCTCCCGGCCGACGCCATGTCGCTCGACCGAGGGACTGCCCCCGAGTTCAGCGACCCGTCGGACGATATAGTCGTGGACCTCGGGGCCTGGCGCGTCGCGGCTAACGATGAAACGCTCCTCCTTCAAAGATGCCCAGTCAACCGCCTCGCCGCGGGCAAGAGCATGCCATGTCGGCAAGGCCGCAAAAACCCGGGCCTTCCAGAGCACCGCGGTATCGCAGTGCGACGCTGTAGGCGTGCCGGTGACGAATGCGACGTCGAGCTGGCGCTCGGTGATCCGAGCGAGATGCTCGCTCGCCGAGCCTTCCACCAGCTCGATCGCGATCGCAGGGTTGTAGCAATGATAGTGGCCAAGGACGTCGCGCATAAAGCCGCCCGAGACAGAAGACAGGATGCCGATCCGGAGCACACCCTCACGCGCCGCGACCGGCGTTAGCGGCGGCCTTCACCGCATGGTCGATCTCGGAGAGCGCTGGCCGGCCCGCTCAAGAAACCGCCGACCAGCCTCGGTCAGCCGCACGCCGGTGGACTCTCGCTCGAACAGGGACACGCCGAGCGTGTCCTCTAGCGCCCTGACGCGTCGGCTGACCGCCGATTGCCGAACCCCGAGCACCTGCGCCGCCCGGCTGAAACTGAGATGCTCAGCGACCAGCAGGGCCTGAGAAACAGAAACAAGATTGATCACGCACCCGGCCTCCACTCCTACGCGTGGGAACCCCGCCTCGGGAGATAGAATGGCACATGTAATAGGGCAAAACGGGGGCGATGTTTTCAGCCGCGGTTAGCACCATCAGCAACTCCCCCCTGGTGCATAAGAATAGACGGATGTCTCTGAACTGGCCGCTACCAAGCCTTCGGCGACATGGATGCACCGATTGCGATTGGCCATGCAGGAGCCTTCAGGGCTACGAGTCCAGGTTAACGAATGGTTGATGGAGAAGGGTGCCGAGGTAGGCGGGATCCCAAGAGGCGCGTTTGCGCCGGGTTTTGATGGATCGCTTGTCTTTTGCCGAGCGAACGAGGTTGATGGCGAAGTGTCTGACGGTGGCCATGTTAGTGGCGCCGTGGCCTTTACGGAGGCGGGACAGGTCCTCCCGGAAGGCGACGTCGAGCACCCAGTGGAGCTTGTTCTCGATGCCCCAGTGAGCGCGCACGGCCTGGGCGAGGGCTTCGGCCGATGAAGGGTCGGGAGGTTATGTAGGACCGCCTGGCGGTGGTGATCTTGCCCTTTTGCTCGACGCGGGTGTCGATGACGGCGATGGCGGCGGCCTTGGGAAAGCGGAAGGCGCCGGGAAAGGCGCGGTCGGGCTTGAGCCAATCGATGTTCGTGCAGACGCGGCAGGCGCGGGTCTCGATCCGGCCGTGGTCCTTGCCGATCTCTTCGCAGGCGTCGATCTCGGTCTCGAGCGGCCGTCTGGAAGTAGCTCTCGATCTCTGCATGCAGGGACGGCTGATTGTCCTTCACCGCCAGGAGGTAGTCGGCCCCGGCGTCGAGGATGGTCTGGGCGATGCCCGGGTTGCAACCCATGGCGTCGATGGTCACCAGCGCCCCGTCCAAGGCAAGCCGCTTTAGCAGCAAAAGGGGATGGCGACGATCTCGTTGGCCTTCTCGTCGACCGCCTCCTGTCCCAGCACCAGATCGCGGTCGGTGGCGAAGGCCGAGACCATGTGCAGCGCCCGCCGGCCGCGCAACGTCGTCGCGGCTGCCGCGCGAGAGGTCTTGCCGTCCAGCGCCACCAAGCCCGGCGCCACCGGCCAGCGCTCGGCCACCCAGACCTCGAAACAGGCGCGGAAAAGCGCCGGGTCGATACGGTTCATCAGCGCCCGCAGCCAGTCCTCGCAGGGGACACCAAAGTGGAATTCCGACAGGCCGCGCAGGAAGTCGAGATGGGTCTCGCCCCAGTCGGCGATCTCGTCATAATCGTCGCAGTCGGCGATTGTGGCGCAGACCACCAGCAGGATCACTTCCCGCAGGGGATACATCACCTTGCACGGCTGGCGCGGATCCCTGACCTCCGCGAAATGCTCCAAAAGGCTGCGAAGGCGGGGCTTGGGCAGAACATCGAGCATGGGACACTCCCGAATCGGAAAGTCCCATGGAATCAGAACCCGCCCCGACCCGACAGCAGGATCACACCATCAACCCCGCGTTAACCTGAACTCGTCGCCCTGCAGGAGCCTTCAGGTCCCCTTGGCTAGCACCCAAAACGCGTCTATAAACTAGTTGGGTCTAATAGCTGATCACATCATGACCCGAAGGTGCGCGGTGGGCGACGAAAAGGCTGACCTTCGATGGGGCGTGGAGCGGCGGCTCGAGTTCATCGAGTTTCGGCTCTTTTGGGAGGGGCATGTGAACAGGAGCGACCTGATAGAGGCGTTTGGGATATCGGTCCAACAGGCATCGACCGATCTGAACAGGTACCAGGGCCTGGCGGCGACAAACATGCTCTACGACAAGAGCGCGAAGACCTATGTCCGAAATACGACCTTCAATCCTCTTTTCCTGAAACCGGATGCAAGCCGCTATATGTCCCAACTCAGGTCGGTCGCCGAGAGCATCCTAGACAGATCGGATGCGTGGATAGGCGAGTTTCCCGATTTTGCCACTGCGCCCGCACCAGCGCGCGCAGTGAACGCAGCGACACTCCGATCCGTTATTGGATCCATCCGGAGATCAGAAGCCATCGAGATCAAATATCAATCGCTTTCCCGCCCAGTCACCGCAATGGCGCTGGATTGCACCTCACGCGATTGGATTCGACGGCTTCAGATGGCACGCACGCGCGTTTTGCGAGACTGATCGCGCCTTCAAGGACTTCCTGCTCTCACACGGATTCTCGAAACGCGTGGCGAACGGCCGAGTAGCGTGACCGGTAATGCCGACGACGATTGGAACGAATACGTCACTCTGGAAATCGGCCCGCACCGGACCTTTCCAAAACCCAAAAGAAAGTGATCGCTCTGGACTATGGCATGCGCGGCGTTAGCGCAAAGATCTCGGTGCGCAAAGCGTTGCTTTACTATGCCCTAAAGCGACTTGGTCTCGACACCGATCCGAAATCAAGACACCCCCATGATCAGCAGATCGTTCTGATCAACAGAGAACCACAACTCACCGCTGCCGGCGCTAACTCGGCGGAGGGTTAAATGGCCATTATTGAAAATCTCAATACGTTATCGAGCATAGCCCCGTCACAGCATCCGCATTTTCTAAAAGCGAGATGCAAAGGTCTATGCCTGAGGAAAATTAGATGAGCTCCGTTCCTCAGCCAGGATCAGTCGTCGAGGTTCGCTGCGCGACGTGGAAGGTGCTCGACACCAACATTCTTAGACTTGGTTACCGAGAGGTCCATTGTGAGAGGCCTTTCCGGGATCGTTCGGGACAAGGAGGCGAAGATTTGTCTGGGACCTCGAAAGGGACGCATCGGTTCTTCAACCCAGCCGCGGTTCGGCTCGTCGCGGACATCTCGCCGGGCCTGATCGATACCAAGCTGCATCTCGAGGCAGCGTTCCGCCACACGCCGACCACGACCCGCCACCCCCTCACTCTTGGCCGTGCGGCGATCGACGACCTGACCTTCCAGCACCTCCCCGTCGAAAAAGCGCTGGCTCAAGACAGAGTCCGGCTTCTGATCGCCGATGACGTAGGTCTTGGAAAGACACTCGAGGCCTGATCACCTCAGAGCTCGCCTTGCGCGGCCGAGCGAAGCGAATTCTCGTGGTCACCACGCGGGCGATGCTGACCCAATTCCAGAAGGAGTTCTGGACCAGGTTTTCGATCCCGCTATCTCGCCTCGACAGCGCCGCGATCCGACGGATGCGCAACAGGATCCCGCCCATTACAACGTCTTCGACCAGTTCGACCGCTCGATTGTTTCAATCGACACCCTAAAAGCGACGCCCAGATTCGGGATGCGATCGAGGATTCATATTGGGATCTGATCATCATTGACGAGGCGCACAACGCCGCCAACCGCGCCCGGAACACCGGAACCACTGCGCTGCGCGCCGATGCTCGCCCGGCTGCTGTCTCGTCGCGCCAACTCCCTGCTCTTCTAACGGCGACCCCGCACGACGGTTCGCAGGAGAGCTTCTCGAGCCTCGTCGAAATGCTGGATCCGACCCGTGTCCCGGACCCGGCACGTCTTCGGCGAAGCGACATCGAGGACCTCGTTGTACGCCGGTTTCGGTCCTCCCCCGAGGTCGAGTTTATGGATATCGGCCGCCGTGTTCCACAAGCCGGAACTCTTTCGGCGCGCCTTTCCGCTAAGTCGGCAAGAAGACGTTGCCTACCGCGCCGTCGCCGATCTGCGGCTCGACCTGGATGAGCAGGTTGCGCGGGGCCGGGCGATCGACCTCTTCCGGACAACGCTCGCGAAGGCCATCTTTTCGAGCCCGAGGCGCTGCCTCGAGACCCTGGAACGGCGGATTCGCCGGATTCGATGGGGGACGGCACGCGGCACCCCGGAGGACCGCGACGGCTTCGGGCGCTCGCGGACGAGGTCGCCGCCATCGACGAGGACGCTTTCAGCAAGTACCAGGACCTCCTCCGAATGATCCGGGAGATGCGCTGGACCGGGCGGGATCCGCGCGACCGGCTCGTGATCTTCTCCGAACGGATCGCTACTGTCGCCTGGCTTTCCGACAGCCTGAAGGGGGATCTCGGCCTCGACGACGAACAGGTTGCCCGGGTCGATGGCGGTAGCGTCGAGGCGGACGTTCCACCCAGAAGGTGATCGAGGAGTTCGGGCAGGAACGGTCGCCGCTCCGGGTCCTGATCGCCGTCCGACATGGCGTCCGAGGGCCTTAACCTGCACTTTCAGTGTCACCGGCTGATCCATTTCGACCTCCCTTGGTCCTTCTCCGGTTCCAGCAGCGGAATGGGCGGATCGACCGCTACGGCCAAAGATCGGCCGCCCGAGATCACTATTTCGTGGGGGAAAGCAGCCACCCCAAGGTCCGCCAGATGTGGGTCCTTGAGAAGCTGGTGGCGAAAGACATCGCCGCGCAGGAAGGCGTCGGCGACCCGGCAGTCTTCCTCGGCGCCGGGGACGCCGAGGGGGAGGAGGCGATCGTCGCCGAGGCGATCGCAGCGGGGTCGGCCCGAGACGTTCGAGGCGCAGATGGACGCGCGGGCCGCGGAGGCCGGCGCCACGAGTCCTCGACGACGAGTTCGCCGCGCTTTTCGGGGACTACGCCGACTCCTCGCCGCCCGCCGCGGAGGCCGGGGAACACAAGCAACCGGAGCCGCCGCCCCGTTGTTCCCGGACACGTTCACCTACTCCGTCGCAATGCTCGAACGCCTGTCCCGGTCCCGAGGAGGGGTCTTTCGAGTCCCCGCCTCGGTGTACAGGGAGGAACGGCTGATCCGGCTGACCATCCCTGAGGATATGAGGGCTCGCGACAGATTGGATACGCGAGCGAAGGCGCGGTCGATGGCCGCTATATGCCGGAGGAGGCTGTTGGCCCAGGAGACCGCATCGAGCTGACCGACAATGCGCAGGTGATTAACCGGGCCATTGACGTCGCGAAATTGCAGGAACGGTCTTGGCCGACGGTCCAGTACCTCTGGGACAATCAT
>CAVOOS010000010.1:0-721222 GCA_963697635.1 uncultured Solirubrobacterales bacterium | reverse complement strand
CAGCGCGCTGGCGGCGCTGACCACGACGCAGCTGACGTCGCTGTCCACCACCCAGCTGGCCGGGCTGTCCACCACCGACGCGGCGGCGCTGTCGACCACCCAGGCGACCGCGCTGACCACCACGCAGGTCGCCGGCCTGACCGCGACCCAGCTCAACGCGCTCGGCAGCACCAACCTCGCGGCCCTGACGACCACGGAAATCGTCGCGCTGAGCTCGACCCAGCTGGCCGGCCTGTCCACCACCGGCGCCGCCGCGCTGACCACGACGCAGGTCGCGGCGCTGACCACCACCGAGATCGGCGGCCTCTCCGCGACCGTGCTCGCCGCACTCTCGACCACGCAGACCGCGGGCCTCACCACCACCGAGCTGACCGCGCTCTCGGCCACGCAGGTGAAGGCGCTGAGCAGTCCACCGACCTGGCGTCGCTGTCGACCACGCAGGCGGTGGCGCTGACCACCACGCAGGTCGCGGCGCTGGCGGTGACGCAGCTCAACGCGCTCTCCACCACCGACTTGTCTGCATTGACCACCACGCAGCTTGGCGGCCTGGCCTCCTCGCAGATCGCCGGGCTGGCCAGCACCGGGCTCGCGGCGCTGACCACGACGCAGGCGACCTCGCTCGCCACCACGCAGGTCGCGGCGCTGTCGGCGACCCAGCTCGACGCGCTCACCACCACCGATTTTTCCGCGCTCACCACCACCGAGCTCGGCGGGCTCGACGTCCAGTCAGGTGGCGGGGCTCAACACCAGCGCGCTGGCGGCGCTGACCACGACGCAGCTGACGTCGCTGTCCACCACCCAGCTGGCCGGGCTGTCCACCACCGACGCGGCGGCGCTGTCGACCACCCAGGCGACCGCGCTGACCACCACGCAGGTGGCCGGCCTGACCGCGACCCAGCTCAACGCGCTCGGCAGCACCAACCTCGCCGCCCTGACGACCACGGAAATCGTCGCGCTGAGCTCGACCCAGCTGGCCGGCCTGTCCACCACCGGCGCCGCCGCGCTGACCACGACGCAGGTCGCGGCGCTGACCACCACCGAGATCGGCGGCCTCTCCGCGACCGTGCTCGCCGCACTCTCGACCACCCAGACCGCGGGCCTCACCACCACCGAGCTGACCGCGCTCTCGGCGACGCAGGTGAAGGCGCTGAGCAGCACCGACCTCGCGTCGCTGTCGACCACGCAGGCGGTGGCGCTGACCACCACGCAGGTCGCGGCGCTGGCGGTGACCCAGCTCAACGCGCTCTCCACCACCGATCTTGTCTGCATTGACCACCACGCAGCTTGGCGGCCTCGCCTCCTCGCAGATTGCCGGGCTGGCCAGCACCGGGCTCGCGGCGCTGACCACGACGCAGGCGACCTCGCTCGCCACCACGCAGGTCGCGGCGCTGTCGGCGACCCAGCTCGACGCGCTCACCACCACCGATTTTTCCGCGCTCACCACCACCGAGCTCGGCGGGCTCGACGTCCAGTCAGGTGGCGGGGCTCAACACCAGCGCGCTGGCGGCGCTGACCACGACGCAGCTGACGTCGCTGTCCACCACCCAGCTGGCCGGGCTGTCCACCACCGACGCGGCGGCGCTGTCGACCACCCAGGCGACCGCGCTGACCACCACGCAGGTGGCCGGCCTGACCGCGACCCAGCTCAACGCGCTCGCACACCTCGCAATCTCGGCAGCCTGACCACCACCGAAATCGTCGCGCTGAGCTCGACCCAGCTGGCCGGCCTGTCCACGACCTGTCGCCGCCCTGACCACCACCCAGGTCGGCGGCGCTGACCACCACCGAGATCGGCGGCGCTGACGGCCTCGCAGGTCGCGAGCCTCAGCACGACCGATTTCGGCGCGATCACCACGACCCAGCTCGGCGGGCTCAGTTCCTCGCAGGTCGGCGCGCTCTCGACCACGCTGATCCTGGCGCTCACGACCACCTCGATCGTGGCGCTGTCGACGACGCAGATCCTCGGGCTGACCAGCTCCGACGTGTTCACGCTGTCGACCACGCAGATCGGCGGCTTGTCCACGACCGAGCTGGGCGCGATGACCGCCACGCAAACCGGGGCCTTCACCGGAACCCAACTCGGCGCCATGACCTCGACGCAATTTAACATGCTTGCGTGACGCGCACGCCGGGGGAACCAGAACGGTGACGGATTGGCTTGCCAAGGGCGTGGAACTCGCCCGCGCGCGCGAACTCGGCGCGATCGAGCTGATCGCGATGGCCGACCGGCTGGCGTCGACCGGCGAACCGCAGCTCGCGGCGGCGCTGTATCGCGAATGGATCGAGCACGCGCCCGAAGACCCGCTGATGTACGCCATCAACTTCAATCTAGGCGTGCTGCTCAGTGGGCTGGACGACCTGGGGGGCGCCGCCGCCGCGCTGGCCGAGGCGATCCGGCTGAAGCCGGATTTCCTGCCGCCCTACATCAACCGCGGCTCGGTGCTGGAACGGATGGGACGGACCGCCGATGCGCTGGCGCAGTGGTACGAGGTGGCCAACCGGCTCGGCGGCGTGAACGCCGAGGCGATCGACCACAAGACCGCGGCACTGCGGCAACTCGGCCGGCTGCTCGGCAGCTCGCAGTTCGACGGCAATGCCGAGCAGGCGCTGCGGCTGAGCCTCGATGTCGCGCCGTATCAACGCGACGTGCGGCAGCACTGGCTGAGCCTGCGGCAGCGGCAATGCGTGTGGCCTGTGGTGCAGGCCTTGCCGGGCCTGTCACGGTCACAGCTCGTCTCGGCGTTGTCGCCGCTGTCGCTCGCGGCCTACACCGATGATCCGTTGCTGCAGCTCTCAGTCGCCGCGGACTACGCGTGGCACGATGTCGGCCGGCCGACGCGCGGCCTGGTCGCGACACATCGGCGGCTGCTGGCGCGCGGGCAGGCCGAGCGGCTGCGCGTCGGCTATCTCTCCTCCGACCTGCGCGAGCACGCGATCGGCCACCTGATGGCCGAGCTGTTCGAGCTGCACGACCGCTGAAAAGGTCGACGTGTTCGCCTATTATTGCGGCCATCAGGTGAACGACGCACTGCACCAGCGGTTCAGGGCAGCGGCGCCGAACTGGGTCGAACTCACCGGCATGACCGACGACGCAGGCGGCCGAGCGGATCGTCGCCGACGAGATCGACATCCTGGTCGACGTCAACGGCTACACGCACGAGCGCGCGGACGGCGGTGCTGGCGATGCGGCCGGCGCCGGTGATCGTCAACTGGCTCGGCTTTCCCGGACACCACCGGCAGTCGCCGTACCACAACTACATCATCGCCGACGACTTCATCATCCCGCGGGAACAGCGAGATCTTCTACTCCGAGAATGGTGATGCGGCTGCCGTGCTACCAGCCGAACGACCGCAAGCGGATCGTCGCCAACGGAGGCCGGCACGCGGCAGGAGGCTCGGGCTGCCGGACGACGGCACCGTGTTCTGCTGCTTCAACGGCACGCACAAAATCACGACATTCACCTGGGCGCGCTGGATGGCATCCTGCAGGCGCGTGCCGGGCAGCGTGCTGTGGCTGCTCGACGGCGTGCCGAGCACCAACGAGCGGCTGCGCGAGCACGCCGCGCGGCACGGCATCGATCCCGCCCGCATCGTGTTCGCCCGAAAATTCAGCAACCCGTTCCATCTGGCACGCTATCGCGCTGGCCGACCTGTTCCTCGACACGTCGCCATACGGCGCGCACACCACCGGCTCGGACGCGCTGTGGATGGGCGTGCCGGTGCTGACGCTGCCGGGGCGCTGCTTTGCCTCGCGCGTCTGCAGCAGCCTGGTGACCGCGGCTGGACTGCCGGAGCTGGTGTGCCGGACCGGCAACGAATACGTCGCGCGCGCCATCGAACTCGGCAGCGACCGCGCCAGCCTCGCCGCGCTCGCCGCACGACTGCGCGAGGGCCGCGATACCTGCGTGCTGTTCGACACGCCGCTGCTGGTCTCCCGCCTTGAGGCCCTGTATCGGGAGATGTGGAGCGAGGCCTTGGAGGGACGCGCGCCGCGGCCCGATCTTGCCAACCTCGACGTCTACGGCGAGATCGGCGCGGCACTGGACCAGGACGACGTCGAGATGGGCGCCGCCGCCGACTACACCACGCGGTATCTCGACAAGCTCACGGAGCGCGATGCGTTCTGCATGCTGCACCCGGACGCGCGGCTCTGGCGCGGCGCCGCCGCCTAGCGGATCGCGAGGTCGGCGGCGATCCGGGCGACCACGCCGGACCAGTCGGTGCTGAATTTTTCCTGTCGATACAGCCGCAGCGTCGGATACCAGTCGCTGTCCGTGCGACCGAGCAGCCAGGCGAAATGCGGGCTCGCCGGGATCATCGCCCAGGTCGGCACGCCGAGCGCGCCCGCCAGATGCAGCGGTGCCGTGCAGGAGGTGATGACCAGGTCGAGGCCGGCCATGATCGCGGCGGTGTCGGCCAGATCGGCAATCTCCGGCCCCAGATCGAGCACATTCGCCGGCAGCGCGTGGGCCGCCAGATCCTGCCGCCCCGGGCCGACCTGCAACGCGACGAACGTGACGCCCGGCACATCGAACAACGGCAGCACCGACGCGAGGCGCGGCGAACGGAACCGGTCGCCGCCCTGCGTCGGGTTGCCCGCCCAGACGATGCCGACGCGCGGCTTGTCGCCGCCGATGCGGGCGCGCCAGCGGGCGACCGCCTCGGGGTCGGCGTGCAAATACGGCACTCCGCCGGGAATGCTGTCCGCCGAAATTCCTAGCACCAAGGGTAAGCTCAGTAGCGGACAATGCACGTCGAACGGCGGCAGCGGCACCGAGTTCGAGCGACACCAGCGTGACGTCCGGCAGATCGGCGAACAGCCGGCGCAGCGGCGGGTGCACGGCCAGAACGACCTTGCCGCCGGCGGCGGCGACGCGCGGCAAATGCCGGACGTGCTGGATCGCATCGCCCAGCCCCTGCTCGGCATAGATCAGGATCGTGCGCCCATCCAAGGGCTCGCCCAGCCAGCGCGGCTGGGTGAACGAACCGTGGATGTTCTGCAGCCACGCGTATTCGCGGAGCCGCCAGCGCCACTCGTACTCGGCCCAACCACGGGAAAAATCGCCTTGCAGCAGCAACGTCTGGCTCAGGCTGAAGTGCGCCTCGACCAGACTGGGGTCGAGCGCGACGGCTTGGCGGAATTCCGCCGCCGCTTCATCGAGGCGGCACAGATGCTTCAACCCGGTGGCGAGATTGAAATGCCCCATCGCCATCTCCGGCCGGATCGCCAGCGCGCGCCGGCAGGCGATGACGGCCTCCTCCGGCTTGCCCTGGTCGAGCAAAACGGCCGCGAGATTGGCAAACGCAAAATCGTAGTCGGGCTGCAGCGCGATCGCGCGGTGGTAGGACGCGACCGCGTCCTCGAGCCGGCCCGCCTCCTTCAGCGCCACACCGAGATTGCAGTGCGCCATCGGAAAATCCGGGCGCAGGGTGATGGCGTGGCCATAGACAGCAATCGCCTCGTCGAGCTTGCGCTCGTCCTGCAGCGCGACGCCGAGGTTGCAGAACGCCTCGGCATAGTCGGGCCGCGCCGTGGCGGCGTGGCGATAGGCCGCGACCGCCTCGGCAAAGCGGCGCTGCGCGTGCAGCACGATGCCGAGATTGTAGGCCACCTGCGCCTGCTCCGGCTGCAGCGCCAGGATCGCCCGATACAGCGCCTCCGCCGGCGCCGCCTGCCCGGCGCGATGCCGCTCCACCGCCTCGGCGAACATTTTTTCGACCAGCGTGGGTTCCGGCCCGGTCGGTGGCGCCGTCGCGATCTGCGCAAGCGCCCGGCGCTGCTTGCGGCTCATCCGCGCACCCCCCGCATCACGCCGCCTGCACGCTCAATAGCCGGTCGAAATAGTCGATCGTCCGCCGCAGCCCCTCGTGCAACTCGACCTTCGGCTCCCAGCCCAACGCCTCGCGCGCGCGGGAGATGTCCGGGCAGCGCTGCAACGGATCATCCTCGGGCAGCGTGCGGTGCACGATGCGCGAGCGCGAACCGGTCAGATCCAGCACCAGCTCGGCCAGTTCGCGCACGCGGATTTCGTGCGGGTTGCCGATGTTCACCGGCCCGGCGGTGTTGTTGCCGGACGCCATCATGCGGATCAGTCCGTCGATCAGGTCGCTGACGTAGCAGAACGACCGCGTCTGCGTGCCTTCGCCGTACAGCGTGATGTCGGCGCCTTGCAGCGCCTGGACGATGAAGTTGGAGACGACGCGGCCGTCGTTGGGGTGCATGCGCGGGCCGTAGGTGTTGAAGATGCGCACCACCTTCACGTCCAGCCGGTGCTGCCGCTGATAGTCGAAGAACAGCGTCTCCGCGCACCGCTTGCCTTCGTCGTAGCAGGCGCGAGGCCCGAGCGGATTGACGTTGCCGCGGTACTCCTCGGTCTGCGGGCTGACCGTCGGGTCGCCGTAGACTTCGCTGGTGGAGGCTTGCAGGATGCGCGCGCGCACGCGCTTGGCGAGCCCGAGCATGTTGATCGCGCCCAGCACGCTGGTCTTGGTGGTCTGCACCGGATCGAACTGATAGTGCACGGGCGACGCCGGGCAGGCGAGATTGTAGATCTCGTCCACTTCCACGTAGAGCGGGAAGGTGACGTCGTGGCGCAGTGCCTCGAAGCGAGGGGTGCCGACGAGCGCAGAAATATTGTCGCGCCGGCCGGTGAAGTAGTTGTCGACGCAGAGCACGTCGGCGCCCTGCGCCAGCAGCGCCTCGCACAGATGCGACCCCAGGAATCCCGCGCCGCCGGTGACGAGGATTCGTTTTCGGCTGAGCGTCATGGCAACCTTTTGGGCTGGCGCTGCGGATCGGCTGGTGCCGGCGCCGCCACGAAGGCGCGCGCATGCAATGGTGTCGCGGCCGTGGTTACTTTTCCGCTAACGCCTGCGTCCGCAGCAGCTTCACCCGCCGCCCGTCGACGCCGAGGCTGATCCGGCCCTGCTTCAGCGCCAGCGCATCGGCGCCGAACACGTCGGCGCGCCAGCCGTGCAGCGCCGGGATGTCCGGCGCATCCTCCAGCGCCAGCCGGTCGATGTCGTCGGAACTCGCGACCAGCTTGCTGGCGACGTGATGCTGCTCGCACTTGGTCGCCAGCAGCACCTTCAACAGCGACACCAGCGCCGGCGAGGGCCGCGGCCCGTCGCGGCCGTTCTGCACGTCCGGCAGCCGGTCCTCCGGTCAGCGCCTTGGCCTCGGCGATGGCGGCCAGCAGGCCCGCGCCGGTCTTGCCGCGCGCGAACCCCTCGCTGACGCCGCGGGCGCGCGCCAGCGCCTCCGGCGTATCCGGCGCGGTCGCCGCGATCTCCAGCAGCGCCTCGTCCTTCAGCATGCGCCCGCGCGGAATGTTGCTGCGCTGCGCCTCCCGCTCGCGCCACGCCGCGATCGCCCGCAGCACGCCCAGCATGCGCCGGTTGCTGGTGCGCGGACGCAGCCGCTCCCACATCGTTTCCGGATCGGGCCGATAGGTCGCGGGGTCGGCCAGCACCGCCATTTCCTCGGCGACCCATTCGAGCCGGCCGTCGCGTTCCAGCCGTTCGCGCAGCTTCTCGTAGACCCGCCGCAGATGCGTCACGTCCGCCGCCGCATACGTCGATCTGCGCCGGCGACAGCGGGCGGACCGACCAGTCGCTGAACCGGTGCGCCTTGTCGATATGCGCGCCGGTCAGCGCCGCAACCAGGCTGTCGTAGCCGACCTGGTCGCCGAAGCCGGCCACCATCGCCGCGACCTGCGTGTCGAACAGCGGCACCGGCACCGCGTCGAACCGCAGCACGAAAATCTCGATGTCCTGCCGCGCCGCGTGGAACACCTTTGGCACCGCCCGGTCGGCGAACAGCGCGGCCAGCGGGGCGAGGTCGATGCCCGGCGACTGCGCGTCGACCACCGCCACCTCCGCGGCGCCGGCCAGCTGCACCACGCACAGCTCGGGCCAGTAGGTGCGCTCGCGCATGAACTCGGTGTCGACCGTGACGAACTCCTCGCGGTGCAGGCGGCTGCACAGCGCGGCCAGGTCGGTGGTGGTGGCGATCAGGGCGGGGGGCGGGAAATCGGCCCGGAGGGGTCGCGGCATCAGCCGCTTCTAGCCCTCCGGCCCGTGCTGGGCAACTTGACACGACATGCCCGCGGGCCTTCCTTGCCGCGCCATTCCAGCCGGGACCGATCCTGATGCACGCCTATCGCACTCACACCTGTGGCGCCTTGCGCGCCACCGACGCCGGCGCCGCCGTCCGGCTGTCCGGCTGGATCCACAGCAAGCGCGACCACGGCGGCCTGCTGTTCATCGACCTGCGCGACCACTATGGCATGACGCAATGCGTGTTCGCCGCCGGCAGCGCTGCGCTTGCGGTCGTCGACCGGCTGCGCGCCGAAAGCGTGATCACCGTGACCGGCGCGGTGGTGCTGCGCGAAGCCGGAACGGTGAACCCGAAGCTGCCGACCGGCGAGATGGAGGTGCGCGCCGCGGAGGTGTCGGTGCAATCAGCCGCCGATGTGCTTCCATTGCAGGTGGCAGGGGAAGAAAAATACCCGGACGATCTGCGCCTGACCTACCGCTTCATCGACCTGCGCCGCGACAAGGTGCATCGCAACATGATGCTGCGCGCCGGCGTGATCAGCTCGATCCGGCGCCGCATGATCGAAGCCGGGTTCACCGAATTCCAGACGCCGATCCTGACCGCATCGTCGCCCGAAGGCGCGCGCGACTTCCTGGTGCCGGCGCGGCTGCACCCCGGCAAATTCTACGCGCTGCCGCAGGCGCCGCAGCAGTTCAAGCAGCTCGCGATGGTCGCGGGCTTCGACCGCTATTTCCAGATTGCTCCGTGCTTCCGCGACGAGGCGAGCCGCGCCGACCGATCGCCCGGCGAATTCTACCAGCTCGATTTCGAGATGAGTTTCGTCACGCAGGAAGACGTTTTTGATACCATCGAGCCGGTAATCGCCGGCGTGTTCGAAGAATTTGCCGCCGGCCGCGCGGTGACCAACCCTCCGTTCCCGCGCATTCCGTATGACGAAGCGATGCTGGTATTTGGCAGCGACAAGCCGGACCTGCGCAACCCGCTGCGAGTGACCGACGTCACGCAGCATTTCGCCGGCTCGGGCTTCGGGCTGTTCGCGAAGATCGCGGCCGCCGGCGGCGTCGTGCGGGCGATCCCGGCGCCCGGCACCGCGCAGCATCCCCGCAGCTTTTTCGACAAGCTCAACGAGTGGGCGCGCGACCAGGGTGCCGGCGGCCTCGGCTACATCGTGTTCGACGTCGATGGCCCGAAAGGCCCGATCGCGAAGAACCTGGAGCCGGCGCGCGCCGAAGCGATTCGCGAAGCGTGCGGCCTCAAGCCGGGCGACGCAGTGTTCTTCGCCGCCGGCAAGCGCGACGAGGCGCCGAAATTCTCCGGCGCCGTGCGCACCAAACTCGGCACGGATCTGGGGCTGATCGGCGGCGGAGAGTTCCGCTTCTGCTGGGTCACCGATTTCCCGATGTACGAACTGAACGAGGAAACAAAACAAATCGATTTTTCCCACAACCCGTTCAGCATGCCGCAGGGCGGGCTGGAGGCGCTGAACAGCCTGGACCCGCTCCAGATCAAAGCGTTCCAGTACGACATCGTCTGCAACGGGATAGAACTGTCGTCGGGCGCGATCCGCAACCATCGGCCGGACGTGATGATCCGCGCCTTCGAGATCGCCGGCTACAGCGCCGCCGACGTGGAGGCGCGTTTCGGCGGCATGCTCAACGCTTTCCGCTACGGCGCCCCGCCGCACGGCGGCTCCGCCCCCGGCATCGACCGCATCGTGATGCTGCTGGCGGAGGAGCCGAACATCCGCGAAGTTATTCTGTTCCCGCTGAACCAGCAGGGCGAGGATTTGATGATGGGGGCGCCAGCGGAGATTTCGCCGGCACGATGGAAGGAACTGCACTTGAAATTGGACTTGCCGCCGAAGCCGCGGGGGTGAGGCGAACCTGATCGTAGATTGGCGGTGCCCGACCGCGTCTGCTAGGATTTTCCGATGGCCGTCAAACGCCTCTCCGATGCGCTGAAGCGTGTGGAAGCCTGGCCGGAGGCGGCGCAGGAGGAACTGGCCGAGTTTGCGCTTGAGATTGACGCGGCGCTGGCCGGCGGGCGGTATCACGCTACACCGGAGGAACTGCAAGGCATTGACCGCGGCCTTCGCGCAGCCGAAGCAATGCGGCTTGCATCAACGGACGACGTTGCAGCGGTGATCGCCAAACACCGCCCTGCATGAAGGTCGTCTACACACAGGCCGCTCTTGACGACCTGGATCACATCCTTCGATTTATTGCTGCACGGTTTCCGTTAGCCTACGACGGGTTCGCGAACCGGCTGCGTAGCATCGAGCGCCGGGTTGCCCAATGGCCTTACAGCGCACGAGAGGTCGCGGAGCGCCCTGCGGTACGAGTCGCTCCCATGGTCCGTTATCCCTACAAGATCTTCTATCGCGTGACTACCGACGCCGTGGAGATTCTCCACGTTTGGCATGGCGCACAACAAGAACCCGCGAACGGCAGTACGTAGTTCAGCAGTGAAACGCCTTATCTCAATCGTCGACGATGGCCAGTCGGTACATACCCGTCGATCCTCCGTCCCGGGCAGTCTGACCTCTCAACCTCCTGATCTGACCGGTCCCTCGCTTACCGAGATCGACAAGCGCCCAAGCAACATGGTTGCGCCAAGCGGGACAGTTATTTGAGAGTCTTGCCGCGCGTGCCTCGCTGGTAACCCCGAACTCTTTTGCGAGCGCATCTTCCAAGTCGCGAGAGGAGCGCTCCCCTCTTCGCAGCAGATTGATGATGGGCGGATACAAATCGGGCCGCGGCGGAAAGGAAACGGTTCCGCGGTTCGTCGCAACCAGTTCCCCGTCGGTGGTCGCGATCGCATCGAGGTCGCCGTCGGCTGGAGCCGTCCTGTCCACGGAAAGCACTGGCGCTACCGCATCCGCGCTGCTGGGAGGGTTGTCGCGTAGAGCTGCGGCCATGGCAATCACGGGGGCGTCGCCCCAGGCATTCATAGCAAGTTGGCAACTGCGGTTACCAAACGGACGTTGTCCCGTCGGTAAGGCTGGTGCCGGTCCTTTCGGTCCAGGCTTGGCGCAAATGGTCGCCTCGCTTGCCCATCGCCCACGACTTGGAGACTAAAGGGAAGGCCTGAAAACGCGCAACACCCGCCGCAGGCCTTCCATGCCGAAACGAGGTCGGCCATCAAGAAAACCTCCGTCGAGTGTCTGGCACGGTTGCGTCCGTTAGCCGCCGCGACAAGCGTCAGAGCCCATTTCGGCGGGGGATCAAGGTGAGGCGGGTCAACCGGCACAACTAACCTCCAAGACAACGTCCGCGCGGATAGTCGCCCCCTACAGCAACGCCGCCGCCCCGCTCGGCACCGGGTGGAGGACGGAAAGCCGCTCCAGCAGCGCCGGCACACCGGCCACGGCCTCGAAGAACTCGCGCGCGTCCGGCGGCGCGAAGCCGTCCGTGATCGCCGATTCGATCAACGACAGCAGCGCCGTCGCCGACCCTTCGATGTCACAGATTAGAATGGGCTTGTCGTGCAGCCGCAACTGCCGCCAGGTCAAGATCTCGAACGTCTCGTCGAACGTGCCGAGGCCGCCGGGAAACGACACAAAAGCGTCGGACAGCTCGAACATCCGGCGCTTGCGCGTGTGCATGCTGTCGGTGACGATCAGCTCGGAACAGCCGGCGTGCGCCACCTCCCAGCGCTGCAAAAAATCGGGGATCACGCCCACCACCTCGCCGCCGGCGGCCAGCGCCGCGTCGGCCATCGCGCCCATCAGCCCGATCCGACCGCCGCCATAGACCAGCCGCATGCCGGCGCGCGCCAATCCCTCACCGAGGGCCACGGCCGCGATGTGATAGGCCGGCGAGACGCCGACGCGGGAGCCACAGAAGACGGCGACGGAGCGGAGTTCGGGCATAATCTCTCCTTTAGACACGTCCTACGCTGTCTGACCTTTGTCGGTCGCAGGTTCAAGCCGGTTTTCGCCGGGCGCACGCGTGGGCAGGCTTGGCAAGCGTCGCAACAGGGCAATGTCAGCAGACAGCACCGGAAGGGGGATGCCGAGATGGGGTTGCAAGGGATTGCGCGAGGAATTTGGCTTGGCGCGGCGGCCGGGGCGGCGGCGCTGACGATCGTCGCGAGCTATGCCGCGACGCCGGACGAGATCGTCGCCGACCGCCGTGCCAACTTCAAGCACCAGGGCGAGCTGTTCAAGGCGATGAAGGACGGCATCGATGCCGGCGCCGACGTTAAGCAGTTCGCCGCGGGCGCCGCCTTCATCACGGACTGGGCGGGCAAGATCCCGACGATGTTCCCGCCCGGCACCGAAAACGTCGGCGGCACCCACGCCCTGCCGCCGGTGTGGAGCGATCGCCCGGGTTTCGAGAAGCTGGCCGGCGACTTGAAAGTCCAGGCCGCCAAGTTGCAGGAGGTCGCCGCAACCGGCGACAAGGCCGCGTTCGCCGCCCAGTTCAAGGCGACCGGCGCGGTCTGCGGCGAGTGCCACCGTACCTACCGCGCCAAGCTGTAGCGGTCACAGCCGGGTCGCGATCAGGGCCGAGACGGCGCCGGCGACGAGCAGGATGGCGAGCGCCAGCAACGGGCTCGCCAGCCTGGGCGCGCGCGTCGCCGCCGGCATGCGCTTCTTGCCGGTCCACATCGGCCGCAGCAGGTTCTGGCCCTTCACATAGGCATAGACGCACACCGCCAGCACGTGCAGCGCGACGGCGCCTAGAATAAGCTTGAAGTTGATCTCGTGCACCAGCGATAGCCGGTCGCTCCATTTGTCCCCGACATATTTGGCCAGCGGGCCGTAGGCGGCGCCGCCGTCGTTGGCGCACAGCCCGGCGCCGACCTGCACGGCGAGCAGCAGCAATAGCAACAATACCATCCAACCGCCGGCGGCGTTGTGGCCGATCTCGGTGTCGGGCTCGCGCACCCGGATGCGCGCGAGGTGGCGGAACGCCTGCACGGGGCTGCCCAGGAAACTGCGGAATTTTGCGGTGTCGCTGCCGACGAAGCCCCACGCCACGCGGAACAGCAGCAGCGCCAGCACCACGTGCCCGATCGCCATGTGCAGGTCCATCAGGTTGAGCCGCATGCTCACGTAGGAGCACGGCAGCAGCACGACGATCGCCCAATGGAAGATGCGCACCGGCAGATCCCAGACGCGCATCGGCAGAAGCATCGCAGTCTGGCGGCTGCGCAGTGCCATTCTTAACCCCTCTCGTTGGTTTGGACGCTATGGCCTAGCCTGAAGCGGGCACGGCGACCAGACGCGGCGGCGCCCGCGCGTTGATGACGGTTTCGCGTCGCGGCGATTGCGGCCCCGGCCGGTGCCGCCTAGGCTCGACAGGTTATGTCCGGCAACGATTCGGTTCCCCGCCGCGCGGGAGCAGCGCGGGCGACGCTGCTGATCCTGCTGGGCCTCGCCTTGCTGGGCGGCGTCGGCTGGCGACTGCTGCGGACGGTGCCCGGCGGCCACGCGCCGCCGGCCGTGCCGGCAATCGCGTCGGCGCCGGCCCCCGAGGCCGAGCACGGGTCCGGCGCCGGCGCGCCGGTGGTGGTGCAGGCCCCGGAGGAGGCCGCGACCACGCCGGCCACGGTCACGCAGGCGCCGGTGGTGCGGGCGGCCCAATCGGAGGGGACGGCTGCCGAGGCCCCGGCGCAGCGTCGGGAACCGCCGCCGCAACAGGTCCAGCAGGAACCGGCGACGGCGGCGCCCCAGGCGCCGCCCAAGGTCGCCGAGCAGCGGCCCGCCCCGGCGGCGCCGCAGCGCGACGCGGCGCAGATGACCGTGAGGATCGAGACGCCGCCGCCCTTGAAGCCGGTGGAACTGCTGCCGATGGCGGTGGCACCGCCGCAACCGGCGCCGGCGGTGCAGCAGGAATCGGCAAAACCCGTCCCGCAGCCGTCGCTGCAGTCGGTCCCGCAGGCACCCGCGAAAACAGTCGAGGAAGAGCCGGTGCAGGCCGCGCCGCGGCAGCCGGCTCAGGTCGCGCAACTGGAGCCGCCGAAGGTCGTCCAACGGGACCTGTCACCGGCCGCCCGGCAGGAGACGGTGCCGACGGTGCCGCAAACGCCGGCACGTGTCGAGCCGCAGCCACCGCCGAAGCCGGTCAAGCAGCAGCCCGTGCCGCCAGCAGCGGTACAGGCTGCGCCGCAGGCGCCGACGAAGCTTGCGGAGGCGGCGCCCGCCATCGTCCATCAGGAACCGGCGCAACCGGCCCCGCGCCTAGCCTCGTCGGAGCCGGCGGCGCCGGCGCGCGAGACGGCCGCGAGCCCGGCCGAACCCCCCGTTGTCGCGGCGGACAGCGATGCCGCGAACGGGCCGCCGAGCTTCGACATGGTACGCATCTCGCCGCAGGGCGACGCGGTGGTCGCCGGCCGGGCGGCGCCGAACGCCGACGTGCGGGTGCTCGACAATGGCCGCGAGATCGGCCGCGCCCAGGCCGACGCGAGCGGCCAGTGGGTGGTGCTGCCGGACAAGCCGCTGCCCTCCGGCGGCCAGGAACTGACGCTGGCCGCCCGCGAGGAGGGCAAGCCCGAGATGCGCAGCGACGCGCCGGTGGTGCTGGTGGTGCCGAAGCTCGGCCCCGCCAAACCGGCCGGGGCGGGCGGCAGCGCGCCGGCCGAGCCGCGGACGCCGCTCGCCGTGCTGACGCCGGAGAACGCCGCGCCGAAACTGCTGCAGGGCCGGAGCCCGTGCCCGTGGTGACCGGAAAAATTCCGGGAAAAGTCGGGCTCGACGTGGTCGACTACGACGACAAGGGCGCGATCCGTTTTGCGGGCACCGGCGCGCCGGGCTCGCGGGTGCGGCTGTATGTCGATGACGTCTCGGTCGGCGATGCGATCGTCGATCCGCAGGGCCGCTGGGGACTGGTGCCCGCCACCAAGGTCGCGGTCGGCGACCATAGGCTGCGCGTCGACGATCTCGGCATCCGCGGGCAGGTCACGGCGCGGGTGGAACTGCCGTTCCAACGCGCGCTGCTGTCGCCGGAGGAGGTGCTGGAGGGCCGCGTCGTCGTGCAGCCGCGGCAGAACCTGTGGCGCATCGCCCGCCGCGCCTACGGGCTCGGCACCCGCTACACCGTGATCTACGAAGCCAACCGCGACCAGATCCGCGACCCGAACCTGATCTTTCCCGGTCAGGTGTTCGAGGTGCCTGCGGATATCCCGGCAGCGGAACCGGTCGCGTCCAGCAGCAGTCCGTCCTCCGCCAGCAAGTCCAGGTAGGGCCCGAGGTCCAGCAGGAAGCAGGTGGCCTGGGTCAGCAGGTCGACGGCCGAGAGCGGCAAGGCGATCGCGCGGCACGCCTCGACGACGATGCGATGGTCCGCCTGCAGGCGCAGCCGCAGCGTATCGCCGCCGCCGGCCAGGTCCCGAAGCGCCGCGAACGCCGCCTTGCGCCGCGCGAGGTTGTGCGCCGCGTCGCCCCCCGCCGTGCTGGGCACCCGCCCGACCACGGCACGCAGCGCCAGTTGCGCGGCGTCGCCGCCGTCCTGCCAGCCGCCGTCCAGCCGGGCATGCACCGGGCAGCCGCGCCAGACCAGCCGGACGCTCGGGAACCGGCCGGGCTCCCCGGGTTCCAGCCGGCCATGCATGTCCACCAGAAATGGCCCAAGCTTGAAGGGGACGTCGAGCGGCATGCCGGGGCTCCAGCCTCGTGGTGGCGCAGCCTTGCCCGGTTCCGGTGAAGCTTCCATAAACTTCGGCGTCCCAACAGGCCCGCCGATGTCGCTTGCCGCGTCCGTCCGCCTCGTGCTCGCGCCGCCCCACCCGGCCGGCCACCCGTTCCTGGCGGCGGGGGCCGTGGTGTTCGTGCTCGGCCTGATCCTCGCCCATTGGCTCGCGTGGCTCGGGCTGCTGTTCGTGCTGTTCTGCCTCTATTTCTTTCGCGACCCGGAGCGCGTGCCGCCGGGCCGGCCGTGGCTGCTGCTGGCGCCGGCGGACGGCCGGGTGGTGACGGTCGCACCCGCGCCGCCGCCGCCGGAACTCGGGCTCGGCGTCGCGCCGCGCTGGCGCGTCGGGATCTTCCTTTCCGTGCTCGACGTCCACGTGAACCGCGTGCCGGCGGACGGCACGGTGACGCGGATCGCCTACCGGCACGGGCGCTTCCTCAACGCCAGCGTCGACAAGGCCGGGAGCGACAACGAGCGCAACGCGCTGGCGATCCGGCTGCCGGACGGGCGGGAGATCGCGGTCGTGCAGATCGCCGGGCTGATCGCGCGGCGCATCCTGTGCGACGTGCGCGAGGGCGACACCGTGCATGCCGGCGACCGGTTCGGCATGATCCGCTTCGGCAGCCGCACCGACCTCTATCTGCCCGAGGGCATCCGGCCGCTGGTCGCGGTCGGGCAGACCATGATCGGCGGCGAGACGGTGCTGGCCGATCTCGCGGGGCCGGCGGCGGCATGAACCCGGTGATCGCATGAACATGGAGCGCCCGCACCCGATCCGGCGGCTGCGCTACCGGCTGCGGCGGCGCACCCGGCCGCGCTTCAAGGGGCCGTCGTTCAACCGGATCGTGCCGAACCTGCTGACCATGATCGGGCTGTGCGCCGGCCTCACCGCGATCCGCTTCGCGATGGAGGGACGCTTCAACACCGCCGCGATCGCGATCATCGTTGCCGCCTGCATCGACGGGCTGGACGGGCGGCTGGCGCGGCTGCTGAAGGCGACCAGCGCGGTTCGGCGCGGAGTTCGACAGCCTGGCCGACTTCCTGTGTTTCGGCGTCGCGCCCGGCGTTGATGCTGTATCTTTGGTCGCTGCAGGCGCTGCGCGGCTACGGCTACATGCCGTGCGTGCTGTTCGCGGTGTGCATGGCGCTGCGGCTGGCGCGCTTCAACGCCTCGCTCGATGCCGGCCCGCATCCGGCCTACGCGTACAACTTCTTCACCGGCGTCCCGGCGCCGGCCGGCGCGCTGCTGGCGCTGTTCCCGCTGTCGCTCGGGCTGGAGGCGCGCTCGCTGGGCTGGGAGTGGCTGCTCCGGGCCGCGCAGTTCCCGCCGTTCTGCGCGCTGGTGCTGATCGGCACCGCGATCCTGCTGGTTTCCACCCTGCCGGTCTGGAGCTTCAAGAATTTCAAGGTGCCGGCCGAATACGTGCTGCCGCTGCTGCTCGGCACCGGGCTGTTCGTGGCGCTGCTGGTGGCCGACCCGTGGGCGGCGATGGCCGCGGCCGGGCTGATCTATGCCGCGATGCTGCCGTTCAGCGCGCGCAGCTTCCGCCGCCTCAAGCTGGCGGCCGAGGGCGAGGCGGGTGGCGCGGAGGCGGCCCAGGCCGCGGACGCGCCGATGAGCGACGGCGGCTAGGGTTCGCCCGCGCCGACGCTCGGAGAGCGCTGTATGGCCATTTTGTTCCTATATCGTAACGACAAGGGCGTGCTTCCCCCACCCCTCCGGTCACCTCCAAACGATTCGCAGCGGGCCGTACGGGCCGTCGTATTCCAGGGCCAGCGAGCACGGGGCCGGCGGCGGCGGCGTGTAGCGCAGCGGCGGGGCCGGCGGACCGCGCCGACGCGGGGCGCGCGGCCGCGCCGGGTCCGCCGGCCGGGCCGGGTCCACCGGCCGCTTGGGGCGCGGCGGCAGTGCCAGGATGGGCGGGGGTTCGAGACCCAGCATGCGGCACAGCGACCGCACCGGCCGGCGCAGCGACGCCGGCGCCGCTTCCAGCAGCGCCTGCATCTCCGGGTTATTGAGCAGGAAATCGAGCTGCGAGCGAAACCCGCCCCCCTGCGGTATCGGCAGCAGCGGCAGCACCCAGCCGAAGCTGGTGGGGAGGGAGTTTTGCGGCGGCGGCTGGCCCGGGCGCTTGCTCGCGGTGGCGGCGCCTTGCCGCACGACATGGGTTCCGTCGCGGAGCCGGGCGGCGAGGGCGACAAAACGCTGCTGGATGCCGCGGAGCCGGTTCACGATCAGGTAGATCAGCGGCGCCGGCAGCCGATTCCCCGCCGTCATCGCCACCACGGCGGCGCTCAGGCACCGGACGATGGTGATGAATTGCTCCGCTGCGGTGCGGGGCGGGGATGGGGTGTGTGACATGTGCGAATGTTAGTATTAATGACGGATGGTGGGCAAGAGAAATTTTTATCCGTCGGCGCTGGTGCCGAAGCATCGAACCTTCCCGGGCCTTTCTTCTCCTCCTCCCCTTGCGGGAGGCGGTCGGGAGGAGGGGTCGGACGACATGAACCACTGACCGGTGGACCCCTCCCCCAACCCCCTCCCGCAAGGGGAGGGGGCTCTTGCCTCCGCACCGCTCTCCCTCGAGCGGGGAAAGCACATTTGCACCGATCCCTTCCGGTATTCCTTGTCTTGGCCGGGCTTGACCCGGCCATCCAGGCGGTGCAACCGCCGCAGTGTCCGTCGAGGCATGGGTCTTTGAATACCCACTCCCGTTGGGCGTCGCCCCGTGGATAGCCGGGTCAAGCCCGGCCATGACGGTGTCGCAATCTTATCGTCATATGCGATCGCCCTGGCCACAAGGGGAGCGAGAAGCAGAGTGGGTTGCCCTTGCAACCCACCACGGACCGCGCCGCGCCTCGAAGCGGTGGGTTGCAAGGGCGACCCACCCGACGGGTCAACCGGCGGGCCAGATCGGCACGGCGATGACGCAAGAGGTTGCCTGAACCATTCCGGGGTCGCCGGCCGCGCCGGAACAAGTCACGGGCGCGTGGATAACGAGAGTTTCACTCTCGCGAAATTGTAACGTTCACTGTGATCCTCTATCTACTCCTCACTCTCTGGTGGCTTTCACCAGGATGTTGAGAAGATGGAGCAAAATACATGCCGCGTTCACCTCTGAATAGTGCAGTCGTCCGAGGATTATTTGTCGCGGCCCTGCTGGCCGGCACCTCCCTGGCCGGCTTCGAGACCGTCCGCGCCGCGACCAACCCGGCCGCCGCGCCCGCCACCACGCCGCCGCAGGTCACCGCGCCGATCGTGCCGCCGGCGCCGCTGCACGCGCTGCCGGACTTCACCGAACTGGTGTCCAGGGCCAAGCCGGCGGTCGTCTCGATCACCACCCAGCTCAAGCCCGAGGCCGCAGCCGACGAAGAAGGCGGAATGCAGTCGCCGTTCGGCATGATGCCGTTCGGTGCGACGCCGCAGCAGCGCCAGCACGTCGAAGCGCGCGGCTCCGGGTTCATCATCAACGAGAACGGCACGATCGTGACCAACAACCACGTGGTCAAGGACGCGAAATCGGTCTCGGTGACGCTCGACGACGGCACCGAGCTGCCGGCGAAGATCATCGGCCGCGACCCGCGCACCGACCTCGCGGTGCTCAAGGTCGATGCCGGACATCCGCTGCCCTATATCCAGCTCGGCGATTCGAGCCAGGCGAAGGTCGGCGAGTGGGTGGTCGCGATGGGCAACCCGTATGGCCTCGGCGGCACCGTGACCGCCGGCATCGTCTCCGGCCTTGGCCGCGACATCGGCTCCGGCCCGTACGACTCGTTCCTGCAGATCGACGCGCCGATCAACCGCGGCAACTCCGGCGGCCCGCTGTTCACCCAGGACGGGCGCGTGGTCGGCGTCAACACCGCGATCCTGTCGCCGACCGGCGGCAGCATCGGCATCGGCTTCGCGATCCCCTCCAACACGGTCAAGACGGTGGTCGCCGAACTCGAGACCTCCGGCCACGTGACCCGCGGCTATCTCGGCGTGTCCGCGCAGCCGGTGACAATGGCGATCGCGGCGGCGCTGCACCTGCCGAAAAAGGACGGCGATGCCGGCGCACTGGTTGCCGAGGTCTCGCCGGACAGCCCGGCCTCCAAGGCGGGCCTGCAACCCGGCGACATCATCACCAGCGTCGGCGGACGGGAGATCAAGAACCCGCGCGACCTCGCGGTGACCGTGGCGGCGGTCAAGCCCGGCGACGACACCAAGATCGACGTCCTGCGCGACGGCAACACCCAGACGCTGACCGCCGACATCGGCACGATGCCGAACGAGACGGCGAGCAACGACACTGGCGCCGGCAACGGCGGCGAGCCGTCGGCCAATGTCGGCCTGGCGCTGGCGCCGCTGTCGCCGGACATGCGCGGCCAGCTCGACGTGCCCGAGCACACCAAGGGCGCGGTGGTGGCGCAGGTGCGGCCCGGTTCGCCGGCGGACAACGCCGGGCTGCAGCAGGGCGACATCATCGTCGGCGTCGGCAGCGAGTTGGTCGGCTCGCCGCAGCAGGCGGTGAAGGCGATCCACGCCGCGGTGCGCTCCAACCACGCCGTGGCGCTGCGCATCCTGCGCGATGGGCATACCGAGTTCGTGGCCATCGACATGACCAAGGGCGCCAACTCGGAGGGCTGACCGGTATCGCGTGGTGGGTTGCGGCTTGCATCCCGCCACGCGCCGCACCGGGCTTGGATCGGTGGGTTGCAAGGGCAACCCACCCTACGAAGGCCTAACGCCGATCAGGCGGAACCGGCCGGGACCAGCGAGTCCCGGCCGGTGACCCGGACCATCCTCGCGAGCAGGCGCAGCGCGTCGGCGCCGCCGCGGTCGGCGATCGCGCCGGCCTCGATCTCCTCGGCCAGCAATTCGGCGTGCCGGGCAATGGTGTCCTGGGCGCGCAGCATGGCCTCTCGCGCCAGTTCGAGTTGCGCGGCGTCCGACAGGACGTCCCATTCAGTCGCGGCATGGCTTCGGAGCATTGTCGTGTCCCGTCAGCCATTCTGGCGAGGCGCGGCGCCTTGGGGCGCACAGCGAGTGGCGGCAGGCTGAGGCGCAAAGGTTAACCGATCCTTTGCGCGGGGTCATAACCTACGAGAACCGCACCGCAACCGATGGTAGCCCGGCGAAGCGCATCTCCACGCGGCACGGCCCTGCGAGCCAGACCGGCGGGGTGACGCTGCCGAGCATCACCACCTGTCCCGCGCGCAGCCCCGTGAACGCCGCCGCGACCGGGCTGGCCGCGAGCCAGGCCAGGCCGCGCAGCGGATGGCCCAGCAGTTCCGCGCCGCGCCCGATGTTTTTTTCGGCGCCGTCGACCAGCGCGCGGCCTTCGATCGCGACGAGGTCGAGCGACCGCCAATCCGCCGCCGGCGCGCCGAGCACGGCGGCGGCGTGGTAGAACTGGTCGGCGATCAGCACCGGCGTGCCGACCGCCTTGACGTCGCCGATCGGCGGCGCGCCGTAGCGGTTTTCGACGATCTCGATTGCGGCAAACAGCTCGCCGACGGCCGCCTGCGCCTGCTCCGCGGTGCTGGGGCCGGGCGGCAGGTCGGTGGCGAGACGGACCGCGAGTTCGCACTCCACGGCCACGTTGCGGAACGCCGCGAACGGCAGCGCGGTGCCGGTTTCATGCAGGTCGGCCTGCGCCATGAAGCCGGCGCAGGGGTGGTCGATGCCGAGATAGTCCTGCATGCGCTTGCCGGTGGCGCCGATCTTGAAGCCGCCGATCGGCTGGCGGCCACGCAGATCCCAGATCGCGAACTGCACGCGCGCGGCTTCCTCCTCGTCGCGCGGGGCGATGTCGGCGGGCAGCGGACCGGCCGGCAGCCGCGCAGCGCGCGCGGCGATCAGCGCCTCCGCGGCCGGGCGCGGGTCGAACGTCATGCGCGCCTCCCGAGTTCGTAGAGCGCGATCGAGGCGGCGGCGGAGACGTTCAGGCTGTCGAGCCGGCGGTCGCCGCCGGGCATGGCGATGCCGGCGATCTCGTCGCAGGTGTCGCGGGTCAGCCGGCGCAGCCCCTCGCCCTCGTTGCCGAGCACCAGTGCGACCCGCCGTTGGGCCAGTGCCGGGCCGGACAGCGTGCCGCCGCCGGCGTCGAGCCCGACCACCCAGCAGCCGGCCGCCTTCAGCGCGATCAGCGTGCGCGCGATGTTCACCGCCCGCAGCAGCGGCACGCGCTCGAGCGCGCCGGACGCGGCCTTGGCGAGCGCGCCGGTTTCCTCCGGCGCGTTGCGCTCCTGCGCGATCACGGCGGCGGCGCGGAACGCCGCGGCCGAGCGCAGGATCGCGCCGACGTTGCGCGGGTCGTTGACCTGGTCGAGCACCAGCACCGGGCCGGTGCGCTCCAGCACCGCGGCGAGCGACGGCGGTGCCAGCGGGTCGGCGAGCAGTGCGGCGCCCTGGTGCACCGTCTCGCGCCCGAGCAGCTGGTCGAGGCGGGCGCGTTCGGTGCGCTCGGTCGGCAGCGGCCAGGGCTTGGCGAGGATCGCCGTGACCGCCGCCTCGGCTTCCTCGGTCAGCATCAGCCGGCGCAGGCGGCGCGCCGGGTTGGCCAGCGCGGCGGCGATCGCGTGCGTGCCGTACAGCCACACCGCGCCGCGCGGCGCCTCCGGCCCCTGGCGGGTCGGGCGCTCGGCCGCGGCCGATGGACGTTCCGGCGGGCGTTCGAGCCGCGGCCGGTCGCCGCGGCGGTCCGGTGGCGGCTTGCCCGCGTCGCGGCGCGGCTCGCGGGCCGCCGCGTCGGCGGCCGCCGGCCGGTCCTGCCGCGACGGGTCGGACGCACCCGGTCGGGGGGCGCCGTTTCGGGGCGGCCCGCGGTCGGGGTGTCGGCCGGCGCCCGATGCGCCGGGCCGGTGGGAATGCGGTGGTTTCATGGTGCGAGCGGTATAGCCGGCGCCGCGATGCCCGACAAACCGGACCGGCCCCCGACCGCACGGCCGCGTTGACAGCGGCGCGTTGACAGCGGGCGGGCTTGGCGATAGGTCGCCCGCTCCGGCGGCCGGAGGGGTGCCCGAGCGGCTAAAGGGGACGGACTGTAAATCCGTTGGCGCACGCCTACGTTGGTTCGAATCCAACCCCCTCCACCATCTACCCCTCGCGCATCGCAGGCAGTCCCCGAAAATCGGCCCTTGAAGGCATCAGGCTTTCAGGACGTTACCAACATGATTGATGCTGTCGTTCTTGCTGCGGCGGTTGCTGGGAAAATCCACGCAGCCGAGCACGCCGGCTCTCGGATCGTGCAGCAGCCTCGCGAATTGCCGACGCGCGGCCGCATCCGATCGGCCGGAAACGCTGGAAAATCGCAGCTCATCGACCGATGATCTCCGCCCGGGACTTTGACCCGGTTACTGAAATACGCCAACACTGCTTGACCACGCGTTCAAGGCGGTGCGTCCGTCGGCGGCGATCGCGGCCCGTTCCGCGGCGTCTCGCGCGATGTCAGCCTTTGTTTGTGGACTCTTCCGCCGGGCTGCGCGAATGTTCATTGCCTGAACGTTCGTGGCGCCAACCATGTGGCGACGGTGCAACAGGGATGCCGATCGATGAGTGGCCGAGCACGGACAACTAGGCTCGCAAAGTCCGGACTGCGGTCCTGACATGCCGCCGCTCGACCTCGCCGAGTGGCTCGGGCCGGTGGAGATGGCGGCCCCGGCCGGACCGAACCTGGAGTTCGATCCGGACTTCGGGGCGCTGGAGCGTGCGGCGCAAGGCGAGCCCGAACGGCAGTCCGGCGAGACGCTGATCCCGGCGAAGGAGCCCGACTGGAAGGCGGTCGAGGCCCAGGCGGCAACGCTGATGGAGCGGACCCGCGACCTGCGCGTGGTGACCCAGCTTGCGGTCGCGCGGCTCCACGTGGCCGGCCTGCAGGCCTATGCCGACATGCTGGCGCTGATCCGACAGCTAATCGAGACGCGCTGGGAGGAGTTGCATCCGCAGCTCGACCCCGAGGACGGCAACGACCCGGCGTATCGCGCCAATTCGCTTGGGCGGCTGGCCGAGCCGATCGCGGTGCTGCGCTTCGTGCGCGACCTGCCGCTGGCCCGCTCGCCGACCCTCGGCCGGTATTCCTGGCGCGACATCTCGCTGGCGATCGGCGCGATCCAGGACGACACGCGCGAGGACAAGCCGACCGAATTGCAGGTGCGGTCGGCGTTCCGCGATACCGATCCGGCGATTGCCGCACAGACCCGCGCGGCCGTGGTCGCCGCGTTCGATGGCCAGGCCGCCGTGCTGCGCGCGTTCGAGGACAAGGCCGGCGCGGGCAACGGCCCCGATCTCGAAGAATTGAGCAAGCTGCTGGCCGAGATCCTGCGCTTCCTCGATCGTTTTGACGCGGTTCCGGCCGGCGCTGCCGGGCCGGAGCCGGCGCCCGATGGTTCCGCGGCGGACGCGACGGCGCCCCCGCCGCGCCCGGCCGGTGGCCCGACCGCGATGGCGCTGGGCGAGGTGACGACCCGCGCGGACGCGCTGCGACTGTTGGATCTGGCGTGCCAGTATTATCGGCGTTACGAACCATCCAGCCCACTGCCGCTGCTGGTCGAGCGGGCGCGCCGCCTTGCCGAGAAGGACTTCCTGGAGATCCTGCGCGACATCGCCCCGGAGGCACTCGCGCAGGCTCAGATGATCGTCAGCGGCCGTGAGGAGTGACCGGGGTCACAGCGGCCGTCGCCGGCTACGGGCAAATATCGTCAACCGCTGAGGATAAAGGGACAGACGGTGGCCAAAGCGAGCAGTCAGAAGTTCATCGCCCGCAATCGGGCGCCGCGCGTGCAGATCGAATACGACGTCGAGACCTACGGCGCCGAGAAGAAGGTGCAGCTGCCGTTCGTGGTGGGCGTGCATGGCCGACCTCTCCGGCAAGCCGGCGGAGGCGCTGCCGCCGCGTCGGCGGACCGCAAGTTCCTCGAGATCGACGTGGACAACTTCGACGACCGGATGAAGGCGATGAAGCCGCGGGTCGCCTTCATGGTGCCGAACACGCTGACCGGCGAGGGCAATCTCGCGGTCGACATCACCTTCGAGAGCATGGACGACTTCTCGCCCGGCGCGGTCGCCCGCAAGGTCGAAGCGCTGGACAAGCTGCTGGAGGCGCGCACGCAGCTGTCCAACCTGCTGACCTACATGGACGGCAAGACCGGCGCCGAGGACCTGATCGCCAAGGTGCTGAACGATCCGGCCCTGCTGCAGACGCTCGCGGCGGCGCCGAACCCGGCGGCCAGCGCCGAGAAGCCAACGGCCGAGGAGGAATAAGCCGATGTCCGGAACCGAGACCGAACAGCAGCGCGCCGCCGCGACGGCCACCGCCGAGGTCAGCGACTTCGCCAACGCTGCTCGACCGCGAGTTCAAGCCCAAGACCGACCGCGCGCGCGAGGCGGTGGCGAACGCCGTGCAGACGCTCGCGCAGCAGGCGCTGGCGCACACGACGCTGATTTCCGACGACGCGCTGCGCAGCGATCGAGGCGATCATCGCCGCGATCGACGCGCAAGCTGACCGAGCAGATCAACCTGATCATCCACCACGAGGATTTCCAGCAGCTCGAAAGCGCGTGGCGCGGGCTGCACCATCTCGTCAACAACACCGAAACCGACGAGATGCTGAAGATCCAGGTCTTCAATATCTCCAAGAAGGAGCTTGGCCGCACGCTGAAGAAGTTCCGCGGCACCGCCTGGGACCAGAGCCCGATCTTCAAGAAGGTCTACGAGGAAGAATACGGCCAGTTCGGCGGCGAGCCGTACGGCGTGCTGGTCGGCGACTACTATTTCGACCACGGCCCGCAGGACGTGCAGCTGCTCGGCGACATGGCGCAGATCGCCGCCGCCGCGCACGCGCCGTTCATCGCCGCCGCCGCGCCCACGGTGATGCAGATGGAGAGCTGGCACGGAACTGGCCAACCCGCGCGACCTGACCAAGATCTTCCAGACGCCGGAATACGCCGCCTGGCGCTCGCTGCGCGAGAGCGAGGACTTCGCGCTACATCGGCCTGTGCATGCCGCGCTTTCTGGCGCGCCTGCCGTACGGCGCGAAGACCGAGCCGGTCGAGGAGTTCGCATTTCGAGGAAGACACCGCCGGCGCCGAGAGCGACAAATATTCGCTGGTGCAACGCCGCCTACGCGATGGCGCACCAACATCACCCGCGCGTTCAAGCTGTACGGCTGGTGCTACGAGCATCCGCGGCGTCGAAAGCGGCGGCGCGGTGGAAGGGCTGCCGGCGCACACCTTCCCGACCGACGACGGCGGCGTCGCGATGAAGTGCCCGACCGAGATCGCGATCAGCGACCGGCGCGAGGCCGAACTCGCCAAGAACGGCTTCATGCCGCTGATCCACAAGAAGAACTCCGACTTCGCCGCGTTCATCGGCGCGCAGTCGCTGCAGAAGCCGCAGGAATACGACGATCCCGGCGGCGACCGCGAATGCCAACCTCGTCGGCGCGGCTGCCCTACCTGTTCGCCAGCTGCCGGTTCGCGCACTACCTGAAATGCATGGTGCGCGACAAGATCGGCGGCACCATGACGCAAGGCGCAACTGGAGAGCTGGCTGCCAGACCTGGCTCGACCAGTACGTCGACGGCTCCCCGGATCAGTCGCCGGACGATGCAAGGCCACGCATCCGCTGGCGGACGGCAAGGTCGACGTCGAGGAGAACGAGGCGAACCCGGGCTACTACAGCGCCAAGTTCTACCTCAAGCCGCACTACCAGCTTGAAGGGCTCAACGTTTCGCTGCGGCTGGTGTCCCGCATGCCGAAATGAGCGGACACCGACCGCGCGACCGAGCCTTGCCATGATGTCCCGCCAACCCGCACAGCGCTAGGAGATGCAGATGTTCGACACATACATGCAGTTCATGGACTACGACCGGCAATCTGGATCGCCGGCGAGTCTGCAGGCCCAGATCGCCGGAGACACCGGCCGCTCGGCACCGACGATCAAGGATGGCCGGAACAGTCTTCGAGATCAGGACTACAACTTCGATATCGAGCAGGTGCTGAACATCGGCAGCCAGAGCTCGGGCGCGACCTCCGGCAAGGTCACGTTCAACCCGTTCTCGATCACCCGCAAGATCGACCGGCTGTCGCCGCTGCTGTTCGCGATGTGCTGCACCGGCGAGCATTTCCAGATCGTCAGCCTGTACTTGCGGCGCGCCGGCGGCCAGGGTGGTCAGGCCGCGGTCGCGTCCGCGGCCGGACAGGGTCGTCGAGCGCGACCGCGGCGAGCGGCTTCACCTTCCTGCGCTTCGACTTCGCGCTGGTCGCCGTGAAGACCATCAGCTGGAGCGGCTCGGACGGCGACGAGGCCATGAAGGAGAGGTCGACGTTCGAGTATGGTGCGTTGCAGGCGCGCTACGTGCAGCAGGACGTCACCGGCAAGCCGATGACAGCGGCGATCAACCGCCCGCGGCGTCGTGGAACCGCGTCAACAACAACAACTTCTTCCCGGCCGTGACAGGGGCCTCAAGGCGACCTGATCCGCCGGTGAGCGACGCGCGCGAGATGCTGCGGGCCGGCGACGCGCGCGCAGCTCTCGAGCAGCTGAAGCAGGAAGTGCGCAAGGCGCCGCGCGATGCGCGCCTGCGCATCTTCCTGTTCCAGTTGTTCTGCGTGTTCGGCGAGTGGCAGCGCGCGGTGACGCAGCTGGCAGCGGCTGCCCAGACTCGACCCCGAAGCGGCGCCGATGGCGCAAGCCTATCGCGCGGCGATCCGCTGCGAACTGGTGCGCGCGAAGGTGTTCGCCGGCGACGCAGTACGCCGACCATCCTCGGCGAGCCGTCACCGTGGATGTCGCTGCTGGTCGAAGCCCTGCGGCTGCTCGCCGCCGGGCAGACGGAGGCGGCGGCCGGCCTGCGCGACGCGGCGTTCGAGCAGGCGCCGGCCTCGCGCGGCAACATCGACGGCACCGCGTTCGAGTGGATCGCCGACGCCGACCCTCGCCTCGGGCCGGTGCTGGAAGTGATGATCGACGGAAAGTACTGCTGGGCGCCGTTCGCGCGGCTGCGCGCGGTGCAGATCGAGCCGCCCGCCGACCTGCGCGACAAGGTCTGGATGCCGGCGCATTTCGACTGGGCCAGCGGCGGCGAGATCGCTCGGCTTCGTGCCGACCCGCTACCCCGGCTCGCACGCCGCCGAGGACGTGGCGCTGGCGCTCGCCGCGCGCACCGATTGGCGCGAGCACGGCCCGATCGCGATCGGCCTCGGGCAGCGGATGCTCGCGACCGATGCCGGCGAGTTCGCGCTGATGGACGTGAGGCGAATCGCGCTCGCCGAGGCGGCGTAGCGTGGCCGAGCAGATCAGCCGGGAACGATTGCAGCCGTCGCTGCTCGACCGGCTGACCGACACCGCGCCCGAGACCCGCCGCGAAAGTTTCGAGCAGCAGACGCTGAGCATGCAGCAGTTCCGCCAGGCGGTGCTGCGCGACCTGGGATGGCTGCTCAACACCACCAACATGGCCGCGAACGAGGACCTGTCGGCCACGCCGCTCGCGGCGAAATCGACGATCAACTTCGGCGTGCCCGGGCTTGCCGGCACGATCGGCACGGCGAACCGGGTGGGCGGGATCGAGAGCGGCATTGCCGACGCGATCCGCGCCTTCGAGCCGCGCATCCGTGCGGAGACGCTGAAGGTGCGGCTGCGCGCGACCGGCGACGATCGGCCGACGCCTGCGCTGGTGCTGGAGATCCGCGGCGAGCTGTGGTCGCAGCCGTTGCCGCAGCAACTGTTCCTGGAAACCGAGATCGAGCTGGAGACGCGGCTTGCCGTGATCACCGACGTGCGCGGCGGCCAGCGATGACCCCGGCTGCCCGGGGCGGCGGCTGATGGACCCGCGGCTGCTGCGCGCCTACGAAACCGAACTGGCGTTCGTGCGCGAGGTCGGCGGCGAATTCGCGCGCGAATTCCCCAAGATCGCGGCGCGGCTCAGCCTCGGCAGCCTCGAGGTTGCCGATCCCTATGTCGAGCGGCTGCTGGAGGGCTTCGCGCTGCTCACGGCGCGCATGCAGCTCAAGATGGAGGCGGAATTCCCGACCTTCACGCAGTCGCTGCTGCAGATGGTCTATCCGCACTATCTCGGCGCCGACCCCGTCGATGGCGGTGGTGCAGTTCCGCCCGAGCAGACGCTTGCGCGGCACGCCGAAGGGCGTCGTGCTGCCGGCCGGCACGGCAGTGCGCAGCCTGCTCGGCACCGAGGACCAGACCAACTGCGAGTTCCGCACCGCGCATGCGGTGCAGTTGCTGCCGATCGAACTGGCGGACGCCGAGCTACATCGCCTCGCCGGCCGCGGTTGCGGCGCTCGGGCTGCCGGAGCAGCGCGGCGTCAAGGCGGCGATCCGGCTGCGGCTGCGCGACCAACGGCGAGGCGCCGCTCGCAAAGCTCGCGCTGGAGCGGCTGCCGCTGTTCCTGGCCGGGGCGGAAGGCGCGCGGGTGCGGCTCTACGAGCAGCTGATCGCCAACCTCGCGGCGATCTATGTCCGGCCGACCGAACGGCCGCTGCCCTGGCAGGAGCGGCTGCCGGCGGGAGCGCTGCGCCCGCTCGGCTTTGCGCCGGAGGAGGCGCTGCTGCCGCGTGCGCCGCAATCCTTCGACGGCTATCGGCTGCTGCAGGAATACTACGCGATGCCGGAGCGGTTCCTGTTCGTCGAGCTCGGCGGCCTGGAACGCGCCGGTTGCGCGCAGCAGCCGGCAAGGAGCTGGAAATCCTGTTGCTGCTGACGCGCAGCGAGCCGGCGCTGGCGGCCGCGTTCGGCCCCGACCAGCTCGCGCTGTTCGCGACCCCGGCGATCAACCTGTTTCCCAAGCGCAGCGACCGCATCAACATCTCCGATCGCGAGGCCGAGCACCACGTCGTGCCGGACCGGATGCGCCCGCTCGATTTCGAGGTGTTCAGCGTGCGGCGCGGTCGAGGGCTATGCCGCCGACGGCAGCGCGCCGCAGCCGTTCCTGCCGTTCTATGCGGCCAACGACCTCAGCCGCAACCTCGGATCGGCGCGGCTACTACATCCTGCAGCGGCGGCCGCGCCAGCTCTCCAGCCAGTCGCGCCAGCGCGGCCCGCGCTCGGCCTATCTCGGCCATGAGGTGTTCATCTCGCTGGTCGACGCCGGAACGGGCGCCGATCCCGCCACGATCTGCGCCAGCTTGGCCTCGACCTGATGTGCACCAACCGCGACCTGCCGCTCTCGATGCCGGTGGGCAAGCAGCACACCGACTTCACGATCGCGGTCAGCGCGCCGGTCGCGGCGGTGCGCTGCCTGATCGGCCCGACCAACCCGCGCCCCTGCCGCAGCGACGGCGAATATGCCTGGCGCTTCATCAGCCATCTGGCGCTGAACTACCTGAGCCTCGTCGACACCGACGATGTGCAGGGTGCGGCGGCGCTGCGCGAGCTGCTGCGGCTCTATGTTCCCTCCAGCACCTCGATCGCCGCACGCCAGCTGGAGGGGCTGACGTTCGGTGGTCGCGCACCCGATCGTCCGCCGCATCCCCGGGGCCGGGCCGGTCGCGGCCGGGCGGGGGCTGGAGATCACGCTGACCATCGACGAGGCGCCGTTCGGCGGCTCCGGCGGGATCGTGCTGGCCGCCGTGCTGGACCGGTTCCTCGCCAAGTACGTCTCGATCAACGGGTTCACCGAGACCGTGCTGCGCAACCCCGAACGCGGCGAGGTGATGCGCTGGCCGGCGCGCATTGGCCAGCGGGCGCATGCATATGAACGACCGGCCCGCCGAGGCGGTCGACGGCGGCGCCGGCGAGCGCGACCGAGCTGGCCGCGGGGCTCGCGGCGCGGATCGGCGAGGCGCCGTGGTCGTGGAGCTTCTATCAGGCGATGCGCAGCCTGGAGGCACGGTTCCGCGACCGCCCGGCTTCGGCCGCAGCACGCGGCCGGCGCAGGATCGCGGTGCGGCTCGGCCAGGACCCGGCCGTCGTGTTCGCACCGGCGACGCTGGCCGGCTGGGAGACCGGCGCCGACGGGCAGCCGGACCGGCTGCTGGTGCATTTCTTCGGCCTGTTCGGCCCGGACGGGCCGCTGCCGCTGCATCTGACCGAATACGCGCGCGACCGGCGGCGCAACCATCGCGACCCGACCTTCCAGCGCGTTCGCCGACATCTTCCATCACCGCGCTGCTCTCGCTGTTCTACCGCGCCTGGGCGAATGCGCGGCCGACGGTGAGCTTCGACCGGCCGGAACAGGACCGGTTCGCGCTCTACGTCGGCGCGCTGATGGGGCTGGGCGACGGACTTCGCTGCGCCATCGCGACGCGATGCCCGACCTCGCCAAGCTGCATTTCGTCGGCCATCTCGGCTGCCAGACCCGCCACGCCGAGGGGCTGGCGGCGATCCTCTCGGCATTCTTCCGCATGCCGGTGCGCATCGAATGCTTCATCGGCGCGCTGGCTGCCGCTCGACCGGGCGCGACCGCACCGCGCCTCGGCGATTCGCCGCGCACCGTCGGGCCTTGGCCAGACCGATCGTGCTCGGTGCGCGGGTGTGGAGCCGGCAGCACAAGTTCCGCGTCGTGTTCGGCCCGCTCGGCCTTGCCGACTATCTGCGCCTGCTGCCGGGCGGCACCAGCTTGCACCGGCTGATCCCGGTGGTGCGCAACTACGCGGGCGACGCGCTGATCTGGGACGTCAACCTGATCCTGAAGGCCGAGGAGGTGCCGCCGCTCCGGCTCGGGCGGCAGGGGCGGCTCGGCTGGACCACCTGGCTGGTGCCGCGCCGCTCTGCCGCCGATGCGGCGGATCTGTTTCTCGATGCGAGCGCCGACAGCATGGCGCGCACCGTCGATGCCCGGTCGCGCGCCCGGCCCGGCCCGGCCCATCAAGCGGAGGCAACGCACATGAGCGAAATCAGCCGTGCCGCCCTGTTCGGCAAGCTCAACCCGCTCGCCTATCAAGGCGCATCGAAGGCGCGACCGTGTTCTGCAAGCTGCGCGGCAACCCGTATGTCGAGCTGGTGCACTGGCTCCACCAGATCCTGCAGACCGCAGGATTCCGACCTGCACCGCATCGTCCGGCATTTCTCAGCTCGATGCCGTCGCGGCTGGCCGCCGACCTGACCGCGGCGCTCGACCGGCTGCCGCGCGGCGCCACCGCGATTTCCGATTTTTCGCCGCAGATCGAGGAGATCGATCGAGCGCGGCTGGGTGTTCGCGACGCCTGATGTTCGGCGAGCGCGCAGGTGCGCACCGGCCACCTGCTGTTCGGCGCGCTGAGCACCGCCGACGCTGCGCAACGCGCTGTACGCGATCAGCCGGCAGTTCGAGGCGGTGAAGGCGGAGGCGTTCGGCGACGATTTCGCGCGCATCCTGGCAGGCTCGCCGGAAGCGGCGATGGCAGCGGCCCAGACGGGCGCCGCGCCGGGCGAGGCGAGCGGCGCCATCGCGCCGGCGGCGATGGGCAAGCAGGAGGCGCTGCGCAAGTTCTCCGTCGATCTGACCGAGCGGGCGCGCGAGGGCGAAATCGACCCGATCGTCGGCCGCGACGAGGAAATCCGCCAGGTCGTCGACGTCCTGATGCGCCGGCGGCAGAACAATCCGATCCTCACCGGCGAGGCGGGCGTCGGCAAGACCGCCGTGGTCGAGGGCTTCGCGCTGCGCATCGTCGCGCGGCGACGTGCCGCCGGCGCTGAAGGACGTCAGCGCTGCGCATGCTCGATGTCGGCCTGCTGCAGGCCGGCGCCAGCATGAAGGGCGAGTTCGAGAACCGGCTGCGCCAGGTGATCGAGGAAGTGCAGTCCTCGCCGAAGCCGATCATCCTGTTCATCGACGAGGCGCACACGCTGATCGGCGCGGGCGGCGCCGCCGGGCACCGGCGACGCCGCCAACCTGCTCAAGCCCGCGCTGGCGCGCGGCACGCTGCGCACCATCGCCGCCACCACCTGGGCCGAATACAAGAAGTACATCGAGAAGGACCCGGCGCTGACCCGCCGCTTCCAGGTGGTGCAGGTCGACGAGCCGGACGAGGCGAAGGCGATCCTGATGATGCGCGGCATCGCCTCGCCGCTGGAAAAGCACCACCGGGTGCAGATCCTCGACGAGGCGATCGAGGCCGCGGTGCGGCTGTCGCACCGCTACATTCCGGCGCGGCAGCTGCCGGACAAGGCGGTCAGCCTGCTCGACACCGCCTGCGGCGCGCGTCGCGGTCAGCCAGCACGCGGTGCCGCCGGCGGTCGACGACTGCCGCCGGCGCATCGAGGCGCTGGAGACCGAGCTGGACATCATCGGCCGCGAGACCGCGATCGGCATCGACGCCGGCCGCGCGCGACGCCGCGGTCACGGGAAGCGCTGGCGCGCGAGCAGGCAGCGGCTGGCAGCGCTGGAAACGCGCTGGAGCGCCGAGAAGGCGCTGGTCGACGCAGATGCTGGCGCTGCGCGCGCAGCTGCGCGCCGGCGCGCCGGGCGAGCCCGCCGACACGGCCGGCGCTGCTCGACGCAGCTGCGGTCGAGTTGCAGGCCTGCAGGCTGAACTCGCGGCACTGCAGGGCGAGACCCCGCTGATCCTGCCGAGCGTGGACGAGCAGGCGGTCGCCGCCGTGGTCGAGCGACTGGACCGGCATTCCGGTCGGCCGCATGGTCAAGAACGAGATCGAGGCGGTGCTGAAGCTGGCCGACACGCTGGCGCGAGCGCGTCATCGGCCAGGACCACGCGCTGCGCGATGATCGCCAAGCGCATGCAGACCTCGCGCGCCGGCCTCGACAATCCCGCAGAAGCCGATCGGCGTGTTCATGCTGTGCGGCCCCTCCGGCGTCGGCAAGACCGAGACCGCGCTGGCGCTTGCCGAGGCGCTGTACGGCGGCGAGCAGAACCTGATCACCATCAACATGAGCGAGTTCCAGGAGGCGCACACCGTCTCCACCCTGAAGGGCGCGCCGCCCGGCTACGTCGGCTACGGCGAGGGCGGCGTGCTGACCGAGGCGGTGCGGCGCAAGCCCTATTCGGTGGTGCTGCTCGACGAGGTCGAGAAGGCGCATCCCGGACGTGCACGAGATCTTCTTCCAGGTGTTCGACAAGGGCATGATGGAGGACGGCGAAGGGCGGCTCGATCGACTTCAAGAACACGCTGATCCTGCTGACCTCCAACGTCGGCACCGACCTGATCATGGCGCTGTGCCGCGACCCGGAGCTGATGCCCGAACCCGAGGAGATCGCCAAGGCGCTGCGCGAGCCGCTGCTGAAGGTGTTTCCGCCGGCGCTGCTCGGGCGGCTGCTGGTCGATCCCGTACTATCCGCTGAGCGACGCGATGATGGGCGACATCATCCGGCTGCAACTCGGACCGCATCGCCGCGCGCATCGGCGCCGAGCACAAGCGTGCCGTTCACCTACGACGACGAGGTCGTGTCGCTGATCGCCAGCCGCTGCAACGAGCCGGAGAGCGGCGGGCGCATGATCGACGCGATCCTGACCAACACGATGCTGCCGGCGATCAGCGGCGCGTTCCTGCGGCGCCTGCTCGAAGGCGGCCGGATCGCGCGCGTGCGGGTCGGGGTCGCCGACGGAGACCTCGTCTACAATTTCGACTGACATGTGCGGCCCGCCGAAGGGATGACGCGAGATGTCAGCGTCACGGCCGCTCGGCACGGCCCGCCCAATGTAACTGATTGTTGGCATCCGGCCGATCATCCGTGCTAATCTTTGCGCCGGAAGATCGGCATTGGTGGCATTGGAGGCTGTCATGGCGCAGGACATCGATACCGGCATGGACAAGGCCGATTTGCGGCGCGCCCTTGTCGCGGCGGGAACGGACGGCGCGAACTGCGCGTTCGGCGACGGCAAGGGCGGATACGCGCTGTTGCGGCTGGACCGCCACAAGGCACAGACGGCGCTGGCAAAAAGCCTGAAGGATGATTTCCACATTGCCAAGGTCTACCCGGGACTTGCCCTGTTGGACGAAAACGACAGCAAGCGAGTGTTGTTCAGGGTCGAGAAGTCGGTGCCTGGCATGGCCAAGAAGCTGGCCAAGACGCTCAAGCTCGCCAATTTCAAGAAAGTCGTGATCGAATCGGCCGACGGCAGCCCGCCGGAGGTCGGCGACGACGACGAGGACGCGGCGCCGGCAGCGGCCCCGGTACAGGCGGACGCGGCGCCAGCGCCCGAAGCCGAAACGCAAGCCGCCGACGGACCGGATGGTGCGGCGGCGCCGGCAACCGGCGCGCCCGAGCCGTCCGCGACCGCGGCGGCCGCTCCGGCCGCGGAGGCAGCCCCGGCGGCGCCGAGCCCGGAAGCCGCGCCAGCCTTCGCCAAGACGCGGGAGGCATCGGTCAAGGTGAGCACCGCATGGATCAAAATGGCCAACAATGTCCACAGCGAGTTCGACAAGCTGCAAACAGCGTTTCTCGCGGCGTTCCAGGGCAACGACGTCGCACCGCAGCTGGAGAGCGCCTTCAAGGCCCGCGTGGACAAAATCCGCCAGTTCGACCGCGAGCTTGCCGCGAAACTGGTAGCAGTCAGCAAGGCCAAGGATGCGGAGGAGCAGGCCCGCCTGGTCGCCGACGCCAGGCAGGCCTTGCAGAACTATCAGAAGTTCATCGATGGCGACACGACACTGCGCGAGCTCGACGACAACCCGTTCGTGCCGAACCTGGGGATCGGGGCGACCGTAACGAGTTTCCTGTCGGTCATTTCGACAGCGTTGGCGTGACCGCGGCTGCCGGCTGTGTCCGGGGCGAGATCGGGCGCAGTGCGGCGCCGGCATACGCACCCACAGGAGCGGGGTCATGGGCGATCAACTGACCGACGCGCAATTCGCCTGGGTGGCCAAGTTCACCGGCATCGACCCGAAGCCGGCGGCCGCGCCGCCGTCGCAAGCCGGCAGCGACACCACGCCCGGCGATCCCGGTGCCGCCGCGCCGGTGCGGGCGAAATTTTCGCCGCCGCCGCAGTCCCGCCAGCCGACGCTGCGCCAGGGCGATCAGAGCCCGGACGGCTGGGTCGAGTACCTGCAGGAACTGCTGGACATCCAGGTCACGGGCACCTTCGATGCCAAGACCTACGCGAAAGTGCAGGCTTTCCAGGGCAGTCATGGCTGCCAGGTGGATGGCGTGGTGGGCAACGAGACCTGGTCGATGCTCCGCCATGAGAAGCACGAAGCGGTCGGCACCGACGGGCGAGAGCCGCACAGCTTCGAGCAGCACGGCGTGCAGGCCCGCTTCTACCTGGAAGACAAATACGTCATCTACAACAAATCAAACGATTCGGTCTCGTTCACGATCGAGTCGGTGGGCGACGACACCGACATCTCGAAAAACAAGGCCACCTTCAGCATCACGCCGCCCGGAGGCAATGCCGGCCAGGTCGCGGAGCTGATGATCGGGCCGCCCAGGGAGAAGTCGCCGACCGGCCAGGGCAACCGGCACGTGATCGTCATCGAGAAGCTTAAGGCGACCTACCCTCCCACCATCGGGGTTCAAGGCAACTACAAGATCGACGCCTACCTGGATGCCGCACTTGGCGGGGATCGCTGGAGCGGCGAGGTCCGGGACGAGGCGCCCCCCAAGCCGCAGCCGGTCGTGCATCGGGGTGGCGCGGGCCCCGCTGGCCCTCCTGGCAAGGCCGGCCCACCCGGCCCTCCCGGTCCCGCTGGTCCACCTGGTGCCGTTGGGCCGGCTGGCCCCGCTGGCCCGGCTGGCCCACCCGGCCCTGCCGGTCCCGCTGGCCCACCTGGCCCCCCCGGTCCCGCTGGCCATGACGGGAAGGACGGACGCGACGGCCACGACGGCAAGGACGGGCGCGACGGCCACGACGGCCACGACGGCAAGGATGGGCGCGACGGTCATGACGGTCGGGACGGACGAGACGGCCATGACGGCAGGGACGGGCGCGACGGCCAGGATGGTCGCGACGGCCGCGACGGCAAGGATGGGCGCGACGGCAAGGATGGCACGGGCGACGATTCCGGGCCGGGTTTCTTCGGTACGCTCAAGCAGCTGCTGGCGACCGTCGTGCAGTTGTTCGCGGAATGGCAGGCGCTCCAGGCGGCGCTCGCGAAAGACGCGGCGGTGATGATGATGGACTGCCCCGGGGAGGCGATCGCGGCCGGCAGAAACGTCGCGTCTGTCGTGGAGGATGCGCCGGCAATCATCGAACTGCTGACGGCCGATGTCGCGGGGGCAGCCGACGCCGGCATTTCCGACCTGGTGACGATTCCGCTGACGATCGGCAAGGTCGCAGGGTTCATCAAGGACGTCGTGTCGGCGATCGACGCGGTGCGCAAGCTCGTCGCCTGCATGCAAACGCACGCCGGAAGCGATCCGGCCGCCAAGGACGCCGTCGCCGAGGTGTCGCGGCACATCGATCGGATCGTCCAGCTTATCGGCCAGCTCGAGAGTTTGCTCAAGGGGCTGGGGAGTTTCGGGCTCGCCTAGTCGGCCCCCGCACGGCCGACAGGCGCAACGGCGGGAAGGGCGTCGGCAAGGCCCTGCATCGAGTGCTACGTGCCTACGTCGATCACGACGGCCGTGACGTTGTCGTGGGCTTGCCGCGCCAGCGCCGCCTCGACCAGCCGCGCCGCCGCGTCGCCGTTGCCGCCGAGCAGTGTTGCGATATCGGCGTCGGGGACCGTCTTCGACAACCCGTCGCTGCAAAGCAGGAACCGCTCTCCGGGCCGCAGCTCGTCGGTCGTCTTGTCCAGCGTCAACCCGTCCAGGCCCGCGGCGCCGACCGCGCGGGTGATCACGTTGGCGTTCGGGTGCGACTCCGCCGTGGCCGCGTCGATTTCGCCGATATCGACCAGTTCCTGCACCAGGCTGTGGTCGTGGCTGATCTGCTCGAGCGCGCCGCCCGACAACCTGTAGGCGCGCGAATCCCCGGCCCACAGACACACGTAGTGGCTGTTGCGTACGCACAGGATCACCGCTGTCGAGGCGATCATCGCATCCGGTCCGCGCTGTGCCGCCTCGGCCAGCAACGCCGCATGCACGTCGTCGATGCGCGCGCGGATCTGCGCGAGCACGGCCTGCGCGTCGAGGCCGGGTGGGATCGTCTCCAGCGCCTCGGCGATCATTCCCGCTGCCACCTCGCCCGCCTGATGGCCGCCGGCACCGTCCGCGACGGCCCACAAGCCAAGATCGGGCCGATCGACGAACCGGTCCTCGTTGTGGGCACGCCGCGCGCCAGGATGTGTCGCATGGGAGGAGCGCAGTGAGAGGCTCATCTGGGTCAGGGACCGGCGAGCATGGCGACGAACTCGTCCGCATCGGGCAGTGCGGCCCGCTGCAGTTGTGCCGCGGCGACGCGCGGCCCCCCATCGGTCCACCACAGGCTGCCGCTCTCCGGCACCGCGCCGGCGTCTGGCGGCGCCAGCAGCATGGCCGCAGTCTGTTCCGGGCCCGCATCCTGCTCCAGCGCCGCGCGCCCGGCGGCTTCGGCGCCGTCCAGCCACGCCTGCGCATCCTCGCCGGCCGGATCGCTACCGCCGGGCAGCACGGCCGCCAGCGTCAGCGGGAAGTACCGGCCGACCCGATCGACGCTTGGCAGCATCACGCCCAGCACCGCGCCCGCGCCGCAGACGCCGGGCGCGAGCGCGAATCGCCAGACCGGCGCTTCAAGCCAGGCGGGCAGCCAACTCTCGCCGAGGCGCTGCCGGCTGGCGGCCAGCATCTGCTGCAACCAGTCGTCCCAGGGAGCGACAAAGCTGCTGGGCAACCCGTCGCGCACGAAGTCGCCACGCGCCGGCAGCTTGCCGAACAGCCCAACGCAGCCCGGCGCCGTCATGCGGCACACGCAGACACGAATCGCCTCGACGGGCGCCCTGCGAGGAATTTCCGCCCGCGCCCATGATCTGCTATCTTCATGCCGATCCCACGGCGCGCCAACGCGCGGGGCGGCGCCACAACACCAAGAGGAGGCCAGTCATGCGCGCCCTCATCCTGTCAGCATTCTTGTCGTCCATCGCGCTGGCCACAGTGCCGGCTGCGGCACAGAGCGGCGATCCATCCACCAACGATATCATACAGTCGCTGAAGCCGCGCGTGAAACCTCCGATCATCGAGAAAGGCATCAGATTGGGCGCGCCGAACCTGCCCGCGGCAGCCAGTGGCGATTCCTCCCCGTCGGTCAGCCTGAACGTGCAGTTTCCCACCGGGTCCAACCAGTTGACGCCGCAGGCCCGGGAGACGCTCGACAAGCTGGCCCAGGCGCTGAGCAGCCAGGACCTGGTGGAGTTCCGCTTCCGCATCGAGGGTCATACCGACACGGTTGGTTCGCCCAGCTACAACAAGGTGCTGTCGCAGCGGCGCGCCGAGGCCGTCGTCGGCTATCTCGAAAGCACCCACGGCATTCCGCCGACGCGGCTGGCCCCGATCGGACTGGGCATGGACGGGCTGCTGGTGCCGACGCCGCCGCAGACGTCCAATCCGCAGAACCGCCGGGTCAAGATCGTCAATCTCGGCACCTGAGCGTCAGTTGGTTTTCGACACCGTGTCGACAAGCAGCAGCGCGCCGCTGACCCGTGCGCCGGCGGCGCGTGCTGCCTCGATCGCGCGGCCCAGCGCAGACAGGTACTGATCGGTGTTTGTCTCGGCGTTCTGCGGCTCGGCCACGGCAAGCGGCACCGAGGAGTAGAGGGCGATGATCATGTCGGTGCCGAACGGCGGATAGCTCTGCCAATTCGCCTTCTTCTGGTCATCGCCGAGTGCGAACCGCTCGGACGGCGCGAAGCGGCGCGCCGGTTGCGCTGCCCAGTGGTTCTTCGGGTCGGCCGCGGTCGGATACAGGTGGATCATCGTGCCGTCGTGGGCGAGGTAGTCGACGCGCAACTCGCCTGCATAGTCGGGCATCGTGATGCGTGGCAGGATGTAGTCGTCCTCCTGCAGCACCGTGCGATCGTCCTTCAGCGTCAGCCCGAGCCCGGGCCCGGGCCCGGGCCCGGATGCACTGCCGGGCACGCTGGCCGCCTGCAATAGCGACAGCGCCGGGCAGAACACGCGGTCGACGGTTCTGATGCCCCAGCCGACGGTCGGTCCGCCCGGGCGTGACCCGAACTGTTGCAGCAGCGCCGAGGCGCTCCCGGCATCCGCGTACCCGCTCAGCGTCGGCATGCCGCTATCCTGTAACGTCGCACCGGCGAACACGCAGGCCGTGTGATGCAAGGCGTTGTTGATTTGCCCAAGCATCTCCGAGGAGGTCGCCAGCTTCTGCGGCGGCTCGGCCGGCGGCTGCGTCGCGGTTGGCGTGTCCTGGTGCGCCGGCGGCTGATCGGACGGGTGCGACGACTTGTCCGCGCTGGTATTGGCGAGCCCCCCGGGAGATCCGGGGTGCGCGGGATCCGTATCCGTCGGTGGGACGGCGGGCTTGTCGGTCTTCGCAGCCGGTTCGGTGCGGGAGGGGGCGGGACCGGCGGTGCCAGTGGACGAGGACGCGGGCACGTCGGTCTTGACGGGAACCTGTGTCGCCGCGTCCCCGGCTTTGGCGGGCGGCTGCTCCGACCCCGGCGGCTGCTTCGGCGGCGAGGTGTTCGCCTCGGCGACTTTGGTCGGAGCGGGTTTCGGGGCGCTGCCGTCGGTCGGCGGCGGGACAGGGCGGGTGACGTACCAGGCCGCGCCGCCGGCCAGCAACGCAAGCACTGCGATCGAGCCCAGCACCGCCGGCAAGCGCGAACGCCGGACGACAGCGGGCGCCGGGGGAGGGATGGTTGCAGCAACTCGCGATGCCGGCTCCGCGCGACGCGGCTGGATCCGGCTCGGCGAGAGCACCACGGTCGCATCGTCGCTGTCGCCGTTTGGAGGTGCCGGCGCAGCGGCCGCGCCGTTCAGGCCGGCACGCACCGCCTCGGCGAAGGCCGCGGCTGACGAAAAGCGATCCTCCGGCCGTTTCGCGATCGCCTTGCGCACGATCGCGTCGGCCTGCGGCGGCACCGAGGCGGCAAGAGCGGACGGGGCCGGCGCGTCGCTGGTCAGCACCTTGTGCATCACGCTCGTCAGCGCGCCGCGGAACGGGGCCTCGCCGGTCAGCAGCTGGAACAGCAGGATGCCGGCGGAATAGACGTCGGTGCGCGCGTCGGTCGCGTCGCCGCGGAACTGCTCCGGCGACATGTAGGTCGGCGTGCCCAGGATCGTGCCCGCCTGGGTCAGGCTGCTCGTCTCGATCCGCGCGATGCCGAAATCGGTGATTTTGGCTCGGCCGCTGCTCGCGAGCATGACGTTGCCGGGCTTGATGTCGCGATGCACGATGCCATGCTCGTGGCTGTACCTGCAGCGCCGCGAGCACGTCCTCCATGATCCGACCGACGCGATCGAGGGGGAACCGCTCGCCGCCGTTGAGCAGCGCCAGCAGCGTCGGCCCGTCGACATATTCCATCACGATGTAGGCGGCGTCGTTCGTCTCGCCGTAGTCATAGACGGCGACGATGTTCGGGTGGCTGAGCTTGGCGGCGGCCTGCGCCTCGCGCCGGAAGCGGGCGATCTCCTGCTCGGTATCCGGATCGGAAATGGCCGGCAGAATGACGGTTTTTACTGCGACCCGGCGGGCGAGCTGCGGATCCCAGCCGTCGTAGACGACGCCCATGCCGCCACGGCCGAGCGTGCCCCTGATCTGGTATTTCCCAAGACTCTGCGGCAGGTCCATTGGCCCGACCCCGATTGCGCGCCAATGCTAGCGGTCTTGGGTGCGCGCGCGAAGTGGCGGGGGTCACAGCCTGGCGTCGGATCATTTGTCGCGTGATCCGAGCGCGGCCACACTTCCTCGCTCGGGGACGGCGCAGCTATGTTCGGCGTCGGCGCCAGCGGCGACACAGTTCCAGGGAAGGACGCATCGGCCATGCCTGCGCGAACCGGAGAACATGCGGAGCACGCCGAACACGCGGCACACGAAGGCAGCAAGCGGGCTGCGCTGCTGATCGCGATCCTCGCGGCGGCGCTGGCGGTTTGCGAGCAGCAGGCCAAGCGCGCCGAGATCTCGGTGGAGACGAATGCGGTCCTCGCCGCCGACACCTGGAACGAGTACCAGGCAAAATCAGTGCGCTCGGCAATGGCACAGGACCTCGAACGGGTCGCCGCCACGCTCGATGTGCCCGCCGCGCCGGATCGCGCGGCGCAGCGCGAGGACATGCTGAAACGCCTGCGCTCCGACCGCGAGCACTACGACAACGATCCAGAAACCGGCAAGCTGGCGCTCGCGGCCCGCGCGCACGCCCACGAGGAGATCCGCGATCATTCGCTGGAGCGCGCCCACACCTACGACAACTCCGCGGCGGCGCTGGAACTCGGCATCGTGCTCGCGACCGCCTCGGTCATCACGGCGGCAAAGCTGCTGCTGCGCTTCGCCTACGTGATGGGCGCGATCGGCATTGTGCTCGGCATCTTTGGCGCGGTCGCGCCGGAACTGGTCGTGTTCTAGCCCGGCAGTTTCTCCAGCGCGAGCAGGTGCGCCGAATACTGCACGAAACTCCGCTCGTGCAGCCGTGTCTGCCAGGGCCAGTCGGTGTCCTCGGCGAGCAGGCGCAGCCCGGCAACGGCTTGCGGATGCGCATCGGCCTGGAGCAGCCGGTGCAGGAACGGCTCGCCGGCGCCGCGGTCCGGCGCGCGCTGCGAATGCCCGCCGATCCACGCGGCGGGAGCGGTCGCCTGGGCGGACCAGTCGTAGGGCGTTGCCAGCAGCATGCGGCCGTCGGGCCGGAGTACCTCCGCGATGCCCGCGAGCAGGCGCTGCGGCGCCGCGACGCAGTCGAGCAGGTTCAGCGCCAGCACGAGGTCGGCCGAGCCGGCGGCGAACGGCAAGGCCAGCGCGTCGCAGGCCCAGAAATCCACCCGCTCCGCAGCCTCGGGCGCGACCGGGAATGACCGTCGGTCGAACACGAGGCCGATCCGCCGGCGCGCGTAGCCGACCCGGCCGCCCAACGCGCCGCGCGCCAGACGCAGCAGCGCGAGGCCGAGATCGACGCCGAGCACCAGCGCCTCGGGATGTCGCGCGGCGAGGTCGAAGCAGGTGCGGCCGGCGGCGCAGCCGAGGTCCAGGGCCCGCAGGACCGTCGGGCCCGTCCCCGCCAATTCCTCCAGCCGCGCCAGGCAGCGCCGCACCGCGCCCGGCCGGGGCGAGGCGCCCGGCGCTTCCGCCGGGTCGAGATCGGCCCAGCCGTCCCACGCATAGCTCGATACGGTCTGGCGTATCACATCGAACCATGTGCCGGGGCCGATCGCGTCGCCGACCAGGCTCTGCAGCATCGGGTCGAGGTCGTCGCGCAGCAGCAGTTCGATGCCGCGCTCGGCGAGCAGCTTCGCGAGGGTCGGCACGATCACGGGTATGCCGTCGATGATCGGGTATTCATGCCGGCAGGAGGGATTCCGACACACCAGGATGCCGGCCAGCACGTCGTCGTCGTGCTCCGCGCCGACATGGGCGAGATCGAGCGCGTGCGGGGCCGCTGCAGTGCCCGCGCACACCGGGCAGTGCGGCGCGAACGCGGAGAAATGTTGCCGCCGCAACCGGGTCAGCCGCCGATCAGGACCGTCGGCGCCCCGGGGCCGATGATCTGCCCGACCGGCCCGGGGATCGGGCCGACGCAGGCGGGGTGCTGCGTCATGTCCATCACCCGCGCCGCCGGCATGGAGGCGATCATCACCGTCGCCGACCCCTTGCCGATGATCCCCGGCCCGCCCGGCACGCAGCCGGGCAGCAGGCAGGGCTGGGTCTGGTCGGTCAGGCGGGCCGCAGGCGAGCCGCCGATCAGCACCGTCGGCGCGCCGGTGATGATCGGCAGCGGCATCGGCGGATGCGGCACCGGCGTCGGCACCAGTGCGGGCGGATGGATCGGTGCATGGCAATGCGGCGCCATCTGCAGCACGTTGTCACCGATCCGGGCGGCTGGCATTCCCATTCGCGGCGTCCCGCAAGCACTTCAGGCTTCGTAGCGCGCCGGGCGGGCCGGGTCGAGACACGCCGACCGTGACCGGCGGGGCGGCCGGTGTGCGCTATCGTGACGCGCGAAAGGGTGTCGCATGGGCTGTTTCTGTCGCGTTTCGGTCGCCTTGGCGCAGCAGCAACTGGCGCTGCTCGCGGCTCCGCCGGGCGGCGAGTTGCCGGGCGCGGCGATCGCGATTGCCGTTTCGGGCTTTTTCGCCGCGCGGGGCCTGCCCGCCGCGCCCTGGCAGCCCGACCCGGCATGGCTCGACCAGCCGCTGCCCACTCCGCAACTGTCCGTGTCCGCGATCGCGACGATCTCGGCGCTGGTCCAACTGCGCGTGCAGGCGTTGGAGCAGTTCGGCATCGACCTGCTGATCCCGGCGCAGGCGAGCGGCTTTTCGCGCGTCGTCGCCACGATGAACGCCCGATTTGCGGAGATGTCGGCGAGCGGAGCGGGCTCGCCGACGGCGGTCGCCACGGCCGCGTGGGTGCAGCTTGCGCAGCTCAATGCCGCAGTCGATCACGTCCAGGCGGTGTTGCAGGCCGGTTTGCTGGCGCCTTCGCCCGCGCAGATGCTTGAACTCGCGATGCCCGGCGGGCTGCCGATCGGCCAATGGGGCGCGTTGCTGCGGCCGTTGCGGCTGCTCGCGCCGCTGATCGCGGCGGCGTTGCAACTGGGCGCCGACGTGCAGGACGTGGCGACGCTCGCGGCCGCGCTGAAGCAGTTGGGCCGGGTCAGCTTGCCGGTGCTCGCAATGCCGGAGCTGGTCGCGGACCTCAACGCAACGCTTTCCGCGCTTGCCTCGCTCAAGGCCAGTCTCGGGGCGGCGGCGCTCGCCGCCGGTTTCGTCGCGATGCAGCAGAGCGTCCGGGCGAAGCTCGACATCCTGATCGCGGCTCTCTCGGCGCAGTTCGGCATGCCGCTCGCGGAATTGCCGGGTGCTGCGGCGCAATCGCCGCTCGCCGGGCTGATGGCGATGCTGCCGAAACTGCCGGTCGCGCCCGGTCAGCTGGCAACCTCCGCTTCGGTCCGGCTGGCGTTGCAGGCGCAGGCGCTCGCGGCGGTGAGCTGGAATGTGCCGGCGATCTTGCCGACAATAGCCATCGGTTTCGCGACCTGCTCGCTGGCGGCGAACATGCAAGCGGCGCTCGGCATCGAAGCGGTGCTGTCGGCACCGTGCGGCGGCAGTTGCGATGCCGCCGCCCTGATGCGCGCCGCCGGCAGCGTGAGCGGCCTCGTCCGTTAGCCTAACCGCCCATGGTCCACTTGCCCGCCTCGAGCGCGGCAGCGTGCCCGCCGGTGTGAAGCTGCTGGCTGTACTGGGCGCTCGCCGACGTGCAAACGAAGCGGATCTCCTCGCGGATGCCCTCCTCGTTCGCTGTCCATGTCACCTGGATGATCTGCACTTTCTCGAAATCGACCCGGAAATACGTCATCAGATGGCTCGTCGTCTGGTCCAGCAGCTTGTTCCCGCCCCCGCCGACCACCCGGCGCCCGATGATCGCTGCCTTCTCATAGGGGGTTTTCTTCGCGCACCCCTGAAACAGCAGGGTCGACGCGTTGTCGATCCGGCGGCTGCAGCCGACCGGGTTCAGATAGGGCGGCTGCCAGTTGACGCCCTTGGCGTATTTCATCTTCGTCGTCAGCGAGGTCTGTCCATCCTTGGACTGGATGACCGGCTGTGCGGCGTTCTTTGCGGCATCGCTGTCGGTCGGCTGCGCCTCCAGATTCATCTCGAACCCGTCGAGCTCGAAGCACTTGCCGACCTCGAATTTCGGCAGGCCCGGCGGCGCCAGCAACGGATCGTCCGAGCGCAGGCCAGCCTGACTTTCCGCCTTGATGCCGGTGATGCCGGACAGGCACAATACCATCAGGAGATCGCTCGCCATGTCTCCGTCACCCTTTGCAGTGGTTGCTCATCCCGATGCCGTGCATGTCAACCCGCTGGCACGCGGGAGACAAGGCGCAGTACGGCGGTCATGCCTTCCAGCTGGTAGTGGGGGCGCAGGAAGAAGCGCGCCTCGTAGCTGCCGGGCGCGTCGTCCCTGGCCTCCAGCGCAACCCGTGCTTCCACCAGCGGATGGCTCGCTTTCCAGTCGTCGGTAGACTGCTCCGGCGCGCCGTCCACGTAACCGCGCAGCCAGGCGCTCAGTATCTGTTCGATCGACGCCTTGTCGCGCGCCGCGCCGATCTTGTCGCGCATCATGCATTTCAGGTAGTGCGCGAACCGGCAGCTGGCGAGGATGTAGGGCAGGCGCGCGGAAAGATTGGCGTTCGCGGTGGCTGCGGGGTCGTCGTATTCCAGCGGCTTCTGCAGCGACGGCGCGGCGACGAAGGCGGCGAACTCGGTGCCCTTGCAATGGACCAGCGGGATGAAGCCGCCGCGTGCCAGCTCCGCCTCGCGTCGTTCGCTCAGCGCCACCTCGACCGAGCAGCGCCGGTCGACCAGACCGTCGGCGGTGGGGAAGGTGTGGATCGGCAGGCCGTCGACGGCGCCGCCGGTCTCGATGCCGCGGATGCGCACGCACCATCCGTACAGCCGGAATGCGCGCACGATGTTCGCACCCATCGCGAACGCCGCGTTGCTCCACAGGAAGCGGCTGGCGTCGGGGCCGTCCACCTCCTCCTCGAAATCGAATGCCTCCACCGGGTCGGTGCGCGCGCCGTAGGGCAGGCGGGCGAGGAAGCGGGGCATGCACAGCCCGAGATAGCGCGCGTCGGCGGCCTCGCGCAGCGACCGCCAGGCCGCGTATTCCGGAGTTCTGGAAAATGCGCGTCAGGTCGCGCGGGTTGGCCAGCTCCGCCCAGCTGTCCATCTGCATCGCCGACGGCGCCGCGCCGGCGATGAACGGCGCGTGGGCGGCGGCGGCGGTCTGCGCGATCGCCTCGAGCAACTGCACGTCCTCCGGCCGGTGGTCGAAGGAGTAGTCGCCGATCAGCACGCCGTAGGGCCGGCCGCCGAGCTGGCCGTATTCCTCCTCATACACGCGCTTGAACAGCGGGCTCTGGTCCCAGGCGGTGCCGCGATACTTGCGCAGCATGCGGCCGAGTTCGCGCTTGGAGATGTCGAAGGCCCGGATCTCGATGTTGTCGTCGCCCTCGGCGCCGGCCAGGAGGAACTGCAGGCCGCGCCAGGTCGCTTCGAGTTGCTGGAACTCCGGGTGGTGCAGCACGAGGTTGATCTGCTCGGCGAGCCGGCGGTCCAGCTCCGCAATCGTCGCCTCGATGCGGTCGCGCGCGGTTCGCGCGGCGACGTGCGGCAGCCCGCCGACCTGCTCGGTCAGCGTTCGCAGCGCGGGAAGCAGCGTGGGCGGCGCGGCGAACACCGCGGCATCACGCTCGAGCAGGTCGGCGAAGTCGCCGGCGGCCATCTTCCCACCCGTCAATTGATGCTGATCATTCCGGCCTGCAGCGTCATCTGCCCGCCGCCGTTGGCCGACAGTTGCGCAGACGCGGTCAGCCCGATCTGCGTGCCGTTGATGGTGACTCCCTGCGTGTTGATGACCACGCTGTTGCCGCCGACCTGCAGCGTGATCGATTGCATGGCCGTGATCGTGCTGCTGCCCTGGCTGATCGTGATCGTGTGGTTACCCTGCGACACGGTCAGGCTGTCGTTGCCGGTCGAGATCGTGACCGTGTGGTTGCCCTGCGAGACGGTCAGGCTGTCGTTGCCCTGGGAGACGGTGATCGAGCGGTTGCCCTGCGCGACGGTCGTGGTGGTGTCCTGTGTGATCTTCACCGTCTCGTTGTTCAACACGACCTTGTTGTAGTCCTTCTGGGCCTGGAAGAACACTTCCTCGGAACCGGCCTTGTCCTCGAAGCACAGCTCGTTGAAGCCGCTGCCGCCGGTCGAGGAGTTGGTTTTCACCGTCGAGCGCGTCTTGTTGTCCGGCAGCGCGTACGGCACGGTCGTCGTCGCGTTGTACACGCAGCCGGTGATGATCGGCCGGTCCGGGTTGCCGTCGAGGAAATCGACGATCACCTCCATGCCGATGCGCGGGATGAAGATGCTGCCCCATCCGGTGCCGGCCCAGCGTTGCGCGACCCGGATCCAGCACGAGCTGTTCTCGTTCTGCGGCGAGTTGCGGTCCCAGAAGAAGCTCACCTTGACGCGGCCGTACTGGTCGGTGGTGATCTCGTCGCCCGAGGAGCCGACGACCTTGGCTGTTTGCGGCCCGCGCATGACCGGCCAGGGCGTGGTCGGCGGGGTGCGGAACACGGTGGCGCCCGGGATCGCGGTGAAGCTGGACGCATAGGCATCGAGCACGCCGCCGGTCGACATCGACGCGCCCTGCGCGGCGTTCAGTTGCGTCTTGACCCGCGTCACCAGGTATTCGCGGTTTTGAGTGGTGTCGTCGTGGCCGGCCAACGTGAACTTGACGCCGAGCAGAAGCACGCGGGCGTTGCTCGCGCCGCGCAGCACCTCGGATTTCGCGCTGAAGCCCTGCATGCGGACGGTCGCGAGCTTCTGCCCGTCGGCGGCGGTGTCGTACTCGCCCGGATAGCTGTACACTTCGCTGTTGCCGTAATTGGCGCCCGACGGCTGCAGCGCCTTCGCGGTCAGATCGGCGGAAGGCGTCGTGAAGTTGTAGTCGCGGTACGTCACGGCGCCTGGCACCAGTTCCTGGTGCGACGACCAGGCCCAGACGTGGTCGTCCGCCGCGGACTGCTCGCCGCCCTGGACGTGGTACGGCAACGCCCCGGAAATCGCCGTGTGCGAACTGGGATCGTCCGCCATCACCAGCGTATGGTGGCCGTTGGTGTGGCTGAAGAAGTAGTAGAGGCCGTACTTCTCCATCAGCCGCGACACGAAGTCGAGCGTCGTCTCGTCATACTGCACGCAGAAGTCCAGCACCTGGTCGCCCGACTGGTTCTGCCGCTTGTCGGCGAAATCGGCGAATCCCGCGCTGCGGAACACCCCGGTGATGATGTCCCAGACCGACATCTGCTGAAAGATCGCGCAGTTGCGCGTTTGCGAAAGCAGCCAGAGCCACGGCCGCATTTCCAGCCGGTAGCGGTAGCTCGCCTCGATCAGGCCATCGTAGATCACCCGCGTCAGGATGCCGTTGATGTAGCGCGTGCTGCCATCGGGCAGGCTGAACGCGATCGTCGCGGAACTGCCGACCACGCTCGCGAGATTGCCTTTCACCACGTCGCTGGCGATGTTCAGCGTGTAGCAGAACGGCCGGCCCAGCTCCTCCTCGCCCTCGATCGTGTCGAAGCTGAGGTCGAAACCGGGCGCCGGGTCGATGCTGACGCTGATGTTGTTGCTGCCGCCGTCGCTGCCGGACATGGCACCTTGCCTACAGCTTTGCCGGGCAGCGGAAATTGTGCAGGGCCGGCAGCGTGAACAGGTTGCGTTCGCTGTGCGCCGTGAGCTTGAACTCGGCGGCGCCGACCGGGGTCTCGAAGGCGATGTGGATCACGTCCGGCTGGCTGCTCGGGGTGACCTTGACATGCTCGGCGTCGTCGAGCAGGCGCAGCAGCGCCCACGGCCCGCTCTTCTCGATCCCCTTCTGGTTGCCGTCCGCAGCCGACACCATCGTCACGCGAACGAGCGTCGCGCCGTTGCTCGCCGGCCACTGGAACGATGCCGGTTCGTTCGGGCCGTGCGAGAATTCGACGCGCTGGCCGCCGCTGCCGCCGCCAATCTCGACGATCACCTTGGCAAGGCCCGCGTCGATCTGCTCCCTCTCCAGCTCGAAGCTCGACGAGACTTTCGTTCCGCCCGACGGGAACAGCGCCTCGCCGATGTCGGCGGCGTACTGGAACTGCGGCAGCGAACTGTCCTGCAGGTTCAGCTTCGCCTGGCTGCCCGCCTGCCAGCGCCAGGGCTTCTGGGTCTTGTCGACATAGGCCTTCAGGTACTGATCGAAGAACTGGTCCATCATCCCGCCGGGCGCGAGCACGCGCGAGAAGTCGTCCGGTGGCACGTCGAGGGCGCTGCTGGCCACGAACGGGTAGCGGTTGAATGCGTCGCGGCAGACCGGATAGACCTTCGTGCTCCACGCGTCGGCGATCTGCTGGCTCGCCCCGTTGGCCGCGACCTGCGTGACGTTTTGCGACACCGCCCGCAACATCGTGCCGACCGGCTTCGGCACGCTCTGCGCAAGGTCCTGCAGCTGCGCCGTCGCGCCCGGCCCCCCGGTGCCGGCACCGCCGCCGGGAAGCATCTTGCTCAGCGCAGTTCCGGTGTTCGGCGAGTTCGCCGCTTCGTTCATGTTTTGCTTGATCAGCCGCAGCTGGCTGATCGTGTCCTCGAGCTGGGAGGACTTGTCGGCGCCGCCGACGACGAACTGGTGCAGGTCGCGGAAGTGCTCGTCCACCCTGGTTTCGATCGGCTTGCCGGTCGTGGAGTCCTTGCCGAACGCTTCTGCGAGGATCGTCGCGACCTGGGCTTCGTCGGCGCTCATGCCGGCACGCGCCAGATACGCGCCGAAGCTTGCGAACCGCTTTCCCGCGGTGGTGGCCTTCTTCTCCGCCTCCTTGGCGGCTTGGTCGGCGGCGGAGGCGCGGCTGAGCTGGGTCTGATCGTCGATCGCATGGTACAGGTCGCGCAACGGCGATTCCGGCAGCGACAGCACCTCGAGTTCCGACGCGCCTTCGGCGAGGCTTGCGAACGGCCGAAGTGCGATGTTGTCCAGCATCGCGTCCCAGTGCAGCGTGTAGTCGTTCATGTAGAGGCCGAGCACGTCCTGGCGCATCTTGTTCATTTCGCCGACCGCGGCGACCAGGCCGCCGCGCTTGTCGCGGCCGAGCACCCACTGGTCCTCGGCGATGTCCTTGCTGACGCCGGGCAGCAGTGGCTGGAAGATCTGGTGAAAGCCGCTCCAGGTATAGATGCCGGGGATGCCGCTGTTGAGGGGTTTGCCGTCCTTGAGCACGAACACGCGCGCCGCCTCCGGCCCGGCGTTGTCGGCGACCGTCCACTGCGGCAGCGACTGCACGACCGCGCCGCGCATGATCCGGTTGTAGACATAGCTTGCCAGCGGCTCGCGCGTCAGGATGTCGCGCGCCTGCTGTCACGGCCTGCATGTTCAGCGACACCGTCGCCAGCGGATATTCGAGCAGTGCGTGCAGGTGCGCGAGCAGCGCCTCGCGCGGCTCCTTGTTCTCTTCGCCAGGGTAGGCACCCGCGATGTCGGTGCCGATCCACTGCTCGACGAGATCGCGATCGAGCGGGCCCTGTCGGCCGAGGATCAGATAGACCTTGAGCGTCTCATAGAGGAAATCCAGCTTGTCCAGGTGCGTCTGCATCAGCCCTTCGAGCCGCGCCAGCAGCCGTGGCAGCAGCAGGTCGTTCAGCGCCCGGCCATACCCGTCGTTCGCGGCGGCCGAGAGTTTGCGCCCCTGATAGAGCCCGAAGGTGAGATCGAGCGGCGTCTCCTTCTCGCGCTCCTCGTAGCCGCCGGGCATGTCGCGCAGCGTGCCCAGCGCCGGCAGCAGCGCCACGAGGTCGGCATCCTGCGGCCCGCGCTTGGCCAGCGCCGCATACTGCTCGCCATAGCGTATCCCGGCGGCATGGACCGCGGAGATCATGCTGCGGTTGCCGATATAGCTTGCGGTCCATGCGCCGATCAGCGCCAGCAGCACGACTGCCGCCGTGCCGTACGCGGCGATCTGCGTCAGCCGCTGCCGCCGTTCCACCTTCGGGTCGCGGCTCACCAGCCCGGCCTCGCCGAACAGCACCTCACGCATCAGGCGGGCGAGAAAATAGCTACGGCCGGTGCCGCTGAAGGCGCGTAGCGCGTGCCGCGGCAAGCCGAACTGGCCGGCCATCGCGCCGAGCAGCCGGTCGATCGGCGTGCCGTCCTGCGTGCCGCTGGTGAAGTACACGCCGCGCAGCAGCGGTCGCGCCTCAAGCCGGCTCGGGCGGAAGATTTCGGTCAGGAATTCGAACGCGACCGCGCGCAATGAGGCGAGCTGCTCCGGAAAGCCGTAGATCAGGCGCCGGCGTTGCAGGTCGGTCTCCTGCTGCACGCGCTCGAGCATGCGGTCGTTCAGCCGGGCGAGCAGCGCATCGAATTCCGGCCCGAACCGCGCGACGGTGCCGCTCTCGTCCTTGGCGTCGTCGAGCGGGAAGGTCATGCCCCAGACCTGCTCGCGCTCCTCCTTGCCGAGATTGTCGAAGAATTCGACGAAGCCGGCGATCAGATCGGCCTTGGTGAACAGCACGTAGGCGGGGATGCGCACGCCGAGCTCGTCGTGCAGCTCGCGGATGCGGCGGCGGATCGTTTGCGCGTGAACAAGCCGGTCGGCCTCGCGACAGGGCCGCGAGGTCGGCGAGGCCGATCGCCAGCAGCACGCCGTTGAGCGGCTGGCGCCGCCGGTATCGTTTGAGCAGCCGCAGGAAGCCGAGCCATGCGGCGCTGTCCACCGCGCGGTTGCTGTCCTGCGTGGTGTATCGTCCGGCGGTGTCGATCAGCACCGCCTGGTCGGTGAACCACCAGTCGCAGTTGCGCGTGCCGCCGACCCCGCGCACCGCCAGCGGGCCGTGCGTGTCGGCGAGCGGGAAGTTCAGGCCGCAATGGGTCAGCGCCGTGGTCTTGCCGGCGCCGGGCGGGCCGATGAACATGTACCACGGCAGCTGGTAGAGGTAGCCGCGCGACTTGCCGCCGATCCGGGCCTTGCGCAGGGCCGCGAACGCATCCTTGAGCCGCTCCGACAGCGTCGCGATTTCCTCGGCCGAGGCGGCGGCGTCCGCGTCCGGCGCACTCTCGGCGACGCCCTTCGCCAGTTCCTGATCGCGCCGGTGCGCACGGATTACCTGCACCAGGTTGAACACCAGCCAGAGCACGAAGATCGCGGCGATCACCAGGATCCGCACGGTCTCGCTGTCAAGCGGGTGCAGCGAGCCGATGCCGATCAGCGGGCCGAACAGCCAGATCAGCGCCGAGAGCAGCAGCGCGCCGAGGAGGGTGCGCACCCAGCGATTGCCGGCAACGCGGAAGACCGCCCCCATCATGGCAGGGTTGCGAGCTTCGTGATCACGACGTCGGTCCGCCGGTTCTGCTGCCGTCCCTCGCTCGTGGTGTTGGGCGCGATCGGATCGGCGTCACCCTTGCCGGTCGCATGCACGCGCTTCGGGTCGGCGAGGTGCGCCGTCAGCGTCTTGGCGACGGCGTCCGCCCGTGCCTGCGAAAGCTGCCAGTTGGAGGGGAACTGGACGGTGTGGATCGGCTGGTTGTCGGTGTAGCCGTTCACCGTCACGTCGCCCTTCTCGGTTTGCAGCGCGGTTGCGATGCGCGTGAGCAACGGCAGGTAGTTGGGATTCAGCGCGGCCGAGCCGGAAGCGAACATGTCGCGATTGAGCAGTCGCACAGTGATCGACTGCGGATCCTCGAGCACCTTGACCACGCCGGCTTTCACGTCCGGCTCGAGGAACTGGTGCAGCGACGAGGGCGCCGTCGCCTGCGGCGGCGCCGCGGCGACCGCGGCCGCAGGCGGCGGGGCCGGCGCAGCACGCGGAATCGGCTGCGCCTCCTTCGGCGGGAGATCGGCAAGCTCGGTGAACGGAATATCGGAGGCGGCGGCGAGGGAGAAATTGAACACGAGGTAGATCAGGCAGGCGGCCGTCAGCGTGCCGAGGCAGAGCATCCACAGCGGCACGCGCTGCGCGAGCGGGCGGTAACCCGTGTCCAGCCCTCGCCAGTGCGGCGACAACTCGCGCTCGAACTCGCCGCGGCGCTGCCGGATCGTGCGGTAGATCGCATCGCGCATCTCGGTCAGCGCCGTGCTGCCGCGCGGCATCACGCGATAGCGCCCCTCGAAGCCGAGCGAGGCGCACAGGTACATCAGCTCGACCACGTCGGAATGCCGGCCCAGGTCGCGCTGCATCTGCTCGAGGATCTCGAAGAACCGATCGCCGCCCGTGACCTCGTTGTGGAACTGGCTGGTCAGGCTCTGCTGCGTCCACGAACTCGCACTGCCCCAGGGCGTGTTCAGCACCACATCGTCGATCGTCGCGCACAGCGCGTAGCGCGCGGCGCGCAGCGAGCGGGTGTCGAGCCCGGTCGCGATCGCGCGCTGCTCGAACGCCCGCACGGCGTCGACCATGCCGCGTTTCAGCCGGTCCGGGTCCGGGCCACGGCCACGCTCCCCGCTGATCCGGCCGATCGCGCTCAGCACCGGAGCGGCGGCGGCAATCAGCGCGTTGGCCCCGACCTCCGGGACCGGAACGGGCGCACCGGCCGATGCTGCCGGGGCCGACGGGGCGCTGGCCGTGCGCGCGCCGGGGCGCGGACGGATCAGCGTCGCGTCGGTGTCGGTCGGTTCGGCGAACGGATCGTCGCTCATCGGCTGCTCAGTTGCGGATCGCCCAGCACTCTATCTCAAGTCCGGGCACTTCACCGGTCACATGGATCGCGATCCCGCCCGACCTTGCCAGCGCCGCCCAGTACTGGCCCGTGCGGTCGAGCTCGAAGTAGGTCGTGCCCGCGAAATAGGGCAGCTGCCGCGGCGCCACCGGGAGCGCTCGCACGGCGATGCCGGGAAGGGCGACATTGATCAGCTCGCGGATCTGCTCGACCGGCCCGATCTTGACGAGGTTCGGGAAGTTGCGGCGCAGCTGCTCGCCCGGCACCTGCGCCTTGATCGCCAGCACCCAGGTGCTGTCGTTGAGCAGGGTACGATCGGCGATCTGCCCGACCCGGATGCCGAACCGGCGCTCTTGCAAGGGGATCGGCACCGCGTTGCGCTCGATCACCATCGACAGCGCTTCCTCGAGCGCCGCCCTGACCGGCCGGAAGGTCGCCTGGAGGTCGTCGTGCCGATAGGGCGGGAACGGCTGCGGGCGCTTGCGGCTGCGGGTGAACGTGGCCAGCTCGCCGGCCAGCGCGATCGCGACCTGGTAGAAGGTTTCCGGGTGGATCTGCCCGACGATTGCGGCCAGGTGCGTCAGCACCGGCTCGGTGCGGTTGCAGAGCTGCAACATCAGATAATCGCCCATCTCGCCGGCGCCGCGCGTCGCGCCTTCGGAGACGCGGCCGGCCAGCGCCTCGGCGCGGTGCTGCACCAGGCCCTGCAACTGGGTGATGAACCCGGTCAGGTTGGCGGAAGCATCGCAGATCAGCAGCGGAGGGATGTAGCCCTCGTCGAGCGTCACACCCTTGTCGGCGCGCAGCTCGCCGATCCGGGCCAGACCGATCGCGGCATGGCCGGCCCGCGCCTCGCCCTCGAGCGCGTAGCGCAGCCGCAGCCGCCCCACCGGCACCGTCGCGGTGCTCTGATAGCCGGCGTTGATGTCCATTGCTTCGTGTTCGGCGACGACATAGCGGGCGACCGTCTCCACCTGCTCGGCCGGCGCCGTTTCCACCACGCCCGGCTGGCGGGTCGGCAGCAACAGGTAGACGACGGTGTTGCGCGCGCCCTCCGGCACGTCGATCGGGCGCGGCGGGTCGACGTCCTCGGGGATGCTGAACGGGGTGCCGTCGGGCAGGATGCCGGCGGCGGAGCTGACCGCGAACTTGCCGAGGGTCAGCAGCTCGGAGTTGAGGTCGAGCCGGGTCAGTCCCCAGCTGAACGGGCGCAGCGCAGCGGTGCTGCTGCGCACCAGCCGCTCGACGTAGCGGTCCTGCTGCTGCAGATGTTGCGGCTGGAGGAACAAGCCCTCGGTCCAGATGACTTTGTTCTCCCAGCTCATCATCACGGCCCGGGCTTGCTGGCGGGCGCGATCGTGACGGCGATGCCCGTCTTGCCGGCGGCGACACTGACGTTGCTGGTCTGGTGCGCGGGGATCGGCAGGGTGCCGCGCCAGGTGGCATTCTGGTAGTTCTGGTATCCGGCGAAAACGCCGAGCGCCTTCACCAGATCGGTCGGATTGAGCGTCGCGGTCTTGGTCTGGCCCGGCGCGAGCGTAAACTGGTCGCGCGCGATCAGGTCGGCGCCGAGCGTGGCTTTGTCCTGGCTGAAGAGCTGGAAGAAATCGGCACTGTTGAACCCGGCCGGGGAGGCGAGTTGGTACACCGTGACCTGCACGGGAGCGCCCTGCCCGGACGGACCCGGGTTCACGTCCTGGCTCGCGACCAGGGTGAGCTGAACCACGGTTGGCGGCGGCGGCGGCGTTGTACAGCCGGCGAGCGCCGCCAATAGCGCTGCTCCGACGAGCCAGCCGAGTTCCGATCCCCTACGCCGTGCCTTGGCCATGCCGCCGCCCCCTTCGCCGCCAGCGCACACTGTGCGCTGGAACGATCAGCGGTTGGAAGCCCCTCCGGCGTGACGGCGGCAGTGAACGGGCCGCGGCCGGGCGTCACAGCTTCTGCGCTTGCTCCTGGTAGGCGCGGGCGAATTCGCGGCCGAACACGGCCTGGAAGTCGTCTTCGGCTTCGCGCACGATCTCCTTGTAGGTCGTGCAGAACAGCTCCCAGGTGCGGGCCCGGCGCGCCGCCGGCACGATGTCCAGCATGCCGGAGGCGAGCCGCTTCTCCAGTGCCGCCGGTTCGAACCGGCGCAGCAGCGCCATCAGCGCGGTCTGCACTCCCGCCATCACCGCCACCTCGTGCGAGCGCAGCAGGCCGAACGCCTCCTGCGTGGCCGCGAGCGGCGGCTTGTAGCCGGGCTTGTCGGGGTGCAGCAGCGCGGCTACCGCATCCTGGTCGCTCACGGCAAATTTCAGCGGGTTGTTGTCGCGGGCGCGCAGCAGCGTCTGCTCGATGCGGAACTCGTTCTTGATCGCTGCGCGCGAGATCAGCACCTGTCGCAGCCCCTCGACCATCGCGCGGAACAGCATCCCCGCCTCGCGCATCGCCACTTCCGGATCGGTGGCGGGAGAGAGGCCGGGCACCCCCGCGCCCTCGTAGAACGCCGCGAGCAGCCGCGCGGCATCGGCCGGCGGCCCGCGGCGCGTAGGCGGCGCCGCCGGCGGCTCGCCGGGGGCTTGCGCAGGCGGCACAGGCTTGGGAGCGGGATCGCCGAGCGGCTCGTCGCCGAGCAGGGCGTCGATGTCGTCCAGGCTCATCGGCCCAACCACCCTGGGCGCGACGATCGCATGCACGGGGGCGTCGGCGTTGTCGGGCTGCGACGCCCCCTGCCAAGTCTCGGTCGGCACGCTGCCGCGGAACAGGTCGTCCTCCGGGTCGGGCGCCCGCGACCGCGCGGAATCGTCGGCGCGGTCGAACGGGTCGTCCCGCCGGAGCGGCGGCGGGGGCGGCGTGTAGCGGGGGGCGAAGCTCGACGGCGACGGAGTGGCGAACGGATCGTCGAGCAGCGGGCCATTCTCTCCGCGCGCGTCCTCGAACGGATCGCGACCGCCGTGCGCCGCGGGCACGGCGCCCGCACGGCGCGCACTCTGCCGGCTTGCGGCAGACACCTCGGTCACGCTGATCGTGTAGTCGCCGAGCCGGATCTCGTCGCCGTCGTGCAGCACGACTTCCTCATCGCGGCCGGGCGGCTCCGCGGCGCCGTTGATGAACACGCCGTTCGTGCTCACATCGGTGAGCACGTAGCGGCCGCCGGCAAACGCAATGATGCAGTGGGTCTTGGAAAGGTGCCGGTCCGGATCGGCCAGTGCCCAGTCGTTGCCGGATGCCCGCCCGATCGATAGAGTCCCTTGTTCGATCGTGCGGCCTTCGCCTGTGCCGGCCAGTGTCAGTTTCAGCGGCATCGACGCGCACCGTCGCAGCGGCCGTGCCCCGGCACTATTCTAGGTTTGCGGCTCACCAGCCGCTCGGAGGCTCGAATGGCGGACATCACCTTGGCCGAGTTCAAAGGTCGGGTCTGGCTTGTCGGCGGGGAGGCGCACCTGCACGACCTCCTCAACAACTCGCTCCCCAACAACGTTAGCATCGAAATGCTGAATTGCGAACGTCTGTCGAATGTCACGGATCTGTGGGTACAACATTGCGGCGAGCGGCAGACCAGCGGCATGCCGTGGCAACTCCATCCTGCGATCGTTACGCGCATCCGCCGCCGCTCGCCCGATTATTCAGTGTATTTCGCGCAGTGGTCGGTGTTGTTGGACCACGACGCGCTGACGGTGATCAAGGCCGCCGCCAACTGGGCCCAGGAAAATCCGGCGATGCCTGTCACGCTCGCGGAATATGTCGACCCGGCGGGACCAAAGGCGATTGCAGACCTGTCGCGACTGCGCGCCCAGCTGATCGAGGACCAACTGACCGAGGGCGGCGTCGCTCCGGATCGCATCCTCCGCGTTCGCCGCGACATCGACGAGGCTGCCGGCATGACGCGGGAGAGCCAGCGGGTGGACATCGTCATCACTGCGCCCGGCTGAGCAAGCGCCACTACTTCAAGGACGCGAGCAGCGCGTCGAGATCGGCCTCGGTGTCGTCCCCGGTAGCCGGGGGTGGGCCGGTATTGAGGCTGGCGAGGAGCTTGTCGAGGTCGTCCTCCTCGCCGGTCGCCGGGGCCGGTTCAAGGGTCTGCGGCGCATCAGGCGGGCCAGCCGGCGACCCGCCGAGGTCCGCCGGCTCCTCCGCCGGCGCCGGCTCGGGTGGCGCGACCGCGGCGGATGGCGGCTCCGGCTCGGCGACTGGCGGTCGTGCGGGGGGCGGCGCTGGCGCGGCGGCGGGCGGAGGCTGGGCCGGCTTGATCTCCGGGGCACCCCAGAACCCGGCCAACGGCGATCCGGCCAGCGAGGCGAAGCCGCCCAGCCGCACCTCCGGGCGCCCGCGCAGCGACAGCAGCGGCATCACCCGGTAGCTCGTCACCTGCACCGCCTGCCGCTCGGAATAGAGCCGCTCGGTACAGGGCAGCGCCACCTGCTCGCCGTCGGCGTCGGTGTAGACGTAGTAGGGCATCTCGCCCAGCGTCAGCACCGTGCCGGGCTGCATCTTGCCGCCCTGGCGGGTCCAGGCTTCGGCGAGCAGCAGCGCCGGCAGCAGCGCGGCGTTGCCCCACAGCATCCCGCCCAGGCCGCCCTGGCGGGTGAACTCCTCGAAGGCAAAGGCGTCGATCGGGTCGGTCTTGCGGCCGTACGGCAGTCGCAGCAGGAAGCGTGGCGCCGCCAGGCCGAGGAAGGCGGCGGCCGGCAGCGCGTGCAATGCAGCGAACGCATCCTGGATCAGCGGGTGCTGTTCGTGGAACGGCATCGCCAGCGCGTCCGGCCCGATCCCCGCGACGAACGGCGCGCGTGCCGCCGCGGCGATCTGCGCGATGCGGCCGAGCAGGTCGGCGTGTGGCGGCGTCAGCTCGAACTGGTAAAGACCGAGCACGGCGGAGAGCGGTCCCTGGTGCGCGTCCAGCGCCGGCTGCTCGACCAGCAGGCTGTAGAGGCCGGTGTCCTGCAGCGTGTCGGTCGCGGCGAGGTCGGCGGCCAGCTCCTCGGCCGAGACGTCGAACAGCACGATTTCGGTGCGCGCGCCGGTCTCGATGCGTCGCACCAGCAACTCGACGCCGCGCCAGGTTGCCTCGGCGGCCTGGAAATCGGGGTGGTGCAAGACCCGCCGCATCGTCGCCGCGAGCGCCTCGTCGACGCGGGCGATGAGCTGGTCCTGCCGCGCGTCGCGCGCCGGTTGCACGAACGGGCCGACCATCCGGCGCACCAGTTCGTCCACGTCCGCCGGCTCCGCGCCGCGCCGCGCGGCCAGGCCGGTGAGCCGGGCAAAGTCGGACAGCCTGCGGTCGGTTGCGATCGTCGCGCCGCGGGCTTTGTGTGGCGGGGGCGGGGGCGGTGCCTCGCCGCCCCAGGACAGCACCTGTTTGGCGGCCCGCTCGAACCCGGTCTTGCTGGCCAGGTTGCGCCGCAATGCCTGCAGCTCCCCGAACACCTCGAGCTTGTCCACGAGCTGGTCCGGGTGGAAATCGTCGATGCTGCCGATCGGCACCGACACGGTCGTGCCCGCCTCGGCCAGCGGCAGCGACAGTTCGAGCTTCTGGCGGGCAATCACGTCGTCGAGCGTGTCGACATCGACCTTCATCGGCTTGCGCGCCGCCAGCGCCTTGCCGGTGTCGAAGCGGCCCGCGTTGGCGCGCCCGGAAAAGTCGCCGAGCAGTGCCAGCCGAAACTTCGGCGTCGCCCCGCCGGCGCGCTTGGGCGGGCTGAGCTGGCCGAAATTGACGCGATACTCCATGCGAACGCTCCTTGCGGTTAGGTCCCGCCGATCTCCGGACAGCGGAAGTCCTGAAACAGGCTGGGCGCGAGCGGGTCGGCCTTGGTGCTTCGGCGCACGACGAACGAGGCTTCCCGGCCGCCGGCCTGGAACGTGAGCGTCACGGCGTCGGCCGAGGCGCCCGGCAGCAGCTTGGCGTGGCCGAACAGCCGGAACATCGCCCACGGCCCGCTTTCCTGCAGCGGCTGCGCACCGGCCGCCGGCGGATCGAACAGCAGGCGCGCCGACGGCGCCGCGCCCGGGCCGGGCCAGGTGATCTCGGCGGGGCGCGGCGGGTCGTGCGAGGCGACGACACTCGTGCCGGCCACCTCCAGCACCGCCTGCCGCGTCGCCTTGTCGACCGCGCCGGGCGTGATCACGAGGCGGACCGCCGGCGAGGCGCCGCCGGCCGGGAAGAAGCTGTCGCGGATCGCGGCGGCGCGCTGGAACGGCGCCAGTTCCGCGGCGGAGACCGGCGCCGGCGCGCCGCCCTCCGCGCGCGGCTGCCAGGCCGTGCCGGTCATGTCCACGTACGGGCGCAGCTGCATGTTGACAAAGCTGTCGAGCGCGCCGCCGGGCGCGAACAACTTCGAAAACTCGTCGAGGGTGAGTTCGCTGACGGCCGTGCGCGCGAACGGAAAGCGCCCGTTGACGGCGGCGGGGCACGCCGCGCCGGGGCCGCCGGGGGCGTTGAACGCGGCGGCGAGCTGACTGCGCGGCGAGCCGCCGCGCAGCGCGATGCCGTTCTCCGCGATGCCCGCGAACCAGCGCGCCAGCGGCTGCGGCTCGCGCGCCGCCTCCTGTTGCAGCAGCACCACAGGATCGCTGCCGGCGGGGAGCGCGGGCGGTGCGCTGCCGACGGGCGCCGCGGCGAGCTTCGCCATGAACTGCTGGATGTCGATCAGCGCCTTCATCGCCTGGTCGATCGGCGCCCCCGGCCCCTCCCCGACCAGCGTGAGCAAATTCCGGTAACGGTCATCGACCTCCTGGCCCGGGCGCGTCGTGGCGGCCTCGGCCGGCTGAACGTCCTTGAAGACGCTGCCGAGCTGCTCGGCGCCGTTCGCCGTGCTGTCGGCCGGGTCGTGCGCGGCCGCGGCCTTGGCGGCCTCGGGCAACGCGGAGAGGCGGAGTTGCCGGGCGATCGAGGCCAGCAGCGCGCGCATCGGCGAGACCGGCGAGGACAGGATATAGAGGTCCTGCGCCGCACGCGGGATGCTCAGCATCCGCGCGACCTCGAGGTCGGCCAGCATCGCGTCCCATTCGCGTGTGTAGTCGGCCTCGTAGAGCGCGATCACGTCGTGCGTCAGGCCGCGCATCTGCGGCCCGTTGGCATCGACGTCGATGCGCCGGCCCAGCACCCAGGTTTCCGAGGCGACCGCGGAGGCGACGCCGCGGAGCTCCGGCAGCAGCGCCTTGTGGAACCCGTCGATGGTGAAGAAGCCGGGCACGCCGTCGCTCAGCGGCTTGCCGGAGGCGCGCACGAACAGGCCGATCCCCGCCGGCCCGAGCGCGTCGCTCGGCCGCCACGGCGGCAGCCGTTGCGCCGCCGCCGAGGGGCGGATGCGCGAATAGGCGCGCTGGGCGAGCGGCACGCCGGCGAAAACGCCGCGCGCCTGCTCGACCAGCTCGCCATCCGGGGCGATCTGCGGCAACGGCTCGGCGAGCAACGCCTCCAGGTGCTGCAGCAGCGCATCGCGCAGCGGCGCGAACTCCTCGCCCGGATATTCGCCGAGCCAGTCGAGCCGCATCCACTCGCGCACGAGCTGTTGGTCGAGCGGGCCGGCGCCGGCCAGCATCAGGTAGACGCGCGTCGCCTCGTAAAGGAAGTCCGGCTTCTGCATGCCGCCGCGCAGCTGCGCCTCCAGGCGCCACAGCAGCCGCGGCAGCAGCACGCGTTCGAGCGCGTGGCGATAGAGCGTGCGGGCGGCCGAGGCGAGCTTGCCGTCCTGCGACAAACCGAGCCGCCACCAGTCGGCGTTGGCGGTGACACCAGGGCCCCGCGCCAACGTCCGCGCCTGCGTCAGCAGCGGCAACACGGCTGGCAGGTCGGCATCCTCCACCGGGTCCAGCGGCAACGACTTCGCGGTCTGTTCATAGCCGGTCAGCCCCGCTGCGGCGGCGTCGATCCCGCGCTGGCCCGCCTGCCCGGCCCGCCAGACCAGTACGCCCGCAACCAGCACGGCGAGTGAGGCGAAGGCGAACCCGGCGGCCCGCGCCGCAAACCGCCGCCGCGCCGCCGCCGGGTCGCGCGTGACCAGCATCGCTTCCCCGAGCATCACTTCGCGCAGCACCCGGCCAAGGAAATAGCTGCGGCCCTGGCCCGGCCGCGGCGGCGCGGCACGGCGCTGGTCGAGGCCGAAAGCGCGCGACATGGTGCCGATCAGCCGGTCGATCGGCGCGCCCTCCTGCGTGCCGGAGGTCAGGTAGACGCCGCGCAGCAGCGGCGCCGGGTCGGCACGCGAGCCGCCGAACGCGGTTTCCAGGAATTCGGCGAGGCGCGGGCCAAGGCTTGCGACCTGCGCCGGGAACATCGCGATCTGGGCACGCCGGTCCGGGTCGGGCTCCCCATTCAGGCGCGCGAGCATGCGCGCGTTGAGCCGCTCCAGCAGCAGGCGGAATTCGGCCGCGAAGCCGCCGACCGCCCCGGCCTCCTCCCGCGCGAGCGGGAAGGTGATGCCCCAGACCTGTGCCCGCTGCGCCTCGGAGAGGTCGTCGAAGAACGCGGCGAAGCCGGCGATCAGGTCGGCCTTGGTGAACATCGTGTAGATCGGCATGCGCACGCCGAGCCGCCCCTCCAGCTCCCGCACGCGGGCGCGAATGGCGCGCGCGTGCGCGGTGCGCTCCGCTGCCGGCGCCTGCGCCACCTCGCTGAGCGCAATCGCGACGATCACCCCGTTGAGCGGCTGACGCGGGCGGGTGCGGGCGAGCAGGTCGAGGAACGCTTCCCACCCGGCCCGATCGACCGCGGCGTTGGAATCCTGGGTGGTGTAGCGGCCGGCGGTGTCGAGCAGGACGGCGTCGTCGGTGATCCACCAGTCGCACAGCCGGGTGCCGCCGACGCCGCGCAGCGGCCCCGCCTCCAGATCCTTCGCCGGGAACCTCAAGCCCGCATTGCGCAGTGCAGTCGTCTTGCCCGCGCCGGGCGGCCCGATGATTGCGTACCACGGCTGCTCATAGAGATAGCCGCGCGAGCGGCGAGCCGACTTCAAGGCGGCCAGTGCGGTCGCCAACCGCTGCCGCAGCGCCTCCGCCTCCTCGCCCGTCGCATCGGCGGTCACGCCCGCACGCAACGCCGTGTCGCGGCTGCGCCGCCGCCACAACAGCAGCAGATTGGCCGCCGCCCACGCGAACAGCAGCAGCAGCACGAGCGCGAAGCGCAGCCCCGGGTCGTCCAGCGGCGGCAGCAGCGGGCCGAATACCCAGACGAGGCCGCCCAGCAGTGCGGTGCCGAACAGGCTCGTGCCCAAGTGCAGCATTGCGCGGCTGGGGATCGGCGCCATTCCGGCTATGCCTGCGGATGCAGCACGAGCTCGATCCGCCGGTTCCGCTCGCGCCCCTCGGCGGTGGCGTTGGATGCGACCGGATCCGCGTCGGCGCGTCCTTCGGCGGAGAGCCGCGCGGGGTCGGCGAGCGTGCGCGCAAGCGAAGCGCGCACGGCCTGCGCCCGTGCGGCCGAAAGCTGGAAGTTCGAGGGGAACTGAACCGACCGGCTGGGCTGGTCGTCGGTGTAGCTGATCACCTGCACGCGCCCGGGTTCGCGGTTCAGCACGCCCCCGATGCGCGCGAACAGCGCGGCGAGCGAGGGCGGCAGCGAAGCGCTGCCGGGAGCGAAGCCGCCTCGGTTGCCGACCCGCACGATCGGCATCGCCGCTGTGCCGGCCAAGCTCACGTTGCCCGCGTCGATATCGGCCTTGAGCGCGGCGCGCAGCCGGTCGAGCGCATCGGGTTCGGGCGGCGCCGGCGGCGGCGGCAGCGGCTGCGCCGAGGCGGCGCGCCCGATCTCCGGCATCTGTTCCGGGGGGGCCGCCATCATCCGCGCCGAGGCCGCGTCCGAGGCGGCGTTCAGCGCCATCGAGACCGCGGCGAACAGGCCGCCGCAGACCGCGAGCGCCACCGCGAAGCCGAGCCAGACCGGCAACCCGCCGCGCGCGGCCTGGTGCGGCGCCGCCACGCCCTGCCAATGCGGCGATAGATCCCCGTCAACCGGCGCCTGAGCGGCAATGACGGCGAAGCTCGCCGCGCGCAGCCGTTCGATCTCCGCGATACCCTGCGACCCGGCACGATAACGGCCCATGTAGCCGAGCGAGAGGCACAGATACATCAGCTCGATCACCGGCAAGTGATTTGCCGGCTCGCGTTGCAGCTTGGCCAGCCCCTCGAGGAAGCGGTCCTCGCCCGACACGCCCGGAAACAGGATCGCGGTCAGTGTCCGCTTGCCCCAGGCGCTCGCCGCGCCCCAGGGCGTGTTCAGCACCACGTCGTCGATGCTGGCGCAGATCGCGTAGGTCGCGGGGCGAAGCTGCTCGGGTGGCACGCCGGTCTCGCGCGCACGCTGCTCGAAGCCGCGCACGGCACGCAGTGTGCGGGACTGCAAGTCGCCCGCATCGGGCGGTCGGGCGGTGTTGCGCAGCCGGGCCAGCAGTTGCAAAAGCGGCGCCGCCGCGACCGCGAGGGGCGTGCCTGGAAGATCGGCGGGCAGGGCTGCCTCCGCCTCTCCTGGGCTCGTTGCCGGAGCAGGGGGCGGCGCGGCGGCGGCCGGGATCGGGCGCTGCGCCGCCTGGGCCGTGCCGCGCCGGCCGCCCGGCATCGGCCGGATCACGGTGCGTTCGTTCTCTTCCGGCGAGTCGCCCGCCTCTTGGAACGGATTGCTGCTCACCCGTCCTCCGTCCGCGCCAATCGCCTTGCCATACCAGGAATGGCACCGAACCAGGGTGAAATTCCCGGCCGATCCCGAACAGTGTGAGCCGCCGACGCTACTGGTCGAACGCGGCGAGCTTGTAGGTCTGGATCACCCATTTCAACTTCATTCCGTAATCCGGGTCGGTCGCGTAGACGCCGGTCAGCGCGTCGGCGAACGCCTCCGGGTTCTGCGCCTGTTGCATCGCCGCGGTGTAGTGCGAGCTGGTGGCCAGCAGCCGCCCATGCTCGTCGAAGGCTTGGGTGAGCGAATCGAAGATCCGGAAGCGCGCGCTGATCGTGACCGTCTCGCCGTTGACCACCTCATGCGTCTGCGTTTCCACCGACGGCTGGCCCTCGACCGCCTTGATGCCGAACGGGTTGTTGCTGCCCGCCGGCATGGCGGCACCCCAGGCGCTCTCGACCACCCATTGTGCGAGCGTGACCGCCGCAGGCACGCGCCAGTGGACGTTGGAGGCGACTGCCGCGTCGATCACCGGTTGCGGCATCACGCCGAAATGCCCGTAAACGGTCGTGCTCGGCTGGTCGACGAGCGGCCGCGCCGCGAGCGAGTAGTAGGTGGCGCTGCCCGGATCGACCTGCCCGGTCGGCAGCATGCCCATCATCGCGGCCTGGTAGGTCTCGATCGCGAGCGTCGTGCCGACATCGGCGATGCCGGTCACCGGCACGGGCGCGTGCGGCTCGGGCAGCCGGTCGTTCAGCAGCGACTGGATCACGAACACGTCGCCCGGTGCGTTCTCGCCGTGGCGGCCGACCGAACTGAAGATCGGCGGGGCCACCCGCCCCATCTCGTCGGTGCTCAGGACGACGGTTGACGGAACGATCGGCATGCGTGCCGCCCGCCTGCTCACGACCCGGCGCGACGGCACGGCGGCGATGCCGCGATGGTCGCGTCGGCGGTGGTCGCGTCGGCGGCCGTGAAGGCGGGCGCTCGCACCGCGATCCCGGAGTGCCGGCCGGCCGGCTCAGAACTCGATCTTCAGCGTCACGCCGCCGCTCTTGACCTTGAATTTCGGCGGCGGGTCAAACTGCCAGTTGCTCGGGGCCAGCGTCACGCCGGTTCCGCCGAGCGGGATTCCGCCCTTCGTGACCATTTTCTTCAACACGCCGGGCAGCGCGTCGAACGGCTTGGCGTCGGCCTTGGGCGACACTTTCAGGCCGAAAATCTTGTCCGACAACGCCTTCGAGGCGGCCTGCGCATCCTTCGCCGCGGCCTCGCGCTGTTTCTTCAGCGCCTCGATCTTGTCCAGCTCTTCCTGGACATCGGCGAGTCGCTTCGCCGCGTCCTTGATCGCCTTGGTCCAGTCGTCGACCAGCTTCTCGACGGCGTCGACGACATCGTCGTAGGTCTGGAGATCGGCCATGCTGCGCCTCCCTGCTGTCTCGCCGTGCCTCGCACGGATGCCGCATCGCCGCGGGACGTTCGCGCAATTCGACCCGCCCAACAAGCGCCGCGGCGTCACAACGACCGTGTCGTGCGATCGTCGGTGTCATTTTTTGGCGGGCACCGCGTCGATCAGCAGCAGCGCCCCGCTGAGCTGCGCCCCGGCGGCTCGCGCGCGATCGAGTGCGCGGTACAGGTCGGCGAGGTAGGCGTCCGAGGTCATCTCGATGTTCCGTCGCGCTGCCACGCGCAGCGGCACGGAGGAGGCGATCGCGATGATCATGTCGGTGCCGTAGGGTTCGCCGCTCTGCCACGTCGGCTTGCCTGGGGCGGGATCGCCGAGCGCGAGCCGCTCGCCCGGCGCAAACCGGTGCGACGGCTGCGCCGCCTGTTTGGCGGCGGCGTCGGCGACCGTCGGATAGAGGTGGGCGACCGACCCATCATGCACGAGATAGTCGACGCGCAGCTCGCCGGCAAAATCCGGCATCGTCACGCGCGGCAGGATTGCCGCGCCATCCGACAGCACGTTGCGATCGTCCTGCAACGCCAGCCCGAGGCCGTGCCGCCGCGAGCCCGACGGATCGACGATCGGGCGGAGCAGGGCGAGGGCGGGGCAGAGCACCGGCGCGATGGTCCGCACTTGCCATGCGACCGATTGCAGGCCCATCGCCTCCACCTGGGCACGCAGCGATGCCCCCGTCGGCGCGTCGGAGAGGCCGCGCACCAATACTCCGCCGCCAGCCTCGGCCTCGGCATCGACGCTCGCGCAGCGGGCGCCGCGCAGGACGCCGGCGATCCTCTCCAGGGCTGCGGCGGGCGGGACCATCGCCAGCTCCGTGCGATGGGGCGGCGTCGCATCGGGCGCGGCGGCCGGCGCCGGAGGTGGCCGGAGAAGCGGCGGCAGGGCGATCCGCTCGGCCGAAGCGAGGGTGATGGCGAACGCCGGCCGCGCGGCATAGCCCGGCGACTGGGCCGGCGCGGCGAACGGCGTGGCCCCAGGCTGAGCCGGCGTCGGCGCGGGCGGGGCAGCGAGCGGCGGCGGGACCGGCGGCGTCGCCGTTGCGAACGGGCCGGTTGCCGCCGGGGCCAACGCCCGTGTCTCCGCCGCGGGCAGAGGGGATGGGACCGCCAGCTCGGCGGTTGCAGGTGCCGCGGAGGAGGGCGCGAAATCCGCAACGGTCGGCGGCGCGATCCTGGGAACTGGCGCGAGTTCGGGCGGGGCGGCGGCGGGCGGCGGCGCCGCCTCGACCGCAGGCAACGGCCTGGGCCCCGGCCGTGCGGGCGGTTGCGATACGCCCGGCAATGCTGCCGCTGGTGCGATCGGGACCGCGGCGGCTTTTTCGGCCGTTGTTGCCGGCTCGGCGATGGCGGGCGCCGGTGTCGACGCCGGGGCGGCAGCTTCTCCGGCGGCAATCACCGGTGCGCGCAGCGGAGGCGCGGCGGCGGTGGGACTGGGCGGTGCAGCGGCGGACGTGGGTGGCGGCGCGGGCACCACGGGTTCGGCAGTTGCCACCTCCGAAGGCGCAGGCGCGGACTGAGGCGCGACGGCAGGCATGGTCGGCGGAGCGGCGGGTGCAGCCGTGGGCGCGGCCGGCGCGGACCCCGCCGATTCGGTCGCCGACCCCGCCGGTGGCTCCGACGGCGCCGGCGCAGCGGGGGCAGGGAGCGTCGGCGGAGCGGCGGGTGCAGCCGTGGGCGCGGCCGGCGCGGACCCCGCCGATTCGGTCGCCGACCCCGCCGGTGGCTCCGACGGCGCCGGCGCAGCGGCGGCAGGGAGCGTCGGCGGCTTTGCTGCGGACGGGGCAGGGCGCGTCGAAGCGATCGTCGCGACCTGCTGCGGAGCAGGCGCGACGGGCCGCCCGAAATACCAGCCGGCCCCCGCGCCGGCCACCACCGCCAGCACCGCCGCGACGAGCGCCGCCAGCAACGGCCAGCGCGAGTGCTCCCGGACCGGCCTCGCGTCGGCCGGCTCGCCCTCGGTGGGCGCCGCGAGCGCTTGGCGAAGCGCCCCGGCAAACGCGTCGGCCGAGGCAAAGCGGTCGGCCGGGCGCTTGGCCATTGCGGTCAGCACCACCGCGTCAAGCGCGGCCGAAATGCTGCCGTCGAGCTCCGAGGGTGGGGTCGGCTCCACGCTCAACACGCTGCGCGTGATCGCGGCGATGCTGCCGGCGAACGGGCGCTCGCCGGTCAGGAGTTGATACAGCACCACTCCCACGGAATAGACATCGGTGCGCGCGTCCACGGCCGCGCCGCGCAACTGTTCGGGCGACATGTAGGCTGGCGTGCCGGGCGCGCCGGGAACTTCGCCCGCGCCGGCCGTATCGGCAGCGGCGCCGCCGAATCCGGCGAGCCTGGCCCCGCCCTCCTGGGCCAGCACGATGTTGGCCGGCTTGACGTCGCCATGCACCAGCCCGCGGTCATGCGCGAATTGCAGCCCCGCCAGCACCTCCCCGACGATCCGTGCGGCCCGTGCGGGTGCGAACCGCTCGCCCTTGTCCAGCGCGGACTTCAGGGTCGCCCCCTCGACGTGCTCCAGCGCCAGGAAGGCGAAGTCCGGTGTTTCGCCGTAGTCGTAGAGCCGCAGGATGTTCGGGTGCGCCAGCTGTGCGAGCGCCTGTGCCTCTCGCCGCAGCCGGGCCACCGCCTCGGCGCCGTCAAGGTCGCCTGGTCGCGGCAGCGGCACATATTTGATCGCGACGCGCCGTGCCAGCTGCGTGTCCCAGCCATCGAGCAGCGAACCGCCGCCGCCCCGGATCGTGCCGCGGATTCTGGTATTTCGCGAGTGCGTCGGGAACGTCCATCGCTGTGCGCGTCTCCTCCGCCACGACACCACGATCGCACCGAATGCGGCTGCGATACAGCGCCCGAGGCGTGTGCCGCGCGCGCCGTCACCGTGTCCGACGCGCCGCCTTCCGGTGACGGGTGGGCGCGAGCCAACGCACCGCGTCCCCATCCGCCCGCTCGGTGCGCCAACCGAGCGCCCGCGCCTGCGCGAGCGACCGCCGGTAGACCAGGTCGCGCGCCGGCCCCGCCGTGACCAGCGGCGCGCACCCCCCGCGCTGCCAGGCCGCGCGGGCGAACGCCGGATGCGCTGCGACGACCGGCCCGGCATTGGCGAACGCCGCGCGATTGCCGGTGTCGAGATAGCTTTCGGCCGGCAGTCCCTCGGCGAGCAACACGGCATGTGCGGGCAGCTCGACATGCCAGTAGGTGATCGCCGCCACGTCCTCCTGCCGGATGGTGGCGCCGTTGAGCAGGTAGCGGATCGGGATCAGCACCCCTTCCAGGAACACCGCATGGTCCGGCGACAGCAGCAGGTCGCGTGCCGGACGGCCGAGGCCGAAGGCGTGCGCGGCGACGCGCACCGGCTGCACGTCGGGCGGTCGAGGATGTCGGCGGCAGGCAACGCGGCGGTGCCCGAGCCATCGCACCGCCGCGACGCCGGCCTCGGCCAGCAGCACGGGGTCACCCGGGCGCAGCGCCTGGACCGGCACCTCGCCTCCGGGCGTCGCGATCCGTGTCCCGGCCGCGAAACAGGCGAGCCCGATGAGCAGCAGCCCGCCGGGCAAGCCGGTCGCCCTGAACTGATTCGTGCCAAAATTCGGCCCCTCGATGTCGTAGGTGGCGTACGGGGTGTCGCTGCCCGGCGCGAAGATCTCGAGCGTGCCTGAAACTGGATCGAACTGCGCCACCTGCTCGCCGAGGCTCGGGTCGAGGCCGGTCGCATCGAGCACGTCGCCCGGCACGAAGCCGATGATCTCGTTGCCCAGGACGCCGCCGTCGACCTGCAAGGTCGCATCGCTGCCGTTGAAGAAGATCGGTCCCTGGCCGGCCGCGCCGTTGCCTCCGAGCTCGAGGGTCCCGGAAAAGATCGTCGTGCCGCCGGCATAGGAGTTGTTGGGCGAGGCGAGCACCACGGTGCCGCCGCCCGCGATCGCCAGCGCGCCCGCACCGGCGCCGGCGGCAGCCGCGTCGGCGATGCTGTCGGCAATCGTCAGCGTCTGCCCGGTCGGCGGGCTGAGCAGCACGGTCTGGCTGCCCTGGAGGAACAGGTCCTGCCCCAGCCCTTGTCCGGCAGTACCGCCGCCCGCGCCGGCACCGCCGCTCGCGGCGTCGCCGGAGAAGCTGTCCGTGGCGAAGCTGATCGTTCCGCCCTGTTGGACGAACACTGCACCGCCGGCGCCGAGCCCGCCACCGCCGCCACTCTGCCCGCCCGATCCGCCGCCGAACCCGCCGGCGGCAAGATTGCCGCCGCCGCCACCGAACCCGCCGGCGCCGCCTGCCCCGCCGGCTTGCAGGTCGCTGCCGCCGCCGCCGCCGAATCCGCCGGCGCCGCCGGTTCCCTGCGCGGTCAGGTCGCCGCCGCCGCCGCCGCCGAACCCGCCGGACCCGCCCGCGAAGGTCGTGGCGTTCGGAGCAGCGACCACCCCGGCGGGCAGCCGGATGGCGTCGCCGCCCCCGCCGCCCCCGCCGCCACCGTCTCCGCCGCCACCGTCCCCGCCGTCGCCGCCGCCATCGCCGCCGCCGCCGTTGCCGCCGCCGCCGCCGCCGTCCACGCCGCCGCCGCCGCCATCGTCACCCGCCTCGCCCGCCACCGCCGCGACGCCGCCGCCGCCGGGCGCCACGCCCTGCACGTCGCCCGCCTGCCCGCCGTTGCCGTCGCCGCCGGTCGCGGTCGAGCCTATTCCGCCGCCGCCGAGCATCCCGTTGCCGCCGAGCCCGCCACCGCCGAGGTTGACCGCCCCGGCGCCGCCATTGCCGCCGGTCGCGATATCGTCGACGAAGCCGACACCGGCGAGCGCCACCCGGCCCTGCGCGCCCACGAACAGGCCGCCGCCGAGACCGCCGCCACCGCCACCGCCCGAACCGCCGAGTGCGACCGCCTGCTCGATCGTGAGGTCGTTGATGCCGACCAGCCCGGCGTAGTCGACGAACCCTTGGTGCGCGCCGCCGCCATCGAGCGTGAACCCGTTGCCCACGATCGTCAGCGAGGCGCCCGGGGCGAGGTCGATCGCCGGCAGGTCGGCGGTCAGCGTGACGTTCGCGGTGAAACTGATCGTGTAGGCGGTGTTCGCAGCCGCGGCACTGCCGGTGCGGTCGATCGCCGCCAGCGCCGCGCTCAGGTCGGCCGCGGAGCCCACCGTGAAGCTGGACGTGACGCCTGGGCCGTTTGCCACCCGTTCGGGCCCGGGATCCGGCAATGCCGGGCCTGCAAGATCGGCACTGTCGTTGCTGGTGCCGAGCGTGATCAGCGTGCCGGAACTGGCGTCCTCGGCGACCAGGAACGTCGCCCCCGAAGAGGTGCCCGCAAGCTGGATCTGCGACGTCACCGAACCCTCGGTGACGCTGAGCACGTCGCCGGCGCCGAGCACCGCCGTCCCGCCGGCGCGGAACAGCAGGTTCGGCAGATCGATCGAGGCGCCGGCGCTCAGGGTGATTCCGTCGATCTGACTGCCGGAATAGACGGTCTCGGTGCCGCCGCTGGTGACGGTGCTGCCGCTGTCCGTTGCGCCGGATAGCACATACTCATTGCCGCCAACGCTGACCACGGTGCCGGTGGTCGTGCCGCCGGCATACACCGTCTCGCTGCCGCCATTGAGCACGGTGTCGGAGACGGCGCCGCCGGACGACACCACTTCGCCGCCGCCCGCGCCGACCTCGGTGCCGATCGCGATGCCGCCCGCGAACACGTATTCGGTTCCGCCGGCGTTGATTTCCGCGCCGACGGCGACGCCGCCATGCGCCACGAACTCGTCGCCGCCCGAGTATGCGACCGAGCTGTCCGCGTCGCCGCCGTAGACCGCGTCGTAGCCGCCGCTCAGCGTGGTGTTGCTCGCGGTGCCGCCCGACGACACGATCTGGTTGCCGCTGTCGGCGACGGCGGTGTCGCTTGCCACCCCCGACGCCGCGGCAAACTCGGTCGCGCCGGACAGCACGGTGGTGTCGCGGGTGGTGCCGCCGAAGGCCGCGACGAAACCGCCGCTGACCATCGTCGAGATCGCGGTGCCGCCGGAGGACACGTAGACCGCGCCGCCGTTCAGCAGGGTACTGACCGCCGAGCCGCCGTTGGAGATCGTCTGCGTCGCGCCGCTCTCGACGGTCACGCCGCTCGACACCTGGCCCGAGGAAACCGTGCCGCTGGTGCCGCTGTTGAGAACGGAGGTGAACTCCGTGATCAGCGAGCCTTTCGCGTGCGACGTGACCTCGAAATAGTCGCCGGAGGTCACGCCGGTGACGCTGAGCTCGACGGTGTTCTCGCCTTCGGTGACGAACAGCACGCCACCGCTGTATGCGGCCGAGCTGTCGCCTTCAAAAAGGACCTGCGGCAGGAAGATCGCGCCGCCCGGCGTCAGTTCCGTTTCGAATGCGCTCTCGCCCTGGTTCAGCCTCAGCTGGCCGCCGCTGTCGACGATCGCATTGCTGACGGTGGCCCCGGACACCACGCTGACGAGGCCGCCCGCGGCGATCACCGGGTCGAGCGACCGGCCGCCCGCCGTGATGAACTGGATGCCGCCGCTGATAAGGACGGCCGAGATCGCGGTGCCGCCGGCCGCGACGGTCTGGCTGGCGCTGGCGATCTGAGTGCCCACCGCCGAGCCGCCGCTGGAGACGATCTGCTCTCCCCCGCTGGTGACCGAGGTGTTCTCGGCGAGGCCGCTGTTATCGACGGTCTGGCTCGCCCCCGAGCCAACCGAGGTGCTGCGGGTCTCGCCGCCGTTATAGACGATTTCGCCACCGTTGCTCAGGACCACGGTGTCGACCGCAAGGCCGCCACCGATTTCCTGCAGGCCGAATGCGGAGACCGTCGTGGCCGACGCGATGCCCGCCTCGCTGATGATGGCGGAGCCACTCGACGCGAGCTGGGTGTCGCTGAGCACCCCGCCGCCGACCACGACCGCAACGCCGCCCGAGGAGACCGTGATGTCCGTTGCGCTGCCGCCGGACACGACCACACTGCCACCATCCTCGGCGGCGGTTGCGACCGCGGAGCCGCCGGCGTCGACGTACTCGGCAGCGGAGAAGAACACAGAGTTCACGTCCCCGCCTAGCAGGACCGTGGAGACCGCCAGTCCGCCAACGATGCTCTGGGAGCCGCCGGCGAGCACCGCGGTGCTGGTCGCGACGCCGCCGGACAGGATTTCCAGACCCTCGAACTCGACCGCGGTGCTGATCACCGTGCCGCCGGCCAGCACGTCAAGCGTTTCGCCGCCGGACACGGACAGACCGCTGCTGGTCTCGCCAGAGGTAATGGTCGAGGTGGTCATGGCCGCTCGCTCCCTCTCGCCTGTCGGACAAGGCGCGTCCGCGTGGTCGCTTGGCTTGCCCGGCGGAGCCGGCTGGGCTGGCCGCGCTAGCGTGGCCTCACTGTCAGTTCGCGGCGGTGCCGGTACCGCTGCCGGCGCCGGTATTGGAGACCTCGATGATGCTGAAGCCCTGCGCTTCCGCGGCGTTGCCGGCGCGCCAGACCTTGCGCACGAACAGGCCAAGTTCCGGCGCGAACCAGAGCCGGCCGGTGCTCACGTTGGGCCAGCGGGTATTGGTCTCGGTGAGGTCGATGACCAGCGTGTCGTAGGCGCGCCGGCCGATGGTGAAGCTCTCGTGCCCGCGCAGCCGCCACTCCGTCTTGTAGGTCGCCGCCGGCCCCGCGACGGCCGGCTGGCGCTGGACGTACCGCACCGAGGCCTCGCGCGACTGGCCTTGCAGCAGCGCGAGCACGGGTTGTTCGGGGCTGTTGGCAAATTCGTCGTGATCCGTGTCGAACCACTCGACCAGTCGGCGGACCGGGCCGTCCTTGCCGGCGCGCACGCAGACATGCGGCGCCGCCGGGTCGCTGCCGAGCGCGCGCCAGGACCAGCTGGCCTTCACCTGCCGCACGATCGGCGTGCTGCCTTTCCAGTCGAACACCTCGTCCTCGCCGAACACGAACGCATCCTTCGCGGGGCAGTGGAACTGGCCCGGCGCCCGTTCCGGCGCGGCCGAGGGCGGCAGCAGCGTCGAGGGAGCAAAGGGTGGAGCGATGGTCGCGACCTGCTCGGGCGGCGTCGGGGGCGAAGCCGGGGCGGTCGGCCGGCCCACGCCCGCGACCGGCCCGTGCGCCGCCGGGGTCTTGCGGTCGAGCCCGGTATCCGCCGCTGCCGACGCGGACGGTTCGGCGCTCGCTGCGGTCGGAGGATTGGCCGTCGGCACGGCCGGCGTTGCCGCCACGGGTGGCGCCGCGACGAACGAGAAGTCGCCCTCGATCGGCGAGGCCGACAGCCACGGCTGCTGTGCGCCCTCGGTCTCCCGCTTCACGTCGAGGCCAACGCGATTGAACAGCCGGAAGATGTCGAGGCCGGGCTGGTGGATGGCGTCCGCGAGCGCGAGCGTGAACGGGCTGTTCTGCCCCACTCCGTCGCGCGCGACCGCGCCCGGCTGCGTCGCGTAGGAGATCAGCGTGCCTTCTGGTGCCTTCATCTCCGCAAGCCCGCCGCCGGCCGAGCGAAGGCCGGTGCCCTCGAACGGGTTGTTGCGGCAGGCGTCCAGGATGATGATGTTGAGCTTGGTGCCGCTGCCGCTCATCTGCCGGAGCACGAGGTCGGCGCTGACCATCTGAAAATCGAGGTCCTGGCGCCGGCTCGGGTTGGCATCGACCGGCACGAGGAAGTTCACCCCGTCGACCTGCAGCCCGTGACCGGAGTAGTAGAACAGCGCAACGTCGGCGCCCACGATGGCGCGGCCGAATTCGGCGACCACGCGGTCGAAATGTGCCTTGTTCATATCGATCTGGGCGTCGCCGCCGATCAGCGTGAAGCCGCTGGCCTTGAGGCTGCGCGCGATCAGCTTCGCGTCGTTGCTCGGATTGGGCAGCCGTCCGACCGAGGCGTAGGCGCCGTTGCCGACCACCAGCGCGACCCGCGCGCCGCGCGCCGTCGGGCCGCCGCTCTGCGCCGCCGCGGGCCAGACGCCAGCGGCGAGCCAGAGAACTCCCACCATCAGCAGCAAGGGCCATCGTGCCGGACCGGACATGCGCCATGCCCCTCGGCCGGACAGACGGGTGCGACTCAGGCAGGTGGCGAAGGGTTCAGACATTTCGGGCGGGCCCTCCCGGTGACGTTCGAGGCGTTCCGGCGAACGATTCGCACCTGTGAAACGCAGCGCATCCACCGACAATCGTTAACACATTCTAGCCGCTGCGCTGGACGATTAGCAATCTCGGCCGCTCACAAGTCCGCGGAAGCGCGTTTCGGGGGATCACTTGTCGAGTGAACGCGAGCGGCGGCGTTGCCTGCCCCGAGCCGGCGCGGCTGGTCGAACGCGTCACGCCGCCGGGCGCGCCGCCGCGTCGGCCTCGGCGCCGAGCCGCATCCGTCGCCGAGCGGCAGTGACGGCGAGCCCGACCGCCAGGATCAGCATCGCACCATCGAAAATCGGCTCGACGAAGAACGGGGCGCCGAGCTGGTTGAGCCCGGCGACCGTGACGGCGAGCACGGCGACCGCGAGCAGCGTGCCGAGCACGTTGACCCGACCCGGCCGCACCGAGGTGGCGCCGAGCAGGGCGGCGGTGAACGCCGGCAGCAGGTATTCCGGCCCGACCGAGCTTTGCCCGACCTGCAACTGCGATTGCAGCACGATGCCGGCGAACGCGGAAAACAGGCCGGCCGCCAGGAACGCCAGCGTGACGTAGCGTTTCGCCGAGATCCCGTTCAGCTCCGCCGTCCGCGGGCTGGCACCGAGGACATAAAGATAGCGCCCGGCCGGCAGGTACTCGAACACCAGGAACAGCGCGCCGCCGACCGCCACGACGTACAGCGCCGGCAACGGAATGCCGAAAATCGAGCCGGAGATGTCGGTAAAGCTGTCGGGCAGGGACGCGACCACCTGCTGCCCGCCGGTGTACCATTCGTTCAGCCCGTAGATCAGCGTGCCCACCCCGAGGGTCGCGATAAAACTGTCGATGCCGATGAAGGTGACCAGATACCCGTTGGCAAGCCCGACCGCGGCGCCGATCAGCAGCACCACGCCGGCGGCTTCCGGCCAGCTCAGCCCGTCGCCCTGCAGGCCGATCACCAGCACCTGCGAAATGCCGAGCAGGAAGCCGACCGACAGGTCGAAATGGTTGGCCGCCATCGGCACGAACACGGCCAGCGCCAGCAGCGCCTGCACCGATTTGTTGTTGACGATCGAGCGGATGTTGAACGCGGTCGGGAACGTGTCCGGCTTCAGCGCCGAGAACATCACCAGCAGCACCACCAGAAGGACCAGAAGGCCCCAGGTGGAAACAATGTGCGAGAGCCTGCCTCGGCCGTTCACGCGGCCTGCTCCGGTGCCGGGGCACCGGCCGCGAGTGCGGTCAGCCGGCTGACGGAAATATCGGGTCGGCGCAATTCGGCGACGATCCCGCCGCGGCTGAACACCAGCGCCCGGTGCGCGATTTTCTCCACTTCCTCGAAATCCGACGAGATCAGCAGGACCGCAATGCCCGTCTGCAGCACGTCATGCAGATCGCGATAGATTTCCGATTTCGAGCCGACATCGACACCGATCGTCGGCTCCTCCAGGATCAGCAGTCGGATTTTCGCCTCCATCCAGCGCGCCACCACGACTTTCTGCTGGTTGCCGCCAGACAGCGTGATCACCGGCCGCGACGGGTCGGGCGGACGCACCGAGAACCGGGCGAGCGCGCGCCGCGCGTCGGCCAATTCGGCGCGCGGCCACACGGGCCGCAACGGCCTGCCGCCGCGAGCGCGGGCATTGAGAAAAAGATTCTCCTTCACCGAGAGGCCGGCAGCAATGCTCTCCTCGCCGCGCCGGCTGGAGACGAAACCCACGCCGTTCGCCATCGCCTCCGCCGGGTTTTTCGGGGCGATCTCGCGCCCTCCGAGCACGATCCGCCCGGCGCGCACCGGCAGCGCGCCAAAGATCGCGCGGCCAACGGCATGGTGGCCGGCACCGCGCAGACCGACGAGGGCGAGAATCTCGCCAGCCGCCGCCGTCAGCGAAATCGGCCCGATCCGCCCGGCCTCCTCCTGCGGCACCACCAGTCCATGCAGCGCCAGCAGCGGCGCGGCGCCCGCTGCCGCTTCCGTCACCGTCGCCTCCGCCACCGCATGGCCGACGATCTTGAGCACCAGGTCGTGCGCCGAGGTGTCGGCCACGGGCACCGTCGCGATCCGCCGCCCGTCGCGCAGCACCGTCACGCGGTCGGCAATCCGAAAAACCTCGTCGAGCCGGTGGGTGACGTAGATCATGCCGATGCCGCGCGCGCGCAGGCGATGCAGCGTCGCCAGCAGCCGCTCGACGTCCGCCTCCGGCAGCGCCGCCGTCGGCTCGTCGAGCACCAGCACGTCGCACTGCACCGCGAGCGCGCGCGCGATCGCGACGATCGAGCGGTCGGCGGCCGACAGCGCCGCGACCCGCGTTGCCGGGTCGATCGCGCTGCCCATCGCCGCCAAGGCCGCCGCGGCCGCACGGCCCGCGCCGCTCCAGTCGATCAGGCCGCCGCGGCGCGGGTAGCCGGTCTGCAACGCAACGTTCTCCGCCACCGTCATCACATCGACCAGGCCAAGATCCTGGTGGATGAAGGCGATCGGCAGCCGGTCCGCGCCCGGCGTCACCACCCGCCCGCGCCACAAGACGCTGCCGGCGCTCGGCGGGTAGACCCCCGCCAGGATTTTGATCAGTGTCGACTTGCCGGCGCCGTTCTGGCCGAGCAGCGCATGGATCTCGCCCGGCCGCACGTCGAAATCGACCCCGGCCAGCGCCAGCGTCGCAGTGAACCGCTTGCTGACGCCGCGGACTTCCAGAAGCGGCGAGGTCTCTCCCATCAGGGAGCGCCGTGCTGCGGCAGAAAGAAAGAATGATCCGCAGATGACGCAGATAAGAAAAGACGCAGATCAGAACAGAAAAGATAAGACACGGAATGGGGCCGGCCGGCGCAATGTCTCACCCGTGTTTCACCCCTCACCCCGGCCCTCCCCCACAAGGGGGGAGTGGGGAACAAGCCTTCCCCAGTTCGCCCGGAACGGATCAATGGTTGCGACGGCCGATATCATTCTTCTTATCCGCCTGATCTGCGACTTCTTCCTTAATCTGCGGAAATCTGCGGAAAGCCCCTACTTTCTTGACCTACTGCACGCCCCAGATTTTCAGGTAGTGCGCCTTGTAGTCGTTCTCCGGCACAAAAATGTCCTTGTCGCCGCCTTCCACGCCGACGTTCTGCGGCGTCACCAGGTAGGGCGGCTGCACGAAGCCGCTCGGCGGGGCCTTGTTGAACGCGCGGTTGAACTCGTCGACCGCCTGATAGGCCTGCAGTTCGATTGGCTCGGAGACCGTCACCGTCTGGTACTGGCCGCCCTTGCGGATGCGCTCGTAGGCCGAGCGGTTGCCGTCCGCGCCGATCAGCTTGGCCTGGTCGGGCTTGACCCCCGAGGCGCGCAGCGACGGCACCGCGAAATCGAGGTCGTTGTCGCCGACCGAGGTGACGTAGATCGGCAGGCCGAACCGCTGCACCCAGCTGGTGGTGAGCTGCGGCATCCGCTGCGCCGCCTCGGAGGCCGGGAAGTTGACGTAGTCGAGCACCTTGCAGCCGCCGCAGGCCGCCACCTGGTCGCGCGTGGCGCCCGACTTGGTGGCGGCGATCTGGTACTCGATTGTGGGTCACCACGACCACGCGCGCCGTGCCTTTGCTGTCGGCGATCGCCCAGTCGGCCTCCGCCTTGCCGATTTCGCGCGGGTCTTCCTGGATGTTGACGAACAGGTCGAGGTCCGGCTGCGGCCCGGGCAGCGAGGCGGCGTGCAGGCCGATCACGGTGATGCCCCGGCCGGCCGCGGTCTTGATCGGCCCCTGCAGGCTCTTCGCGTCGGCAAAGATGGCAATGCCGTTCGGCTTCAGCGCGATCGCCTGGTTGAAACCGGACACCCAGTTGGCCGGGCTGCCCTTGCCGTCGATCACGCTGAGCTTCCAGCCCAGGTGCTCGGCCGCCTGCTTCATGTACAGGCCGTACTCCCGGGAAATGTCGTTCTGCTCGTCGCCGGAGAGGTAGACGATCGACATGCCCTTGGCCGGCGCGGGCGCGGCGGTCGGGCCCTCCCACTTCGTTTGCGGGCCGGCGTAGCGCTCGACCGCCGCGGCGGCGTCGGACACGGTGTCCGCGCGGGCGGCGCCCGGCGCCAGGCCTGTGGCGATGACAAGGGCCGCAATCGCAGCGCCTTGCGCGCCTGCTGTCCGCCGCTTCATGATCCTATCCTCCCTGCCGGCGCCGCTTCACGCGCGCCATTGACCCCGCTCGCACGATCCGCGGCCCTGCGTCCGCGTTCAAGCGAATTCGTGTACCGGCGTAATCCGCGGAGTGGCCGGCTTGACGCTGTTCGCCCCGGCCTGAGCGTCGTTCAGCGGCCCTTGAAAACGGGCTTGCGCTTTTCCACGAAGGCAAGCTGCGCCTCGCGCGTATCCTCAAGCTTGGCAAGTTCGGCCGTGATCGACTGCTCGTAGGGGTAGGCGACACGATAGGGCAGGTGCTCGACGAGGTTCAGCGTCCGCTTCGCCGAGCGGATCGCCGCCGGGCTCTTGCCGGCGATATCGGCCGCGACCTTGCGTGCTTCGGCCAGGAGTTGGTCGAGCGGCAGGCAAGCCTCGATCAGGCCGAGCCGGTAGAGTTCGGCCGCATGGACCCGGCGCCCGGTGTAGTACATCAGCCGCGCACGCGACCTGCCGAAGTTCTCGATCAGCAGGCGCTGGCCGCCGGACAGCCCGACGTCGATCTCCGGCATCACCAGGAACGCATTGTCGGATGCGAACATGATGTCGCTGGCGAGCATCAGCGCGACGCCGGCGCCGATCGCCGGACCGTTCACCGCGGCGATGACCGGCTTCGCGCATTCCATGATGGCGAGGAACGTCTCGCGCGTCTGCCGGTTGTGGCGGAGGTAGTCGCCGGGCTCGCGGGCCATGTCGACCCGCTCCTTGATATCGGCGCCGGCGCAGAAGACCTTGCCCTCGCCGGTCAGGATCGCCACGCGGATGTCATCCCGATCGCTGATCGCGTCGAACACATGCGTGATCTCGTCGCGCCCGCGCCGGTCGAGCGCATTGACCGGCGGCTTGGCGAACGTGACCGTGGCCACGCCCGCCGCATCCACGTCGAGCCTGATCTGCTGGTAGTCCACGGCCGATGACCCTTGCTCTTACGGTTTGGCAGGCGCGGCGATGCCGCCGATGAGAATATCGGCATAGCCGTCGACGATCTCGATCGGCGTCAGCCGGCCAGACGGGCGGTACCAGCGGTGCAGCCAGTTCAGGCACGACAGCACCGCGCGGCCGACGAGCGCCGCATCGCCCTCGCGAAACTCGCCCCGGTCCATCCCCTGCCGAATGATGGCGCGCACGATGCCCTCGTAGCGATCCCGCCAGTAGATCGCCTCGTCGCGCTTAGGCGAATCGCCGAGCGCGCGAAAACTCGACGATGCCGCGATGCACATGTAGGTGTGGTCCTCGAAGAACGTACCGTAGCCGCGCATGAAGGCGCGCAGGCGCCGGGTCGCGGTCTCGCTCGGATCAATGCGCGATTCGACGAAGGCGCAAAGCTGCGAGGTGACCGACACGAAGATCCGGGCGAACAGCTCGTTCTTGTCCGCGAAAAAATGATAGAGCGCCGCATTGGAGATGCCCGCCGCGTCGGCGATGTCGCGGATCGACGTCTCGGCGAAGCCGTTGGTCGCGAACAGCCGGCAGGCTTCGGCGAGGATCGTCGCTTCCTTGTTGGTCCGCACGACCTTGACGGGCGTCTTGGTCGCGCGCGCGCTCGCCGTGTCGGCCCTGCCGGTCACGTCGTCCGGTTCCCGGTTGCAGGATCGGGGCCGGCCTTCTTGAAATTGACCCGGGTCGCCGCAATGCCGGGGTTGTGCAGGTTGAGTGCCGCCAGCTCCAGTTCCGCGTCGAGATAGTCGCGATAGCTGCTGTGTTCGGCGCGCCGCAGCGCGCGCAGCGTCAGCGCGATGGTGTCGCGGGACGACCGCGCGAACGTCTCAGCGATCGCGACGGCCCGCGCCAGCGCCTGCGCCCGGCGCCGTGACTTCGCTGACGAGGCCCGCATCGAACGCTTCGCGCCCCGAGAGCGCGCGCCCGCCGAGCAGAATTTCGCCGGCCCGCAGCCTGCCGAGCGCCTTGACCAGGTGGAACGCCGAGCCCGCCATCGGGCACGAGACCGCGCGATGCGAACGGGGCCATGAATTTCGCGTCGCTGGCCGCGACGACCAGATCGCACGTGAGCGCGAGGCCCCACGCGACCCCGACCGCCGGACCCTCCACGGCCGCAATGCACGGCGTCGACAAGCGCGCCAGCCGCATCAGCACGGTTCTGCAGGAATTGCAGCCGCGCCGCATCCTTCAGCACTCCGTCGCCACGCGGTTCGGGATTTTTCATGTCGCCGCCGGCGGAAAACACGCCGCCGCTGCCCGCCAGCACCAGGGCGCGGCTCTCCGGGTCGCCGTCGACGTCGCGGAGCACGGCGTCAAGCTGGTGCCAGCAGGCGAAGTCCATCGCGTTGCGCACCGCCGGACGGCTGAGCGTCGCGATGACCGTCGTTCCGCGACGCTCGACCTGCCAGGCGACATCGGCGGAAGTCGGCTTTGCCTCGTTCATGGACGGCACGGCCCCAACAGGATCGGTGACGGGCTCGCGATCTTTCCCAGTTCCGCGTTGACACACCACAAGCGACCGCGCATTGTTACCTACCAAGCGTTCGGTAAGTCAACCTACATCACCGGCGGCCGCGTGCAAATGGACTATTCGCAGACGCCGCATTCCATGGTCGCGAGGGTCGATCTCGATGGCTTGTTCAATCCGCGTTCGATCGCGGTGATCGGCGCTTCGGCGGACCCGCGAAAGATCAGCGGGAGGCCGATCCAGCTGCTCAAGCGTGCCAGGTTCGCCGGGCCGATCTATCCAATTCACCTGAACCAGCCGGAAATCCAGGGACTGAAGGCGTATCCGGATCTCGCGTCGGTCCCGGACGTTGTCGATCAGGCGCTGATCGGCCTGGGCAGTGCCGCCGTTCCGGCGGCTGTCGATGCGGCGATTGCCAAGGGCGTGCGCTCGATCGTCGTTTTCAGTGCCGGCTTCAGCGAGCGCGACGAAGCCGGCGCAGACGCGCAGACACGCCTCGCCGAGCGGTGTGCGGCGGCGGGCGTTGCCCTGCTCGGCCCGAATTGCCTTGGGGCCGCGAGCTTCGCCTCCGGCGCCTATGCGACGTTTTCGCACTCGCTGGAATTCGCGCCGCCGGAGGCCGGCCCGATCGCGATGGCGAGCCAGTCGGGCGCGGTCGGCACCTACGCATTGGTCAAGGGCGTCGCGCGCGGGCTCAAATTCTCGCGCTTCGCCGCCACCGGCAACGAGGCCGATGTCGATGTCGCGGCCTGCATCGCGTGGTTCGCCCAGGATCCATCGACCAAGGTCATCCTGTGTTATCTGGAGTCCTGCAAAAGCGGCCGGCGCCTCGCCGATGCGCTGGAACTGGCGCGCCGTGCCGGCAAACCCGTGATCGTGCTGAAAGGCGGCGCGTCCAGCACGGGCTCGCGCGCCGCCGCCTCGCACACCGGTGCGCTCGCCGGATCGGACGCAGTCTACGACGCGGTGTTCGCCGCGACCGGCGCCGCGCGCGTGCAGTCCTTCGACGCGATGCTCGATCTCGCGTATGCCTGCTCGCAGCCCACCCTGCCCGCAGGGCGACGGCTCGGCGTGGTCACGGTGTCGGGCGGCTTCGGCGTGATGATGGCGGACGCAGCGGCGACGCAGGGCGATCGAACTGCCGACGCTGCCGGAGCATGTGCAGCGCCGGATCAAGCAGACGACGGCATTCGCGGCAACCGCCAACCCGGTCGACGTCACGCCGCAGATCCTGCACGATTTCGCGCTGCTGGCGCCGGTGCTGCACGCCATGCTGGACGAGAACACTTACGACACGGTCGCAGTGTTCCTCGGCACGATGGGGCTCGATCCGCACCTGACCGACGCGCTGATCGCGGCGATGCTCAACGTGCGCAAACGCTTTCCCGACACGCTGTTCCCGGTCTGCATGATGACCACGCCGGACACGCGCAAGCGCCTGGAAGCCGAAGGGCTGATGGTGTTCGAGGATCCGGACCGCCTGGTCGCCGTCGTCGCGCGTCTTGCCGGTTTTCGCGAGGCGTTCGCGCGCCCGGCTTCGCTGGAAGCCGCTGCGGCAGGCGCATCCGCACCGCTTCCCGAACGGATGTCCGAGACGGTGGCGAAGGCGCTGCTCGGCGCCGCCGGCATCGAGTTCGTGCCGGAGGTGATTGCGACATCGGCCGAACAGGCCGTCGCGGCGGCGCGGCGCTTCGGCGTTCCGGTCGCGCTCAAGATCGCCGCCGCCGGCATTGCGCACAAATCGGACATCGGCGGTGTGTTGCTCGACCTCGCGGACGACGCGGCAGTCGCCCGGGGATTCGAGGCAATCATCGCCAATGCGCGGAAAGCCCACGCATTCGCCGAGATCGACGGCGTTCTGGTGGCACCGATGGTCGCAGGCGGCGTCGAGACCGTGATCGGCAGCACCAACGATCCGGATTTCGGGCCGGTTGTCATGTTCGGCCTCGGCGGCATTCACGTCGAGGTGCTGCAGGACGTGACGTTCCGGCTCGCGCCGGTGAGCGAGGCCGAGGCGCTGCACATGGTCCGCGACATCCGCGGCTTCGCGGTGCTGGCCGGCGCGCGCGGGCAACAGCCGGTCGATCTCCGGGCGATCGCCAGAACGATCGCCGCGCTCTCGAGCTTCGCCGCCGCGCATTCGGACGAGATCGAGACGATCGACATCAACCCCTTCATCGCGCTGCTGGAAGGCGGCGTGGCCGTCGACGCACTGATCGTCCGGCGCGACCCGCATTCCCCGGCAATGGGCAGGACCCGATGAGCGAGACGCCGACGCGGACCGGGTTTGGCCGTCTGCAAGGCCGCGTGGCGCTGATCACCGGCGGCGCCCGGGGCATCGGCCGCGCCATCGCCGAAGCCTATGTCGCCGAAGGCGCGATCGTCGGCATCGTCGATCTGAAGCAGGAGCGGGTCGATGCCGCCGTCGCCGCACTGCAGGCGCTTGGTGGCCGGGCCTGCGGCACCGCTGGCGACGTCTCCAAGCGCGACACGCTCGACCGGGCCGCCCGCATGTTGCTCGACGACCACGGCCGCTTCGACATTCTCGTCTCGAACGCGATGTGGGCGCGCTACCAGCCGCTCGCCGAGGTCACCGAGGAGAACCTCAACGGCATGGTCGGGGTCGGCTTCAACGCGGTGGTGTGGGGCATGCAGATCGCCGAGGCGATCATGGCGCCGCGCGGCGGCGGCGTGATCATCAACATCGCCTCGGTCGCGGCGGCGCGCAGCCTTCCCAACTCGTTGGTCTATTCCGGCATCAAGGCCGGGGTGACCGGGCTCACCCGCTCCGGCGCGGTCGATCTCGGGCCGAAGAACATCCGCGTCAATGCGATCGCGCCCGGCACGACGTTGACCGACGGCGTCGTTCGCAACGTGTCGAGTGAGGCGATGGAGCACCGGCTGAGCCGCACCCCGCTCAAGCGTCTCGGCCGACCCGCGGACATGGCCGATGCCGCGGTGTTTCTCGCCAGCGACGAAAGTGCGTGGGTCAACGGCCATGTGCTGTACGTCGACGGCGGCATCACCGCCGCCTTCCTTTGAGCGGACATGTCCGATGAGCCATGAGATCATCCGGGTCGGCACGACCATCGACCGACTTGGCGAAGGGCTGCTCTGGGACACCCGCCGTCGCCTGCTGTATTGGTGCGACGCGATGGAGGGGCGCATTCATTGCCTCGATCCCGCGAGCGGCGCGCATCGCGAAGTCGCAACCGGCAAGCAGATCGGCTCGATGGCGCTGCGGGAGAGTGGCGGCGCGGTCGCGGCCCTCGATGACGGCTTCTATTTCCTCGACCTGGACACGGGCGGATCGCAGCCGGTGGCAATCTTCGACCTCGGCCGCAGCGATCTCCGCTTCAATGACGGCAAGGTCGATCGGCAGGGCCGCTTCGTCGCGGGCGCGATGCATATCCGGCCGCCACCGGACGGCGTTTATGTCGGTGCGATGTACCGGCTTAATCGCACGCTCGCGACGACGTTGCTGGAATCCGGGATCGGCAACTGTAACGGCCCCTGCTTCAGCCCGGATGGCGCGACATTCTATTTCGCCGACAGCCCGCGGCGGCAGAATCTATGCGTACGACTACGATGTCGGCACCGGCGCGCTCGCCAATCGCCGGGTGTTCGCCGACACGCAGCAATTCAATTCGCCGCCCGATGGCGCGACCGTCGATGCGGACGGCTGTCTGTGGTCGGCGATGGTGACGGGCGGCCGGATTGTGCGCTTCGACCCCGCGGGCAAAGTCGAGCGCGTCGTCGAGATGCCGGTCCGCCACCCGACGAATGTCAGCTTCGCCGGGCCGATGCTCGACACGCTCTACGTGACCTCGATCTCGCGCAGCCCGAACATCGCCGCGAGCGAGCCGGAGGCTGGCGGGCTGTTCGCGATCCACGGGCTTGGCGTCAAGGGCCTGGCGGAGCCCCGGTTCTCCGGATAGCGGCCGGCGCCGACCCATAGACCGCGGTCTCGAACCGTCGGTACAGGTCCACGATCGGGTCGGCATAGAACGGCAGGGTCTGCGTGTAGAGCGCCGCGGTCAGGTTGCGCGACCGATCGACCCAGAAGAACGTGTTGAATCCGCCCGCCCAGCCGCCGCTGCCGGCCGCGCGACCGCCCGGCACGTCCTCGGGCTCGACCAGAATACCGAGGCCCCATTTCTTGCCTGAGAGCGGCACGTCCAGGCTCGCGGCCGGATCGGCCGTCACGATCGTGCCGACGTCGAGGCCCACAAGGTGATCCCGAAACATCGCCGCGACCGTCGCCGGCGCGAGCAGCCGTCCCGCGGCCGACTCGCCGTCGCGGAGCAGCGCCTGCTGCAGGCGCAGGAAATCCGCGGCGGTGGAATAGAGGCAGTGGCCGCCGGCGTAGAATTCCGGCTGCTGCACGAAGTCGATTGCCGTCGGCTGCCAGTCGCCGCCGTCACCGCGCACATGGACCAGCGACGACCGCGCGCGCCGATCCGGGTCGAGGCGAACCACCGTGTCGGTCATCCCGAGGGGTTCGAACAGTTGCTCGCGCCAGTACGCCTCCAGCGGGCGCCCGGACAGCGCTTCCACGACCAGCCCGACCCAGTCCATGCTGGTGCCGTAGCTGAAGCGCGTGCCCGGGTCGGCCACCAGCGGGGCGCCGAACGATACGCGCAGCCCGGTCTGCACGCGCGCCATGCCGGTCAGCGCGTGAAAGCGCACGAGATCGGCGTTCCAGATGTCGTAGCCAAGCCCCGAGGTGTGCGTGAGCAACTGCAGGATCGTCGCGCGCGTTGCCGGCCGCCGCAGTCGCGGCGTGTCGGCGTCGAAGCCGTCGAGAACCGGCAGATCGTCGAACGCCGGCAAGACGTCGCCGACTGGCGTTGCGAGCGCAACGAGGCCGCGCTCCACCAGTTGCAACAGACTGATCGCGGTCACTAGCTTGGTCATCGACGCGATCCGGAAGATCGTGTCGCGGGTCATCGCCGCGCCCGTCCGGGCGTCGCGCCGGCCGAACGCCCCCGCGTAGAGAACGGAGTGCCGGTCGGCGACAACCGCGACCACCCCGGGCACCACGCGCTCCGCCGCCGCGGTCAAGAGCAGAGCGTCCAACTGCCGATCCAGCTCGATCATGGCGGGTTGCGGGTCACGCTGGCGTTGGCCAACTTCGGCATCCGATCAATTGACGCCCCCGACGCGGGTTGACATGGCGAACTGCCCAAGGCAGCTTACCTACCAATCGTTCGGTAAGTCAACTCGCCCCGACTGGATTGCCGCCACCGGAGGGATGATGCAAGCGCTGCCCGACATGCTCGACGGCCCGCTCGATATCGATCCGGCCGAATGGGACGGTCGACAGACCTATTTCTTCCTCGCGGCGCTAGTGATCCCTCGCGCGATAGCCTGGGTGTCGACGATCTCCAAAGACGGCGTCCCGAACCTTTCCCCGTTCTCCTATTTCACGATCGCGTCGAACCACCCGCCGCACGTGCTGTTCAGCACCACGGGGATCAAGGATTTGCTCGTCAATGCACGCGAGACCGGAGAATTCGTCGTCAACATCGTCGACCAGGCGCACGCCGACAAGATGGTCGCCTCATCGATCGACGTGCCGCCGGAGATCGACGAGTTCGAATGGGCGAAGCTGGATCGGGCGCCGTGCGTGAAGGTGTCGGCGCCGCGGGTCGCCGCGGCGCCGGCGCATCTCGAGTGCCGCACGACCCAGATCATCCCGGTCGGCGAGTCCTACCTTGTGCTCGGCGAAGTCATCCATATCCGCTGCTCCGCGCAAGTGTGGGCGGGCGGCAGGATCCAGCCGAAGCTGCTGGATCCGGTCTGCCGCCTTTCCGGCAGCTATTATGCCAGGCTTGGCGACGTCTACTCGCGCCCCGCGCCGAAATACCACAGCGATGGCCGGGTGACCGCCCTCGCAATAGACGAGCTTAAGGTGTAGATGAAGCTGCTACGATTTCCCCGATCAACGGGGGGTGAGGGGGAGAACAGATGCTCAAAATGCGCAGTCTAGCACTCGCGATCGCGCTCGGTGCCGTGCTGGCGCTGCCGTCGCACCGAGCACGCGCGGCGGAAGCCAGCACGCTCGTCTACGCCGACGCCGGCGAGCCGAGCACGATCGATCCGGCCAAGGCCAACATCAACTGGGAGCTGGCGGTCACCCGCAACATCTACGACCGGCTGGTCAATTTCGACCTCGACAATCCCGCAAAACTGCTGCCGGGGCTTGCCACCGGCTGGAAGCAGGACGGCACGGCCTGGACATTCACGCTGCGTTCCGGCGTGAAGTTCCACGATGGCGCACCGTTCACAGCCGCCGACGTGAAGGCGACGATCGACCGGCTGCTGCGGATCGGCCAGGGCCAGAGCTACCTGGTCAGCGACATCGCCGACGCCAGCATCGTCGATCCGATGACGGTGAAGTTCACCACCAAGGCGCCGAACGTGTTCCTCGCCGGCAACCTGAGCCGCATCGAGATGATGTCGCACGCCGACATCGACAAGCACGCGGCCGACACCGACAAGGGCGACGCGTATTTCGGCGAGCACGCCAACGGCACCGGCCCCTATGAATTCGTCAGCTGGACGCGCGGCACGCAGATCGAACTGAAGCGCAACGCCGCGTGGTGGGGCACGTTCCCGAAGGGCGTGTTCGATCGGGTGATCGACCGGTTCGTCACCGACGGCGCCAGCCGCGGCCGCGGGCTGGAGGGCGGCGAGTTCGACCTCGCGGCCTTCGTGCCGCGCGACGACGCGCTGCGCATCGGCCACTCGCCCGGGTTTCATTCGATCGAGGGCAACAACCTCTGGGCGTGGCCGGCGATCTACCTGAACATGGAGACCAAGCCGACCAGCAACATCGATTTCCGCGAAGCCCTGGTGCGCGTGTTCGACTACAGCGCGATGAGCAAGTACTTCCAGCGCGGCAACTACACGCCGCGCGGCCCGGTGCCGAACTGGTTCCCCGGCAGCCCGGAGGCCAGCGAGCCGGCGATCACGACCGATCTCGCGGCGGCCAAGGCGGCGCTCGCGAAGTCGGGGATGGGCAACGCCACGGTGAAATGCTCGGTGCCGGCGGGCTTCCCGGAGTTCAGCTTCGCCGCGACCGTGCTGCAATCCTCGGCCGCGCAGATCGGCATCAAGGTCGAGGTCGACGAGCAGCCGTTCGTGCAGTCGATCACCTCGATCAAGGACAACCAGAGCAACTGCTTCGTGCTCGGCAACGCCAACCTGAGTCCCACCGACGCGACCAAGTTCTATGCCGCGCACTATCTCAAAGGCGGGTTCTACAATTCCGGGAAGTTCTATGACGCGCCAATGGAAGCGCTGATCGCCAAGGCGCCGACGATCACGGACGACGCGGAGCGCAACGCGGTGCTGAAGCAGGCGTTCGAGATCCTGACCAATTCGCACTACATCATCTGGGCCGCGCGGCCGACGACGGTGGTGCCGGAGCCCGATCGCATCGAGGGCTATCGGATCGACCCGGCCGAATACATCAACGTGCGGTTCTGGGAAATCCGCGCGAAGTAAGGCAAGGGGCGCGTCGGGATGGCGGCATTTCTCGCGCGACGGCTCGCCTGGGGCGTGCTGCTGCTCCTGATGGTCGCCATCCTGACGTTCTTCCTGAGCCGCATCGTGCCGGCCGACCCTGCCGCATTCCTCGCCGGCCAGAACGCCTCGGAGGCGACCGTCGCGCGCATCCGCGCCGAGTACGGGCTGGACCAGCCGCTGCTGGTGCAGTTCGGCCGTTACCTTTCCGGGCTGGCGCTCGGCGATTTCGGGCAGTCGCTGCGCACCCACCGCAGCGTTGCGACCGATCTCGGACAGTTCCTGCCGGCGACGCTGGAGTTGCTGGTCGTCAGCTTCGTCGTCTATCTGCTGGTCAGCTTCTTCCTGGCGGTGGCGGCGGCACGGCATCCTGGCGGCTGGGTCGATGCGGCGGTCCGGCTGTTCACCATGCTCGGCACCGGCATCCCGGTGTTCTGGCTCGGCATGGCGCTGCAATTCGTGTTCTTCTATCGGCTGCACTGGCTGCCCCTGTCGGGACGCTTCCCGATCCGCGACATCGCGCCGCCGACCGTGACCGGATTCCTGCTGGTGGATTCGCTGCTCGCCGGCGATCCGATGGCGCTCTGGCGTTCATTGGAATCGATGACGCTGCCGGCGCTGACGATCGTGCTGAACCTGCTCGCTGTCGGCACGCGAATGTCGCGCGCGGCACTGATCGCCGAGTTCGACCGGCCGTACATCCGCACCGCGCGCGGCAAGGGGTTGCCGCCGCGCAGCATCCTCTACAAGCACGTGCTGCGCAACGCGCTGAGCCCGGTGCTCGCGGTCACGACGATGCAGTTCGGCTACATGCTGAGCTGGGTGATCCTGGTCGAAGTGATCTTCAGTTGGCCCGGCATCGGCCTCTACGCGTACCAGTCGTTCCAGGTATTCGACTACGCGCCGGTGATCGCGCTGGCGATCGTCTCCACCGCCGGCTTCGTCATCATCAATCTTGTCATGGACCTGCTGTATCCGCTGATCGATCCGCGCGTCCGCAGCGTCGCCGCATGAGCGGCGCGGCGCCCATCGCGCAGGACGTGACGGCGGCGCTGGCCGCGCGGCCGGTTTCGAATGCCGCGAACCGCGCGCTGCTGGTTCTGGCATGGAGCGTGTTCGCCGTGTTCGCGGCATTCGCGTTGTTCCCGGGCTTGCTGGCACCGTACGACCCGATCATCCTCGACGTGTCGCACCGGCTGGAACCACCGTCGCCCAGCCACCCGTTCGGCACCGACGAAGGCGGGCGCGACGTGTTCTCCCGCGTCATCCACGGCACGCGCTATTCGCTCGGGCTTGCGGTTGCGATCGTGCTCGGTTCCGCTGCATTCGGCGTGCTGTACGGCGCGATCTCCGGCATGGTGCGCGGCTGGCTCGACGACCTGCTGATGCGCATCGTCGACCTGTTCTTCGGCATCCCGGCGCTGGTGCTGGCCCTGGCGCTGGCCGCCGCGATCGGGCGCGGGCTGCCGACCGTCGCAATCGCGCTCGGCATCATCTGGTGGCCGGGCTACGCGCGCCTGATGCGCGGCGAAGTGCTGGGCCTGCGCGAACGTCCGCATGTCGAGGCCGCGCGCGCGCTCGGCGTGCCGACGCGCACGCTGCTGCGCCGCCACATCATGCCGTTTGTCGTGCAGGCGGTGAACGTGCGCGTCACCACCGACATCGGCTACGCGTTGGTCGCCGTCACCGCGCTCTCGTTTCTCGGCCTCGGCGCGCAATCGCCGACGCCGGAATGGGGCCTGCTGATCCGCGATTCCCGCCCGTATTTCGGCTCCGCGTGGTGGTACCTCGTGTTTCCCGGCGCGATGATCATGCTCGCCGCCGTCGCGTTCTCGATCATCGGCGACGCGCTCGCCGCCCACGCCGCCGGGCGCGAGCGGTGATCCTGTCCGTGCGCGACCTCGCGGTCAGCTTCGGCCCGCTCCGTGCCGTCGACGGCCTCGGCTTCGATGTCGACGAGGGCGAGATCTTTGTCATCATCGGTGAATCCGGCTCGGGCAAGTCGCTGACCGGGATGGCGGTGCTGGGCCTGCTGCCGCCGCGCGCCGCGGCCGCGGGATCGATCCGCTTCGAGGGCCGCGAGATGCTCGGCCTCGCCGAGCCGGAACTGCGCAAGCTGCGCGGCGCCAAAATCGGCGTCGTCTACCAGGACCCGCTCAGCGCGATGAACCCGGTCTGGCCGGTCGGCGAACAGATCGCCGAGGTGCTGCGCACCCACGGCCTCGCCGACCGCCGCGCGGCCGCGCGCCGCACGGTGGAACTGCTGGAGCGCGTGCACATGCCCGACCCGGCGCGGGTGGCGCGTGCCTTCCCGCACGAAATCAGCGGCGGCATGCGGCAGCGCGCGATGATCGCGATGGCGCTCGCCTGCGGCCCGCGGCTGCTGATCGCCGACGAGCCGACGACCGCGCTCGACGTGACCATCAAGGCGCAGGTGCTCGACCTGCTCAAGGAACTGCGGCGCGAGTTTGCGCTGACGATCGTGCTGATCACGCACGACATGGGCGTGGTGGCCGAACTCGCCGACCGGATCCTGGTGATGTACGCGGGCCGCGCCGCCGAGATCGGCGCCGCCGCCAGCATCATCGACCACGCGGCGCATCCTTACACGCAGGCGCTGATGCTGAGCGCGATGGTCGCCGAGGTCGCGCCAAAGACCGAGTTGCGGGCCATCACCGGCACCGCGCCGGCGCTCGACGCGCGACCGTCCGGCTGTCCGTTCCATCCGCGCTGCCCGCGCGCGCAGGACGACTGCCGCACGATCGCGCCCGCCCTGCGCGCGGTCGGCGACGTGCTGGCCGCCTGCCACCATCCGATCGGCATCGCCGCATGACGGCACCGCTGCTCGCGCTGCACGACGTCAACCGCAGCTTTGCGCAGCGGCGCGGCCGTGGTCGCGTGCATGCGGTCGCGGGCGTGTCGCTGACGGTCGGCGCCGGCGAGACGCTCGGCCTGGTCGGCGAGACCGGCTGCGGCAAATCGACGCTCGCGCGGCTGGCGCTGCGGCTGCTCGACCCGACCGGCGGCCGCATCGAATTCGCCGGCGAGGACATCAGCGCCTGGTCGCCGCAGCGGTTGATGCCGATCCGGCGAAAGCTGCAGGCGGTTTTTCAGGACCCGCTGGCGTCGCTGAACCCGCGCATGTCGATCGGCAGCATTCTCGCCGAGCCGTTCACCACCCACGGCGTCGCGCCGGACGGCGGCATTGCCGCCCGCATCGAGGCGCTGCTGGCGTTCGTCGGGCTTGGCCACATCGATCTGCACAAGCGGCCGGCGCAGTTTTCCGGCGGCCAGTTGCAGCGCATCGGCATCGCCCGCGCGCTGGCGCTGGAGCCCGACCTGATCGTCGCCGACGAACCGACCTCGGCGCTCGATCCGTCGATCCAGGCGCAGATCCTCAACCTGCTGCTGCAGATCCAGCGCGCCCGCGGCGTCGCCTATCTGCTGATCTCGCACGATCTGGAGGTGGTCGGCCACCTCGCCGACCGCGTCGCGGTGATGTACCTCGGCACGATCGTCGAATCCGGGCCGGCGGCGGAAATCCTGTTCTCGCCGCTGCATCCGTACACGCAGGCACTGCTCTCCGCGGCGCCCACGCTCGCCGCGCGGCGCGACCGCGGCTGGCGACGCATCGTGCTCGGCGGCGACCCGCCGAACCCCGCCGACGCGCCGCCCGGCTGCCGCTTCCATCCGCGCTGCGCGCTCGCCCGCGAGGTGTGCCGCAGCACGGTCCCGGCATTGCGGGCAGTGGACGGCGGGCTCCACACCGTCGCGTGCCATTTCGCGCCGGACGAAACCGCCACGCAGGGCATCGCCATCGGCGCCGCACGCCGCGGCAACGGGGAGCACCGAGCATGACGAACGTCGCAACCGTGCATGTTGCCGGCCTCGGCTTTCCGGAGGGGCCGGTCGCGCTACCGGATGGCAGCATCGCGTTCGTCGATCTGCTGCACGCCAAGGTGCGCGCCTACCACAACGGCACGCTGCGCGGACTTGCGGCGCTGCCCGGCGCGCCGAACGGAATGCGGCTCGGCCCGGACGGCGCGCTCTACATCGCCAACAACGGCGGCATCGCGCCGCGCTCGATCGAGGAACTGCACTTCGCGCACGAGATGGTCTCCGGCCGCATCCAGCGCTTGACGCTCGACGGCCGCGTGACCGATTTCGCCGTCGACCTGCCGGGCGAGAAGCCGTCCCGCCCCAACGATCTCGTGTTCACGCCGGCCGGCGACATCGTGTTCACCGATCCGCAGAACTGGGACGTGTTCCAGGATTTCGCGCCGACCGATCCCGCGTGCCCGTATCACGGCGGCCAGTTGCTGCTGGCGCGGCCGGACGGCTCGGTGGCGCAGCTCGCGAAAATGACCGGATTTCCCAACGGCCTCGTGTTCCATCCGGACGGTTCGCTGCTGGTCGGCATCACGATGGAGCACCGCATCGTCCGGTTTCCCTGGCACGGCGACAGCGTCGGCGCGCCGTCCACCTGGTGCCGCCTCGACGACGGCTTCAACCCGGATGGCATGGTGTTCGCGGGCGACACTCTGTACGCGACGGGCAGCATCGGCGACCGCGTCGCCATGATCGATGCGACAGGCCGCGTGCTGGACTTCGTCGAGACCGGCAAAGGCAGCGACCCGACCAATGTGTGCGTGCACGCGGGCCGGCTGTGGGTGACGTTCGGCATTCCCGGAAAACTCGTCTCATACGCGCTGTAGGGCATACGCATGACCGACTGGACAGCACCCGAAGGCTTCGAGCACGGCCCGACCAACGAGCGCCCGCGCCGCCCGCGCCCGCTGCACGGCGACGACCACTGGCTGCACGTCTACTGGTACGAGGCGCCGCACGAGGATCCGGCGTTTCCCGAAGTCTACACCTACACCGACGCGATGTCGTACGCGCCGGGCGACGAGGTGCGGTTCCATTCCTCCACCACCGCGCCGCTGTGGTCGGTGGAGATCTACCGCGACGGCTGGCGACCGGAGCCGGTGCATGTCGCGCGCGACCTGCCGGGCCGGTTCACTGCGATGCCGAGGGGCGCGTACACCAAAGGCTGCGGCTGGCCGGTGCGGCACACGTGGCGACTGCCCGCCGATCTGCGCTCCGGCTTCTATCGCGTCGTCTCCACATGCCCGCGTCCCGGCGGCGGGCGGTTCATGCAGCACCATTTCTTCGTCGTCTGCCCGACCACGGCGACACAACGGGGAAAACTGCTGATGCTGCTGCCGACCGCGACCTGGATGGCGTACAACGACTGGGGCGGCGCCAACCACTACCAGGGCACCGATGGCCCCGACGGCAATCTCGCCTGCCCCCGGCTCAGCGCCGAGCGGCCGTGGACCAAGGGCGTCGTCTGGCTGCCGGAGGGCGCGCCGCGGATCATGGCGGACGTGCCGCCCGAGCCAGGCGATGCGCCGCGCTACGCCTTCAAGGAATGGGCCTACGCGAACGGCTTCGGCCTCTACTACGCCGGCAACGGCTGGGCCCAGTACCGACCGCCATTTCGTCCGCTGGGCCGAGCGCGAGGGCTACGCGCTCGACATGATCACCCAGACCGACCTGCACTACCGCCCGCAAATCCTCGACGACTACGGCACGGTGGTGATCGTCGGGCACGACGAGTACCTGGTCATGGGAGATGCGCGAGGCGCTGGAGGCGTTCACCGCGCGCGGCGGCAACGTCGCCCGGTTCGGCGCCAATTTCCTGTGGCAGATTCGGCTGGAAGACGAAGGCCGGATGCAGGTCTGCCACAAGTTCCGTGCCCCGACCGAAGACCCGGTGCGCGACACCGCCGAGCGGCGCCGCCTGACCACGTGCTGGGAAACCCCCGAGGTCGCCTGGCCGGGTTCCACCACGTTCGGTGTCAACGGCGTCGAGGGCCTCTATGCGTCATGGGGCGGGTTTCTGCCCCGCGGCCAGAAGGGTTTTACGGTCTATCGGCCGGAGCACTGGGTGTTCGACAACACCGGCCTCTACTACGGCGACGTCTTTGGCGCCGAGGCGCGCATCTTCGGCTACGAAGTCGATGGCCTGGACTACACGTTCCGACACGGCCTGCCGTATCCGAGCGGCGACGACGGCGCGGCGACCGACATCGAAATCCTGGCAATGGCGCCGGCGGTGCTGGCCGAGGGCGCGCGGCGCGGCGGCGGCTCCCACATCTATCTGGGCGACAGCGATCTGAACGGCCTCGCGCGCCTGATGACCGGCGGCGTCGAGCCGGCGGCGCTGCAGCGCTACCGCTACGGCGCCGGCATGCTGGTGCACATGAACAGCGGCAAGGGCGAGGTGGTGACGGCCGCGAGTTGCGAATGGGTCATGGGTCTCAAGCGCCGCGAGCGTTTCACCGAGCAGATCACCCGCAATGTCTTGGACCAATTCTTGGCGAAGTAGATCGAGAGATTCGGACGCGTGCCAATCGCTTGCCGCCGGTTACAGCGGAACCGCGGCGTCGATCGGGCGACATGCGTCGCGCGCAGCACGATCATTCGCGCGACGGTGAACCGCATCAGCCCGGGGATATTCCTCACCGAGCGATCCAGGCGTATCGTCGATGCCGTCATGATCGCAGCGCCAGTCAAGTTGACGCAAGCGGGCGGCTTCGGCGGCCCGCCGGACCACGCCGTCGCCTTCCTCGCCTCCGAGGAGGCGGCGTTCATCGCCGGCGTCGACCACAAGGTCGATGGCGGCTGGAGCAGCCCGTGATCCTCGCCGGCAAGCGCGCGCTGGTGACCGGCGGCGCCGGCGGCATCGGCAGCGCGATCGTGCGCCTGCTGGCAGCCGAAGGCGCCGAGGTCGTGGTGCACGACCTGCCGCGCAGCAGCGGTGCCGTGCTCGCGGCGTCGGTGCAGGCCACGTTCATCGCCGGCGACCTGCGCGACACGACAGCCCTGCTCGCCGATGTGGCGCGCGCGGGGCCGCTCGACATCCTGGTGAATAACGCCGCGATCGACCCGATCGGGCCGATCGAAAGCTACGACAGCGCCGCCTACGACGAGACCCAGGCGATCAACGCGCGTGCCGCGTTCCTGCTGAGCCAGGCCGTCGTTCCCGGGATGAAGCAGCGCGGCGGCGGCGCCATCGTCAACATCATGAGCGTCACCCTGTCCGGTGGATGGACGGAGAAGGTGCCGTATGTGATGTCGAAAGGCGCGCTACTGGGCCTGACGCGAGCGCTCGCGCGCGAGGTCGGGCCGGCCGGCATCCGCGTCAATGCGGTGAGCCCCGGCGCGATCCCGACCGAGCTTGAGCGCAAGTACCTGGGGCAACGACCGCGCCGCGTTCGATCGCACGGTCACCGAGAAGCAGTCGCTGAAATTCCGCGGCAGCCCGGAGGACATCGCCGAGGCCACGCTGTTCCTCGCCTCGCCGCGCAGCCGCTTCGTCACCGGCCACGAGCTGCACGTGAACGGCGGCTGGTACATGGGTTGAGCCGCGCCCGGCAGGCCGGCACCGCCTCGGGCGGTAGATGCGCTCTCGCTGCCGCCGTTCTCGCAGCACATCGTTGCCGCTCGAAATCTTGAGCGAACGATGTGAACACTTGCGGCGGCGCGGCCGCCCATGACTGACGTCCAAAAGCCGTTCAGCCCTTCAGCCCGGTGAGCGCGACGCTTTCGATGATCCGCCGTCGCAGGACCAAAAAAATGCAAAGCATGGGAACGACGCTGACCACCGATCCCGCCATGAGCTTGCCGTAGTCGCTGCTGAACTTGAACTGAAAGGCGGTGAGCCCGACTTCCATGTTGAACAACATCTGGTTGTTGGCGATCAGCAGCGGCCAGAGAAACGCCGACCATGCCTGGATGAAGGCGAAAATCCCGACCGCGCTCAGGGCGGTCGTGGACAATGGCGCGATGATGCGCAGCAGGATCCACCACTCCGACGCGCGGTCGATGCGCGCCGCCTCCAGGTAGTCCATCGGGATCGCCGAGGCGACGTGCTGGCGCATCAGAAAAATGCCGAAGCTCATGAACAGATAGGGGAGGACCATGCCCTGATAGGTGTTGATCCACTTGACCGCGTTCATCTGCAGGTAGAGCGGGATCATGTAGCTTTCGAACGGCACGATGGCCGTTGCGATTATCAGCCCGAACAGCAGCGTGCGGCCCGGGAAACGGTATTTGGCGAACACCGCCCCGGCCAGCAGCGAAGTGACTGCGACGCTCGCGGTCGCAACGAGGGACATGCCCATGCTGTTGAGGAAGAAGCGGGCGAACGGGGCTACCTCGAAGATGCCGGTGAAGTTGGCGAATGTCGGTGCCAGGGGCAGCAGTCGCGGCGGCCAGATCGCGATCTCCTCCGGCGACTTGAAGGAGGTCGCCAGCATCCACACCATCGGCAGGATCATGAACACCGCGCCCAGCATGAGAATGGCGTGGATCGCGATGCCGCCAATGCGCGCGCCGATCTTTCGCGATGCCCCGCTGCGGTGCCGCATCTAATCCTCCTGTCCGCGCGCCACGCGAAACTGAATGACGGTGAAGCCCAGCACGATCAGCGTCAGGATGACGGCCTCGGACGAGGCATAGCCCATCTTGAGGTATTGAAAACCGTTCTGGTAGATGTCGAACACCAGCACGCGCACCGCCTGGCCGGGTGCGGCCTGCGAGCCCAGCGTCATCACGTAGACCTGGGTGAACACGTTGAACGAATTGATCGTCGCCGTCACCAGCACATAGAGCAGGATCGGCTTCAAGAGCGGCAGCGTCACGCGCCAGAAGCGCTGCCACGCCGAGGCGCCGTCCAGCGCCGCCGCTTCGATGTAGCTCTCCGGGATGTTGCGGATGCCGACGAGGAACAGAATGAGGTTGTAGCCGAGCACCTTCCAGACGCCCATGATGATCAGCGCCCACAGCGCGATGCGCGGATCGGTGAGCCACGCCACCGCGCCGATGCCGAAGAACGACAGGACGTAGTTCAGCAGCCCGTAGTTGTAGTCGTAGATCCATTTCCAGGCGATCGCCATCGGCACCATCGGGGTGATCACCGGCAGGAAGTAGATGGTCTGGTAGAACGCCGACAGCCGGCTCTTGCGGGCCAGGAAGACGGCCAGCGGCAACGCCAGAACGGTGCTCAGGCCGACCGTCGCGAGCGAGTAGACGGCGGTGTTTTTCAGCGCCAGCAGAAAGTTCTCATCGCCGAGCAGGGTGGCGTAGTTGCCGAAGCCGATGAACGGCTTCAGCTTGTGGATCAGGTTCCAACGGTAGAAGCTGAGCACGACGCTCCAGGCGATCGGATAGACCCGCGCATAGGCGAACAGCAGCAGCACCGGCGCCAGCGTCGCGTAGCAGAACAGCGTGATCCGCCAATCCACGGCGAACGGCCACCGCCGCCGCACGCGGCGTCCCGCGGAAAGCTGGGCTGCGCTCATCGAACTCCCCGGTTGCGTCGATGCGGCGGGGGGCGGCGCGGCACCGCCCCCCGGCTGTTGCGGCGTCAGCGCGCGCTAGTTCGCGGCGTAGAGGTCTGCATCCTTCAGCAACTGGTCGGTCTGCGCCGCCATCTGATGCACTGCCTCGGCAAGCTTGGCCGGGTCGCCCTCGAGCGCCGGATTGATGTAGGCGGCGGTCAGCTTGTCGGCCATCTTGCTCTGGATTTCATCCCACGGCGTCAGCACCGGCTCGACGTAATACGTCATGTCCTTCGGCGGATCGACGAACACCTTGAATTGCGGCGTCGTCGCCAGCAGCGGCTTCCAGTCGACGTCGGCACGCGCCGACACCCACCCGGTCATCGTCGTCAGGCGCAGCGAGTTCTCCTGGTTGGTCAGGAATTGCAGAAAGTCCCAGGACACATCCTTGTTGCCGCTCTTGCCGTTGACGTAGATCAGCCAGGGCTGCAGCAGCATCTTGTTCGGGCTCGCCGCCGTCCATTTCGGGATCGGGGCGACGCCGTAGTCGAGGGTTTTGTTCTTCTCCTGGATCTCGCCGATCACCCAGGCCTCGCGGAACAGCATCGCGGTATTGCCGGCGACGAAGGCCGCCGCATCGTGCTGCACCTTGGGATCGTCGATCTTGTATTTCTGCACCGCATCGACCACGAACTGCAGGGCGGAGCGGCCGGCATCGTTGTCGAAGTTGCTGTGGTACTTGCCGGCCGGCGTCCGGGCGATCACCGAGGCGCCGGCAGCCTCCAGCAGATAGCGGAATTTTTCGGTGATGCCGCTGCCCTGGCCGGACAGGCGCAGGCTGATGCCGCTGCGGATCATCTTGCCGGACGCGTCGAATTTCACCAGCTTCTGCGCCGCCGCGATCAGCTCGGGGAACGTGGCCGGCGGCCCGGCGATGCCGGCCTCCTTGAACATCGTCTTGTTGTAGTACATCGAGGCGCGGCTGCCCTCCATCAGCGGCAGGCCGTAGGTCTTGCCGTCGATCGCCGAGAAATCGACAACCTGCTTGTTCCACGCCCCGCTTTTCAGGTACTGGTCGATCGCGGGCGGGTTGGGGTCGAGCAATCCGCCGTCGATGAAGTTGACGCTGATGTTGGTGCCGATGTCGAAGACATCCGGCCCGGTGCCGGTCGGCACGGCGGCGGACAGCTTCTGCTCGCACTCGCGCAAGGACGTGGCGAAGATGGTGAATTTTACGTCCGGATGCAGCTTCGAATAGGCGTCCGCCACGGCCTGGTAGAATGGCTGCAGCTCGGGAAACCCAGTCCAGATGGCGAGCGTGGTCGGCGCGGCGCGTGCCGTGCGCGGCGCGCCCAGCGTCGCGGCACTCGCCAATCCGGCGCCAGCCGCGAGTTTGAGCGCGGTGCGCCGATCGAGGATTGCGGTATCAGCTTTTGCCTTGACCATCTGACGTCTCCTTTCGTGGGACATACGTGGACGAATGCGGGCCGTTCGCGGGCGGCCGCAGCAGGCTCGCGGAGTCCGGATCGAGAAAGATATGGCAGGCCGGGTGGCGTTGCAGGATCGACGCCGGAACCATCGGCGTCACCGGACCTTCGAGCGTGTCGCGCGCCGCCTCGGCCTTGCGATGATCCGGAACGGACAGCACGATCGCTTCGCTGCGCATGATCTGCGGGATCGTCATGGAAATGGCCTCGTGCGGTACGTCGGAAAAACTCTCGAACCAGCCCTCGCCGAACTGCTGCGCCCGGCAGCGCTCGTCCAGCCGGACGACGCGAAAGCTTTCCCCGCCTCGAAATCCGCCGGCGGGTCGTTGAAGGCCAGATGCGCGTTCTCGCCGATGCCGGCGAATGCCAGGTCGATGCGACGCCGGGCGATCAACTCATTCAGCCGCGCGAGTTCGGCCGGCAGGTCGGGCGCGTCGCCCCCGATGAAGTGGAACGCTGCGAGATCGGGCACGAGCGACACGAAGCGCTCGTTCAGGTAGCGACGGAAGCTCGCCGGATGCGTCGCCGGCATCGCGATGTATTCGTCGAGGTGGAACGCGGTCACGCGCGACCAGTCGACGTCCTGCCGCACCAGGGCTGCAAGCATCCCGAACTGGCTGGCGCCGGTCGCGATCACGATCGTGGCGGCGCCGCGGCGCCGGACGGCCTCCCGGATGGCGGTGGCGCCGTACTCCGCCGCCGCCTTGCCGAGCGCCGACTTGTTCGCCTGGATCTGGACGTCGATCATCACGCTTCCATGCGGACCAAGTGGCCCGCGTCGTCGTCCGCGTCCGTCCACCGCGGCGCGGCCTGCGAGCCGGGCCGCGGCAATGCCGAGGCGGTGGTCGCGCGGATCACCAGCTCGCTGGGGAAATGGATGCATCGTTCGCGCTTTGCGTCGCCGCGCAGGACGTCGAGCAGCAGATCGGTTGCCCGCATGCCCGCCTCGGCGCAGCGTATGGTCACCGAGGTCAGCGCCGGCCACGTCGTCATCGCCACGATCCCGTCGCAGCCGATCAGGCTGAAATCGGCGGGAACGGAGAGGCCCCGGCTGGCGAGCGCGGCGATGATGCCCTGCGCGATCACGTCGTCGAACGTCAGGGCGGCGGTGGCGCCCGAGCGCAGCAGTTCGTCGGAGCACGCGAGCCCCGCTTCGTAGCTTGGCCGGGACGTGGCGATCCTGGTCGCCCGCAAGCCCAGCCGCTCGGCCGTCTTGCGAACGGCCAGCGCGCGCTGCCGGTTCGACCAGGACAGCGCCGGGCCCGCGACATAGGCAATGCAGCGATGGCCGAGTGCCGCGAGATGCTCGACGCCGCGGGCATAACTCGCTCCCGTGTCGACAAGCAGGCGCGGCAGGCGCGGGACGTCCCGGTTGACCAGGATCAGCGGCCGCCGCGCGGCGTGCTTGCGGACCACCGCTTCGGCAAGTCGCGAGGAGACCAGGATGAACCCCTCGACCTGCGCGGCGAGCTTGCCCAGCAGCAGATCCTCGAGTTCCGGCGTTTCGTCGGAATCGCCGAGCAGCGTGGCATAGCCCTGGTCGCGCGCCCGCGCCTGCGCGCCGCGCATCAGGGCCGCGAAGAAGGGGTTGGTGATGTCCGGCACGATCAGCGCGATCGTGCCGGTTCGGCCGGTGCTGAGCGCACGGGCGGTGTGGTTCGGCACGTAGCCGGTGCGCTCCGCGACCGCCCTGACGTGTTCGATCGTGGTGCGGCTGAGCAGATGCGGGTGGCTGAATGCGCGCGACACCGTCGCCGGCGAGACATGCGCCTCCGCGGCGACCTGCTTGATCGTCACATGCGACGAGCCGAACGTGCTTCGCGGGGGGACCATGACCGCCCTGATGAAAGCGGTTTCATGTAAGCGGTTGCAGGCGATCGCGTCAATCGACCTTTAAGGCCTCCGAACGCGCTGCGAATCTCGCCCCCGCCGCCACCGGTCGCGGAGCTTGAGGTCCATACGAGCAACGACGGAGATCCCTTGAGGACCCCCTCAACGCGTCGTCTGATCCCGTGAGATCGGGAAGAGACTGGCCGCCGGGAAGGGAATGGTGCCGGCCGCGACTGGCGATGCCCTCAATGCGGGGCATCCGGCCTGGTTCATTGGGTGCCGGCTGAGGGCAGTCACGCGGTGCCGCGCTGCACCGGCGACGCCGCCCTGGGTGACGGCGTGTGAGCCGGCCATGCCGTGCCGGTGTTGGGCGCAGACATCGACGGCGCGGCGGCGCAGGTGCAGAGGACGGTCCGCCAGGCGCTGCACGTCGTGCCCGGCGGCAGGCGGAGCGCCCGCTTTTGCCGTTAGATGTCCTTGCCTTCCGCGTCCGGCCATTCGCAGCGCCAGCGAACGATGTGAAGCGTCGGATGCTCGCCGATCCAATGGGCGAGGTACGGTTGCGCCTGCATGACGCAGGCGGTCAGCGGCCCTTGCGTCTCCACCAGCAAATGCTCTTCGCGGCACGCGTTCGGGCTCGCGAGCGAGCACACCAGAACGATCAGGTCGACGAGGTTCATGCTATCTCCAGGTTTCGGACACGAACAGCACCTACCGCAGCGCGGGCGCCGCGGCGGCAAGCGGCAGCGATTGTGACCAAAATCTGTTCCGCCGACAAGAAAAATGATGCGCCAAGATATCAAACTTGATTGATCAACTTCTGCTAATTCACCATAGTTGTCAAAAATCATCAAAACGCCGATGCCGACCGCAGGTTGAACGCAAACCGGCCGCCACCATCTGCGTCGAATGCCGTTCGCACGCCGTGACGCACGGGCCGTTGGGATCGCCGCGCCAGATTGCCGCGGATTGACTGCGATTGTGCTAACGGCGCTTGCTGCGGCGGCGCCGGCCGCCCGTGCCGCTGCGCCCGGGGCCGACCCGGACTGGCCGTGCATGATGATCCGCGTGTCGGACCTGTCGCTGGCGTCGGCCTGGGCGGGGCCGTCGGTCGCGCCCTATCTCGCGACATGGTCCGCCGATCCGCACCTCGCGGACCTGATTCGCCGCGTGACGGAGCGGCGCACGTCGCCGGCGGAGGCCGGGCAGGCAATCCAGGCGTTCGCAGACGCGTCGGGCATGCAGCGGCGCGACCGGCTGCTGGCGCTGATGGCAGGCGCATACTCCACGCTCGCGGACGAGCGCAGGTCGGTGATGGCCGGGCTCGACCGCCTGGGGCGGCGACAGAAAGAACTGGCGACGGAAGGTACGCGCCGACCTCGATGCGTTGCGCGCCGCACCGGCCGCCGAGGACGCGGGCGCCGGCTCCCTCGACCCGCTGCAGCAGAAGGTGGCGTGGGACACGCGGCTGTTCGAGCAGCGTCGGCAGTCGCTGCACTACGCGTGTGACGTGCCGACGCGCATCGAGCAGCGCCTCTTCGTCATTGCCCGGATCGTGCAGCCCCTGGTGCAGTGAGCCGATCGGCCGTGCGCCGTCACGGCGTCATCGGCCTGCCCTGCGCATCGAGCAGCGGCACGCCATAATCCCTCAGGATCGCGTCGATCTCGGCACGGTTGTCGTGCAGCAGTCGGTTGAGCGACAGCTTCCACGCCTCGTCGCTGTGGCGCACGCCCATGGCGATGCGAAAGTCCATCGGCGCGCCCTTCTCGTCGAGCAACGGCGCCGTCAGCAGCGTCGTGCCGGCGGCCTTGGCGTAGATCTTCGCGTAGTAGCCGGCGAGCGGGCCCCACAGCACGCCCGCGTCGATGCGGTCGGCGAGGATGTCGTCGATCATGCTGCGCGCCGGCGATTCGACGCGCGTATCCACGGTCAGCGGATACGGCTTGGCGTGCGCCATCAATCCGTCGGCGACCATGATCGTCGCGGGCGGCGTGCGTGCGACGACGCCGATGCGCTTGTCGTGCAGGCGAGGATCCTCGAGCGATCGCACATCGTCGAGGCCGCGCCCCGGCTTGAACAGCAGCGCATAGGTCGTGCGGTAGTACGGCGCCGTCGTTTGCACGAGGTCGTCGCCCTTCACCACGCCGATGACCACGTCGCAGCGATAGGCGTTCAGCGTCGTGCGGTAGAAGCCGATGACCTGTGGCTCGAAGGTGTAGGCGACGGGCTTGCCGATTTTTTCGCCGAGCAGTTGGGCAATCCGGTTTTCGAAGCCTTCGCCGGCCCGGTTGGAGAATGGCAGGTTGTTCGGATCGGCGCAGACGCGGAGAACCTTCGGGTCGACCAGTTCGACCGGCCGCCCCCAGCCCGCCCTGCTGCGCGCGGGCGACCGGGGCCAACGCCAGCAGGGCGACGGCAACAACGAGCGCCGCGCGCATGCTCGGCTCAGCCCATGCACGCATCTTCGGCGGTCGCGAAATCGGCGGGTTTCGGACTGCATGCTTCGCCGGTCGGCCGCGGCCGACCGCGCCGTCGGCGCGCGCGCGCAGATAGACGTAGATCGCATCGATATAACACATCACGTTCTTGTTGGTGCCGAGCGCCGGCATGACCAGCGTTTCCGCGGCGTTCACGTCCTTCTTGCCGCCCGCGACGGTGGTCAGGAAGTCGTTGTAGCGACAGCATCTGCAGCGAGTGCGATCAGCGCCGGGGCGTAGGTCGATCCCATGCCGTCCGGTCCGTGGCACTGCAGGCAGTTGGCCGTGTAGCGGACGTAGCCGGCATATGTGTAGAAATCGACGGTTCCGTCCGGCGCCACGTGGTAGGTGGGGATGCCGTTCTTGTCGAGGTACTTGCCGTGGTCGTCGGTGACCGCCTGTGATGCGTCGGCCTTGACGGGCTGGGTCTGGGCGATCGCCGGCAGCGCGAGCAGCGCCGCGAGCAGCGCGATCACCGGGGCGGCGCGCCGGTTTCGCGCGCGCGGATCGACATGCATGGACGGTTCCTTGGTCGGGATGCCAGCAGGCCGGCGCCGGCGGGCACCGGCCTGTCGAGCAAATGCGCCGACGGCTACTGGGGTACGTCGAACACCGTCAGTTGTCCGCCAAGGTTGGTGTAGTCGTTCAGCGCAGCGTAGCCGCCGACGGCGCCGAGGCCGGCATGCGGATCGGTCAGCCCGGCCGCGAGGCCGATGCCGGCCCAGCCGCCGACGCCGGACAGCACGGCGACGTACTGCTTGCCGTCGTGCTCGTAGGTCATCACGTTGCCGATGATGCCGGACGGCGTCTTGAACTTGTACAGTTCCTTGCCGGTCTTGGCATCGACGGCCTTCAGGTAGCCTTCCAGCGTGCCGTAGAACACCACGCCGCCCTTGGTCGCGAGGGCGCCCGACCAGACCGAGAACTGTTCCGGATCGGACCAGACGATCTTGCCCTCGCGCGCGTCCCAGGCGATGAAGTTGCCCATGTTGCTCTGCCGCCTTCGGCGGATACATGGACAGGGTCGCGCCGACATAGGGCTGGCCGGCGGTGTAGGCGACCCGGAACGGCTCGTAATCCATGCAGACATGGTTGGTCGGCACGTAGAACAGGCCGGTGTCGGGCGAGAACGCCGCCGGCTGCTCGTCCTTGCTGCCGAGCGCCGCCGGGCAGATGTTGGTGCTGTTGACGTCCTCGCCGTTGTGCTCGGTGGAGTACTGCGGCACGACCTTCGGCCGGCCGTAGGTGGGGCTCGACTTGTCCATGTCGACTTCGGTCGCCCAGTTCACGGCGGGATCGTATTTCGCCGCGACCAGCAGCTCGCCGGTGGTGCGGTCGAGCGTGTAGCCGAAGCCGTTGCGGTCGAAATGCACCAGCAGCTTGCGCGGCTGGCCGTCGATGTTCTGATCGACCAGCACCATCTCGTTGATGCCGTCGTAGTCCCACTGGTCGTGCGGCGTCATCTGGTAGACCCACTTCGCCATGCCGGTATCGGCGTCGCGGGCGAAGATCGTCATCGACCAGCTTGTTGTCGCCGGGCCGCTGCTTGGGGTTCCAGGTCGAGGGATTGCCGCTGCCGTAGTAGATCAGGTTGGTCTGCGGATCGTACGAATACCAGCCCCAGGTATCGCCGCCGCCGATCTTCCACTGATCGCCCTGCCAGCGTCTTGAGACTGGAGTCCGCGCCGATCGGCTTGCCGAGCATCGTGGTCTTCTGCGGATCGACCAGCAGGTCCTGGTCGGTGCCTTCGGAATAGGCGCGCCACACCTGCTTGCCGTCGGCCAGCGAATAGGCCGCGAGCCAGCCGCGCACGCCGAACTCGCCGCCGGAGACGCCGACATACACCTTGTCCTTGACCACCATCGGCGCGTCGGTGCCGGTCGCACCCTTCGCCGGGATCGTCGGTCTTCACCGACCAGACGACCTTGCCGGTCTTGGCATCGAGCGCGACCAGCGTGGTGTCGGCCTGGTGCAGCAGGATCTTGCCGTCGCCATAGGCGACGCCGCGGTTGACGGTGTCGCAGCACATCACCGGGATGACGTTCGGATCCTGCTTCGGCTCGTATTTCCACAGGATCTTGCCGTCATGGTTGAGATCGAGCGCGAAGACGGTATTAGGGAACGGCGTGTGCACGTACATCACGTCGCCGATGACCAGCGGCTGGCCTTCGTGGCCGCGCAGCACGCCGGTGGAGAAGGTCCACGCGACCTGCAGCTTGCCGACGTTGGCGGTGGTGATCTGATCGAGCGCGGAGTAGCGGTGATTGGCGTAGTCGTCGGTCGGCATCACCACGTTTTTGGGATTGTCCTGCATCTTCAGCAGGTCGTCGCCGCTTTGTGCGCTCGCGGGGCCCGCGAGCAGGCCCGACGAGAGAAATGCGCCGGCCAGAAGGCCGGTCCGCAGCCAGTTTCCAGGCATTTTGCCTCCCATTCGCTTCAGTTCGTCGGTGCGTCCGCGGATCCGATTCCGCGTAAAACAAATTGCCCGTATGCACTCGATTACATCAGTGTTTAACGGGCTTTTCACAGTCGACGGCACTCTTGCGCATAACGGTGCGGCCCGTTTGCGCTATCGACCACAGCATTCTAGCGCCCGCCTCCGCCACTGGCGCAGGGTGTTGTGCCTTACACGAAAAATTTACTGTCTGAATGTCGCAGATCCGCGCAAGGCTACTTCCGCGGCGCGCTTGGCTGGCAGGACAGTGTTGTTGTCTGTATTTGGCAACCTCACTCGAAGCAGCGCACTTCCGCCTCGGCCTGCGCTTCCTGCAATTGTTCGACGAACGCGTCGGCCGCGCGCGAGCGGAAGGTTTCCGCCAGGTAGCCGCCGCCGAGGCGCCGCATCCGCAGCACGGTGTCGGCCTTCTCGTAGCCGGCGTAGGGCAGGATCGATGCGATGACGTCGATCGAACACGAGCAGCGCTGCAGCGCCGATTGGGTGCCGCCGTTCACCGCCATGCAGGCGAATACGTAGTCCGCCCGGGCGGCGGTGGGATAATCGTTGGTGGCATCGTCGGCGCGGGCCAAGTCCGCGGCGGACGCGGCAACTGTCATCAGCGCTGTCGCGAACAGGACGTGGAGCGACATGCCGGTTCCTCCATATTGTTGCCGTGGCCCGAGCGGCCGGACCGCTCGGCTACCGCGGTTTCACGCCAGCTTGCAGAACCGACGGCTCCACGCCTTTAACATCGGTAAGTGTCGCGCCCGTGAAGTCTGCGCCGCGGATGGTCGCGCCGGTGAAATCCGCGCCGCTGAGGTAGGCGCCGGCGAAGTCGGCATCGCCGAGGTCGGCGCCATTGAAGCGCGCACCGTTCAGTCTGGCGAATTGGAACATCACGTGGCCAAGGCCGGCCCCGGAAAAGTCGGCCCCATCGAGGCGGGCGCCGACGAATTCCGTGCGCAGCAGGCCCATCGACTGATTGGCCATGTTCACCGTCATGTGAGCCCCCGAGAAGTTGGCGCCGCGCATGTCGTCGAAGCTGAAATGCACGGTGATCGAGGCGTCGGAGAGATCGGCGCGCACAAACGTCGCCGCCTGGTCCGGCGTGTTGTCCATGCCGGTCGAGGTCACGATGGTCTGCAGCGTCGCGCCATGCAGCCTCGCGCGGGTGAAGTTCGCGCGGATGATCCAGGCCAGCGTCAGGTCAGCCCCGGTCAGGTCGGCCCCGATGAGGTCGGTGCCGACCAGCTTGACCCGGCGCAGGCTGGCTCCCGACAGGTCCGCGCCCGCCAGATTGGCCCGGCTGAGGTCGAGGCCGCCCAGATCGTCGCCGCGCATGTCCCGGCCGGACAGGTCGACGCCGCCCGCCGGAGCGGCCGCCACCAGGGCAAGTACCTGCTCTGCCGCCAGGTGCGCGCCGGCCAGGGCCGAACCGCCCCAGCACAGCGGCAGGCAAGCCAGCATGGCGGCGCGTCCGATCCTGCGGCCGTAGGCGATCATGGCGCAACGGCGCCCGCCCGGCCGCGACGCTGTACCGCGGTTGGGCTGTCAGCGCCTCGATCGCCTAGGCGGCCAGCTTGCCCGAGGCTTTCGCGACGTGCGTGGCGATGTAGTCCATCAGCGCCGGCGACAGGCAGTCGTACGGTTCGAGCCCGAGTTCCTTGAGCCGCGACCGCACCGCCGCCATCCGGCTCGGCGGGAAGCCGGACTCGATGATCGAGGAGACGAACGCGGCGAACGTCGGCGGCGCCCAGCCGGCCTGCTGGAACCGCTCGGGATGCACGAAGCTCAGCCCCTCGAACGGATGGCCCTTGCGCTCCACCGGGCCGTGCATGTGCACGCCGCAGGCCTTGCAGGCGTGGCGCTGGATCACCCCGCCGGCATCGACCACCGCGAGCTTGTCGCCGTTCTCCAGCACTTTCACCTTGTCGGAGGGCGCGACCGCGACCACCGAGAACCAGACGCCCGCGGGCTTCCAGCATTTGCTGCAGCCGCACACGTGGTCGTGCGCGACCTGGCCGCCGATCGCGACCTTCACCGGCTTGTCGATGCACAGGCACACCAGCGTGCCGCCGGCGAAATCCGCCGCCGCCGGCTTGATGCCGTGGTCAACGGCCGGATGGATTTTTTCGGATTCGGACATGATTGCTTCCTCCTCGTCACTTGACACGGACCGTCCGGATTTATTTGAGCACAAGCGGCCCGCTTTTGCGAGGCCTTCGCCCTCCGGACGGAGGGCGATCGCATTTGGCGACACCATTGAGATGCCGTCATGGCCGGGCTTGACCCACGGCTGTCCGGCACGGGTTTTGCCTGCTCTTATTGGATCGAAAACGCATCATATCAACACGCCCTGACCGGGCAGGATCGGGGTCTTTGGCGGAGGTCGTTGGAGGTGATCGAGATGCCGCAAATGCATCAGGTTGGCTCTGACAAGGCGGGCGAATTCGAGCGGTCCTTCGATTGCGGTCTGCAGCTTCTGCGCCAAGCGCAGCAGCACGAAGGCGATCAGCGCGGTGGCGATCTGGATGCGCACGGCGTTCTCGGAGGTGCCGAGGAAGCGGGTGATCTTGAGGGTCTGCTTGACCCAGCGGAAGAACAGCTCGATCGCCCAGCGGCGCTTGTAGAGCTCGGCGATCGCGTCGGCCGGCGCAGTCAGATCGTTGGTGACGACGCGCAACACCTTGCCGGTGTCGATGCGCACCTGGACTTCGCGCACCGGCTTGTCGAACGGGTTGCGGCGGTGGCGGGCGAGGCGCGGCGGCAGCGAGCCGACGCGGTCGGAGAGGATGGCGCCGCCAGGCACCGGGCGGGTTTCGAGTCACCGTCAACGGCGTGTTGCGCTTCAGGCGGGTGACAAACCGGCACTTGGCGGCGTCGAGCTTCGCCCACCACCCGTAGTCATAGTAGCCGAGATCAAAAACATACGTGGCGCCCGGCTGGATCGGCATGGCCTTGGCCGCGGTGATGTCGTTGACCCGGGCGGTGCTGACGACGGCATGGATCGGGCAATCGGCGTCGGCATCGTAGACCACGTGGGTCTTGACGCCGACCGCCATCGCCGAGGCGCGCGCCCAGTCGGCGCTGCGCGCGTTCAGCATGAGGCTGGTGCTGTCGATCAGGTAGGTGGCTCCCTCCATCGTCCGGCGCAGGCCGCGATGCGCCCGCGCGATCAAGGCCGCCAGCAGCTCGCTGAACGGCGCTACCGGCCGGTTGCGATTGGCATCGGCAAGGCTGCTGCGCGGCGCCGGCCGCACCCCCAGATGGTAGAGCCGCGCTGCATAGCTGTGCAGACCGGCCTCGATTTCGCGCAGGCTCGACGCGCCCGCCAACTGGCCATACAGCAGCGCGACCAGATGGCTGTTGCAGCTGAAGCCGCGTGCCCGCGAGCGGGCACCGTGCTCGGCGCAAGACTGTTCGAACGTCTCCCACGCAACCAGCTTCAAGACCGAGTGAAACACGCTATTCTCGTGCGGCACGGCATTGTTCTCCTCATGTCCGGTGACGTCGCCAAACGTCGGACCCTGAGTAGAATCAATGTCGTGCGCTTGTACAAGCGAATTCCGTGCCGGACAGCCGTGGGCTCGACCCGGCCATCCACGGGGTGGTGCCGAGAGGTGCGGCCATTCAAGGAATCCCGTGCCCCCGCCGGGCACTGCGGCGGTTCCACTGCGTGGATGGCCGGGTCAAGCCCGGCCAAGACGAGCAGTGCAAGGGGGGGCTTGGTCCATATGCGAATCCCCTCCCTCCGGAGGGGTTCCATCGGCGAAGCCCGCAGGCCACTATCTCCGTTGCAGCCCCGTGCCCTGCGAGAGGCCCTCACCAGCGGCGGGTTTGGTCGAAGGCACACCGCCGGCGCAACGACCGCTGCTGCCGGGCATCCGCTGCTGCCGGGCATCGGCGGCGCGGCCCTGGCGGGGCTGCGGCCGCGCTGCGGTCTCGCCGCGCCGAGCTTCAAGACCGTCAGCCCGGGTGTCCTGACCGTCGCGATCAACGGCGACATGCCGATGACCAGCGTCAAGGATGGCAAGCTCATCGGCACCGACGGCGAGATGATCGCGATGATCGCGCAGAAGCTCGGGCTCGGGGCCAAGCCTGCGCTGATGGAGTGGTCGGCGACGGTGGAAAGCGTGCGCACCGGACGCACCGACATCATGCTCGGCAACATGGGCTGGACTTCGACACGGGCGAAGGTGCTGTCGATCACCAACGCGATCTACTACGCGGGCCGGTTCTTCGCCATGAAGGCCGACAGCCCATTGACCAAGGTCGAGATCGGCGACCTGAAGGGGCACAGCTTCGGCACCGTCACCGGCTTCACCATTGTCCCGGAGATGAAGAAGGTGCCGGGCACGACCGACGTGAAGCTGTACGACACGACCGATGCCTGCATCCGCGACGTGGTGGCCGGACGGCTCGACTACGCCATGCTCGATGCGCCGACGGTCGACTACATGATCCTGCAGAATCCCGGCTATGGGCTCAAACAGGTTCCGGTGGTGCATGACGCGGCGTTCCCTCAGCGCACGCGGCCAAGGACCTCTCCGCGCTGTTCGCCTGAACGATGCCGGATGATGCGGGCCGACGGCCTCTGGTGCAGATCGTTGGCCTGCACAAGCGATTCGGCGCGCTGGAGGTGCTGCGCGGCGTCGATCTGGTCGTGCGTCCTGGGGAGAAACTGTCGGTGATCGGCCCGTCGGGATCGGGCAAGACCACGCTGCAGCGCCGCATCAACTGGCTGGAACGGCCGAACGAGGGCGAGATCCTGATCGACGACCAGCCGATCGGCGAAGCGCGCACCGGCGGCCGTCGCGTGCCGATGCGCGATGTGGAACACGCGCGCATGCGCGCGAGGATCGGCATGGTGTTCCAGCGCTTCAACCCGTTCCCGCATCTGATGGCGCTGGACAATGTCGCCGTCGGCCCGATCAAGGTGTTGCGCCAGCCGCGGCGGGCGGCCCGGCGCGACGCGCTGGCGCTGCTCGAGAAGGTCGGCCTGGCGCACAAGCGCGACGTCTATCCCGACATGTTGTCGGGAGGTCAGCAGCAGCGCGTCGCGATCGCGCGCGCGCTGGCGATGCGGCCGGCGCTGATGCTGTTCGACGAGGCGGCCTCCGCGCTCGATCCGGAACTCGTGGGCGAGGTGGTGATCGTGATCCGACAACTGGCCGCGGAAGGCATGGCGATCATCATCGTCACCCACGAAATGCAGTTCGCCGAGGACATTTCCGACCGGGTGATCTTCATGGATCACGGCCGGATCGTGGAGGCGGGGCCGCCGCAGCAGATTTTCCGCGCACCCGTGCACGCGCGAATGCGCGCGTTCCTGCGCGCCGTCATCGACCGGCAGGTCTATCCGGCGGCGACGGCATGAGCGCCGGTCCGTGGGCACGCTTCGCGGCGCAGTTCCCCTACCTGATCGAGACGTTGCTGCTGGGCGTGGAGATGACCGTCATCGTCACGCTCGGTGGGTTCGTGGTGGCGGTGATGCTGGGCATGGCGGGCGCCATGCTTCGCACCGCGCGGATGGGCCCCGCGCGCCCGGCACGCTCTACGTCGACGTCTTTCGCGCGGCGCCGGCGCTGAACCAGCTTTTCATCATCTATTTCAGCCTGGCCGAGCTGGGCCTGAAGCTCGACCCGATCCCGGCGGCGATCCTCGGCTTCGGCATCAACGGCGGCGCCTACCTGACCGAGGTGTTCCGCGCCGGCATCGAGGCGGTGCATCGTGGGCAGAGCGAGGCGGCGCTGGCGATCGGCATGACGCGCGCCCAGGCGCTGCGCATCATCGTGCTGCCGCAGGCGATGCGCGTGGTGCTGCCGCCGCTCGGCAACTTCGCGATCGGCCTGCTCAAGGATACCTCGGTCGCCTCGTCCGTGGCGGCGCCGGAGCTGAGCTTCCGCGCGCACGTGCTGGTCGATCAGACCTATCTGAGCACGCAGATCTACCTGACCGTGGCGGCGCTCTATCTTGCCATGAGCCAGCCGCTCGCGCAGGTGGTGCGCGTGCTGGAGCGCCGGATGGCGCGGAGTCGCGTGGCGTGAGCTGGGCGGATCTGCACGAGTGGCTGCCGCAAATGCTGGTCGCCGCCGTTGGCTCGCTGAAGATGACGGCGCTCGCCTATATGCTGGCCGTGGTCGCGGGACTGGCCATCGCGCTGGCGGCGCATGTCGCGGCACCGCGCCGTCGCCGTCGTGGCGCTCTGGTATGTCGAGCTGATCCGCGGCATGCCGGCATTGACGCTGCTGTTCCTGCTGTATTTCGGTATGGCATCGGCGGGCATCGTGCTGCCCGCCTTCACTGCGGCGGTGATCGGGCTCGGACTGAACTACGCCGCGTACATTTCGGAGGTCTACCGCGCTGGCATCGCCGCCGTGCATCGCGGACAGCGCGAGGCGGCGCTTGCCATCGGCATGACCAACGCGCAGGCGATGCGTGGCATCATCCTGCCGCAGGCCGTGCGCATCATCGTCCCGCCGCTGGCGAACTACGCCGTGTCGCTGCTGAAGGATACCTCAGTCGCGTCGCTGATCTCCGCGCCGGAGTTGATGCTGCGCGCACGCGACCTCAGCAGCGAGTATTTCACGCCGATGGAACTCTACGTGCTGGCGGGCGCGATGTATCTGGTGATGGCGTATCCGCTGTCGAAGGGCGCGCACTACCTGGAGCTGCGGATGGGCCGGGGTCGCGTGGCAAGCTGAGAGCGGGAAGACGGACATGATCGACGCGGCGGAATGCGTGGTGATCGGGTCGGGGGCACTCGGCATCGAGTGTGGCGTTCCATCTGGCGAAGGCCGGCCGGCAGGTCGCCCTGGTCGACAAGCACGCGCTCGGCTCGCAGACCTCGCCGCGGGCCGCGGGTCTCACCTCGCAGGCCCGAGGGACCGACATGATGACGCAACTCGCCAAGCGCGCGGTGCGCAAGATCGAGCGGTTCGAGGAGGAGACCGGCGAGCAGATCGTCTACCACCAGCCCGGCGCGCTGAAGATCGCCCGCCTGCCCGAACACCTTGAGCAACTCAAGGGCGAAGTCGCACGCGCGACGGCGCATGGGCACCGGGATCGAGATGATTTCCGCGCAGGAAGCGGGCAGACAGAAATCCGTTCCTGCGCACGACGGGGATTCTCGGAGTGATCTATTCGCCGACCGATCTCTACCTGGAGCCGTCGCAGATCCCCAGCGGTTATGCGCGCGCGGCGGCAACGGCTCGGCGTGACCATGCTGCCCCACACGCTGGTGACCGCCATCGCCACCCACGGCGACGCCGTCACCGGCGTGGAGACGGAGCATGGCACGATCCGCTGCGAGATCGTGGTGGATGCGGCCGGCGCCTGGCTGCGGGCGGTCGCGGCGCTGTCCGGCGCGCACGTCGCGGTCGTGCCGACGCGGCACCAGTTGCTGATCACCGAGCCGATCGCCGGCGTCGAGCCGACGCAGCCGATCACCCGCATCATCGATGCCAACGTCTATGTGAGGCCGGACGAGGGCGGGTTGATGCTGGGCGGCTACGAGCAGACCCCGCTGCAGTACGATCCGCAACCGCTGCCGGCGCGGTTCGATATCGCCGACCTGCCGCTCGATCTCGGCGTGCTGCGTGGATTTGCCGGCGCGGTGCACGAGCAGTTGCCGGTGTTCCAGCGCGTGCCTGACGAGATCGGGCTGCGCGTGCTTCGCGGCGGACTGCCGACGATGACCGCCGACGGCGAACACACGGTCGGCCCGGTGCCGGGGATGCGTGGGCTGTACGTCGCCGGCGGCTGCTGCGTCGGCGGCCTGTCGATCGCGCCGGCCATCGGCGAGGCGCTGGCCGCCTGGATCACCGACGGCGCGCCGCCGATGGATTTGTCGGCGCTGGCGCCCGGTCGCGACGGCGGTATTGACGACGCGGCGCTGAAGGCGGCTTGCCGCTTGCGCTACGCGCACCGCTACTGGGAGCACATGCCACCGTCGTGAGTCCGTGCGCGCGGGCGGGCGGAGATGGGGTCGCATTTCGGCTCTTCCGGCGATTTACCGTCCTGGACCGCTCCGCTCCGAAAATGAAAGTGCGTAACCGGGGCAGTGCGCCGGGAGACCGGCAAGGAGTAGACGGTGAAAGTCCGTTACGATGAAGGGGTAGCGACCCGCATCGGCCCTGAGCCGTGCGTCACGGTCCGCGAGGACGTTGGCGAAGCGTCGGCAGGGGATCGCGTGGGCCAGCCATCGAGCCGCGAAAGGTTACAAGTTCCGGGTGCCGACGCCGTTGTCCCAGCGGACGGCAACACGGGTGGGAGCGTCATCGCGAGCGCCCACTTGACCCGGCGTGGTCTAATCCTACTGTGTCACTCAATTTGTTCAACGGGCCATTGGCGCGGGCGGCCGCAGCAGGGGCATCGAGGTAGAACGTGGACCAGGGTGCGAGCGAGCCGGATTCGCAACGTGACGATGGAGTTCGGCATGTGGCGTTGTGAACGCAGCGGCAGATCCTCTGGGTCTGTAACCGGCGGGAAGGGCAGATCGCGGGCCGCGCCAGGAGCGAGAAGGTCCTGAGGGGGGAATCGTCTCCTTTTCGGAGACCAGGAATCCGTAGGCCGCAACGCAGAGACTTGCGTGATGGTGAAAGCCGCGCCATCCGCGGCCTTCGTAGTGGCCGAGCCCAACTTCTTGCTTGAGTTCGAGATAGTCACGTTCGATCCGCCAGCGCAGCTTGGTCAGATCGACCAGGCACTCGAATGAGATGTCGGCTGGCAGCGTGGAGAGCCAGTAGTGGTCCGGCTCGGTTTCGCCCGCCGGCCACTCGATCAGCAGCCACTCTTCGGCCGCGGGTTCGTTTCGTTTAGCGTCATTATGTGCCGGACGCACCCGCAGCCGAGCAAACCGCGACGTCAGCGGTGTGTTGCTGCCATCCCGCCAGGTGATCTGCTGCCAAGCATCGACGGGAAGCTCCAGAGCCAGCATCTTGACCGAAACTGGCCGATGCGTCTCGTCGCGGCGCAACCGCTTGGCGGGACGGCCGCGGCCCGACCACGGCGCCGGCGGCAGCGGCGCCTCGCCTGGTCGCCAGACTGAGGTGGTGGGCATGATACCGACCGCGTAAGGCAGCCCAAGCTCCGTGATCCCAGCTCGGAAATTGCCGTCGTTGCCATACGCCGGATCAGCCAATGCGATGCCCGGTGGCACGCCGGCTGCCAGAGCCTGGCGCATCTGTTGCACGGCGATCTCGGGCTTGGTCTGAAACCGAATGTCAGCGGGTACGTTGGCAGCAGTCCGGCGAACCGGGTCGTCGGCCCAGTCCTTCGGCAGATACAATCGGTAGGCAACGGGCAAGCTGCCCTGATGGGTTGCCACCGACAGACTTACCGCTACCTGGCAGTTGTCCTGCTTGCCCACCTGACCACAATACTGGCGCGCCACACCGACCGAATGGCTGCCCTTTTTCGGAAAGCCGGTATCATCGATGATCCAGGCCTGGACTGGCTCGTCTCGGGTGATAGATGGCAATACCCGTTCACGCACACGGGTCAGTACCGCCTGATCAGACCAGGGTGCTTGCGCCACAAGATGCAGCAGCGACTGGTGCTGCGCCGCAGTTCGCTCAGGTGCAGTCACCGCCGCCAAGGGTTCGACGCTCTTGCGACCCTCGGCGGACAGCAGCCCGACACAATAGTCCTCGAATGGTCTGATCCGGTCGGCATGGCCCAGCACCGACGCCAGGTCTGCCGCGTAAGCGCGGAACCTTGCTTCCGTCCCCGTCCCATCGTGAAGATCCATCCCATCCCTCCCGGAAGGTTCGAATCTTCTCTGCTACCAAACCACAGTCGCGTCGCATGAAGCGCTATCTGCCTCATCATCCGTGATTTTTTCCGACTCAGTAGGACTAAGAGTTTGTTGGGAAAGCTTGCCATAGTCACGGTTGGTTCGGTACGACAGCACCCGTATCTCTTGGATCGTTGGCGGGCACTCCGATGGTTTGGACGACAGCAAACCGCAGTCGGTATGACCGGCGCGGGCAAAGATATTCGAGCGACTTGAAGAATGAGGAGTGGACGATCGTGCAGCCGCTTCTGCCGGTTCCGCAAGGCCACGGCCGTCCGCGGCGATATCCTCTGCGCGAGATCATGAACGGCATTCGTTATGTGCTGCGCTATGGCATCCCGTGGGACGCCATGCCGAAGGATCTGCCGCCGTCGAGCCTTTGCTACGACTATTGGCGCCTGCTGTCCGATGGCGGACACCTGGAGCGGATCAACCACCATCTGGTGATGATGGACCGCGAGAAGGACGGCCGCGAGGCCAGCCCGACGCTGGCGATCATTGATGCCCAGTCGGTCAAGTGCGACGCGCCACACGGCGAGCGCGGCTATGATGCCGCGAAGAAGATCCTCGGCCGCAAGCGCCATGTCGCTGTCGATAGCGGTGGGCGGTTGCTGGCCGTGAAGATCACGTCGGCCGACGTCCAGGACCAGGACGGTGGGATCCCGCTGGTGCAGCGACTGGTGCGGCTGTGTCCGTGGGTCAAGACGGTGGTGGTCGATGGCGGCTACAAGACGCGCTTCATCGAGGCGGTGCAGGCGGGAGCAAATCGTGTCGTCGAAGTTGTCAGAGCCTGTCCGTGATTTTGTGTGCGGGGCATAACCAACGCCAAGGAGGCGCATTATGCCGAGCAGAGCCAGGAAGTTGGACCGCGTCGTAACCGGTCTGCCGTCGATCCCAAAAGAGCTTGTCGCACAGTTCCTGACCGGCCCAATGACTGGCGAGGCGATCAACGCGGCGGGGATCGCGTTCAAGCAGGCGCTGATCGAGGCGTCCCTGAACGCCGAGCTGACGCACCACCTGGGCTACGCGCCGGGCGCGGAGCGGCCGGAGGCCACGACCAACCAGCGCAATGGCGTCACCGCCAAGACGGTGCTGACCGGCGACGGCCGCGTGCGGATCGAGACACCGCGCGACCGCGACGGCAGTTTCGAGCCTTTACTGCTGCCCAAACACGCGCGCCGCTTTACCGCGTTCGACGACAGCATCGTCGCTCTGTACGCGCGTGGTCTGACGGTGCGGGAGATTCAAGGCTATCTGGTTGAAAGCTACGGCACCGAGGTAAGTCCCGAGCTGATCAGCACGGTGACCGACGGCGTGCTGGCGGAGGTCACGGCCTGGCAGGCCCGCCCGCTGGAAGCCGTGTATCCGGTTGTTTTCTTCGACGCATTGCGGGTGAAGGTCCGGGAAGACAACGTGGTGCGCAACAAAGCGGTGTACCTGGCACTGGGCGTCCGCCGCGACGGCTCGCGGGAGATTCTGGGTCTTTGGATCGAGACCACCGAGGGCGCGAAGTTCTGGATGAAGGTGTTCAACGACCTGAAAACGCGCGGCGTCAACGACATTCTGATCGCGGTGACCGACGGACTGACGGGCATGCCGGCGGCGTTGGCGGCGGTGTTCCCGCGGACGACGTTGCAAACTTGCATCGTGCACCTGATCCGTAACAGCCTGGATTATGCCAGTTGGAAGGACCGCAAGACGCTGGCCGCAGCACTTCGTCCGATCTACGCGGCGGCCAGCGCCGAAGCGGCCCTCGCGGCACTGGATGCGTTCGAGGATGGCGAATGGGGCCGCAAGTTCCCGACCGTCGCCGCCGCATGGCGGCGGGCCTGGGACCAGGTGATCCCGTTCTTCACGTTTCCGCCGGAGATCCGGCGGGTGATCTACACCACCAACGCGATCGAGAGCGTCAATGCGCGGGTGCGCAAGATCATCAAAACACGCGGCCATTTCCCGACCGACGACGCGGCGAACAAACTCATATGGCTCGCCTTGCGCAACATCACCGCCGGCTGGAGCAACGCCGCGCACAACTGGAAGGAGGCGATGAACCAGTTCGCGATCCTGTATGACGACCGCTTCAACGCGGCCGGCTGATCCCATTGAGCATCGTTACGTAACGGAGAAAACCATGCCCAGTGGCCGTATGCCCGAAGGTTCCGCCGCGCTGAGCAACGCCGAACGTCAGGCCCGCCATCGCGCCAAACGGCTGGCGGTTCAACCGCCGCTCGCCATCAAACGCGCCGCGGTGGCGAGGCGGCGAAGCCGCAGCAAGCGCTGGAACGATGCGTTGGTCGAGATGATCGCGGTCCAGGCCGAATGCGCCGCGTGGTTCGAAGCCTTACCGGAAAGCCTGCGCGACAGCGCCACGGCGGCGGCGCTTCAGGAGATGATCGATCTTGATCTGGACGCCATCGCCGCGGTTCAGCCGCCCCGCGGATACGGGCGTGACTGAGCGGTGCGCCACGACATCTGCCCGCATGGTGGCGCCGCGCGCGAACCGTGGCAAATCGTGGGTCCTCGCCATGCTCGCCCCAAACTGGGGGCTGCGCGTGGCTCCGGTCCCGCCGAAGCCGGCGGATTTGACACGGCCCCCGCGCGGTCGCCGGGACAATGGCAGGTCGGGACGAAGGAACAGGCGCTTTGATCGAACCAAGGAACAACCGAGCACGTTGTCGCCTTGCCGTCACGATCATCCGTCGATTACAGTTGGTCACCCAATGGTCGGTGAGACTGAACAAGCCTCACACACAGAAATTCGGACACTCCCAGTTGTCAAGCGCCCCGACCTCGCCAAAGGCTTCGTGCTTCTGCCGAAGCGGTGGAAAGTGGAACAGAGCATTGGAGCGTTGACGATCTCACGCCGCCTGAAGACCGACTACGAGTCACCCCTGCATGTCTCGGCGGCAGCCATGCTCTTTGCCTCGATCACCCGGCTCCTCGCGTCAATCACTATGGGATGACACTTTCCCAACAGACTCTGACTGCAACGGAACCCGGCAAGCGTAGCCCGGACTCCAAAACCTCGTATGGCCAATGCGACGTCGGAGTTGCCAACCGACACCGCCGCGCGGCGCAGTTCGACGCCCGGCGATCCTACAAGAACGCTAGCCCATCTTATTCAGTGCGCCCCAACGGCGCGGTTCACCAGTGGAGGGAGGTTCCACGCAGGGAGTTGTCGGTAGACCCTGGTAGCTGACGAGCGGCTGGATCGGGCAACCGGTTGGGCCGAAGCCTCGTGACAAAGGCCGCCTTTGGGCGGTTGAGCAATCCGGCAGGCCGTAACGTGAGTGAAGCCTGGGCAGGCCTCGAAAGTGAAGTCATGGACGCCGACCCGCCTGAATAACGGGGAAGGCCCGCGTGGAACGGGGAAGCAACCGACAGACGCACCCGCTTCGGTCCATCGGGGTAGGGGGCACGGCATGTCGGAAGGGTGAGCCGGGTAATTGGGGGAGGCCCGTGCGGGACGGAGGTCGCGCCTCCGACATCGTCTCGACGATGGTCCCCGCGGGCGTCGGACAGGGCCGTAGTACTGTGGAGGCTGGGTAACGCCAGCGGAGGGAAGGGCCCTGACTTCTGGTGCGCTTTCGACGGAGCCGAGGAGTGGTGATTGGCGATGAGCCTGACAACACCGGATACCATCAGGACGCTTCAGAGGAAGCTCTATCTCAAGGCGAAGGCGGAGCCGAACTACCGGTTCTACCTGCTCTACGACAAGATCCACCGCGCGGACTTCCTGCGCCATGCGTACGATCTGGTGCGCGCCAACAGGGGCGCACCCGGCGTTGATGGCGTGACCTGCGCGGCGATCGAGGCGGCGGGGCTGGAGAGCTGGCTGGCCGGCATCGAGACGGACCTACGGACCAAGACGTACCAGCCCCAGCCGGTGCGCCGGGTGATGATCCCCAAGCCCGGCGGCGGCGAGCGTCCACTTGGCATCCCGACGATCCGGGACCGCGTGGTGCAGACCGCCGCGAAGCTGGTGCTGGAGCCGATCCACGGGTCCGGCTTCGCCGGCCCGAGGACAGGCTTCGAGGCGGACCTCGAACCCACTGCCTATGGCTACCGACCGGGCCGCAGCGGCATCGATGCGGTCAAGGCGGTGCACCGACTGCTGTGCCAGGGGTTCACCGATGTGGTGGACGCCGACCTGTCGAAGTATTTCGATACGATCCCGCACGACGAGCTGCTTCGCTCGGTCGCGGCGCGGGTCGTCGACCGTCATGTCCTGCGCCTGATCAAGTCATGGCTCAAGACACCGGTCGAGGAGACGGACCCGGGCGGACGGCGGCGCATGAGCGGCGGCAAGCAGAGCACCTGCGGCACGCCGCAGGGCGGGGTGATCAGCCCATTGCTGGCCAACCGCTACATGAACCGCTTCCTCCGGCACTGGCGCAACCAGGGCCGCGGCGAGGCCTTCCACGCTCATGTCGTGAATTGTGAATCGGCACCGAGTTGTGACCCCCCTTATGTCTGCAAGATCAATCACTTGCGGTGCCGATCGGCGTCGGGACCCCACGCCGATCCACACACCGCGGTCGCCAACTCGAGATGCGACTGCAACGAGATGTGAGAATCCCCTAGTGCGAAGGCGGGGGCCATGCATCCCACGGCGCATCTGGCGAAGTTCCGCGGCGTGCTGCAGGTCGATGGCTACAGCGGGTTTGCCAGCCTGGTCAACAGCCGGCGCGACGGGTCGATCGAGCTGGCGTTTTGCTGGAGCCATACCAGACGGCATTTCTACGAATTCCACGCCGCCACCAGGTCGCCGCTCGCCGCCGAGGCGCTGGCGCGCATCGGCAAGCTCTACGAGATCGAGGCGGAGCTGCGTGGGCAGCCGGCCGAGCACCGCCGTGCGGTCCGCCAGCAGCGCAGCCGCCCCATCATCGAGGCCCTGCACGGCTGGCTGCAGGAGCAGCTGCCGCGGCTGTCGGCGAGCTCGGCGCTGGGCGATGCCATGCGGTATGCCCTGCGTCACTGGGCCGGACTGGCGAAGTTCCTCGACGACGGCCGCATCGAGCTCGACACCAACACCGTGGAGCGCGGCATGCGTCCGGTGGCTCTGGCACGCAAGAATGCCTTGTTCGCCGGCAGCGATGGCGCCGCCGAGCATTGGGCGATCGCCATGACGCTGATCACCACGGCGAAGTTGAACGGCGTCGAACCGCTCGCCTGGCTCACCGACGTGCTGGAACGTCTCGTCTCCGGTCGCACCAGGCAGCACGAGATCGCCCAGTTGCTGCCATGGCACTGGCGCCCGCCTGACGCCGTCGCCCTGGCGCAAGCCGCGTAGCGTTCCGTCGCACGCGCCGCGCGGCGCAGGTCCGCCGGAGTGCTCGACTGACCGTGATCGGCTGCTGCGCCGTCCCGGCCGCAGGCGACGCTGCAGCGATTGCGGCTCGGAGCGTTGTCGGCGCCGGACGCGTCGTTCGCCGCCGCTGCGACCCCCTCTGAGCGCACGACACCGGAAAAATCCTCCGGCTGCGCGGGCAAGCAAGCGACCGGCGTACCGAGGACGGCGGAGAACGACGATGTCGCACAGGCCAACGACCCGCTCGGGCCGGTCGTCGGCCCCTCGATGCTCGCGGAGTTCGTCAGGGTGTCGGCGGCGGCGCCCAACACTCCGGCCAGCAGCAGCTGCTGGCGCCAGGCATAGAACTGCCCGCTGCTGATGCCGTGCCTGTGCGCCACCATCGCCACCGACAGGCCCGGTGCGAGGCTCTCCGCCACGATCTGGCGCTTCTGCTCCATCGTCCAGCGACGGCGGCGCCGCTGCGCCGCAACCCCGGCGTCCCGGGCACGATCGCTCGTACCGATCACTCGTAGGAGCGTCCCCCGCCTGCCAAGATTGGTCAGCCATGCCGTCGTCCTAGCTCATGGACAGCATTTGGCGCCAAATACTCCCGGCCAATCAACGTGCCGCTCCGACCCCGCTTACGTCACTCTATGCGGCTGTGAGGGATCTCTGACCCCCGACCAACGATATCTCAGATACCATTCGATCAAGACTAGGTTCTCGCATGGTATAGCCCCGGCCCCAAACAGTACCTATTAGCCCGCCCGCCCCAGAAGCTGCCAACTTCTTGCGCAATTTGCAGATGAATACATCAATAATTTTCATTTCAGGTTCGTCCATTCCGCCGTAAAGATGATTCAAAAATGCTTCTTTTGTAAGAACCATTCCCTTCCTCAACACCAAAAGCTCGAGTATGGCATATTCTTTACCGGTAAGATGAACGGTGTTGCCGTTTATGATGACTTCTCTACTATCTAGATTTAATCTCAGAAGACCAATCGACAATATCGGTTGGCTAAAGCCTTTGCTGCGGCGGACTACGGCCTGCATGCGGGCGAGCAATTCTGCTTTATCGAAAGGTTTCGAAATAAAATCATCGGCACCAGCCCCTAAGCCTTTAACCTTAGCTTGAGGTCGTGACAGTCCAGATAGGATCAATACGGGCACCTCAATTCGACTTGCGCGCATGCGTCGAACGACATCGTACCCTTCCATGTCGGGCAGCATTAGATCTAGAACGACGATGTCATAGTCATAGTGGCGCACAAGTTCGAGCGCCTCTTCGCCCGTGTCGGCGGTATCGACCACCGCCCCTCCAGACTTGAGCATCAGGGCGATCCCGCGAGCGGCCGTAACGTCGTCCTCGACCATAAGCACGCGCATATCATCCTCCATTGGCAACCCAGGGTTGAGCATTACCACCCAGAAAGGCCAAAAACCACTCATTTTTCATCTGTTAGAGTGATATTAAAATGTAGATAATTGTTTTTCATACGCCCCGCGCGGGTAAGATGATAGCAGTCCCTTTGGGCCCGTTCGGCGGCCGCTGCCATCTCGCAACTCAGACCCGACGGGTGCGAGGGCACCTAAGAGCCAACCCGCACGGGTCGCGCGCCACTATGGATGAAAATGGCGGCGGTGCGGGCCGGATTGTCCGCCTCTCGACGGGCGATCGTTTTAAGGCTGACATCTCTGCGGTGGTTTGCGACCCCCATAAGCAGTCCGGCCCCGTCGCGTAGAGGTTCTGCTGGCCTTGGAGCGGTTCGGCCATCGCGAACGGCTCGACGCCCACGTCGTCAATTATGCCGATGATCTGGTCATCTGCTGCCGGCCCGGAAACGGAGCGAACGCGCTGACGACGATGCGGCAGTTGATGACCCAACTCGGACTGACGGTGAACGAAGCCAAGACCCGACTGGTGCGATTACCGTAACCGAGGCAAAACCCCGGGCGGAGGGGCTGATTTTGGTTCCCCCGACGCGAGCATGTCTGGATTTATGTGGGGATGGCTGCTCCCCCCGAGCTGGACACGCTGTCCTAGACCGATCTGAAAGCGCTGGTTCTGACGCTGTTGGCGCGGGTGTCGGAGTTGGATCGGACCGTGGCGGCGCAGCGCGATGAGATCGCGCGGCTGAAGGGGCTGAAAGGCCGCCCGGTGATCAAGCCGAGCGGCATGGAGAAGGCGACCGAGCCGAAGCCCGGCGGCAAGCGGGCCAAGCATCGCGGCCGCGGCAAGGTGACGCCACGGGTCACCCTGGAGACCAAGGTGCTGCGGGCGGCGGCGGTGCCGGCAGGATCGCAGTTCAAGGGCTACGAGCCGTACCAGGTGCAGGACCTGGTGCTGTGCGCTCGCGTGGTGCGCTATCGGCGCGAACGCTAGCTGACGCCGGCGGGCGAGACCATCGTGGCGCCGCTGCCCGGCGGTATCCGTGGCCATTTCGGGCCAGAACTGCGCCGTTTCGGGCCGATGCAGTACCACCAAGGCCAAGTCGCCGTCGAACGTCTGGTCACGCAACTGCAGGCGATCGGCGTCAGCATCTCCAAGCGCCGAGTGATGCGTCTGCTGATCGACGGGCAGGATGCGTTCCTGGATGAAACCCGCGACGTGCTGCGCGCCGGGCTGGCAACGGCGGAGTGGGTGACAGTGGACGATACCGGCGCGCGCCACCGTGGCGCGAACGCGGTCTGCACGCAGATCGGCGACGACCACTTCGCCTGGTTCGGCACCACGGGCAGCAAGAGCCGGTTGAACTTCCTCGGCCTGCTGCGCGCCGGTCACACCGACTATGTGATCAACGATGCCGCACTCGACTACATGCGTGAGCACGCGCTGGCCGGACCTGTCGTCCAGCAACTGGCCGCACATCCGCAGCGGCGGTTTGCCGAGCATTCCGCGTGGACGCGCCATCTTGAACAGCTTGGCATTGCCGATCTGCTGGTGACCCCTGATCCGGTGCGCATCGCCACCGAGGGCGCGCTGTGGGGCGCGGTCAGCGCACACGGCTTCCTGTGCGAGGCGGTGGTGATCAGTGACGATGCCGGGCAGTTCGACATCGGCCGGCACGCGCTGTGTTGGATCCATGCCGAGCGGCTGGTGCACAAGCTCGACACCTTCACCGATGCGCAGCGCGCCGCGCAGCAGCATGTCCGCGGCCTGATCTGGTGGTTTTATGCCGACCTGAAGGCGTATCGGCGCGATCCGACGCCGCGCCGGCGCTGGGAATTGCGCGCGCGTTTCGACCGCATCTTCCGGCGGCGTACCTCCCCGGACCACGATCCGGGGATCGCCACGCTCGACCGCCTGCTCGCGCGGCTGCACGCCAACCAGGCCGAACTGCTGATGGTGCTCGACCATCCAGAGATCCCGCTGCACACCAACGGCTCGGAAAACGACATCCGCTGCCAGGTGACCAAGCGTCACGTCAGTGGCGGCACCCACAGCGACATCGGCGCTGCCGCGACGCCTTCCTCGGGCTCGTCAAGACGTGCCGCAAGCTTGGCATCGCATTCTGGGATTACCTCGGCAACCGGCTCGGTGTCCTCCGCGGCCCGACCGTCCCGCCCCTACCAGACCTCATCCGCTGTCGCGCAGCGCCAGCCTGACACCGAGGCCGCCCGGAGTTTTGCCCCGGTTACCGATTACCCGAGCAAGGCTTTGACTTCCTCGGTTATTCGATCGGCCGATTCTACGGCAAGGACGGGGTGCCTTTCATCGGCACGCGCCCGTCCCGGAAGGCTGTCCGGCGCTTGCTTGCGCGAGTCCACGACGCGACGACGCCGCACAAGCATGCCGAAAGCCCAGAACTGCGGGCCGCCGCGATCAATCGGTTGCTCCGTGGCTGGGCCGAGTATTTCAACCAAGGGCCGGTTCTGCCGACCTACAAGTTGGTGCGCTGGTATGTGCAACGGCGTCTGCGACGCTGGTTGGTGCGACGCAGCGGACAAGCGGGCACCGGATATCGCCACTATCCGGACGAGTATCTCTACGAGACGCTCGGCCTCTACGCCTTGCCGAGTTGCCGTGCCGGCCTGCCGAGAGCGAAGGCCTGATGCCGCAGGAGAAAGCCGGATGCGGGAAATCTGCATGTCCGGTTTGACGAGCGGCGGCTGGAAACGGAGCCACGGTCCGAACTGAGGCACCGGCAACGGGTGAAAGCCGCCGGACAACTGCCATTCCTCGGGACCTACCGCCACCGCGTCAGTCGTCGACTTTACTGCTGGTACCCGGCGGCAGATGCGCCACCGCGATGGACAGCCCGGTTTGATCGGCCAGTGTCTGCAACTCGCGCTTCCACAGGCGCACCCGCGCGCCACTGCTACCGCCGCAGTCGGCGGTGATCAGGATGCTGCTGGCCGCCTGGTAGCGCGCCTGTCCAACTTCCTGCCACCACCGCCGGATGCTTTCCAACGCGAAGGCCGCAGTATCGTGGTTGATGCCCAGATTGATCCATCCGGTGTTGGCCACGATGTCATAGACCCCGTAGGGCGCAACCTTGCCCAATTCGGGAATGACGAAATCATGCACCCGGACCGGTTCTGGATCGCCCTTTGGACGCAGCTCACGCCCTGCATTCTTGAAGTCTTCGACAAGCTCCTTCTTCTTCGTGTCAACCGAGATGGCCGGTTGCCCGGTGGCCCGGAACGCCTTGATCCGGGCGTTGATGTATTCAAACTGCGCGTCGCGGTCCGGATGGTCGTCGCCCTCGCAGGGCTGTTCAAGGCTCTCAACTGAGGCGCAACTTGAGCAGGGCGTCGAGGCCGCCGAGCGCGGCGGCGTATCGCTGCTGGCTGAAGGTGGAAGTGCGGTTGCGCTGCAGGATGTTGTAGGCGAACGAGCGTAGCCGGGCGAAGATGCCGGGATTGTGGCGGATGCGGGATTGATCTTCCCGGAAAGTGACATCCCGGGTGTAGTGCAGCGTGTTCTCGATGTGCCAATGGCCGCGGATAGCGTCGCCAGCCTGGCGCGCGGATGCAGCGGAGTTGGCAACATAATAGGCGACCTCCGAAGTGCTGCTCCACAGGCCGGTCTTGGCACTGCGATGCAACACGTCGCGGGTCACACCAACGAACCGCTTGATCAGCGAGCTGCACTCGGTTTCAACCATGGCATGGGCGGTACTGAATACGTCGGCCGTGCGGGTTTCCTGCCGATTGCGGCCCTTGGTGACCGAAGTATCGCTGCTTTCGGGATGGCGGGAGGCACAGAGTGCTTCGGCCTGCTGCAACAGGGTCGGCTGATTGTCTTTCAGTTGGACGATGATGTGCGCCTGCGCCGCTGCGGCGGCCTCGATGGTTTTTTTTTGGCAGTGCATGGCATCGAGTGTTACGGTGCAGTTGGCAAGTTGAAGTTCGCCGAGCAACCGCTGTGCGGCGGGGATTTCGTTGGACTTCTCATCGATTTCGATATGCGCCAGCACCAGGCCCGCCTCAAGATTGAAGGCATGCAGCACCTGGGCTGCCTTGCGGTCGTTGAAGTTGTCGAAGCTTTGCTTCAGCGTCTTGCCGTCGAGCGAGATGGTGCGGCGTGACGTATCGATCGCAGTGTCCAGCAGGCCCGCGGCATGCCGACGAAACACCTGCTCGACGGCCTGCGGATCGAGGCCCTGTAGAATGTAGCGAATGGCGGTGTGCGCCGGCGCACGCTTCCAACGCAGGCCGAAAGCGGCGTTCAGCCGGCGGCGATGCACCTTGATGAAGGTCTCGATCGAGCGGAAGGAGTTGCCGCCGGTGACCACGGCAAGGATTGAGAACAGTAGAATGTAGGGCAGCTTGTAGAGCTTGCCCTCCGCCCGGCGTGGGTCTGGGACCTCGCCAAGCATGGCGAGAAGTGGATCGAATGGGCGCATGGCAACCTGCTGGCGATTGGGTTGCCCGGCATAGATTCAGGGATCCGGCCGCGCCGGAATCCGGCAACCGCCCCCGCTGATGGAATTCGCCCAAGTGTTGCCGAAAAGACTCGACCTTTGCAGGATCAGGTAGAGAGCGTTGATCAGCCCTGGTCGCCCTCGCGGGTGGTGCGATTGGCCTGCAGGCTGAAGCCCAGTTGATGCAGTAGTCGTCCGACCAGCTTCTGGCTGGCGTTGAAGCCGATCTGCGGAGGCGTCGCCGCAGACGGCGCAGATGGTTGCGGATTTCCGGCCCCGACGGCGTCTTGCTTGGCCGCAGCACCATTGCCACTGGCCGCGAGGTCGCCGTGTTTCACGGGTCCGGCTTCGCCGGCCCCAGGGCGGGCTCCGACATGGATCGGCTGGAAGCACCGCTGGTCCCTTGGGTCAAGCCCGAGGGCAGGCTGCGTGCGCATCGAACAAGGCAAGCTGCTGATGCCCATGCACGACGTCGACGTGTCGTCGATATCGAGCGTGACGGCCGCGGACGGAACAGAGTAGCTGGCGGAATGGATGTCGACCATGGCGTAGGTCATGCGCACCACCTCGCGCAGCGTTGGCGCATTCTCCCAGCGCGACACGGTTGGCTGCGAGCACAGATCTCCGCCGCTGTCGGGTAGGCGCCCGCAGGCCAGCTTGAAGCCGGGATCGCTACGTAGGTGATCGAGATCGTCGGCATCCGACGGGTCCGGCTACGCCGGCCCGAGGGCAGGCTCTCATAGCAGCAGGCGATCGCCAGCATGCGGGCGCGCAGAATGTCATCGACGCCGTGCCTCACCAACGCCGGATCGCGCGGGTCGGCGACCAAGGGCGCCAGCGTCCGCGCAATGCCGATGCGCCGCTCGGCGGCCGCCAGCAACATCACGCCGCCATCGGAAGTGATGCGTGCGCCGTCGAATGCCGCCAACCACTTTCTTGCGGCAGACCGCTGGAAAACCGAGGGGCGGGATCCGATCGTCCGTGATGGCGGGTGTGGCTCCGCGTGGTCGCGTGGACAGGATGGCTTCGACACCCAGTAAGCCGGATCAATTCCTTACGCGACGCCCGTCAGCGAATCCCTGCGATGCCGTGAATAAGAGCGGCGAGCGGCCTGACGGGAGGGATCGCCAAGTCGCGTATCGACCGCTGGCGGGCGCAACGCCGGATGCAGGGAGCCGGAGTCAACGATTTGGTGACTGTTCGGGCCGGAGACCGTTGCCTACACGTCCGGGATGGCGCCCGGCGTCGCCACGATGTGGCGACGCATCGGGGGTGCGATCGCGCTGGTGCCGCCGGATGCCTCGGCCCCGAACAGCGCTGTCGTCGGCAACCTGCATGCGGCAGCCATGCGACAAAAAGCGCCCTGGCCCGATGTTCGTGAGCACCGGATTTGGGTTGACACCGTGGACCCTGACGGACGTGTCTGACGTAGGGCACCGCGCTGCCGATTGGATTGCGGCCGGCTGCCGGCAGCAGCAGCGCACCGCCGTCGCCGGCCCCCGGCAGACCACGCTTGAATTCACGGCCAGCCTGCGGCAGTTGCGGGAGGCCCAGGCGGAGAGCGAGCCCACCGAGGCCAGGATCAGCCACCCGTGACGCGAGCCGCCGCGATGGGGGCCTCCGGCGGCGCATCATCTAGCCTTTCCCCATGTGTAGGTCGAGGCAATGGCGTAGTTCCACACGGCGCCGATTAACGCGCCGGCGAGGCCTGCCAGCCACCAGCTCTGCCCCTCGCCAAAAACCTGCGCGGCGATGCCGATATTGGCGACCGCACCGATGCTGCAGCCGACACAGAACGTGACCAGCCCGCGCACCAGCTTCCAGCGCCTCAGTCTGCGATCACGGTAAGTGAGTTGGTTGTTGAGCAGGAAATTGAACACCATCGCCGCCAGCGTCGCCGCCGTCTCGCCCCACGCGAACCCGGTTCCCATGCCGAGCGCCAGCCGCAGTACGACAAGGTTCACGCCGACGCCCAGGCCGCCGATCAGCGCGAAAAGAACAAACCGCACTGGGACGATATGGCCAATCAGCTTGTCGGCGATCAGCATCAAATATTCCCATGCGACCATCGAATCGAGCTTGCTCTCGCCGAATTTCCGCGCCCGGAACGTGAACGCCAGTTCGCGGAACCGCAGCGGCTTTTCCGAAGATGCAAACAAATCGAGTAGAATTTTAAAACCCTGGCCGGAGAGATTGCGCACCGCGCCGTCGAACGCCTCGCGCCGCAGCATGAAGAAGCCGCTCATCGGGTCGGCGAGATCGGATTTCACGATCAGCCGGCTCAGCCTGGTCGCGAACCCGCTGATCGCCACGCGCTTGTTGGTGAGCTCGCCCATGCTGCCGCCGGGCACGTAGCGGCTGGCGACGACGATATCGAGGTTGTCCCCGGTCAGCGTCGCGTACATGCGCGGCAGCAGCGTTTCGTCGTGCTGCAGATCGGCGTCCATCACCGCGATGACGGGCGCGGAGGTCGCCAGAATCCCCTCGATGCAGGCGCTGGAGAGGCCGCGCCGCCCGATCCGCTGAAGGCAGCGCACGCGAGCATCCTGCTGCGCGATCCGGCGCGCCGCATCGGCGGTGCCGTCGCGCGAATTGTCGTCGACGAACACCACTTCCCACTCGATGCCGCGCAGCACCTCATGCAGCCGGGCCACCAGCACCGGGACGTTGGCGCTCTCGTTCAGCGTCGGCACCACCACGGCAAGCTGCCGGGCGGCCGGCAGGGCGGGCGCGGCCTTTTCGATCACGAGCGCGGTGTCGCTGTCCGGCAAGTCCGTCCTCCAAAGCTGACGGCGGCTTGCTGCCAGAACGGCGGTCAAGCCGCAAGCTGTTGAAGCAGCGATGCGAACCTTCGGGTGTCCGACCGAGCAGCGGGCTGCTATCGTTCGGGCATGGCGATGGGCCTGTCGAACTGGTTGTTGCCCGTGCTGGCGTTCGCGGTCGCGATGGCGGCGACGCCGGGGCCGAACAACGTGATGGTCGCGGCCTCCGGCGCCACGTTCGGGTTCCGGCCGACGCTGCCGCACATCCTCGGCATTTCCATCGGCTTCCCGGCGATGCTCTGGGTTGTCGTGGTTGGCGCGGCCGAGCCGCTGCGCACCTGGCCGTGGCTGCACGAGGCGCTGCGCTGGCTGGGCGCGGCCTACATGCTGTGGCTCGCGTGGCACATCGCGACCGCCGAACCGACCGTCGCGAGCGCCGAGGGCCGCGCCCGGGCGGCGCGGCGCGGCCGGCCGATGACATTCTGGCAGGCGGCGCTGTTCCAATGGGTGAACCCGAAGGCATGGGTCGCGGCGGCCGGGACGGTCGTGACCTACATCACCGCGACGGGTCCGGGTTTTTGGGTGCAGGCGGCGGTGCTCGGCGGCGTGTTCCTGGTGACCACAGTGGTGTTCGTCGCGATGTGGACCGGCGTCGGCGCCGGGGCCGCCCGGGTGCTGCGCACCGCGCGGGCGGTGCGGCGGTTCAACGTGGCGATGGCGGGGCTGCTGGTGCTGTCGCTGATCCCGCTGTTCTCGGAATGATTTTTCTACGCAACCAGCGCGGCCAGCAGCGCATCGAGCCGCTTGCGTCCCTCCGGCGTCGCGCGCAGTCGGCCATTGTCGCGGCGCAGGTAGTTTTCCTCCAGCGCCCGGCCCAGCGTGTCCGGGGCCAGCGCTTCGTCGAGACATATCCCGGTGCGCGCCGAAAACCGGGCTTCGTCGATGCCTTCGGTCAGCCGCAGCCCCATCAGCAGCATTTCCCGGGCGCGATCCCGCGGCGCGACCGCGGTTTCCTCGGTGCTGCCGTTGCCGTCGCGTTCGACCCGCTCGGCCCAGGCTTCCGGCGCGCGATGGCGGCGGGTGGCGAGCAAGTTTTCTTCGGTGCTGATCCGGCCGTGCGCGCCGGGGCCGATACCGGCGTAGTCGCCGTAGCGCCAATACGCGAGGTTGTGCCGGCTTTCTGCGCCCGGCTGCGCGTAGTTCGACACTTCGTAGGCCAGCAGCCCGAACTTTTCTGCTTCTTCCGCCGTCGCATCGTACAGCCCGGCCGCGGTGTCGTCGTCAGGCAGCGCGATGTCGCCGCGCGCGTGCAGCGTGGAGAACGCGGTGCCGGGCTCGATGGTGAGCTGGTAGAGCGACAGGTGATCCGAGGCCAGCGCCAGCGCCTGCCGCAACTCCTGCCGCCACGCGGCGAGCGACTGGCCGGGGCGGGCATAGATCAGGTCGAACGACACGCGCGGGAATGTGTTTCGCGCGATTTCCAGGGCGGCAACAGCTTGCTCCGCCGAATGCTGACGGCCGAGCATTTTCAATGATTCGGCCTGCAGGCTTTGCACACCGATGGAAACGCGGTTGACGCCGGCCTGCCGGAACGCGGCGAGCCTTCCTGCCTCCACGCTGGTCGGGTTCGCCTCCAGCGTGATTTCGACATCTTCCGCCGGCTCGAACAGGCGGAAGGCGTCGGCAATCAGATCAGCGACGGTTTCCGGCGGCATCAGGCTCGGCGTGCCGCCCCCGAAGAAGATCGACGCCAGGGGCCTGCGGCCGAGGCGGGCGGCTTCCCAGGCCAGTTCGGCCCGCAACGCGGCGGCAAACCGCGAAAAATCGATTCGCTCCCTGACATGCGAGTTGAAGTCGCAATACGGGCACTTGGCGAGGCAGAACGGCCAGTGGATATAGAGCGCCAGGGGGCTCGAGGTCGGTTCCATCGCCCCGCATATAGGCGTTCGGGGGCAGGCATGGCGGGGAAAGATTCCGTCGAGCGGGTGCGCGCGGCGCTGCTGGCCGCCGGGCACGCGGACACCGTCGCCGAGTTCCCGGAGGGCACCCGCACCTCCGCGGACGCCGCCGCCGCGATCGACTGCACGGTTGCGCAGATCGCCAAATCCATCGTGTTCCGCGCGCGCACCGAGCGCGGCGAGCGGGTGGCGCTGGTGATCGCGTCCGGCGCGAACCGCGTGGATGCGGCGAAGATCTCCGCCGTTCTGGGCGTGACGCTGAAGCGGGCGGATGCCGAATGGGTCCGCGAGCGCACCGGCTTTGCGATCGGCGGCGTTTCCCCGCTCGGCCATGTGTCGTCGCCGCTGTTGGTGTTCGACCGCGACCTGCTGGCGCTGCACCCGATTTTCGCCGCCGCCGGCTCGCCGCATCATGTGTTCCGGACGGAGGCGGAAGTGCTGGCGCGTATCACCGGGGCGGTGGTGGCAGACGTCCGGGAGGGGTGACTTGACCCCGGTTCGGAATTTCGCTCCGCCCGGAACGCCACTGATACTCCGACGGACCACGATTCTACGCACGCGCCTGCCATGCCGATGCCGCTCAAGCGGCGGGCCCGCCTCGGGGCCTACACCCCGTTGAAAGCGGAGCCCGCCCGTCGCATATGCGGCGCCGAAATGGAGGGCCTGGGCGATGGACGGCGATACGACGACACAGAAACCGACGGAGCAGCATGAATTCGGCGCCGAGGTCGGGCGACTGCTCGACCTGGTGGTGCATTCGCTCTACTCGGAGCGCGAAATCTTCCTGCGCGAACTGGTCGCCAACGCCGCCGACGCAATGGACCGCCGCCGCTTCGAGGCGCTGACGCATCCGGCGCTCGCCCCGGCCGCCGAGGCGAAGGTGCGAATCGTGCCGCACCGCCCGGGTCGGACGCTGACGATCTCCGACGAGGGGATCGGTATGAGCCGCGAGGACATGATTTCCCACCTCGGCACCATCGCCCGCTCCGGCACACGCGCATTCGGCGAGACGCTGGCCAACGCCAAGCCCGAAGAACGGCCGAGCCTGATCGGCCAGTTCGGCGTTGGTTTCTACTCGGCATTCATGGTTGCCGAGCGCGTGGAAGTCACGTCGCGCCGGGCGGGCAGCGAAGAGGCGTGGACCTGGACCTCCGACGGCCGCGGCAGTTTTTCGCTCGCACCGGCAACGCGGGCGACCGCCGGCACCGACGTGGTGCTGCATCTGCAATCCGACGCCGAAGAATACCTCGACGGCTACCGGCTGGAGACGGTGGTGCGCAAATGGGCCGACCACGTCACCATCCCGGTGACGATCGAGCGCGACGGCAAGGACGTCCCCGCCAACGAGGGCACCGCGCTGTGGCGCAAGCCGAAGGCGGACATCAGCGAGCAGAGCTACACCGAATTCTACCGCCATCTCGGCGCGGTGTTCGACAAGCCATGGGCGACGCTGCACTGGCGCGCCGAAGGCTCTCTCGAATTTTTTGCGTTGTTGTTCGTGCCGTCCGCAAAACCGTTCGAGGCGATCGAGCAGGAGCGCACCAGCAAGGTGCGGCTGCACGTGCGCCGCATGTTCATCACCGACGAGGCCGAACTGCTTCCGCCTTGGCTCCGTTTCGTCAAAGGCATCGTCGACACTGAAGACCTGCCGCTGAATGTGTCCCGGGAAATGCTCCAGTCGACGCCGGTTTTGGCGCGGATCCGAAAGGCCGTGACCAACCGGGTGCTGACGGAGCTGAAAACCCGCGCCAAGGACGATGCCGACTACGCGTCATTCTGGGAGAATTTCGGCCCGCTGCTGAAGGAGGGCATGTGGGAGGACGCGGATCACCGCAAGGACCTCGCGCCACTGCTGCGGTTCAATTCCTCCGCGATCGACGGCCTGACCTCGTTACCGGCCTACGTGGAACGGATGAAGCCCCGCCAGCCGGCGATCTACGTGCTGGCCGGCGACAGCGTCGAGGCTCTGAAGAAGTCGGCGCAACTGGAAGGGTTCCGGGCGCGCGGGCTGGAAGTGCTGCTGCTCGCCGACCCGATCGACGCGTTCTGGCCGGAGCGGATGGCCGAGTTCGACGGCAAGCCGATCCGCAGCGTTACCCAGGCTGCGACGGACCTGGCCACATTTCCGCTGGAGGGCGCGGCGGTGGCGCCGGATGCGGCCGCCCTCATCACGGCGCTGAAATCGGCGCTCGGCGACGCCGTGTCCGACGTTCAGGCCACGGACCGGCTGGTCGACAGCGCGGTGGTGCTGGCGCCCGGCGCGCACGCGCCCGACCTGCAGATGCAGCGGCTGCTGCGCCGTTCCGGTCGCCAGTCCTTCGCTGCGGCGCCGGTGCTGGAGGTCAACCCGCGCCACGCCCTGATCGGCGCGTTGATCGCGCGGCAGGCGAGCGGGGCGGCGATCGCCGAACAGGCGGACATGCTGCTCGATCTCGCGCGGGTGCAGGACGGCGACCTGCCGCGCGATCCGGCGATGTTCGCCCGCCGGATAGAGGCGGCGCTGGCCGCCGCGTTCGGCTGAGCCGGCACATGGATCCAAAGTTACGCGCACCTTCCTTTGGCTGGCGACATCGTTAAAAATTGGAAAACAACGCGGTCGTTCTTGACTGCGCGGTTGTGGCGCGATGTTGCAGTCACATCTCAATACGGACCGGCGCTGGTTCGGCGGGGCGGGAGTTGGCGATGCTGGATGTGGAACTTCCCTGTGAGGCCGCCGACGCCTCGGCCCGAACCGTGCATGCCGTACGGCCGGCGAAACTCGACATGTTCCTCGCGGAGCTGCCGGCCGCTCAGGCGGTCTACGCGAGGGCTGCCGGCTTTGCCGCCAAGCCGCAGGAACTGGTCCTGTTGCCCGGGCAAGACGGCATCGCCGCCGCCGCGCTCGGCCTCGGTGACGACCGGTCGCCCCATGCATTCGGCGATCTCGCCTACCGCCTGCCGCCCGGCACGTGGCGGATTGCGCCCGGGGATCATTCCGCTGACGCGGCAGTGCTTGGGTTTCTGCTGGGCGCCTATCGGTTTCGCGCGTTCAAGCCGCCCAAGCGCGAACCGGCGCACATCGTAACGGAAGGCGCGAGCCGCCGCGCCATTGCACAAGCTGCGGCGATCTGGATGGTGCGGGACCTCGTCAACACCCCGGCCAACCTGCTTGGCCCGGCCGAACTGGCCGAGGTCACGCTGGCTCTCGCGGAACGCCACCACGCCGTTCCGCATCGCGTCGAGGGCGAGGCACTCGCCCGCGACTATCCGGCGGTCGCCGCGGTGGGCCAGGGCTCGTCCCGCCCGCCCGTGGTTGCCGGTTTCTCCTGGCACGGCCGCGGGGCAACCGAAGCCAGTCCACTGCTGGCGCTGTGCGGCAAGGGCGTGGTGTTCGACAGCGGCGGCTACGACATCAAGCCAGCGGACGGCATGTTGCGTATGAAGAAGGACATGGGCGGCGCCGCGACTGTGCTCGGCATCGCGCGCGCGATCATGGAATGCGACCTGCCGATCCGCATGCTGGTCCGGCTCGGCTGCGTCGAGAACAGCATTTCCGGCAGCGCCATGCGCCCGCTCGATGTCATCCGCACGCGCCGCGGCCTGACAGTCGAGGTCGGCAATACCGACGCCGAAGGCAGGCTGGTGCTGGCGGACCTGCTGGCCGAGGCGTCCGATGCTAAGCCATCACTTCTGCTCGATTGTGCAACGCTGACCGGCGCCGCGCGCGTTGCTCTCGGGCCGGACCTGGTCCCGCTGTTTTGTAACGACGATGCCTGGAGCAGCGCACTTGTCCGCGCCGGTGAGGCCGAGCATGACCCGCTATGGCGATTGCCTTTGTGGGACGGTTACAATTCCTGGCTGGACAGTTCCGTTGCAGACATGAATAATGTTTCAGCTAAGGCATTCGCGGGCGCAATCACCGCCGCGCTATTCTTGCGTCGCTTCGTCGCGGCGGAGACGCCGTGGGTGCATTTGGACTTGTACGCCTGGAACGACACGACGCGGCCGGGAAAGCCGGAAGGCGGCGAGTCGCAAGCGCTGCGGGCCGTCTGCTCCGCAGTCGAGTGCATGCTCGTCGCAGCAACGTCATCTGGGAATACCCTGGTAACGTGATTGCTACTACCATTGCGGTTTTGTTTCGCCATAAGTTGTTGTCGGGGAAACATCTGACCGTTTCGGAATGCGTGTTTGGCGCCCATGTGGCGCAATTGCGGGGTCAACCCGCAGCGAGAAAGAAAGGATGACCAATGGCCAACTCCCATTCTGCCGACCAGCTCGTCGGCATCCTGCGCGATACCGTCGTGGCGCTGGTGCGGCGTGACGGACCGGACCTGTCGGCCCGGCAGCTCGGCGTGTTCCTGACCTGCTACCTGCAGGACGGCGCCCACACCGTGCGCGGCCTGGCGGCGGACCTCAACGTCTCCAAGCCGGCGATCACTCGCGCACTCGACCGTCTGGGCGAGCTCGACCTGGCCCGCCGGAAAGTGGACCCGATGGATCGCCGCAGCGTGCTGGTGCAGCGCACGCTCAAGGGCACCGCCTTTCTCCGCGACCTGCGCGGCATCATGACCGAGGCTGCAACCGCGACCGCGAAGAAGCCTACGGCCGTCGCCGAACCGGCGATGGCGCGCAAGACCGTCACGGCGTGAACGACCGCCGCCGGCGTGCCGGCGGCGGCCCCTCACGGCACCGGCAGGTCGCTGATCTTGCAGAGGTCGGCGCCGTGTTTCTCCTTTGCCGTGCGGTCGGCGAAGACGACGCGCAGGTCATAGATGCATTCGCCCTTGGCGATGCGAATGAGCTTTTCGGTGGCGGCCGGCAGCGGGCCTTCGACAAGCCGGTTTTGCCCCCATGCCTGATGCCCGACCGGGGCGACAAAGAACTCGGTGATCGGCTGGTTGCCGCGGTTCACCAGCTTGACCGATGGGTCGTCGGCCGGCTTGCCGGCCGTCGTGGCGAGGCCGACCGCAACGGCGTCGATCGCGCAGGTGTTCAGGCTCTTGCGCTCCTCGCCCCGCCCGTCCGCGAACACGGCGCGGATGTCCATGATGCAGTTGCCGTCGGCGCGCCGCTTGACCAGGAAGCTGCCGCCGGGCGGGATGGTCCGGCCGAGCAGCCGGTTCTGCCCCCAATTGGCATCGCCGGCCGGGGTGACGAACAGCTGTCGCACCGCGGAGTTGGCGCGATTGACCAGGTTGAACGAGGCGTTGTCCGCCAGCGCGGGCGCGGCGAGCCCGACCACGGCGAGGGCGGCGGCGGTCCAGGGGCGGATCATGCGGGTTTCTCCGGCGTTGGCGGAACGGGGCGGCGGACGATAGCCTCGCGCGGCCGGCACGGGGAAGCGCCGCATGGCCTGCCCGGGTTGCCTCACCAGCGTCCGATGGCGGCGCGGCGGGCCAGTGCGACGACCGCGCCAGTCCAGGCGATTTGAGGGAGCAGCAGCAGCATCGGCAGGAACACCTTGCCCTCGCTGGCCGCGCGCACGAACGCGATGCACACCAGCCCGCCGAGTGCTGCGAAACCCCAGTGCATCGCCGCCACCCAGCGCGCATCCATGCCGGCCCTGTTCGCAACCTGATAGAGATGGCCGCGATGCGGCTGGGTCAGCCGCTCGCCCGGCCAGCGCGCGGCGGGCAAGGGTAAATGCGACGTCGAACAGCACCCCGCTCAGCAGCACGGCACCAGCAGGAACGACATCTCGACGCGCTCGAACCGCGCCGCCGCCACGCCAAGCACCGCCAGCACGAAGCCGCAGAACTGGCTGCCGACATCGCCCATGAAGATACGGGCGCGGGGAAAATTGAACGGCAGGAAGCCGACCAGCCCGGCGGCCAGCAGCATCGCGGCGAAATAGACGAACCAGCCGCCCTGCTCAGCGGCCGCGATGCGGCCAGGAACCGCGCAGGCGACCAGCGCCGTGCCGGCCGCGAGCCCGTTCAGCCCGTCGATGAAGTTCATCGCGTTGGTGGCGAACAGGATCCACGCCAGCGTCACGGCGGCGCCGAGCCAGCCGAGATCGACCGCGCCGAGATACGGCAGGTTCACGCTGCGCAGAAATAGCCCGCTGCCGACCGCCGCCAGTGCCGCCAGCGACCTGTGCCGCCGAGCTTCACCGTGAACGGCCAGTCGCGCAGGTCGTCCAGGAACGCCACCACGGCGATCGCGAATGCGGCCAGGATGACGCCCGCGGAAATACGGATCGGCCAGCCGCGCGAAGTCGGCGTAGCCGTAGAGCACGCTGATGCCGAGCATGAACGCCACCACCACGCCCACGCCGCCGCCCTTGGGGGTGGGCTGGTCGTGCGCCTTGCGATCGTTCGGCCGGTCCATGATGCGAACCGAGATCATCGCCGCCACCACCATCGCCGAGACCAGGGCGAGCGCCGCGCAGAACACCAGATGGCGGAGAAACGCGACAGGAGCATGCAGCCTGAATTACAGGCGCCCGCGGTCGCCGCCCAGCCCGCCCGCGGCGTTTATGGAACAATCTTCATCCGGATGCGCAAGGTTGACGCGCCTTTGCGCTGACCGAAATGCCGCACCGCGGTATAGCGGGCCAAATGGCAACGCGGCATTCGACCTTCCGAATCGCGCTGAACGTCGTGCTCGACGGCCTGCTGGCCGCGGGCGCGGTGCCGCTGGCGCGTGTGCTGCTGGCGATCCGGACGTCGATCCGCTCACGCCGGCCTGGACGGTTCCGTGGGGCGCGCTGGCGCTGCTGATCGCCGGGCTGCCGTTCCGGCTCTCCGTGCAATACTGGCGCTTTGCCGGCACCGGCGACCTGCTCGGCGTGGCCGCGGCCAGCCTGACCGGCGCCATGCTGTTCCCGCTCGGGCTGCACGGCGCCGGGCTCGGCCTGCCGGCGCCCGACATTTCCGGCGGTGCATGCGCTGACGCTGATGGTGCTGCTGGCGGCGCCGCGCGTCGCCTACCGGCTGCTCCAGGAAAGCACCCCGTCGCCGCCGGCGCGCAGCCGGTGCTGCTGGTCGGCGCCGGCGACGCGGCCGACCTGTTCCTGCGCGCGCTCGCCGGCGACCGCGACGCGCCGTACCGCGTCGTCGGCCTGCTGTCGCTGGGCCAGGCGCAGACCGGGCGGCGCATCCATGGCTGCCCGATCCTCGGCACGTCGACGACGCCGCCGCCGTGCTCGCCCGCCTGCGCGCCGAGGACCGCCTGCCGTCGGCTGCTGGTGGTGACCGAGCCGGACATGCCGGCGAGTGCGCTCGGCGACCTGATGGAGGTGGCCGAGCGCGAGGGGCTGCGGGTGGCGCGCGCGCCGCGGCTGACCGCGCTCGACCCCGACAGGGCGCGGCCGCGAGCGGCTGGAGCTGAAGCCGGTCGCGATCGAGGACCTGCTGAACCGGCCGCAGGTGCCGCTCGACCGCGAGGGCATGGCGCGGCTGATCCAGGGCCGCCGCGTGCTGGTGACCGGCGCCGGCGGCACGATCGGCAGCGAACTCGCGCGCCAGGTCGCGGCGCTCGGGCCGGACATGCTGGTGCTGCTCGACAACGGCGAATACGCGCTGTGGCAGATCGACCTGGAGCTGGCGCGAGAGCCACCCGCGCGTGCCGCGCCGCGCGATGATCGCCGATGTGCGCGACGAGCCGCGCATCCGTGCCGATGTTCGAGGAGACGCGGCCGGAGCTGGTGTTCCACGCCGCCGCGCTGAAGCACGTGCCGATGGTGGAGGCGAACCCGCTGGAGGGGCTGCTGACCAACGCCGCCGGCACCCGCCACGTCGCCGACGCGGCGCGCAGCGGCCGGGCGCGCGGGCGATGGTGCTGATCTCCACCGACAAGGCGGTCAACCCGACCAGCGTGATGGGCGCCTCCAAGCGCCTGGCCGAGATGTATTGCCAGGCGCTCGACATGGCGGCGCGGCGCGGCGGCGGCGGGATGCGCTGCATCACCGTGCGCTTCGGCAACGTGCTCGGCAGCACCGGCTCCGTGGTGCCGCTGTTCCAGCGCCAGCTCGCCCGCGGCGGGCCGCTGACGGTCACGCATCCGGACATGCAGCGCTACTTCATGACGGTGCGCGAGGCGGTCGGGCTGGTGCTGCAGGCGAGCGTCGTCGGCACCGGCGAGGCGCTGCCGAGCGCGGCGCGACGGCGGCATTTTCGTGCTCGACATGGGCCAGCCGGTGAAAATCGTCGACCTGGCGCGGCAGATGATCCGGCTGGCCGGGCTGCGGCCCGACGAGGACATCGAGATCCGCTTCACCGGCCTGCGCCCCGGCGAAAAGCTGTATCGAGGAACTGTTCCACGGCCGCGAGCCGCCGGTGCCGACCGGCTGCCGGGCCTGCTGATGGCGACGCCGCGCACCGCCGACCCGGCGATCGTCGGCCGCTCGATCGACGAGATCGCCGCCGCCTGCCGCGGCGGGCAGATCCGGCTGGCGCTGGCGCTGCTCGGGCGCATGGTGCCGGAGTTCGCCCACAACGCCGACGGCAGCCTCGCCGCCCGCGCCTGATTTCTTGCCCCGCATGAAAGCCACGTCGCATGGATGCCGCCCGGCCGGTGCCGTTCCTCGACCTCAAGGCGCAGCAGGCGCGCATCGCCGCCGATCTGCGGCGCCGGCTCGATGCGGTGCTGGCGCATTGCCAGTTCATCCTTGGCCCCGAGGTTTCTGAACTCGAGCAGCGGCTGCGCGGCGTTCTGCGGCGCCGCGCATTGCGTCGCCGTCAGTCTCCGGCACCGACGCGTTGCAGATCGCGCTGATGGCGGAGGGCATCGGGCCGCGGCGACGCGGTGTTCCTGCCCGCCTTCACCTACACCGCGACCGCCGAAGTGCCGCTGCTGCTGGGCGCGACGCCGGTGTTCGTCGATGTCGATCCGCGGACCTTCCAGATCGACCCGGCGCATCTTGCGGCGCGGATCGCCGAGGTGCGGGCGCGCGGGCAAGCTGCGGCCGCGCGCGCTGATCGGCGTCGATCTGTTCGGCCAGCCGGCGGACTGGCCGGCGCTGCGCGAGATCGCGCAACGCGGAGGAATCTGTTCACGCTCGACGACTGCGCGCAGAGTTTTGGCGCCGCGCTGCACGGCGAGCGGCTCGGGCGCGCGGCGGATGCGACGGCGATCAGCTTCTTCCCCTCGAAGCCGCTCGGCGCCTATGGCGACGGCGGCGCGCTGTTCACCGAGAGCGCCGACCGCGCCGCGCTGTATCGCAGCCTGCGCACGCACGGCGAGGGCGGCACGCGCTACGAGGTGCTGCGCACCGGCATGAACGGCCGGCTCGACACGCTGCAGGCGGCGGTGCTGCTGAGCAAGCTTTCGGTCTTCGAGGAGGAGCTTGCGCGCGCGCGAGCGGATCGCCCGCATCTACGACTCGCGGCTGGGCAATGCGGTGCGGACGCCGGCGCGCGTGCCGGACAGCGTCAGCGCCTGGGCGGTCTACGCGATCCTGCTGCCGGACGGCGCGGCGCGGGACCGGATGCAGGCGGGGCTGAAGGCGGCCGGGGTGCCGAGCGCGATCTACTATCCGCAAGCCGCTGCACCATCAGCCGGCGTATCGCGCCGCCCATGACGGTGCGGCGCTGCCGGTTTCGGAGGATCTCGCGACCCGCATCATGGCGCTGCCGATCCATCCGGACCTGACCGACGACGACGTGGACCGCGTGTGCGCCGCGGTGCTGGCGAACGTTTAGCGAGCGACCAGGGCTGGCTCGGCCTCCGGCCGCTGATGTTTCGATATCGTAATGAAATGGCCGTGCGGAAGCGCCGGTGCTGATTGGCCCGATTTTCTGCGCGGCGGCCCCCGCGGGTGAACGGTCCCGGGCATGACCGGCGCCATCGCATGGTCCAGCCGGAGGCCTGACCGGGCCGGCGGCGGTCTTTCCCGTCCGACGGCCGGGGCGGGCGGCGGTTTGGGCCGCGCGGCCCTGGATGGACGTGGCGCCCGGGTCGGTCGCGGCCCGGCTTGCGGCTTGCCGATGCAGCGGTGCGGCGGGTTGGGTGCGGCCGGTGGCGGCGGCGACCTGGCGGGCGCTTGCGGAGGGTTTTCGGCGGGCTCGTGCGGCCGAAATGTGCCGGCGGCGACGGCGGTGGCGAGGCGTTCAAGACACCGGATGAAGTCGCGGAGCTCCTCGGCGATCAGCCTCCGTATCGACCTCGTGAGCCAGAAGTTGAGACCCCGACCCTCGATGGCGTCTACGGCCCCGCCCAGCCACAGAATGATGGCGGCGAGGCACCCGGCATGGGTGCGGGGTGGCGGGGCTGACATGATCGTTAGTAATATATAACTGACGAGAGCTGGGCAAGGGGGTTGGTTGGTCGAATTGCACCCCGGTGCCCGCGGCGCAGGGCGACCCGCGAAGCCGCACGAGGAATGTCAGCTTCGCCCGCGCTCGCGGGCTGAGCAGGGCAGGCGGCAAAGCGCAACGCGCAGGCCGGAGACGCAAATCCGGCGAGGTGGGTCGGCATGGTGGAGCACGGCGGTTGCACGCGGTTGATCGGCGGAGACCGTATCGATGGTGCTGCACGGGGCTTGCGTCGGCGGGTGCACCCGCCCTACAAGGGGTCGGCGATCCGGCTACGCTTGCTAATTCGCAAGATGGATGCTGGTCAAAGCCAGGAATATGAACGGGTTGCGATTTGCGACCGGCGCCCGATAGCAACCCGCTGCCGACAGGTGCATCACTGCGAGAGCAGCGAAATCCCAGGCCATGCCCTCGTCAATTTTGAAGGCGTCTTCGATCCCGAAGAGCTTCATGCCGGTGATGCCTTCGAGTTCCCTGAGCTTCGCCGCCTTCTGCCGAAGATGAGGCAAAACCGAATTTGTTGCACCAGGCCCATCTCCATGTGTTCGAAACCGGCGAGAAGCTGCCGATATCGACGAATTCGGCGACACATCCAAGTCGATCTTCCGCGTCGAAGAATTTAATTGTCCCCTCCTCCTGGTCGAACCACCAACGCACAAAGCTTTCCATTCAGTATGTATCTCGAGGAAATTGCTGTTTTTCTCTGAGTTCTTGAACCGCGCGGCCGAGATATACCTCGAATTGTTGGTCGTCCATCGCCGTCTCCCTGTCCCCGATGCGACATTCTTCCAAAGGTGAACGGGGCGGACATAGCGTAGCAGGCGCCGTCAGCGCCCTTGCACTGCACCGCATTGTCCGGTGAGGCGCAATGGTGCAGTGCCAAGCGCACTGCACCCTACCGGCGTGCTCAATCCTCAATGCCGGAAATGCCGCATCCCGGTGAACACCATCGCGATGCCGGCCGCGTCGGCGGCGGCGATCACCTCGGCGTCGCGCATCGAGCCGCCGGGCTGGATCACCGCCGTTGCGCCGGCGGCGATCGCCGCCTCCAGCCCGTCGGCGAAGGGGAAGAACGCGTCGGACGCGACGACGCTGCCGCGCGTCAGCGGCTCCGGCAGGCCCGCCGCTTTCGCGGCTTCCGCGCCCTTCCAGGCGGCGATGCGGGCGGAATCGACGCGGCTCATCTGGCCGGCGCCGATGCCGACGGTGGCGCCGGCCTTGGCATAGACGATCGCGTTCGACTTTACGTGCTTGCAGACGCGGAACGCGAACAGCAGGTCGGCGAGTTCGGCGGCGGTCGGCGCGCGCTGCGTGACCACTTCGCAGCATGTCTGCGCCGATGCGGCCGGCGTCGCGGGTCTGCGCCAGGAAGCCGCCGGCGACGCTGCGGAACGTCAGGCCGGGCGCAGCGGGGTCGGGCAGTCCGCCGGTCAGCAGCACGCGCAGATTCTTCTTGCGCGCGAGCAGCGCCAGCGCCTGCGGCGTCGCGTCGGGGGCGACGATCACCTCGGTGAAGATCGCGGCAATGCTGCTCGGCCGCCGCTTCGTCCAGCGCCCGGTTCACGCGCGACGATGCCGCCGAACGCGGAGACAGGATCGCAGCGCAGCGCCGCGTCCCACGCCGCCGCCAGCGTCGTCGCCGAGGCGACGCCGCACGGGTTGGCGTGCTTGACGATCACGACGGTGGGGTCGTGCGAATTCGGCGACGCACTCGAACGCCGCGTCGGTGTCGTTCAGGTTGTTGTACGAGAGCTCCTTGCCCTGCACCTGCCGCGCGGTGGCGACGCCGGGGCGGTCGCCGTTGACGTAGAAAGCCGCGTCTGGTGCGGGTTCTCGCCGTAGCGCAGCGTCTGTCGCCGCACGCCCGCAACCGCCATCCGCTGCGGCAATTCCTCGCCCCGCTGCGCCGGCGAACCAGGCGGCGATCGCCGCGTCGTAGGCGGCGGTTCGGGAATAGGCTTCGCCGGCCAGCCGACGCCGCAGCGCCAGCGACGTGCCGCCGTGCTGCGCGAGTTCGGCCAGCACTCCGGCGTATTGCGCCGGATCCGTCAGCACGCTGACAAAATCATGGTTTTTCGCCGCCGCGCGGATCAGTGCCGGGCCGCCGATGTCGATGTTCTCGACGCAGTCGTCGAACGCGGCGCCGCGCGCGACGGTCGCCTCGAACGGATAGAGGTTGACCGCGACGAGGTCGATCGGCGCGATCCCGTGCGCCTGCATCTGGGCGACGTGCTCCGGCAGGTCGCGCCGGCCGAGGATGCCGCCGTGGATTTGCGGCACCAGGGTTTTGACGCGGCCGTCGAGGATCTCCGGAAATCCGGTGTGCTCGGAGACGTCGTCACCGGCACGCCGGCTTCGCGCAGCGCCTTTGCAGAGCCGCCGGTGGACAGGATTTCTGACGCCGTGCGCCGCCAGAGCGCGGGCGAACGGCGACCAGGCCGGTCTTGTCGGAGACGGAGATCAGGGCTCGGCGAACGGGAAAAAAATCGGTCATGCGGCCGCAATAGCGTCAGGCGCCTAGCAGGTCCAGCGTGCGGGCGACGACCCTGCCTTCCTCGTACAGCGCGAGCGCACGGGCGCGGCCGGCGGCGCCCATGCGCGACCGCAGCGCCGCGTCCCCGGCCAGTCGGCGCAGCGCCGCCGCCAGCGGCGCGACTTTTCGGGGCGGCACGAGAAAGCCGGTTTCGCCCTCGACCACCTGTTCGCGCGGTCCGCGAATGTTGGTCGCGACGACCGGCAGGCCGGTCAGCATCGCCTCGATCACCGACATCGGCAGCCCCTCGGTGTACGACGGCAGGGCAAAAATGTCGGCGGCGGCGAGCATCGCAAAAACGTCGGTGCGGTAGCCGAGCCGGCGCAGCCGGTCGCCGAGGCCGCTCGCGGAAAAACACGGTTCGAGATCCTCGCCGTGGTCGGTGTCGAGTCGGTCGCCGACCACCCACAGTTCGGCCGGCACGTCGCGCATGGCTGCCAGCAGTTCCACGTAGCCCTTGTAGCGCACCAGCCGCGACACGATGACGACGGCCACCCGGTCCGCCGGCACGCCGAGTTCGGCGCGAATTCTTGCCCGCGCGTCGGGGTCGGGCCGAAACAGGTTCGCGCTCGCGCCCGTTGCCGGCCGCCTGGGCGCGGCGGTGCAGGAAAAACCGTCGCGTGTCCGCGGCCTGCTCGACCGAAACAGTCAAATAAGTGTCGGTGAACCGGGCGCCGACAAACTCCATCGCGAACCCGCCGCCGCGGCGCAACAGGCTTCCCGGCTGGTTGTACAGGTCGCCGTGCGACGTGTAGGCGACGCGGGGCACGCCCGCCACGCGCGCGGCGACGCGCGCCAGGAAGCCGCTGATCGGCATGTGCGCATGCACCAGGTCGGGCCGCTCCGCTCGCAAAATTTCTACCAGGGCCCGGAACGCCCGCCATTGCGCGCGCAGCGAGACGGTGCGGGCGAACGGCAGCGCGACGATGCGGAAACCTTCCGCCCGGGCGACCTCCAGCAGCGGACCGTCGGCCGACACGCCGATCACCTCGTGCCCGCGCGCCCGCAGGCCGCGCATCAGCGGCAGCAGGAAATGCCGGAGCGAGAAATCGACGTTGGTGACCTCGATGATTTTCACGCGCGAGGCTTCAGGCCAGGCACGGGGCCAGCCGCCTCACCCGACCTTGGTGATCGCCCATTTGACCTGCTGCGGCCCGTCCTCGGCGCCGGTCAGCACCACCTGTTCGGTGCGACGCAACTGCGGGCCGCCCAGATAGATGCTTTCCTCGAGCGTCAGCCGCGCCCCGTCGGCGCGCAGGCGCCAGCCGCTGCCGGACGGCAGGCGCAGCAGCACCGCCTCGCCGTCCTGCTGCAGGCTCGCGTCCACGTCCGGGTGCAGATGGAACCGCACCGTGTACGGGTGCGGGCCGGCACCGTCCACCGCCGGTTCCACCGCGTCCTCGCCGCGGATATCCTCGCCGCTCTCGCCCATGTAGAGCCGCCGGCGATGGACCGCGCCGAACGGTTTTCTGTACCCGTCGTGGCTCGCTTCGAGCCAGTGCGCGCCGTTGGCTTCCTGCCGCTGCACGTCCACCAGTTCCGGCCGCCGGCCCAGCCCCTCCGGCTTCAGCTCGGAGGAGGAGGTGTCGGCGATCACCAGCGTGGAGTGCGCCGCGGTCGCGCGGCTGGCGTCGCGCCATTCGGTGCCGGCGGCGGGGGCGGCGCCGACATTGACGATCATTCTGTCCCGGCCGACCGACAGTTCGAACGCCAGCGTGCCGGCGTGGGCGAACCGATCGATCTTGTGCGGCGGCGGCGCGCCGCAGTCGACGATCAGCACGCTGCGGCCGGCCTGCAGCCGGTGGAACCCGCCCTCGGTCAGCGCCGACGTCGCCCGCGCCGGCGCGGCCGGCCTGCGCCAGCACGAGGTCGATCAGCGCGCCGTTTTCCTCCTTGCTGCCGTTGAACAGCGCGAGGCCGAGATCGCCGTGGCGCAGCGAGCGCAGGGCCGGCGCCATCCGCTCGATCGCGCCGCCGAGCGCGGTCGGCGGCTGCGCCTGCGCGGCCTGCAGCAATGCGCGGATTTCGGTCAGGTCCTGCAGCGCGGCCAGCAGTTGCGCGGGGCTGCGTTCGCCATGGCAGCCGTCCGGCAGCATCTGGCGCGCGATCTCCTGTGGCAGCACGCGCAGCGCCCGGGTCAGGAACGCGGCGTGTTCCGGCAGTGCCACCGCCGCCGCGATCAGCCCCTTCAGCGCCGTGAGCGCCCGTGCGTCGAGTTCCTCGGTCGGCAGCGCCGCCGCCAAGCTGCGCGCGTCCGACACCAGTCGCGCCATCAGCCGCTGGCGGAAGCCGTCGTCGGCGCTGGCAGCGAAAAAGTCGTAGTGGCCGAGCCAGGCGGCGATCCGGGCGCCGGCCACGTCCGGGCGCTGCGACAGCGGCTCCAGCGACGGCGCGGCCGATCCATTCCTGCACCAGCGCCCGCGCCCGCATGCGCGCACCGTCGGTGCCGAGCGCACGCAAATCGCGCAGCCAGGTGAAGCCGTGCGCGTAGGAGCGCAGCAGGTCGGAGCCGACCACCTCGGCGAACCCACCGGGCTTGAGCACGCCGACGGTGCCGCCGAGTTCCAGCTCGCCCTTCAGCAGGTTGGCGCCACGATTGGGGTCGCCGGGCCACAGGTCGCGCACCGGCAGCGCCGGCGCGTCCGGCACGCGGGTCATGCGCAGGCTCGGCAGCCGCGCCAGCTTGCGGCGCGCGTCGCGCACCCAGCGGTTCGGGTCCATTGCCATCACGTGCGTGCCCCCCGCAATGCAGCGATGGCGGCGGCGTAGTTGCCGGAATGGAACACGCTGGTGCCGGCGACCAGCGTGTCGGCGCCGGCGGTGCAGACGCGCCGCGCGGTTTCGGCGGTGATCCCACCATCCACTTCGAGCGCGATCGCCCGGCCGCTCGCCTCGATCATCTGTCGCATCTGGGTGATTTTCGGCAGTTGGCTGTCGAGGAAGTGCTGCGCGCCGAAACCCGGATTGACCGTCATCACCAGCACCTGGTCGATCAGGTCCAGCACCCATGCGAGAGGCTCGACCGGGGTTGCCGGGCACACCACGACGCCGGGCTTCCGGCCGAGTGCGCGGATCGTCTGCAGCGAGCGGTGCAGATGCGGCCCGGCCTCGGCGTGCACGAGGATGTGGTCGGCCCCGGCCTCGGCGAACGCTGCGAGGTAGGGGTCGGCCGGTGCGATCATCAGGTGCACGTCGAACGGCAGGCGCGACTGCGGCCGCAGGCTTTTTATCAGGTCCGGGCCGAAGCTGATGTTCGGCACGAAATGCCCGTCCATCACGTCGAGATGGATCCAGTCCGCGCCGGCGGCCTCGACGGCCCGCACCTCCTCGCCCAGTCGCGAGAAATCAGCGGCCAGGATGCTGGGCGCGACGATGATCGGCCGGTCCGGCTGCGTCGTCATGCGCCGGTTCTAGACGCGCAACTCCGCGGCGCACAAGCGCGAACCGCCCGTGCCGGGTTCAGGGGGCGCCCCAGAGAAAGGTCAGCTCGTGCTTGTTGTGGAACAGGTGAACCACCCGCCCGCCCGGGATCGCGGCAAACGCGGCGGCGGCGGCATGGTCGGTTGCGCCCTGGAATTTCAGCGTGAGGACAATTCGCCGCGCTGCCCGTGCCGCGATCCAGCTCTGTGCAAGCGCGAGCAAGCGGTCCGGATAGGCGATGACGTCGCTGCACAGCCAGTCGACCGGCTCGGGCGCGACCGCGAAGGCGCTGCCCTCCCGCCAGGTCACACCGGGCATTTCCGCTACGCGAGGATCGAGCGGTGCCTTGTCCACCGCGATAACGCTTGCGCCGAGCTTTGCGAGGACAAAAGTCCATCCGCCCGGGGATGCGCCGAGATCGAGGCAGGATTCTCCGGGTTGCGGCCATCAGCCGAGCTGGGTCAGCGCTTCCCACAGCTTCAGATAGGCGCGGCTGGGCGGGCCGATATGGTCTTCTTCGAAGACGCATTCGCCGTTGACGAAAGGGCTTGTCTTTTGTGGCGCTCGCCAGCATCCGGTCGGGCGCCAACAGCGTCCAGGCGCCGAGATGCGACGCGGGCGCTGGCTCCGGAAACACCAGTTTTCGCGCTTTGACGGGCGGCAGGCGTTCGGCGATCAGCGCCGACCGCCGATGGTGTTCCACTGCATACGCCGACCAGTTGCGCTGCATGCTCCGCAGCGTGTCCGCCGCCGATTTGATCGATGCGACGGAAAATTCCTGCGGCGCGGTCCAGACGTCGAGCGCCCACGCAGCGGGGACGGGCGGGTCGGGCGAGAGGGCGAGGCGGCCATGCCACGCCTCTACGCGCGCGCCGGCCAGGGCAAGTTCCTCGGCCAGCACGGGCTCGTACCCCTCGGGCGCCAGGTAGGCGGCCCGGATCATTTTTGTGCGCGCAAGGCGGAGAGGCCGAGCAGCGCCCAGCCGAGCATCAGCAGCGTGCCGCCGAGCGGGGCGAGCGGCCCGGCGTGGATGCCGGCGAAGGCGAGCGCGTAGACGGCACCGCAGAACGCCAGGATGCCGAGCACGAACGCTGCTCCGGCGAGGTCGGCCAAGCGGCCGCCACGCGGCGCCCACAGCCCGGTGCCGACCAGGGCGAGTGCGTGCCACCCCTGCATCTGCACGCCGCTGCGTACGATCTTCCCGCGCCGCCGCGTCCGCGACGCCATGCGCGGCGACCGCCGCCATCGCCACGGACAACAGCCCGACGAGCGCGCCGAGGCCGATCCAGAGCCGTGCCATCGGCCACCTCCAATGGTATCGTACAATATTGCAATGGGCCAGCTGGCACGGCGCGGTCCTTTTAGAAGATGTGCGTGCACCTTCTAGAAGACGTGTGTGCCAACCTTTAGGCAACGCGAAACAACATCCGAATCCGACTGCAACAGCCGTAGGGTGGAATGCCCTTCGCATTCCACCGTCCTGCTCAGACGTTATCAAACAGCACGCGGAGCTTTGTGGCTCGCCAAGTGGTGGAATGCGAAGCGCATTCCACCCTACGATTCAGTCTGCCGACGCGGTTATTGTTGCGCGTTGCGTTAGCCGTGACGAAGTCCCTACACCTTCAGGAACCCCACCAGGCGCTCGGCTTCGGCCACGATCGGGTCGGCGAGCGCCGCCGCCCGGTGGGCACCCTCGCGCAGCACCGCGTCGACCGATCCGGGATCGGCCAGCAGCCGGCGGGTCTCCGCCGCGATCGGCGCCAGCTTCGTCACCAGCAATTCCGACAGCGCTTCCTTGAACGCGCCAAAACCCTTGCCGCCGTGGTCGCGCAGCACGAGGTCCAGGTCGGTGTCGGCCAACGCGGCAAAGATGCCGACGAGGTTGCGCGCTTCCGGCCGCCCCTCGAGCCCTGTCGCCTCGCTCGGCAGCGGTTCCGGATCGGTCTTCGCCCGGCGGATCTTCAGCGCGATCGTGTCGGTGTCGTCAGTCAGGTTGATGCGGCTCTGGTCCGACGGGTCGGACTTGCTCATCTTCTTGGTGCCGTCGCGCAGGCTCATCACCCGCGCGGCGACGCCGAAGATCAGCGGCTCGATCACCGGAAAGAACGCGACGCCATAATCGTGGTTGAATTTCTGCGCGATGTCGTTGGCGAGTTCGAGGTGCTGCTTCTGGTCGTCGCCCACCGGCACGCGGGTCGCGTGGTACACCAGGATGTCGGCCGCCATCAGGTTCGGGTAGACGTAGAGGCCCGCCGACGCGGCCTCCCGATCTTTTCCGGCCTTGTCCTTGAACTGGGTCATCCGGTTGAGCCAGCCGAGCCGCGCGACACAGTTGAAAATCCAGGAGAGGCGGACATGCGCGTGCACCGCCGACTGGTGGAACAGGATGTGTTTTTGAGCATCGATGCCGCAGGCCAGCAGCGCCGCCGCCATTTCGCGGGTCTGCGCCGCAAGTTGCTTCGGGTCCTGCCACTGGGTGATCGCATGCAGGTCGACGACGCAATACAGGCACTCGTGGTCGGCCTGCAGCGTCACCCAGTTCCGCAGCGCGCCCAGGTAGTTGCCGAGGGTCGGGATGCCGGAGGGCTGGATGCCCGAGAAGATGCGCTGCATTGCGGTCGATCCGTTGGGAGGGGCGGCGTTTTTCCGGCGGATGGCGGCGTGGGTCAACCCTTGGCGGGCGCCCGTCCTCGGCGACGCGCCAGCCGCCGCATCAGGTCGGAAAAGTCGAACGCGCCGAACGCCTGCCCGGCCGCCGCATAGGCGACCATGCCGCCGGCGACCAGGATCGCGAGGCCGACGGCGCGCAGCAGCTGACCCTGGGGGGACAGCGCGGCAAACACCGTCTGCTCCAGCCCGAACAGCACGGCCGCCATCGCCAGCGACGCCCCCAGCATGCGCGCGGCGCGGCGGTTCAGCAGATCGTCGACCACGAACTGCCCGCGCCGGTGCAGCACCCAGGCGAGCGCGGAAACATTGGCCCAGGCGGCAATGGAGGAGGCCAGCGGCGGGCCCATGTGCTGCAGCGGCACCATGAAGCAGAAATTCAGCGCGAGGTTCAGCGCGATCGAGGCCATGCCGATCTTGACCGGCATCGATGTATCGCCGCGCGCGAAGAAGCCGGGGATCAGCACCTTGACCATCACGAACGCCGGCAGGCCGATCGCGTAGGCGGCCAGCGACTGGGACGACTTGTAGGCCGCCGCCGCGCTGAACGCGCCGCGCCCGAACAGCGCAAAAATGATCGGCTCGCGGGCGACGATCAGCGCGAGCGCCGCCGGCAGCGTCAGCACCAGCGCGTATTCGATCGCCCGGTTCAGCGTGCCGAGCGCCTCCTTGGGGATCGGCCCGACCACCTGGCGCGACAGCGTCGGCAAGAGCGCGGTGCCGACCGCTACGCCGATCGTGCCGAGCGGCAGCTGGTTCACCCGGTCGGCGTAGTACAGCACGGAGACGGTGCCCGGCGGCAGCAGGCTGCCGATGATCACGTCCACCGACAGGTTGAGCTGCGTCACCCCGGCGCCGAGCAGGCCCGGCGCCATCCGGCGCAGCAGTTGCCGCATCTGCGGGGTCAGCCGCGGCCGCGGCAGGTGCAGCCGATACCCGGCCCGATGCACAGCCCAGGCCACCAGAATAAGCTGGAACACGCCGGAGACGCTGACGCCGACCGCCAGCGCGTGCCCGGGCGTCGGCAACACGTGCCACAGGCCGAGCATGAACGCGATCGAGGTGAGGTTGTAGACCACGGGCGCGGCCGCGGCCGCGGCGAACCGATCGAGCCCGTTCAGCACGCCGGAGAGCAGCGCGGTCAGGCAGATCAGCGGCATGTAGGGAAACGCGATCCGGCTCAGCGTCACCGCGAGGTGGAATTTTGCCGGTATGGCCTCGAACCCCGGCGCCAGCACCGCCATCAGGTAGGGCATGAACACCTCGGCCAGCAGCGTCAGGCCGAGCAGCCAGAACGTCATCACCGCCGCCGCCTGCTCGGCGAATTTTTGGGCGGAGTCGTGGCCGTCGGACGCGAGCAAACCCGAAAACGCGGGGACGAAAGCGGCGTTGAACGCGCCCTCGCCGAACAGCCGGCGGAACAGGTTGGGCAGCCGGTTGGCGACGAAGAACGCGTCGGCCACCGGCCCCGCGCCGAGCAGCGCCGCGATCAGGATGTCGCGGGCGAAGCCCAGAATGCGGCTGGCCATGGTCCAGCCGCCGACCGTGAGGATACCGCGAAGCATCTTTCTCCGTACCCCAAGCGGGTGGGCACGGCTACTCGCGGCACGGCGCTCCGCTGGCCGACGGGTGCCGACCGGTCATCACCCTGCCGCCACGCGCTTGTCCCTTGCATTAAGCGGCGCAGCACCCGACCATCAGGGCATGTCTGGATTCGCACCCCGGGTGAAGGCCGTGCTTGGCCCCACCAACACGGGCAAGACGCATCTGGCGATCGAGCGTTTGCTCGCGCACGCCTCGGGGATCATCGGTTTTCCGCTCCGCCTGCTGGCACGCGAGAACTACGACCGGATGGTGGCGCGCAAGGGCGCCAAATACGTCGCCCTGATCACCGGCGAGGAGAAAATAATCCCGCCGGAGGCACGCTGGTATTCCTGCACCGTCGAGGCGATGCCGCTCGACCGGCAGGCCGAGTTCGTCGCCGTCGACGAGATCCAGCTCTGCGCCGATCCGGATCGCGGCCATGTATTCACCGATCGGCTGTTGCACGCGCGCGGCCTCGTCGAGACGATGTTTCTCGGCGCCGAGACGATCCGCCCGCTGTTGAATCGCTTGGTGCCGGACGCGGAAATCCAGACCCGTCCGCGCCTGAGCCAGCTGTTGCATGCCGGTCCCGTCAAGCTGACCCGGCTGCCGCCGCGGAGCGCCGTCGTCGCGTTCAGCGCGGCCGAGGTCTACGCGATTGCCGAGCTGATCCGCCGCCGCCGCGGCGGCTGCGCCGTCGTGATGGGTCGTCTCTCCCCGCGCACCCGCAACGCGCAGGTCGCCCTGTACCAGGACAAGGAGGTCGATTTCCTGGTCGCGACCGATGCGATCGGCATGGGCCTGAACATGGACGTTGACCACGTCGCCTTCGCGCGGTTGGGTAAATTCGACGGCCATCGACCGCGCCCGCTGCACGCGCCCGAGGTGGCGCAGATCGCCGGCCGCGCCGGCCGCGGCATGCGCGACGGGACATTCGGGACCACCGGCGACTGCCCGCCTCTAGATGAGGACGTTGTCGCGGCGGTGGAAGCCCATAGCTTCGAGCCGCTGGTGCAGCTCTGCTGGCGCAACTCCGACCTCGATTTCGCCCATGTCGACGCGCTGCTGGAGAGCCTGACCATGCCGCCGCCGCGCCCCGGCCTGATCCGCGGCAACGACGCCACCGACCTGGAGACGCTGACCGTGCTGGCCCGCGAGCCGGAGATCCGCGACCTCGCGCGCGGACGCTCGCGCGTCCGCCTGTTGTGGGACGCCTGCCAGATCCCGGACTTTCGAAAAATCGCCGACGACAGCCACGTGAAGCTGTGCGCGAAGGTGTTCGGCCACGTGCTGCGCGATGGCGGCATCCCGACCGACTGGATCGGCAGCCAGATCGCCGGCCTCGCGCGGGCCGATGGCGACATCGACACGCTGATGCAGCGGCTCGCCGGAGTGCGCGTCTGGACCTACATCGCCGCCCGCGCCGACTGGCTGCGCGACGCCGCGCATTGGCAGGGCCGCGCCCGCCAGGTCGAGGACCTGCTGTCGGACGCGCTGCACGAGCGGCTGACCAGCCGCTTCGTCGATCGCCGCGCGGCGATGCTGATGCGCCGGCTCGACGCGGGCGAGACGGAGGAATTGTTCTCCGCCGTCACCCGCCGCGGCGAGGTCGTCGTGGAGGGCCACCCGGTCGGCCACATCGAAGGGTTTTCCTTCGTCCCCGACCCGATGACCGATGGCGACGAGCGCCGCCTGGTGCTGCGCGCCGCCCGCCGGGCGCTGCGCGAGGAAATGCCGCGCCGGGTCGCGCGGCTGGAGGCTGCGGAGGACGCTTCCCTGGCCTGGCTGCCGACGCAGCGCATTGGCTGGGATGGTGTGCCGATCGCCCGGTTGCGCCCGGGGGCGTCGGCACTGCGACCACAAATAGACGTGCTCGACAGCGAATTCCTCGACGGGCCGCCGCGCGAGCGGGTGCGACAGCGCGTGCAGCGGTTCGTCGACGCCGAGGTGCGCGACGCGCTGGCGCCGCTGCTGGCCGCGAGCGCCGCGGCCGATGCCGACGCGCGGCTGCGCGGCCCGCTGCACCGCCTGGTCGAGGGCCTGGGCGTTGTCGCCGGCGCCACCGAGGACGACGTGCCGCCGGCGCTGCGCGGCCGGCTCAAGGCGCTCGGGGTGCGCGCCGGCCGGTTCGCGCTGTTCCTGCCGGCGGTGCTCAAGCCGCGCGTCGCGGCGCGCCGGGCGGCGCTGTGGGCGCTGGCCCACGGCGCGCCGATGCCGGCGCTGCCGGCGCCCGGCATGGTCTCGCTCGCCGAGGCGCCGGCCGACTGGCCGGACGGGTTCGCGGCCGCGATGGGCTGGGTCGCGGCGGGGCCGGTGCTGCTGCGCCTCGACATCGCCGAGCATGTCGCCGCCGAACTTGCCTGGAGCGGCCGGTTCCGGCCGATCCCGATCCCGTCCGACCTCGCCTCCCGGCTCGCGGTGCGGACGGAAGTGCTGCCGGCGGTGCTGCGCGGGCTCGGGTTCCGGCTGTTGCCGGCCGGCACGTTGGCCGAAGGCGAGTTCGGCCCGCCGTGCCCGCCGCTGATGGCGCCGCAGCGGCGCCGCCGGACGGTGTCGCGGGACGCGGCCCCGATTTCTGCGCCTGACCGGGAAGGCCCGTTCGCGGTGCTGGCCACGCTGCGTCACGCCCGCCCGTGAGCCCGGCCACCCCGGTCGAGGATCGCGACTGGCAGCGGTTGGACAAGTGGCTGTGGTGTGCCCGTTACATGCGCGCCCGAACCGACTGCGCGCGGCTCGTCAGCGACGGGCGGCTGCGCATCAACCGCCAGCCGACCGACAAGCCGCACGCCAGGCTGCGGGTCGGCGACGTGATCACGCTGCCGCTGCGCGACGAGGTGCGCGTGCTCGAAGTGCTCGCGCTGGCGGCGCGGCGCGGGCCGGCGGAGGAGGCGCGCCGGCTGTATCGCGAGATCCTGCCCGCCGCCCCCGCCGCCGCCGTTTCTGCCGCGGTGCAATGCGACCCTTGCGGCGAGGCGGAAGAGACGGCATATCGCGCGCCTTGACGTTTCATTCGCGCCCGTGACCAGGAGCCAGCGATGACCTACGTGGTCACCGAAAGCTGCATTCGCTGCAAGTACATGGATTGTGTCGAGGTGTGTCCGGTCGACTGCTTCTATGTCGGCGAGAACATGCTGGTGATCCACCCGGACGAGTGCATCGACTGCGGTGTCTGCGAGCCGGAATGCCCGGCGGAAGCGATCATCCCTGACAGCGACGACCGCGCGGCCGAATGGCTGCAGCTGAACCGCACCTATTCCACCACCTGGCCCAACATCACCCGCAAGGGCGAGGCGCCCGCCGACGCCGACGACTGGAAGGGCAAGGAAGGCAAGGGAAAACTGTTCTCCTCGGAGCCCGGCACCCCGTAACGCCAGCGTGCCTGGCCGGGCGCGGCGCCCGGCTGCGCCGGCGTGCGGCCCCTGACATGCGAAAATCCCGGCACTTTACCCGGAGGACAGGCGCTTGCGCCCCATGACGCGGCGCCCAACGTGTGGTATGGATGTAACTGGTCGAAGCTGGTGACGTCCTGAGATCACAGCCCGCCCGCTCCGCGCAGGTCTGAACCGGACCGCGGGCGTGGTCCGCATGGCGAATGCCACGAGCGGATGCGCGCGCAAACGGCTATGGCCCGGGGCGATGCACCGCAGTTCCGATAGACCACGAGGTACGGCATGAAGGCGTCCGCCGCGTCCGCTGTTTCTGACCGCAACTCCGCTCCGGCGCCCGAAGCGGCACCGAAGCCGGTGGGGCAGAAGCCGCCGGCGCGTCCATCCGGCGAAGAACTGCACGCCGCGAGCCCGGCCGTTGCCGAGGCAGCGGTGCCGGAGCAGCGTGCCGCGGAGGCGACGCGGGCGCCCGAGCCGGCGCCGGCTGCGCCGCCGATGATGCGCCCTTCTGGCGGTCACGGCATGATGAACGGCCGGCCGCCGCAGATCTCCCGTGCCAGCAACAAGGACGAGACGTTTGCCGAGGGCGACCACGTGGTCTACCCGACGCACGGCGTCGGCCGGGTCGAGAAGATCGCCAAGGAAACGATCGCCGGCCACGAACTGGAGCTGATCCACATCACCTTCGAAGAAAATCGGATGACGCTGCGCGTGCCGGTCGCCAAGGCGCGCAGCGCCGGCCTGCGCAAGCTCGCCACGCGGAAACTGTTCGACGAGGCGCTGGCGGTGCTCAAGGGCAAGGCGCGCATCAAGCGCACAATGTGGTCGCGCCGGGCGCAGGAATACGAGGCCAAGATCAACTCGGGCGATCCGCTGGCGATCGCCGAAGTGGTGCGCGACCTGCACCGCAACGCCGGCCAGCCCGACCAGAGCTTTTCCGAGCGGCAGATCTACGAGGCGGCGATGGATCGCCTCGCCGCCGAGCTCGGCGCGCTGGACGAGACCGACAAGATGACCGCCGCCACTAAGCTCGCCAACTACATCAAGACGATCGTCTGATTTCTGCCACGCTGGCGCAAGCAAAACAGGGGCTCCAGACAAGGTCTGGAGCCCCTTTCGCGCGCATTCAGCCCGTCCGCCGGCCGTCGTCCCGCGTCAGGTCTCGGCGCCAACCAACTCCAACCGCCGCTCGATCCGGTCCAGTCGCTTGTCCATCCGGTCCAGCCGGCCGTTCACCTCGGCAAGCCCGATCCGCACATGACCGGCCTCCGCCTCGGCCGCCGACATTAGCGCTTTGACGTTGCTCAGGTCGTCCTCGATGCGGTCGACCCGTGCGTGCACGCCGGCGAACTGTTCCCGCAGATAGTCCAGAATGTCCGGCTTTGCGTCCGTCATCGCGGTGTCCCGACATCGCCGTCGTAGGGTGGGTTGCCCTTTGCAACCCACCGCCTCGAGTTCCGGTGCGGCGCGTGGTGGGTTGCAAAGGGCAACCCACCCTACGACGGAATTGCTAGTTGTTGCTGCTGCGGTTGCCGGTCAGTTGCAGCAGCAGCATGAACAGGTTGATGAAGTTCAGCAGCAGCTGCAGCGCGTCATACACGCTGCGGCGCGCCGCCATGTCGGAGCCCTGGGCGTAGGCGAACTGCACGTAGTCGGCCTTGATCCGCTGCGTGTCGTAGGCAGTGAGGCCCACGAACACCAGCACGCCGATGATGCTGATCGCGAACTGCAGCCCGGGGCTGTGCATGAACATGTTCACGACGGACGCGATGATCACGCCGAACAGCCCCATCATCAGGAAGCTGCCCATCCGGGTCAGGTCGGTCTTTGTGGTGTAGCCGTACAGGCTCATCGCGCCGAACGTCGCCGCGGTGATGAAGAACGTGCGGACGATGCTCTCTCCGGTGTAGCTCAGGAAGATCACCGTCAGGCTCGCGCCCATCGCCACGCAGAACGCCCAGTAGAGCCCCTGCACCGTGCGCGTGGAGAGCCGGTTGACGCCGAAGCTCAGCACCAGCACGAACGCCAGCGGCGCGAACATCGCGATCCACGCCAGCGGCCCGGCGACGTGGCGCAGTCCGGATGCCGTCTGCGTCAACGGATAAAACGCGTCGATCAGCGACGTGTTGGCAATGGCGTAGGCAACGAAGCCGGTCAGCACCAGCCCCGACGCCATCCAGTTGTAGACACGCAGCATATAGGCGCGCAGGCCCGCGTCCAGGACCTCTGCGGTCTGGGCGACGCGCGCACCCTGATAGGTCCGATAGTCGGGACTGATGGCCATGGTCGTATGGTTCCCTCTTTGGGCACTGTTGCCCGGTCGCATCACATCTTGGAGCGTCGCAGCGGCCGATCAAGCGAATTCCACGTAACCTGCGGGTGGGCTACTCGTTGCGCAGCAGTGGCGCCGCCTTGGCCCGCAACGCCGCCGCGGTGCCAGCATAGCCGAAACCGAGCATCAGCGCCATGCAGCCGAGCACGGTCGCCGCCAGCGTCCCTGGCAGGAACGCCCAGTCGGCATGCATCACGTAGTGCAGCACCGCGAAGCTCGCCGCCGTCCCGACCGCCGCCGCCAGCAGCCCGGCGACGACCCCGAGAATGCCGAACTCCACGAGCCACGCCGCCCGGATTTGCCCACGCGACGCGCCGAGCGCCTTGAGGATGACCGCCTCCTGCACCCGCCGCCGCTGCCCGGCCGCGACCGCGCCGGCCAGCACCAGCGCGCCCGCCGCCAGCGTCAGCGACCCGGTCGCCGCCAGCGCCGTGCCGATCTGCCCGAGCAGCGTCGCGACCGCCTGCAGCACGTCGGCGATGCGGATGCCGGAGACGTTGGGGAACGCGTCGGTGACCGCCCGCAGCAGTCCGCCCTGTTCGGCCGGCGCCGCGCGTACCGTCGCGATATGCGTGTGCGGCGCGTGCTCCAGCAGTCCTGGGCTGGCAACGAGGGTGAAATTCAGGCCGAGCGTGCGCCACGCCACGTCGCGAAGGCTGGCGATGCGCAGATCGATGTCGCGGCCGAGCACGTTCACCCGCAGCGTGTCGCCGACGCCGACGCCCCAGCCTTTCGCCAGCGCCGCATCGAACGACACCAGCGGCGGCCCGTCGTAGTCGGCGGGCCACCACGCGCCCGCGGTCAGCCGCGTGTTGTCCGGCATCGCGGCCGCGTAGGTCAGGCCGCGGTCGCCGCGCAGCGCCCAGGCGGTGTCGGGCGTCGTCCGCACCCGATCGATCGGCACGCCCTTCACCGCGACGATGCGGGCGCGCAGGCTCGGCACCTCCGCGAAGTCGCTGACCCCCGGCGTGTCCTCGACCAGTTTGCGGAACGCCGACAACTGGCTGTTCTGCACGTCGATGAAGAAGAAGCTCGGCGCCTTGTCCGGCATCTGCTCCAGGATCTGCCGCCGCACGTTGCCCTGGATCAGCGCGACCGCCGCGAGCGTGGACAGCCCCAGCCCCACCGAGACCAGCATCAGCGGCGTCGATGACCCGGGCCGGTGCAGGTTGGCCAGCCCCAGCCGCGCCCACGGCCGTTTCGGCGCCCGCATCCGGGCGACGAGCGCCGTCAGCAGCCCGCCGCCGACACGGAACAGCAAAAGCGTGCCGGCGGCGGCGGCGCAGAAGCCGAGCGCGAACGCTTTTTCGGGTGCGGTCGCGACCGTCAGCCCGACCAGCGCGAGCGCCAGCGCGGCATTCGCCGCCAGCAGCGGCAGCGGCGGCCGGGCGAGCGTCGGCAGCACCGGGTCGCGGAACAGCGCGCCGCCGGAAATCCGCATCGCCCGCCCGAGTGGCCACAGCGCAAACGCCGCGGCGGTCAGCAGCCCGTAGGCTCCGGCCAACGCCAGCGGTGCCAGGAAAATCCCGGTACGCGGCGGCACCGGCAGCAGGTCGCCGAGGAGTCCTGCGGCCAGCAGCGGCAGCGCCGCACCCGCCGCCAGCCCCACCAGCACGCCGACCGCGGCCAGCGCCATCACCTGGATCAGGCACACCGAAAACACCAGCCGCGGCGAGGCGCCGAGGCAGCGCAGCGTCGCGATGCTTCTGGCCCGCGCCTCCAGCCAGGCCCGCACGCCGTTGGCGACGCCGATGCCGCCGACGAGCAACGAGGTCAGCCCCACCAGCGTCATGAACAGGCTGGTCTGGTCGATGAACTGCGCCACGCCCGGCGCCGCGTTCGCGGTGTCGCGGATGCGCCAGCCGGTGTCCGGGAAATTTTCTCGCAATGCCGCGGCCAGCGCCGCCGGGCTGTCCCCCGCGCGCACCGCGACCCGCAGATGGTGCTCGACGATCGTGCCGGGCTGCATCAGGCCAGTCGCCGGCAGCGCCGCCGTCGAGATCAGCGCGCGAGGGCCGATGATCGAGGGGCTCGACACCCGGTCCGGTTCCACGTCGAGCCGTCCACGCAGCACGAAGCTTTCATTGCCGATGCGCACCTTGTCGCCCGCGTGCAGCCCCAGCCGATCCAGCACGAGCGGCTCGGCGGCGGCGCCGTACAGGCCGTCCTGGTCGCCGAGCGCCTCCGAAACCGGTTGCACCGGGGCAAGAACCGCCTGCCCGACCATCGGCCACGCGCCGTCGACCGCCTTCAGCTCCACCAGCATCCGCTCGCCCGAAGGCGCCACCAGCATCGAGCGCATCGTCACGACGTCGGAAATGCCCGCTCCCCGCGCGCGGAGCCAGTCGCGCAAGGCATCGGGCAGCGGCTGCGAGCCGCCCTGCACCTCCAGGTCGCCGCCCAGGATGCGCCGGCCGTCCGCCTCAAGCCCGCGCGCAATGCCCTCGCGCAACGAGCCGACCGCCGCGATCGCGGCCACGCCGAGCGCCAGGCATGCGATGACGATGCGCAGCCCCCGCACCCCGCCGCGCAGTTCGCGCCGCGCCAGCCGCAACGCCAGCATCAGGCGACCCGCCATTCTTCAACGCGACCGTCGGCGATCCGCACGATGCGGTTGCAGCGCGCCGCGACGCTCTGGTCGTGGGTGATCAGCATCAGCGTGGTGCCGGCCTGCTCGCGGAGCCCGAACAGCAGGTCCATCACCGCCGCCCCGGTCGCGCCGTCGAGGTTGCCGGTCGGCTCGTCGGCCAGCAGCAGCCGCGGGCGCGGCGCGAAGGCGCGGGCCAGCGCCACCCGCTGCTGCTCGCCGCCGGACAACTGGCCCGGCAGATGCGAAAATCGGTGGCCAAGCCCGACCGCGCGCAAGCTCTCCGCCGCCCGCTCCATCGCGTCCGCCACGCCCGCCAGTTCCAGCGGCACCGCGACGTTTTCCAGCGCCGTCATGGTCGGAATAAGAAAAAACGCCTGGAACACGATGCCGATCTGGTCGCGCCGCAGCCTTGCCAGCGCATCCTCGTCGAGCCTCGTGACGTCTCGACCCGCCAGCACGACACTGCCCGACGTCGCCCGTTCCAGCCCCGCCAACACCATGAGGAGAGACGTCTTGCCGGAGCCCGAGGGGCCGACCACGCCGACCGCTTCGCCGGCGCCGATGTCGAGGTCGATGCCGCGCAGGATGTTGACCGGCCCGGCCGAGGCAGGCACCGTCAGATGGAGGTCTCGGACCCGCACCAGCACGGTTTCGGCGGCGGCGGGCACGAACGGGGCCGGAGGCGTGACGATGATGTCCATGGCGGCACGATATGGCCTCCGCTGCAGTTTGCGGAAAGCCGCCGTGGTGCTGGGTTTCCTATTGTTCACGGGAACCCCGGCAATTGTCCGGGCCGCCGTGCCGCGGCTGCTGGTGCTCGGCGACTCGCTCGCCGCGGGCTACGGCCTGCCGGCCGAGGACGGCTTCGAGGCGCAGTTGGCCGACGCGCTCCGCGACCACGGCCATCCGGTGAAAATCCTCGACGGTGCCGTGTCCGGCGACACCACCGCGGGCGGGCGGGCGCGGCTCGACTGGGCGCTCGGCGACGGCGCGGACGCCGCGATCGTCGAACTCGGCGCCAACGACGGGCTGCGCGGCACCGATCCGCGCGAGATGGAGCAGAACCTCGCTGCCATCCTCGACGACCTCGCGGCGAAGAAGATCCCGGTGCTGCTGACCGGCATGTATGCCCCGCCCAATCTCGGCGCCGACTACGAGCGCGAATATCGCGCCGTGTTCGATCGGCTCGGCGCGCGGCCGGGCATTCTGTACGACCCGTTCTTCCTGCAGGGCGTCGCGGCCGACCCGGCGCTGAATCAGGCCGACCACATGCACCCGAATGCGGCGGGCGTGCGGCGCGAGGTCGCGCGCATCCTGCCGCTGGTGGAAAAGCTGCTCGCGGAGGTGCGCTGATGCGCTTGTTCGTCGGGCTCGACCTGCCCTGGCCGCTGCGCGAGCGACTTTCTTTCCTCGCCGGCGGCATCCCCGGCGCGCGCTGGCTGCCGCCGGAGAACTATCACATCACTTTGCGCTTCATCGGCGAGGTCGCCGCCTACCAGGCGGAAGAAATCGACCTCGCGCTGTCGGCGCTGAAGGCGCGCGGTTTTTCGCTGTCGCTCACCGGCGTCGGCACGTTCGAGAAGGGCGGCCGCCCGGTGACGCTGTGGGTCGGTGTGGAGCGCAACCCGCAGCTCGACCTGTTGCAGAGCAAGATCGAAACCGCATTGCAGCGCGTCGGCCTGGGGCCGGAGCGCCGCCGTTTCACTCCGCACATCACGTTGGCGCGGCTGGACAACCCGATTGAAGCAAAGTTGGCGGTCTTCGTGCAGGCGAACAACCTGTTTCGCGCCGAGCCGGTGCCGGTAGAGCATTTCACCTTGTTCAGCTCGCGGCTGGGGAAGGAGGCTTCGGTCTATACGGCGGAGGTGGAGTACAGGTTGGTATAGGGGAATCGGACGCCGAGCGACGGGTCGGTGTTTCCGAATATCGGCGGCCTCAATTCGTCACTGACGTTCCCGGCGATCACCTGCCGCACGGCGGATCGGGTTAAAGCGCTTGCGGCGAGCAGGGAGCTTTGGGAGGGCCGAACCAGCAAACGGCGCGACAGCGCTCGACCCTTCGCATCATCGCTGGCCGTCGCCGGCCGGCGCGCCAGGCGCGGCGCCGTTCGGGCGATAGTTGCCGACCGGAATGTCGTGCCGGGTGAACGGGTCCATGCTGCCGAGCCCGAGCATCACGCAGATCCAGAACACCGCGGCCATCGCGAAGATCGGCGGCAACCCGCGGCTGCTGGCGAGCCGCATGAACGTCAGCGCGACCAGCGCCGCCATCGCGATGCCGATGAACGGCACCGTCGCCCGCAGCGCCGGCACGTAGCCGAAGGCGAACTCGATGCCCATCATGAGGATCAGCACCAGCCAGACCAGCACTGCGGCCCCTGCGCTCATGGCGAGCCCCGGCTGACGAGGTAGATCATCGGATACAGGCACAGCCACACCATGTCGACAAAGCTCCAGTACAGGCCGACGACTTCGGCGGGCGTGTTGTAGCCCGGGGAAAATCGCCGCCGCCGCGCGGCGTGCGCGATCCAGCCGACCAGGCCGACGCCGACGATCATGTGGATGCCGTGCAGGCCGGTCGCGATGAAGTAGAAGCACCAGAACAGCTCGGCGGGTCCGCGCGATGCGCCGTGAATCGGAAAAGCCGGGCCCGGAAACAGGTGGTCGGCAAAATCGAGAATCCACTCGTAGCCCTTGAGCCCGAGGAACAGCAGGCCCAGCACGGCGGTGACGATGCAGGCCCTGAACAGGCCGGCGTTGTCGCCGCGTCTGGCGCGGCCGAACCCGTAGGCGAAAGCGGCGCTGCTGGTCAGCAGCAACACCGTGTTCACAGTGCCGATCCACAGCCGCGCATGGCGGGAGGCTTCGGCGAACGCTTCGCCGTGCAGCGCGCGGTAGACCGTGTAGAGCAGGAACAGGCCGCCAAAGAACAGAACTTCCGTGACCAGGAACAGCCACATGCCGCTCAGCGCCGTCTCGGTCTGGTGCACGATGCCGGCGTATTGGAACTCGATATGCGAAGCGACTTCGGCATCGCGCGTGCCCGGCGGCCAGACCGTGAACTTGCCGCCCGCGGCGGGCGCGCCCCGTTGTCCGGCAGGCTGCGCCGGCGCGGCCGCGGCGGGAACAGGGTCCGCGGCCGGCCGCAGCCGCGCGAGCAGGAACCCGGCCAGCATGGCCAGCGCCGACAGCAGCAGCCGCGCGCGGCCCCGGCTAGCCATGCTGCTGCCGTTCCGGCGGCGGATACTGGTAGGGCGGGCCGGTGACGACGGGAGTGACCGCGAAATTCTCGGTGCGCGGCGGCGACGGCGTCTGCCATTCGAGCCCGGTTGCGCGCCAGGGATTGGGCGGCGCCCGCTCGCCCCGGAACATCGACCAGCTCAGATACGCGAGCGGCAACAGGTACGCGGCGGCGAGGCCGACCGCGCCGGCCGAGGACAGCACGTTGAGGATCTGGAATTCCGGCGGATAGCTGGCGTAGCGGCGCGGCATGCCCTGGAGGCCCAGGATGAACTGCGGAAAGAAGGTCAGGTTGAAGCCGAAGAAGATCATCACCGCGGCGACGCGCCCCCAGATGTCCGGGTACATCCGGCCGGTGATCTTCGGCCACCAGTAGTGCAGCCCGGCGAAGAACGCGGACACCATCGCGCCGACCATGATGTAGTGGAAATGCGCGACGACGAAGTAGGTGTCATGCAGGTGCACGTCGGTGCCGAGCGCCGCGACGAACAGGCCCGCGAGCCCCCCCATCGTGAACAGGCCGATGAAGCCCAGCGCGTAGATCATCGGCGCGTCGAAGCGGATGAAGCCCTTGTGCAGCGTGCCGAGCCAGTTGAACACCTTTATGGCCGACGGCACCGAGACCATGAACGACAGCAGCGAGAACACGACGCTGGAATACAGCGACGTTCCGGCGACGAACATGTGGTGGCCCCACACGAAGAACGAAATCACCGCGATCGAGACCGAGGCCCACGCGATGAACTTGTAGCCGAAGATGGCCTTGCGGGAGAAGACCGTGATCACCTCGCTGACGACGCCGAACCCGGGCAGGATCATGATGTAGACGGCCGGGTGCGAATAGAACCAGAACAGGTGCTGGAACAGCAGCGGGTCGCCGCCCAGCGCCGGGTCGAACACGCCGACCTTGAACAGGTGCTCGAACAGCAGCAGGATCACCGCCATCGTCAGCACCGGCGTCGCCAGCACGTACAGCACCGACGTCGAATACAGCGACCACAGGAACAGCGGCATCCGGTACCAGCCCATGCCCGGCGGCCGCAGCTTGTGGATCGTGACGATGAAGTTGAGCCCTGTGGCGATCGAGGAATAGCCCGACAGGATGATGCCGAGGCACACCAGCGTGACGTAACCATGCGAATAGCTGGTCGACAGCGGCGTGTAGAAGGTCCAGCCGGTGTCGACGCCGCCGGCGAACAGCCCGGCGACCGCCAGCACGCCGCCCGAGATGAACATGTACCAGCTCGCCAGATTCACGCGCGGAAACGCGAGGTCGCGCGCCCCCAGCATCAGCGGCGTGATGAAGTTGCCGAGCGTGACGGGGATCGCCGGGACCAGGAAGAACCACACCATGATGACGCCATGCATGGTGAACAGCCGGTTGTACATCTCGTGGCTCACGATCAGGCCCGACGGGCTCATCAGGTTGAGCCGCATCAGCGCCGCCGCCGCGCCGCCGAGAAAAAAGAACACCGTGATCGACGCGAAGTACAGCAAGGCGATGCGCTTGTGGTCGGTCGTCAGCAGCCACGACCAGATCGATTTCTCGTCGGTCAGGTAGGTTTCGCCCGCCGCATCGGTCGCGACCAGATCGGCGGTGGTGCCGCTCATGGCGCGCGCTCGCCGACCTGGAGCGGGGCGAGGGACTTGATGTAGGCGATGATCTTCAACAGGTCCTCCTCGCCGATCACGCCCTCGAACGACGGCATCAGCGGCGCGTAGCTCGCGACGATCCGCTCCTTCGGATGCACGATGCAGTCGTGGATGTAGCGATCGTCGGCGGTCGCGATGCTGCCGTCGGCAAGCGGCACCGGGCTCATGTAGACGCCGTTCAGCGACGGCGCGCGCACCGTCCCGCCGCCGCCGGACAGCCCCGCCTGATGGCAGCCGCTGCACCCGTAATGCATGAACAGCGCCTTTCCTTCGGCGACCAGGCCGTGGCTGCTGCCGTTCTGCTCGAGCCACTGCTGGAATTGCGGTCCCGTCAGCACCGTCACGCTGCCCACCATCGAGGCATGGTCGGTGCCGCAGAACTGGTCGCAGAACAGGCGGTAGGTGCCGACCCGGTTGGCGTTGATCCACATCGACTCGTAGCGGCCCGGCAGCACGTCGCGCTTGAGGCGGAACTCCGGCAGGCCGAAGTCGTGGATGACGTCCTCGCTGGTCAGCAGCAGCTGCACGTTGCGACCGACCGGAATGTGCAGCCGATTTATCTCGCGCTGGCCTGACGGGTACTCGATCTTCCACATCCATTGCTTGCCGATCACGTTGATCGTCAGCGGGTCCGGCCTGGTCTGGTAGATCCGCACGAACAGGTCGGCGCCCCAGATGAACAGCCCGAAGAACGCAACCAGCGTCGCGACGGTCCAGCTCACTTCGAACCGCCAGGTCTTCTGCCCGACGTCGCCGCGGTCGAGGCGGCTGCCCTCGCGGAAGCGGATCACGTACGCGAGCATCAGCCCCAGCACGAGCGCCAGCACCAGGGCCGAGATCGCCAGCAGGCTGCCGAGCAGCCAATCGACTTCGGCCGCGTTCGAGGAGGCTTCCGCTAGCAGCCCCATCGCCGCCTCATCCGGCCCGATGCAGGGCGATCAGGACGCCACCGACCGTGAGCACGGTGACGGCCCCCATCAGCCGCAGTATTTTCTCGATCGCGAGCGTGTAGCGCCCGGTCGTTGCGTCGAAATGAAAGCACAGCAGCAGCACCGGCGATGCGGCGCGGGCGATTTCGCCCTGTGCGGCGCGCAGCACGGCCGCCCGCAGGTCGCCGCCGGAGTAGCCGAGCCCGAGCAGGTAGGAACTCACGATCCCGTCGGTGGACAGCACGACGAGCCCGGCCGGATGCAGGAACTGCCTGGTGGCATCGTCGAATTCCGCGCGGAACCCGACCGCGGCCTCGATCGCGGCGACGGCCGGCGCGGCGCCGGTCAGGAAGTGCCAGGCGGGTCCGTCTCCGGCGGGCTGGCCGGCGAGGTCGGCGCGCTTGGCGGCCGCCGCATCGGCCGGGGTCTCGGCCGGATCGATCGAGATCACCGCCAGCGCGTAGTCGCGCCCCGCGACAAGACCGCTCGCCGCCAGCGCCGCGATCAGGTCGGCGCGCTCCAGGCCGCACAGCGTCGTACAGTGAAAATAGCCGAGGTCGAGAATAATCGGCCGCGCCGCGCCGGCATCCCGGAGCCGGATCGGCCGCCCGGTCTCGTCGCGCAACTCCGTGCCGAGCGGCACCTGCGCGCCGGGCGCCATTTGCCAGGCGAACCCGGCCGCATCGCCCGGCGCGATCGCGCCCACCCGCGCGTGCGCGGCGGGCGGAGTCAGCAGCGCCGCAACCAGGCATGCCGCTGCCGGGCGCCAACTCAACGCCGATCCCCCAGGCTCACGTCCGCGCGGCCGGCCGGCCAGCCGGGGATGCCTTCGCTCGCGACGATCCGCATCGCCTGTTCAATCGGGATGTGGACCACGCCCGCCGCGCGATCCTGCCAGCCGGCGCTGTTCAGTTGCTGCATTTCCTTGGCGCGGAACGCCTGCATGTCGGCGCGCGGGCTCGGCTGCAGACGCGGTGTCGGGTAGGCCGGGAACGGCTGCTCGAACCGGCGGTCGCGCAGCTCCTGCGGGAACAACCAGGTCGCGACGCCGATCAGCAGCAGCAGCGTGGCGCCGATCAGCGCGAGCAGCCGCAGCATGTCGCGGAAGGTCACGTCCTTCGGCTCGCGGCTCGCCGGCGGCAGCGCCTGCCCAGGCTCAACCATGCCGCGCCTCCGCGACGATCGGCCAGCGAGCGGCCCACAGCGCGAACCAGATCGCGGCGCCGCCGAGCCCGGCAATGCAGGCGAGATCGATCCAGCCGACCGGCAGGCCGAGCGACGGCAGCACCGTCCACCAGCTCCGCAGCACTTCGCTCGCGACCAGCAGCGCGGCGACGCCGAGCAGCACGCGACGCGAGCGTTGCAGCCGCGGCGACAGCATCAGCGCGAACGGCGCCAGGAAGTGGCCGAGCACGATCAGCAGGCGCAGCGCGCCCCACGCGCCGCGCGAGCGTTCAAGATACCACGGCGCTTCGGTCGCGAGATCGGACTGCCAGATGATCAGCAACTGCATGAAATCGAGGTAGATCCACAGCACCACCAGCGCGAGCAGCAGTTTGCCGAAGTCGGCGCGCACGTCCGGTGCCGCCCCGGCCGCGGTCAGCAGCACCGCCATCGACAACGCCAGCAGCGCCATGCCGGAGGCCGCGAGCATGCCGTAGATCGTAGAGACGAAATGCGCATCCAGCGACATCGTCGTGTCGATCGCGGCGAACGTGGTGGTGAACGCCAGCAGCAGCAGCCCGAGCGGCGCGATGCGCGCGAGCGTGCCGACGCGCAGCACCGCGACCGCCAGAACGATCCAGACCACCAAGTAGATCGCGCCGCGCACGGCGAAGAACGGCAGGTTCGCGTAGGCGCTGCCGGGCGCGCCGGGCCGCGCCCACGGATACAGCCACGCCAGGCCGAGGACCAGCGGGATGCAGGCCGGCAGCAGCAGCGCGACCGTGCTCGCGCCGATGCGCAAGGCCGGCCGCAGCGCGTCGCCCCAGCGCCCGCCGGTGAGGCTGTGGATCAGCAGCAGCGCGACGCTGCCGAGCGACCAGCCGAGCAGCAGCGTGAAGGCGGCGAGCCAGCCGGCGTAGAACCCCTGCCGGTTCAGCCACCAGCCGAGTGCCGCCAGCGCCAGCCCGGCCACGCCCACGCCACGAATGAACTTTGCTGCCCGGTTCATGGCAGCGCCGCCTTCTGCTCCGGCGTCAGATCGGTGACGGTCGCGTTCTGGCTGCGCTGCAACGCGCGGATGTAGGCGGCGATGGCCCACCGGTCCTGCGGCTGCACGCGCGCCGCGAACGAATACATCACGCCGTAGCCGTTGCTGATCACGTCGTAGAAGTGTTCCGCCGGCGCCTCGCGCAGCCGGGCGATGTGGTACGAGGGCGGCGCCGGGAAGCCGCGCTGCACGATCATGCCGTCGCCGTCGCCGAGTTCGGAGTGGCACGGCGTGCAGTAGATGCGGAACCGCTGCTGTCCGTGCTCGATCAGCGCCAGCGACAGCGGCGGCGCGACCGTCGGCTTGCTGCCAAAGCCGACGATCCCGTCCGGCCTAGGCCCAGGCGCGACAAGCGCGTCGTGGTACGGTTTGTCCTCCGCCTGCTGCGTCATGTCGTCGCAACTGTCGAGCACGGCGAGCAGTGCGACGCCGGCGAGCAGGCGCCTCATGGCGGGAGTTCCTCGACCGAAAGCGCGCCAAGATCGCGCAGCGTGGCCACGGCGCGCGCGAGCACCGCGGCATCGTCGCTGGCGATCTGCACCACCCAGCGGTCGATGCTGGCGCGGCGCATCGCTTCGGCCTCGTCGACCGGTTCGTACAGCCGCGGCATGCGGTTGATCGCGAGGAAGGCCAGGAAGCCGGCGACGATCGCGATCAGCGCCGCGTTCTCCCAGGCCGTGGGAATGAACGACGCCCAGGAGAAATCCGGCCGGCCGCCGATATCGAAGCGATAGGCCGACGCGGACGACCAGGTCTGCAAGCCCATGCTCGCGAAGGCGCCGAGCAGCGCGGCGGCGAGCACGATCAGCGGGATCGGCGACCAGCCCGCCTCACGCTCCAGCGGTGCCGGGGTGTAGGTTTCGAGCGGACCGATGCCGGTGGCGCGAAGCTGCGCCAGCGCCCGCGCGAGTTCGGCTTCGCGGGCGAACATCGCGACGATCATTGCTGCCCCCGCCGGATCAGCAACTCGCGCATTTCGTACATCGAGACCATCGGCACCACGCGCAGCGCCAGCAGGAACCCGGTCAGGAACAGGCCGACCGTGCCGACCAGGATCGCCCAGTCCCAGAAGGTCGGGCTGTAGCCGCCCCAGGCTGAGGGCAGGTTGGTGCGCGGCAGCGTCATCGCCACGATGTTGAACCGCTCCAGCCACATGCCGATGATCGAGCCGACCGCGATGGTCGCCAGGATCAGGTGGTTCGCCCGGCAGGCGCGCAGGCACAGCAGCAGCGGCAGCACGCAGTTGAAGAACACCATGCCCCAATAGACGAACGCATAGTCGCCGCTGACGCGGTTGATGAACTGGATGCGCTCGACCGGATCGCCGCCGTAGAACGGCGAGAACGCGTCCATCACGTACGCGTAGGTCATGCAATAGCTGCTGGTCAGCATCAGCTTGGCGAGCACCTGGATGTGGCGCTCGGTGATGAGCGTCGTCAGGCCGAGCGGCCGGCGGAACGCCAGCACCAGCAGCAGGACGGTCGACAGTCCGGACCAGAGCGCGCCGAACACGAAGATCGGCGGGTATTCCGTCGAGTGCCAACCTGGCGTAGCGGCGCCGGCGAAGTCGAGGCCGACAATGGAATGCACCGAGACCACCAGCGGCGCCATGATGGCGGCAAGCGTGCCGTAGGTCGCCTTGAGGTGCCGCCACTGCCCGCCGCTGCCGCGGAAGCCCATCGCGAAGAAGCCGTACAGCACCTGCCCGAGCGGCGTGCGTGCGCGGTCCCGCATGGTCGCGAGGTCGGGCAGCAGGCCGAGATACCAGAAGAGCACCGAAGCCACGAGGTAGGTGAACAGCGCCATGAAGTCCCACAGCAGCGGCGACCTCCATTGCGGCCACAGCGTCATCGTGTTCGGGTACGGGAACAGCCAGTACGCGAACCAGGGCCGCCCGAGATGCAGGATCGGGTAGATGCCGGCGCAGACGACGGCGAACAGCGTCATCGTCTCGGCCATCCGGTTGATCGAGGTCCGCCACTCGACCCGGACCAGGAAGAAGAACGCCGAGACGAACGTGCCGCCGGAGGCGATGGCGATCCACCAGACATAGGCCAGGATAGGAAAGCCCCACATCACCGGCCAATCGTTGCCCCAGACACGGATGCCGCCGTAGAACGCCCAGCCGACGCCGACGACGCCGAGGCCGAGCAGGCTCGACGATGCCGCCAGCGCGATCCACCACCAGCGCCAGCCGCCGTCGCGCAGCGGCACGCCGCTGACCCGCTCGGTCATGCCGGCGACCGTCTCGCGCCGATCGACGACCGGCAGCGCGGACGCGGGGGCGGTGCTCATCCCGGCGCGGCGCTGCCGGCGAGCGCCGGATTGCGGTTGCGGATGCGCGCCTCGTAGGTCAGCCGCGGGCGCGTGTTCTGCTCGGCGAGCAGCGCGTAGTCGAGCGGGCTCTGCTTGCGCCTGGCAACGTCGCTGGCCGGATCGGCGATGTCGCCGAAGGTGAAGGCCTGCGTCGGGCACGCCGCCTGGCACGCGGTGACGACTTCCTCCTTGGTGCCGTCGCGATCGTGCAGGATGCGCGCCTGCGCGATCCGCTGCACGCAGAAGGTGCATTTCTCCATCACCCCGCGCGCCCGCACGCTCACGTCCGGATTGCGCGAGATCGGCGGCCGCGATTCTTCCGCGGCCCAGGCGCCGAAGTTGAAGCGCCGCACCTTGTACGGGCAGTTGTTGGAGCAGAAGCGCGTGCCGATGCAGCGGTTGTAGACTTGCAGGTTCAAGCCCTCGCTGTCGTGGATCGACGCCTCGACTGGGCAGACCGGCTCGCACGGTGCCGCCTCGCAATGCATGCACAGCATCGGTTGCAACAGCATGTCCGGCGCCGCTTCGGGGCCTTCGAAGTAGCGGTCGATGCGCAGCCAGTGCATCTCCCGCCCGATCAGCACCTGCTCCTTGCCGACCACCGGCACGTTGTTCTCCGCCTGGCAGGCGACCACGCAGGCGTTGCAGCCGATGCAGGCGTTCAGGTCGACGCTCATGCCCCAGGCGACCGGGCCGCCGGGCGGACGCAGATAGATCTCCGGCTCCGCGCTCGACCCGTGCAGGAAGCGCGGGTCGGCGGCGAACTCGGCAAGGCTGCCGTGGCGGACGATCTGGTCGACCAGCGTCCGCTCGACGTCGAGCATGTTGTGGTGATCGGTGCTGGCGATGCGGATTTGCCGGCCGGTCCTGCGCAGCGACGGCGCCGCATCGAGGCCGCGCAACGCCATCACGTCGGTGCCGACGCCGTTGCCCACCGCGCCGGCGGCGCTGCGTCCGCCGCCCATCCAGGCCACGGCGCAGTCGCGCGCCTGGCCCGGCACGACCATGACCGGCATCCGCACGCTGCGACCGGCATTCGCAAGCTCCACTTCGTCGCCCTGCTCCAGCCCGGCGCCCCGCGCCGTCTCCGGTGCCAGCAGCAGCGGGTTGTCCCAGACGACCTTGCCGATCGGGCGGGGCAGTTCCTGGAGCCAGGGATTGTTGGCGTAGCGGCCGTCCAGCAGGTTGGGATCGGGGCGGATCAACAGGTGCAGCGGCTGCGAGGGGGGCGGCGGCATCACAGCCGGGCCGGCCGCGGCCAGCTTCGCGGGCGCGGGCGAAAACGCGGTTCCCGGCACCACGCCGGCCGCCAGCGCATCCTGCCACGCGGTCTCATCGAGCCGGTCGCGCCACGCCTCGCGCAGCGGGTTCTTGCCGTCGGTCCGGCCGTCGCCCGCGAACATCGACACCACCTCGAACGCGCTGCGGCCGCCGAACAGCGGCAGCGATTGCGGCTGTTGCAGCGTGATCGTCCCGTCGTGCCCGCGCACATCGCCCCACGTCTCGAACAGGTGCGCGAGCGGCACGTACCAGGTGGCGGCGCCGGCGGTTTCGTCGGCGGAGGTCGCGGCGGCGAGGCTGAACGGGACGCGGCGCAGCGCCTCGCGAAAGCCAGGCCGCGTGTAGACAGGGTTGGCGTCCAGGATCAGCAGCGTCTGCACCTCGCCGGACTGCATCTCGCCCAGCAGCCGCGCCATGCCGGCGCCTTCGTCCTCCGGTCGGGCCGCAATCGGGTCGATGAGATCGAACGTGGTTCCGCGGGCGCCCAGCCGCTCGTTGACCTGATGTACAAGCGCATGCGCCTCCGCCGGCAGATCGGGGCCGGCGTGCACGAGCGCTTGCGGGCCGGCCGACGCCAGATCCGCGGCGGCGGCGGCGATCCAGGGCGGCGCCCCGTCCGGCGCGGCGCCGCCGAGCACGATCGCGCCGAGCGCCTGCAGCGCCGCGTGCATCTCCCGCGGCCCGACGACGATCCGATGATCGGCGACGCCGCCGATCAGCGTCGGCAGCGGCTCGGCCGCATAGATCCGGCTCATGCGCGCCCGCACCGGATTGCGCCGCGATGCGATCTCCCGCGCGTAGCGGAGGTGGCCGGGCGCGCCGCTGATCAGGTCGCTGTCCAGTGCCAGCACCACGTCCGCGGCATCGGCATGCACGACGAGGTCGAGCGGCCGGCCGTATGCCAGCTCGCTGCCGCGCCGGACGTTGTCGCGCGACACCGCCTCCCACTGCTGCCACGCCGCCTTCGGGTAGCGCCGCAGCAGGGCTTCCAGGGCCGCGCCCAAGGTCGGGGAGACGATGCGGCCGGTGAGGATTCGGAAGCCGTCCCCCTGCGTCTGCGCGAGCCGGGCGCGCTGGCCGAGCAGGTCGGCCTCCAGCGCCTGCGCGCTCGCGAGCCGCCCGGCGTGCATCAGCCCGGACGAGCGGTCCGGATCATAGAAATCCAGCAGCACCGCCTGGCCGTGGATGCTGGTCGCACCGAGGCTTCCGGGGTGCTCCGGATTGCCCTCGACCTTGATCGGCCGGCCCATCTGGTGGGTGACGACGATGCCCGCCGCGGCGCTGCCGTCCACCAGCGCGGTCGCGTAGCGGTTGGGCTGTCCGGGCACGATATCGGCGGGCGGCCGGACCGCGACGACAAAGTCGTTGTCCGGCGCGCTCGGGTCGCATCCCGCGAGGCCGCCAAGCGCCATGCTGGCAGCCATCAGGCGCAGCACGCGCCGCCGCGATTCCGGCCGCGCCAACGCGCTCGCCAATGCCGGGAATTCGCGGGCCATCCGCTCCGCGTCTTCGAGTTTACCGCGCCACTGCTTCGGGCGCGCTTCTATCGGTGGCATATCGAGCAATCGGTCAGGTCGCGGTCTGGCACGTGGTAATGCGCCAGCAGCGCCGCTTGCGTGGGCGTGGCAGCGGAGCGGTGCCAGTCGGTGTCGTAGATCGCGCTCTCCGGCCGCAGGTTCGGCCCCGGGTTGCGGTGGCAGGCCAGACAGAACTCCATCGTCAGCGTCGTCGCCTTGTAGGTCAGCGGCATTTGCGCGACATGGCCGTGGCAGGACTCGCAGCCCACGCCTTTGGCGATGTGGATCGAGTGGTTGAAGTAGACGTAGTCGGGCAGGTTGTAGACCTGCCCCCAGACCAGCGGCTTGTTCTCCGCCAGGCTCTGGCGCACCGGCGCCAACAGGTCGGCGTTGGTCCAGATCTGCGAATGGCAGGTCATGCAGGTCCAGGTCGGCGGCAGGCCCGCGCGGTCGGAAACCTCGACCGAGGCGTGGCAGAACCGGCAGTCGATGCCGAGGCCGGCGACGTGGTGCTCATGGCTGAACGGCACGGGCTGGTCGACGGTGAACCCGACCCTTCGGACCCAGTCCGTCCGCGGCGCGAGCCACCACCATCCGATCCCCCCCGCAAGCAGCAGCGCCGCCCCGAGCAGAACGGAGCGTCCGATCAGCGTTGCGCGTGGCCGGAACACCGCCGCCATTCCGACGTGACACTCCCCGATGGGCGATTTCCGGCGGTCGCGGCTGTGTAAGGCACCGCCGTGAGGAACGGTTCCGCGTCGGCCGGCTCACGTTCTCGCGCTTGAGCGCGAGCCGGGACGCCGCCCCGGGGAAGGCGCGGGCCCGGCCATCCGGCGAACAAGATCTTGCCGCGAGCGCTCGGCCGTCGCCAATCCGGGGCATCGAGCCGGGCCATGCGACCGTCGGCGCGGTGCAACGCTGCCGCCCTGATCAGCCGATAATTCGTGATGAGGGCATCCTGGAGCTGCAGGTATTCGACGCGGCCGACCCGATTGGGCGGCGTCGGATGCAATTCCTCGACAACCGGCGCCGCGGACGCGTGGTCCACCGGCGTCACCAGGCATGGCGCCCGGCACGGGACCGTCCGCAGCGGCTTCGGCCAAGATGAAAAGTTGCACAGTCTTGGTAGCGTTGCCGCAAGTCACCCGCGCACGCATCCCCTTGGCGCCTGTGGGGCATGACCGGGCACTTTCTGCATGGGCGCACCGACAGCGCGCATTGGTATGACACGAAGGGCTAGCGGCCGATCAGCTGGCGCGTGCGCAGCCACTCGAGCACGAGAGCTGCGATTTCGTCGCTGTTGTCATCGGCCATCAGTGCGTGGCTGTTGCCGCGAATGCCCAGCGCTGGCAACTCCATCCAGGTGACGTCGCAACCGGCAGTGCGGAGAGCGTCGCGCCACCGTTCCACTGCGGGCCTCGACTCCCGCCAGAAAGAATGCTGGTCGAGATGGTCGCCCCAGACAAAGAGATGCGGCACGTTCGCGAGGAGCGAAGCGTCGCGCGCGGCCGGATCGGGTGCGCCGGAGGGCTCGAGCGAGATCACCGCGCACACACGATCCGGGGCGGCGGCCGCCGCGGAGAGGCCGAAATTGCCGCCCTGGCTGTGGGTGAGCACGATGGCGCCGCGGTCCATGCGCTGGAACAGATCGTCGTAGGCGCGTTGCGTCAGGGCGTCGTTGCAGCCCCAGCGCGGCACGCACTGAAACAGGAAGGCGTCAAAGCCCCCGGCCGGAAAACGCAGGCCGGGATGCGTGCGCCGCAGCGCCGGATCGGGGTGCCAGGAGCCGGCCGGGCCGAAACGGAACGTCTCCTCCCAGGCTTCCTTCGCGGTGCGGAAATAGGGGGCCTCCGGGTAGACCTCGGGATACGGCGCCCAGGACGCACGGCCGCGTTCGACCGCATCCGAGACATAGGTGTCGTAGCCAGCGCGAAGAAAAAACATCTGCCAGCCGGGCCGCCCGTCCGGCGTCGTCTCCCAGTTGACGCCGGTCATGCCGCCGCCGTGCCACAGCAGCAGCGGCACCGGCGCGAGCGGCTGCGCCAGACGCAAGTACCTGAACGTACATCTGCCCTACCATGATCTCGCCATTGGGGTCGATCGGATGCACCGGGCCGCCGACGGTGCTGACCCGCGCCCGCGGCGGCAGCCCTTCGAGCCGGACCATCCGGCCGCCGACATGGAAGCTGCCGATCTCCCGGATCAGCAGGGCAGGCGGGTCTGCGTTCACGGCACAAGCTCCCTGTCCGGCTGGTTGACGAACAGCAGCACGGCGAGCGCCGTCATGTAGAAGCGGAACGCCGCGTCCTGCCCGTTCCAGATCTTCGACTGCCACATCGCGAACCATTCGCCGCCCACCACCACGAAGCCGGTGAACCAGAGCAGGAATGCCACCGTCACGCCGATGATGGTGAACCGCTTCGCGCGGTCGAATGCCGCCGCATTGGCGCGGAGGTGGCGCAACAGCGCCACGGCGCCGGCGACCAGCAGCGCGCAGGTCAGGCCTTCCGTCGCGATGATCAGGATGTAGCCGGCGTGCCAGGCGACCGGCTCGGTGATCGCGCGATACAGCAGGGCGTTGCCCGGAAACGTCGTGTCCATCGACAGCACGTGTTGCACGAAGGCAAAGTTCGAGGCGTAGTCCGTCAGGTTGTCGAACGTCACGATGAAGGCGAATGCGGCGAGGGAGCCGACCATCGCCAGCTTGGCGCAGCGTGAGGCGATCATGATGTGCAGGTCTCCGATGTGTCCGGTTTCGTGGTCCGCTCGCCCGGCCGATGTCGGCATGCATCCCGCGACCGGCTTCGCATGCCTCAAAACGCATAGGCGAGGCGGGCGATGACCGCCTGCGACAGGAATCCCGAGGCGGCATCGGCGCTGTAGACCAGTTTGATGTCGAGACCCGAGCCGGCATAGACGTCGACACCGGCCTTCGCCTTGCCGACGACGCTCGGCAGCTTCGAGGCCACGGTGAAGCTGCCGGTGCCGGCCGGGGCCAGTTCCAGGTTCGCCTCCCCGCTCCAGTCGCTGTTCGAGTAGGCGGCCGCGCCGACATCGACGAAGGCGCGGAACGCGTGGGTCGCATCGAGGTTGCGGACCGCGCCGAACTCGACCATTGGGCTGGCGCTCGCCGTCACGTTGTCGCTTGTGTGGACATCAAGGTTGAAACTGGTCGAGCCGGATTCGCCGTATTGCGGCATGTTCGTGTAGAGCGTGCCCAGCGTCAGCGACGGCTCCAGGTAGGTGCCCCCGGCCAGCTCCATCTGATAGGCGGCGCGGACATGCGCGCCGAGGTTGACGACGCTCGGCGACGCGGTCGCCGCGCCGGCCTGGCTGCCGACGTCGATCGCCCGGCTGCTCTGATACGATCCGTAGCCGCCGTCGATCTCGCCGGTCAGCAGCCACGGCCCCATCTGGTGCTTGATCATCAGCCCCGCCAACCCCGACTGGCCGGTGACATTGGCGCCATCGCCGTTCAGCCAGCTCTGTTCGAAGCCGAGCGAAGCCCCCGCGAACCATCCCGGCGAGAATTCGTACTGTCCGCCAAGCTGATAGGTCGTCGTGGCCTGATGATAACCGGGATCGCCGTCGGTGCCGGCGAGGCTGGTCTGTGCGCCGATCACGCGCAGCCAGCTGCAGTTTTCTTCCTCGAACGGCGTCGCCCCGGGCTTGAACGACTGGCAGTTGACAAGGTTGTCGAAGAACCGCTCGCTCGCCGCCTGCCTGGTCGCGGCGACGCCGCGCACCGCACCGCCGGCGATGCTGGTCAGCGCGGAGTTCAACGCGCCGGCACTGCCGATCGCGGAGAGCGCGGAGAAGCCTCCGCCGAGGTCGCTGCCGCTGTCCCAGATCTCGCCGAGCGCATTGGCGACCTGCCTGCCGGTGGTCGACAGGCCAGCGGCCACCGTGCCCAGATTGGAGACAGGCTGTACCTGCACGGTATTGCCGGCAACCGTCGTGGCAAGTCCGAGCGCGTAGCCACCCGAGATTGGAGTAGCGGACAGCGACGCAACATTGTCGAGGCTGCCGGCGACCGTCAGGTACCGTCACCGGCGCGCTCTTCTGCCACGAGGTGGCGTCTACCCGCACGGCCGCCGCGTTCAGGCTGGCGTTGCCGGTGACCACGAGCTTGTCCGCCGAGCCGTTGGCGAAGTTGACGCCGACGACGACCTGGCCGTTGCCGGTGCCGGCGTAGTTGCCGGCGAGCGTCGTGCCGCCCTGGCCGTTGCGCAGGTCGAGCGTGCCGGCGTTGTTCAGCGTGCCGCTGCCGAGCGCGATCGTCTGGCCGGCAGTGATGGTGCCCATGTTGTCGATCGTGCCGTTGCCGCCGGCTGCGGTCAGGTCGATGTTGCCGACGATCACGCCGGTCGGCTCGTTGGTCACCGCGAGGTAGCCGACCCGGTTCAGGATGGACATGCCGCTGGTGCCGCCCGCCGAGGTGATCGTGCCGGAATTGTCCACCATGTTCGGCGCGGTCGAGGTGATCGAGCCGCTGTCGACCATGATGCCCGGGGCGTCGGAGCCGTCCGAGTAGATCGCCGAGCCGCCGGACACTTTGGCGCCGGAGCCGAGCTGGATCGCGATTGGCGCGCTGACCCTGCCTTGTCCGGCGCTCTCGGCGTAGATGCCGGCCGAGCTCTGTCCGGTCGCCGACACCAATGCGCCGCCGAAGATGTCGATGCTGATGGTGCCGCCAGTGCCGATCCCGCCGGCCGAGCCGTTCACGGCGCCCTGTTGCGTCGCGACGCGCCCGCCGCCGCCGCCGATGCTCTGGGCGAAGATCGCCGGCGCGTTGGCGCCCGCGGCCTCGGTCACGCTGTTCGGCTGGACGTCGATCGTGATCGGGCCGCCGTTGCCCACGTGGCTGCCGCCCTGTTGGAACGGGACGAGCTGCGTCGTCCAGCCGATGTCGCCGGCGAGCCCGCCGCCCCCGCCGATGCTCTGCGCAAGGATCGCGCTCGCACCCGCGCCCTGGGTCTCGATCGTGCCGGCCTGCAGCACCGCAACGCCGGTCGTCGTGTCCGCCGAGCCGAGCATCGTCTCGGCACCGAAGAAGTTCGTGTTGCTGGTGATCTGCCCGCCGAGCGTCACGCCGCCGCCGCCGCCGATCGATTGCGCGAGAATGCCGAACGCGTTCGCGCCCTTGGTCAGGATCGTGCCAGCCGCGTTCGCAACCGTGACCGAGCCGGCATTGCCGCTGTTCGTGCTGCCCGCCGTGCCGCCGCCGAAGGTCAGGCCGATGTCGTAGCTGCCGCCGGTGGTCACCGCGCCGCCGCCGTTGTTGTCCTGCGCGTCGGTGGACAGCGTCTTCACCACGCCGCCGCCGCCGCCGATCGACTGTGCCAGGATGCCGATCGCGTCGTGGCTGAGGGTCTCGATCGTCGCCGAGTTCGTCACCGAGACCGCGCCCGCGGCGCCGTTCGTCGCTCCGGTGCCGCCGACGCTGATGGCGACACTCTCCAGCGCGCCGCCCTTCGAGCCGGAGGCGCCGCCCTCGCCGCCGCCGCCGCCGATCGACTGGGCGAGGATGCCGACCGCGTCGCCGCCGATCGTCGTGATGCTGCCCTGGTTGCCGACGGTCACGGTTCCGCCGTCGCCACCGGAGCCGCCGGAGCCGCCGACCGCGATCGCCGCCTGCCCGTCGCCGCTGCTGGTCGCGGTGCTCGCGGCCCCACCCTTGCCGCCGCCGCCACCGACTGACTGCGCGATGATGGCGTCCGACATCGCGCCGACCGTGCCGATGCTGCTGCCCGCGCCGGTGCTCACACTCACCGGGCCGGCCGAAGCGCCGGCGCCGCCGCTGCCGCCAACCGTCACCTTCGCGGTGATGGTAAAACTCTGGTTGCTGTCCCCGTTGCTGCCGGCGCTTTCGCCGAGATTGTCCAGCGTGCCGGCGTCGTCGCCGGCGGTCAGCCCCGCGGTCGTCGGGTTGCCGAGCAGGTCGTTGGCGAGGCCGGCCAGGCCGACCGTCGAGTTGTACAGCGCCATCTGCTTGCTGGCACCGGTCGCTTCGAACGCCTGCTCCAGCGCCGCGATGCGCGGGTCGACCGTCGCCGTGCTGCCGTCGCCGCCGTCGGAGGTGGACTTCGCGGTGCCGATGCTGCTCGCGGCCTTGCCGCCATCGCCGCCGCCGCCGCCGACGCTCTGGGCGATGATGCCGGCGGCGTCCGCGCCGAAGGTCACGATGCTGCCGTTGTTGATGGCGGAGACGGGGGCCGTGGTGCCACCGTTGCCGCCATTGCCGCCCAGGGTGACGGTGGCGCTGAACGAGCCGCCGCCGCCGGCCGAGCCGGCGCCGCCGCCGCCCCGCCCGCCGCCGCCGCCGATGCCCTGCGCCACCATGCCGGCGGCGCCGTCGCCCAGCGTCAGGATCGCGCCGGTATTGGTCAGCGAAACCGGGCCGCCGCCGCCGCCGCCACCACCGCTGCCGCCGAGGTTGAGCGTCATCGTGATGCTGGTGCCGCCGCCGCTGGCCTTGGCCTGGCCGTCGCCCGTGCCGCCCAAGCCCCCGCCGCCGCCGATCGATGCCGCCAGCATGCCGTCGGACGACTCGCCGGTGGTCAGGATCATCCCCGAATTGAAGGCGTTCACGTTCTGGCCGGAGCCGCCGCCGCCGCCCGTGCCGCCGAGGCTGACGGAGGTGGAGATGGTGATCGGGCTGTCGCCGCCTTGGGCGACCGCGTTCGCCGACGAATCCCCGCCCGCGCCGCCGCCGCCGCCGATCGACTGCGCAACCAACCCGGCCGCGCCCTGGCCGCTGGTGGCGATCAGGCCGGCGTTGCCCATCGTCACCGGCCGGCCCCAGCCGCCCGACCCGCCCGACCCGCCGAGCGAGACGGCGATGGAGATGGTCGGCAACGGCGGATCGGTGTCGACCGCATAGGTCTTGGCGGTCGACGCGGAGGAACCGCCGACGCCGCCGCCGCCGCCGATGCTCTGGCCGAGAATGCCGTAGGAACTGGCGCCCGTGGTGGTGATCTCGCCGGTGTTGGTGGCGGTCGCGCCGGCGGGCAGGCCGATCGGCGCGCCGCTGCCGCCGTCGCCCCCGGATTCCGCCCAGCGAGACGTTCGCGCCGGCGATCAGCGAGGTCTCGCTGCCGTAGGCGGCGCCGCCGTTGCCGCCGCCGCCACCGATGCTCTGCAGCACGATCCCGCTCGCGTGCAGCCCGGAGGTCTGGATCGTGGCGCTGCTGGTGGCATCGACCTCGGCCGCGGTGCCGCCGCCGCCGCCGATGCCGCCGATGATCAGATTGAGCCCGAGGCCGGAGCCGGAGGCGTTGCCGCCGTTGCCGCCGCCGCCGCCGACGCTCTGCGCCAGCACGCCGGGCGAGCGCTCGCCGCCGGTGGTGATCGTGCCCGCGGCCTCGATGGTCACGCTGCCGCCGTTGGCCGCGTCGGCGCCGGCGCCGCCGACCGCGAGCCAGCCCGTGGAATTGCCGCCGTTGCCACCGCCGCCGCCGACGCTTTGGGCAAGCACGCCGGGCGAGTTGGTGCCCGCCGTCGTGACCGAACCGCTGCCGCCGACGGCGATCGCGCCGCCCGCGCCGCCGGTGCCGCCGTCGCCGCCTCCCGCGCCCCAGCCGCCGCCGTTGCCGCCGTTCGCGCCGGCGCCGCCGAAGGATTGCGCCAGGATGCCCGGCGAATTGCCGCCTGCCGTGCTGAGCGCGCCGTTGTTCGTCACCAGGACGGCGCCGGCATTGGCGCCCGAGCCCGCTTCGCCGCCGGAAGCGTCGCCGCCGCCCTGGCCGCCGGCGCCGCCGAGGCCCCCGAGCGAGCGGGCCCAGATGGCCGGGGCCGCGTCCGCCTGCGTCGTGGCAACCGCGCCGGCGCTGTCGACGGTGACGGCGACGCTTCCGGCCGACCCGCCATCGCCACCGTTGCCGCCGCTCGCGCCGACCGGGAAGTGCCCGGTCCAGGGGGCGCCGCCCTGGCCGCCGTTGCCGCCGGCGCTGGTGGCGACGATGCCGGTGCCCTGCGCGGCGATGCTCCCGCCGACCTCGATGGCGACGTTGCCGGCGCCGCCGCCGGCTCCCGCATCGGCGCCGTCGGTGGTGTTGGGGAACGTGTAGCTCTGGCCGTCGCCGCCCTGGCCGCCGTAGGAGGCGGCGAACAGGCCGGCGATGCCGGCCACCGAGCTGACGATGCTGCCATCGAACGGCGCCAGCGTGATCGCCCCGCCGGTGCCCCCGGCGCCACCGGTGCCGTTGCTGCCCCCCGGCGTCGCCTGCGCGCCCATCCCGCCGTTGCCGCCGCTGCTGAACAGCACCACGCCGGCCTGCCTGATCACCGTGGGGTCGGGCACGGCCATCATCTGTGCCGTGGAGACGGCGACGCCCGGCGCGACCGAGATGGCGATCGCGCCGCCGTTGCCGCCTGGGCCGCCGCTGCCGCCGCCCGCCTCGGCGCCCGATCCGGAGCTGCCGTTACCGCCGTTGCCGCCCGAGGCGTTGACGTAGATCGGCGGGAACGTCGACGGCCCGAGCGGGGCGTAGGTGGTCGGGTCCGCGAAGCCGCGACCAACCGCGCCGCCGCCGCCGCCCGGCTGGCCCGAGTCGCCCTCGTTCTGGCCCGCGTTGCCGTTGCCGCCCGTGGTGATGATCGCGCACGGCGATCCGTTGAGCGTGGTGCAGGCCGTGCCGCTGTCGGCACGGGCTGCGGCCGGCGCGGCTGCCGCCAGCAACGCCACGATCGCTGTCGTCGCGCACGACTGCAGCAAGGCGCGGCGCCGGGCCGGCTGGAGGGTGGGGCGGGAAAAGCGGGTCGGGGTATTCATCTCGGGCGTTCCGTTCTGGGAGCACGACCGCCCGGCCGCAGCCGGGCATGCGGCGCGGGGGGCGGAGCGGCTGGTGGCTGGCTGCTGGCGATGGCCTCGGCCGGGATCGGGAACCCCGGCCGGACCCATCAGGCCATGCCGTCGGGTGGGTGAGGCTGCGGTCTCGCCGGCCTGAATGTCTTGTTCATGGCACGATCCCCTTTCGACGTTGCGTGTTCGTAAGCCAGGACTTGAATGCAGTCAATGCTGATAATGCATGGATCGTATGCACGATCTCCAGGGCATGTTGGGGCGACACGTCGAGCGGCGGCGAGCCCGCGATTTTGGCTGAAAGAGCGGTCTCTGGCCCGAGATTGACGGGCGCACGCTGCCCGCCATGCGGTGGATCGGCGCGCGCCGTCACGCGTGACCGGCTGTCCGCATTGCATGGATCTGCGCATTGACGGGGCGGCCTGCCCATCATCCGTGTATGTATGGATACCGATGACAGCGGCCTGCCGGCGGCCGCGCCGTCGGCACCCTGGCCGCGGAAGCTCCGGCGGCAGTGCCTGCTAGCAGTTGTCCGGCACAGGGCGGCCGTCGAAGCGGTCGGCGATCCAGTCGACGGCCGCGCGTGCGCTGCGCATGGCGGCAAGCCCGTGCCCGACGCCCGGCATCACGCGCAGGGTCACCTTGCTGCCGGCGGCGCACAGACGCCGCACGTAATCCCAGGTGACCGCGGGACGCACCACCGGATCGTCGGTTCCCTGCGCGATGAAGACGGGAATTGCGGGCGGCAACATACCCGGCGTGTTGCGGGCCATGAGGTCTGCCCAGGGTTGCGTTGCGGCCAGATTGGCGACGGTGAGGAATCCGGTCTCCAACGGCCGCTCCGTCCTTCCACGGACGAAAAGATCATACGCCGAACTCGATGCATTCGCCCGCCAGGCTGTCCACGACGCGAACGGCGCCCGGCGTCACGACGCGCTCCATCGGCGCACCGTAGACGCGGGACCAGGACCAGAGCGTCATCGCCGTCAGGTTTTTTCCTGCCGGCGTGTCGAGATCGGCCTGCAGCAACGCGCCGAGTTCGGTGGCCGGTGCCGCCGCGGCCACACCGACGAGTTGCAGGTCGGGCGCGTACTGCGCGGCGATCATGCCGGTGAACAGGGCCGCCTGTCCGCCCTGCGAATGCCCCCAGACCGCGAACCGCGTGCCGGCTTCCGCGCCGGGCAAAGCACGCGCCGCACGCACCGCGTCCAGCACCGCCCGCGCCTCGCTCACGCCGACGAGATACGGATGCGGCCCTGCGGTGCCGAGTCCGGGATAGTCGGTCGCCGCGACGATGAAGCCGTGCTCCACCATGTCCCGCAGACCCTGGATCTGCTGGAAGCGGAAGAACGCCTCGGACGGCGCGCAGCGTGGCACAACGCCGGTGGTCGGGTGCGCCCAGGCGACAATCGGACGCCCGCCGGGCGGCGCCGGGCCCCTCGGGATGATCACAAGGCCGGAAACGACAATCGGCCGGTCGTCCAACCCCAACGACCGGTACAGCACGCGGTACGCCACGGCGCCGTCCGGCGCGCCGGAACTCGCTTGCTGGTCCAGCAAGGTGCCGGGTCCGCCTTGGGTCTGCTCGATGCGGTCCCGCACCGGCCATGCCGCGTTCGCGCACCCGCCGGCGATCGACCCCCAAAGGCAGCCGGCGGTCAGCAGGAGGGTTCGACCCCACAGGGCGAAGCCGGCAAACCGCCTCCACCCACGCCCGCTTCGATTTTCATTCCTACGCGGCATCGACGATCCTGTCGGTTGCATCGAGACTGCCGAGCGCCACCACGACGGCAGGCATCATGCGGCGGCGGCGAGACATTCTGCTCTCCCTTGTTTTTGTGGATGACTTGTCGTGGGCGGCCCGAGCTTGGGATCGACCCGTTCCAGCGCGTCCAGAATAAGATCCGTCGGAACCATCTGCGTCAGTTCGCAGAACCGCGTGCGGCTACTGGCGAAGCCGCCGTTCTCGGTGAGCTTGTTGATCGGCGCGCCGCCGCCGCAGATCGAGAAATACTCGCAATTCTGCCGGCACGCCTCGACGCCGCGCGCGATGTCATGTGCCATCAGCTGCATCGGCGCGCTCGCCCACATGTCCGCGAGCGAGTGGGTGTGGACATTGCCAACGATGAAGTCGCCATAACGTTCGCTCTTCAGTCCCAGCAGCTCCGGCGAGAAGCTGGAGACATCGCCGTTGCAGGCGACGTTGAGCATGCCGAACGGCGCCACCTGCTCGTTCGCCATCGTCGCCTCTTCCGGGCGAAGGATGCGCGGCAGCATCGCGTCGATCTCGCGGATGAACCGGAATTCTCCGCGGCGCCGCGCCTCGTGCCAGAACCGATCGAGGAACGTCCGGTAGCGCTGCCGGAGGTCCGCCTGCGCGAACAGGTCCGACTGATGCTCGCCCTCCGATTCCTCGACGTTGAAGCAGACCTGGTCGATCCCCGCTCCGATGTAGAAGTCGACCAGCCCTTCGGGATCGTCCAGGCTGTCCGCCGACAGCACGGTGATGACGTGAAACTCGACGCCATGCTCGTGCAGCAGGCGGATGCCGGCCATCGTGCGGTCGAACGTCCCGCGCCCGCTCCGCGTCCGCCGGTGCGCGTCATGGAGTTCGCGTGGACCGTCGAGGCTGACGCCGACGCCGACGCGATACGCGCGGAACAGCTGGCACCATGCCGGCGTGATCAGAGTGGCGTTGGTCTGGATCGAGTGGCGCAACCGCAGTTCCCTCGGCCGCGCCCTCTCGATGAGCTCGAAGGCATCGCGATAATACTGCACCGGCAGCACCAGCGGCTCGCCGGCGTGCCAGATCACGCTGAGCGCCGGTGCCGTCCAGCCGGACGCGAACAGCCGGCCGAATACCGCCTGCAGCGTCTCGCGGGACATCACCGACTTGTCGCGACGATTCGGAAGATAGCAGTAGCTGCAGGCTATGTTGCAGAACGGCGTGGGCTGCAGGACGAGCGTTTCGATGGTCGGGGCGGCGGTCATCGGCAAATCCCCAGGTTACCAGTTGCGCCAGAAGTTGTGCCAGCCGCCGTTGCCCCAGCCGTTGTGCCAGTTGTGCCAGCCGCCGTTGCCCCAGCCAGGATGCCAGTTGCTCCAGAAGCCCGGGCGCCAGTTGCCCCACCAGGCCTTCTGGATGTTGGGGTCGCCCCGATCGAGGCCGACCTGATCGGCCGTCACCACCGATACGGCGCTGCGGATCGCCTGCAGGCGAGATGCCACGCCGACTGGCGCGGCATCCTCCCGCACCAAAGCGGGTGTCGTTTCCATCGGTGCCGACGCCAGCGCGGCCGATACGCCGAGCGCGCCAAGCGGCAACAGCGCCGCCAGCGTCTTGAGCATGTGTGGCTTCAGCATGTTGGGTCTGTCCCTTCGTTTCGTGGTAATTCTCGGTTGCCCGCGCGCGTGTCCGCCCTGCGCGCGGCCGAATTCGGCCGAGCCCGGACAGCGTGGTTGCGGTTTGATCAGCTAACGGTGGAAGCCGGGCCGGCCTCCGCGTGTCGTGGGCGGGTGATGCCGGTCGCCCAGCACAGGCCCGCCGTCGCCCCCTTCATCCTGGGCAGCACCAGCAGGCTGAGGATCAGCGTCACCGGCAGCCAGATGGCGAATTGCAGCCAGATCGGAGCCGCAAAGCGAAGGTCCGCCCAGATCAGCAGCGGCACGACGACGTGTCCCACCAGGACGATCGTGAGATAGGGGGGAAAGTCGTCGAGCGGATAGTCGGCGTTGTCGGCGCCGCACGTCTCGCAGGGGCTGCGCACCGCCAGGTAGCCGGCGAACAGCCGGCCTTCGCCACAGCTTGGGCAACGGCAGGAGAGGCCGCGGCGCAGGCCGGTGAGAATGGACTGATCGGTCATGGTGTGGCTCCCCGACGGCGATGGCGGCATCTAAATCCAATCAAATATGCAGTCAATCAAGAATGTATGCATTTTTGTCGCAGCAGCTCCTGACAATGCGACGGGGGGCCGTCGCGCGGCGTTGCCGTCACGCGGCCGTGATTTCCGGCGCTCTGGCACGGGTGTTGCCAACCGACATCGGTGCCCGGGCAGCGCCCGGCCCGCGCAGCCTGCGACAATGCGAAATCCAGGTGCCCACTCTGCTTGTGTTGCCGGCTAAAATTTTGCCCTTGCCAAACAGAGGCGGCATACAAGATTCAGGCATATGGACAATGTCTCTCCGGCTGCGGACGGTGCCGTTCCCGCGTGGCTTGCGTCGCTGCGTGACGGCACGGGCCCGCTGTACCTCGCCATCGCGGACGCGATCGGCGCCGCCGTCGCCAGCGGCGATCTGGCCGAGAACGCGCGGCTGCCGCCGCAACGAACCCTCGCCGGCCAGCTTGGCATCGACTTCACCACGGTCAGCCGCGCCTACGCCGAGGCGCAGCGGCGAGGCTTGGTGGTCGGCAAGGTCGGCCAGGGGACGTTCGTGCGGCGCGCCCGTCCGGCAACGGTGGCCGAACGCGGGAACGGCCAGATCGACCTCAGCATGACCCTGCCGCCTCCGTTCGAGGACGCGAAGCTGGCGGCGCAGATGTGGCAGGGGGTCGCGGCGCTGGAGAATGGCGGTGGCCTCGACCTGTTGCTGCGCTACCAGCCCGCCGGCGGCATCGTCGCCGACCGCATGGCGGGCGAGCGCTGGCTGTCGCGCCGGGTGCCCGGGCTGTCCATCGATCGGGTGCTCGTCACCCCCGGGGCGCAGGGCGCGATGCTCGCAGTCGCCTCGCTGCTCGCCGGCCCCGGCGACACGGTGCTCACCGAGGAAATCACCTACCCGGGCTTCCGTGCCCTCGCCGGCCACCTGCGCCTGCGGCTGCGCGGGCTGCCGATGGATCGGGAGGGGCTGGACCCGGACGCGTTCGACGCCGCATGCCTGCAGGACAGCCCCAAGGCGCTCTACTGCACGCCCACGCAGCACAACCCGACGACGGCCACCATGTCGGCCGCTCGCCGCGCGGCCGTGGTGGCCGTGGCACGGCGGCACGGCATTCCCATCATCGAGGACGATGCCTACGGCGTGCTGCCCGCCGAGCCGCGGCCGCCGCTGGCGGCGCTGGCGCCCGAGCTGACCTATTGCGTCAGCGGCTTAGCCAAGGGGCTGTCGCCCGCCCTGCGCATCGCCTACCTCGTCACTCCCGATACCCGCAGCGCCGCTCGGGTTGTCGGTGCCATCCGCGCCATCGCGACCATGGCGTCACCGCTGACCGCCGCGATCGCCACGCGGTGGATCGAGGATGGCACCGCCGACGCGGTGCTGGCCGCCATCCGCGAGGAAACGCGGGCCCGCCAGGCGATCGCCACCAGCATCCTGCCGCCGGACGCCGTGGCGACCGATCCGGAAGCGCATCATCTTTGGCTGCGGCTGACGGAACCATGGACGCGGGGCGAGTTCGCCTCGCGCCTGCGCAGCAGCGGGGTCGGCATCGTGACCAGCGATTTCTTCGCCCTGACGCATCCGCCCGAGGCGGTCCGGCTTGGTCTCGGTGCGCCCGCGACGCGCGCGGCACTCGCCGAGGGCATCCAGATCATCGCCGACCTGCTCGATCAGTATCCCGTGATATCGTCGACGGTTGTCTGACCAGGCGAGGATCCGGAGCAATCGCGAGCACCGCGTCGCCGCCGGTCCGGTTGCAGCGTCCGGAAGCGTGTTCGGCTGCCGCTTCGCGCATCCACCCGCTTCGGGCGCCTACCCGCGTGCCTGCTCGAGGTCGAGGCGCAGGATGCGCTCCACCCCCCCCCGCGCGGGTGAAGATCGTTGTCTCCACAGCCTCTTTCGCCTGATCGTGCCGCTCGGCCCAGTCCAGGAGGAAACCCATGAAGATCACAATGAACATCGACTGCACGCCCGAAGAGGCACGCGCGTTCTTCGGCCTGCCCGACCTCAAGCCGATGCAGGACGAACTGATGCAGGTGATGCGCAACCGCTTGATGGCCGGCGTCGCGGCGATGGACCCGGCCGAGACGCTGCGCGCCTGGATACCGGCGACGGCCGGCCTCGAACAGATGCAGGATTTCTTCGCCAAGATGGCCGGCGGCAAACGGGACAAATAACAGTCCGCCGCGCACTCTCAGGCGCCTGACGCCGGCCGCTGGGCGTTCCGCCGTACAAGGTCGCTGCTGATATGCGGCACTCCCGTCGCTCTCAGGCAGAAACTCCACATATCGGCCTGTCCGAATTTGCCCGGCCACCTCTCTGCAACTGGACGCGCAGAACCGGGTGCGAACCAAAGTTGTGCGTTCAGGCGGCGACACCTGCTGATACCTTTGGCTGGTTGAGATTGGCGGCCGCGGGCGGGTTGGCGACGAGCGCGGTCCAGTAGGTGTCCCAATCGCCGTTCAGGCGGTTGATCCGCAACGCGAGCATGTGTTCCGCGTGCTCGACGAGCCACCAGGCGCCGGGGAGCTTCAGGCGCTTTTGCGCGACATAACGATGCGCGCTTTCGATTTCTCCGGAGCCGATCGGAAGCCCTTCGACGAGGGCCTCGCGATATTTCAATTGGCCCACGCGGGCAGCGAGATAACGATGGCACACGCGGACCGGGGCCTGGTCGTCGCTCACATCGGGGGTTTCGCGGTAGGGAGCCAGGGCGCTCAGGACCTCGCCGGCGCGCCCCGTCTTCAGCGCGTCCTTTCGCGCATCCATCCAGGCTTTCCGGGCGGCTGCCTGCCCCGGACCCGATCCGGGGGCGTCTGGCGCGATCGTCTTCGCGGCCGCGCTCAGATACTCGCAAACATGATAGAAATCGATCAAATAGCTGCCTTGCTCGCCGAACAATTCGTCGACCTGGCCCATGATCCAGGGCGCGCCGTCGCCCACCGCGTGAACCCGGGAATCCGCTCCGAAGCCGGCCCGGACCGCGCAGGCGAAAAGCCGCCGCCCCGCTTCCTCCACGCCGCCTTCGATCCCGCCTCCGTAAACCGGTGTACGGCTTCCCTTGGCATGCGCGAGCGAAATCTTCGCCTCTCGCCACGATAATGTTTTGCCCTTGCGCTTGTCTTTCTGGCTCGCGTCCGGCGCCATGATGGGAATCATACCGCCATCGGTCTGAACAACGATTTGTTTGTGTTGGCCCGGCCCTCGCGGAAAATCCACCACATCGCGGCCAGATGCGAAAATCGCCCCGGCATGGCCCAGAGTGATCCTCTGGATCGTGCTCTCGCCAATCTCGAAGCCATAATGCTCGCGTAACTTCAGTTGGACCAGGGCGAACGGAGCGTCCGCCGCGAAATCCACGATCGCCCGCTGCAAAGGCCGCGAACATCCGCGAGGGCTTACCTTCGCGCCGAGAACAAACGGGCGCACGCGGTTATTTCCGCGTCTGTATTGTGGCTCCAGAACAGCTATCTCGCCGAATTTCGTATGCCAGCGGAGTTTTTTTTACCTTGGCGATGGATACCGGTCAGGCCGCGCACGTCCTGCTCCGTCGCCTCCACCCGCTTCTCCGCCCAATCCTGCAACGCCTCGCGGCCCAAAAGCCGCAACTCCTCGATAAGCCGCTCTTCGGCCGCGTCCGCCTCGTCGAGGTCTCCGTCCGCGTTCCCCACGGCGCCCACGATCGACGTCAGCCGGGCCCGAATACCAGGGTGGGATTGAAGAAAGGCCAACAGCGCTTCGTCGCTGAGTTTCACCGTTGTCATGGGTTCGATTCCCTCAATGTCGAATCTTGAGCTTACTCCCCACAACCTTGAATCGCACCCCGCAGAACCGCAGAACCGCTTCACGGGTGCCATCGAGGGCCTCGCCCCGGGCGATGCGATCGCCTTCGTCAACGAAACGGTGAGCTCGGCGGTGCTCAACGGCATCTCGTGGGGGGCGGCGTTCGAGGCTGACCTGGCCGTCTTCGGCCCCGGCACCGCGGGTGGCACGCTGAACGTCGTCGGAACCTGGCAGGCGCCGGACCACCGGGTCGGCGACTTCACGGTCACCGGCACGCTCGGCGGCCAACAGGTGGCGATGCTGGTGCCGCAGGCGTAGCGGGTTTGGAACGCTGAACCCGGATCTGCACGGCCGTCTGGCCTTGCGCCGCCGGGCGCGGCTGGCAGAATGCCCGGCATGAGCGAGGTCTTTCGCGTCGGCAATGGCGCCGGCTTCTCGGGCGACCGGGTGGACGCGGCCGGCCCTGTTGTCGCCACGCTGATCGAAGCCGGTGGCCCCGCGGCGATCTTCTTCGAAACCCTCGGCGAACGCACGGTGGCGCTGGCACAGCTGGAGCGCCGGCGCGACCCGTCGCGCGGCTACGAGCCGATGCTGGAGCGCCTGCTGGCGCCGATCCTGGCCGACTGCGCGCGCCACCGCATCCCCATCATCGGCAATTTCGGCGCCGCCAACCCGCCAGCCGCTGCCGCGCTGATCGCCCGCATGGCCCGCTCGCAGGGGTTGCCTGGCCTGCGCATCGGCATCGTCGGCGGCGACGACGTGCGCGCGACGGTCGATCTGGACTCGCTGGACGTGCACGAGGCCGACGCCAGCCTGCCGGACCGACCGGGCGCGGTGGTCTCGGCCAACGCCTACCTCGGCGCCGCCCCGCTGGCCGAGGCGTTGCGCCGGGGGGCCGACGTGGTGGTGGCGGGCCGCACGTCCGACCCGGCGCTGGCGATTGCGCCGCTGATGGTGCATTTTGGCTGGGCGGCGGATGACTGGCGCCTGCTGGCCGCCGGCGCGATCTGCGGGCACCTGCTGGAATGCGGCAGCCAGGTCACCGGCGGGGTGTTCTACGATCCCGGCTTCAAGGACATCCCCGACCCCGCCAACATCGGCTTTCCGATCGCCGAGGTCGGCGCCGACGGCGATGTGGTGATCACCAAGGCGGCCAACACCGGCGGCCTCGTGGACGTGCGCACGGTCACCGAGCAGCTGCTCTACGAGGTGCACGATCCGGCCTGCTACATCACGCCCGACGTCGTGCTCGACATCACCGGCGTGACGCTGCACGCGGTCGGGCCGGACCGGGTGGCGGTGCGCGGCGCGCGCGGCCTGCCGGCGCCGGCGAAACTGAAGGTGACGGTGTGCGTCGAAGGCGGCTGGCTCGGCGAAGGCGAGTTCGCGCTGGCCGGCCCGAACGCCCTCGCCCGCGCCAAGAGCGCCGCCGGCGTGCTGCGCCAGCGGCTGGCCATGCGCCGCCTGGACGTGCGCGCCCGCGTCGACCTGATCGGCATCTCCAGTGTGCACGACGACGACAGCGGCACGCTGTGGCGCGCCTATGACGGCCCGGACCCCGAGGACATAAGGGTACGGCTGGCGGTGGCCGGCGAGGCGCAGGACGATGTCGATCAGGCGGTGCGCGAGGTGCTCGCCATGCTGTGCTGTGGCCCGGCCGGCAGCGCCGGTGCGCGCTGGCGCACCACGCCGCGCATCGCCACAAAATCCTATCTTGTGCCGCGCGAGCAGGTTCCAGCCACGGTGCGGGTCGCCACGGCGGAGGAACTGGCGTGAGCGTGCTGGTCCGGTTGCACGCAGTCGCCCACGCCCGCGCCGGCGACAAGGGCAACCGCGCCAATATCAGCCTGATCCCGTACGATCCGCGCCTGTATCCGCTGCTGGCCGATCAGGTGACGACCGAGCGGGTGCTGGACCTTTTCCGCCATCGCGGCGCCACCCGCGCAGTGCGCTATGACCTGCCGAAACTGCATGCCTTCAACTTCGTGATCGATGACGTGCTGGAAGGCGGGGTGAACGGCAGCCTGAACCTCGACGGCCACGGCAAGGCCCAGTCCTTCCGGCTGCTCGGACTGACGGTCAGCGTGCCGGAGCACCTGCTGGTCGAGCGCTGAGCCGTCCATCGAACCGGCGACAGCCCACCCGATCCGCGGGCCGCTGCACGGCCCGGCATCTCCCGCGTCGCCCCGAAGCCGGGCACGCGCGGGGTGCGCGCCCACGTATCGTCCGGTAGTAACGGGACGGGCGAAGCATGGAAAACCGCATGGCGCCGGGCAGGGTCCAATCGAGGCAGCCGTCGCGCCCCGCGCGGCGGCTCTGGTCGCCACGCGCGTTTTTGGCGGTGCTGCTGCTGCTCGCCGCGGCGGCGCCGGTGCTGCCGGGCGTCGGCGGCTCGACCGGCCGCGTTGCGGTGGACGCGACCGCGGCCCCCTGGCGCTCGCTCGCGCGCCTGCAGGTGCCCGGCGAGGGGCGCTGCACCGCGGTGCTGGTCGGACCGCGCACGGCATTGACCGCGGCGCACTGCATGTGGGGCCGGCGGGTGCGCCAATACGTGCCGCCCGGCACCGTCCACCTGCTCACCGGCTACGACAAGGGCCGGTTCGCGCGCCATTCGGTCGCCGCGAGCTACCGGCTCGCCGCCGCGATGGGCGACGGGCCGGCGGTCGACGTGGCGGTCGTCACGCTGGCCGAGCCGATCGGCGACGCGCCGCTGCCATTGGCCGAGGCGGACCCGCCGGCCGGCACGCCGGTGATGCTCGGCGGCTACAACCAAGACCGCGGCGAGGTGATCGAGGCCGACCGGCACTGCCGGATCGTCGCCGTGCTGCCGGGGCGGCTGGTGCACGACTGTGCCGGCACGCACGGCACCAGCGGCGCGCCGCTGCTGGCGCAGGCGGCGGACGGCGCGTGGCAGGTCGTCGGGTTGCAGGTCGCGGGCTTCACCGAGCACACCGGCGGCCTCGCGGTGCCGGCGAGCCGGCTGCGCGCGGCGTTGTCGGCCGCAACGGACTGACGCAGGATGGGCGGCGTCCGCATTGGGGCAGAACCATGATCCCGCTCGACCTCTATTTCGCGTTTGTCGCCGCGACCACGGTGCTGATGCTGATCCCCGGGCCCAACGTCGCGCTGATCGTCGCTAACAGCGTCGCCTACGGCACGCGGTTCGGGCTGCTCACGGTCGCCGGCACGTCGGCCGCGATGGTCGTGCAACTCGCGCTGACCTCGCTCGGCATGGCGGCGGTGTTGGGCACGCTCGGCGAGTGGTTCGAGTGGCTGCGCTGGATCGGCGTGGCCTACCTCGTGTATCTCGGCATCCGCCAATGGCGCGCCGCGCCGCTCGACCTGACCAGGACAAAGCCGCAGCCGAAGTCGCCGCGCGAGATTTTCCTGCGCGGCCTGCTGGTGTCGCTGACCAACCCGAAGACGCTTTTCTTCTACGGCGCGTTCTTCCCGCAGTTCATCAGTCCCGGGCGCGGCGTGACCGCGCAGGTGGTGCTGCTGTCAGTGACCTTCGTGGCGCTAGCGGTGCTGCTGGACGGCGGCTGGGCGGTGCTGGCCGGGCGCGCGCGCGGCTTCCTGGCCGGGCGCGGGCGGGCGCGCAACCGGCTCTCCGGCGGCCTGCTGATCGGCGCGGGCGTCGGCCTCGCGCTCGCCAACCGCAAATAGGCTACGCCGGCGGCAACAGCGCAGAAATCTCCCGGCCGGAGACGGCGCGCGCGGCGGCGCCGAGATCGCCGGCGCGCATCGCGTCGGCCGCCTCGAGCAGCCCGGACATCGCCCGGCGATACAGCGCGCCGCCGAGGCTCACGCGCTTGACGCCGGCGGCGCCGAGCTCGGCGAACGAAACGGCGCCGCTGGCCGGCCCGATCAGCACGTTGACCGGCTTCGGCGCGACCGCCTTCACGACCGCGCGGATCGCCTCCATCGTCGGCAGCAGCGGCGCGTACAGCACGTCGGCGCCGACCTCGGCGAACGCCACGAGGCGGCGGATCGTGTCGTCGAGATCGGGGCGGCCGTGCAGGAAGTTGTCGGTGCGGCCGGTCAGCAGGATGCGGCCGCGCGCGATCTGCGCCGCCGCGCGCACGCGCGCGACCGCGGCGTCGAACTCGTGGATCGGGTGCTCCGGGTCGGCCGTGGTGTCCTCGATGCCGAGGCCGGCGAGCCCGCCGGCGATCGCGTCGCCGACCGTCTCGATGCAGTCCTCCGGCGACGGGCCGAACCCGTCCTCGAGGTCGCCGTTGACCGGCAGGTCGGTCAGCCGCGCCAGCAGCGTGCCGTTGTCCACTGCCTCGTCGCGCGAGACCGCGTGCACGCCGTCCTGCCGGCCCATCGCGAAGGCGATCGCCAGCGACGAGGTGCCGAGCGCCTCGAACCCGGCGCGCTTGAGCAGCACGGCCGAGGCGCCATCCCAGGCGTTCGGCATGATGAAGCCGCCGGGGCGTTCGTGCAGCGCGCGGAACCGCTCGTAGGCTTCGTGTTGCGTGGCCATGTTCCCTCCTTACGCGACCGCCGCGACCAGGGCGTGGCGTGGGCCGTACCATAGCCCGTTCGGCGGCGGCTGGTGCGTCACGATGAGCAGAATGCTCGTCGCCCTGCCCGTCAATACGGCGGCGGCCGCTTCGTCCGCTGCGCCTTCGCGGCCTCCGTCCACCATGCCAGGTCGTCCGCGAACCTGTCGAAGGCACGGCCAAGCGCCTGGCCAGCTTCGCCGCGCGGGCTCGCGTGCGCATCGAGCGTATCGCCGATCGTCCCGACGACCAGCGTGCTCGAAATCACCACCATGCCCATTTCCGAGAGGATGCCGTGCCATGCGGTGCCCGAACGCGCACCCCCGATGCGGCCCGCCGAGTAGCTGGCGATCGCGGCGGGGCGCCAGAACCATTCCTGCAGGAAGTGGTCGGTCAAATTTTTCAGTCCGGGCTGCACGCCCCAGTTGTACTCGCCGGTCACGAACACGAATGCGTCCGCCGCCCTGATCTTCCCGGCCAGCTTCTCCATCGCAGCGGGCGCGGTGCCGGGCGGATATTCCTTGTACATGCGATCGAGCATCGGCAGCCCGACCGCCTTCGCATCGATCAGTTCCGCCGCGTCGCCGCGCGCCGCCAGCCCGGCGACGATGTAGTCCGCCAGCCGGATGCCTACCCGATCGGATCGATACGAACCGTAGAATACGAGTATCGACAACATCGACTGTCACCCGCCTCCTGTCGCTGGATGCAGTGTGGCACAAAAACTAGCGGCGCGGGCATCGCTGCCCGCGCCGCCGTGCCGACGAGTTCGCAGCCGGACCTTATGCAGACTTCGCCATTATCTCGTCGGCAATATTTCGCGGGACCGGGTCGTAGTGGTGGAACTGCATGGTGAATGACGCGCGGCCCTTGGTCATGCTGCGCAGGTCGGAGATGTAGCCGAACATCTCCTTCAGCGGCACGTGCGCACGCACCATAATGGTCGAGCCGCTGCTCTCCTGGTTCTGGATCATGCCGCGGCGACGGTTGAGGTCGCCCACGACGTCGCCGACGTGATCGTTCGGCGTAGTGACTTCCACGTCCATGATCGGCTCGAGGATCTGCGGGCCGGCCTTCTTCATGCCCTCGCGGAAGCACGCCTTCGCCGCGATCTCGAACGCCAGCGCGCTGGAGTCGACGTCGTGGTACTTGCCGTCGATCAGCGTGTACTTGAAGTCGACCGTCGGGAAGCCCGCGAGCACGCCGGTGTCGGCCTGCATCTTGATGCCCTTCTCGACCGCCGGGATGTATTCGCGCGGCACCGTGCCGCCGACCACCTTGTTCTCGAACACCACGCCGCTGTTGCGCGCCAGCGGCTCGAAGATGATCTTGACCTCGGCGTACTGGCCCGAGCCGCCAGTCTGCTTCTTGTGCGTGTAGGTCTCGGTGTGCGCCTTGGAGATGGTCTCCCGGTACGCCACCTGCGGCGCGCCGATGTTGGCCTCGACCGCGTATTCGCGGCGCAGCCGGTCGATGATGATTTCCAGGTGCAGCTCGCCCATGCCGGACAGGATGGTCTGGCCGGTCTCCTGGTCGGTCTTCAGCCGCAGGCTCGGGTCCTCGCCGGCCAGCTTCTGCAGGCCGAGCGTCATCTTCTCGACCGAATCCTTGGTCTTCGGCTCGACCGAGATGTCGATCACCGGCACCGGGAAAGCCATCCGCTCCAGGATCACCGGGTCCTGCGCCGAGGCCAGCGTGTCGCCGGTGCCGGTGTCCTTGAGGCCGACGAAGGCGGCGATGTCGCCCGCATGCACTTCCTTGATTTCCGCGCGCTTGTCGGCGTGCATCTGGAACATCCGGCCGACCCGCTCCTTGTGCTCCTTGGTCGTGTTGAGCACCGTGTCGCCGCTCTTCAACGTCCCCGCGTAGACGCGCACGAAGGTCAGCGTGCCGTACTTGTCGTTGATGATCTTGAACGCGAGGCCGGCGAACGGCGCATCGGGGTTCGCCTTGATGCGGCGACGGTTGCTGTGCTCGCCGTCCTCCTCGCCCTCCTCAGCGGCGATCGAGATGCCGGGCACGTCGACGGGCGAGGGCAGATAGTCGAGCACCGCATCGAGCAGCGGCTGCACGCCCTTGTTCTTGAACGCGGTGCCGCACAGCACCGGGCGGAACGCGCCGCTGATCGTGCCGGTCTTGATGGCGCGCTTCAGCGTCGCCGGCGCCACGTCGCCGTGCTCGAAATACTCCTCCATGCCCGCGTCGTCGACCGAGAGCGCGGTGTCGAGCAGGATCTGCCGGTGTTCCTTGGCCAGCTCCAGCAGGTCGTCGGGGATCGGCACGTCGCGGAACTTGGCGCCCAGTTCGCCGCCTTCCCAGATGATGCCCTTCATCTCGACCAGGTCGACCACGCCGATGAACTTGTCCTCGATGCCGATCGGCAGCTGCAGCGGCAGCGCGACGATGTCGAGCTTCTCCTTCAGCGTGTTGAACGCGCGGAAGAAGTCGGCGCCGGTGCGGTCGAGCTTGTTGATGAAGATGATGCGCGGCACGTTGTAGCGGTCGGCGAGGCGCCAGTTGGTCTCCGACTGCGGCTGCACGCCGGCCACGCCCTCGATGATGAACACCGCGCCGTCGAGCACGCGCAGGCTGCGGTTCACCTCAATGTTGAAATCGATGTGGCCCGGCGTGTCGATAATGTTGATGCGGTAGCCCTTCCACTCGCAGGTCACGGCGGCGGAGGTGATGGTGATGCCGCGCTCGCGCTCCTGCTCCATGTAGTCGGTCGTGGTGTTGCCGTCGTGCACCTCGCCGATCTTGTGGGAGACGCCCGTGTAATACAGGATGCGCTCGGTCGTGGTGGTCTTGCCCGCGTCGATATGCGCGGTGATGCCGATGTTGCGGATCTTGTCGAGCGGCGTTCCGGACACGGTGGCCTCCATGAGCACGATTGGGCAAACAACAGGAGGGCGCCGCGGGACACCCGCCCCGCGCACCCACCCACGCCCCGGCCCCAAGGCCGGCTGACTGCGGCGTCACATGCCTTCGCGGCCGCACAAATGCAAGAGCGGCGTGAAAAACCGGGCATTTTTGCCCGGCATGGCTGTCCCGCAGCCCGCCAGGACCCCGGGAATCAGAAATGCCAGACGACGCCCGGGCCGCCCTGTGGCTTGCCGTCCGGCCCCACGTCGACCTCGAACTTGACCGAGAAATGCTTGGTCAGGGTGATCTCGATCTCCGACTTGATGTTCGTCTCCAGCGACTTCGCGATCTTGCCGACGGCCGCGTCCTGGATGTTGCTTTCGGCGCTGAGGCCGACCTTGGCCTCGATCTTGATCTTGCCGCCGATCTTCAGCAGCCGGCCGACATCGGCCTTGATGATGTTGAGCTGGCCCTCGATCGAGGCCGCGTCGGCGGCGCCGACATGCACGGTGATCTCGACATCCGGCAGGATCTGCACCTTCGGCGGGGTGTCGTCGTTGGTGGCCTGCAATTTGACGGTATACTGGACTTCCGTGTCCGCCTTGTGCTGGGCGGGGTCGACCTCGACGGTGGTGTCGACGTCGTCATCGTCCTTCTTCGGCGCGCCGGCCGGCGCCGACGCGGTTGATGCAGGGGCCGGGGGCGAAAAATCGCCCTCGTCCATCTCGGCGAGCACGTGCTGGCGGATCGTGTGCGCGTCGTCCTCGCTGAGCTTCTGCATCTCCTTCTTCCAGTCGTCGCCGAGGTCGCGCTGCACCGTCAGGATCGCGGCGCGCATCTTCGGCGTGTTGATGCCGGCGTCCGGCCCGTTGAGCACCGCGTCCTGGATCTGGTTGAGCTGCTGTTTGCCGCGGATCGCTTCCAACGCGTCGAGCATGTCCTGCATGCTGGATTTCGCGATCCCGGTCAGCAGGAATTGGATGTCGCCGCCGGCCGCGTATTTGTCCGCGGTGTGCGACCCCATGCCCTGCGCGTGCTGGCGCTCCTCGTAGACAGCCTTGGCGATCTGCTGCTCGAAGCTGGCGTTGGGCGCGTAGCCGTCTGCGGCGGCCCGTTTCTCCAGCCATTTGACGACGTCGCCGATCGCCGCCGTGCCGCCGGAGAACTGGCAGTTGCCGGCCGAGAAATCCGAGCCGTCCTTGGCCGGCAGGTAGTCGTAGTGGAGCAGGTAGCCGCGGACGTAGTCCTCGGTGATCGCCGGCGGCGGGCCGCTGTCATTCTTCGGCGCGGGAGACGAGAACCCGCGCACGTCGTCCTCCTCCGGCTCCGTCGCCTTCGCGGCGATGCCGACGCCGGTGAATTTCTGGGCCCAGGCAACCGCTGCATCCGAAAGCCCCGCCGTCATGGCATTCCCTCCCTCGCACCGATCACACCGCCGTGAGGCACACGAATTGTAACGTGATGTGGCGTCCAACGCCGGTCAATGCCGCAAGGAAGTTGTGAAGCGTTGCACGCAATCGGAAGCCACTGCGCGGGCCAGGTCGCGCGGATCGATGCCAGGTCGCCAACTATGTCGCAAAACGCTCATTACTGCTTGCTAACCCACGCGCCAGCCCGATCGGGGTATGCTGCGCCGCGATGATGACCAGCCCGATGCATGCGATGGTGCGGTTCGGCCTCGGCCGGCGCGGCGCCGAGACGCTGCCGGCCGACCCGATTGCGTGGCTGCGCGCGCAACTGACGGACCCCGACCCGGCGATGGCGGGGCCGATCTCCTCGGTGCTGGCGGCGCTCGACGCTATACGGCTGGACCGCGAGTTCAAGCCGATGGAGGGCCAGCCGTCGCGGCAGTTGCTGCTGTGGAAAGCCGACGTGCCGATCGCCATGCGCACGCTCGCCGAGACGGACGCGCCGTTCCGCGAGCGGCTGGTGTGGCTCTGGGCCAACCATTTCACCGTGAGCGTGCGCAACGGCGGTGTGCGCGCGCTGGTGCTGCCGTATGTGCAGGAGGCGATCCGGCCGCACGCGACCGGGCGGTTCGCCGACATGCTGGCGGCGGTGATGCGGCATCCGGCGATGCTCTGGTATCTCGACAACCAGGAGTCCGCCGGTCCCGACAGCCCGGCCGGGATCCGCGGGCATCGCGGCCTCAACGAGAACCTCGCGCGCGAGTGCCTGGAGCTGCACACGATCGGCGTCGACGCCGGCTACACGCAGTCCGACGTCACCGAGTTCGCCAAGGTGCTGACCGGCTGGTCGGTCGACATGGGCATCGCCCGGCCGGGTTACGCCTTCATGCCGGAGCGCCACCAGCCCGGCACCAAGACCGTCATGGGCATGAGCTTCCCGGAGGGCGAGGCGGGCGGCCAGGCCGCGCTGACCTGGCTCGGCAACCACCCGGCGACGTTCCGCCGCGTCGCCGAACGGCTGCTGCGGCATTTCGTCGCCGACGCGCCGGCGCCCGCGGACGTAGCGCGGATCGCCGACGTGCTGCGGCGGACGCATGGCGACCTGAAGGCGGCGACGCTCGCGGTGCTCGACCTGCCGGCGGCGTGGCAGCCGCTGACCAAGCTACGCGCGCCCGCGGACTATGTGGTCGCCGCGGTGCGCGCGCTCGACCTGCCGGAGCCGGACCGGCCGGACATGCTCGGGCTGATGGGGCATTTCGGCCAGCCGTTCATGGCGGCGCCGCTGCCGAACGGCTGGCCGGACACCGCCGCCGACTGGGCCGACGGGGAGATGCTGCTGCGCCGCGCCGACTGGGCGGTCGGCATTGCCGGCAAGCACGCCGACCGCGACCCGATCGCACTGACGGATGCGAGCCTCGGCCCGCTGCTCGGCGCCGCGAGCCGGCGGGCGATCGAGCACGCCGCCTCGCGCCGCGACGCGGTGGCGCTGGCGCTGGCGGCACCGGAATTCCAGAGGAGATAGCGGGCATGGCGACGCATCGCGCGCAGCTCCTCACCCGCCGCGCGACGCTGCTCGGCCTCGCGACCGCGGCGACGCTGGGAAAAATGTCGGTGGCGTTCGGCGCCGCCGCGACCGATCGGCGCTTAGTGGTCGTGCTGCTGCGCGGCGCGCTCGACGGGATGGCGGCGGTGGTGCCGTACGGCGACCGCGACCTGACCGGATTGCGCGGCGGGCTGGTGCCGAAACAGCCGGGCCAGCCCGACGGTCTGCTCGACCTCGGCGGCTTCTACGGGCTGCACCCCGCGTTGCCCGGGTTGCACGCGCTGTATCAGCAGGGATCGTTCCTGCCGATCCATGCGGTCAGCAACGGCACCGGCACGCGCAGCCATTTCGTGGCGCAGGACCGGCTGGAGCTGGGCTCGCCGCATGCCGGGATCACCAGCGGCTGGCTCAACCGCGTCGCCGGGCTGCTGCCGCAGCCCGAGGGGCGCGCGGCGGCGCTGGCGGTCGGCCCCGAGTTGCCGCTGTTGCTGCGCGGGCCGACGGCGGCGGGCACCTGGATGCCGCCGGGCGGGGCGCACGCGGACGCGGGATTCTATGCCGACCTGGTCGCGCTCTACGCGCCCGATCCCGTGACCGGGCCGGCGATCGCGCTGGCGTTGAAGGATCGCGGCTTCAGCGCCGAGGCGCTCGCCGGCATGGCGCCAGCGCCGAACCAGGCCGCATTCCCTGGCCTGTGCGCCGCCGCGGGCCGGCTGCTGGCGGCGCCGAACGGGCCGCGGCTGGCGGCGCTGGAGGTCGGCGGCTGGGACACCCATGCGCACCAGATGCGGCGGCTGCCGCCGGTGCTGAAGACGCTCGACGACGGGCTGGCGGCGTTGCGGGACGGGCTCGGCGACACATGGCCGAACACCGTCGTGCTCGTCGCGACCGAGTTCGGCCGCACCGTGCGGATCAACGGCACCCAGGGCACCGACCACGGCACCGCCTCGGTCGCGTTCGTGCTCGGCGGCGCGGTCGCGGGCGGGCGGGTCGGCGGCACCTGGCCTAGCCTCGCGCCGGCGCGGCTGTTCGAGAACCGCGACCTGCAGCCGACCGCGGACCTGCGCGGCGTCGCCAAGGGGCTGCTGGCGCAGCATCTCGGGCTTGGCGCCGCCGACCAGAACGCTGTGTTCCCGGACAGCGCGATGGCGCCGGCCATGCGCGGCCTGCTCCGCGCCTGAAAGTTCACTTGGTCCCCTCTCGCGACGACGATTTCACTGTGCGATAAGCGCCGCGGGCGTGACCGACGTCACGTTTGGCAGACACGGGCGCCCCTAGAAGCGGCTCGCGACAACGCCGCACCAACACGCACGGGAGCCCCTCCGATGACCTACCAGTTCAAGACGATCGACAATTCCGGCGATCCGGCCTTCAACCAGCTGCTCGCCGTCAACAACTCGGGGACCATCGCCGGGTATTTCGGCGACGGCACGATCCTGCCCAACAAGGGCTACGTCGTGACCGCGCCGTATGGTGCGAAGTCCTTCACCAACGAAAATTTCCCGACCTCGGTGCAGACCCAGGTGACCGGGATCAACGACTCCGGCACCACCGTCGGCTTCTGGGTCGACGGCAACGGCAACAGCTACGGCTTCATCGACGAGAACGGCACCTATTCGACCGCGCTCGATCCGCTGGCGCCGACGATCGGCGGGATTGTCAACGAGCAGTTCCTTGGCATCAACGATGCGGGCGACGTCGCCGGCTTCTACACCAACGACGGCAGCGGCGACTCCAGCGGCTTCGTCTACGACAGCAGCACCGGCGCCTACACCGCGATCACGATGAAGGGCGCCGTGAGCCTGACCGCGACCGACGTCAACAACCTGGGCCAGGTCTCCGGCTTCTTCACCAACGGCAGCGGCGCGACCGATGGCTTCGTCGACACCAACGGCAAGTTCCTGGTGCTGTCCGGACCGGCGGGCGCCAGCGACGTGAATGCGCTCGGGCTGAACGACGCCGGCCTCGTGGTCGGCTCCTACATGGACAGCTCGGGGAACACCGACGGGTTCGTCTACGACATCGCGACCAACACCTACACGACGGTGGACGACCCCAAGGGCAACGGCACGATGACCGTGCTCAACGGCGTCAACGACCAGGGCCAGATGGTCGGCTTCTACCAGGATGCCAGCGGCAACGTGAACGGCATGCTGGTCAGCCCGGGCTCGCAGACGTTCCTGTGGAGTTTCCACACCCACGACAACGCCGCCGATCCGGCGTTCAACCAGCTGCTCGCCATCAACGACGCCGGCACGATCGCGGGATATGACGGCGACGGCACGGTGCTGCCGAACAAGGGCTACACGCTGGCATCGCCGTACAACGCGAAATCCTACACCAGCGAGAACTTCCCCTCGTCGGCGCAGACGCAGGTGACCGGCATCAACAACGCGGGCGAGACCTCGGGCTTCTGGGTCGATGCCAACGGCAACAGCTACGGCTTCGTCGACGACAACGGCCGCTACATCACCGCGACCGATCCGCTGGCGCCGACGATCAACGGCGTCGTCAGCGAGCAGTTCCTCGGCATCAACGACGAGGGCCAGGTCGCGGGCTTCTTCACCAACGACGCCGCGGGCGACACCTCCGGCTTCGTCTACGACACCAGCAACGGCACGTTCACCGCGGTGAAGATCGCCGGCGCCACCAGCATCACCGCGACCGACATCAACGACAAAGGGCAGATCTCGGGCTTCTACACGACGGCCGGCGGCGCGATCGACGGGTTCCTCGACACCAACGGCAAGATCGTCACGCTCGCCGGCCCCGCCGGCGCGAGCGACGTGAACGCGCTCGGGTTGAACAACGCCGGCCTCGTGGTCGGCTCCTACATGGACAGCAAGGGCAACACCCACGGCTTCGTCTACGACAACGGCACCTACAGCATCGTCGACGACCCGAACGCGCACGGCATGACCGTGGTGAACGGCATCAACGATCTCGACCAGCTGGTCGGGTTCTACCAAAGCGCCAACGGCGCCGTGCATGGCATGCTGGTGACGCTGCAGACCCTGGGCGGGAACGCCGACCTGGTCCCCGGCGGCACGCACGCAACCGCGGCGAGCACAGCGTTGAGCCCGCAGGACATCGCGCAGGGCGGCGTCGGCGGCACCGCCGCGATGTTCACCGACACCTCCAGCCACACGCTTTTGGGCAGCGTGCATTCGACCGGCCACTGACCTGCCGCAAGCCTGCCCGGCGCCACCGCGCCGGGCAGGTTCGGCGGCGGCCGGTCAATAGGCCGGATAGCCGAATCGCGCGATGAACTCCGCATAGGCGCGCGTCAACTCGGCCTGCTGATGCGGCGTGGCCTGCTCGCGCCATTTGCCCGCGTGGCCGTCGCCGATATGCGTGTGATGGATCTGCGTCACGCGATCGAACAACAGGCCTTTGCCATCGCCCACGATCCGGTCGGCCGGCAGCGACGGCACCGCGGCGGCGAATTTGCGCACGGCTTCGGTGCCGTACGCGGAAAAGATCCGCGCGATCGCGGCATCGCCCACCGCCACGCCGAGCTGCCGGGCAAGCCGGCGCACCGCGGCCGGATCGTCGAAGAACCGGTCCTCGTAGCGCAGCACGGGATGGCCCAACGCGGCGCACCACAGCGCGTACCGGCAATCCTGCGCGACGCCGCGCGCGCACACCTCGAACGGCGAGTTGAACCGGCGCATCAGCGATAACACCGCATCGCGCGGGTCGCGCACCGAGAGCACCACCGCGGCGCCCGTCAGGTGCACAAACACGTCGAGGCCGGGCCAGCCATGCGCCTTGCACACCAGATGCCGGCCGATGCTGGCACGCTCGGCGAGCACGTCGTTGATCGAGTTGGCGAAGCAGCCGACGACCGCGTCGGCGCCAAGCGCCTCGGCCAGCAGTTCCCGGGCGACGTTGTAGACCCAGGTGGAGGCGCTGCCGTGCACGCCGAGCGTCACCACGACGCGGGGCGCGCTAGGCAAAGCTCGCCGCATACAGCCGGTTCAGGTCGGCGACCACGGCCGCCCCGGCGTCGCCGCCCAGCAGCCCGGCGTTGATCCGCTCGGCCGCTTCCTGCTGGAACGCCATGTAGCCGTCGTGGCGCGGGCGCACCCAGGAGCCATCGAGCGTTGCGCGGGTCGCGCGAAAGAAGTTGCCGGCGGCCGCGTTCACCGCGTCGTCGGCCCAGGCCGCCGCGTTGGCCGGCTGGCCGCCGGCATCCGAGGTACGGGCCACGCTGCACGTCCTCCCCCGCCAGCCAGAAGGCGAACGCGACCGCCGCGGTCGCGGCGGCGCAGAATACCGACACGGCGACCCCGGTGCCGCCGAGCGCCGAGCCGACCGGCCCCTGCGCGCCGGCGGCCGGGATGTCGGAGAAGCCGAGCGGCACCGGGCGAAAACCGGGGCGGGCATAGCTGACATAGCCGTAGATGTACGGCGCGCAGTGCTCCCGCGCGTCCTCCTGCACCATGCGCTCGCAGACGGCGATCGGGTCCATGCCGTGGCAGGCCGGATCGACCAGCGCCGCCAGCGTGCGGACGCGCTCGAACACCTCGGCGCCGAAATCCGGGTCGATCAGCGCGGCCGGGCCGATCGCGCCGCACGGCTCGCCGAGGTTGGCTGCGAGCGTGTAGAACACCATCAGCGAGTGCGGCGGGCGCAGCGGCAGCAGCACGCGGCGCGCGCGGGCCAGCGTCAGCAGGTCGTCCCACGTCGCGACCGGCCCCGCCAGCCGGTCCGGCCGCCACGCCTGCACCTGGGCCGCGGCATCGATCGGCAGCGCCCACTGGTCGCCGTCCCAGCGATACGAGTCGACCACGATTGGCCGACCGACTGGTTGGCGAGGCGGATCAGGTCCGGCACCCGGTCCGGCCGGTTCAGCGGCAGCAGGCACGCCTCGCGCACGATCTGGCCGACATGCGGATGGTCGATGACGATCAGGTCGTAGCGGCGCGCCAGGTCCTCGACCGGATAAGATTCGAAATCCTGCAGCGAGCGTTGCTCCCAGGTGATCTCGACGCCGGTCCTGGCGCGCCACAGCCGCGCGCAGGCGACCAGCGGATCGTAGCCGCGCGGATGGCTCCAGGTCATGCCGCGCAGCGCCGTCACCGCCCGAACTCCGCGCGGCCGGCGGCGCTGTGCCGGTGCCGGTGTTCGGCCATCCGCTCCCACGCGGCCAAACCGCGATTGTGAATGGGTCCACGCTTTGTCGGGCAGCGTCGATATGGGACAATCGCCGGACAAGGGGACCGAGGCAGATGATGTTCGTGGCGCACCGTCTTGTCGCTCTGGCCGCGATGGCGGCGGTGGCGGGCTGGCCCGCTGGCGCGGCGCTCGCCGGGAGCCTCGCCAGCATCTATGCGTTTCCCGCACCCAACGGCAACGGCGTGGCCGCGAGCGGCGTCCTGCCGACGGCGGGCCTGACCCCCGATCCGGAGGGGATCCGGCACGCTCTATGGCACCACGTCGCGCGGCGGCAGCTACGCGGTCAACGGCTACGGCGGCGGCGTGGTGTTCGCGCTGACGCCGCCGACAGCGGGCAAGGCCGCCTGGAAGCAGACCGTGCTGCATGCCTTCACCGGCCTCGATGATGGCATCTTCCCCGCGGGGAGCGCCAATCCGCTGGTCCAGGGGGGCAACGTGTTCGGCACCACGGTCGGCAACGCGCCGGGCATCCTGTGCGGCCGCAACGAGGACACCAGTTGCGACACCGTGTACGAACTGACCCCGCCCGCGGCCGGCCAGACCAAATGGACCTACCACCTGCTGTACCGCTTTGCCGGCGGCAAGTACGGTTTCGAGCCGCAGGGCGGCCTCACCGCCGGGCCGGGCGGGGTGCTCTACGGCACCACCGCGGCCGGCGCCAACGAAGGCTGCCAGAGCAGCTTCACCAACAATTACGGCACTGTCGGGTGCGGCACGGTCTTTCAGCTCGCGCCGCCGGCCAAGAGCGGCGACCTGTGGGCCATGACGGTGCTGCACACGTTTTCCGGCGGCTCGGATGGCGGCATTCCGATGGCGGCGCTGCTGCCCGATCCCGGCGGCAGCGGCGTGCTGTACGGCACTGCCTCCACCGGCGGCAGCACCACGTGCAGTTTCGGGGCGCAGAATTGCGGCGTGGTGTTCAAGCTGGCGCCGCCGGCGGCCGGCCAGACCGCCTGGAAGGAGACGGTGCTCTACAGTTTCGCCGGCGGCACCGACGGGCTCGCGCCGCTGGGCGCGCTGGCGATCGGGTCCGGCGTGCTGTACGGCACCGCGCAGGCCGGCGGCTACGGGTGCGACATCTACGGCTGCGGCACGGTGTTCCAGTTGACGCCGCCGGCCGAGGGCAAGACGAAATGGGCGTTCAAGGCGCTGCATGCCTTCAAGGGCGGCACCGACGGCGGCGCGCCGAAGGCGGGGCTGCTGGTCAGCGGCAGCGGCGCCTTGTACGGGACGACGTTCCAGTTCGGCGACGGCAATGTGGACTGCGCCCAGTACGCGGGATGCGGCACCGTGTTCGTATTGAGCCCGCCGACCGGAGACAAGGCCGACTGGACCGAGACGGTGCTGTACCGTTTCAATGACGGCGGCAACGGCGGGCAGAGTTCGGCGAGCCTGGCGGTCTCCGGCAGCGTGCTCTACGGCACCGCGGCGCTCGGGGGCGTCGCTGCCTGCCGGAACGTGTTCCCGGCCACCTGCGGCGGGGTGGTGTTCGAGGTCACGCCATAGCCGCACGGGTCGCGGCCCAGGCGCGCGCGGCGCCGTCACAGCCCGAACTCCGCGCGCAGCGCGGCCGTGTGCTCGCCGATGCGCGGGGCGGCGCGCGGCGTGGCGGGCCGGACGCCGTCGATGCGCAGCGGCGCCCGCGTGGTGGCGATGCGCACGTCGTCGGGACGGGTGACGGTTTGCAGCATGTCCAGCACCTTGAACCCCTCGCTCGCCAAAAGCTCGGGCCACTGCAGCACGGACGCGCACCATACGTCGGCCGGTTGCAGCACGGCGAGCCACGCTTCGGTGGGCTTTTGCTCGAGGTGGCTCGCGATCATGCGCTTGATGTCGTCGCGGTGCGAAAATCCGAGCTTCGGATCGGCGGCATACGGCGCCAGTTCCGGCAGGTCGAGCAGCGGCATCAGCTTGGCAAGCGGGGTCATGGCGAGCGCGAGCCAGCCGTCCCGGGTGCGGTAGATGCCGTATGGGGCGGCAAGATAGGCATGCGCGCTGCGGAAGCCGGCGCGCTGCGGCAGGCGGTTGCCGTCGTTGAGATAGGTGGTCAGCGCCTCGAACTGGAAATCCACGAGCACTTCCAGGAGGCTGGTTTCGACGTGCGCGCCCTCGCCGGAGATGCCGCGCCGCACCAGGGCCGCCAGCACGCCCTGCACGACCGTTGCGCCCGCGAGCATGTCGGCGACCGCGAGGCCGAACGGCACCGGCCCGTCATCGGCGTCGCCGCTGAGCCAGGCGACGCCCGAGCGCGACTGCGCGAGCAAGTCCTGCCCCGGCAGGTCGACCCACGGGCCGGCGCGGCCCCAGCCGGTGATGCTGGCATACACGACGCGCGGGTGCCGCGCATGCACCGCCTCCCAGCCGACGCCGATGCGCTCGATCACGCCGGGGCGGAAGTTCTGGATCACGACGTCGGCGCGGCCGATCAGGTGCCAGAGTGCGGCGAGATCGGCGGGGTTCTTGAGGTCGGCGGCAAACGATTCCTTGCCGCGGTTGATGGCGTGGAACAGCGTCGAATTGCCGCCGATCTCGGTGTCGGTGAGGTAGAGCCGCCGGCACAGGTCGCCGCCGTCGGGACGCTCGACCTTGATCACGCGCGCGCCGAGATCGGCGAGGCGCAGCGCGGCAGACGGGCCGGAGAGGAACTGGCTCATATCGAGCACCAGCAGCCCGTCGAGCGGCATTTTTTCTGGCATCACGCCTCCACCCGGTGCGGTGCGGAGCAGGCTTTTAGCATCCTCGCCCATATGTGAAATAGAGTTTCACCGGCAAATGAGAGGGAGGCCCGCATGCGCGAGCGGCCGCGGTTTTTCGAGGATTACGAGGTTGGGGAAGTGCGGCAGACGCACGGGCGGACGATCACCGAGACCGACTTCGTCGTGCATGCCGGGCACACCGGCGATTTCTTCCCGCATCACATGGACGCCGAGGCGATGAAGTCGACCGCGTTCGGGCAGCGGATCGCGCACGGCACGATGACGTTCGCGATCGGCATCGGCCTGACCGCCAGCGAGATCAATCCGCACGCGTTCACCTACGGCTACGAACGGCTGCGGTTTCCGAAGCCGGTCTTTATCGGTGACACGATCCACACGCGGCTGACGGTGACGGAGGCGAGCGCCGATCCGAAGCGCCCCGGGCATGGCCGGGTGGTGGAGGCCTGCGAGGTGCTCAACCAGCGCGGCGAGGTTGTTCTCGCCTGCCAGCATGTGCTGCTGGCGGAGCGGCGTGGCGGTTGACGGCAGGGCACGCTAGCCTGCCGGAAAATGCCTGGAGGCTACGCCCGATGCCGCTGTCACGCCGCTGCCTGGTCGCCGCAGCGACCGCCTTGCCGCTTGTCGCCGCCCGCACCCGGCCGGCGCGCGCCGCCGAATTCAGCTACAAGTTCGCCAACAACATGCCGCCGACGCACCCGCTGAACCTGCGCGCCCAGGAGGCCGCGGGCCGGATCGCGCAGGCGACCGGCGGGCGGCTCGAGATCCGCATCTTCCCGTCGAGCCAGCTCGGCTCCGACACCGACATGCTGACGCCAGCTTCGCTCCGGCGCGATCGAGCTTTTCACCCTGTCCGGGCTGATCCTGGCGACGCTGGTGCCGCCGGCCTCGATCAACGGCGTCGGCTTCGCGTTCAAGGACTACGGGCAGGTCTGGGCGGCCATGGACGGCGCGCTCGGCGCGTATCGTGCGGGCGCGAGATCGCGCAAGCGCGGGCTGGTCCCGATGGAGCGCATCTGGGACAACGGCTTCCGCCAGATCACCACGAGCACGAAGCCGATCGTCAGCGCCGGACGATCTGAAGGGCATGAAGACTGCGCGTGCCGGTGAGCCCGCTGTGGACCTCGCTGTTCGCAGCCCTCGGCGCCGCGCCGCACGAGCATCAACTTCAACGAGGTCTATTCGGCGCTGCAGACCCATGTCGTCGACGGCCAGGAGAACCCGCTCGCCATCATCGACACCGCGAAGCTCTACGAGGTGCAGAAATACTGCAGCCATGACGAACCACATGTGGGACGGCTTCTGGCTGCTCGCGAACCGCCGCGCGTTCGAGAAGCTGCCGGCGGACATGCAGGAGATCGTCGCGCGCGAGATCGACCAGTCGGCGCTCGACGAGCGGGCCGACGTCGCCGCGCTGAACGGCGCGCTGCGCGGCAAACTCGAGAAAGCCGGGCATGGCGTTCAACGACGTCGACACGGCACCGTTCCGCGACGCGCTGAAGCGCGCCGGCTTCTACGCCGAGTGGCGCGGCAAATACGGCGAGGATGCCTGGAAAGTTCTGGAGGCGGCCGGAGGCTGAGCGGCCTGTCCTGACCGCAGACGCGGCCTGCCGAAGCCGCGAGCCTGGCTGCGCGTCGTCGAGGCTGCCGGCCGCGTTGCTGGTGGTGGCGGAGGTCGGCGCTGCTGCTCGCCGGCGTGCTGGCGCGCTTCGTGTTCCACCGCGCCGCTCGTCTGGTCGGACGAGCTTGCCTCGATCCTGTTCCTGTGGCTCGCGATGCTCGGCGCGGTCGTCGCGCTGCAGCGCGGCGAGCACATGCGGCTGACCGCGATCGTCGCACGACTGCCGCCGGCATGGCGCGGCGTCGCCGAGGCGCTCGGCGCCGGCGTCGCCGACGCTGTTCCTCGCGCTGATCCTGCCCGCGGCGCTGGCTACGCCGCAAGCGACGACATGGTTCATCGAGACGCCCGCGCTGGACTGGCCGGACGCGTGCGCGCGGCGGCGATCCCGGTCGGGCTGCGCGCTCATGCTGCTGGCGACGCTGCCGCGGCTCGCCCGGCATGCGGCGGCGCGACGTCGGCATCGTCGCCGTCGCCTGGCGATCGTGGCGGCCGTGCTGCATCTGGGCGCGGCCTGGCTGACCGCGCTCGGCATCTGGAACCTCATCGTCTTCTTCGGGCTGCTGCTTGGCGCGAGCGTGCTCGCTGGCGTGCCGATCGGCTTCGCCTTCGGCCTGGCGACCGTCGCCTAGCTCGTCACCACCACGACCGTGCCGCTGAGCGTCGTCGTCGGCCGCATCGACGAAGGCATGAGCACGCTGATCCTGCTGGCCGTGCCGCTGTTCGTGCTGCTGGGCCAGCTGATCGAGATGACCGGCATGGCGGAGGCGATGGTCGCTTCCTCGCGGCCCTGGTCGGCCATGTGCGCGGCGGCCTCGACCTAGGTGCTGCTGGGCGCGATGTACCTGGTCTCCGGCATCTCCGGCGCCAAGGCCGCCGACATGGCGGCGGTGGCGCCGGTGCTGTTCCCGCAGATGCGGCAACGCGGCGTGCACGGAGGGCGAACTGGTGGCGCTGCTCGCGGCCTCCGGCGCGATGAGCGAAACCATTCCGCCGTCGCTGGTGCTGATCACGATCGGCTCGGTGACCGGCGTCTCCATCGCCGCGCTGTTCACCGGCGGCCTGCTGCCGGCGCTGGTGCTGGCGCTCGCGCTCGCCGCGCTGGCCCGCTGGCGGGCCGCGGGAGGACGGCGAGCGCCCACGCCAGGCGCGCCACCTGGGCGTTCACCGGGCGGGCGTTCGTGATCGCGCTGCCCGGCCTCGCGCTGCCGGTGCTGATCCGGGTCGCGACGGTCGAGCGGCATCGCGACCGCGACCGAGGTCTCCACGCTCGGCATCGCCTATGCCATCGTGATCGCGCTGCTGTCTGCGGCGGCGCGTGGCGTGGCGGCGCATCGAAAAAATGCTGGTCGAGACCGCGTCGCTGTCCGGCGCGATCCTGTTCATCATCGGCACCGCGACCGCGATGGGCTGGGCGCTGACGCAATCCGGCCTGTCGCAGGGGCTCGCGCAGGCGATGGGCGGCGTGCCCGGCGGCCGCTTCGGCTTTCTGGCGATCTCGGTCGCCGCGTTCGTCGTGCTCGGCAGCGTGCTCGAAGGAATACCGGCGATCGTGCTGTTCGGGCCGCTGCTGTTCCCGATTGCGCGGCAATTCGGAGTGAACGAAGTTCACTATGCGATCGTCGTCGTGCTGGCGATGGGGATCGGGCTGTTCTCGCCGCCGTTCGGCGTCGGCTACTACGCGGCGTGCGCGATCGGCCGGGTGCCGCCCGATGCGGGCATGCGGCGGATCTGGCCGTATATGGGGGCGTTGGCCGTGGCGCTGGCGCTGGTCGCCGCGGTCCCGGCGATCTCGACCGCGTTCGTGCGGTAGCGGCGGCTGCAGTTGGGGAGGACATAAGATGGATTTCGACTATTCGCCCAAGGTCGTGGACCTCAAGGCCCGCGTCGAAGGCTTCATGGCGGAGCACGTCTACCCGAACGAGGGCCGCATCCTCGCGCAGATCGCCGAGGGCGACCGCTGGCAGCCGGTGCCGCTGATCGAGGAGTTGAAGCAGCGCGCCCGCGCCGCCGGGTTGTGGAATCTTTTCCTGCCCGAAAGCGAGTACGGCGCCGGCCTGAAGAACCTGGAATACGCGCCGCTGTGCGAGGTGATGGGCCGCTCGCACTTCGCGCCGGAGACGTTCAACTGCTCGGCGCCCGACACCGGCAACATGGAAGTGCTGGTGCGCTACGGCACCGAGGCGCAGCGCAAGCAATGGCTGCTGCCGCTGCTGGACGGCAAGATCCGCTCCGGGTTCGCGATGACGGAGCCCGAAGTCGCGTCGTCGGACGCCACCAACATCGAGACGCGCATCCGCCGCGAGGGCGACGAGTACGTGATCAACGGGCGGAAGTGGTGGACCTCGGGCGCACTCGATCCGCGCTGCAAGATCCTGATCGTGATGGGCAAATCGTCGCCCGATCATCCGGAGCGGCATCGCCAGCAATCGATGGTCCTGGTGCCGCTGCCGTCGCCCGGCGTGACGCTGAAGCGCGTGCTGCCGGTGTTCGGCTACGACGATGCGCCGCACGGCCACGCGGAAGTGGTGTTCGACAACGTCCGCGTGCCCGTCGACAACATCCTGCTCGGCGAAGGCCGTGGCTTCGAGATCGCGCAGGGCCGGCTCGGGCCGGGGCGCATCCACCATTGCATGCGGCTGATCGGTTTGGCGGAGCGGGCGCTGGAACGGATGTGCCGGCGTGCGCAGACGCGCGTGGCGTTCGGCAAGCCGGTCGCCGAGCAGACGGTGACGCAGGAGCGCATCGCCGAGGCGCGCATCATGATCGAGCAGGCGCGGCTGCTGACGCTGAAGGCCGCCGACATGATGGACAAGCGCGGCAACAAGGCGGCGCGCGCGGAAATCGCGATGATCAAGGTGGCGGCGCCGAACATGGCGTGCCGCGTGCTCGACTGGGCGATCCAGGCGTTCGGCGGCGCCGGCGTGACGGAGGATTACGGCCTCGCCTATGCCTACGCGTCCGCGCGCACGCTGCGGCTCGCGGACGGGCCGGACGAGGTGCATCGCAACCAGATCGCGCGGCTGGAGATGAAGCGCTACCAGGGGCCGGAAAGCCTGACCGGCGGCAGCGCGAGCGTGTTGCCGGCCGATGGCGTGCCGGAGTTCCGGCGCACCCCGGTGTGGATCGCGTAAGCCATGACCAGCGACGGCATCGATCTGGAAAAGCTGAGGTCGTGGCTGGATCGCAGCGTGCCCGGCTATTCCGGCCGCCCCGCGTTGGTGCGCTTCGAGGACGGCCAGTCCAACCCGACTTTCAGGCTGCACAGCGAGAGCGGCACCTACGTGCTGCGCCGCAAGCCCGCCGGCACGACGCTGCCGAGCGCGCACGCCGTGGATCGCGAGTTCCGCGTGATGCAGGCGCTGACCGGCACGAACGTGCCGGTGGCGCGGCCGCTCGCGCTCTGCGAGGATCCCGGCGTGATCGGCTCGCCGTTCTACGTGATGGAGCACGTGGCCGGCCGGGTTTTCTGGGACCAGACGCTTCCCGATCTGTCGCGCGGCGAACGCGCGGCGGTGTTCGATTCGATGAACGCGACCATCGCGGCGCTGCACGGCGTCGATTGGCGCGCCGTCGGGCTTGAGGGGTTCGGCCGTCCCGAGAATTACCTCGCGCGGCAGATCGCGCGCTGGACCAAACAATACCGCGCGGCGGAGACCGACGCCGATCCCGGCGATGGACCGCATCATCGAATGGCTGCCGGCCCGCATGCCGGCGCGCGACGCGAGCGCGATCGTGCATGGCGACTTCCGCATGGACAACCTGATTTTCCATCCGACGGAGCCGCGCGTCGTTGCCGTGCTGGACTGGGAACTTTCGACGATTGGCGATCCGGTGGCGGATTTCGCCTACCATGCGATGTCCTGGCGTTTCTCGCCGGCGCAGTATCGCGGCCTCGCCGGCGCGGATTTCGCGGCGCTCGGCATCCCGACCGAGGCGGAGTATGCGGCGGCGTATTTCCGTCGCATGCGCCAATCGCCCGTTGCGGACTGGGAGTATTACATCGTGTTCGGCATGTTCCGTTTCGTCGCCATCCTGCAGGGCATCGCCAAGCGCGCGCTGGACGGCACCGCCGCCGGCGCCGACGCCGTCGAACACGGCAGCCGCGCGCCGGCGATTGCCGAGCAGGCCTGGGAGTTGGCGCGCTCGCTCGGCTAGCGCGCAGCCACGCCCTGCGGCGGCATGGCGCGCGCCGGAAAGCCGAGTGTCGCGCGCGTCTCGGCGGCCGTGGAAATGCCGCCGCCGAGCCGCTCGACGATCTCGCGCGCCCGCTCGACCAGCGCCGCGTTGCTCGGCGCGAGCTTGCCCTTGTCGAGAAAGATGTTGTCCTCGAGCCCGACCCGGATGTGGCCACCGAGCACGTAGGACAGCGCGACCGCCGGGAACTCCATGCGGCTGATCGCGAAGCCCGTCCACTTCGCGCCCGCCGGCAGCAGGTTGCGCGCGTAGATCATCGCCTCCGCCGATGCCGGGAAGCCGTACTTGATGCCGAGCACCAGCGAATAGAGGCCCGGCCCCTGCAGCACATTGTCGGCGATCAGGTCGTGCGCCAGCCGGATGTCGCCGGAGTCGAACACTTCCAGTTCCGGCAGCACGCCGGCGGCGCGGATCACCTTGGCCATGCGCGTGACGTTCTTCGGCGTGTTGATCACCACCTCCTTGCCGAACGTCATCGTGTTCAGGTCGAGCGTGCAGATTTCCGGCCGCAGCGCCGCGATGTGCTCGACGCGCTTCTCCGGAACCTGAAAGTTGGTGCCGGGGCCGGCAATCTTCGGATCCTCGTCGCTCGGCGAGAAGCGTCCGCCGGGGCCCGTGGTGAGGTTCAGGATCAACGTGTCGTTCTTCTCGCGGATGCGCTCGACGACCTCGCGGTACAGCGCCAGTTCCATCGAGGGTCGGCCGGTCGCCGGATCGCGGACATGGATATGCGCGATCGAGGCGCCTTCCTGCGCCGCGCCGAGGCAAGCTTCGGCGATCTGCTGCGGCGTGATCGGCAGCGCCGGGCATTTGGCCGGATCGGTCAGGTTGCCGGTGACGGCGCATGTGATGATGATTTTTTCCTGCACGACGCTACCTCGCTTGCTCCAGGCCAAAATCGTAGCGGACTTCAAGCCCTTCGGCATCGTCGCGGCGCCTTGGACGGACGACGAGTTCGCTTTTCACCCCGAACACCGCGTCGCTGTCGACATACGGGTCGCCCTCGAAATACAGCGCCGTGGTCAGCGGGCGATAGCCGGGCGCGCTGATGATGAAGTGCAGATGCGCGGGCCGCCACGGATGCCGGCCCGTCGCGGTCAGCAGCGCGCCCACCGGGCCGTCGTGCGGGATCGGGTAGGGCGTCGGCAGGATGGTGCGAAAATCGAACGCGCCGTCGGCGCCCGTGGTGAACTTGCCGCGCAGGTTCATCTCCGGCTGGCTCGGGTCCTGCACGTCGTACATGCCGTTCGGCGCGGTCTGCCACACGTCCAGCACCGCGCCCGCGATCGGCCGGCCGTCGGCATCGTGCACGCGACCATGCACGCGGAGATCGGCAACCGTGCCGTCCTTGACAATGGAAGAACCCATCAGCAGATGCGGCGCGCCCTCGACCCAGAACGGCCCGAGCACGCTCGTCTCGGTCATGCCGGGGCGCTTGCGGTTGTTGATCAGTTCGACGAGCGTGGAAACGCCGAGCGTGTCGGACAGCAGGATAAATTCCTGCCGCTTGTCGTCGCACATGTCGCCGGTCGCAGTCAGGAACCTGATCGCCGCAAGCCACTCCGCGTCGGTCGGCTCGATCTCGCGCACGAATGCGTGCAGGTGGCGCACGAAACTCGTCATCACCTGCCTGAGCCGCGGATCGTCGCAGCCGGCGAGTTGGCCGACGACCGCCTCGGTCGCGCTGGCCTCGGTCACATCGCGCATCGCGCGTCCCCTTCAGGTGATCGGCTGCATCGGTCCATCCACCGGGATGAACGGTGCGGTGCCGTTGAACGTGATCGACAGGTCATACTTGAACGCACCGCCGCGCCGCCACTGGCCGCCGACCAGCGGCGTCTTGGTGACGTTCTTCACCGGCCCGCTGCCCCATGCGACTTTTCCGACGACGGTGTCGAGCGAGGTCGCGGCGATCGTCGCGGCGACGCCGGCGTGGTCGTCAAGGCTCGGCGCCCGCTTCAGCACATCCACCGCGACCTCGATCAGCGAGTGCGCGAAGCCTATGCACTGCGTCCACTGCTTCTTGGTCGCGGCCGTGTACTCTGCGCAAGCGTGCCGGCGCTCTCGCCGGTCAGCGAGGATTTGAACGGATGCCGCGGCGACCACCAGATTTCGCTCGACAGGTTGTTGGCGCTGTCGCCGAGCGCCTCGACCGCGACCGGGAACAGGATCGCCTTGCCGACGCTCGCGACCTTCGGCCGGAACCCCTGCTGCCGCGCCTGCGTCCAGAACGTCGTGAAGTCGGGCGGGATCACCACGCCGGTCACGATCTCCACCTTCGCGTCCTTGAAGCGGCCGATCTGCGCCGAGAAATTGTCGGTGAGATTCTGGTAGCGGCCCGGATCGATCAGCTTGTAGCCGAGCTTGTCCAGCACTGGCGGGAATCCGAGTTTCGCGTCGCCCCAGGCATTGCCGTCGCCGTCGTTGGGGAACAGGCCGCCGACCACCTTGTCCGTGGCCACCTGGCCCCACATGCCGGTGAAGACGGCGATCACGTCCTCCAGCCCCCAGAAATAATGCCAGGTGTATTTGAAGCCGACATCCGGCTTGCCGCCGCGGGTGAAGAACCAAGGCTGCCACGGCGCCATCGTCGAGATGCACGGCACCTCGTTCACCTCGCACTGGTCGGACACCGGGTTCGTCGTCTCCGGCGTGGAGGAGACCAGCATCAGGTCGACGTTGTCGGACTGGATCAGGCTGCCGGCGACCTCGGCCGCGCGATTCGGGCTCGATTGGCTGTCCTTCAGCAGGATCTCGACGGGCCGCTTGCCCGCCTTGGTCGAAATGCCCGCGGCCAGCAGCGGCTTCATGGTTTGCAGCGTGTAGGCGTCGGCCTCGCCGAACGCCGCGAGCGGGCCGGTCTGCGGGCTGACGTAGCCGATCCTGATCGCGGGCGTGGCCGCGCGCACCTTGCGCGTCGGCCCCAGCGCCGCGAGCGTCGCCGCGGTCGCGGTGCCGGCGATGAAGCGGCGCCGGCCGACGGGCGCCGCGATCTCGACAAGCTTCGTATCGTGCATGACGTTTCCTTCCCAATGCCGCCGGCTTACGCGGCCGGTCGGCGCCCTTCGAATGCATCGGCCAGCAGCGCCCGCACGCCCTCGGGCGTCACCGGGCGCGGGTTCCAGTACGGGTTCGCGGTCGCCAGCGCCGTCACCCGGTCGAGATCCGTTTCGCGAACCCCGAGCGCCTGCAACGACGTTTGCGCGCCGACCGCGACCGCAAGATCGAACAGCCCTTGCGCCGCGTGCGCCGCGCCGAGCGCCGCCGCGATGCGCGCCATCGCCTCGGGAACCGCGGGCCGGTTGTAGGCGACCGCGTGCGGCAGCATCACCGCGTGGGTTTCCGCGTGCGGCAGGTTCAGCGCGCCGCCGAGCGCGTGGCACAGCTTGTGGTGGATCGCCATGCCGACCGCGCCGAGCGACGCGCCGGCGAGCCACGCGCCATATTGCGCGCGCGTGCGTGCCGCAAGATCGTCGGGCGCCTGCACCACGCGCGGCAGGCTTTCGGCCAGCGCGCGAATGCCGTCCTCGGCCATCAGCGAGATCACCGGATTGGCGTCGCGCGCATACAGCGCCTCGACGCAATGCGCGATCGCGTTCATGCCGGAGACGCCGGACAGCGCCGGCGGCAGGCTCAGCGTCAGCGTGGGATCGTAGATCACCGCACGCGGCAACACGCGCCGGTCGGTGCCGGTGCGTTTGACGCCGCCATCCGTCAGGCCCCAGATCGGCGTCATTTCCGATCCGGCGTAGGTCGTCGGCACCGCGACGACCGGCGTGCCGAACTCGAGCGCGATCGCCTTGCCGAGACCGATCGTCGAGCCGCCGCCGACCGCGACGCAGGCATCGGCGCCGAGCGCCGCCGCGTGCGCGCGCGCTGCTTTGGCGACCTCCAGCGGCACGTGCATCACCGCGCCGTCGTAGACGCCGACGCAATGTTCGCCGAGCCGGCTGGCGACGTTCTCGGCGACGGCGCGCTGCTGCGGCGTGCACAGCACCAGCGCCTTCGCGGCCCCGAGGCGCTCCATCTCGTCCGGCAATTCGTCGAGCGCGCCCACGCCAAAAATCACCCGCCAGGGCAGCGGCTCGAACGTGAACGCCTCCATCAACGGGGCTACCATGCCGGTGCCTGCGCATCCACGTTCGCCGACACGACGGCGGCGGCGTCAGAACGTCACGGGGACGTTCGGCGCCTTGCCGTCGCGGATCAGCGCCGGGATCTTCGGCGAGCCGTTCTCCCACACCAGCAGCATCGAGCGCTTGTCGGAAAATCCCTGGTGGCGCACGTCGGCCGGCATAACGCACACGTCGCCCGCCTTGCACACCACCTGGGCCCGGTACGCGCCGGTATCGCGGTTCTTGGTCGTCCAGATGATCTCGTCGGAGAGCTGCACGAACCATTCCGGGCGGTCGTTGCCGTGCTCGACCGGCAGGATGAATTCCTCCGAGGTCGGGCAGAACAGGCTTTCGCGCACCACCGAGCAGACGGAGGGATTCCAGGTGACGTCGGAGCGCGACAAATACGCAAAAAGGTTGAACGCGGAAACCTCGTGTTCGAAGCCCGGCTCGGCGTGAACCTCCGGCTGGTCCTGCGCCACATCGGCGAACATCCGGTTCACCTTGTAGCCGGTTGCGTCGCTGCGCACCGGCGTATCGCCGGGCAGCCCGACCATGCGTTTCGCGGTGACGCGCTTCCGGCCCACAGCAGAGTCATTGTCGCCGTTCTTGCTGCCCCAGGGCGCGCCGGTTTCCATCGGCGCCGCGAACGGGTCGTAGCCCTGGTTGGTCCAGTCGCCGATCATCTCCCTGAAGATGCGCATCAGCTCGTCCGAGCGGAAGCGCTCGATGAACGCCATGCCGGCCTTGACGAAGGCGTCGTTGGTGGCGCCTGCGAACATTTCTACCTCGCCGTAGAAGTTCGTCGTGCCGAACACGGCGTCGAAATTCACCGTGCCGTAGAAGAAGCCCCAGGCCACATCCCGCATCAGCGCGCGCAGAAAAACGTCGACGGCGAGCTGATGCCGGCCATTCGGCCAGGTGATGTGCGCAAAGTAGCCGTCGCGCCGGAACCCGAAGGAGCCGGCGCGGAACGTGCGATAGCCGGTGCGGTTGTCCGCGGCGTCGGTCGCGAATGCCGTCTGCAATGGCAGGCCGCGCGGGTTGGCGGGGCGGGTTGCGGCGATGTCGTCGCTCATGGCCATGATCGGGTCCTCCAGGCAGCGCTCAGCTTTGGCAGATGCTGGCCCATTTGTGCACGGTTTCCGGCCCGTCGATCGTCTGCAGCATCAGCGTCGCCGGCCGCGCGGCCTCGAACCGATACGCCGCACCCACCGGCAGCAGCGCCATGTGCCCGCGCCGCAGCACGATCCTTCCCATTTTCCGGCCCGCCGGCAGCTCCGCCAGCCGCCGCGCGCCTTCGCTCTCCGGGTCGACGACGCTGTCCGGATCGTCGAGCTTCACCAGGTGCACTTCCACCTCGTGGTCGAGGCAGAGCGCGAACTCGTCGTGGGCGCACGCGTACCAGGGCGAGACGCCCTCGGCGCGCGCCACCTCGATCACGTATTCGAAGTTCTTCGCCACGACGACGCGCTCGTATGGCCGCGACGTCGCGGCAACGTCGAACATGTTGGAGAAAAGATAATTCTTCGGGTCGTCGGCGATCACGTTGACGCCGCCCTTTTCGTAGGCGTCGATCGACCCGAACACCGTCGTGTAGTCGGACATCCTCGTCTCCCCTCCGCAAGGTGGCCGGGCGCCGCGGCTGTTCGTTTACCGAACTTCCATTCTCTTTGCGAACAGAGATTAGGCGTTTGCGGGCCGGCCGGTCAAGGGGGACGTCCGCCGCTCAATCGCGGCCGAGCCTGGCCAGGAAGTCGGACAGGGTGCGACCGGCCTCGCGCGGAAACGGCGCGCCCGGCGCGACCGCGGTCATCCGATCGATGCGGAAATTGCGGAAATCGACGCGCAACTCGCACCACGCGACCAGCGTCCAGACGCCGCCCCAGAAATACAGGCCGAGCGGCCGCACCGTGCGCTCGGTGCGCGCGCCGTCCTCGGCGACATAGCCGAACCCGACCCGCACGCCGGCATCGATCGCCGCATGCAGCCGGTCGAGATCCTCGCGCAGCCCGGGCGTGAGCCGCAGCCCCGGCGCGTAGAGATGCGTGCGGTCGACCCGCTCGCGCAGTGCCGCCGGCAGCACCGCCTCGATCTTGCGCAGCGCCTCCTCGGCGGCGGCCGCCAGCCGCGCGCCGCCCCAGGCGCGCGCCATCCGCGTGCCCAGCACCACCGCCTCGATCTCCGCCCGGTCGAACATCAGCGGCGGCAGGTCGAAGCCGGCGCGCAGCACGTAGCCGACGCCGGCCTCGCCTTCGATCGGCACGCCGGAGAGCAGCAGGTCGCGCACGTCGCGATAGACCGTGCGTTCGGAGACCTCCAGCCGCTCCGCCAGCGTGCGCGCCGTCATCAGCCGGCCGCCCCGCATGAGTTGCACGAGGCGGAACAGGCGGTCGGCCCTACGCACGGCGGCGCCGCATCAGAGCGAATGCAGGCCGACGCGGTTGCCCTCGGGGTCGAGCACGTGGATGAAGGTGCCCATCCCGCCCGGCAGGTCGACCTTCGGCCCGGCGAGCTGGCCGCCGCCGAGCTGGACCCGGGCGATCGCCTGATCCAGCTTGCCGTCGCAGTTGAGATACACCAGCGTGCCGCTGCCGCCCGGTGCCAGCGTGCCGGCCTCGATCACCGCGCCGCCGACGCCCGGCTGCTCGTACGGGAACACCGCCATCTGCGAACCGCCGATCCGTTCGAGCCGCAACGGCCGGTCGAAAAGCGTCTCGTAGAAGATCACGGTGCGCTCGAAGTCGCGCGCCGGGATCTCGAACCACACCGCGACGCCCTTGCGGGTTTCCGTCTCGCTCATTGTCGCCTCTCCTGTTCCGCCGCACCAGCGCGGCACGAGGGAAAGACTACCTGACGGCTCCTGACAGCCTTGTGTCAGCAGGGTTCGTTGCCGGAGCGGATCGTGCCCGCCGATCGCCTACGCCGGCGGCAGCGGGCTGCACGCGGCCGCGGTCGCGCGCGCCAGCACGACCATGCGCCGCGCCGCCACGCCCGCACCCGCGACGTCGCTGGCAAGCCGTTCGACGATCGGGTTGGACAGCACCGTGCGCATCGCCACGTCCGCCGCCAGATCGGTCAGCACGACACCGGCCGCCGCGAACGCGACCCGGCGCAGCAGCGAGAGCGTGCCGAACAGGCCGGGGTGCAGCCCGTGCAACTCCGCGACCTGCCGCACCAGCCGGACGCCGCGCCAGCCGACCAGCAGGCCGTCGAGCGTCGGCGACGGCACCGCAGCGGCGGCGGAGAACACCTGCAGCGCCGCGGTGCGACCCAACTGGTCGGCGCGCGCCCGCAGCGCCGCGACCGGTCCGGCGCGCAGCAGCGCCAGCACGGCATCCGGATCGTTGGCCGCCCGCACCGCGCCGGCCAGCGCCGCGCCCTCCGGCAGCGTCGCCAGCCAGTCGAGTGCGGCCGAGGTCACGCGCGCCGGATCGGCCAGCGCCATGCGCAGCCGGTCCACGTGGCGCAAGCCGAACAGCCCGCGCAGCTCGCGCCATCCCGCCAGCCCCAGCGTGCCGAACCCGGCCAGCGCCACGGCCAGCGTGAGCCAGCCCAGCACCGGCCCGCGCTCGAACTGGGCGGCGACGAAATTGCCGGCATCGAGCGCAGCGAACCCCAGCACCAGCACGCCGGCCCCGGCCGCCGCCAGGCCCACGCCGCTGCGCGGCGCCGGCGCGCCGGTCGGCGCGAGCGCCGGGAGCGCCTCCGGCTCCAGCCGGGCGATCGTCTGCCCTTCCAGTTCGAAGCGCGGCCGCACGCGGGTTTCGCTCACAGCAGGTCCTCCAGCAGGAACGCGAGCAACTGGTCGAGCCCTATATGGGGCACGCCGCCGCGACCGCCCTGCACCAGCCGCATCGGCTCGAAATCCGGCAGCGCGAGAAACGGATGCGCCCAGAACTCCGGCCCCGGCACCCGGTCCGGCACCTCGCCGGGATACGACTTGCCGGCCCGCGCCTCGCCCAGGATGCGGCCGCGCACGGCCGACACCGGATGCCCGTCGAGCGTCCACACCACGTCCTCGGTGCAGCGGACCGAGGCCACGGCGAACGACCGCGTGACGACGCCCGGCGTCTCGGTCAGGCTGCCGACGAGCGCCGCAAGGTTGCCGCGCTGCCGGTCGGCGACGTGGTCCGCCTTGCTCGCGGCGAAGGCGACCCGGCCGATGCCGCCGAACAGGAACGGCGCCAGTGCTGCCAGCCACGTCGGCACGTTGGACTGCCAGCGCAGCGCCTGCGCGGCTGCCCGCAGCGACGCCGCGGCATCGGCGAACGCGTCGGCGCCGGCGTGCAGGGCGCTGAGCAGGTCGGCGACCACCACCAGGCGATCGACCGAGCCGAACGACGGCGCCACCAGTTCGGCCCGCACCTGCGCCCGATAGCGCTCGTAGCGGTCCCGCAGCAGCGTCGCGAGGCCGCCGCCGGAGGTCATCGGGAAGAACGCCTGCCAGGGCGGCGCCGGCCCGGGCGCGGGCATCAGGAACCGGCCGGGCTGCAACAGCGAGAGCCCGGCCGCGCGCAATCGGCCCAGCGCATCGACGTACAGCCGGTGCCCGGCGTCGGCCAGCGCGTCGTCGGCGGGCACGCTGACCGGCAGGCCGTGCACGAACGCCAGGAAATCGCGCGCCTCGGCCCGCCCGTCGAGGCGCCGCAGCACCGCGGCCGACCAGGCGGCAAACTCCTGGTCGAGCAGCGGCAGGTCGAGCAGCCATTCGCCGGGATAGTCCAGCAGTTCGAGCCGCACCCGCCGCGCCGGCAGGTTGCTTGCCAATCCGGACCAGCCGATCTCCAGGTCGAGCACCAGCAGCGCGACGGCGCTGGTGCGGGCCGGCCAGCCCGGCGGGTCGGCGGCCAGCGCGGCGAGGTGCGAGGGATAGTCGAACCGCGGCAGCCCCTCCGACCCCGCCGGCGCGACGGCCACGCGGAACCGCCGGTCGCCGAGGCGCGCGGCCAGCGCCGGCAAGGTCGAGAGGCCGGCGCCGGCCGCGATCAGGTTGGCCGCGAGCGAGGTCAGCAACGCCGTCTTGCCGGCGCGCGCGAGCCCGGTGACGCCGATCCGCACCGTCTGGCGCACCGGCAGCAGCCCGCGCACCGCCTGCAGCAGGTCCACTCAGCGCCCGAACATCATTCGACGCATCGGCAGTCGAGAGCAGGTCAGCGGCGCTGCCCCTGGACCCCGGCAAAGGCAGGGCCTTTGCAATCCATGGGGCCTGGGGCCTCCCGGCCCCAGCGGGGTTCGGGGCGGAGCCCCGCCCTGCCTTGCTGTGCGCCCCACCTTCGCGCCCTCAGCTCAGCCGCGCTGCACCAGCTCGATCTTGTAGCCGTCCGGGTCCTCGACGAACGCGATCACCGTGGTGCCGTGCTTCACCGGCCCCGGCTCGCGGGTGATCTTGGCGCCGGCCTTGCGCAGTTGCTCGCAGGTTCCGTACACGTCCGGCACGCCGATCGCGATGTGGCCGTAGCCGGTGCCGATCTCGTATTTCTCGACGCCGTAGTTGTAGGTGAACTCCAGCACGCAGTTGGTGTCCTCGTCGCCGTAGCCGACGAAGGCGTTGGTGAACTTGCCGGCCGGGACGTCCCAGCGGCGCAGCTCCTTCATGCCGAACATGTCGGTGTAGAACTTGATCGCGCGGTCGAGATCGCCGACGCGCAGCATGGTGTGCAGATAGCGGCCGTTGGTGCTCATGGGGGTGTCCCTCCGTGTGGCGTGGTCTCGGGGTCGATGCCGATCAGGAACAGGCGGGCGTCGTCGGCCGCCTGCACCAGCGCGGGTCGATCGGTCAGGATGGTGCCGCCGGCCTCGAAGGCAATGCCGCGCAGCCCGGCGGCGGCGGCGGCGAGCACCGTGCCGGGGCCGATCGCCGGCAGGTCGGCGCGGCGATCCTGCCCCGGCTTGACCAGCTTGACCAGCACGCCGCCGGGGCCGGGCCGCGCGAGCGCGCCGGCGCGCGCCAGCATCGCATCGGTGCCTTCGATCGCCTCCAGCGCCAGCACGATGCCCTGCTGGACGACGCAGGCCTGCCCGACGTCGGCGGCGCCCAGCGCCCGCACCACCGCGACTCCGCGCACGATGTCGGCCATCGCCTGCGCATCCGGCGCGAGCGGCCCGAGCACGCCGCGCGGCCCGACCGCCTCGGTGAGGATCTCGTGCGCGCCGATCACCGAAAACCCCTCCTCGGCGAGCACCCGGACGACTGCGGCCAGCAGGCCGTCGTCGCCGGCGAACGCGGCGCGGCCGATCCGCGCCAGCACGCGCGCGCCTTCGGCGTCAGGGCGGAGATCGAAGATCGACGGGCGGCGGACCGGCCCGACCAGCACCAGATCGCGGCAGTGGTTCGCGCGCAGCAGCGCCAGGATGCGTCCCGCGGCCCCGAGCCGGGCGACCGCGTGCGGGAACGGCGCCAGCACAGCCGGCTCGGCGAACCCTTCGAGCCCGACCAGGAACACCGCGCGGCCGCCGGCCTGCGCCGCCGCGGCGACCTGCCCCGGCAACGGCCCGCCGCCCGCCAGAATGCCCAGCGCCGGCTTTGCGGCCGAATCCGTCACGTTTTCCGTTGGACGTCGGCCGCCCGTTCCGGCATATGACAGATGCGCCTTGTCACATAGTGGTGATCCGCGCCGCGATCATGGCGAATGCCAGAGGGGGACCTGCGGATGGACGACGACAGCGGCTTCCCCGACCTGCCCGACAGCCCGGACGCCGACTCCGATCCGACCGCGCAGGGTATCATGCAGTGTCTGCGCATGCTGGCCGAGGAAGCGGCGTCGCTCGGCTTGCCGCGCACGCTCGATGCACTGCACGCCGCGCTCAACGCCTGCGCGGCGGAGGGCGACGCCGCCGACACCACCGCCGAGGGCCGCGACCTGCGCCTGCGCGTGGCCGGCAGTTCGCGGATCCACTGAGGCCGCGCGGCCGGCGGGCGCCGGGCGAGGGTCATGCCGCGTCGTCTGGATCGGCGATCGCGGCCGAGCGGATCAGCCCGCGCCGGCTCGGCGCCGCGATGAACGCCAGCAGTTCCGCCACCAGCGGCTCGGCGCCGTAGTCCGCCTGCACCGCGATCACCCGCTCGGCGAACACCTGGTCGCCGAAGAACAATTTGCGGAACGCGGCGCGCAGCACGTGCAGCCCGGCCTTGTCGACGCCGCGCCGCTTCAGGCCGATCACGTTGAGCCCGGTCAGCCGGGCGCGGTTGCCGATCACGGTGCCGAACGGGATCACGTCGGCCTCCACGCCGGAAACCCCGCCGATCATCGCGCCGCGGCCGATCCGCACGAACTGGTGCAGCGCCGCCGCCCCGCCGATCACGGCGCCGTCGCCGATCGTCACGTGGCCGCCCATCACCACGTTGTTGGCGATGATCACGCCGGCGCCGATGTCGCAGTCGTGCGCCACGTGGACGACCGCCATCAGCAGGCAGTCGGCGCCGACGCGGGTGACGCCGCTGCCGGTGACGGTGCCGCGATGGATGGTGACGTGCTCGCGCACCTGGGTGCGTGCCCCGATTTCCGTCAGTGTCGGCTCGCCCTTGTATTTCAGGTCCTGCGGCGCCAACCCGACGGTCACGAACGGCCAGAGCTTCGCACCTGCGCCGATGCGGGTCCGGCCGTCCACGACCACGTGGCTCACCAGTTCCGCGCCGGCCTCGATCGTGACCTCGGGGCCGACGCTGCACCACGGGCCGATGCGGGCGCCTTCGCCGATCGTGGCACCCGGCGCCACGATCGCGGACGGATGGATGGCGCTCAATCCGCTCTCCCGGGTCAGGCTAGACCTGCTTGGCCCGATCGGTGACCATCGCGGTGTAGGTCGCCTCCGCCACCACCACGCCTTCGACACGGGCCACGCTGGTGAACTTCCAGACCGTGCCGCGGTGCCGCTCGACCGTGACATGGATCCGCAACTGGTCGCCAGGGCTCACAGGCCTGCGGAACTTGGCGCCCTCGACCGACATGAAATACACGCCCTTGGCGCCGTCGATCTCGGCCCCGCCGATGGTTTCCAGCACCAGCACCGCCGCCGTCTGCGCCATCGCCTCCACCACCAGCACGCCCGGCATCAGCGGCACGTGGGGAAAGTGGCCCTGGAAATAGAATTCGTTGATCGAGACGTTCTTGATGCCGATCGCCGACTGCCCCCGCACGATCTCGATGACGCGGTCGATCATCAGGAACGGGTAGCGATGCGGCAGCTTGCGCATGATGCCGATCGTGTCCACGGCATAGCCTTTTGGCGCGTCGTCCGCCACGGCCTGCGCGGCGTCCTGGTCCTGTTTCGCTGTCCCGTCCATCGCGCTCAGCCCGGCCCCGTCGGTTTCGTCCCCTCTGCGCCAGCCCCCTGGCCACTCGGCGCCGTCCGGCGCGCCCCGGCGAGCCGGCGCAGCGCGGCCACCTGGCGGAAGAACTCGCGCACCGGCATCGATGGGCTGCCGACCACGTCGGCACCCGCCGGCACATCCGCCATCACCCCGGCCTGCGCCCCGATCCGTGCCTTGCGGCCGATATGCAGATGCCCGGTCAGTCCGCCCTGACCGCCGATCATCACGAAATCCTCAAGCACCGTCGATCCCGAAATGCCGGCCTGGGCCACTATCACGCAGCAGCGCCCGAGGCGGACGTTGTGCCCGATCTGCACCAGATTGTCGAGGCGAGAGCCGGCGCCGATCACGGTGTCCTGCGCCGAACCGCGGTCGATCGTCGAATTGGCGCCGACCTCGACGTCATCCTCGAGGATCACCCGGCCAAGCTGCGGCACCGTGACGAAGCCGCGGTCGGTCATCGCGAAGCCGAAGCCGTCCTGGCCGATGCGTGCGCCCGGATAGACGTACACCCGTGCCCCGGCGAGCGTGTGGCTGATGCTGGCGTGCGCGCCGACGCGGCAGTCCGCGCCCAGCACGACGCCCGGCCCGATCACCGCGCCGGGACCGATCCGGCAGCGCGGCCCGATCCGCGCCGCCGCGCCGATCACGGCAAACGGGCCGATCTCGGCGGTGGCGTCGATCTCGGCGCCGGCCTCGACGATCGCGCTTGGATGCGCGCCGGGCCGCGGCGGCGGCAGCGGATGGAACAGCGCGGTCACGCGCGCCCAGCCGAGATAGGGCTCCGGCGTCGCCAGGGCGATCGCGGTCGGCGGCACCTTGGCCGCATGGTCCGGATGCACGATCACGACCCCGGCGCCGGTGCGTTCCAGTGCCGGCAGGTATTTCCGGTTGTCGAGGAAGCTGACGTCGTCGGGCCCTGCCGACTGCAGCGGCGCGACGCCGCGCAACAGTCGGTCGATCCCCGGGTCGGCGGCGCCGCACGCCGCGGCGACGGCCGCCAGCGGGTGCGGGCCGACGCGCGCGAAAAACCGCGGGTCGCCCGCGATGGCCGGTTCGGCCACGGCCTATGGCTTGGCCGCGGGTGCGGTCGCCGGGGGCGAGGGCGGGACGGCCGTCTGCGTCGCCGTCGGCTTGCCGGTTGCAGACGTGGCGGTGGCGGAAGGCTTGGTGTCCTGCTGCACCATCGTCGACGGCGAAACCCCGTCCGGCGGGATCAGCACGCTCGGCAGGATCTTGTTGAGCTGCTCCGCGACCTGGTCGGTGATGTCGAACTGGTTCACGTTCAGCGCCACTTGCGCGCGATGCAGCACCAGATTCATGCCCCGGGCCTCGGCCACCTGGCGGATCACCGCGATCAGCGTCCGCTCGATCTGCGCCAGCGCGTATTGCGCCGCCTCCTGGATGATCCGGTTGCGCTCGCGGAACTGGCGTTGCGCGTTGGTGATGCGCTCCTGCAACTCGCGCTCGCGGGTGCGGACCTGTTCGCTCGAGAGCTTGGCGCGGTCGTTGGCGAGCGATTGCTGCATCTCGCGCCAGACGGCCTGCTCCTTCTGTGCGTCCTCGTTCAGCTTGGCGCGGCGCTCGCCGATCGTCTTCTCGACCTGCTGGGCGGCGGCCGACGCGCGCATCACCTCGGGCACGCCCATCACCCCGATCACCGCGACCGGGGGCGCCTCGCCCTTGGGCAACGGCGGCAGATCGGGCGGCGGCGGCAACTGCACGTTGAGCTGCGCCGGCGGCTCCTGCGGCTCGCCCCCAAGCGGCGCGGGCGTGGCGCCGCCGCCGACCGTGCCCCCGAGCGCCGGTGGCGACACATGCGTCGCGGCGTTTTTCGGCGGTTTCGCACCTGGGCGCGGCGCCGGCGTCGTCCCGGTCGGCGACTTCGGCGCGCCGGGGATGAAGTAGTCCTGGCTCTGCTGCTGGGCGATGACGGGCGCCGCCAGCAGCGCGACCAGGGTCGCGATCAGCGCGGCGGCGGCAAGGGAACGATTCATATCCTGGAGCACCTCAAAACCTGCGTACCGAATCCGAAGCGGAAGATCTGGGTCTGATCGTAGGGCTTCTTGATGACCGGATACCCCAGGTCGACGTTGATCAGGCCGAACGGCGTCTTCCAGGACACGCCGACGCCGGCGCCGACGCGCGGACTGGGATCGTCCGTGATGGCACTCCCGGAGATGCTGGCCGGCAGCTTGTTCACCTCCGACAGCGCGCCGACATCGACGAAGGTGCGACCGGACAGCCCCAGATCGGGCGATATCGGCAGCGGGAAATGCAGTTCGGTCGATTGTGTCCAGATGAACCGGCCGCCCAGGCTGTCGCCGCCGACAATCGCATGCGGGCCGGCGCCGCCGATCTCGAAGCCGCGCAGGTTGTCGCCGCCCAGGAAGAAGTTGTCGATGATCTTCTCCGGGATGCCGAAGTTGAACAGATAGCCGCTGCCGGCGGACACCTGGACGCCCCAGTCGGTATCGCCGGTGAACGAGTTCGAGCGGGATATAGTAGACGCCGTCGACCTTGGTGCGGATGAATTTCTCGGTGCCGCCGGCGCCGGCGAAGTCGGTGCCGCCACGCAGCACCCAGCCGGTGTGCGGAGCAGTCGTGCTGTCGCGATAATCGATCGTCAGCGTCTGGCCGAGCTGCGACAGGTCGGTCGTGCCGGCGAGGTCCTGGATGTAGACGCTGGCGGTCGAGGCCACGCTGTAGACGTTGCGGTCGATCAGCGAATAGGCCCAGGACTGGCGCAGATGGTCGCTGTAGTCGTAGCCGGTACGCAGCGTGAATCCGATGCGGCGTTCGTTGTACTCGCGAGACGATCTGGTTGTTGGTATCGGTGCGGAACAGGTCGATGCCGGCGACGATGTTGCGGTCGAGGAAATATGGGTCGGTCAGCGACAGGTCGATCGAGCTTTCCTTTTGCGCGAGGATCGTGTTGATGCCGGCGTCGATGCCGGTGCCGATCAGGTTGCGCTCGCGCAGGCCGATATTGGCCAGCGCGCCGATGTCCGTGGAGTAGCCGCCGCCGATCGTCAGTTCGCCGGTCGCCTTCTCCTCGATCGTCGTGGTCAGCACGCTGCGGTCCGGCGCCGAGCCGGGATTGCTGGCGATCTGCACGGTGTTGAAGTAGCCGAGATCCTGCAGGCGCTGGCGCGAGCGGCGGATCAGCGCGGCGTTGAACGCGTCGCCCTCGGCCAGGCGGAACTCGCGCCGGATCACCTTGTCCTCGGTGCGGGCGTTGCCGACGATGTCGATGCGTTCGACGTAGACGCGCGGTCCCTCGCTGACGTCGAACACCAGGTCGACCAGATGCTTCTCGCGGTCCCGCGAGATGCGCGGCTTGACGTCGACGAACGCGAAGCCGCGGTTCTGCACGGCATCGGTCAAGGTCTGCACGTTGCGCTCGACCGCATCGCCATCGTACCAGTCGCCGGCTGCGATATCGACGAGCGGCTGCAGCGTGGCGCTGTCCAGCTTGCGCAGCGAGGAATTCACCGTGACCTTCGAAACCTTGTAGCGCTCGCCTTCGCTGACCGTGAACGTCAGGAAGAACGCGGAGCGGTCCGGCGCCAGTTCGGCGGTGGCGTTGGTGACTTCGAAGTCGGCGTAGCCGTGGTGCAGATAGAAGCGGCGCAGCAGCTCCTTGTCGAAACTCACCCGCTCGGCATCGTAGCTGTCGCTGCTCGACAGGAAGCGCCACCACGCCTCCTCGCGGCTGCCGATCACCTCCTTCAGCCGACCCTCGCTGAACGCGCGGTTGCCGACGAAGGCGATGCGGCTGACCAGCGTCTCGTCGCCCTCGCTGATTTCGAAGACCACGTCGACGCGGTTCTGGTCGAGCTTGATGATCTTCGGCTCGACGCGCGCGGCGAAGCGGCCGCGCCGCGCATACAGGTCGAGCAGCCGCTGCCGGTCCGCCTGGGCCATCGCCGGGGTGAACACGGCCCGCGGCCGCAACTGCAGTTCCGGCCGCAGCGTCTCATCCTTGAGCTTGTGGTTGCCCTCGAAGGCGATGCGGTTGACGATCGGATTCTCCTTCACCGTCACCACCAGCGTATCGCCGTCGCGCCGCAGGCTGACGTCGGAGAACAACCCGGTCGCGTACAGCGTCTTCAGGCTGCGATCGAGCTTGTCCGCATCGAACGGGTCGCCGGGTTGCAGCAGCATGTAGGACAGGATGGTGCTGTCCTCGATGCGCTGGTTGCCCTCCACCTTGATCGCCGCGATCGTGCCGCCGGCCAGCGGGTCGACGGCCGCCTCGCGCACCGGTGCGGCGATGCTCTGCGCGGCGGCAATGCCGTGGAATGCCAGACCGGCCAGCAGGCACGCAAACAGGATCGACGCGAGCAGCGCGGCGTGAGTGCGAAACAAAGGCGGTCCCCCAACGGCAGCGCCGCCCCGATCTCCGACGGCATTCTTGGTACGGCGATCGACTCCACCCGGTCCGGGCCGCGCGGACAATAGCGATCACGGGTGGGCGACGCCACCCGGGCCGACAGGAGCGGCACTCAGCCGATCAGGCCGCGCACCCAGCGAACCAGGCCGAGATGCGACAGATCGTTCCAGGTGGCGAAGACGAACAGCCCGACCAGCAGCGCGAAGCCGGCGCGGAACCCGTATTCCACCGCGCGCCGCGGCAGTGGCTTGCCGCGCACCGCCTCGACCAGGAAGAACAGCAGATGCCCGCCGTCCAGCACCGGGATCGGGAACAGGTTGATCAGCCCCAGATTGACCGAGAGCACGGCGATGAAGTCGACCAGGCTGGCGAAGCCGAGCTGCGCCACCTCGCCGGACAGCTGGGCGATGCGCAGCGGACCGCCGAGGTCGTCGGCGCCGTGCCCGCCGACGATCATGCCCCACAGGCCGGCGAAGGTCTGCGAGATGATGTCCCAGGTGTGCGTCACCCCCTCGACCACCGCCGCGCCGGGCGCCAGCCGGCGAAACTCGGTGGCGTGCGCGCTGACGCCGAGGCTGCCGATGGTCTTGCCGCCAACCTCCTTGGTGTCGGTCGTCAGGGTGAGCGTCTTGGTCGCGTCGCCGCGGCGGATCTCGAGCGTCAACTGCTGCGCCGGATGGGCGGCGACGATGCGCTGGATGTCCTCGAACCGGCCGATGGGCGCGCCGTCGATCGCCACGATCCGGTCGCCGGTGAGCAGCCCCGCGTGCGCGGCCGCGGAGTTCGCCACCACGTCGCCGACCTCGGGCAGGATCACCGGCTGGCCGGCGGTCGCGAACAGCAGCGCGAACAGCACCGCCGCCAGCACGAAATTGGCGATCGGCCCGGCCGCGACGATGATCGCGCGGGACGCGACCTGCTTCTCGTGGAACGTGCGGCCCGGTTGCCACAGCGCGCGGACATCGGCGCCGACATCCTCCGGCCGCTCCTGCCCGTGCAGCTTGACGTAGCCGCCGAGCGGGATCCAGGCGACTTTCCAGGCCGTGCCGTACTTGTCCGTCCAGCTCGCCAGCGCGCGCCCGAAGCCGATCGAGAACGCCTCGACATGCACGCCGCACCAGCGCGCCGCAAGGTAATGCCCGAGCTCGTGGAAGAACACGAGCACGCCGAGCACGATCACGAACGGGACCGCGAAGTTCAGGGGCGAGGGCAGGGCGTTGAACACAGCAGTCGTTCTCCAGGTCGAGGCGGCCGGACGTCAGGCGGCTGGGCGGTCGCGGCCGGCACAGGCATGCGTGGCGACGGCGCGGGCGCGGGCATCCAGTTCCAGTACCGCCTCTAGCGTATCTGCGGCGCCGTCCGCCATGACATCGAGCACATGACCGACAACTGCGGCAATATCGAGGAAACCCAGCCGGCCGTCCAGAAACGCCGCGACGGCGATTTCGTTCGCGGCGTTGAGCACGCAGGGCGCGCCGCCGCCGGCCTCCAGCGCGGTCCGCGCCAGCCGCAGCGCCGGGAAGCGCTGCGGGTCCGGCGCCTCGAACTCGAGCCGGCCCAGCGCCGCCAGGTCGAGCCGCTTCGCCCGCGTGGCAATCCGCCGCGGCCAGGCCAGCGCATGCGCGATCGGCACCCGCATGTCCGGCGAGCCAAGCTGCGCCAGCACGCTGCCGTCCCGATAGTGCACCATGCCGTGGATCACCGATTGCGGATGCACCAGCACCGCGATCGCGGCGCTCGGCAGGCCGAACAGCCGCGCCGCCTCGATCAGTTCCAGCCCTTTGTTCATCATGGTGGCGCTGTCGATGCTGATCTTGGCACCCATCGACCAGACCGGGTGGCGCAGCGCCGCCTCCGGGCGCGCGCGTGCCATTTCGTCGAGGCTCGCAGTGCGGAACGGGCCGCCGGAGGCGGTAAGCGTGATGCCCTCCACCGCGTCGCGGTTGCCGTCGGCCATCGCCTGGAAGATCGCGTTGTGCTCGCTGTCCACCGGCAGCAGCGTGGCGCCGTGGTCGGCGACGGCGCGCAGCATCAGGTCGCCGGCGCACACCAGCGCCTCCTTGTTGGCGAGCGCCACCGCCGCGCCGCGCCGGATCGCGGCGAGCGTCGCCGGCAGCCCGGCCGCCCCGGTGATCGCCGCCATCGTCCAGTCCGCCGGCGCCGACGCGGCCTCGAGCACCGCCGCCGGGCCGCTCGCGACCGCGATGCCGCTGCCCGACAGCGCCTCGGCGAGGGCTGCGTGGCCGGCCGGGTCGGCGATCACGGCAAATCGCGCGCCGAGCGCGCGCGCCTGCTCCGCCAGCAGCACCGCGTTGCGCCCGCCGACCAGGGCGACCACGGCAAACCGATCCCGCTGTCCCGCCAGCAGGTCGAGCGTCTGCGTGCCGACGCTGCCGGTGCTGCCGAGGACAGTGACGGTCTTCATTGCCAGAAGCCTCCTGCGCGTCCGGTCGCCAGCACCAGCAGGGCCGCCGCGGGCGCGGCCGTCAGCACCCCGTCCAGCCGGTCGAACAGCCCGCCATGCCCGGGGATCATTCTTCCCGAATCCTTGACGCCGAAACGCCGCTTGATGCCGCTTTCCAGCAGATCGCCGGCCTGCGCGACGACGCTCAGCAGCGCAGCGAGCGGCATCGCGGCCGGCCCCGCCGACCAGCCGACCAGCAGTGCGCCGGCAAGCCCGCCGGCCGCGCCCGACCATGTCTTGCCCGGCGAAATCGCCGGCGCGAGCCGCGGCCCGCCGACCAGCCGCCCGACCAGATAGGCGGCGATGTCGGTCGCCCAGACCACCAGCAGCAGGAACAGGACCTCGCTGCGCCCCCCCACCGGCTCAGCCCGCAGCCAGACCAGCGCGAGTGCGGTGAGCCCGACATAAGGCACGCCGAGCGCCAGCCAGACCCGCCTGCCGGTGATCCAGACTGCGGCCGTGCCCCCCACCAGGACCAGCAGCGCCTCCGCTGCCATCCCCGCCGCCCCAAGTCCGGTCGCGATCGCCAACAGAATCGCGACCGCGGCGGCCGAGGCCGACGTCGCGTCGCACAGCGCGCTCCACTCCAGCGCCAGCCCGACGGTTGCGAGCACGATCAGCGCCGCCCACACCCAGCCGCCCAGCCACAGGCAGCCCAGCCCGAGCGGCAGCAGCACCAGCGCCGACAGCACACGCAGGCGCAGATCGCTCCAGGGCCGTGCCTTCGGCGCGCTACCCTGGTCGGGCACCGAACCTCCGCTCGCGCCGCGAATATTCGGCCAGCGCGTCGGCGAAATGCGCCTGCCCGAAATCCGGCCACAGCACGTCCAGGAACACCAGTTCCGCATACGCGCTCTGCCAGAGCAGGAAATTCGACAGCCGTTGCTCGCCGCTGGTGCGCAGGATCAGGTCGGGGTCGGGAATGCCGTGCGTGTCGAGCCGCCGCCCGAACGCCTCCTCGGTGAGCGCCGCCGGATCCAGCGTGCCGGCCCGCGCCGCCTCGGCGACCAGCCGCGCCGCCGCCACGATCTCGGCGCGCGCGCCGTACGACAGCGCGACGATCAAGTTGAGCCGCGCATTGGCTTCGGTCAGCCGCTCGGCGCGCCGCAGATCCTCCTGGATGTCGGCATCGAACCGCGTCCGGTCGCCGATGAAGCGCATCCGCACGCCCGACTCGTGCAGTTCCGCCACCTCGCTGCGCACATAGTGCCGCAACAGCCCGGTCAGGTCGGTGACCTCGGTGAGCGGGCGGCGCCAGTTCTCGCTGCTGAACGCATAGAGCGTGAGCCAACCGACCCCGTGGCGGATCGCCGCCTCGATCGTGCGGCGCACCGCCTGCGCGCCGGCGCGGTGCCCGGCGATCCGCGGCAAGCCGCGCGCCGCCGCCCAGCGGCCGTTGCCGTCCATGATGATGGCGACATGCGTCGGCACCGGGCCGGCCTCCGCCGGCGCCTGCTTGCTCGGCGCGATCGCCGCGCCCCGTATCGCTCCATGTCCTACGGCTGCCACCCTGCGCTAGACCTGCTTGATTTCTCTGTCTTTCTCCGCGAGCGCGTCATCCACCCGCCGGACGTAGCCATCGGTCAGCTTCTGCACCTCGTCGTGCCAGCGGTCCAGATCGTCGCGGCTGAAGGCATGTTTCTTTTCGAGCGCCTTGATCTGCTCCATGCCGTCGCGCCGCACGCCGCGCACCGCGACCTTGGCGCCCTCGGCATATCTGTGCGCGGCCTTGGCCAGTTCGGCGCGCCGTTCGCCGGTCAGCTGCGGGATCGGCACCCGCACGAGCTGCCCGTCGGCGCTCGGGTTGAGGCCGAGCCCGGCGTCACGGATCGCGGTCACCACATAATTGACCAGGCTGCGGTCCCACACCTGCACGGTGATCATGCGCGCCTCGGGCACGGCGATGGTGCCGACCTGCGGCAGCGGCAGTTCGCTGCCATAGGCTTCGACCCGCACCGGCTCGAGCAGCGCGGGGCTCGCCCGGCCGGAGCGCAGCCCGGAGAATTCGCGCTTGAGCGTCTCCAGCGCGCCGTCCATGCGGCGCGTGAGATCCTGTTTCAGGCTGTTCAGATCGGTTGTTATGGCGACCTCCCGCCAGGCTGATTGTGCTCCGTATCGTTCGCGCCCCCGGCCGTTTCCGGCTCGCGCGGCCGCGACAGGGCATTCCTGCTGACGAACAGCATCCGCCGGCGGAACGCGGCCGGGCTTTCGACCTGCAACACCGCCTTGAGCAACTCAAGTCCGCCCGCAAAAAACGGCCGCTTGAGGTCGAGCCCGCGATGTTCCGCCCATGCCGGCACATCCAGCCCGTAGACTTGCGCCAGATGCTCCGCGACAGCCGCCAGGTAGGCGTCCTTGATCGGCTCCAGCAGCATCGGCGCCTCGGCGATCGCCGCCTCGCGCCTGTCGGCGCGCGAGTAGAAGGCGTCGAGAAACTCGTGCACCGCGGAGTCGAAGGTCTCCTCGCCCGCGGCGACGCGGCGGGACACCTCGTGCAAGGTCTGCGGACGTTTCGATGCGAACGTCACGGCCCCTCCGGTCCTGGTCGGGAAACCTCGATCGTCTTGCCCTCGGCGTGGGCGCGCCGCCCGAGTTCATGTAGCGCCCGCTCGAGATCGGCGCGGCCGAGGCGCTGGGCGACCGCCATCGTCAGTTCGCCTCGACGATCGTGGTGAAGCGGCCCTCGCCGCGCATCACCTGGGCGAACGCGCCGGCGGCGTGGATGTTGAAGACGACGATCGGCAAGCCGTTCTCGCGCGCGAGGCTGATCGCGGACGCATCCATCACCCCGAGGTCGCGCGACAAAACCTCCAGATAGGTCAGCCGCTCGAACCGGGTCGCGCCAGGCTCCTTCCGCGGATCGGCCGAATAGACCCCGTCGACCTGCGTGCCCTTCAGCAGCGTGTCGCAGTTCATCTCGGCGGCCCGCAGCGCCGCGGCGGTGTCGGTGGTGAAGAACGGGTTGCCGGTGCCGGCCGCGAACACCACCACCCGCCCCTTCTCCATGTGCCGCTCGGCGCGGCGGCGGATATAGGGCTCGCAGACGCTGGCCATCGGGATCGCCGACTGCACCCGCGTCGGCACGCCGCGCTTTTCCAGCGCGTTCTGCATCGCCAGCGCGTTCATCACCGTCGCCAGCATGCCCATGTAGTCGGCCTGCGCCCGGTCCATGCCCGCGGCAGCGGCCCGCACACCCGCGGAAAATGTTGCCGCCGCCGATCACCAGGCACACCTGCACGCCCATCGCCACGACGTCGCGGATGTCCAGTGCGATGCGCGAGACGGTGTCGTTGTCGAGCCCGTACTCGCGCTTGCCCATCAGGGCCTCGCCCGACAGTTTTAATAGCACGCGCCTGGCGGGCGATGCGGGGGCAGCAGGCTGGCTCATCGCGACTCGGTAACCGGCGTGAAACGTGCGGGCGCACCGTAGTGAGGCGGCCCGCCCCGGGCAAGCGAACGGCGCGCGGCCGCCGCGCGGCTAACCGCGCGGCGTCTCCGGCGGCGTCGGCGTCTGCGGCACGCCGGATGCGGCCGCCACCTCGGCGGCAAAATCGCCGGCCTGCTTGTCGATGCCCTCGCCGAGCGCGAAGCGCGCAAACCCGGTCAGCTTGGCGCCGGACTTCTGCACCACCGCCTTCACCCGGCTCTCGCCGTCATGCACCCAGACCTGCTCCAGCAGCACCACTTCCTCGTAGTACTTGCGGATGCGGCCTTCGACCATCTTCTCGATGATGCTTTCCGACTTGCCGGAGGCGCGAGCCTGTTCCGACAGGACTGCCTTCTCGCGCTCCAGCGCCGCCGGATCGACCGCGTCGATGTCGAGCGACTCCGGCTTCGCCGCCGCCACGTGCATGCCGATCTGCCGGCCGAGCGTCTCCAGCGCCGCCAGTTCGGAGGCGCCCTCAACGGCTGCCAGCACGCCGATCTTGCCGAGCCCCGGCTTGACGGCGTTGTGCACGTAGGTCGCGACCACGCCGCTGCCCACATGCAGCACCCGGGCGCGGCGCAGATTCATGTTCTCCCCGATGGTGGCGACCATGTGGGTCAGCTCGTCCGCGACGGTCCGCCCGGTGCCGGGAAACGGCGCCGCGCGGATCGCCTCGACGTCCTCGCCGACCTCGAGGGCCACGCCGGCAACCGTCGCGACGAACGCCTGGAACGCCTCGTTGCGCGCCACGAAGTCGGTCTCGGCGTTGACTTCCACCATCGCCGCGCGGCCGGGCGCGGAGGCGACGCCCACCAGCCCTTCCGCGGCGACGCGGCCGGATTTCTTCGCCGCCGCCGCCAGCCCCTTCTTGCGCAGCCAGTCGATCGCCGCCTCGGTGTCGCCGCCGGCCTCGTTCAGCGCCTTCTTGCAGTCCATCATGCCGGCGCCGGTGCGCTCGCGCAGCTCCTTCACCAGGGCGGCCGTGATCTCGGCCATGTCAGTGCTCCTTGATCCGGTGGTCTGGGATCCGGTTGTGAGTTCAGGCGGCCGGCTGCTCGATGTGAACCTCGGGCAACGCCTCGACCGGCAGCGCCTCGGCCTCGCCGATGTCGCGGCCGCTCGCCATCATCTCGGCGCTGATGCCGTCCAGCACCGCCGCCGCCACGAGGTCGCAATACAGCGTGATCGCGCGGATCGCGTCGTCGTTGCCGGGGATCGGGAACGTCACGCCGGTCGGGTCGGAGTTGCTGTCCAGCACCGCGACCACGGGGATGCCAAGCTTCGTCGCCTCTTCGACCGCGAGCTTTTCCTTGTTCGTGTCGATGATGAACAGAATATCCGGCAGGCCGCCCATTTCCTTGATGCCGCCCAGCGCCCGCTCCAGCTTCTCGCGGTCGCGGGTGATGTTCAGCACTTCTTTCTTGGTCAGCCCGTGCACGTCGCCGGTCAGCAGGTCGTCGATCTGGCGCAGCCGCTTGATGCTGCCGGTGATCGTCTTCCAGTTGGTCAGCATGCCGCCGAGCCAGCGGTGGTTGACGTAGTACTGGCCGCAGCGCTTGGCCGCGTCCGCCACGTGCTCGGCCGCGGCGCGCTTGGTGCCGACGAACAGCACGCGCCCGCCGGCGGCGGTGACGTCGCGCACCGCGCGCAGCGCGCGATCGAGCAGCGGCACGGTCTGCTGCAGGTCGATGATGTGGACCTGGTTGCGCACGCCGAACAGGTACGGCGACATGCGCGGGTTCCAGCGCCGCGTGTGGTGGCCGAAATGGACGCCGGCTTCGAGCAGCTGGCGCAGCGAAAAATCGGGCATCGCCATCGGCGTGACCTCTCCTTGCGTCCGGTTGAACCTCCGCGGGGCCAACGCCGAAACGGCACCGGATCCTGGCCCACCTGGGCCGGGGAGGCGCCCCGCGTGTGAATTACCGACCGTGCCCACGTCGCGCGGGCCGGTCGGCCGCGGCCATATGGCGCAGATTGCGTGCCGACGCAAGGCGGACAGCGCGACGGCGAGGGAGGGGCACGCCCATTCCATAAAAGCGGTGGGCCACAGGCCGACGCAGCCAACCCGGAAACGATTGATTTCAGAACCGTGTTGCCAAAGTGGCGCAACGATCGTGCCGCGATGGCCGCGATCGGCGGCTCGGCGTCGGCGCGAACGTCTGTCACACGGGCAAAAAGGAGACTTTGATGCGCCTGGTCCGATTGCTCACACGGGATTGCCGGGCCGTGACTGCTCTCGAATACGGAGTTTATCGCATCGCTGATCGCCGTCGCCATCATCGGCGCGGTGACCTCGCTCGGGGGCAATATCAGCAACACGTTCAGCTTCGTCTCAGGCCAACTCTAGCCGAGGAGGCCGCATCCGCCGCACGCGACCGTGCGGCGGATGCGGCCTGGCTTCGCGCTCCCCGGTCCGCCACCGCGGACCGGGACGACTGCGTCAGACCGTCTCGCCCGGGGGGCTGCCGGCGGGGCGGCCGCGGCGGCGGTCGTTCATGAACTGGTCGAACTCCGCCTTGTCCTTCGCCTGGCGCAGCCGCTCCAGGTAGTCGCGGAACTCGCGTTCCTCCTCCTCAAGCCGGCGCAGCGTATCGGCGCGGTAGTCGTCGAACGCCTGGTTGCCCGAGGCGCCGCCGCCGCCCCAGCGCCGGCTGTTGCGGCCGCCGCGGCCCCACGGCCCGAAGCCGCAGCCGTGACCCACGTTGTGCCATTGGCCCGGCATCGCCCCCGGCCAGCCGCCGCCATAGAGTGCGCGGCGCAGCATCCGGCGGGCGGCGCAGCCGAACAGCAGCAGCGCGAGGCCCACCGGCCAACAGAAGATGAACCCCAGGATCGTCGCCGCAATCCAGGCCGGCTTGCTGTACCATTCGAACTCGGCCGCGGATATCATCGGAATCCTCCGTGTGAATGTAAATCACATTCACATCATGCGAACGCAACGGGGAGGTGTCAAGAGTGGCCCGCCGATTTAACCCCGAGCCCGAGCGCCTGCAGGTAGATCAGCAGCCCGGCCTCCAGCAGATCCTCGGGCGACATCGGCAGCTTGCGCCGCGCCAGTTCGCCGGGGCCGACGAACAGCGAGGCGACGCCGTGCGCCAGCGACCAGATGTGCAGCGCCACCATCAGCGCCGGCGGCCGGTTTTCCGTCATCGTCGCGCAAGCCGCGTCCGCCGCATGGCGCAGCACGGCGAACGCCCGCTCGGAGGCTGCGCGCAATTCGGGGTCGTCCACGGTCACGCCGGACTCGAACATCACCGCGTACAGCGCCGGTTCCCGCCGCGCGAAGTCGAGGTAGGCGCGTCCGCACGCCTCGATCGCGGTCAGCGGATCCGGGCGGCCGCCGTTCCAGGCGGTTTCCAGGTCCGCGGCGAAGCGGTCGAAACCCCGCCTCGCCAGCTCCGTCAGCAGCGCGTTGCGGTCGGCAAAATGCCGGTACGGCGCGGCCGGGCTGACGCCGGCGGCGCGCGCCAGCTCGACGAACGCGAACCCGGCCGGGCCGCGCTCCGCGATCAGCCGCAGCGCCGTTTCGATCAGCGCCTCGCGCAGATTGCCGTGATGGTAGCTGTCCCGCCCCCGCCCGTCCTGCGACCGATCAAATCTCATGTGAACAGCTTTTACACCTGTTGGCGGCCCGCGCCAGCGCCCGCCGGTTGACTGGCAACGACGCCGGCGCTTCGCTGCCACACATGTCATCGCCCCGCGCCGGCTATGTGGATGGAATGCAGTTCGGCAACTGGTCGCGCGCCATCTTCGAGCAGATGCGCGCGGCGGGGCTGTCCGCGGTGCACGCCACGGTTGCCTACCACGAGGGTTTCCGCCCCACCGTCGACCGCATCGTCGCCTGGAACGCGCGCTTCCGCGAGCACGCCGACCTGATCCTGCCGGGCCGCTCCGCCGCCGACCTGATCCGGGCGCTGTCGTCCAACCGCACCGCCATCATCCTCGGCCTGCAGAACCCGCTGCCGATCGAGGACGATCTCGGGCTGGTCGCGGTGCTGCACGAACTCGGCATCCGGGTGATGCAGCTCACCTACAACAACCAGTCGCTGCTCGGCTGCGGCTGGCAGGACGAGGACAGCGGGCTGACCCGGATGGGCCGCGAGGTGATCCGCGAGATGAACCGGCTCGGCATGTTGATCGACCTGTCGCATGCCGGCGAGCGCACGGCGCTGGAGGCGATCGCCGCGTCGGCGCGCCCGGTCGCGATCACCCACGCCACGCCCGCGACGTGGCGCGCCGGCAAGCGACAGGTGTCGGAAACGCTGCTGCGCGCGCTCGCGCAGGGCGGCGGCATGCTGGGGCTGTCGCTCTATCCGCATCATCTGCGCGACGGATCTGCCACCACGCTTGAAGCATTCTGCGAGATGGCGGCGCGCACCGGCGGAGATCGTCGGGGTGCAGCATCTCGGCATCGGCTCCGACCTGTGCCAGGACCAGCCTGACGCGGTGCTGGCGTGGATGCGCGAGGGCAAGTGGACGCGGCCCGATCCCGCCGACCGGCCGGCGTTTCCGCCGCAGCCTGGGTGGTTCCAGGACTCTCGCGGCTTCGCCAATCTCGCGAACGGTCTTCGTGCGGCCGGTTTCGCGGAGGCCGACATGGAGGGCGTGCTGGGCGCCAACTGGCAGCGGTTCTTTCGCGCCGCGTTCCGGCCGGCGTTCGACCCGGCCTGATGCGCGCGCAAACGCTTTCTGCTCCTCCTCCCCTTGCGGGAGGAGGCCTGGAGGAGGGGTCGCTGCACAGAGCGAAGAATTGGGCGATCCGCATGAGCGAATGTCCGCTGCGCCCGCCGTCGCAGGTGATGCGGCTCGGCCGCATGGGCGCGATGCACGCGACCCGCCTCAGTTTCCTGCGCGCGATGCTGCGAAGGGCGAAGCGGGAACAGTGGAAAATCAATCGCGCGGAGTGGGCGATCGACACCGACGGGTTCGGCCACGCCGTCTACGCCGTGCGCACGCCCCGCCACACTTACAGCCTGCTCGCGTTCTCCCACGACCTGCCGGCGGAGAACCGCACCGACCGGGTGATCGCCGAAGCCTGGGACGCCAGCTTCTGCCTCTACGACGGGGTTCCGGACGAAGCCGAAATCGCCCGGCTGCGCGCCAACGTGCCGCGCCAGGAGGCCGGGCGCTACACCGAGCGCGATCTTGTGCTGTCGCGCGCCAACAAGAGCGTGCGGCTGTTCGAGCCGTCGTCGCGTTCGCTCGCGGCGGGGCAGCAGCCCGACGCCGGGCTGGTCGAAAGCGTCGGCTATCTGATGCGCACGACGGCGGTTTACGGCAACGGCAAATTCGGCATCGCCGACCGCGACGAGATCGTCGACCGGCCGGAATTCGCCGGCCCGTTCCAGGCGGAGATGCTGACGGTATGGCTGATCCGCGCGTTCACCGTCGATCTCGTCGAGCACCGCGGCGCGCGCGATGGCGCCGGCGACGGCGGTGAAGCTCGCGCCGGCGCTGCGGCGGCGGTTCGGCGTCGGCAACGCCACGGGGCTCGGCATGGCGCCGTTTCTGGTACGCCACCCGCTGCTGCTGCACCGCTGGATGGTTTGCGCGCGAAACGGCGCTCGCCCGCGTTCGTGCGCTGCCTTCGGCGAGCGCCGAAACGCCGGGCCGTCTTGCTCGGCCACGCCGACGCCGCGGCGGCCGAGTTGCAAGGCTGGCACACCGCCGATCCGGTGCAGATGCCGCGCGATTCTCGGGCTGCGTTCGGACCTTGCGCGATGGCGGGCGCATGCGGCGCGCTTGATGACCGCACCCCGCTTCCCTGGGACGCGCTGTATCGCTGGACGGCGGCAAATCTCGCGGTCGAAGGCGCAGGAATCGCCGTCGTCGCTGCTGCTGGAGCCGCACGGCGCGCTGGTCGACGACCTCTGCGACGCGATGGGCGCGGACGAGCAGGCGAGCCGTCGCCATCGACGGCCGCATGACCTGCGGCGAACTGGCGCGCGCCATCGAGCAGGATTACGCCTGGGCGCTCGCCATCGACCAGAACGATCCGGCGGCGCAGGCGCGGTTCTGGTACGTGTCGGCGGAGAAGCTGGAGCCGCGCCTCGGCGAGCGGTTCGACGAACCGGGCGCCGAGCTGGAACAGCCGCTGACGTTCTGCCGCGACGTTCCCGCGCTGTTTCAGGCGTTGCGCGCATCAGCCGGACGGATTGCCGATCGCGGAATTCCTGCTGCGACGGCCGGAATGGCGGCACGTGGCCCGCCGCGCGCAAATCGCGGCGAGATTCCCTTACGCCGAAATCCGCGACAACCTGATCGGCGCCGAGATGCGCCCGATCGACCTGTTGCGCTGCAAGCTGGCGATGTTCGGCGCGCAGCAATTTCGACCCGCGCTCGGACCGCTGGCTGCGCATCACGCTGTTCCAGGGCGCGCCGTTCCCGGACGAACTGGCGGCGGGCGGGATCGACCTTGCCGCCTGACAGCTCGACCTGTCGCTGAACGAGGTGGAGACGCTGGCGCAGAAGGCCGCGCGCGGCGCCGGGCTGCCGTGGGGCGTCGCCGAGGACGCCGGGCGCGCCGCGGTCTGGATCTGCCGGCGCTGCGGCGACTGGGCCGGTGCGCTGCTCGACCTGCTGGAGACGCCGCCTCCGGCCGAGGCGTCGCCGCTGCTGCTCGCCGGCTGGCTGGCCGACGCCGCCGAGCCGCGCCGGATCGCCCGCGTCGTGCGCCCGCTCTGGGCGCTGCCGGGCCTGCTGACGACCACGGCCCAACCGGTTTCCATCCGGCTCGGCAACGTGGAACTCAGGTGCAACCCGGGGGAGAACCCAGGTGCAACCGTTCCGGCCGAGAGTCTTGCCGCGCTGCCCGCGTCCGCGCTTTCGCTGGACTGCTACGCCGCCCCGCTGCCGCCGCTGCCGCACGTGCTGCATGAAAAATTCCGGCGCAGCCTTGTGCCGCCGGACCAGTGGCGGCGGCTTCAGGCATTGGCGCAGCTTACCTACGTTCCGGGGTCCGACCGCTCGCGGCGGACCGGCGCGGGGGCCGGGCTGCTCGACGACGAATGATCATGGTGCAGGCGAATGAGCGAACCCCCTGTCGTGCCGATCCGGATGCGCGGCGCCGGCTACTACAGCGAGCACACCAGGGGCGCGAAGGACGTCATCGACGCGGCGATCCCGCTTGCGCTGGAGGCGCTCGCCGCGATGGACCTCGCGGCCTCGGCGGCGCCGTTCGGCATCGCCGATTTCGGCGCGGCCGACGGCGGCACCTCGATCGCGCTGCACCACGCGCTGATCGCGGCGCTCCAAGCGCGCACCGGCCGGCCGATCACGCTCACCTACACCGACCTGCCGCACAACGATTTCTCGGCATTGTTCCGGCTGCTGCACGGGCTGCTGCCGGGCAAGTCGGAGCTCGGGCTGGCCGACGTGCCCGACTTTTTCACTTTCGCCAGCGGCACCAGCTTCCACCGCCAGATTTTTCCCGAGGGCACGCTGTCGCTCGGGTTCTCCGCGACCGCCATGCACTGGCTCAGCCGCCTGCCGGCGACGCTTGCCGACCACGTCCACGCGGTCGGCGCGGTCGGCGCGGCGCTCGCCGCGTTCCGCGCCCAGGCCGCCGCGGACTGGGACGTTATTCTCAGTGCCCGCGTGCGCGAACTGGCGCCGGGCGGGCGGCTGGTGTTCGCCAATTTCTGCACCGACGAGAACGGCTTCTATCTCGGCTGGACCGGCGGGCGGAACATGCACGCGACCTTCTCCCGCCATTGGGCCGCCCTGCGCGACGCCGGCGCGATCTCGGACGACGAAGTCAGGCGCGCGACGTTTCCGCAATATTATCGCACGATGGAAGAATTCCGGGCGCCGTTCGACGACCCAGCCTCCGCGGTGCGGCGCGCCGGGCTGCGGCTCGAGCAGTGCTTCACCCGGATCACCCGATGCCCGTTCGCCGCGGCGTTTCGTTCGGGTCAGCCGGCGGAGGCGTTCGCCCGCGCCTACGTGCCGACGCTGCGCTCGTGGAGCGAATCGATGTTCTTCGACGCGCTCGATCCGGCCCGAACCGAGGACGAGCGCCGACGCATCGTCGACCGGTTCTACGCCGCCTACGAGGCGGACGTTGCCGCCGCGCCGGACGGGCACGGCATGGACTACGTCCACTGCTTCATGGTGATCGCGAAGCACCCGCCCGCCGCCGCCTGACGGCCGCCAGCGCGCCCGCCCGCACGCGTGCCGGATTTTTGCTGCCCAACGGCACCAACTGGAAATTCACATCGCTCGCGTTTTTGGCAAAAATTGCAAAATCGATTGCTTATTGGAACGCGAACCGGTAAACTTTCCGCCAGCGAATTTGACAATGGGGCGATGGGGCATGGCAATCCGCACGGGTCGGACCGCTTGGGTTGTCGCTCGCCTCATGGCGGTGTGCGCGGCCGCACTCATCGCCTTGGCGATGCCGACGCGCGGCCATGCCGCCCAGTTCCAGGAAAGAACGCTCTACACGTTCTGCCGTCACGTCGTCAGCGACGTGTGCTCTGATGCCGCCTCTCAGGTCGACTACATCAGCGACGCATCCGGCAATCTGTACGGCACGACGCTCGGCGGCGGCAAACCGCTGCGCGGCAACAGTGGCGTCGCCTTCCAGCTGACGCCCAACGCCAGCCGCACGGCGTGGCAGCAGACCGTGCTGTACAGCTTCTGCTCGGAGCCCGCTTGCGCCGACGGCTTCAGGACCAATCCCGGCCTGATCATGGACGCCGCCGGCAACCTCTACGGCACCGCCGAGGAAGGCGGCGCGGGCGACGCCGGCGTGGTGTTCCGGCTGACCCCCGACGCGACCCGGACGAAGTGGACGGAAACCGTGCTGTTCAGCTTCTGCTCGCAGATCAATTGCGCGACCGGCGCGTTCCCGCGGGCCGGCCTGATCATGGACAAGGCGGGCAACCTCTACGGCACGGCGAGCCAGACCCCCACGCTCTCAGGCAACGGCGGCGGCGTCGTGTTCGAGCTGTCGCCCAACGCCGATCACGCCGGCTGGACGCAGAAGGTGCTCTACACCTTCTGCGCGCTGAGCCAATGCGCCGACGGCCGCGAACCGGCCGGCGCGCTGATGCTGGACGCGGTGGGCAATCTCTACGGCACGACCCTGGCGGGCGGCGAGGAGAACGCCTGGGGCGTGGTGTTCGAACTGACGCCGAACGCGACGCGGGCGGCGTGGGCGGAGAGCGTGCTCTACCGGTTCTGCTCCCAGCCCGGCTGCAGCGACGGCCGTCTGCCGCGCGCCGGGCTGATCATGGACCGCGCGGGCAATCTCTACGGCACGACCGAGAAAGGCGGCACCAGCACCGAGAAGGCCGGCGCCGGCGTGGTGTTCGAACTGATCCCGAACGAGGCCCGCGCGGCGTGGTCGGAGACGGTGCTGTATCGCTTCTGCAGCAAGCCCGGCTGCACCGACGGCCAGGGCCCGCTCGGCGGCAGCCTGATCGCGGACGGCGAAGGCAACCTCTACGGCACCACCGCGGGCGGCGGCGCCAGTTCCAGCTTCCCGGCCGGCGTGGTGTTCGAGCTGTCGCTGAACCCGAGCCGGACGGCGTGGTCCGAGAAGGTGCTGTACAGCTTCTGCTCGCAGGGCGGCGACTTCTGCACCGACGGCGTCGATCCGTACGGCGTGCTGATGATGGACAAGGCCGGCGACCTCTACGGCACGACCGCGGACAGCTTCGACCCCAACAACGCCGGCACCATCTTCGAGCTGGTGAAGTCGCCGTAGCGCCGGCTCTCAGCCGGCCCGCCAGACCACCGGGAACACGTCGCTGTCCATCGCGGCACCTGGCGGCGGCGCATCGGGCGGCGGCGGCGGGCTCATGAAGCCCTCGCGCAGCACGAAACGCGCGTCGTCGCCGGTCCAGCGCGAGGCGACCGCGCGCCGGCTGGTCGGCTGTGTGTTGCCGGGCGCGCCGTGCAACGTCAGCGCGTGGAACACGATGCAGTCGCCCGGCTCCAGATCCCAGCCGAGCAGCGTGTATTTCTCTCGTTCTCCGTCGATGTCCGGGACAGGAACGAAGCCCTTGGTCGGGTGATCGTTGGAATCCGCAAAACGCTTCGGCGTGTACCAGACGCCCCAGCGATGCGAGCCGGCGACGTATTCCACCGAGGTCGCGCGCGGCACCGGGTCGAGCGACATCCACAGGCTGCACACCTGCGTGCCGTCGACCGTCCAGTACGGCTGGTCATGGTGCCACGGGGTTTTTTCCGCCGTCCCCGGCTCCTTCACCAGCACGTGCTCGTGAAATAGATTTGCCCTTTTTGCCCCCATCAGCGTGCCGGCAATTTTTGCTGCCGGGGAATGCAGCAAGAAATCATGGTACTGGGGAATGCGGCGCCAGTTGCAATAATCGCCGAAGAACCGGCCGGGCTTGCCGGCCGGCGTGTACTCCTTCGCCATCGGCCCCGGATGCGCCATGTTCTCGGCGATGCCCGCCGCGAGCAGATCGAGCCATTCGGTGGAAAACGCGGCACGCACGCACACGGCGCCGTCGCGCTCGAACTCCGGCCGCAGCGCCGCAAGCTGCGCGTCGAGCGTGGCGGCGCCGGCGACCAGCATTCGCGCTACTCCGCCGCCGCTGGCAGCCGTGCCTTCGCCGCCGCCGCGGCCGCCTTCGCCGCGGCCGGGTCGCCCCAGCCGGCGAACGCCCGGCAACCCTGCCCGACCGGCAGGATCGAGGCCATCACCGCGTCCGCCAACTCGGCGCTGGCCAGCGTCTCGGTGATCCAGCCGCACAGCAGTTGCGCCGCAAGGCAGCCGCCGGCGGTGGCGACGTTGCCGTTGCGCACGAACGCCTCGTCCACCACCTCGACGCCCTCGTAGCCGGCGAGCCGCTTGAAATACGTCGGATACGTCGTGGCCCGGCGGCCCTTCAGCAGGCCCTTTTCGGCCAGGATCACGGCGCCCGCGCACATCGAGCCGATCAGTTGTTTTTCTTCATCCAGATGCAGTGCGGCGAGAAACTCCTTGTCGGCCAGCACGTCCTCGACGCCGACGCCGCTCGCGAACACGACGACGTCGCTGTGCGCGGTTTCCTCGAGCCGCCCATGCGTCGGGATGCGCAGGCCGGCGACCGAGGTGACGTGCTCGGTCTTGCCGAGAATTTTGATGGTCCAGTCGCTGGCGCCGGCCGCCTTGGCGCGGAACAGCAGATCCCACGGCATGAACACGTCGATGTCGGTGAACCGGTCGAAGGCGACGATCGAAAGCTGCGTCATTTTTTTCCCCGTTCGCTGCGAACCCTTGCGGAAAAACATGCCAGCATCCCGCATCGCAGCAAAGCGGAATCGGCCGCATGTTCCTGGGCGGGGAACTGGACCGAAACGCGACGCTCTCGTTGCCAGTTGGCATCCGGTCCGTATAACGTCGGCACCGGCAACAGACCGTCCGACCGGGAGATGTCGATGCGCAGGTTGATCGCGGCAACGGCCGCGTCCGTCGTGGTTTTCGGAGCGGCCGCGCCGGCATGGCCGCGCACGCTCGGCGCTGCCGACGCGGGATCGCCGGGCTTGCTGCAGGCCGCCGCGGCGGCCGAGACGACGACGGCCACGTTCACGGGCCTGCTGCAGCTCACGCTCGATATCGACGTCGTGTCCGTGCTCGTCGACAGCCCGCCGATCATGTGCACCATGACCGCCTACGTGATCGGCGGCGAAGCCACGTACACCGAGACTGCCACCGCCACGGCGACCCGCTCGGGCGCCAAGGCAACCTGCATCATGAAGCTTCCGTACCAGTGGATACTGCCGGGGACGGGGGAGTCGGTCTCGCTGACCTACATGATCGACGCCGTCGACAAGGCCGGCAACGGCCGCACGAGCAGCACGAACTTCTCCTACATCGCGGTGCCGAAGTCCGGCGCCACCACCCGCTACACGCTCGCTGCCCGCATCTGATCGCCGCGCGCTACTGCGCGAGGTAGCCGCCGTCCACCGGCAGCGTATGTCCCGTCACCATCGCGGCGGCGGGCGACAGCAGGAAAAGCACGGCGCCGACGATGTCGTCGGTTTCGGCGACGCGGCCGAGCGGCGTTGCAGCTTGCATCCGCGCGACGATTTCCGGGTTTTCCAGCAGCGGGCGGATGAAATCGGTGCGCACCCAGGTGGGCGCGATCGCGTTGACGCGGATGTTGTGCGGCGCCCACTCGACCGCGAGCGCGCGCGTGAGGTTCACCACCGCGCCCTTGGTCGTCTGGTAAGAGATGTTTGGGTAGATGCCGCCGCCAGACAGGCCCATGATCGAGGACATGTTGACGATCGCGCCGCGCCGCGCCGGCAGCATATGGCGCGCGGCGCTGCGGGCGCACAGGAACACGCCGGTCATGTTGACCTCGACCACGCGGTTCCAGTCGGCGAGGTCGAGATCGACCGCCGGTCGACGGATCGCCCGGCCGGCGTTGTTGACGAGGCTGTCGATTTTTCCCTCCGCCCGGGCGATCGCGTCGAACGCCGCTGCGACCTGCGCCTCGTCGGCGACATCGGCCTGCCAGTCGGCCGCGACCAGACCTTCCGCCTCGATCTCGGCGCGGGTGCGGGCGGCGGCCGCGCCGACGACGTCGAGCACCTGCACCCGCGCGCCGGAGCGGGCGGCGGCGAAAGCGATGGCGCGGCCGATGCCGGAGCCGCCGCCGGTGACGATGCAGACGGTGCCGTCGAGCCGGAATGCGTTGCCGGGGTCGAAGGCGGGAATGGGCTGGGTCATTTTCGTCTCGTTTCCTCGTCGCGTCGCCGCGTCGATGCCCGGGTCGGTCCCATGGGCGCCAACTCGGCGAGTCGGTCGGCAGTCTGCATGAAAAACGCGGAGCGTCGGAATCCTTGAACGGTCGCGCCGCGCCGCTGCACCACATGGATCGCAGGGGCGGGCCGAAAGCGGCCGTTCCGGCAGCATTCGAACGCCGCCGCCGAGCCGAACGGGAATCCCGCTACCTGCATCGCGCTCGACATTTTAATTTGCCCACGTTTAGCCATTTCGACTAACATATCGCCATGAACACACCCCCAATCCGTCCCGCGCCCGAGCGGTTCGCCAGCGTGCTGCGCTGGCTGAGCCGCGCCGCGACTGCGCAGACTCTTGGTGGGCCACTGAGCCAGCCGCTGATCGCCTTCGTCGTGATCCGGATCACCCGCGCCATCCAATGCGTCGCCGATCTCGCCGACCGCATCGCCGCCGGCACCTACACGCCGCGCCCGCCCTCCGCGGCCCCGCGCAAAACCTCCACCGCTCGCCGCACCCCGCCGCCCCCCGGCCAGGCGCCAAGGCACTGCGGCTGGCTGGTGGCGCTGCTGCCGTATGGCGGGGCGCATCGCGCGGCGATCGAGGATCTGTTGCGCGATCCTGAGATGACGGCGCTGATGCAGGCGGCGCCCGGCCCGATCGCCCGGGTGCTGCGCCCGCTCTGCTGGATGCTGGCGCTCGACCTGCCGCCGGCGCTGGCCCGGCGCAAGGCCATTTCGGCCGCAGCCGACGCTCCGCCGGGCCCGGCCGCGAAACCCAAGCCACCACGCCCGGGCAAGCCGCGCGCCCCGCCGCCGCCGCCGCCGCCCTGGATGGTGCCGCCGGCGCCGCGGGGCGGGCTCACCCTGGAATACGAGTTCGGCCGGCCCCGACTCGTTTGGAGCTGAATTTGGGGGCCTGCCTCGGCATGCCCATTTTGTTCCACTTACGCAACAATATTCCGGGCATCACCCGCGCCGGCGCACCAGCATCTGCCGGTCCTCCAGCGGCGTCAGCACCTCCAGTTCGTCGGCGAACCAGCCGCGAAAGGCGGAAATGGCGGTCTCGGTATTCTGCTCCGGCCGGTCGGCGAACGTGTAGTGCGTGTCGTCAAAGAGCAAAAAACCGCCCGGGCGGACCAGCGGCCAGCACAGCACCGCGTCCTGGATCACGTATTTCGCCTCGTGCGCGCCGTCAACGTAGACGAAATCGAAGCGCTCGTCGCGCAGCCAGCCCAGCACGTCCTGCGACGCCCCGACCAGTTTCTGGCACTGCCCGGCATGGCCGGTGCGGGCGATGTTGGCATCGAAGATCTGCTCCAGCGACTGCCCGAGCCCGGCCAGGACGTCGGCGTGCTCGGAGCTGCCCTCGAACGTGTCGATGCAGGTCAGGCTGCCGCCGCGCGGGCCGACCACCTTGTCGAGCAGCCACGTCGCCGAGCCGCCCTGCCAGCTGCCGATCTCCAGGCACTTGATCGGCGCGGCCAGGATCAGCCGGGCGAACCAGTCGGTCCAGGCGGCGATGTTGGCCGAGAAGTAGTCGTGCGTGAACACGTAGCCGTTGCGCAGGCTTTCGTCCCAGCCGAGGCAGGCGTGCATGTTCCGCGTCGCGCCGAGCGCCTTCTGCTGCTCGCCGAGCGTGCGGTATTCGCGCGCGAGGTTGTAGAACAGCCAGTAGTTGCGCGGGTCGAGGTCGGCGGTCTGCTCCAGCAGCCGCACCGCCTCGGCATGCCGGCCGAGGAAGGAAAAGCACTCGGCTTCGAGGCAGGCGAGCGTGCTCCAGATCGGCGAATCCGGCACCCGGTTGCTCTGCAGCAAATGCAGCGCGTCCGCCGGCCGGCCGTCGCCCAGCGCAGCGCGACCGGCGTTGTAGATGTCCCAGACCACCGGCTCGGCGCTCCCTCGTGCCCGCGCCGCGGACTATACGGCGGAGCATCCCGCGGCGGAACGACGGGCTCGTGTGTCGCGTCTGTCCTTGACGCCCCCTCCCGGCTTCGTCATAACCCGCGCCTTCCGATGCCCCGCCTGGCGCGCGGCATTTGCCCTGCGCCATGTTCGTTCGAGGATGAAGCGATGTCCCGCCGCTGCCAGATCACGGGCAAAGGTGTGCTGTCCGGCAACAACGTCAGCCATGCCAACAACAAGACCCGCCGCCGTTTCCTGCCCAACCTGCAGGAGACGTCGCTGCTCTCCGACACGCTGGGCATGTCCGTCAGCATGCGCCTGTCCACGCGCGCGATCCGCACCGTCGAGCGCAACGGCGGCATCGATGCGTTCCTGATGTCCACGCCGAACCGCCGGCTGCCCGGCGAGGCGTTGATCCTCAAGCGCCGGATCGAGCGCGCCCGCGCCAAGCAGCAGGCGGCCTGATCGCCGGGCCCGTCCCGGGCCGTCGCCTGCGTGCGCTGCCCCGGCCGTGGGCGGCGGGGACAGCGCTCCTCCTCTCCATCCTGTGGCTGCTGCCGGTCGCGGCCCGCGCCGGCGAGCCGACCGTGCATGCGCGCCTGACCCATCTGTGGCGCGAGTACCAGGTCAACACCGACCTGACGTACACCGAGACCATCACGGTCGATGCGTCGGTGGTCGACAAGCAGGGCATCGCCGACGAAGAGCGCAGCGCGCTGACGTTCTATCCCAAAAGCCAGAGTCTTGAAGTGGTGGAAGCCTGGGTGGACGAGCCCGACGGCACCCGGCTGCCGGTGCCCGATAGCGGGCGCTTCACCCGGCCGAGCGAGGCGGCGCAGAACGCCCCCGGCTTTACCTCGGCGATGACCACGACGCTGTTGTATCCGCAGGTCCGCGAAGGCAGCCGCACCCACGTCGTCTGGCGGCTGGTGCAGAAGACGCCGGCGCTGCTCGGCTTCAACGTGGAGATGGTGGCGCCGCTCGACCTGCCGCTCGACGACGGCGAGGTGCGCATTGTGGCGCCGGCCGGCGTTCCCATGCACTGGCGCGTCCGCGGCGGCTTCGCGGTCACCGAGCAGGACACCGACGGGCTGCACGCCATCGAGGCCCGCATCGCCAACACGAAGGCCGAGGAATACGAGCGCTCGATGGTGGACACGCGGGATTTCCAGCCGCTGTTCGTGGCCACCAGCCTGCCCGACCTGCGCACGATCGGCGCGATCTATTTCCGCCAGTCGCACGACAAGGCGGTGGCGACGCCCGCGATCAGCGAGCTGGCCCACCGGGTCGCCGGCGACCGCACCGGGCTCGCGGCGGCGCGCGCGGTGTACGACTGGGTCGCCGGCAACATCCGGTATGTCGCGGTGTATCTCGACCCCAACGACGGCTGGGTGCCGCATCCCGCGGCCGAGGTGCTGCGCAACGGCTACGGCGACTGCAAGGACCACGTGGTGTTGATGCAGGCGATGCTGGCCGCGCTCGGCATCCGCGCCGAGGCGGCGCTGATCGACCAGGGCTCGCGCACCCGGGACCTGCCGCTGTGGCTGCCGCAGTTCAACCACGTCGTCGCCTACCTGCCCGACTTCGACGTCTACGCCAACCCGACCAACCCGTATGCGCGCTTCGCCAGCCTCGACCGGATGCTGGCCGACAAGACCGTCGTGCTGGCGACCGCGGACGGGCAGGTCGCGCACACCAGGGCGCAGCGCCCCGAGGACAACCAGTACCCGGCTGACCAGCCGCATCGAGATCGGCATCGACGGCACGCTCGCCGGGCAGGCGACGATCGTGCCCTCGGCCAACCTGGAGAGCGCCGCGCGCGCCGCGATCATCGGCCAGTCCTCGCCGCGCGACGTCGCCGAACGGCTGCTGGCGAGTTCCGCCGAGGGCGGCTTCGGCAGTTTTTCCACCTCCGACCCGCGCGACCTGACCGAGCCGTTCGTGATGCAAGGCAGCTGGGAAAGCCCGCACGGCGTCACCTTCGACGGGCGCGAGGCGTTCCTGACCGTGCCGCCGGGGCTCGACCTCGGTGCGCCCTCGCGGCTGCGCGGGCTGCTGTCCAACGACGGCCCGCGCCGGCATCCGCTGCTGACGGCGGCCGGCGATTCGTCATGGACGGTCACGATCGCGCTGCCGCCCGGCATGGTGGTGACCCGGCTGCCGCGCGACGTGCATTTCGAGAACTCGGCCGGCAGCTACGCGGCGAGCTACGAGCGCACCGGGCCGGTAGTGCGGGTGGCGCGGCACATGGTGGTGGCGCACAGCCTGTTCAGCGCGGCCGAATACCCCGACCTGCAGGCGCTGATCTACGCGGCGCAGGAGGATACCCGCGCGGTGCTGGGGATCGCGCGCGAGGAAGCGTCGCTGACCGCCGCGCCGTAGCCGGCGCCGCCGCCGACGGCCGATGATCCTGCTCGCCGCGGCGCTGACCGCGCTCACCGTCGGGCTGTGGGCGACAGGCCTGTTGCCCGAATACCTGACAGCGCTCATTTTCTTTGCGCTCGCGATGATGCTGGGTGCGGCGCCGGCGGCGACCGTGTTCGCCGGTTTCGCCTCCTCCGCGTTCTGGCTGGTACTGTCCGGCTTCGTGCTCGGCATCGCGATCCGCAAGACTGGGCTCGCCGACCGCGCCGCGCGCACGCTGACCGGAAGACTGTCGGGCTCCTATCCGCGGCTGGTGGCGGGGGTCGTGCTGCTGACCTACGCGCTGGCGTTCGTGATGCCCTCCAACATGGGCCGGATCGCGGTGCTGATGCCGATCGTGCTCGCGGTCGCCGACCGCGCCGGGCTTGCGGTGGGCAGGCCCGGCCGCACCGGCCTCGTGCTCGCGGTCGGCTTCGGCACGTTCATGCTGTCGGCTTCGATCCTGCCGTCGAACGTGCCCAACCTCGTGCTCGCCGGCAGCATCGAGACCGACTACGGCATCCGCCTGACCTACCTGCCGTATCTGCTGCTGCATGCGCCGGTGCTCGGCGTGCTCAAGGGTTTTTTCCTGGTCGGCTGCATCTGCCTGCTGTTTGCCGATCGGCCGCGCGGGTCGATCCCGACCGAGGCGGCCGCGCCGCTGTCGCGCGACGAACGGCGCCTCGCGCTGCTGCTCGGCGCGACGCTGCTGCTGTGGCTGACCGATGCCGTGCACGGCATCTCGCCCGCCTGGATCGGGCTCGCCGCCGCCTGCGTCTGCCTGCTGCCGCGCGTCGGTTTCGTGACCCACGACGAGTTCGCGACCCAGGTGAACTTCCGCACCGCGATCTACATCGCGGGCATCCTGGGCATGGCGGCGCTGGTGACGCGCTCGGGCCTCGGCGCGGTGCTCGGCCACGCGCTCGCCGCGGTCGCGCCGCTCGACCCGGCCGCGCCGTTCCGCAGTTTTGCGGCGCTGGCGGGGATTTCCACGCTGCTCAACTTCGTCGTCACCTCGAACGGCGTGCCGGCGCTGTTCACGCCGCTCGCGCAGGACCTCGCCGCCGCATCCGGGCTGAAGCTGACCACCGTGCTGATGGTGCAGGTGCTCGGCTACTCGACGACCGTGCTGCCCTACCAGTCGGCGCCGATCGTGTTCGCGCTGCAACTGGGCCGCGCCTCCACCGGCGCCGCGACCCGCCTCTGCCTGCTGCTGGCGGCGATCAGCCTTGCCCTGCTGATGCCGCTCGACTATGTTTGGTTTCGTATCCTCGGAATGTTATAAATAATAACGTCACGCCGGGCGTTCGGAGAGCAGATACCCCATGCCGCGGGCGGCGCTGATGGTGATCCGCGCGCCGGCGCTGTCGAGCCGTCGCCGCACCCGCGACACCGCCGCCTCGATCGCGTTCGGCGACACGTCCTCGGCGAACGAATACACCGCCTGCTCGAGCGCCCGCTTGGCGACCGGCCGGGTGCGGCTGCGCATCAGCGTCTCCAGCACCGCGATCTCGCGCCGTGTCAGGTCCACCGCGCCGCCGTCGACCTGCACCGCGCGCGCCGTGGTGTCGAGCGAGATGTTGCTGATCGACAGCACGCGATTCAGCACGTTGGGCGGCCGACGCAGCAGCGCGCGCACCCGCGCCAGCAGTTCGTCCGAGGAGAACGGCTTGACCATGACGTCGTCGGCGCCCTGGTCGAGCACTTCGACGCGCCGCTCCAGGTCGGCGACCACGGTGCCCACCAGCACGGGCGTCGCGATGCCGCGGCGGCGCAGGTCGCGCAGCACCGTGGCACCGTCGGCGTCCGGCAGCCGCAGCTCCAGCAGGATCAGGTCGTATTTCGCCGCCGCGAGCGCCTCCAGCGCCTCATGCGCGGTGCCGACGGCATCCACCACGTAGCGGGCGCCGGCGAACAGCCCGGCCAGCAGTTGCCGCAGCTTCGCGTTGTCATCGATCACCAGCAGTCGCATCGCGGCCTCCGGCAGCTATGTTCACTTTTGTTGTGGGAATTTTTCCCACGACCGGATATTGTCCCAGCCGGCCTCCCGCCGTCAAGCAAATGGCACTGGTTGCGAAAAACTTTTTGTGGGCGACTTTCCCACACGATTGCGTTAATGTGAACGCATGTCGGAACGCTCTCCCGGTCCCGCATCAGACGTCCTGCTGAGAACGCTCGGCAGGCTGCTCCGCCCGTTGATCAGATTGCTGATCCGCAACGGGATCACGTATCCAGTGGTCGCCGATCTGATGCGTGATTTGTATCTGGATGTAACAATACGCGATATCCTGACGGACGGCAAGTCCCGCACGGACAGCCGGATCAGCCTGCTGACCGGCGTGCACCGCAAGGAAATCCGGCGCCAGCGCTCCGCCGACACGCGCCCGGACCCGATACCGGAGGTGGTCACGCTCAGCAGCCAGATCATCGCCCGCTGGCTCGGCGCCGCCCCCTGGGCGGGCGATGGCGGGGTGCCCCGCCCGTTGCCGCGCGCGGCGCCGCCCGGCGAAGCCTCGTTCGACGGCCTCGTCGAGGCGGTCACCAAGGACCTGCGCGCCCGCGCGGTGCTCGACGAATGGCTGAGCCAGGATCTGGTGCGGCTCGACCCGCAGGACCGCGTGGTGCTGAACGTGGAGGCGTTCGTGCCGCGGCCCGGCCGCGACGAGCAGATGTTTTACTTCGGCCGCAATCTGGCCGATCATATGGCGGCGGCGACGGCCAACGTCAGCGCGGTCGGCAAGGCACCATTCCTCGATCGAAGCGTGCACTACGACGCGTTGCCTATCGCGGCGGCCGAGCAACTGGAAGCAATGGGGCGCGAGGCGGCAGTGCGCATGCTGCTCGAGATCAACCGCCGCGCGATGGCAATCGCGGAGGCACACGACCCGCCGACGGGCCCCACCCGCCGGGTCAACCTCGGCGTGTACCTGTATTCGGAGGACGAGCCGCCAGCCCCCGCCGCCGAGGCCGGCAAGGCGGGAGACACGGTGTGACCCTGCGCCTCGCAGGACTGGCGACGCTGCTGCTGCTCGCCAGCTGCGAGGCCTCGCGGCCGCCCGCCGCTCCGCCGCAATCGGCGCAGCCGACCCAGCCGACCCAGCCGACGGCCGGCGCGCACATGGCCGCGAGCTGCACCGGCACGGCGCAGAGCCTGACCGTCAGCGACCGCGGCATCGGCGGCACCGGGGTCGGCAGCGAGGCGCCGGTGGTGGCGGATCGCGGCATCGGCGGCACCGGCGTGACCAGCGAGGGCGGCATCGTGCGGGGCCTGACCCCCACGCAGACCGCCGAGCGTGGCGGCGGCGGCACCGGCATCGTCGGCGTGTTGACCGGCTTCCGCAGCCTGTGCCTCGATGGCGTCGAGGTCGCGCTCGACGGGCCGCCCCGGATCACGGTGGACGGCGTCGGCGAGGCTTCGGAAACGCTGCGGGTCGGCGAGGTCGCCGTGATCGAGGCCCGCGGCAGTGCCAACGACCTGCGCTTGGTCAGCCTCGGCGTCCGCCACGAAGTCTCCGGCCCGATCACGGCGGTTGCCGCATCCGGCGACGCCATCGAGGTCGCGGGCCAGCACGTGCTGGTCTCGCCGCAGACCCGCGTCGCGGCCGACCTGCGCGTCGGCGGCTGGGTCGCGGTGAGCGGCCTGCGCGACCCGACCGGCGCCATCCGCGCGAGCCGGCTGGACGGCCGCGCGCCGGGCGACGTGCTGGTCGCCGGCGTCCTCGAGCAGGTCGATGGCGGCTGGCGGATCGGCGGCCTGCGGCTGCGCCTGCCGCCCGCTCCGGCCCCCGGCGCCGATCGCGTCGTGCTCTCGGGCGACCTGTCCGACGGCGTGCTGCGCGTGCGGCAGGTCAGCGACGATCCGTTGCTGCCGCGGCGCAGCTCGCTGCAACACATGTTCGTCGAGAGCTACCCGGCGCTGCAGGGCAAGGGGATCAAGGTGGCCGAGGGGATCGAGGCCGATCTCGGCCCCAGCTTCGGCGCGCCGCCGCCGAGCGGCGAGCCGGTGGTGCTGGAGCTGATCAACGCCCCCGCCAATGCGCTGCTGGCGGTCGGGTGGCGCGAGGCGGCGCCGCCGGCTGACGCCGGGCACGGCAAGACGCCGCAGGTCGCGCCCCTGATGCAGACCCCGGCGCTGACGCCGCCGGTTGCGCCGGCCGTCGTCGCGGTCGCGCCGACCACCACGACCGTCACCACCACGACCGTTGCCGTCACGAGCGCCGCGGTCACGACCCCGGTTGCGACCACCACGCCGGTGACCACGACCACGACCACGGTCACGACCAGCGCCGCCGCGGCGGCGTCGAGCACCACAGCAACGAGTTCGTCGAGCGACTCGGCGGGCCAGTCGTCGGCGACCGCGAATTCCACGGGCGGCGCGGCGCCCGCCAGCACCGGCACGAACGCGAAGGGCTCCGACGGCGGGTCGGGCGGATCGCCGTCGGGCGGATCCCCAGCCCCCCGACGGCACGCTCCCCGCCGGCGATGATCGGAGAAGGCCAGATCGGCGCGGCATCGCCGCCGGCCCCGAGCAAGGGCGCCGGCGGCGAAGGCGGCAGCGATGGCCCGGGCCCGCCCGCCGGCAAGTCGCCCGGTGGCGCCGTCAGCGAAGGCGGGGGCGCAGGCAACGGCACGGCGGGCGGCAGCGGCGGGACCAGCGGCGGCGGCACGGGGACCGGGACCGGCGGCACCAGCGGCACCGGCACCGGCACTACCGGCACCGGCACTGGCGGCATCGGCAACGGCAGCGCGGGCAACGGCGGCACCGGGACCGGAACCGGGTCCGGCACGGGCGGCAGCAGCGTGGGGTCCGGCGGCACGAGCGGCCCGCCGGCGCCGCCGGTCGGCGGCGTGGGCGGCACCGTGCAGGGCGGCAAGAAGGGCGACGCACCGGGCAACAAGGATGGCAAGCTGGGCGCGGCCGGCTCCGACGGCGGCCGGGACGGCAAGCACGGCAGAAATGGCCACGGCCCGGCCCCGGCGCCGCACGCCCCCAGCCACGGCGCCGGCAGCGGCTAAATCAGGGAACTCGAGGCGGTGGTTGGGGTCCGCCGAGCGGACGCGATCAGGCCAGCGCCTCGCGGCCCATCTCCAGGAATTTCTCGTGCCGCTTGGTCTTCAGCGCCGCGGCGTCCAGCGCCAGCAGCGGCTGCAGCGCCGCGGCCACCGCATCGCCGACCGCGGCGATCGAGGCGGCGGCATCGCGATGCGCGCCGCCCAGCGGCTCCGGCACGATCGCATCGATCAGGCCGAGCCGCTTGAGGTCCTCGGCGGTCAGCTTCAGCGCCTCCGCCGCCGCCGGCGCCTGCGCCGCGTCGCGCCACAGGATCGAGGCGCACCCTTCCGGCGAGATCACCGAATAGATCGCGTGCTCCAGCATCAGCACCGCGTCGCCCGCGGCCAGCGCGATCGCGCCGCCCGAGCCGCCCTCGCCGATGATGGTGGCGATCACCGGCACGGGTGCGTCCAGGCAGGCCTCGATGGAGCGCGCGATCGCCTCGGCCTGGCCGCGCGCTTCGGCGTCGATGCCCGGATGCGCCCCGAACGTATCGACGAACGTCAGCACCGGCAGGCCGAACCGGCCGGCCAGCTCGATCAGCCGGCGCGCCTTGCGGTAGCCCTCCGGCCGCGCCATGCCGAAATTGTGCTTCACCCGGCTCTCGGTGTCGGTGCCCTTCTCGGTGCCCAGCACCATCACCGAGCGGCCGCGAAACCGGCCGAGCCCGCCGATCACCGCCGCATCCTCGGCGAACGCCCGGTCGCCGGCCAGCGGCGTGAACTCGGTGATCAGCGCGGCCATGTAGTGGCTCGCCCGCGGCCGGTCCGCGTGCCGCGCCACCTGCGCCTTCTGCCACGCGGTCAGCTTGGCGTAGGTGGCGCGGAGCTGCCGGTCGTGCTTCTCCGGTCAGCTTGGCGACTTCCTCGGCGATGTTGAGGCCGTCGGCCTCCGACATCTTGCCGCAGCTCCTCGATCTTGCCTTCGAGTTCGGCGATCGGCTTTTCGAAGTCGAGGATTTGGCGCATGGCGCGGGCGTTTAGCACCTGCAGCATGGCCGGTCAGCCCCTGACCGGCGGCCGCGCCAGCGGGTGGTGCGCCTCCACCAGCTTCTGCAATCGCTCGGCCAGCACGTGCGTGTAGATTTGGGTGGTGCCGATATCGGCGTGGCCGAGCAGCAGCTGCAGGCTGCGCAGATCCGCCCCGCGCGCCAGCATGTGGCTGGCGAACGAGTGCCGCAGCACGTGCGGCGAAACGCGCGCCGGGTCGAGCCCGGCATCGAGCGCCACCTGTTTCAGCGCCAGCGCGAAGCCCTGCCGGGTCAGCGCATTTTTCCCGTCACGCCCGGGAAACAGCCATTTTCCTTTTGCGCCGAGCAACGGTTGCGCCGCTTCGCGTGCCGCGTCCGACAGCGGCACCACGCGCTCGCGTCCGCCCTTGCCGCGGATCAGCAGCAGCGCCGCATCGCCCGCCAGCGCCGTGCGCGGCAGCGCCAGCAGTTCGGAGACGCGCATGCCGGTCGCGTAGAGGATCTCGAGCGCCGCGCGCATGCGCCCCGGCTGCGCCTCGGCGCCGAGGTCGGACGCCGCCAGCAGCGCGTCCACCTCGGCCTCGCTGAGGTATTTCGGCAGGCCCTGCGGCAGCTTCGGCCCATCGAGCTGCTCCGTCGGGTCGTCGGCCCGCACCCCCTCGCGCACCAGAAATTTTTGCAATTGTCGCAGCGCCGACAGCCGGCGGGCGGCGGTACGCTCCGAAAGGCCCTCGGCCGAGAGCTTATGGAGATACGCACGCAGCGCGGCCGGGTCCGCGGTCGCCAGCGTCAAGCCGCGCCGAGACACGAACGCGGCCGCGTCGCCGAGATCGGACGCATATGCGGAAAGCGTGTTGCGCGCCGCGCCGCGCTCCGCCGCCAGCATCTCCAGGAACGCCTCGACGTGGCGGTCCACGCTCAGCCGTGCTGGAAGCGGTCGTTGGGCAGCACCTTCTGGATCTGCTGTGTGTGCGGCTCCGGCGGGAACGCGCCCAGCACCACCAGACCGACCGCCCCGATCACCAGCCCCAGCAACACGACGAACAGGAACAGGCGACCCATGACAGTCCTTGGTGCGGGATGGCGCCCCGCTTGGCGTCCAGTCCGCGTGTGCTAGCGTCCGCCGCCATGACGCGCAACACCGACAACGTCCCGATGCCGGAGCACCTGGCCGGGCGCAGCGTCGTGCTGGTCGGCCTGATGGGCGCCGGAAAAACCTCGATCGGCCGGCGGCTCGCGGCCCGCCTCGGCCTGCCGTTCCGCGACGCCGACACCGAGATCGAGGCCGCGGCCGGCGCGACCGTGCCGGAAATCTTCGACCGTTTCGGCGAGGCCGAGTTCCGCAGCGGCGAGCGCCGGGTGATCGCGCGGCTGCTGGCCGGCGACCCGCTGGTGCTGGCGACCGGCGGCGGCGCCTACATGGACGAGCAGACGCGCGCGACGATCCGGCGCGAGGCGGTGTGCATCTGGCTGCGCGCGCGGCTGCCGACGCTGCTGCGTCGTGTCGCCGGCCGCAGCCATCGCCCGCTGCTGAACGGCGGCGACCCGGCCGAGGTGATGCAGCGGCTGATGACGACCCGCCACCCGATCTACGCCGAGGCCGACATCATCGTCGATTGCGGCGACGAGAACCCCGATGCCACCACGGGGCACGTGCTCGACGCATTGCTGGCGTGGCAGCCGGCGCGGCGGCTGCGGGTGGCCCTCGCCAGCGCCAGCTACGACGTCGTGGTCGGCGACAACCTGCTGGCGCGGGCCGGCGCGCTACTGGCCCCGGTGCTGCCGCAGAAGCGCGCGTTCGTCGTCACCGACGAGAATGTTGCGGCTCGCCATCTCCCCATGTTGCTGGCGGGTCTTGCCGAAACCGGCTTTTCGGTGGTGCCGATCACGGTCGCCGCCGGCGAAACGTCCAAGAGTCTGGCGACGTTCGGCGAAGTCACGGACCAGATACTGGAGGCCGGGGTCGAGCGGCGCACCGCGGTAATCGCGCTCGGCGGCGGCGTGGTCGGCGACCTTGCCGGCTATGCGGCGGCGTCCACGCTGCGCGGGCTGCCGTTCGTGCAGGTGCCGACGACCTTGCTGGCGCAGGTCGACAGTTCCGTGGGCGGCAAGACCGGCATCAACACGCGATATGGAAAGAACCTGCTCGGCGCGTTCCACCAGCCGCGCATGGTGCTGGCCGACACCGCCACGCTGGCGACGCTGCCGGTGCGGGAACTGCGCGCCGGCTACGCCGAGATCGCCAAGGCGGGGCTGATCGGCGACGCCGCTTTTTTTTCGTGGTGCGAGGCGAATGGCGGGGCTGTCGTGGGTGGCGAGCGCAGCGTGCAGGCGGAGGCGGTGCTGCGCGCCTGCGCGTTCAAGGCGCAGGTGGTGGGCGACGACGAGCGCGAGGAAAAGTCTTCCGATGGTCGCGCCTTACTGAATCTTGGGCACACGTTCGGGCATGCGCTGGAGGCCGAACTGGGTTTCGGCACGATCCTGCACGGCGAGGCGGTGGCGATCGGCATCGGGCTGGCGTTCCGGCTTTCCGCCAATCTCGGGCTGTGCGCGCCGGCCGACGCGGAGCGGGTGATCGGCCATTTTGCCGCGGTCGGCATGGAGGCGGAATTGCCGATGCTGAACCGCCGCCTCTCCGCCGACCGGCTGATCGCGCACATGCGGCGCGACAAGAAAGCTGCGGGACGGGCGCTTGAATTTTGTGCTGGTGCGCGGCATCGGCCGCGCGTTCACGTCAAGCGACGTGCCGGCGGACGCGGTGGTGGAGCTGCTGCGCGGCGAGGGGTGCGGGGAGTAGGCGCTCGACGAACCGGCCGTGAAAAAGGCGGCGGCGCCAGGCGGATGGCCATTGCCCGCGAATGCGCGCAGGCTGCTCGGCGGAGGACCGCAATGATCGTCGTGCATCACCTGAACCGCTCGCGGTCGCTGCGGGTGCTGTGGCTGCTGGAGGAGTTGCAGGTGCCGTACGAGGTGCGGCGCTACCAGCGCGACCCGAAGACCATGCTCGCGCCGCCGGAGCTGAAGGCCGTGCATCCGCTCGGCAAATCGCCGGTGCTCGGCGACGGCGACCGGGTCGTCGCGGAAACCGGGGCGATCATCGAGTACCTGGTCGAGCGCCACGGCAACGGCCGGCTCGTGCCGGCGCCGGGCAGCGACGCACGGCTGCGCTACACCTATTGGCTGCACTACGCCGAAGGCTCGGCGATGCCGCCGCTGCTGCTGAAGCTGGTGCTCGACCGGATGGAGACGGGCGCGCCGTTTCTGTTGCGTCCGGTGCTGCGCGGCGCGATCGCCAAGGTGCGGGCGGGCTTCCTCGATCCGCAGTTGAAGACCCATCTCGATTACATGGAGCGGTCGCTGGACACCGGGGAGTGGTTCGCCGGGGCGGAGTTCTCCGCCGCCGACATCGCCATGAGTTTTCCGCTCGAAGTCGCCACCAGCCGCGCCGGCCTCGACCAGTCGCGGCCGAAGCTTTTTGACTGGTTGCAGCGCATCCACGCCCGGCCGGCTTACCAGCGGGCGCGCGAACGCGGCGGGGAGTAATCCCGTCGACGAAAAGGCTAGCTCGTTCCGGAGGGAGGAAGCTTTTCTTCTCCTCCTCCCCTTGCGGGAGGAGGCCGGAAGGAGGGGTCGGACGGACATCGCGACTGAATGCGCGACCCCTCCCCCAACCCCCTCCCGCAAGGGGCGGGGGCTACTTCACCGTCCGCCCGACACCGTCAGGATCGTGCCGACCACGTAGCTCGCGGCCGGGGACAGCAGCCAGGCGACCGCCTCGGCGACTTCGTCGGGCTGGCCGACACGGCGGATCGGCACCATCGGGACCAGCCGCGCCAATCGCGCCGGGGGGTTCATCTCAGTCTCGATCAACCCCGGCGCGACCGCGTTGACGCGAATGCCCTCGTCCGCCACCTCGCGCGCGAGGCCAAGGGTAAAAGCGTCGATCGCGCCCTTGCTCGCCGCGTAGTGCACGAGCTCGCCGGGGCCGCCGAGCCGGGAGGCGACCGAGGACAGGTTGACGATCGCACCGCCCGCGCCGCCGCGCGCGGTGGAAAGCCGCCGCACCGCCTCGCGCGCGCACAGGATCGTGCCCATCACGTTGACCGCGAAGGTCCGCTGCAACGCCGCGGTGTCGAGATCGGCGAGCCGGCTGTTCGCGCCGATGATGCCGGCGTTGTTGACCAGCGCGCCGAGCGGCCCGAGGGTTTTTTCCGCCGTATCGAACAATCGAAGAACATCGGCTTCGTCGGCGACGTCGCCGGGCACCGCCACGGCGCGCCCGCCCGCGGCGACGATCTCGCCCACGACGGCCTCGGCTGCGGCGGCGGCCGTTGTGTAGTTGATCGCGACCGGATGGCCGAGGCTGGCCAGCTTGCGGCACATGGCAGCGCCCAGCCCGCGGCTGCCTCCGGTCACGATGACGGTTTTCTGCATGTCCATATCCCTACCACCCCGGCGGCGCGACGAACCCGCCGAACTCTTGCTCGACCAGGCGCGTGAACGCCAGCGGCGTGCGATCCTCGAGGAACGGGCCGATGATCTGCACCCCGGTCGGCAGGCCCTCGGCGGTCCGCTCGAGCGGCATCGCGGTCGCGGGCAGCAGCGGTAGCGTGGCGACGCCCGGCCAGACGAGCTGGTCGGGATAGGTCAGCGCGACGCCGTCCACGTCGATGCGCCGCGTTTCCTGGTCCGGTGAGTGATCGTGCGGGAACGCGGGCGTCGGCATCGGCGGCGCGAGCACGACGTCGAACTCGCCGAACAGCGCCTGCCATTGCTGCTGCTGCGCGGCGCTGGCGAAGCCCGCCTGCAACCAGTCGCGATGGCTCGCGACGAAACCGCGGTGGCGCAAGGCGGCGAGGCTGGTATCGCTGTCTGGCAACGACTTCACGAGGTCGGCGGCGCCGCTGTAGTCGGCCTCCGGCGCGCGGCCGCCGAAGAACGCCAGCAGGCGGCGCATGTAGATGCGTGCCTGCAAAGCCAGGTCCGGCAGCAGGGGGCTGCTGCGCGCGACCTTGGCGCCGGCCGCCTCCAGCCGCGCCGCCAGCCGCTCGATCGGGGCACGCACGGCGGCGGCGGTTGGCGCCAGGGGATGCTCGACCAGCACCAGCACGCGGAAATCGCGCAGCGTTGCGTGGCGCGGCGGCGGCAGCGCGAGCCGCCAGGCGACCGCGAGGTTGGTGTCGGGGCCGGCCAGGATATCGAGCGCCAGTTCAAGGTCGGCGGCGCTGCGGGCCATCGGGCCGCTCACCGACAGGTCCGGGATCACCGGCAGCGCCGGCAGGCCGGGCGGCGTCTGGCCGCGCGCGGGCACGATGCCGTGGCTCGGCTTGTGCGCGAAGATGCCGCAGAAATGCGCGGGCGTGCGCAGCGAGCCGCCGATGTCGGAGCCGATTTCGAGCGCCACGAACCCGGCCGCCAGCGCCGCCGAGGAACCGCCCGAGGAGCCGCCGGGCGAGCGGCCGACATCCCACGGATTGTTGGTGGTGCCGTAGACCTCGTTGTAGCTCTGCCAGTCGCCGAGGTTGATCGGCACGTTGGTCTTGCCCAGCACCACCGCGCCCGCCGCCTTGAGCCGCGCGACCGGAACCGCGTCCTCGGCGGCGACGAAGCCGCGCGCCTCCGGCATGCCCCAGGTGGTCGGCAGGCCGGCGACGTTGAAACTCTCCTTGACCGTGATCGGCAGGCCGAGCAGCGGCCGGCGCTCGCCGCGCGCCAGCGCCGCATCCGCCGCGGCGGCGGCTGCGCGCGCCCGGTCGAAATCGCGCACCACGACCGCGTTGATGCGGCCGTCGAGCGCCTCGATGCGGGCAATGCTGTGCGCGACCAGCTCGGCCGACGAGACTTCCTTCCGTTGCAGCGCGGCTACAAGCTCGTTGGCGCTGCGGTAAGCCGTATCGTCCTTCATCGTTTTCCCCACTCGTGGCCGCAATCGCTTTACACGCTCACGTCGCCAGCCGCAGCAGCACCGGGCGGTAGACGTGGCCGGGCAGGCGGCGGCGGCCGGCGACCCAGAAGCCGCCGGCATCGTCGCGGGTCAGCGAACCGTACAGCAGCAACCCCTCGCCCGGATCGACGTCGAGCGGCGCGCGCGTGGCGACGCGGCGGCGCAGGTCGAACACCAGCCACTCGTGCCGGCCACCCTCGCGCAGGCCGACGCCCGCGACCTGCGCCGCGCCGTCCCAGGTGAACAGCGAGGCGGTGTAGGAAATGCCCTGCGGGTGTATCCAGCCGAGTGCGGCGACGTGCCCCTCCGGGCCGATCCGGTAGAGATGGCCGACGCCGGTGACGAAGGCCATGCCGCCGTCGGCAAGCTGGCAAAAGCCGATGATGCCGTGCGCGTCCGACGCGCTCTGGCCGTCGGCGTAGTGCGCCAGCTTGGTGGCCGCGACTTCGTGCAGCAGCGGGTCGAGCTCGACCAGCTCGGCAGCGAGCGGGCCGCCGGCCACGCCCTGGCGCACCCGAGGGACGAAGGCGTGGCCGCGCCGGTCGACCGGCAGGTTGCGGCACATGTGGCCGCCGACCGAGCCGACGACTTTTTTCCCGACTGCCCCGGTTGCGGTGTCGTACGCATACAGCACGTGATCCCAGAGCCCGAGCGCATAGACCTGACGGCCGAAGCCGCCGGCGCAGGTCAGGCCCTGCGGCACCGCGAGCAGATGCTCCCAGGGCCCTTCGGGCGGGCGCATCCGCCAGAGATGAGAACCCCAGCGCGGCGGAGCGGAGCCGTCGTCCACCTCGCCCTCCTCGTCGGTCGAGGTGAAATACAGGTTGCCGTCGTCGGCCGGGATGATTTTCGAGTGGATTTTTATCTGGCCTTCGCCGGGACGATACAGGCCGGCGCGGCGCAGTTCGGTCAGCACGGCGCTTTGCACGCGCGCCCGCAGCATGTCGGCGTCGACGGTCACGAGATGCGCGGAGAAACCTGGATTGACCGCCGAGACGCCGACCCAGATTTTTCCGCGGTCGTCGCGGCCGGTGGCGCCCCAGATCGCGTGCGCATCGGCAAAGTCCGGCAGCGCGACTTCGGCCACGCGCGGCGAGCGACCGGGATCGGCCGGCGGCGCGGTGAATACGGTGGCGGCGCGGGCGGCGGGGCTGCGGGGCGGCTCGGCCCGCGCCGGCCACGCCAATACGCCGGCACCCAGGCCGGCGACCACGCTCCGCCGAGTCAGCACCGAAACATCCGCCATCATCCCGCGCCGAGTTGCAACCGCGCGGCACCATGCAACGTGCCGCCCGGATCGCCAACCCGGTCGGTGGCGCGATGCGGCGCCGGCCGCTAGTGTCGTTCCGTCATCCATCGAGGAGTCGGCATGGCCTGCGCGGATTCCGGCGCCTTCCGGAACGACGAAGACGCGAAGCCGCCGCTATGAGGCAACTTCGCCGGCTCGGCCGGATCTCGATCGCGGCCCGGCTGATCGGGCTCTCGGTGATCCTGATCGGGCTGATGCTGGGAACCAGCTTCTATCTGTCGCGCGGCCTGCTCAGCGCCGCGACGACCATTGCCGATTCGCAGCGCATGACCGGGCTGATCAACACCAGCGACGCCGTGCGCAGCGCGTTCGAAGACCTGCGCTACTGGCTCACGGATTCTCGCGGTCAGCCTGACGATGTCGTCGCAGCACAGCGCCGACATGGCGCGCGCGGACTTGAAGCGCCGGCTGGACGAACTCGCGGCGCAGCAGCCGGATGTCGCCGACACGATCCGGCGCGAGGCCGGCGCGTTCGACCAGTCCGCGTCCGACGCGGTCCGTGCCTTCATGGCCGGGCAGCGCGACGTCGGCACTGCCAAGCTCGCCGAGGCGCGCGAGCGCAGCCGCCGCGTCGACGATCTGCTCGACCGCCAGCAACGCGAACTCGCCAGCAGCCAGCTGGCGCTGAACGCGAACGCCGTGCTGGCGAGCGGCGACGCCGCGCGCATGACGGTGCGGTTCGAGCAGGTCGCCGTCGTGCTCGCGGTGCTCCTGACGGTACTGGTGCTGCGCTCGATCCTCAGGCCGCTCGGGCAGCTCGTGACGGCGGTCGAGGCGACGCTGCGCGGCGACACGGCGACGCCGCTGCCGCCGGCGACGCGCGACGAACTCGGTGCGCTGACCCGTGCGGTGCAGTCGGTACGCGACGGCATGGCGGACCGCGACCGGCTGCAGCGCGAGGCGGAGAAGCAGCGCCAGTTGCTGGCCGACGCGATCGAATCGATTAATGAGGGTTTTGTCCTGTACGACTCGGACGACCGGCTGGTGCTGTGCAACTCCAACTTCGTGCGCACGCAGCATCGGCTGGCCGACCTGATGGTGCCGGGCACGCCGTTCCACAGCGTGCTGGAGGCGGCGATCTCGCGTGGCATCGTCGATCTCGAGGGCGGCGACGGCGAAGCGTGGATCGAGGCGCGGCTGCGCCGGCACCGCAATCCGCAGGGCGCGATGGAGGTGCGCTTCGACGACCGCTGGGTGCAGATCGGCGAGCGGCGCACCGCCGACGGCGGCACGGTCGCGATCTACAGCGACATCACCGACGTCAAGCGGCGCCAGGACGCGCTGGAAGCGGCGCGGCACGAGGCGGAGCAGGCGTCGCGCGCAAAATCCGATTTCCTGGCGAAGATGAGCCACGAGCTGCGCACGCCGCTGAACGCCATCATCGGCTACAGCCAGCTGTTGCAGGAGGACGCGCAGGACGCGGGCGACACGGCCTCTCTGCCCGATCTCAAGAAAATCGAAAATGCCGGAAAACATCTGCTCGGGCTGATCGACGGCATCCTCGACCTGTCGAAGGTCGAGGCCGGCCGCATGGACGTGTTCATCGAGGCGATCGACGTGCCGGCGCTGGTCGAGGACGTACGGCTGCTGGTGCAGCCGCTCGCCGCGCGCAACGGCAACGCGCTGGTGGTCGATTGCCCGGCCGATGCCGGCGCGATCCGGTCGGACGTCACCAAGCTCAAGCAGTCGCTGCTGAACCTGCTGAGCAACGCCTGCAAGTTCGCCGAACAGGGCACGGTGACGCTGCGGGTGCGGCGCACCGACACGGCGACGATCGCGTTCAGCGTGTCCGACACCGGCATCGGCATGACCGAGGAGCAGCAGAGGAAATTGTTCCAGGCGTTCGTCCAGGCCGACAACTCCACCACGCGCAAGTTCGGCGGCACCGGCCTCGGGCTTGCGATCACGCGCAGCTTCGCGCGCATGCTCGGCGGCGACGTGACGGTGACCAGCCGGCCGGGCGAGGGTTCGACCTTTACCCTGTTGCTGCCTGTTGCAATGGCGGATGCCGAGGCCGGCCCCGTCGCCGGTCCGGCCGAGACCGCCGCGCGGGCGCGGCGCGACGAGGCCGACGGCATGCGCATCCTGATCATCGACGACGATGCCTCGGCGCGGCAGATCATCGGCACCTATCTGGCGCGCGAGGGCTACCGGCTGAGCTACGCGGCCTCCGGCGCCGAGGGGCTGGAGCGGGCGCGCGCGGTGCGGCCGGACGCGATCACGCTCGACATCATGATGCCGCAGCAGGACGGCTGGTCGGTGCTGACGGCGCTGAAGCAGGACCCGGCGCTGCGGCACATTCCTGTCGTCATGGTCAGCATCGCCGGCGACAAGGGCCTGGGGTTCTCGCTCGGCGCCGCGGCGTCGTTGAGCAAGCCGATCGACCGCAACGACCTTGTGCGCACGCTGGAGGGACTGTTGCAGACGCCGTCGGACGGCGTCGTGCTGATCGTCGAGGACGACGCGCCGACTCGCGAGCTGACCGAACGCACGGTGGCCTCGCTCGGCCATCCGAGCGCGCTCGCCGGCAACGGCAGGGAAGCGCTCGCCTGGCTGGACGCCAATCCGCCGCCGGTGCTGATCCTGCTCGACCTGCTGATGCCGGAAATGGACGGATTCGCGTTCCTGACCGACCTGCGGGCGCGGCCGGGGTTGCGGGACATTCCGGTGATCGTTGTGACCGCGAAGGAGATCGAGGCGGCGGAGCGCCAGGAGCTCGCGGCGGTGACACGCCAGATCGTCGCCAAGGGACACAGCGCGCATCTGGAACTGGCGCGAGCGGTGCGCGAAGTGCTGGCCGCCACCACCGCCGGGGCCGCGTGACGGCGATGGCGCGCATCCTGCTGGTCGAGGACAACGAGATGAACCGCGACATGCTGTCGCGGCGGCTGGTGCGGCATGGCCATACGGTGCTGATCGCCGCCGACGGCGCGGCCGGGATCGCGATGGCGCAGGCGGAGGCACCTGACCTCGTGCTGATGGACATGTGGCTGCCGGTGATCGACGGCTGGGAGGCAACGCGGCGGCTGCGCGCGGATGCGGCGACACGCGCCCTGCCCATCATCGCGCTGACCGCGCACGCGATGGCGGGCGACCGCGACAAGGCGCTGGCCGCGGGCTGCGACGACTATGACACCAAGCCGCTCGACCTGCCGCGGCTGCTCGGGAAGATTTCTGCGCTGTTGGAGCGGGGTGGGCTGGTTCCCCCTCCCCTTGCGGGAGGGGGCTAGGGGGAGGGGTCGGACGGCCGGAGTCTACGCACGCGCCACCCCTCCCCCAACCCCCTCCCGCAAGGGGAGGGGGGCTTTCCGTTACCCGTGCAGCCGCAGCGCCAGCGCGGTGACATCATCCGCCTGCGGCGCGGTGCCAGCAAAACGAAAAACCCGGCTGCACAGCTCGTCAATCAGCGTCTTCGGGTCGGCGGCGACCAGCTCCTCCATGTCGGCGAGGACGCGCGGCAGCGTGTAGAACGTGTCTGCCCCGTTCAGCATCTCCGGCAAGCCGTCGGTGATCACCGCAAGTCCATCGCCGGGCGCGAGCGCAACGGTCGTGGTGCGCTGCGCAACCTCCTCCATGATGCCGAGCGGCAGCCCGGCGGGGCAGGCGATTTCGCCCACGGCCCCGCCGGCGCCGAGCAGGAACGGCCGCACATGGCCGGCATTGACGAAATCGAGCCGCCCGCTCGCGACATCGAGAAAGCCCAGGAACAGCGTGATGAACATGCTGCCGGGGTTGTTGCGGCACAGTTCGCGGTTGACCAGGTCGGCGACCTCGGCCGGGCCGGGCAGCCGGCCGGCGAGCTCCACCACCTGCAACGCGGTCGCGCGCAACAGGCTGCGGGCGCGGGCCATGAACAGCGCCGCCGGCATCCCCTTGCCGGAAACGTCGCCGACCGCGACGCAAAGCGTGCCCGGCGCCAGCTCGAAACAGTCGTACAAGTCGCCGCCGATCTCGCGCGCCGGGTGCATCGCCGCATGTACGGTCACGCGATCCCCGGCCGCAACACTCGGGAATTCGGTCGGCACCATGCTGAGCTGCTGCGCGCGCGCCTGCGCCAGATCGCGCTCCAGCGCCGCCAGCTGCGCGCGCACCGCGGCGCGCAGCGCGCGCTTCTCCAAGACCGACGTCACGCGCGCGCGCAGGATCACCGGGTTGAACGGCTTCGGCAGATAGTCCTCGGCGCCGAGTTCGATGCAGCGCACGACGGTCTCGATTTCGCTGGCCGCGGAAATCATGATCACTGGCGTCGCCTCGAGCCGCTGTTCCGCGCGCAGCAGTTCGAGCAGTGCCACGCCGTCCATGCGCGGCATCATCACGTCGAGCAGCACCAGATCGACCCGCGCGGCGCGGATGATCGCGTGCGCCTCCAGCCCGTCGGCGGCGTAGGCGATGTCGGCGTGGCCGAGCCGTTGCAGGCGGCGGCCGAGCACTTCGCGATTGTCCGGGTTGTCGTCGACGACGAGGATGCGCGCCGTCATTCCGTCGCGCGGTCCAGCGGGAAGCGGAAACGCAGCCGGTTGGTGCCGCCCTGGCGGGTATAGGCGATCTCCGGGCAGAAGCTGCGCATCAATGCGATGCCCTGGCCGCCGATGCCGGCGTCTTCGAGCCCGTCCGGCGGGCGCGGGGGCGGCGCCTGCAACGGATCGAACGCGGCGCCGTGGTCGGTGACTTCGGCGACCAGCGCGTCTGGCTCGATGCGCAAGGCGACCCGCACCCGCGCGTCGTTCGGCAGGCCGCCGTGGCTGATCGTGTTGGCCAGCGCCTCTTCGACGCAAAGTTGCAGCGCGAACAGCATCGACGGCGGCAGCGCGACCGAGGCGGCGAACCGCTCGACGCGCTCGCAGGCCGCGGCCAGCGCGCCGAGGTCCGGCGGGACGTCGAACTGTTCCGCCGCCACGGTGGCCCCCGCATCCGCGCCGCGCCTATGGCGTGCCGCCCACCGCGACGGTTGCGGACGCAAGGTCGCCGTAAACCGGGATCAGCGTGTCGATGCCGCTGTCCGTCAGCACTTTGGCAACGTCCGGCGTGGGCGAGAGCAGCACCATCTTGCCGCCCTTGCGGCTGACCGTCTTCGCCCCCGTCACCAGCGTGCGCAGCCCCATCGAGGCCAGGAAAGTGACGTTCGACAGATCGACGATCAGCGCCCGACGCGAGCTGGCGAGCACGGTGAACGCCATGTCGATCTCAAGCGCGCCCGCGACGTCGAGCTTGCCGTTCAGTGACGCTTTTGTGACGGTGCCGGCGATCTCTTCCAGTTGCATCTGCATGACGTGGCCAATTCCGTTGACGTTCGTTGGATGCTTGGGCGTCATCATTAACACCGAATTCGCCGCCGCACTATGCGGTCAAGCGGCGCCGGATGCGGGCGGACAGAAAATCGATCAGCGCGACGGTGACCAGGATCAGCAGGATGATGAACGCGACCTCGTTCCAGTAGCGCACCTTGATCCGCTCGGCGATCTGCAGGCCGATGCCGCCGGCGCCGACCACGCCGAGCACGGCGGCGCTGCGGGTGTTGCTCTCGAACGCATACAGGACCTGCGCCAGCATCACCGGCAGCACCTGCGGCAACAGGCCGAAGCGGATCGCGAGCAGCCGCGTGCCGCCGGCCGCGAGCACCGCCTCCGGCTGGCGCGGATCGGCATTCTCGATGGCTTCCGCGTAGAGTTTGGCGAGCACGGCGATCTCGGCGGCGGCGATCGCCAGCACGCCGGCAAGCGGGCCGAGGCCGACGGCGCGGACGAACGCCAAGGCCCAGATCAACTGGTCCATGCCGCGCAGCCCGTCGTAGAAGCGCCGCAGCGAGACATGCGCGAGCGTGTTGGCGACGATGTTGCGCGCGCCGAGCAGGCCGAGCGGCAGCGCCAGCACGGCGGCGACGAAGGTGCCGAGGAACGCCATCGCGACGCTTTCGCCGAGACCGCGCAGGATGTCCGGCCACTGTGCGCCGGGGCTCGGCGGGATCATCGGGCGCAGGATGGTCCACACGCCGGAGATGCCGTGCGCCAGCCGGGCCGGGGTGATGTCGAACCAGACGAGCAGTGCGACGAACCATGCGAGCCCAAGCGCCGCGAACAGCCAGCGCCGCGGCGACGGCGGTGCGAACGCCGCCGGAACAGCCGCCCTCGCAGCGGCGATGTCGGCCCGAATTGTCATCGCATCGCCCAACTGCGCAGCCGCTCGGAGAAAATATCGATCAGGCTGACGGCGAGGACGATCAGCACGACGATCGCGCTGATCTCCTGGTAATAACTGAAGCTGATGACGGTGTAGAGTTCCTGGCCGATGCCGCCGGCGCCGACGAAGCCGATCACGGTCGCGCCGCGCACGTTGATCTCGAAGCGCAGCAGCACGTAGCTCAGGAAGTTCGGCGCGACCTGCGGCAGGATCGCGAAGCGCACCGCCTGCGCCCAGGTGCCGCCGGCGGCGCGCACGCCTTCCCATGGGCCCATCTCGGCATTCTCGACCACCTCTGCAAAGAGTTTCCCGAGCGCGCCGACCGTGTGGAGGGCAATTGCAAAAATGCCGGCGAGCGGGCCGACGCCGAACGCCCAGACCAGGATCAGCGCATAGACGAGGTCCGGCACGCTGCGGAACATTTCCAGGATGCGGCGGAAGATCAGGAAGGTCGCGCGGTTCGGGGCGAGGTTGGCGCTGGCCGGAAAACACAGCGGCAGCGCCAGCGCGGCGCCGAGCAGCGTCGCCAGCGCCGCCATCTGGCTGGTCTGGAACAACAGCCAAAGCCAGATGTCGATCCGATAGAACCAGTAGGCAATCGAGCCCTCGGTTGCGCTGCCGCCGAGCAGATTTTGCCAACGCAGGTCCGGGACAAGCTTCGCAAAATACTGTCCTGCCCGAGGGAGGCCGCTGAGCAGCGCGGACGGCGAAACCTCGGACATCCAGGCGCTCGCCAGCAGCGCCGCAAGCAGCACCGCGCCCCAGCCGAAGGTTGCGACGGCGCGCGCTCGCCGGCGCCGTTCGAATGCCGCCTCGAAACCCGCGGAAATCACTGGCGCTTGTGCCGCTCCGCCGCCTCCTGCTTCAGCATGTCGACGAACACCTGGTAGTCGGCGTGCGTCACCGGCACCCAGCCTTTGCCATTTCCCATGTCGACCGCGTGGTAGATGTCCGGGTGGACTTTCGGCAGCGCGATGTGAAAGGCCAGCATGTCGGCGCGGAACGCCGCGGGCGTCGATTTGCGCACGGTCAGCGGCCCGTTCTCGATCGGCCGCGACCGCCAGATCACGCGCAGGTCCTTCATGTCGAGCATCTTCTTGTCGACCATGCTGCGCAGCGCGCCGCGCGTGTAGCCGGCGCTCACGTCGCCGATGCCGGAGGTCCAGGTTACGCCGGCATCGTACTGGTGGTTGAGCACGGCCACCACCGCCTGCTCGTGCCCGCCGGCGAAGCCGGTGCGGCTGAAGTACGTGTCCGGGTCGAGCTTCATCTCGCGGAACTCGGCGCGCGGGATCAAGTAGCCGGAGGCGCTGTTGGGATCGGCCCAGGCCAGCGAATGGCCCTTCATGTCGGCGAGGCTTTTGATGGCGGAGTCGGCGCGCGTGTACATCACCGAGACGTAGGAGGTCGTGCCGTCCTGTTCCTCGGTGGTCAGCAGCGGCTCGACGTCGCCGTTGCTCTGGATCCAGGCGGCGGCGTAGGCGGCCGGGCTCATGTAGGCGAGTTCCACCTGTCCTGCTGCGAACGCCTGGATCACGCCGGCATAGTCGGCGGCCATCAGCATTTTTGCCGGAACCTGGAACGTCTCCTCCAGCAGCTTGCGATAACCGTCGTAGCGTGCCAGCCGGTCGGCGTCGTTCTCGCCGCCGAGCAGGCCGATCCGCATCACCGGAACCTGATCCGCCCAGGCGCGCTTGCCGGGCGGCGGCATCTGCTGGGCACGGGCGGCGAAAGGCAGGGCGGCCAGGCCCAACGCAAGGCCACGGCGTGTCAACATGTTTCTACCCTCTGCGCTGGCAATGAGACCAATGGTGGGTCCGGGCGTTGCGGAATGGCAAGCGCCGGCGCGCGGGCGTCTTCGTTTCCGTAGATGTCGCGGACATACGCGGCCGTCAGCGCCGCCGGCGCGCCATCGAACACGACGCGACCTGCACGCATCGCCACGAGCCGCTCGCAATAGTCGCGGGCCATGTCGAGGTCGTGCAGACTGGCCAGCACGGTCACGCCGTCCTGCCGGTTGATCTCGCGCAGCGTCTCCATCACCACGCGCGCGTTGTGCGGATCGAGGCTGGCGATCGGCTCGTCGGCCAGCAGCAGTTGCGGCTCCTGCAACAGCGCGCGGCAGATCGCGACGCGCTGCTGCTGCCCGCCGGAGAGGCTGCCTGCGGATTGCAGGGCGACGTCCTGCAGATCGAAGCGTTGCAGCACGCTGATGGCCATTGCGCGCTCGGCCACGGAAAACCAACCGAGCAGGCTTTTGATCTCGCTGCGGTGGTTGAGCCGGCCGAGCAGCACGTTGGTCAGCACGTCGAGCCGCGGCACCAGATTGAACTGCTGGAAGATCATTGCGCAAGCGGAGCGCCAGTCGCGCAGCGCCTTACCGCGCAGCGCCACCACATCGCGGCCCTGCCAGAAAATGCCGCCGGCGCTGGCCGGCACGAGCCGGTTGATCATGCGCAGCAGCGTCGACTTGCCGGCGCCGGAGCGGCCGATGATGCCCAGCATCTGCCCGGCCGGGACATCGAGCGAGACGTCGTCGACCGCGAGGGTCGCGCCGAACCGTTTGGTCAGTCCCCGCAGTTCGAGCATCGGCCCTCCGGCGGCGATGCTACCGGGCCGGGGCGGACCTGTCATGGCGGCGGCGATCAGCGCCCGATCAGCACCCAGGCGTCACCGTGCTTGCGGTAGTGCCGCTTGACCGCGGCCCAGGCGACGCGAAACGGCACTTCCTCGCCGCGCGGATCGTCGGCGTGCTCGGCCCAGGCGTGGTTGAACGCCTCGCGGAAAATGTCCTGCGCGTGCGCCGGCAGATGGTTGCGCACCGCATCCGGCAGGTCGTCGTTGCCGCGGTAGGGCATGTCGCGGCGTCTCAGGTCGGTTTGGCGGCGGGCTGCTCGGCCAGCCGCACTGCGGTGCCGCTGAGCAGCGAATCCGAGGGATTGAGGATCACCTGGTCGGTCGCCGCGAGGCCGGAGAGCACCTCCACCCGGTCGCCGTAGTCGCGGCCGATGGTGATCGGCACGAGTTCGGCCTTGCCGTCGCGCACGACGCCGACCCGCAGGCCCTCGCTGCGGAACAGCAGGGCGTTGGCCGGGATAGTCGTCGACTGCGCCCGCCCCGGCAGCGTGAAATGCACGAACGCATAGGCGCCGGGCAGCAGCTTGCCGTCGGCGTTGTCGACGTCCACCTCCACCAGCAGCGTGCGCGTGGCGGGGTTGATCGCGTCGCTGGTGCGCGCGAGCCGGCCGTGGAACTGCTCGCCCGGATATTCGTCGACCGTCACCGTCGCCGGCGCGCCATCGTGCATGGCGGGAGAATAGAGTTCAGGCACCGCGACGAAGATGCGCAGCATCTTCGTCGACGTCATGTGGAACAGCTCGGTTGCCGGGCTGCCGGCGCCGGCGTTGATCAGCGCGCCGACATCGGTGTTGCGCGCCGTGACCACGCCGTCGAACGGCGCCACCACGTTCTCGAAGCCGGTCAGCTCCTCCAGCCGGTCGACCTGCGCCTGCGCCGCCTGCACGTTGGCGCGCGCGACGTTCACGGCGGCGGTGCTGCCAGCAAAGGTCAGCCGGTCCTGGTCGCCCTGCTGCTGGCTGGTCCAGCCCTGGCGCACCAGGACCGCGGCGCGGGCATTCGTCACCTTGGCCAGCTCCATGTTCGCCTGCGCCTGCGCCTGCGCCGCCTGCATCTGCACCAGCTGGTCGCGCGCCTGGCGCAACTGCTGGTCGAGCTCCGGCGTCTCGATCTCGGCCAGCAAATCGCCCTGTTTGACGTGCGCGCCGATGTCGAAATACCAGCGCTTCAGGTAGCCGCTGGTGCGCGCGTAGATCGGCGTGTCGATGAAGGCCGTGGTCTGCCCCGGCAGCGCCAGGGTCTGGTCGGGCGCGTCGGGCTCGCGGATGCACGACGTCGACGATCGGCACCGCCGCCTGCAAGGTGTCGGCGGCGAGCTTCGCCTCGGCGTGCGCACGCTGGCGCATGCCATTGTAGATCAGGCCCCCGAGCAGCAGGGCCGCGATCGCCACCCCCACCAGCAGCGCCCGGCCGCGCCGTGCCGCCACCTGCCGCGCCACAGGGTCGGCCTCCGGCGCCGCGAGATCGCGCGCCTGCGGTTCCTTCAGCATCATGTGGCCGCACTCCTCATGTCGCTTCGGTGGGGGCGCCGGAACCCGCCGCCAGCCGGGGCGCGCGCCTTGCGTGGAGCAGGGAGAAGACCGTCGGAACGAAGACCAGCGTGGCGACCGTGGCCAGCATCAGGCCGCCGATCACGGCCCGGCCGAGCGGCGCGTTCTGCTCGCCGCCTTCGCCCAGGCCCAGCGCCATCGGCACCATGCCGATGATCATCGCCAGCGCCGTCATCAGCACCGGCCGGAACCGGGTGAAGCCGGCCTCGATCGCGGCGCGGACGGCATCGCCGTGCTCCGCCAGCCGCTCGCGCGCGAAGGAGACCACCAGAATGCTGTTGGCGGTGGCCACGCCCATGCACATGATCGCCCCCATCAGCGCCGGCACGCTCAGCGTCGTGCTGGTGAAGAACAGGAACAGCACGATGCCCGCCAGCGCCGCCGGCAGCGCGGTGATGATGATGAACGGGTCGAGCCAGGACTGGAAGTTCACCACGATCAGCAGATAGACGAGCAGGATCGAGAAGCCCAGCCCGCCGAGCCAGGCTGATATAGGACGTCGCGCATGGTCTCGAGCTGGCCGCGGACCGTGACGAAGCTGCCGCGCGGCAGAAGTGTGGCGATTGTGCGTCGACGATGCGCGCGACGTCGCGGCCGACCGCGCCGAGGTCGCGGCCCTGCACGTTGGCGTAGATGTCGATGACGCGGCGGATATTGTAATGATCGACCGCGGCCATCTCCTGCGAGCGGCGTGATCGTGGCGACGTCGGCGAGGATCGCCGGCGCTCGCTGCCGTCGGCCGGTGATCGGAATGTTCTGCAGATCGTGCAGCGACTGGATGTCGTATTGCGGCGTCTGCGCGGCGACGTTGTAGTTGACGCCGTTCTGCGGGTTCAGGAAGAACATCGGCGTGGTCTGGAAGCTGCCGCTCAGCGTGTCCAGCACGCTGCCCGCGACGTCGCGCTCGGTCAGCCCGCCCTGCTGCGCCTTGGTGCGGTCGACGTCGACCTCGAAGTCCGGGTAGTCGAACTGCTGCTGGATGCGCGCGTCGACGACGCCCGGCACCTGGCGCACCTGATCGAGGATCGCGATCGGCGACGACGCGGTTGCCGTCGACGTCGGCGCCGTCGATCTGGACGTCGATCGGCGAGGGCAGGCCGAAATTCAGGATCTGGGTGATCATGTCGGCCGGCAGGAATAGAACGTCACGCCGGGGAACTCGCGCGGCAGCACCTGCGCGGATCGCTGCGACGTAGCCGGCGGTCGGGCGGTGGTCGGGCTTGAGCGAGACCATGATGTCGGCGTCCGCCGGGCCGATGCACGCCGGTCGCGGTGTGGGTCAGGTTGATGCTGCTGTAGGGCAGGCCGATATTGTCGAGGATCGTGTCCAGTTCGCTGCGCCGGGATGACCTTGCGGATGGCGGCTTCGACCAGATCGGCGAGCCGCGCGGTTTCCTCGATGCGGGTGCCGGTCTTGGCGCGCATGTGCAGGATGAACTGGCCGCTGTCGGTGTTGGGGAAGAAATCCTGGCCGAGCCAGGGCACCGAGCGCGAAGACCGCGAGGCAGCACAGCAGGAAGCCCGGAATGAACAGCGCGCGGCGGCGCACCAGCAGGGTCAGGATGTCGCGATAGGCGTGCCGCGACCGCTCGAAGCCGCGCTCGAAACCGCGCTGGAGCAAAACCAGCGGATTGCGCGAGTGCGCGGCGCGCCGTGTGGCTTCGCCCGCAGCAGGTACATCGCCATGGTGGGCACCAGCGTGCGCGACAGGAAATAGGAGGCGAGCATGGCGAACACCACCGCCTCCGCCAGCGGCACGAACAGGTAGCGCGCGACGCCCTCCAGCAGGAACATCGGCACGAACACGATGCAGATGCAGAGCGTCGAGACCAGCGCCGGCACGGCGATCTGCGACGCGCCGTCGAGGATCGCCTCGCGCAGTGGCTGCCTCTCCTCGAGGTAGCGCTCGATGTTCTCGATCGTGACCGTCGCATCGTCGACCAGGATGCCGACCGCGAGCGCCAGGCCGCCGAGCGTCATGATGTTGATCGTCTCGCCGAGAAAGCTCAGCACCATCACCGAGGTCAGGATCGACAGCGGGATCGAGACCGCGATGATGAGGGTGCTGCGCCAGCTGCCGAGGAACAGCAGGATCATCAGCGCGGTCAGGCAGGCGGCGATCACTGCCTCGCGGATCACGCCGCTGACCGCGGCCTTGACGAAGATCGACTGGTCGGCGACCGGCCTGATCTTGCAGTTGCGGCGGCAGCGTCTGCTCGACGCGCGGCAACATCGCGCGAATGCCGTCGACCACGTCGATCGTCGACGCGTTGCCGGCCTTGAGGATGCTCACCAGCACGCCGCGCTGGCCGTCCTGGCGCACGATGTTGGTTTGCGGCGCGAAGCCGTCGCTGACGGTGGCGACGTCGCGCAGGTAGATCGTGGCGTTGCCGACGGTCTTGATCGGCAGGTCGTTGAGCTGCTCGATCGTCCGTGGCGCCGAGTTGATGCGCACGTCGTATTCGAACTGGGCAGATCTTCGCGGTGCCCGACGGCAGCACGAGATTCTGCTGCCGCCACCGCGTTGAGCACGTCGGTCGGCGACAAGCCCTTCGCCTGCAGCAGCGACGGATTGAGAGTCGATCATCACCTGCCGCTGCTTGCCGCCATACGGATACGGAACGACCGCCCCCGGCACCGTGACCAGTTGGGTGCGCAGGAAATTGAGGCCGAGATCGTTGAGCTGCTGTTCGGACATGCCTGTCGCCGGACAGCCCAGTTGCAGGATCGGCACGCTGGACGCGCTGTAGTTGAGGATCACCGGCGGCTGCGGTGCCGGGCGGCATCTGCCGCAGCAGCAGTTGCGAGGCCGCCGTCACCTGGGCGTTGGCGGTATCAAGGCTGGCGCCCGGCTGCAGGAAGATCTTGACCACGGAGATCCCGTTGTAGCTCGTCGATTCGATGTGCTGGATGTTGTCGACCAGCGTCGTCAGCGACCGCTCGTAGGACGTCGTGATCCGCCCTTCCATCTCCTCGGGGTTGAGGCCGGTGTACGTCCAGACCACCGCGATGACGGGGATGTTGATGTTCGGAAAGATGTCGGTCGGCGTGCGCAGGATCACCAGCGGGCTGAGGATCAGGATCAGCAGCGCCAGCACGATGAAGGTGTAGGGCCGGTCGAGCGCAATCTTGACGATCCACATGGGCGTCGCTCCTGGCGTGGCGCCGCGTTCGACTGAGCGACGCTGGCGAAGGGCAGGCAAGGGCTACAGACTGTATCGCTCGGCGCCTATACTATGCTGCACCGCAGCAAACGTCAAGATGGTTGCCGGTTGGGAATCTCCGACAACCGTTTCGGCATGGCAGAACCGCTGCTCCTGCGGGAAGTATTGACCGCACGATTGCGCGTACTGCCCTTGCCAAATGCCCACGCGCCGCCCCTACGCTCGGCGCCATGACGGTTTGCCGGCGTCGACCAGCCGTATGTCGACCGGCCCGATGCCGAACACGGCGATCACGGCCGGCTCGTGCCCGCCGCGCGGCACGCCGTCGTAATGGGGCGTGCGGGCGATGCGCTTGACGAAACCGCCTGCTGCCACCGGCACGGCGTCGCGCGGCGTGAAATCGGGGCCGCTGTTCACCCACCACGTGCCCGCGACCACCACCTGGATCCGGTCGGTGGCATAGCTGTGCGGCGCGCTGAAGAATCCAGGGTACCACTTCATCATGACGAGATACGGGCCGGGCTTGTCGAAGTCGCCGTAGAGCTTCGCCATCTCGCCGCTCCGCGGCGGCAGGCTGCCCCACGGCTCGAACGCGATCCGCGGAGCCGGCAACACGAAAGTTTCATTGCGATCGATCTGGCCGGCCTGGGCCGCGGGAACGGCGAGAGCGGACAGCAGCGGCGCCAGCAGCAGCAGGCGGCGATCGATATCGATGTCGTTCATGGCAACTCCTCCATGTGAGGTGGAATGACGACGCGACGTACCTCCGGAGCCGACGAACGGCCGGGCAATGACTGCCCGGCCGTTCTTCAGCGCCGGAACACGCGAGCGTCAGGCGTCGGCGTTCGCGCCATCCTCGCGGTCGCCGGCGCGCGAAGCGTATTGAGCGCTGACGCCCCTGTCGCTCTGCTCGCCGGCGCGCGAGGCGTATTGCGCACTGACACCCCTGTCGCTGGCATCGCCGGCACGGGAGGCCATCTGCACCTGCGCCCCGGCATGCGGGTCGCTCGGTCGGGCGGCCAGCGCGGGGGCCGCGGCAAACAGCGCGAGGCCGCCGGCAAGCACCACGGCATGGACCGCGGAAGTCCGTGTGAAGTGAGACATGGTCAACGTCCTTTCAGTCTGTTGCGAATACCGAGTTCCGTCGTTCTTTCGGGGGGAGCCGCATTCGCCCGGCCGATCTGTGCTGCGGGTCCGGCATTGTGAACGCGCCGCGCCCCACTAACTGTGATCGCGATCCGCGATGGGGGCGGCATGCTCGATCCGATGGTGCTGCGCAGTTTTCTCGCGGTCGCGCGGGCGCAGGGCTTCAGCGAGGCGGCGCGCGGGCTCGGGCTGGGCCAGCCGACTGTCAGCCAGCACGTGCGGCGCCTCGAGGAGCAGATCCGGCGCCGGTTGTTCGTGCGCGACACGCATTCCGTGCAGCTCACGCTCGATGGTGCAGCGATGGTGGCGCTCGCCCAAGGCATCCTGGAGGCGCACGAGCGCGCCGAGCAGTATTTCTCCAAGGTGCAGCTGCACGGCCGGCTGCGCTTCGGCACGTCGGAGGATTTCGTGTTCTCCCGCCTGCCCGACGTGCTGCGCACCTTCCGGCACGACCATCCGATGCTGGATCTAGAGCTGACCGTCGGGTCGAGCAGCGGGCTCAACACGATGCTGGACGGCGGCGAACTCGATCTCGTGTTGGCCAAGCGCCCGCGCGGCGACGACCGCGGCCACATGGTGTGGCGCGACCCGTGGGTATGGGCCGGCGCGCCGGACGCGGTCGTCGACCCGGACCAGCCGGTGCCGCTCATTCTCTACCCGCCGCCGAGCGTGACCCGTGACCATGTGCTGCAAACATTGGAACGCGCCGGCCGGGCGTGGCGGATCGCCTGCACCAGCCGCAGCCTGACCGGGCTGCGCGCGGCGGCGCTGGCGGAACTGGGCGTGCTCGTGCTGGCGCGCGGGCTGATCCCGGCGGGCCTTGCCGAACTCGCGCCGGCCGCGACGTTGCCGGCACTCGGCGAGGCCGAGTTCGCGCTGCGCGCCGCCGGCGGCACGCTGCGTCCCCCCGCGCTGCAGCTCGCCAACGCGATCTTGGCGTATGGCGAACGGCTGCTGCCCGAGCGCCTCCCGGTCCGGTAGAAAGGCGCAACCGCAACCCGCGCACAGGAGGTGCCGCACCGATGACCCGCCCGATCCTGCGCTCCATTGCGGTCGTCATCGCGTTGTCGCTCGGCTGTGTCGGCGCGGCCGCGGCCCAGGCGTCGCCGCCGCCCCCCGGCGAGACGCCGTCGCTGCCCGACATCGTCGCGCCGCTGCTCGGGGCGGTGGTGAACATCTCGGTGCTCAAGCCTGCCAATGCCGCCGCCGAGGGCACGGGCGCGAGCGCGCAGATCGGCCGGACGCAGCACAGCCTCGGCTCCGGCTTCATCATCGACCCGGCCGGCTACATCGCCACCAACCGCCACGTCGTGGCCGACGGCTACACCGTCACCGTGACGCTGGATGACGACCGGCAGTTTCCCGCCAAGGTGCTGGCGACCAATCTCTATCCGGACCTCGCCTTGCTGAAGATCGAGGCTGGCGCGCCGCTGCCCACGGTGCGGTTCGGCGACAGCAACGCGCTCCGGCTCGGCGAGACGGTGATCGCCATCGGCAACCCGCTCGGCCTCAGCGGCTCGATCAGCGTGGGCGTGGTCAGCGCGCTCAACCGCAATTTGCACTCGACGGTGATTGACGACTTCATCCAGACCGACGCCTCGATCAACCACGGCAATTCCGGCGGCCCGCTGTTCAACCTGCGCGGCCAGGTCGTCGGCATGAACTGGGCGCTCGTCTCCGACACCGCCGGGTCGATCGGGCTCGGCCTTGCGATCCCCGCCAACGACGCCGCCTTCGTGCTCGACAGGATGCGCCGGTTCGGACGGCTGAACGCGGGCTTTCCCGGCATGGGCATCCAGGCGCTCACCCCGGCGCTCGCCGACGCGATCGGCATCGGCGGCACCGAGGGAGGCATCGTCACCGAGGTCTGGCCGGGCGGCGGCGCCCTGAAGGCCGGGATCCGCATCGGCGACGTGGTGCTGCGCATCGGCAGCGAGCAGACGCCGGACGCCCGCGCGATGCTGCGGCAACTGGTCAAGTTCCCGCCGGGAACGACGGCGCCGGTGACGCTGTGGCGTGACGGCCGCACGTTCTCGGTCGACGTGACGACGGACGTGTTCCCGCCGCAGTTCGACCCCGCCGGCCCGCCGGCGATGGCGGATCGCGGCCCGCGCGTCACCTCGCCGCCGCTCGGGCTGCGCCTCGCGGCGATGTCCGAGGAGAAGCGCAAAGCCTATCTGCACGCCAACGGCCAGACCGGCGTGGTGATCACGGAGGTTGCGTCCAACAGCGCGGGCGCTGATGCCGGGCTCGCCGACGGCGACGTCATCGAACGCGTCGGCAACACCCCGGTCGCCGCCCCCGAGCAGGTGACCGAGCTACTGGACAAGGCTCGCGCCGCGGGGGGCGCAACGGTGCCGATGCTCGTGCGCAGCCCGACCCGGCTGCAATGGCTGGCGATCCCGCTCGACCCGCGCTAGCCGCCGCCGTAGCCTCCACGCGCGGGTGTCACCAGAATGGGGCTGAACGTATGGATTCCGAAACTGCCGGCTTCGTGCCGGCGACCGAGTTGGCCGAGCTGATCCGTACGAAGCAACTCTCGCCCGTCGAGTACATGCGCGCGCTGCTCGACCGCATCGCGGTGCTGGAGCCGAAGATCAACGCCTTCGCCCATCTCGCGGCCGACCAGGCCCTGGCAGGCGCCCAGCGCGCAGAGGCCACAGTGATGACCGGGGCGCCGCTCGGCCGGCTGCATGGGGTGCCGGTGACCATCAAGGACCTCGCGCTAACCGGCGACATGCCGACGCAGAGCGGCAGCAAGATCTTCGCGGGCCACCGGCCAACCGAGGATGCGCCGGTGGTGTCCCGGCTGCGCGAGGCGGGCGCGATCGTCACTGGCAAAACGAACACCTCCGAATTCGGCTGGACCGGCGTGTCGCGCAGCCCGCTCACCGGCATCACGCACAATCCGTGGAAGCTCGGCTACAACGCCGGGGCGTCCTCGGCCGGCGCGGGCGCTGCCGCGGCGGCGGGGTTCGGGCCGCTGCACCAGGGCAGCGACGGCGCCGGCTCGATCCGCATGCCGTCGCATTTCTGCGGCGTGTTCGGCCTCAAGCCGAGCTTCGGCCGGGTGCCGAACTATCCGGTCAGCACCGGCGACCTCACGTCGCACATCGGCCCGATGACGCGCAGCGTCGCCGACTCCGCGCTGATGCTGGAGGTGATGGCCGGCCCGCACCCGCTCGATTACACCTCGCTGGAGGCCGGCCCGGCCAGCTACCTGGCGCGGCTGCACGAGGGCATCCAAGGCCGGCGCGTGGCCTACAGCCCCGATCTCGGGGTCGCGCGCGTCGATCCGGAGGTGGCCGCGCTGGTGCAGGCGGCAGCGGCGCGGTTCAGCGAGCTTGGTGCCGTCGTCGAGGAGGTGCCGACGCCCTGGGCCAAAGACGGCCCGGAGCTGATCCGCTTCTTCTGGCCCGCGCACCTGACCCGGCTGCTGCCGCATCTGCCGAAGTGGGAAGCGGAGATGGATCCGGGCCTGGTCGCCTGCATCATGGTCGGCGAACACGAGACGGTCGCCCGCTACCAGGCCATGCGCGAGCGCAAGATGGCCTATGTCGCGGCGATCCATCGCTGGTTCCAGGACTGGGACTTATTGTTGACGCCCGCCGTCTCGGTCGCGGCCTTCCCGGCGGAAAAACTGATGCCGGACCATTGGACCCAGCATCCGTGGGACTGGGTGCAGTGGGCCGAGTTTTCCTACCCGTTCAACATGTCCTGGAACCCCGCGGCGAGCGTCCCGTGCGGCTTCACTGCGGCCGGATTGCCGGTCGGCCTGCAGATCGTCGGCAAGCGGTTCGACGATCTGGGCGTGCTACAGGCCGCCGCCGCGTTCGAGCAGGCGCAGCCCTGGGCCGACAAGCGGCCCGCACTCAACTGAGCGCCGTCACGCCGCAAGCCAGCGCGCCAGATTGGCCGCGACGAAGTCGTCGTCGGACAGGTCCGCATGGTCGCGGCAGACCCGGTCGATCTCCTCGCGTTGGCCTGGGCTCAACCCTTCGTCCGGGTCGAGGCACCAGGTGCCGGCCAGCAGCCCCTGGCGTCGCAGCACCTCGTGGCAGCCGGCGATGCAGCCGCGGAAATCGGTGGCCACGTCGAAGAACGCCGCGTTGCAGTCGAGGACACGCGAGTCGAGCGCTAGGATATCCGCAGTCACGCCGCTGCCCGCAACTGCCGCGTGGATCCGCCGCAGCATCTGGCAGGCGCTCCGTGTCCACACCGACCAATGGCCGAGCAGCCCGCCGCGGAACTGCACCACGACCGGCGCGCCATCCCGCATCACGCTGAAGCCGGCGGCAAGATCGAAGACGATGTGGTCGTCGTTGCCGGTGTAGAGCGCGATCCGCTCTTCCGCCCCGGCCTGCACGAGCCCGCGCACGACGTCCAGGGTGCGGTAGCGATTGAACGGCGCGACCTTCACCGCGATCACGTTATCGAGCCGGCAGAACGCCTCCCAGAATGCCGCATCGAGCACCACGCCGCCGACGGCGGGCTGAAGGTAGAAGCCGACCAGCGGGATCTCCTCGGCGATGCGGGCGCAGTGCGCGAGCATCTCGGCGGCGGTCGCCTCGCGGAACGCCGCCAGGCTGAGCAGGCCGGCATGGTAGCCGAACGACACCGCAAGCCTTGCTTCCCGCACCGCCTGGTTGGTCCGCCCGCAGACGCCGGCGATCAGAACTAGGGTGCGGTCGGTCCAGGCCCGGCTGTCCTGCACGGCCGCGGCCAGCACCGGTTCGAGCAGGCCGGCCTCGCGGATGGCGAATTGCGTGGTGTGCACGCCGACCGCGAGGCCGCCCGCGCCGGCATCGACGTAGTACCGCGTCAGGGCGCGCTGGCGGCGCCGGTCGAACCGGCGGTCGGCGTCCAGCGCCAGCGGGTGCGCCGGGATCACCGCGCCGGCGCCCAGCGTGTCGATGACGTCCGGCGGCAGGTCGGAGCGATGCAGGCCCATGACACATCCTTCCCGCAGCGCCGCCGGCGGCTCAATAGGTGGCGCTGCGGACCTCGAATTTCGTTGGCTTGTTGAGGCTGGGCCGATCGGCCGCGACCCAATCGGCGACCCAGTCCAGCATCGCCGACAGCGGCACCGCCGGGTAGCCGAACAATCCCGCCGCCCGGGCGGAATTGGTCAACCAGGCCGACGACGCCTCCTCGCCGACGAGCACAGGCTCCCGCCCCAACCGTCGGCCGAACTCGGCGGCGAGCCAGCGCACCGCGACCGTTTCGGGACCGCTGACGTTGAGCGGCGAGGTGACGACGGTGCAGTGCAGCAGGCTGCGCAACGCCTGCGCGCAGGCGTCGCCCTGCCAGATCACGTTGACGTGCCCCATCGTCAGATCGAGCGGCGCGCCGTCCCGCACCTTGCGCGCCACGTCGTGCAATACGCCGTAGCGCAATTCGATCGCGTAGTTCAGCCGGAACAGCCGGCCCGGAGTTTCGTGACGTCCCGAGAAATATTGAATAATCCGCTCGCGGCCGAGGCAGCTCATCGCGTATTCGCCGGGCGGATCGGGCGCCACGTCCTCGGTGCAACCACCCTGGGCGACCGGCGCGAACGGATAGACGCAGCCGGTCGAGAAGGCGACGATCCGGGCCGCGCGGAACCGCTCGGCGACCAGCGCGGGCATATGCACGTTCATCGCCCAGGTCAGGCCCGGATCGCCGGCGGCGCCGAACTTGAAGCCGGCCATGAACACGACGTTGGCGACATCGGGAAGGGCGGCCACGGCGGCCGGGTCGAGCAGATCGCACACCAGCGTCTCGATGCCGGCGCGCTGCAGATTTTCCCGCAGCCCCGGCGCGGTGAAGCGGGCGACCGCAATGATGCGCTTGTTCGGCGCCGCCCGGCGAGCCATGCGCGCCAGCGTCGGCCCCATCTTGCCGCCGACGCCGAGGATCATGATGTCGCCTTCCAGCCGCGCCATGTCGGCGATCAGCGCGGCGCCGGGCGCGGCCAGGAATTCGTCGAGCTCCGGTTCGCTGGCGATGCGCGCGGGGAGTGTCAGCTGCATCGGGTCAGTCCTCAATGCATGAGCCCGGCCAATAGGCGACAAGGCCGGCAGCGGCCTATACGAATGTAGGGTGGGTTGCCCTTGCAACCCACCGCCTCGATGCTTGGCTCGGCCCGTGGTGGGTTGCAAGGGCAACCCACCCTGCGAAGAAGGCAAAAAAATGTCGGGGAAAAACGTGGCGATTGCCGTGGTGCAGATGGATTGCACGGTCGGGGTCGCGGAACCCAACCTGAACAGAATCCGGCATTTTACCACCATGGCGGCGCAGCTCGGCGCGGCCCTGGTGATCTTTCCCGAGTGCGCGACGACTGGTTATTTCATCGGTGAGAAAGTCGCCGCGCTGGCCGATCCACCGGACGGCCCGATCAGCCGCGAACTTGCCGAGATCGCCCGCCGTTCGTCAGTGCATCTGGTGTGCGGCCTCTACACGCGGGAGAACGGCGCGACGCGGAACTCGCAGAAGATTTTTGCGCCCGACGGGGCCTGCCTCGGCACCTACCACAAGGCCCACCTGTTCGCTTCCGAACGGCAGTTCTACCAAGCCGGCGACGCGCCGCTCGTCGTCAAGACCGGCATCGGCACGCTTGGGATGACGATCTGCTACGACTTGGTGTTTCCCGGCTACGTGCGCAAACTGGTTGCGATGGGTGCGGACATTATCATCAACAGCACCGACTGGATCAACGACCTCTACCAGCGCGACGTGTGGGGCTGGGGCCCGGAGCGGGTCGCCGGGCTGGCATCGACGCGGGCGCTGGAGAACGTCGTGGTGCTGGCGATGGCCTGTCGGACCGGAAGGGAGCACGCGACCACGGATCTGGCCTTCGACAGTTTTGGCCCGTCCTGCGTCGTCTCCGCCTCCGGAAAGTTTTTGGCGCGCGTCGTCGAAGGCGAGGGTCTCGCGGTCGCCACGGTCGATCTGGCCGATCGGGAACTCGATCGTTGGCGCGCGATCGCGACCTACCGGGAAGATCGACGCGAAGATCTCTATGCCTGAGACAGAGCCTTCGCCGATCGGCGACGCGCTCCGCCTGCTGCCGCTCGGGCCTGCCCGCATCGCCGAGGCAGCGCGGCTCTCGACCGAGGCGGGCTGGAACCAGGTCGCTGCCGATTGGGCCTGGATGCTGGAGAATGGCGACAGTTTCGGCGTGGTGACCGCGCAGGATCGTCTGGTGGCCACCGGGCTGACGGTAAACTTTCCCGCTGGCGGATTCGGGTGGATCAGCATGATCCTGGTCACGCCGGAGTATCGGCGCCAGCGCCTGGCGACCAACCTCATGCACCATTGCGTCGAGGCGCTAAGGCGGCGCGGCCTGATCGCCGGCCTCGATGCGAGCCCGCAGGGCCGGGACGTCTATCTGCCGCTCGGTTTTGTCGACAGTCGCACGATGACCCGGCTGCGCGGCACCGTACAGCTGTCGCCCTGGTCCGGGCAGGCGCCGGTACGCGCCGTGACGTTGGCCGATTTGCCGGCAATCGCCGCCTATGACGCGGCCGCCGCCGGCACGCCGCGCCACGGCCTCATCGCGCATCTGTTCTCGCGGCTGTCCGGCGGCGCATTCGTCGCGGAGCGGGATGGCGCGGTGCGCGGCTACATCCTGGCACGCGACGGCCGCACCTGCGCGCAAGTCGGCCCGCTCGTCGCCGACGACGAGGGCGTGGCGATGTCGCTATTGCACCAAGCGTGCATCGGCGTCGGCGGCCCGATTTGCCTGGACCTCGGCGACCAGCATCCCGCCATGCAGCAGTGGCTCCGCGACCAGGGCTTCGTGGAGGTGACGACGTTCGCGCGCATGATCCAGCACCGCGCCACGCCATTCGACGACCCGGCGCGCATCCATGCCATCGCCGGGCCGGAATTCGGCTAGCGCACGGTCCACGCAAAGCATCCTGGCGCGAGCGAGCGGGGGCGGCCACGTGAATGTGTGGATTATTTTGCCACGCGGATCGTCATTCGGAATTACGGACGATCTGGAGGATCGACATGCTGGGGGCTGACGCGGGCCGAGCCATTGCCGCGGGCATGACGTCGCCGCGTCTTTGACAGTGGACAGAAGCGCCCGGCTGGGACGGCTGATGATCGGCCACCTGCCGGCGTTGCGGCGGTATGCGCTCGGGCTGTCCGGCGACCCGCAATCGGCCGACGACCTCGTTCAGGATTGCATCGAGCGGGCGCTGCGCCGGATGGACAGCCTGCTCGACGAGGAGAAGATGGCCGGCTGGCTGCGGTCGATCCTGTTCAATGCCTTTATCGACGGCCGCCGGACGAAGCGTCGGCGTGGCGAGACTGCGGAGGCGGACTTACTGGACGATCTGGTGGACACAGCGACCCAACCCGATGTGCGGCAGGAGGCGAACGAGGTACTGCGCGCCATCGGCGTGCTCACCCCGCAGCATCGGCAGGTACTGGTCCTGGTCGCCGTGCAGGGGCTGAGCTACCACGAGTGCGCCGACGAACTCGGCGTGCCCGCCGGCACCGTGATGTCCCGGCTCGCCCGCGCGCGCGATCACCTGCGGGAGGTGCTGGCGGACCGCCCGGCCGGCGTCGTCGGGCTGATGTCGCGGAGGGCGATGCGATGACCTCGCCCACCCGGCCGAGCGAACTCGAGCTGCACGCGTTCATCGACGACGAGCTGAGTGCAGCGCGCCATGCCGAGATCGCCGCGATCGTGCACGACGACCCGGCCCTCGCGGCGCGCGTCGCCGCCTACGAGGCCGATCGCGAGCGGTTGCGGGCGGCGTTCGATCGGTTCGCCGACCAGCCGCTTCCGCCCGCGTGGGCCGCACGGATCGAGGCGGCAATGGCGCCCCCGCCGCGGTCGGCCCTCATCACGCGGCGGTTCGCGGTCGGGGCCGGTCTGGCCATCGCGGCCTCGGTCGCCGGCGTCGCGTGGTGGCGGTGGCCGCGCGCCGATACGGTGCTGGTGGAGGCCGAGGCGGCGCGCGCTGGGCGGCTCGCGGGTCGTGTCCCCGACGGCGGAAACCTGCCCGCGCCGGACGCGCGCGATGCGCTGCTGCGGTCGACGATCGGGCTGCCTGTCCGGGCGCCCGATCTGCAACGGTTCGGCTTTCATCTGGCCGGGATCGAGCTGTTCAACCGCCCGGCGGGCTGGGCGGCGCAGTTGCGCTATACCGACCCGGACCAGCGCGTGCTCACGGTCTATGTGCGCCGCTCCGACGGCACCGTGCAGTTCGACCTGCTGCGGCGCGGCAAGGACCGGGTGTGCGTGTGGCAGGACGACGTGGTGGGCGCGGTCATCATCGCGCCGCTGTCCGGCGGCGAGATGCTGCGCATCGCCAGCAGCGCCTACGCGGCTCTCAATCTGTAGGCCGGTGACGCCGCGTCAGCGCGGCCGGTCAGCGCAGCGAGTCGGCGGCCATCGCGTCCGGGGTGAACACGTCCGAGGGGTGCAGGCCGGTCACGCGATACCACCCTGGCGGCGAGAGCACGAAGTCGTAGCAGTAGCCGCCCTGGATCAAGTCGTAGGTGAACCGGCTGCCGCCGATCACCGCGGGGATGTCGGGCAGCGCCATCATCGTCGCCTGGCCGAACTTCCACAGATGACCGTCCTCGTCCCATTCCTCGCTGTAGACCGCGAGCCAGGTGTCCTCATCGAGATAGAGGCGGCGCCGCGGCACGACGTGGTGCTTGCCGGGCGCGAGCGTGCCCTCGACGACCCAGACGCGATGCAGTTCGTAGCGCAGCGCGTCCTGGTTGGCGTGCCGCGGCGTCATCGCATCGCGCGCCGGGCGCAGCGCCAGATGGTTGTTGTTGTACGGAACGTACAGCTCGCGCTTGCCGAGCAGCCTGAAATCGTAACGGTCCTGGCCGCCGAAGAACAGGTAGTACTCGTCGAGCGATTCGTAGCCCGAGGTGTCCGGGTTCGGGGTGTCGTACGCCAGCGACGGCGCCTTGCGGGCGCGGTGCTCGCCGGGCAAATAGCGCCAGGCGACGAACCGGTCGGCCGCCACGTCGAGCGGCTGCCAGGCGATGTAGCCCTCGCCGACGCGCGAGGGCGGCGCGTCCTGGATCCGCCGCGTCTTGAAGTAGTAGGGGCCTGCGCTTGCGGGCGTCGCACCGGGTGCGTAGAACGGGAAATCGGTGATTTCGCGATAGCCCGCGGTCTGCTCGATCGTGCCATCGCCCGGCGCGACGTAGGTGCTGACATGGTCCTCGCGTGCCGGTCCCCAGAAGGCCAGAAGGTGGTTCCAGACGGCCTCGGCGCCGTTGGCCGGAATGGGGAAGGGAATGCCGCCCACCGCGTCCGCGACGCCGTAGGCGATTCCGGAGGACGCCGCATGGGCGTGGACGGCGTTGCGGGCGATCGCGTCGTAGACCGCCTGCGGCAGCGAGGCGGTGCGATGGGTCGGGAATACGCGCATCCGGTAGTCTTGATAACGATCGAACAGCGCCGATGCGCCGTCGGGCAGTTGCGCCGCGTAGCGGTGTGCGTTGGCGCGGTCGATCGTCAGCGCCGACTGTTCGTCGGCGAACAGGTCGGGGATGCCGGCGCCGACCGGTGCCGGACCCGCCCGCAATCCGCCTGTCCAGGGCGGGATGGTGCCAGCCGCGTTGCCGGCGCGCTCGGCGCCGACCGGGGTCAGCGCGCCGCCCAGCTCCGTGGCTTGCTGCGGTGTGACCGCGGCATGCGCGCTTGACGCCGCGAGCAGCAGAGCGGTTGCGAGCGCGACCGGTCGCATTGCTGGATCCCAGGTTGCCGACGGCGTGTGGCATGGCACGCGCCGGCAAAGCAGCGCAACCGTGTGTCGCAATGCGTAGCGGCGACCGCCAATGTCGCGCGCCCGGATCGTCGAGCTGATCGGCCATGCCTCGGTCTCCGTCGATGCCTCGGCTGCCTCGCGCGCTGGTCGGCCTGCTGTGCGGCATGTCCCCCGCCGCCGTGGTGGCCGCCGATTTTGGCTCGGTCGACGATTTCGACGTCCGGTGGGACACGACGGTGCGGACCTCGCTCGGCTTCCGGCTGGACGGGCAGAGCCCGGTGCTGCTCAGCAACCCCAATGCCGACGATGGCGACCGCGCCTTCAAGCCGGGCTTGATCTCCGAGCGTGTCGATTTCACGTCGCGGCTCGATGTCTCGCGCGGCGACTTCGGCCTCGAGATCAGCGGGGATGGCTGGTACGACGCCGCCTACAACATGCGTGACGCGAACACCTCGGCCGCGACGTTCAACCCGATCTCGATGCCGGTGGACCAGTTTCCCGCCGACGTGCGCCGGCTGATGGGCGACACCGTCGAACTGGCCAACGCCTACGCGCACGACAAGGTCGAGGTCGCCGGCGTGCCGGTCACCATCAGCGTCGGCCGCCAGACGGTGCTCTGGGGCGAGAGCCAGTATTTCGCCGAGGACGGTGTCGCCGCGGCGCAGGCGCCGGTGGACGTGATCAAGCAGATCAGCCAGCCGCTGGTCGACGCCCAGGAAGCATTCCTGCCGGTGGCGCAGGCCGATGTCCGCATCTCGCTGCCGCACGGGATGGCGCTCGAAGCCTACGACCAGTTCGAATGGCGCCGCGACCGGACGCCGGGGGTCGCCAGCTACTTCAGCACGAGCGACGTGCTGGACGTGGGCGGGGAAACCGCATTCACGCCAGGCGGCATCCTGTATCGTGGCAAAGATCTGACACCCAACGGCATCGGCCAGTTCGGCGTGGCGTTGCGCCGGACCAGCGACGTGGCCGATCTCGGCGTGTACGCGATCCGCTACGATGCCAAGGACCCGCAGCTTTCGACGCTCGATCAACCCGCCGGCACCTACCGGGCGGTGTTTCCGACCGGCATCGAGTTGCTCGGCGCGAGCGCCAGCACCTACATCGGCGACGACACGCTGAAAGGGGAAATATCCGACCGGTGGCACATGCCGCTGGTCAGCAGCGGCTTCGGCTCGGCCTCGGTCGGCAGCTTTCTCGGCCCTGTGGCCTACGCCTTCCTGCCGGCGAGCGAACCGGCCGTAGCCACCTACGCGACCGGCGAGACGCTGCAGGCGCTCGCCTCCTACGAGCGGCAGCTGCCGCCCGGACGGCTGTGGGGCGGCGCGACGCTGGACGCGGAATTCGTCGCCACCGACCTGCTGCGGGTCGAAACCGAACCGCAGAGCCGGCTGCCCGGCACGACCAGGCTGGCAACCGCGTTCGAGGCGGTGTTCGCGCCGCAGTATTTCCAGGCGCTGCCGGGCCTCGACCTGACCGTGCCGGTCGGCATGCGGCTCGGCTTGTCCGGGCGCTCCAGTGTCGATCCGGGCATCGCCGCGCACACCGGCAGCGTCACATTCAGCCTCGCTGCCACCTGGCGGACCGTCTGGGATGCCAGCGTCTCCTACACCCACTTCATCGGCGCGCCGCCGCTGCAGCCGCTGGCCGACCGCGATTTTGTCACCGTCGCGATCAGCCGGACGTTCTGACGGCACCCGCAACCGGGTACACGAATCCGTGAGCGTCAGGAATGACCCAACTCGAGCCCGCGTCCTTTGAGTGTCCGCCGCTACGCCTGGGCGCCAGCGTCTCGCTCGCGAACAGTTTCCGCCGTGCGGCCGGCACCCATCAGGAGGGACACTCATGGCACGCCTCAAAGGCCTCACCGCGGCCGCCGCGCTCGCGGCCGCGATCGCCGCCGGCCCGACGCCAGGACAGGCTCAGACGGTGGAGTTTACCCAGACCAACCTCGTCTCCAACCTCGCCGGCAAGGCGCCGACGCTGGACAAGAACCTGCAGAATCCGTGGGGCGTCGCCAACGTCCCGGGCGGTGCGCTGTGGGTGTCCGACAACAACTCGGGCCTGAGCACGCTCTACAACGGCCTCGGCGACATCATTCCGCTGGTCGTGACCGTCGCGTGGCCGGCCAACCAGACGATCGGCTCGCCAACCGGCATCGTCTGGAACCCGACGAGTGGGTTCACCTTCTCGGAGTCGGGAACGACCGTCGCGGCGCTGTTCATTTTCGACAGCGAGGACGGAACGATCTCCGCGTGGGCACCGATCCCCGGCCAGCCCGCGCCAGGCTCGACCACGATCGTCGTCGACAACTCGACTACGGGCGCCGTGTACAAGGGGCTCGCGTTCGGCACCAACGCATCCGGGACCTTCATCTTCGCCACCAATTTCCGCGCCGGCACAGTCGAGGCGTACAACAACGCCTTCAAGCTGACGACGCTCACCGGCACGTTCGCCGACCCCAACATCCCCGCAGGTTATGCGCCGTTCGGCATCCAGAACATCGACGGCGACCTGTTCGTGACCTACGCCAAGCAGGACAAGCCGAAGCACGACGAAGTGTTCGGCAACGGCTTCGGCTATGTCGACGTGTTCAGCACCGCGGGCGTGCTGCTGAGCCGGTTCGCCGCCAACGGGCCGCTGAACGCCCCCTGGGGCGTCGTGCGCGCGCCGTACGGGCTCGGCTCGCTCGCCGGCCAGATCATGGTCGGCAATTTCGGCAACGGCTGGATCAACGCCTATCCGGTCGGCGGCGGCACCTCGACCGGTCCGCTGGTCACCACCAAGGGCAAACCCATCGCCATCCCGGGGCTGTGGACGGTGGCGACCGGCAGCGGCAGCGATACCGATCCGGACACGCTCTACTTCACCGCCGGGCCGCAGCATGAGACGAACGGGATGTTCGGCAAACTCACCGCAACGGTCTCGACCTCCACAGGCTGGCCGCCGTCGAAGTTCTGAGGGTCACAACCGGTCAAGGCCGGGATGTCCGGGCGCGGCACGGCGCGCCCGGACATGTCGACCGAGCCTTTTGCTCCACCCGCGCGCGCTCCGCCGGCAACCGGACAAACCGCCCCCTGACGGCAGCCGGTGATCACCCGCCGATAGCCAGCGATGCGGACGTCTTCCATGCTGCCGGGAGCTTTCGCCATACACTCGCGAATAAAAGCCGAGCGCGGCAATCGAGTGTAAGGCGGTGGCGGTCTAGACTTGACCCAGCCGCCACACTGGCTCAGGCCGACGCAGCCCGATGCAGTGCGCGGGCGGCCGACGGTCCGCTTCAAAGGGAGACGCGCCGATGCAAAAGCTGAGCAACACTAATCTCGCCAGCCTTCCGGCCAGTGTCGGGCGGCCAACCTACGACCGCAGCCGTGTCACGGTTGGCATCGTCCACGTCGGTGTCGGCGGATTCCACCGGGCGCATCAGGCGATGTACGTCGATCAACTGATGAACAAGGGCGAGGCACTGGATTGGGGTATCTGCGGCGTCGGCCTGTTGCCCGGCGATGCCCGGATGCGCGATGCGCTGCACAGCCAGGACTGCCTCTATACCATGATGCTCAAGCACCCGGACGGCCGCTACGAGGCCCGGGTGATCGGCTCCATCGTTGACTACAAATTCCTGCCCGACGATCCCGAGGCGGTGCTGGAGATCATGGCCGCGCCGGCCACCCGCATCGTCTCGCTGACCGTCACCGAGGGCGGCTACAATTTCCACCACGTCACTGGCGAGTTCGACTTCCATCACCCGGGCGTTGCGCACGACCTCGCACCCGGCGCGGTGCCGACGACGGTGTTCGGCCTGGTCGCCGAGGCGCTGCGCCGCCGTCGCGCGCGCGGATTGCCGCCGTTCACGGTGATGTCGTGCGACAATGTGCAGGCCAACGGCGAAACCGCGCACAAGACCTTCACCGCCTTCGCCCGCCGCAAGGACCCCGAGCTCGGCGCCTGGATGGAGGCCAACGTCGCGTTCCCCAACGGCATGGTGGACCGGATCACGCCGGTCACCGGCGAGGCGGACAAGGGGCAGCTCGCGGAACGGTTCGGCATCGCGGATGCGTGGCCGGTGGTCTGCGAACCGTTCACCCAATGGGTGATCGAGGACCACTTCCCGCAAGGTCGCCCGCCGCTGCAGGATGTCGGCGTGCAGCTCGTCGCCGACGTGGTGCCGTACGAGCTGATGAAGCTGCGCCTGCTCAATGCCGGGCACCAGGCGATCTGCTACTTCGGCGTGCTGGCCGGCTACCGCTATGCGCACGAGGTGATGGCCAATCCGCTGTGGCCGCAACTGCTGATGGGTTACTGGACGGAGGAGGCGATCCCGACGCTGCGGCCGGTGCCCGGCGTGGACCGTGTCGCCTATTGCCAAACGCTGATCGAACGCTTCGGCAACCCGCAGGTGAGCGACACGCTGGCGCGGCTGTGCGCCGAAACGTCCGACCGCATCCCGAAGTTCGTGCTGCCCGTGGTGCGCGAGCAACTGGCGTCCGGCACCGCGCACGTGCGGCGCTGCGCGGCGATCGTGGCAAGCTGGGCGCGCTATGACGAGGGCACCGACGAGAAGGGCGGGCCGATTACCGTGGTGGACGCGCTGAAGGACCCGTTGATGGCGGCGGCGGCGCGCAACCGCAGCAATCCCACCGCCTTCCTGGAAAACCGCGCTGTGTTCGGCGACCTGATCGACGAGCCGCGCTTCGTGCAGCCGTACACCGAGGCGTTGGCCCTGCTGCACGACCCCAAGGCCGGCGCGCTGGAGACGATGCGCCGCTTCCTTTGATCGCCTGACCCGGCGGCCGCGTATTTTGCAGGTGCAACGGCAACACACCGTCATCGACACCTATCGGTACCGGCTCGTCGCCGACTCACACACCGAAGAACGCCTCCCTGCCCGAGTGCCGACAGCACCGCGTGGCTCCGGCGCCCGCGCCGGATTGGCCCCACATTCTTGGCCTTGTCTCCGGGGGCAGGAGCGGTTCAGTTTGGTGCGGCAGTGCGCAACGGGCCGCCACGCTGCGGCGCCGGCAGGAGGAAACACGATGTCCCCAACGATCCAAACCCTTGCCATGGCCGGGTGCCTGATCGGGCTGCTGACCGCGCCGGTGCGCGCGCAGGAGCCGATCCGGCTCGCCGATGTCGCGGAACTGTCCGGCAGCGGAGCCTCGGTTGGCACGCTGTGGCAGGACGCGGTGCACATGGCCGCCGACGACATCAACGCCGCGGGCGGCATCCTCGGGCATAAGATCGAGATCACCGACTACGACACGCAGACCAACCCTTCCGTTTCGCGCGCGATGATCCAGAAGGCGCTGGACGAGCATCCGTACGCGGTGCTCGGGCCGATCTACTCGGGCTCGGTGAAGGTCGACGAGCCGCTGACGCAGACGGCGCAGGTGGCGGAGTTCACCGGCGCGGCCGCAGCCTCGATCACGCACATGGGCAGCGCCTACATCTTCCGCACCGCGTTCAGCACGGAGAACTCCGAGCCCCGCGTCGCGCGCTACCTGGTGGACGACCTGCACGCCAAGAAGATCGCCGTGCTGTGGGTGAACGACGATGCCGGCAAGAGCACGCGCGACGCGCTGGTCGCGGCGCTTGCCAAGCTCGGCGCAACCGTGGTGGCCGACGTGCCGAGCGAGCCCGCGCAGGTCAGCTTCACCGCCGACGTGCAGAAGGCGCGGCGCGCCGAGCCCGATGCGATCTTCGTCTATCTGCACGAGGAGGAGAACGCGCGCTTCCTCAAGGAGGCGCGTCGGCAGGGCGTCAAGCAACCGCTGGTGGGCGACAGCACGCTGATGGACGCGCAGACGATCAAGCTGGCGGGCGCGGACGCCAACGGCGTGGTCGGGCACGCGATGCTGACGCCGGATGCGCCGATCCCCGCGGTGCAGGAATTCGCCAAGCGGTTCGAGGAGCGCTATCACGTGGTGCCCGACCATAACGCGATCCAAGGCTACATGGCGGTGTGGATCGTCAAGGCGGCGACCGACAAGATGGGCAAGCCCGACGCGGCGATGCTGGCGCAGACGCTGCACGGCCTGACCATCGACCCGGCAACCGAGCCCGGCATCCTGATGCGGACCACGATCCTGCCGAACGGCGACATGGACCGGCAGAGCTTCATGATCAAGGTGGAGGACGGGCAGGCGCACGTCTTCAAGGTGCTGCCTGCCCTGGGCGGCTGACGCCTTGCTCTGGGACAATCTCGATCTGCTGATCGCGGGGCTGGCGACCGGCGCCACCTATGCGCTGGTCGCAACCGGCTTCACGCTGCTCTGGCAGACCTCGGCCACGGTGAATTTCGCGCAGGGCGACTTCGTGACCCTGCCCGCCTTCGTGATCATCGGCCTGCAGGCAGCAGGATTGCCGTTCGTGCTGGCGCTGCTGGGCGGGCTGGTGGTGGCCCTCGTGGTGCTCGGCGCGATGTTCAAGCTGCTGCTGGTGGACCCGATGCTGCGCCACGGCATCCTGCCGCTCGGCATCGCTGCGATTGCGCTGGGGCTGGCGATCGAGGAAAGCTGCAAGGCGGTCGCGGGCGCCCAGGCGTTCGCGTTTCCCGGCATCCAGGGCGGGTTCGATCTCGGCCCGCTCTACGTCAACTGGCAGGACGTGCTGACCATCGCGGCGGCGGTGGCGGCGGTCGCGGCGCTGCATCTGTTTCTTGCGCGCACCCGCACCGGGCGATGCATGCAGGCGACCGCGCAGAACCCGCAGGTCGCGGTGCTGCTCGGCATTCCGGTGCGGCGGATGGTGATGCTGACCTTCCTGATCAACGCGGCGCTGGTGACGCTGGCGGCGGTGCTGGTCAGCCCGGGCATCCTGGTGAAGTTCGACAACGGCGGCAGCCTGGGGCTGGCGGCGTTCTGCGCCGCGATCATCGGCGGCTTCAACCAGGTCCGCGGCGCGATCGCGGGCGGCCTGCTGCTGGGCGTGACCGAAAACTTCGCCGCAACCTACGGGCCGGACCAGTATCGCGCGGCGGTGCCGATGGTGCTGCTGATCGGCTTCGTGCTGTTCCGGCCGCAGGGGCTGCTGGGTCGGGCCACCGAACGGTCGGTGTGACAGCGCGTTCCTCCCCCGCGGGGCTGATCGCAGCGGTCGCGCTGATCGCGCTGGCCGCGGCGCTGCCGGCGGCGCTGGCGTCGTACGGGATTCTATCTGCTGTCGCTGTGGGCGTTGTACACCATCGCGGCGATCGGGCTGAACCTGACGCTGGGCTTTGCCGGGCAGATGTCGCTGGCGCACGCGGCGTTCGTCGGCATCGGCGCGTACACGACGGCGCTGCTCGATGCGCACGGCGTGCCGTTTGCGGCGAGCGTGCCGATCGCGACGCTGCTCGGCTTCGGCGTCGGCTGGTGCGTGGGCTACCCGGCGCTGCGCGTACAGGGCCACTATCTGGCGTTCGTGACGCTGGCCTTCACGACGCTCGTGTATCTGGTGCTGCGCAACGAGGCGTGGCTGACCGGCGGCATCGGCGGCATCAGCAACATCGCGCGGCCGAGCCTGTTCGCCGGTGCGGCGGCGTATCTGCGGCTGTGCCTGGCGGCGTTGCTGGTGGTGTCGATCGCGATGTGGTGGCTGCTGCGCTCGCCGTGGGGTCGCGCCTTCATCGCATTGCGCGAGAACCCGGTGCGGGCGATGAGTCTCGGCGTCGACGTGCGGCACTACACGCTGCTCGCGTTCGCGATCGGCGCGGCGCTCGGCGGCATCGCCGGCGCATTCTATGCGCCGCTGGTGCAGTACATCGAGCCGTCGCCGTTCGCGCTGGGGTTTTCCATCAACCTGCTGATGATGGTGGTGATCGGCGGTGCCGGCTATTTCCTCGGGCCGTTCCTGGGTGCGCTGATCGCGGTGCTGCTGCCGGAGTGGCTGCGCTTCATGCAGAACGAATACCTGATCTGCTATGCGCTCGCGGTGATCCTGTTGCTGCTGTTCTGCCCGACCGGGCTGTTGGGGCTGGTGGAGCGGCTGGCACGCCGGTTGGCGGAGCGGCCGGCGAGGACGCCATGACGCCGGTGCTCGAAGTTCGCGACTTGTACAAGCGATTCGGCGGCGTCCAGGCGGTGAACGGCATTTCGCTCGTGGTCCGCCCGGGCGAAATCCTCGGCGTGATCGGGCCGAACGGCAGCGGCAAGTCGACGCTGTTCAACTGCCTGCTCGGCCAGATCAGGCCGTCCTCCGGCACGGTGCTGCTGGACGGGGCGGACGTGACCGGCATGCGCCCCTGCGATCTCAACCGCATCGGCGTGTCCCGCACGTTCCAGTTGTTGCAGGTGTTTCCTCAGCTTTCGGTGCGGGAGAACCTGCTGCTGGCCGGGCAGGAGCACGTCGGCACGCGGTTGCGCCGGTTGTTCGCGCCGCCCGATGCCGCGCTTGCGGCGGCGGCGGAGCGCATGCTGCGCCTGTTCGGCCTCGACAGGCTGGCCGAGGCCGCGGCCGGCGGATTGAGCTATGGCCAGCAGAAACTGCTCGACGCGGCGATGGCATTCATCGCGGGGCCGCGGCTGGTGCTGCTTGACGAGCCGGCCGGCGGGGTGAACCTGACGATGCTCGGAACGCTGCGCGAGCGGCTGCGCGCGATGCACCGCGAGGCCGGTGCCACGTTCGTGGTGATCGAGCACAACATGGACTTCGTGATGTCGCTGTGCACGCGCGTCATCTGCATCGCCGAGGGCAAGGTGATCGCCGAGGGCGCGCCGGAGGCGGTGCGCGAGGATCCGGCGGTCATCGAGGCGTATCTTGGCCACTGAGCCGATCCTGCGGCTGGACCAGGTGGTGGGCGGCTACGGCCGCATGACCATCCTGAACGGCTGCAGCTTCGCGGTGGCGCGCGCGGCGATCACCACCGTGATCGGTCCGAACGGCGCGGGCAAATCCACCACGTTCAAGGCGATCTTCGGGCTGTTGCCGGTGCGCAGCGGGCGCGTGCTGCTGGATGGCGCCGACGTCACCAACGCGGGGCCGCGGCGGCTGCTGGCGCAGGGCGTGTGCTACGTGCCGCAGGGACGCAACATCTTTCCCGAGTTGTCGGTGCACGACAACCTGGAGTTGGGCGGCGTGGCGCTCGGTTCGCCGCGCGCGATGCGCGCGCGGGTGGAGGCGGCGCTTGACCGCTTCCCGGTGCTGCGGCAGAAGGCGCGGGCCCAGGCATCGACGCTCTCGGGCGGCCAGCAGAAAATGCTCGAGATCGCGCGCGGGCTGATCGGCGAGCCGCGGCTGATGCTGATCGACGAGCCCTCGATCGGGCTCTCGCCGCTGTTGGTCAAGGAGGTGTTCGCGACGTTGCAGGCGCTGCGCGACGGCGGCGTCTCGGTGCTGATGGTGGAGCAGAACGCACGCAGCGCGTTGGAGATTTCTGATGTCGGGGTGGTGCTGGAGACCGGTCGCTGCCGCATGGTGGGGCCGGCGCAGCAGATCCTGCGCGACCCGCGCGTGGCGCGGCTGTTCCTCGGCGCCGAGGTGGAGTTGGACGAACCGACGGCGCATTGACCAGCCGTCCCGATATCTTGAAGCCGGCTCCTCGGTTCGGCAAGCGGACGCGGCTTAGGACAAAAGCAGAATCAATCGAATCGTCTCGCTCCACCATTCCGTCATGGCCGGGCTTGACCCGGCCATCCACGGCGTCGCGCCGAATAGACGTCGACGTTCGCCATTCAATTCCGCAAATCCCCTGATCGGCCCAGCTTGGTTCGCTCGTGATGTTCATGCAAGGCGCCGGGCACGGCAGCAGTTCCACTCCGTGGATGGCCGGGTCGAGCCCACGGCTGTCCGGCACGGAATTCGCTTGTACAAGCGCACGACATTGATTCTACTCAGGGTCCGACGTTTGGCGACGTCACCGGACATGAGGAGAACAATGCCGTGCCGCACGAGAATAGCGTGTTTCACTCGGTCTTGAAGCTGGTTGCGTGGGAGACGTTCGAACAGTCTTGCGCCGAGCACGGTGCCCGCTCTGCGGGCACGCGGCTTCAGCTGCAACAGCCATCTGGTCGCGCTGCTGTATGGCCAGTTGGCGGGCGCGTCGAGCCTGCGCGAAATCGAGGCCGGTCTGCACAGCCATGCAGCGCGGCTCTACCATCTGGGGCTGCGGCCGGCGCCGCGCAGCAGCCTTGCCGATGCCAATCGCAACCGGCCGGTAGCGCCGTTCAGCGATCTGCTCGGCGGCCTTGATCGCGCGGGCGCATCGCGGCCTGCGCCGGACGATGGAGGGAGCCACCTACCTGATCGACAGCACCAGCCTCATGCTGAACGCGCGCAGCGCCGACTGGGCGCGCTTCTCGGCGATGGCGTGTCGGCGCCAAGACCCACGTGGTCTACGATGCCGACGCCGATTGCCCGATCCATGCCGTCGTCAGCGCCGCCCAGTCAACGACATCACCGCCGCCAAGGCCATGCCGATCTCAGCCGGGCGCCACCTATGTGTTTGATCTCGGCTACTATGACTACGGCTGGTGGGCCGAAGCTCGACGCCGCCAGGCTGCCGGTTTCGTCACCCGCCTGAAGCGAACACGCCGCTGACGGTGACCGAAGCACCCGTGCCGGTGCCCGGCTGGCGGCGCCGATCCTCTCCGACCGCGTCGGCTCGCTGCCGCCCGCCTCGCCCGCCACCGCCGCAACCCGTTCGACAAGCCGGTGCGCGAAGTCCAGGTGCGCATCCCGACACCGGCAAGGTGCTGCGCGTTGTCACCAACGATCTGACTGCGCCGGCCGACGCGATCGCCGAGCTCTACAAGCGCCGCTGGGCGATCGAGTTGTTCTTCCGCTGGGTCAAGCAGACCCTCAAGATCACCCGCTTCCTCGGCACCTCCGAGAACGCCGTGCGCATCCAGATCGCCACCGCGCTGATCGCCTTCGTGCTGCTGCGCTTGGCGCAGAAGCTGCAGACCGCAATCGAAGGACCGCTCGAATTCGCCCGCCTTGTCAGAGCCAACCTGATGCATTTGCGGCATCTCGATCACCTCCAACGACCTCCGCCAAAGACCCCGATCCTGCCCGGTCAGGGCGTGTTGATATGATGCGTTTTCGATCCAATAAGAGCAGGCAAAACCCGTGCCGGACAGCCGTGGGTCAAGCCCGGCCATGACGAAATCGAGGTCGTAGCGATTAATCTTGTGCGTCGCCTTAGGGATCGTCAGGCATTAACTGCGCGATGTGGTTTGCTGCAAGATCGGAGTGTGTGGTTCCATTCGCCGTGGGAACTCATCGCGTAGCCCATCGATTTATGACATTTCCTGGTCGGTCGGCACGATCCCTTTCTGGTGGGTGCGGGCCGCGCCGTGATCTGGTTCGGATGAACGTCATACTGCTGCGCCAGCTCGGCCAGCGTCTTCTCGCCCTTGATGGCCGCCAGTGCCACCCTCGGGTCAAGCCCGAGGGCAGCTCTTCGCCTTGAAGGGCGGACTGTGCGTCCGACGTGCGCGTCTCGCCATGGTCGCTCCTGATCTCAGGTGTTCTCGCCGCTCTCAGGCCAAAACTCCACTGATCGTCCTCTCAAGATTTGCCCGGCCACCTCACTGCTGTCCGGTTCGCTGGCCTGAGTTTTCACTAAAGTCGATGACACGTAAGGGTTTTCCGCGTTTCGTTGCTGGGGCGGATTTGAATTGCTGGTGGCTCTCCCCGACGATCAGGCGGGGAGGGTTGGGTCATGAACACCGGCAAGACGCTGTTCGCGCAGCTGATGGAGTTTCTGCCCTGGAGCACGTTCGACCGGATTGTCGCGCGCTACGACGGCAACCGCGCCGTGCGGAGGCTGCCCTGCGCCGTGCAGTACCAGGTCATGGCGTTCGCCCAGCTGACCTACCGCGAGAGCTTGCGCGACATCGAGGCGTGCCTGTCGGCGCAATCGGCGAAGCTCTACCACATGGGCCTGCGCGAACCGGTTCGCCGATCGACGCTGGCGGACGCCAACGAGGCGCGCGATTGGCGTATCCATGCCGAGTTCGCCCAACGGCTGATCGCTCAGGCCAGACGCCTCTACGCCGGCGAGAGCCTGGGCGTGGACTTGAGCAACAGCGTCTACGCGCTCGACACCACGACCATCGACCTGTGCATGTCGATGTTCCCGTGGGCCCATTTCCGGTCCACCAAATCGGCAGTGAAGATGCACACGCTGCTCGATCTGCGCGGCAATATCCCGAGCTTCATCCATATCTCGGACGGCAAGCTGCACGATGTTCACGCGCTCGACATGCTGCTTCCCGAGCCCGGCGCCATCTATGTCATGGATCGCGGGTATATCGATTTTGCCCGCCTGCATACGTTACACCAAGCCGGTGCGTTTTTCGTCACCCGCGCCAAGTCCAATCTCGACGCCCACCGGGTGTATTCGGCAGCCACGGACCGCGACGCCGGTGTGATCGCCGATCAAACCATCGCACTCGACGGCCCGCGCACCAGCCAGGACTATCCCGTGCATCTGCGGCGCATCCGGTTCCGCGACGCCGAAACCGGCAAGACGCTGGTGTTTCTGACCAACCAGGCGGCGCTGCCGGCATCGACCATCTGCGATCTCTACAAGAGCCGATGGCAGGTCGAGCTTTTCTTCAAGTGGATCAAGCAGCATCTGCGGATCAAGCGGTTCTACGGCACGTCGGAGAACGCGGTGAAGACGCAAATCTGGATCGCCGTCTCGGTCTATGTGCTGGTTGCGATCGTACGCAAACGGCTCAAGCTGGAGGCGCCCCTCTACACATTGCTGCAGGTCATTTCAGTGACAGTATTCGAAAAGATGCAGATCCGTGCTGCACTTTCTCAGGAGGCCGACGGATTCGAAGACGAACCGGACGAGAACCAATTGAATTTATTCAGTTTCTAACCGGACAGTAGTGCGGCCACCTCTCTTTTGCCGTTGCGTAAGTTGTTGGCTTCTGTACCCTTCGGCCAACGGGCAGCAGTGTCGGCATGCCCGCTTTCGCGGATGGACGAATGCGGGCCGATGCTTGATCCTGAATGTCGATGCGAGGAATCCGACGAGGCTCGCCATGAACCCGGTGCACAATGACCCACCTCCTGACGTCGACGATTGGCTCCATGCGGCAGGTTCCTTGCGTGCGTCCGTCGACGGCGCTATGGGGTGGCTGGACCGCATCGATCCTGGCGCGCACCGACGCATCAAGGGTCTTCGCCTCGTCACCGCCTATGGCATCGCGGCAATGCTCGGCGCGATGGCAGATGTCGCGCGGGGCGTGCCGAACGGGACTGCGCTGAGTTCACTTGCCGGAGGCTTCGCGCTCTGGGCCAGCGTGTCAGAAGGACGCGGCACGCGTGCCGGGTCGACCCGCGATCTTTTGCTGCTCTCGGCAGCCGCCGCGCTGGGTGCCGCGAGTTACGTCGTCCTCGCCCCCCTGCTGCAATGTCTCGGCCGTGCTGGCCCAGAGCTGACTCTCGCCAGCGGGGCGTTCCTGGTCGGCTACCTCCGGCGCTACGGCGTTACCGGGACGGGCCTGGGCTCACAGCTGTATATCGGCCAACTCCTGGCCTACTCCGCCCACCTGAATATCGGCGACCTTCCGACTGTCACCGTCGCCGGACTGCTTGCCGCACTGGCTTCCGTCGTCCCGCGTCTGCTCAGCGGGCCGGGCGAGCATCCGCCCCCGGCCCCGGGACCGCTCGCCGTTCCGGCGGGAGCCTTGCGACCGGAACTCATCATGGGTCTGCAGGCGGCGATTGCCGCGGTCGTCATTGTCGTACTCAACGCGACCGTTGGGCTCACGGAGTCCGGCTGGGCGATTACCGCCTGCACGTATGTCGTTGCGGGTTCGGCCCCCGCCACGATCGACAGGGTGAAGCGGCGCATCATCGGCACCGCCATCGGCGTTCCGCTCGGTCTCGTTTGCCTGCCCCTCGCCGCGGCCATGCCGCTCGTCATCTGGGCAGCGGCGGCGCTGGCGATGGTGGTGTACGCGATGGCACTGCCCGAGCGTTACGACATCGCCTGCGGCGCGTATGCCTTTACCTTGATCGTCACGCTCGCGGAGACCGGCGAGCACTCCGTGCCGTTGCTTGCCTCGCGCGCCTGGGAGACGCTACTGGGCGCTACGCTCGGCCTCGCCGCGGGTATACTGCTGCTGCCGCTGAGTACCTCGCGCAGGCCCTGAGTTTTGCGCCTCGGTGGCGGCGGGCAAACAGCGGCCGCCTTTCGTTAGCGGAAAAAGACGATCCGCAGATGACGCAGATGGATTTAGGATAAGAACAGGGATTTTTACTGACACATCATCTTGCAGATATTGCTTCACCCCGCACGAGTTTTTTCTGGCACGGAGACTAACGCGCATCCGGGTAGCGGCCGCGCATGTAGTCGGCCAGCGTCATCACCACGCCGCCGTCCTGCTGATAGGCAATGCTGACCACACCGCAATCGTCGAGCTTGTCGTAGGTCAACACCAGCTTGCCGGTGCAGGATGGATCGACGGCCTCGGGCGGATAGCGCACGGCTTCGATGCGATCGTCGGCGGCGTCCTCGTGCATCCGGTCGATGATCTCCTCGACGGCGGCGCGGTCCGGAGCCTCGACCGTGAAGACCGCCTTGGCCGTGATGACGTGAATGCCGACATCCTGCTCGATGTGGATGTTGTAGCGTGGCATCGGTGTTGCCCTCCTGCGCCGGCTGGCGAGGCGCTTTTGCGGAACTCGGTCACGCCTTCGACTGGTCACGTCGATGGCTTAAGGGGGCGGACATCGGGGGTTCCATGTTGCTGGCCGAAACGCTACCCGGGAATTGGTAAACGACAGCTTAAGAATTCCGACCGGGATCGCTGCAATTCCGGTCGGAGCCCTGTGCCGGCCGGCAGCTTGCGGCGGCACGGGTTGCGGCGGCGCGGTGTCGTGTCGCAGGTTGCGCGGCATGGCCGAGACCGCGCTCTACCCGACCGTCAAGCGCTTCCTGGAGCGCGCGGGGTTCCGGGTGAAGGGCGAGGTGAACGGCTGCGACGTCGTCGCGGTGCGGGACGGCGAGCCGCAGCGCCTCGCGATCGTGGAGATGAAGCTCGGCTTCAACCTCGATCTGCTGTTGCAGGCGGTGGACCGCGTGCGCGCGGCCGACGAGATGTGGCTCGCGGTGCCGGCGACGCGGCGCGGGCGCGATCGGGACGCGCGGGTGCACCGGCTGTGCCGGCTGATCGGCTTCGGGCTGCTGGCCGTGGATGCCGCCGGCGACCGCGTCGAGGTGCTCGCCGAACCCGGGCCGTATCGGCCGCGGCCGGACCAGCGCCGTCGCACCCGCCTGCTCAGCGAGCACGCGCGGCGCCGCGGCGACCCCTCGCCCGGCGGCTCGACGCGCCAGCCGGTGATGACCGCCTATCGGCAGCAGGCGCTGGATTGCGCGGCACTGCTGCGCGCCGGCCCCGGCCGGCCCCGCGACCTGCGAGCGGTGGCGCCCGATGCGGCCGGCATCCTGCTGCGCAACGTCTACGGCTGGTTTGAGCGCACCGGGCGCGGCGTCTATCGGCTGACCACGCTCGGCGAAGCGGCGTTGCAGCGCTGGCCCGTTGACATGCCAGCGTCGGGCGCCGAACCCGTCGGGACAGTGCAGGACGGAGGGCAGGGGCCGTGACAAGGGTCGCAGTGTTGGACGACTGGCAGGGCGTGGCGCGCGGCAGCGCCGACTGGGCGCCGCTGCAGGCGCGCGTCGAGGTTGCTTTCTTCTCCGAAGCGTTCGCGAGCGAGGATGATGCGGCGGCGGCCCTGGCCGATTTCGAGGTCGTGCTGTCGATGCGCGAACGCACGCCGCTGCCGGCATCGCTGATCGCGCGGCTGCCGAAGCTGCGCATGCTCGGGATCACCGGCGCGCGCAACGCCTCGCTCGACGTCGCCGCCTGCACCGCGCGCGGCATCGTCGTGTGCAACACCACGAGCGACGGGCGCAGCAATTCCGCGACCGCGGAACTGGCGCTCGGCCTGCTGATCGCGGCAGCGCGCGCGATCCCGGCCGCCGACGCGGGCATGCGGGCGGGCCGGTTCCAGGCGGGGCTGCCGGTCGGCATCACGCTCGCCGGCAAGACGCTCGGCGTGGTCGGGCTCGGCCGGCTCGGCTCGCACATGGCGCGCTACGGGCGGGCGCTGAACATGCGCGTGCTCGCCTGGAGCCCGAACCTGACCGCCGAGAAAGCCGCCGGCGCCGGAGCCGAGCTGGTCGGGAAGGAAGAATTGCTGGCGCGGTCCGATGCGGTGAGCCTGCATCTGGTGCTGTCGCCGCGCAGCCGCGGCATCATCGGCGCCGCCGACCTCGCGCTGATGCGGCACGGCGCGATCCTGATCAACACCTCGCGCGGCCCGCTGGTGGACGAGGTGGCGCTGATCGCGGCGGTCCAGGCAGGACGGATCGTCGCGGCGCTCGACGTGTTCGACCGCGAGCCGCTGCCCGCCGGGCATCCGTTGCGACGCGCGCCGAACGTGGTGCTGACGCCGCATCTCGGCTACGGCGTGGCCGAGACGTGGGCGCAGTTCTATCCGCAGAGCGTCGAGAACGCGCTCGCCTTCCTCGACGGCAAGCCGGTCCGCGTCGCCAACCCGGAGGTGCTTGCGTCGATCGGGCGTCGTTGACAGTGCGCGCGGCGCCGATACGGCTGCGGCGTGGACGGACCTGCTGGACGAGGTGCGCGCGTTCGCTCAGCCGACCGGCGGGCGCCGGTGGGCGACGCCGAAGGCGCTTTCCAGCGCGCGCCCGAGCCGCACGATGGTGCCTTCCTCGAACAGCCGGCCCCACAGGCAGACCGCGTGCGGCACAGTATGGGTGGGTCCTTTTACGGCGTCGCCCTGGTCGAGCCGGGCGCGCGCGAGCGACAGCGCGCTGCGCGTCTCGCTCTGGCGGAAGCCGCTGCGCAGCACGAGGCAGGGGTGGCCGGTGTAGTTGGTGATGATCAGCATCGGCCCGGCGAGCGGCGGCCCGACCATCGCATCCACGTCGCGGAACGCCGCATCCATCTCCTGCATCACCAGCCGGCGCAGGCGGTCGAGCTGGATGTGGTCGACCGCGGACAGGAACCGCGCCTTTCTGAACGTGTTCGGCCACGCACCGGGCTCCTGCCAGGTCAGCGTGTCGTCCTGGCCCGACAGCGTCAGGTCCTCGAACGATGCGGCCGCTTCCGCGAACAGCGTGCTCATCAGCGTGCCGTACGGCAGATCCGGGCGTTGCAACGGCACCAGTTCCACGCCCAGGGCGCGCAGTGTTTCAAGTGCCGCGCGGTCAAGATCGTTCGTGCCCTCGTCGGCGTAGTCGGCTTCGTAGTATCCGACGCGCATGCCCGCGACCGGCGCGGCCGCGTCGAAGCCGAACGGAGCGGAAATCTGGCAGCGGTCGGCGGGGTCGGGCGCGTTGAGCGCGCGAAGCACCAGCGCCGTGTCCTCGACGCTGCGGCAGATCGGCCCGATCTTGTCGAGCGTCCAGCACAGTGCCATCGCGCCCGTGCGCGAGACGCGGCCGAAAGTCGGGCGCAGACCGGTCGCGCCACACCGCAGCGAGGGCGCGACAATCGAGCCGAGCGTCTCGGTGCCGAGGCTGAAGCCGAACAGCCCGGCGGCCGTGGCGCTGCCCGAGCCGGCGCTCGATCCGCTCGACCCTTCCTTGAGGTTCCAGGGATTGCGGGTCCGGCCGCCGTACCAGATGTCGCCGTAGGCGATCGCGCCGACCGTGAGTTTTCCCAGCATCACCGCGCCGGCGTCGGCCAGCAGCCGCACCACCGTCGCGTCGGCGGTCGGCACGCGGTCGCGCCACGGCTCGCCGCCCCAGCCGGTGACGATGCCGTCGGTGTCGAGGATGTCTTTGCAGCCCCAGGGAATGCCGTGCAGCGGCCCGAGATTTTTCCCTGCTGCCAGCAGGCGATCGGCCTTTTCCGCCTGTTGCAGCGCAAGATCGGGCGTGAGCGTTGCGATGCATTCCAGCGTCGGGCCGATGCGGGCGATGCGCGCGAGGTAGATCTGCGTCAGCCGTACCGAAGAAAGCTTTCGCGCGCGTATCCAGCGGCCGAGCGTCGCGACCGGGGCGTAGGCGATGCTGTCGTCGTCGTCGGGCAGCGGCGGCGCGTCGCCTGTTTCCGGCTGGAACGGCCCGACATCGGGCATCGAGAAACCCGGCAGGCGCGGGTCGAAGCGCGTCGCCGGCGCCAGCGCCAGCGCCAGCTTCGTGCCGCGGCGCTGCCGGGCGAGCTCGATCTGGGCTGCGATGTTGTCCAGCATCAGCGCGCGCTCGGCGTCGCTGTAGGCCACGCCCATGAGTTGCTCGGCGGCGGCGATCGTCTCGGCGGTGATGGCGGGTTCTGTCACGATGCCCTCACGAATGTTGCAGTTGCGTCCGGCACAGGCTTCGCCGGGTCCGGCACGGCGGCGAGCAAGGCCCGCGTATATTCGTGTTGCGGCGCGCTGAACACGGCGTCCGCCGGCCCCTGCTCCTCCACCACGCCTTGCCGCATGACGGCGACATGGTCGCTGACATAGCGGATCACGCCGAGATTGTGGCTCACGAAGATGCAGGTCAGGCCGAGATCGGCGCGGGTCTGCTTGAACAGGTTGAGCACCTGCGCCTGCACCGACACGTCGAGCGCCGAGGTCGGCTCGTCGGCCAGCAGGATCGCCGGGCGCAGGATGATCGCGCGCGCGATCGCCACGCGCTGGCGCTGGCCGCCGCTGAGCTGGTGCGGATGCCGCGTCGCGAGGTCGGCGCCGAGGCCCACGCGCTCCAGCGCCTCCGCGACCGCCGTGCGACGGCTAGCGCGCGTGCCGATCCGGTGCACCTCCAGCGGGGCCGCGAGAATGCTCGCCACGCTCTGGCGTGGATTGAACGACGACATCGGGTCCTGGAACACCGCCTGCACCTGCCGCCGCAGCGCCAGCAATTCCTGGCCATGCATCGACCAGACATCGCGGCCGTCGAACAGCGCGCGGCCGGCGCTGGGGCGCACCAGCCGCAGCAGGATGCGCAGCAGCGTGGATTTTCCCGAACCCGATTCGCCGACGATGCCCAGCGTCTGCCCCGCCTCCACGCGCAGGCTGACGGCGTTCACCGCGGGCGGGGTGCCGGCGGCGCGGGCGAACAGTCGCAGGCCGCCCTGGAACGTCTTGCTCACTGCCTCCAGTTCGATCAGCGCGCGGCTCATCCTGCGGAGCGCCAGCAACGGGAAGATTGGCCTTCGCCGACCGGGAACAGTGGCGGCGGCGTGCGGCAGCGCTCGAACGCAACCGGACAGCGATCGGCGAAATGGCAGCCAGCAGGCCAGTCGCGCGGCAGCGGGATCTGGCCGGGGATCGAGGCGAGATGCGTGGTGACGCTGTGCACGGTCGGCGTCGCGCGCAGCAGCGCCTGCGTGTACGGGTGCGCGGGCTGCGCGAACAGCGCGCGCACCGGCCCCTGCTCGACCACGTTGCCGGCGTACATCACGTAGACGCGCTCGCAGAGTTCGGTGATCAGGCCGAGGTCGTGGGTGATGAACAGCACCGCGGTGCCGTGCGTGTCGCGGATTTCGCGCAGCAGTTGCAGCACCTGCGCCTGCACGGTCACGTCGAGCGCCGTCGTCGGTTCGTCGGCGATCAGCAGGCGCGGTTCCAGCGCGATCCCCATCGCGATCATCGCGCGCTGCTGCATGCCGCCGGAGAACTGGTGCGGATATTCCGTGGCGCGCTGCGCCGGTTCGCGCAGATGCACCGCGCCGAGCAGCTCCACGGCCCGGCGCAGCGCCGCCGGCCAGCCGCTGTCCCGGTGGATCGTCAGCGGCTCGCCGACCTGCGCGCCGACCGTCATCCCGGGGTTGAGGGCGCGCAATGCGTCCTGCGGAATGAACGCCACCCGGTTGCCGCGCAGGTCGCGAAGTTTTCGCGGCGGCAGATCCAGCACCGACGTGCCATCCAGCCGGATCGTGCCGCCGGTGACGCGCGCCCCGCGCGGCAGCAGCCCGAGCACCGAAAGCGCCGCGACGGTCTTGCCGCTGCCCAACTCGCCGATCAACCCGACGATCTCACCGGGCCGCACGGACATGCTGACGCGATCAACCACCGTGGTCAGGCCGCCGCGCGCGGCGAATGCGATGCTCAGGTCGTCGATCGCGAGCGCCTCGGCCGGGACGTCGGCCATCACTGCTCCTTCAGGTGCGGATCGAGCACGTCGCGAAGCCCGTCGCCGAGCAGGTTGAAGCCGAGCACGCACAGGAACAGCGCGACCCCCGGCACGATGCCGAGCCACGGCGCGCGGCCCATGAAACCCCGGCCGGTGTTCAGCATGTTGCCCCAGGACGGTTCTGGTGGTTGCGCCCCGAGGCCCAGGAAACTCAGCGCCGATTCCAGGATCACCGCGTAGGAGAATGCGACCGCAGCCTCGACCAGGATCGGCGTCAGCACATTGGGCAGAATTTCGCGCAGCAGGATGCGTGCGTCCGACATGCCGATCGTCCGCGCGGCATCGACGTATTGCTGGCGTAGCACCTGCTGCGTCGCGATGCGGGCAAGACGGGAAAAACCGGGGATGAACACGATGCCGATCGCGATCATCGCGTTCAGCACGTTGGTGCCGAGGCTCGCCATCAGCACCACCGCCAGCAAGATCGCCGGGAACGAGAACAGCAGCTCCATCAGCCGCATCAGCCCGAGATCGACGATGCCGCCGAGATAGGCGGAGAGGATGCCGACGATCATGCCGCCGGTGGCGCCGACCGCGACCGCGACCAGCGCCACCTCGACCGAAATGCGCGCGGCGAAGATGGTGCGGGACAGCACGTCCCGCCCGACCTCGTCGGTGCCGAGCCAGTGGCCCGAGTTCGGCGCCTGCAGCATCGCGGCGACGTCGAGGTCGTACGGCGAATACGGCGCCACCAGCGGCGCGAACAGCGCGCCGAGCACGACGATCGTCACCAGCACGCCGCCGAGCAGCAGCAGCCCGTGCCGGCCCCAGCGAAAGGCGTTCATGCGCTGGTGCCCCGTGCGCGCACCTGCCGCGGATCGAGCAAACCGGCAAAAATGTCGACCAGCATGTTGGCCGCGAGCACCACGAACGTCACCACCAGTGCCGCCGCCAGCAGCACCGGATAGTCGCGGTTGATGATGCCGACCAGCACCAACGAGCCGATGCCGGGCAGCCGGAAAATGTCCTCGATGATCACCACGCCGCCGAACAGGAAGCCGAACTCCACAGCGCCGACCGTCAGGAACGGGATCAGCGCGTTGCGCAGCGCGTGGCGCATCAGCACGAGCCAGCGCGAGGCGCCCTTGGCATAAGCCGTGCGGATGTAGTCCGACGCGAGCGCCTCCAGCATCGAGGTACGCATGATGCGCGTCAGCAGCGCCGAGGAAGCAATGCCGAGCGACAATGCCGGCAACGTCATCTGCCAGAGGTTGCGCCCGAGGTCGCGGCCCATCGGCGTGAAGCCGCCGGTCGGCAGCACGCGCCACGTCAGCGCGAACAGCAGCACCAGCAACGTCGCCAGCCAGAAGCTCGGGATCGCGCTGAAAATGGTCGCAAGCGTGCTGACGATCGCGTCGGTGCGCTTCTGGTGGAACATCGCCGCCGCGGCACCAAGCGGCACCGCGATCAGGTTGGCGATCAGGAACGCCAGCAACGCCAGCTCCAGCGTCACCGGCAGCCGCCGCGTGATCTCCGGCCCGACCGCGACGCGGTTCTGGAACGAGACGCCGAAATCGCCGGTCACCGCGCGGCCGAGCCATTCGCCGTATTGGACATACAGCGGCCGGTCGAGCCCGTTGGACGCTTCGAAGCGCATGATCGCCTGCGGCGTCGCATCCACGCCGAGCGCCGAGCGTGCAGCCGAGCCCGGCACCACGTTGATCGCGACGAACAGCACCAGCGACGCCACGAGCAGCGTCACCGGAAACAGCGCGATCCTCGTCACCACAAGCCGGAGCATGCGATCGGGGCGGGCCTGCGCCCGCCCCTGCTCCGCTCAGGCGTACCAGGAGTCCTTCAAGGTCTTGAGGAACCCCGTGCGCAGTGGCTGGAAGCCTTGCAGCTTCTTGGTGTGCGCGATCAGCAGCCAGGCGTTTACCAGCGGCACGATGTCCATCTCGTCGAGCGAGAGCTGCTGCTGCTTGGCATACGCGGCCTTGCGCGCCTCCAGCGTCGGCGCGGTCTTGCCCTCCTCCAGCAGCGCGTCCATCTCCTTGCTGCAGCTTTTCTGCACGTTGATCGCCATGCCGCATTTGTAGTTGTTCGTGACGAAATCATCGGGATCGGCGAGCGGGCTGACCCAGTACATCGTGGTGATGTCGAACTTGCTCGGCCCCCACACCTCGTCCCAGTAGCGCGGGATCTCCATCGTGCCGATCTTCGCCTTGATGCCGACGGCCGCGAGGTTGGCCTGGATGATCGGCGCCATCGCCACCATCGCCGGGAACGACGAGGCGATCGTCATCGAGGTTTCGAACCCGTCCGGCACGCCGGCCTCGGCGAGCAGCTTTTTGGCGCCCGCGACGTCCGCGCCCTCCTTGAAGAAATGCAGATCGGCGTAAGCCCAGTTCCATTTCGGGATGACGCCGCCGAGTATCGGCGTCGCCTCGCCGAAGAACGCGCCTGCGACCAGCGCCTTGCGGTCGAGCGCGAGCCCGATCGCCTGCCGCACCTTGGCGTTGTCCATCGGCTTCGAATTGTTGTTCGGCAGCAGCCAGTAGAACCGCGATCCCTCCACCGCCTGGGTCGCGAGGTCGGCGTTGCCCTGCACCGAGACCCAATCCTTCGGCGGCACCTCGTTGGTGAAATCCACCTCGCCCGACATCAGCGCATCGGTTAGCGCCGTCGTGTCGGAGATGATGCGGTATTCCAGCGCGTCGAAATACGGCTTGCCGGCCTGGAAGTAGTGCTCGTTGCGCTCGAATTTGATCGCCGAGCGCGGCTCGTAGCTGACGAACTTGAACGGCCCGCTGCCGACCGGCTTGGCGTTCAGGTCGTGGCCGGACTCCACCAGTTTCTTGGGAACGATCGAGCTGCCGGGGAACGCCATGTAGACCAGGAACGGCCCGGTGCGCTTGCTCAGCTTGAAGCGCACGGTGAGCTTGTCGACCACGTCCACGCTGTCGATGGTTTCGACCTGCGAGCCATAGGAATAGCCCGAATCCTTGGCGCGCAGCCGGTCGAACGAGAACTTCACGTCGTCGGCGGTCAGCGGGTCGCCGTTGTGGAACACCACGCCGTCGCGCAGCTTGAACGTGTATTGCAGGCCGTCGTCGGAAACCTCGTGGCTCTCGGCCAGTTCCGGATACGGTTTCGCGTCCGGGTCGAGCGCCATGAGCGTCGAATAGACCTGTTCGATCACCACATGCGACATGCCGCTCGGGCCGCGCTGCGGGTCGAAGCCGGCGGGGTCGGCGGAGAACGCCGCGCGCAGCGTGCCGCCGCGTTTCGGCGTGCCCTCCGCCCACGCAACTTTTCCCAACGGTCCGGCGAGCCCAAGCCCGGCCGTGCCGGCAACCCCGGCCATGAGCATGCGGCGGCTCAGCCCGCCGCGCATCGGACGCGCGCAAAACCCATCCATCGAAGTCCCCCTAATTATTGACGCCACGGCAGGTCGGTCGGCCGCAGGATCGGACAACCACGGCGTCGGCGCAACCGCGCGAGCGCCGCCTTGGCGTCAGCCCGGCGGCGCCGTAGGATCCTGTGCCTGGAGCGCCTCCCGCAGCAGCGCCAGCGCCGCGCCGGCAAATGCCCGCATGTTGGCGGCCCGATCCGAGGCGCCGGTCTCGATCGTCCGCGCGATCTCGATCGGCCCGGCGACGGCGACGCAGGCGTGCCCGGGCGCGTCGCCGTAGCTGTTCCCGGTCGGCCCGGCCGCCCCGGTTTCCGCGAGCGCCCAGGTTGCTCCGAGCCGCTCGCGCACGCGCCGGGCAAGCAGCAGCGCGTAGGCCTCGGTGGACGGGCGCAGGCCTGCCATGTCGGCCTGGGTGATGCCGAGCAGGGCCGCTCGCGCGTGGCGCGTGTAGACGACGGCACCGCCGAGAAAAAACGCCGACGCGCCCGCCTGCGCCAGCAGTGCCGCCGCGATCAGGCCGCCCGCCGAGGACTCTGCGACCGCCACCGTCTCGCCCTGCGCCCGCAGCCGCACGGCGAGACCATCCGCCGCCGAGAGCAAATCCTGCATATCCGTCCGCCCACGCTGCCGCCGTCGAGCATGGCGGGTTGGGCCGCGTCCGGCAATTCGCGCGCGCCGCCGGCCGGACCACGGCGCCTCCCGGCACGGGATCGTGGAGCGACCCCCTTGGTGGCGGGACGAATCTGAAGTATGCGCTGCCGTGTTGCACAAGGATCGAGACAATGGCCACCGGCACCGTGAAATGGTTTAACGCGACCAAGGGGTTTGGCTTCATCCAGCCGGAGAGCGGCGGAAAGGACGTGTTCGTCCACATCACCGCCGTGCAGGCCGCGGGTCTCAAGGGCCTCAACGACGGCCAGCGCGTCAGCTATGACGTGCAGTTGGAGCGCGGCAAGGAATTCGGCGGGCAACCTCAAGCTCGCCTGACCCGACCCGCCGTCGCCGCGATCACACCGTTGTGAGGCGCAATAGGCCGCTCGCCTAGCGGTCTATCGTCGCCGTGTCGACGTCCGTGTATCGCCGCGCCATCGTTCTGGGCCTGCTGATCGCGGTCGGCGCGTTCGCGATCGACATGTACATCGCGGGCTTCGCCGCCATCGCGCGGGAGCTGCACGCCGACCCCGGCACCGTGCAGCTCAGCATGACCAGTTTTTTCGTGGCCCTCGCGTTCGGCCAGATCATCTACGGCCCGATTTCGGATGCCGTGGGGCGGCGGCCGCCGATCTTCGCGGGCCTCGCGCTGTTCATCGTGGCCAGCGCCGGCGCCGCGTTCGCGCCCTCGATCGGCACGCTGATCGCCGCCCGGTTCGTGCAGGGGCTCGGGGCCGCGGCCACCGCGGTGATCCCAATGGCGGTGATCCGCGACGAATACACCGGGCCGGAGGCGGCGCGCGTGCTGTCGCTCGCGATCGCGGCGCTCAGCATTTCGCCGATCCTGGCGCCGGTGTTCGGCGGCCTGCTGGTGCAATACACGTCGTGGCGGCTGATCTTCCTCGTGCTGATCGCGATCGGCGCGGCGGTCTGGCTGCTGGTCGCGCGGCAATTGCCGGAGACGTTGCCCGCGAACCAACGCGTGAAGTTGCGGGTCCTCGGCATCCTGCTGACCTATCGGCGGCTGCTCGCCACGCGCCAGTTCGTGGCGCCGATCCTGATCGCCTCGTTCGGCCAGGCGGTGCTGTTCGTGTTCATTGCCGGCTCGCCGTTCGTCTTCGTCACCCTGCACCGGATCACGCCGACCGCGTTCGGCGCGCTGTTCGCGCTGCACGCCATCTGCATCATCGGCACGAGCCAGTTCAATGCGCCGCTGCTGCGGCGGTTCGGCGCGCGGCGGCTGATCGGGGCGGCGTCGTTCGCGCTCGCGGTGGCGGCGCTCGGGTTCGCGGCGGTCGTGTTCAGCGGCGCGCCGGCGCTGTGGCCGCTGGTGGCGTTCACCCTGCTGACGTTCTTCAGTCTCGGGCAGGTGCTTGCGCCGGCGTTCCTCGCGGCGATGGAGCCGTTCGGCGCGGTCGCGGGGGCGGCCGCGGCGATCGGGGCATGCATGGAGCTGACGTTCAGCTCGGCGACGACGTTCCTGATGGGCATTTCGGCGGACGGCACGGCTCGGCCAATGGCGATCGCACTCGCCGGCGCCGCCTGCGGGGCGCTCGCCGGCTCGATCTATTTCTGGCGCACGCCGTCACGCCAAGCCGCCCGCCCTGCAACGTGAGGGGTCCGAGCCGCCGCTACTCGCCGTAGCCCAGCACCTCGACCGTGATCACCGACGCCTCGGCGAGCTCGCGCTTGCGGCGCTGTTCGTCCGTTGTGCCCGACGCGGTCGCCTGCGAAGCTCCGGCCGCCGCCGCGGCGGCGTTCAACGCCCCGACATTCGAGACCGCGATCGTCGGCGCCCCGACGGTTGTTCCGCTCACCTGCAGATTGGCGGCATTCGCGACCACGAGAGCCGCGAGGGTCAGGTTGCCAGAGACGCGAATACCCGCCTCGCCCGCATCGATGGTGCCCTGCGGCGCTGCCAGGTCGACGTCGCCCGCGGGGACGTCCGGAACCGAAATCAGCGTGGCGATGCCGGCGCCGTTGGTCGGCGCGGTCGGCGCCAATGTCAGGCCGCCGAGGCTGTCGTAGTTGATCAGCGGCGGCTGGTAGACGACGGAGGTTTTCGTGCCGATGCCGGCGTTGATGTCGCCCTCGGCCGACCAGATCTGGACGTTGCCGCCGAACGTGGTGAACACCCGGCTCTGGCCGAGCAGCACGCTGCCGAGCGAATACAGCTGGATGCTGCCGGAGCCGAACGTGACCAGGCCGGTGTTGCTGCCGGGCTGCTCGCCGCCCGAGACGCCGAGCAGCACGTCGCCGCCGGGGGCCAGCACCTGGAGGTTGCCGCCGAACTGCGAGACGATCCCGGCGTCGAACACGGCCGGCAGGTCGGTTGCCGCATCGGGGATTGCGGTGCCGGCATTCTCCAGTGTGCCGCTGAACATGGTGATGCTGCCGTCGTAGGCGATCGTGCCGCCGCCGGCGGCCTGGGTCGGGAACAGCGCCGCGATCGCCTCCTTGCCGCGCGCGTAGCTATGGTAGCGCGGGCTGCTCGGGTCGGTTTCCTCGCGGCCGCTGTCCACCAGTTCCTCGAAGAACACCTGCCGGACGAACACCGCCTGCTGCTGCGTCGGCAGCGTGAGGAAAAACGCCAGTGCCGCGTCGGCGTCGCCGGTATAGCCCTGGGTCTGCTGCAACCACACCAGCAGCTGGTCCTGGTAGGTCTCTGCCACTTTTCCCTGGTTCTGCGGTACGGTCAGCGCGACGTCCGGGTTCGCCAGGTTCGCTGGATTGAAATAGAGGTCGGCAAAATTGGTCAGATCGGGGTCGGTCGAGCCGGTGCCGACCAGCACGGAAATGCCGGCGCCGCTGTCGCGGCTGGTGGCGCTGACGTCGAACACCGGCCCGATCGATTTCAGCAGCCCGTCGTCCTCCTGGTCGAGGTTCCGCCCGGCCTGCACGGCCATCAGGCCCGGACCGGCGATGTAGAAATACGATTGCAGGATGTCGCGGTCGGCCGAAACCAGCGTGACGTCGTTGCTGCCGTCGTTGAGGATCAGGTTGCCGCTGACCGTCGCGCCCGGGAAGGCGGAATTCGCCTCGTTTGGGAACTCTGACCCGATCGCGCTGCCGATCGTGGAGGGATCGATGGACGGACGAGTGCCGGCGGCGACGATGTCGCGGCCGGCCATGATCCAGCCGGGCTTGGCCGCCAGATACCAGGTGGAGGGCGTGATGCCGCTGGCGCCCGAAAAGTTCAGGATCTGACCGAATTGCAGATCGACGATGTCGCCCTGCACCGCGTAGATCCGCGCCGGCTGCGGATCGTCGGCGTGCAGGTCTTCGGTCGGCGTATCCGCGGCGAAGCCGAACAGCGCGTATGGCCCGGCGGCGCCGGCGTAGGCGTCGCTGGCGCTGATGGTGGCGCCGGTCGCGGCGTCGGAGTAGGAGGCGGTGTAGAGCGGGCGGAACGGATTGCTGAGTGAATTCGCGTCGTCGTTGGCGCCGGAGATGTCGATCGCGTAGCCGGAGGCGTAGACCGAGCCCTCGGCCAGCAGTTCGAGTTGGCCGAGCGGCGCCGGCGCCAGTTCCAGCGGATACGCCATGCTGGAGCCCTGCGGCTGGATCGTGCCGTAGTAGATGCTGCCGCTCGGCGCGATGGCCAGCAGCGTGCCCGGATACAGGAAGCGGTCGTCGGTCTGCATGTCGTTGCTGACCGCGCTGGCGAGCGAGCCGAACAGCGGCTGCGTCGTCGGCGTCAGGTTGCCGCCGGCGGAGAACAGGCTGATCGAGGTGCTCGCCGTCCACAGCGAGAACGACGAAATGCCGCCGTTCGCCGCGGTCGCCGTGCTGCCGTCGGTGTTGGTGACGGTGAAGCCGGGCTCGTTCTGCATCGGCAGCCGCCCGGCGTCGCCCGCGCCGCCGAGCACGAGGTCGCGCATCGTGTCGATCGTCACCGTGCCGTCGCCCGCCACGACGATGATGCCGCCCTCCTCGTTGGCGACGGTCGCGACGATCGGGTTGGCGGCGCGAGGGTCGACCGGATCTGACGTGCCGTAGGTGTAGATGATGCGGCCGACCTGGCCGGCGGTGACGCTGATGTCGCCGCGCAGGTCGGTGAAGGTGCCGTTCAGCCCGTCATAGGCGACCTGCTCCGCGAGACCGTTCAGCGTGCCGCCGATCTGCACCGTCAGATCGCCGCCGCCGGTCTCCGCGAGCGTGCCGCCGGTGACGGCGTCGCCGGCGGTGTTCACGCCGGTCACCCGCCCGGTCGAGGCGACGGCGAGGACGAGCGCCTGGCTGCGCTGGTTGGGATCGCGCCCGGTCGTGTCGCCGGCGTCGCCCCCCGCGATCACGGTGAGGTTGCCGCCGCCGAGCGTGCCGATGCCGATGAAGCCGACCAGCGCCGGCTGCGTCGTCAACTGCGCGCCGTCGTTGCCCAGCGGGATCACGTAATCGCCGAAGTTGATCCACCAGGCGGTTGACTGGTCGTTGCCGTTGCCGAGGGTGCTGCCGCTGCCCTGGCGCCACAGCCAGTTGCCGACCCAGTCGCTGGCCGGGCTGGTGCTGGTGGTCGAGCCGTAGGTGTCGCCGTAGACGCCGCCCTGCGCCGCGACCAGCACGTTGCCGCCGCCGGTCGGGTAGTACGCCTGGTACTCGGTGACGTAGTCGTTGTACCAATCGTGCCCGCCGCTCGGCAGCGTCGCGCCGAGCACGGTGCCGTCGCCGAAGCCGGCCTGCGGCAGCTCGTCAGCGGACGAGATCGAGGCGCTTTGCGAGCCGGCGGTATAGACGCCGTACAGCGAGTATTCGGTGATGTTGCCGCCGGCCTGCAGCGTCAGGCTGCCGGTGCCGGTGCGGATGACGCTGAAGCCGTAGTTCGGGATTTCCCCCTGCAAGGCCAGGTCCGGTGAGCTGTAGTGCAGGTCGCTCAGCACGATGTTGCCGGAACCCTGGAGGGCTGTGCTCGGCTGCACGCTGAAGCGGTCCGCGGCGCTTGCGTCGGCACCGGCCACGAGGCCGATCGACCACGAGAGCGAGCCGGCCGGTAGCATCGGCGCGATCGCCCAGATCTGCCCCTGCTGCTTGTCCACCAAGCGGCGCAGGCTGACCGACGTAGCGCCGTCGGCGAAGCTGAGATAGGTGCCGGACGGAATGAACGTGCCGCCCGGCAGGCTGAGCTTGCCGATCAGCGAGACGTTGCTGCTGTTGAACGCCTGCAGGCTGGCGCCGGCCGGCCAGACTGTGCCTTTCTTTACGTTCACCTGGAACGGCAGCACGCTGCCGGCTGCCAGCGTCCATCCCGGTTGCAGCACCGTGCCGGCCGGGATCAGGTCGCCGGCATGGTACAGGGTCTGGCCGGAGCCATTGCCGATCGCCGCGGTCGCCACCCAGCCCCCGGCGGGGATCACGTACGGGCCGATGCCGGTGGACGGCGCGGGGGCGATCGTCACGGTTGCCGGGATCACGACATTGGCGTTCAACGTCGCCAGGGCGATGGTGATCGGGTAGTTCAGCGCCACCGCATTGGCGGTCGGGAACGAGGTGCCGGAGCCGAGGACGACGGGCTTGAACAATTTCTCCGGCAGCACGACGTCCGCACTGAAGGGCTCGGTGCCGGAGAGCAGGATCCAGCCCCGGCCGTCGGGATTGGGGTGGGCGGCGTTGTTCTCGGGGGCCGCGAATCCGTCCGTGATGCTGCCGTTGATCGTCAGGTTGCCGGCGGCGCGCACCACCAGCGCGCCCGGCTCGGTCGCATTCGGGCCGTAGCGGTAGTCGGCGAGGTTGATGTCGCCCTCGATCGCGAGATTGCCGCCTTGGGCGCCGCTGTCGATCTCGACGCCGGGGCGCAGATGGAACGCCCCCTGCGCCGCCGCCGCGAGCCCGGCGAGTTGGCTCTGCAACCCGGCGTTGGCCGCTGCCGCCGCCATGAAAGGCTGGGTGTCATTGGCGTCGATGCGGTCCAGGAACGCCTGGGTCAGGTCTCCGGTCGTGTCTTTGGTCGTGCCGACCCGGTAGCTCTGCCAGCCGTAGACCGCGAGGCTGCCGCTCGGGTCGTTGCTGCCGGTCCACACACCCGAAATCACCAGCGGACCGGCGGCGGAAATGGCGATGTCGTTGGTGCCGACACGCCTCGCGTTCAGGTCGATGGTGCCGCGCGCGATCCCGTCCGCCGAACTGACGTCGATCGCGGCGCCCGCGGCGAGCGCGAGCGTGCCGGCGATGCTGGTCAGCGACACCTGCGGCGCGTTCTCGGCATCGATCGGCACGCCGGTGCTGTCGGTGTGCAGCACCGTCGCCTGCGCATCGAGCATCGCCCCGGCCGCGAGCGTGAGGCCCTGGATTGCCGCGAGGTCGATGGTGCCCGGCGTGGCGCCGCTCGCGTTGATCGTGCCGGTGACGGTCAGGCTGCCCTGGTCGACCGAGAGGCTGACGCTGCTCGCCACCAGTTCGTCGCCGACGGTGAGACTGCCGTGCGCGATCTCGAACGTCCGGCCGCCGGTCACGCCACCCTGCGTCAGCATCTGGTTCAGGCCGACCCAGTCGGTCAACCGGCCCGCACGGAGGTCGATCGATCCCGTGGCCTCGCCGCTGCCGGCGCCGCCGAGCACCGTGCCGCCCAACGCGACGACGCCGCCGAGCGCGATGATCGCGACGCTGCCCGCGCTCGCCTGCGCGGCGGCAACGTCGATCGTCGATCCTGCGGCCTGCACGATGCCGGCCGAGGCGCTTTGCAGCGCCACCGTGCCGCCGGGGCTGTCGGCGGTCTGGTCGAATAGTCCGGTCGCGGCGCCGGCGAGGTCGAGCGTCGCCACCGCCCCGAGCGCGATCGATCCGGTCGTGGTGACGGTGAATTTGCCGGCGGGCAGCAGCACCGTGCTGTCGAGCGAGGCGGATACGGCGGTGATGTCGATCTCCGCGCCGAGCCCGCCGCCGCTCGCGCCGCCCACGGCGCCCCGACCGGGACCAAGCGCGACCGATCCCCCCGCGGTGAGGCCGAGCACCGCCCCGGCCGCACCGGTCAGCAGCGGCGTCTGCAGATCAAGCCGTGCGCCGCTGCCCGCAGCGCCGAACACCGTGCCCGGCTGTGCGTAGACCGCGACCGAACCCTGGTTGTTGGCGATGATCTGCTGCGTGGCGGTCAGATCGACCTGGGCAAACCCCTCGATCACCCGCGCCAGCACCGTCCGGTCGTCCAATTGGGAACCGGCGGGAAAGCCCAGCACGATCTGTTGCGCCGCGATCTCGAGCGTACTGGTGCCGGTGGCGAGGCCGGTGTTGGCGAAGCCGCCCGGAATCTGGCTGACCGTCGCCGCGGCCGAGCCGAGCGTCCCCGATGTGGCGATGCCGTTCCACACCAGCGTGCCGGTGCCGGCGTTGATCGACGCAACGTTGCCGGTGCCGCCGATCGCGCTGTCGCTCCAGCCGTAAATCGCGGGAGTGTTCAGCACCAGTTCCTGCAATCCGCCGGCCGCGGTCGACAGCTTCACCGAACCGAACAGGTTGACCGATTGGGCCGCGGTGAGCGTCAGTTGCGTCGCCCCCGGCACACCGGTCGCGGGATCGCCGTTCAGCAACTGCTGCAGCACCGTTTGCGAGAGCAGCAGCCCCGGCGGCAGGGTGATGCTGGGGCCGGTGACCGGCTGGCCCGCAGCCGCCTGCTTGCCCTGCTGGCTGAGCTTCGCCTCCACGGTCGTGCTGACGATGTCCACTTCGGCCACATCGAGACTGATGTATTTGGCGCCGTACAGACGCATCCGCGCCCAGGCTCAGTCCCTGCTTCGTCGAGAACGCGAGCGTGCCGCCGGCATCGAGCGTCGCGTGGTCGGCGATGCTGATTGGGCCGAACAACTGTGTGGCGGCGGTGTCCGGCGTGAAGGTGAGCTGGCCGTTCGACGCCGCTACCACCGTGTAGCCGGAGGAGTTGTAGAAGTAGCCGTTGGTCGAATCGAACGGCGGCGCGCCGGCGCCTACGGTGTCGATCGTGGCGCCGGCCTGCACGGTCACCGCCCCGCTGACGCTGCCGAGCGACGCGGCCACGAGGAACACCTCGGGCAGCGTCAGCGAGGCGCCGTCGGCGATCGTGACGGACGCCGCATTGCCCTGGAACGTCAGCGTCGGCGTGCCGCCGACCGAGGCCGTGATCACCGTGCCGCCGATCACCAGCCGGTCCGCGCCGAGCGCATCGAGTGCGTCAGCGCTGATGGCGACATCGCCCTTCGGCTCGTGCGCGCCGGGTGCGGTGATCTCGAACTGCGGCTGGGTGGAGGCGAGATTGGAACCCTCGACCGACACGGTGCTGCCGTAGCCGCCGGCGGCCGGCGCGAAGTCGGAGACGCCGCTGTAGCTCAGCGCCGCCGCGGCGCTGCCGGTGGCCGGATAGATCAGCGCGAGCGTCTTGGCGTCCGCCGGGATCGCCGCGCGCGGCGTGCCGGCGAGCGCCGCGGCGTCCAGCTGGAACGTCGTGTAGTTTTCCTCGTCGTATTGCGAATACGTCCGCACCACGCTGCCGGACGAGATGGTGGCGGAGACCGCGATCGGCGACTGCACGCCGGTGTTGGCGATCCCCTGCGTCACCCCGACCACGTACGAGCCGTCCGGCTCGGCGGTCGCGCCCTGCAGCACGGCGCGGGACGTGCTGTCCACCTCGATCCTGTAGGCGCCGGGAAGCAGCGCGTAGTAGGCCGGCAGCAGCGTGTAGCTGCCGGCCGGCAGGCCACCGGCGCTGGCGGTCAGGGTGATCCGCTGTCCCACCGTCGGCAGCGAGCCATTGTAGCTCGTCGACGCATCCGCGGGGCTGATCGGCGCATAGTCGCCAGTCTCGCCGGGCACGATCGCGTAGACCTGGTGCGTCGCCAGCCTCGGCTGCGCCGCGCCGTACAGCGCGATGTTGAGCAGCGGCGATTGCAGCGTGTCGACCGAGCCGCCCTTGCCGGTCTGGAACGCCGCGCCGGCCAGCGTGCCGCCGCCGCTAATGTCGATCTTCGCCCCGCTGTCCGACGTCACCGATTGCGCTTCCACCGCGATCCCGGGCGTGAGCGGGCTGACGGCGGCGCTGCCGTAGATGTAGGTCTTGTCGTCGGTGGTGCCGCCGAACAGCAGGGTCTGGCCAGAGAGGCTGACCGAGGTGACGCTGCCGGGCAGCCACTGCACGACGGTGGTGAACGTGCTGTCGTTGGAAGGCGCGTTGGCCGGCGTCGTCTCGACCGCACCGAGCGTGATCTGGCCTTCCGGCGCGCGCACGATGCCGCCCTGGATCAGCGTCGGCGCCGCCAGCATCAAGCTGCCGCCCACCGAAAACGGCAGCGGCGCGGCGTTGCCGTTCGAGGCGATCGTCAGCGTGTGGCCGGGCGCGTACGCGTTGCTGCCGTTCTTGCCGTAGTAGTTCACACCGGCAAACACCTGAGCACTCGCCTGCGTGATCGGATAGACCTGCGCCGCCACCATCGTGAGGTTGCCCGGCGTGACCACGGTCGCCGTGCCGAAGCGGATGTCGCCCGCGCTGTTCAGCGTGATGTCGGAGAAGCCGGCGGCATCGACCGTCACTGTCGCCGGCGTGCCGGAAGCCGTGGTGCCGCCGGATACGATCGTGCCCGTGGATGGCAGGGTGCCGCCGGTTTCGATCGTGCCGTCGACGCCGAAGCGCACCTGGTTGGCGACGTCGATCAGGTCGGCGGCGATCGACAGCGTCGCATCGGTCGCCTGCGTGCTCGGCTTCCAGAACGAGCCGGTGACCGAAATGCCGCCGACCACGCCCTCGGCGTTGTTGACGCTGGTGTAGCCGCTGATCGAGATGTATGGCGCGGCGATCGAGACGCTCGTGGCGCTGCCGGTCTGCGCGATGATGCCTTCGGCGAGCGTGACGCTGCCGGCAACCGCGAGCGAGACGTTGCCGGAGAACTCGATCAGGTCGCGCCCGAACAGGCTGACATTGGCAAACCCGCCGGCGTCGATCTGGGCCACGCTGATGCGGGCCTCGTCGAACGCCGCGGCCGGCACGACCGCGCCCGGCAGCAACGCGGCGGCGTCGAGGTCGGCGGTGGTGTCCTGCGTCACGACGATCCGCCGCGGCTCCCGCTCCTCCGGCGTCGGCAGCAGTGCCGCGGTGCTGGCGTAGAGCGGCGCCTCCAGCGTCAGCGCGAGCGTGCCGCCTGCGGCCCCGGCGCCGCCGGACTGCGCGACCAGCGCGCCCTCGATGTAGATGCCGTCGTAGGAAGTGAGCGAAATCGTGCCGCCGCTGCTGGCGTCGAGCACCGGCGCGCCGCCGCCGATCAGAGCCTCGCCAAGCGCGCCGGAGGTGCCGGCCGCGGGGTCGATGGTCGCGCTGGCGCCGGATACGTTGACCGCCGCGCCGGGGCTGACGATGACCACGGCGTCGGTGGACAGTTGCGTGCCGTCGGTGCGCAGCCCGCCGTCGGCACCGAGCGTGACGCTGCCGCCCGCAAACACGACGCCGTAGCTGCGGCCGTCGCCGTCGAGCGCCGTGTAGGCGCGCCCACTCACATCGAGATCGCTGGCCGGCCCGAGCAGGATCGAAAGCCCGGCATAGTAGCTCGGCGGCAAGCCGGTGGTGTAGTTCTCCTGCCGCGTGTTGACGATGCCGATGGTGCCGCCGGGCGCCACGATCGTGCCGTCGACGGTGATCTGGTCGTAACCCTCCAGTCGCACGGACTGGCCGGGATCGACCGCGATCGTCGCACCGGCACCGAGCGTCACGGCGCCGCCGCGCGCGCCGCTGCTGCCGACGTTGGCGTCGGCGCGCAGCAGCAGGCTTACGCCCTGGCGCTGGGTCAGCGTCGCGGTCGTCGGGTCCTGAATGAACAGCGGCGGCAGCCAGAGCTGCATCGCCTTTGCGGGGTCGTCGCCGGTCGGCGCGCTGCCGCTGGCATCGACGATTTCGTAGGCGGGCGCGGCGGGTTCGATCACCGTGCCGGCAAGCACCGTGACGCCACCGAGGCCGTTGAGGTCGTATGTGCCGAACCCCTGATTGAAGAAGGCTGCGCCGAGCGAAACCGTGGTGCCCGGCACGAACTGCGCCGTGTTGCCGATCGCCAGCGCCGGCACGACGAGTTGCAGCGTGCCGCTGCCGGAGACGCCGAACCCCTGCACCGTTCCGGCCAGCGTCACCGCCGCGCTGGCGTTGCCGTAGGCCGGGTCGTCACCGATCAGCGCGACCGACCCGCCCTTGCCGCTGAGCGCATGGCCGCTTGGCAAAAGCGCAGCGCCGGCGGAGACGTCGATCAGGCTGCCAGCGGCGAGCGTCACCGTCGCACTGCTGTCCAGCGTGACCGCACCGCCGTTCGCGTAGGCCTCGCCGGCCACATTCGTCGCATCGAGCCGCGCGTTGGTCCAGACGCCGCGCACGTCCAGCGTCGCGCCGCCGGCAAGCACGAGCAGCGCCGTCGCCCCGTCGCCCAGCACCGACGGCGTCGTGCCGCCGTTGAGCGTGACGATGTTGCTCGCCGTGATGCTGCCGCTGCGCGCCGAAATGCCGCCGGCGATCTCGACAGTCGGCGCCAGCAGCGTCGCCGTGCCGCCGGTCGCGAGCGTAACGCCGCTCTGTACGCGGATATCGCCCGCGGTCGCAACCGCGAGCCCGCCGAGGCCGGTGGCATCGAGGTCGGGCACGGAGAACCATGCCGTGCCGATCCGCGTTGCCGGAATGGCCGTGGCCAGCGTGAGCTGATCCGCAAGCGCCGGCACCGCGGCCTCGAACGCGACGTCGGTCGTGAACGGCGCGGCCAGCCCGACCGACGAATAGTCGCCGAACGCGAGCGTCCCCGGCATCGGCACGACGTTCTGCGCGAGCGCATATCCGTCCGTCGTTCCCGCGGGGCGCGGCTGCGTCTGGTACGGGCCGTCGACCACGCTCGCCTCGATCGTGCCTTCGAAGATCGCCGTCGGCGTGCTCAGGATCAGCGAGCCGGCATCCCTGCCGACGACGTAACCCGCCAGGTAGGTCTGCGTCGGCGCGAGCAGCGGGCTTGCATACACATCGCTGATGTTCCAGCGGGCGTGGTCGGCGACGAACCCGGAATACACGCCCATGTACCCGATGTTCGCCGGAGCCGTGTTGACGTTGTAGAGTTCGCCGTCGGCGCCGAGCAGGTAGCTGTTGGTGACGATGCCGCCCTGGTAGGCGACCGAGCCGCCCGAGATGTTGAACATCGAGGACGTCTGCGCGACCACCTGGGCCGCCTCGATCGTGATGGTGCCGCCCACGGCGGTCCATTCGCCGATCGTGTGGCCGGTGGTGTTCAGATAGCCGCTGACTTCCAGCAGCCCGCCCGGCGTGTAGTAGCGGACGTTCGGGTCAAGCGAGCTCGCCGGGATCATCACCAGATCGTTCGTGTCGATCGTGACGTTGCTGTTGTCGAGGCTTGCCGCGTCGCGGTTCACCGGCGCGTCGCGCTGTTCGTACGACTGGATGTTGATGACGAGCTCGTTCATGCTCATCGGCAGCGCGACGTTGAGCTGGCCGGAGACGTCGAGCACGGCGTTGCTGTCGGTCTGCACGCGCCCGCCGGCCTGCACCGCGATCTGCCCGCCCTGCGACATCGTCAGCGATCCGGACTGGAACTCGACCGAACCGCCGGTGGTGATCTCGATGCGCGACAGGTCGAGCCTGTCGGAGAGTGCGCCGACGTCGTTGAGCTGTGGGTTGGTGGCGCTCGGCGCGTTCAGCCGCAGCACATTGAGCGAGGCGGACTGCGCGATCAGCTCGCTGCGCTGGGAGTCCAGCGCGGTCACGCTGCTGTTGTCGGGATTGACGGCGGTCACGCTGCCGGGCGCCAGCGTGATCACCGCCGAGGTGTCGGCCGTGTCGCTCAGCAGGTGCACGGTGCCGCGCTCGTTCACCGATGTCGTGGCGACCGCGATCCCCGCCTGAAGAATGCTGTGGCCGACCATCGTGATATCGCCATCGGTCGCGCCGATGACGCCGTCGTTCTCGGTGTTGCCGGACATGCCGATGCTGGCGACCTGCGAGCCGACCGTGGTCGCCGTCTGGTTTCCGCTGGTGCTGTAGCCGGGACGCAGCGCAAAGCTCTGGCCCGACGCCAGCACCGCCTGGCCGTTGGGGGTGGCGATCACGCCGGCATTGAGCACGTTACCGCCGAGCAGCATCACATAGCCGCCGCCCGTTGTCGCGCTCGCCGGCGCAGCGCTGGCGATGACAGACCCCGGCTTCGACCTCGATCTCGCCGTTGGTCGCCGTGCCGAGAAAGCTCGGCGCGAAGGTCGACCCGGACTGCGCCCCGTAGATGGTGAAATCGACCGACGCCGGCGCGCTGCCGACGGGTGCGGTGATGCTGCTGGTCAACGTCGCCGAAGACGCGATCAGCGCGCCGACGTTGACCTGCGATCCGGCGCCGAAAATGATGCCGTTCGGGTTGACGATGAAGACCTTGCCGGCAGCGTTGATCGAACCGAGGATTTGGCTGGGATTGGCGCTCGGATCGGCAACGACGTTGAGTGCGACCCAGTTGCCGGCGTTGCTGCCGCCGTTTGTCACCTGATCGAATGTCAGCGACGTCGCGGCGCCCACATTGAAGGTCTTCCAGGTGAGCAGCGCTTGCGATTGCGTCTGCGTGACGGTGACCTGGGTCTTGCTGCCGGCGCCGCTGGTGGCCGTCGTCTGCACCGCCGCGTTGGCGCCGATCCAAAGCGTCGAACCCGGCGTCGCGCTCGCCGCCGGCACCAACCCGCCGCTGACCAGCCCATTCGGCACCGCGGACGCCGCCGTGGCAGCGGCGGCCAGGGCGGCGGACTGCACGGCGGCGGTCTGCCGGATCGCGGCGGCCATCCTGCCGAGATCGGCGATCGATTGGGCGACCTGCGCCTGCGCATTGGTCGCGACGCCGGCGCCGAGTGCGGCGCCTGTGCCGGTCGCCGAGCCTGCGGCGGTGCGGCCGACCTGGGCACGCAGCCCGAACCATTGCGGGCTGAAAAGCGGCGGGTTGCCCGCGAGCGCCGATGTTCCGGCAATCGCCAGCGCCGCGAGGCTCACGCCTGCAAGCAACAACGCTCGCCCGGCCGGCCTGGTTGCGTTGCGACCCTTGCGTCCGGCCATATCCGCCGCTCCCCGCGCGTTCCACTCGATGCCGGTCGAAAGCACCTGCACGTCACCCGGCGGCTGACGCGGTTCTACACAAGCCGCACTGCGCGGGGTGCGGAGGCCACGAAATTCACCGTACCGTCATGGTTGCGCAGCAGCGACCAGCGGCTTCGGCAAAAACGCAACCGGCGGCCGCTTGCACGGCCGCCGGCGAGAAGGCGTCTTACAGCCGCGGCTTCGGTTCAGCGACCGGTGTAGGCGGCGCAGACTTTCTTGTCCCCGACGTCGAGATCCAAGCCGACCGAGTTCGAGACGAAGGCGTTCAGGATCGCCTTGCCCCAGCCGCTGGCGGTGCCGCCGATGGTCGCCTGGAAGCCGTTGTTGTTCAGCAGCGTCTTCGAGGCGGCGCTGAGGTCTTCCGTGATCATCGACTTGATGCCGTTTGCGACCGTCGTGCTCTTGTAGCACTGCGCGACGAGCAGGTTGGTGTAGCCCATGATCGGGTAGCCATGCGCCGGCATCGCGATCTGCGGCACCCACAGCAGCTGGTTGGCAGCGTTCGCCTTGTTGGCGGTCGTCAGCGCCGGTGGCGTGCCGTTGATCGCGGTCGGGCCAGGGTTCTGCATCGCGCTCAGCAGGCTGACGATGTCGGGGGCATAACCGATACCGTCGCTGGCGTTCTTCACGTCGGCCACCAGCAGCTTGGAGTATGGAATGCTGATGTCGCTGGTCGCCGGCGTCTTGGCGATCGAGGTGTAGTCCGGGCTGACATAGCCGATCGCGGAATCGGTGCTGTCGGTCAGCACGCCGTCGGCCACGCCGTTGCTGCCTTTGGCTGCGACAAAGTTGCCGGCGTAGCCATCGTTTCCGGGATTGATCACCCACAAGGTGGAACCGGAGGGCGGGTTGTTGGTGCTGGCACCATTCACCCCGGCAAACAGCGTCGCCAGCTTCGTGGTCGCCGAGAACTTGAAGCCGGGTTCGGTGTTGCTGGTGTTGCAGACCGCGGCCAGATGCTGCGTCAGCAGGAAGGTGGTGCCGCTGCCGCCGTTGTCGGCGCGCCAGTAGACGTGGATGGTACCTTTCTTCAGCCTCGCCTTCGCCGAGGTGTCGCCCCACTGGGTGATCATGCCGGAAAAGATGCCGCAGAGATCGGCGTCGGTCAGCGCGACGCTGCCCTTGATCACTTTCGCCCCCGCGCCGTCCGCCGTCACCTTGGCGTTCGCGATCGGGATCGTGATTGGAGTGGCCAACATCGGGATCTGGATGAACGGGCCGCCGCTGACCGGCAACGACTGACCCGCGCCGACGTACGGGTAGAACGGCGAGGAACTGTTGATGTACGCATCCGACGCGCCGAAGTGGACGACGAACGCGTTGTTCGCATCGCCGTTGCCGAAGTTGAACGGGTTGTTGCTCTCGAACGCGAGCTGCCCGGCGCCGCTGCCGGCCTTTTCATAGGAGATGCCGAGCGTGCCGCCGGTCTTGGTCGCGACCGTGCCGAAGATGGAGTTTTGCGGCGTGGTCTCGAATTCATAGACGTTGGCGGCCAGCGTGGAGCCGCCGCCGTTGATGCAGGTCGTGTTCGAGGCCTGGCTCAGCGGGCAGCCGTAGCTCGGCGAGCTGCCGGTCTGGGCCATTGCGGCTGTCGCGACGACGCTCAGCAGCGCAGCCGCGGCCGCACGGATCGCCGTGTGACCGATCAGGGGGTTCATTTTGCGGTTCATCCTCATCTGAGATTGGAGCCTGCAGCGACGCCCCATTTCAAACCGGGGGTTGCGGCCGGGGATTACGGCGCATTCGTTCAGGCAACAAGCATGCTTGGTTGAACGTTTTGTGACGACTGTACTTCGTTACTGTCATATTTCTCTTCGTTTTGACACTTATTTGTCGGGCGTCATTTAATTGTCACAAACGATGCCGTCATTTCTTAAGAACGGCGCTGGAATTGGCCGCCCGACTCCCGTAAGCAAACGCGGTCATGCCCGCCACCACCGCGATCTCCGCCCGGGCCCTGTGCTGCCCCATCGTGCTGCTGCTCGGCGCAATGCCCGCCATTGCGGCGCCGCAAGCGCCGCGCCACCTCGACCTGCTGGAATTTCGCGTCGAAGGCAACACGATCCTGCCGACGCGCGATATCGAAGCAATGCTCTATGGCTTTCTCGGCCCCGATCGAAGTGTCGATGACGTGGAACACGCCCGCGCTGCGCTCGAGGCGCTGTACACCAAGCGCGGCTATCCCACCGTTTCCGCCGTGGTGCCGCCACAGAGCGGGGCGGACGGCATCGTCGTGCTGAAAGTGATCGAGCGCCCGGTCGAACGGTTGCGCGTGGTCGGCTCGCGCTTCATCGCGCCGAGCGCGATCACTACCCGGACGCCCTCGCTCGCGCCGGGCGTCGTGCCCAATCTGCCAAGCGTGCAGCACGATCTCCTCGCCATCGACCAGCTTCCCGACCGGACGGTGACGCCGGCGCTGACCGCGGGCAAAGACCCCGACACGGTCGATGTCGACCTGAAGGTGGACGACCATCTGCCGCTGCACGCATCGCTCGAACTGAACAACCGCTACAACCAGGGCACCACGCCGCTGCGCACGGTGGGCTCGCTGTCGTACGACAACCTCTGGCAGCGCGGGGACGAGGTGTCGCTCGGCTTCCAGGTGGCGCCGCAACGTCCCGCCGACGCCGAGGTCGGCTCGGCCTCCTACCTGTTCCGCATCCCCGACAGCCGCATGTCGCTGTCGGCAAGCTATCTGCAGTCCGACAGCAACGTCTCGACGCTCGGCGGCACCAACGTGGTCGGCAAGGGCAAGATCGCAGGCCTGCGGCTGATCGCGCCGCTCGACGGCAGCGAGGGCTTCTCGAATTCGTTCAGCGCCGGCTTCGACTACAAGGATCTGACGCAGGATGTCGGCATCGGCGGCCAGTTCACCAACACGCCGATCACCTATGTGCCGTTCACTGCGAGCTATCTGGCGAGCTGGAACGGCACCGGCGCCAGCACCGACGCGTCGGCCAGTGTCGTCTGGGCGTTCCGCGGCATCGGCAGCGACTTCACCGATTTCGACAACAAGCGGCTGAACGCGCAGGGCAACTTCGCGTACCTCAAGGCCGACTTCGCGCACACCCACACGCTGCCTTTTCAGATCGAGGTGTACGCGCGCGGGCAACTGCAGGTCTCGCCGGTACCGCTGGTGAGCAGCGAGCAGTTCAGCCTCGGCGGCGCCGACAGCGTGCGCGGCTATCTGGAAAGCGAGGCGCTTGGCGACTATGGCGGCTCCGGGCAGTTCGAGCTGCGCAGCCCGCCGCTTGCGCACTATCTTGGCGCGCCCGTCACGGCCGTGCGTTTCCACCTGTTCGCCGACGCGGGTGCCACGAAAATCCGCTCGCCGACCCCCGGCGAGACCCAGGCGGACACGCTCGCCTCGGTCGGCGTCGGCGCCTCGATGCGGCTGTTCGACGCGATCGGCGGCGAGATCGACGACGCGACGACACTGCTGCCGGGGCCGGCGACCAGGAGCGGCACCAATCGCCTGCTGTTCCGCCTGTACGGAGATTTTTGAGGCATGCGCAGCGTGTTCCGCTTCACGCTGTTGCTGCTGGTCTGCGTGCTCGCGCAGCCGCTGCTGGCGCGCGATGCCTACGCCTGGTGGAATGGCGACTGGCCGTACCGGGTGAAGATCACCGCGGACGCCGGCCCGAAAGGCGCCGCCGTCACGCAGCCGATCGGCCGCACCCAGATCCTGCTGCGCCTGTTCTCCGGCAACTTCAATTTTTCCACCGTGAAGGACGACGGCTCCGATCTCCGCTTCGTCGCCGCCGACGACAAGACGCCGCTGAAATTCCACATCGCACGCATCGACCCGCTGGTCGACCAGGTGGCGCTGGTATGGATCGACATCCCCGATCTGGCGCCCGGCGCCGCCACGAGTTTCTACCTGTACTGGGGCAACAAGAACGCGACCGCGGGCGGCGATCCGCGTGCCACCTACGACCCCGATCAGCTGCTGGTCTACCATTTCGGCGACGAGAACGGGCTGCCCAAGGACCAGACCGGCTACGCCAACAACGCGCTCACCGGTGGCAAGCGGGACGAGGCCGGCATCACCGGCTTCGCATTGCGGCTCGACGGCACCACCCCGGTGCACATTCCCGCGTCGCCGTCGCTCGCGATCGCCGCCGGCCAGTCGATGACATGGTCGATGTGGGTACGGCCGGACGACAGCGTGAACACGGCCACGCTCTATGCCGTCCGCGACGGCCGGAACGCCGTCACGATCGGGCTCGACAAGGGTGTGGCCTACGCGGAGATCGCGACGGCCGACGGCGTGCAGCGCACCAGCGCCGGCGCGCCGATGAGCAGCGGCGCGTGGCACCTGCTGACGGTGACCGCCGGCGACAAGGTGTCGGTGTATGTCGATGCCGAACCGCGCGGCGAGCTCGCGGCGACGCTGCCGGCGATCAACGGCGCATCCGTGCTCGGCGGTGGCATCGAGGCACCGGCGCCGCCGCCTGTCGCGGCCCAGGCGCCGCCCCCTGTCCCGTCCCCCGCGCCGGCGCCCCTGGCGAAGGGCGCCAAGCCCGCTGCGCCTGCGCCGCCGCCGCCTCCGCCACCGCCGCCCGCACTGGTGGTAGCCGTCGCCCCAATCCCGCCGCCGCCGAACTTCGCCGGCCTGATCGACGAATTCCAGATCTCGAAGGTGATGCGTCCGCTCGGCGCGATGCAGATCGCGCTGCACAGCCAGGGGCCGCAGGCGAACCTGCTGACCTTCGACACGCCGGAGGAAACCTCGGCCTTCGGCAGCGGCTTCCTCGGCATCATCCTGCGCTCGGTGACGATCGACGCCTGGGTGGTGATCGGCATCCTCGGCGTGATGTTCGTGATCAGCTGGATCGTGATGATCGGCAAGGCGCTGTTCATCGGCCAGCAGCGCCGCGCCAACAAGGCGTTCATGCAGGCTTTCCACGGCGCGCTCAAGCAGTGCCGCGGAAATCCGACAGCCCGACTCGCGCATGTCGCAGCCGGCGCCGAACGCGCTGCTGCTCACCTCACCGCTCTACCGGCTCTATGAAATGGGCCGCAGCGAGTTGGAAGAACGGCTGGCAGGGCGGCCGGCTCGATGCCGATGGCGGGCTGCTGCCGCAGTCGCTGGCGGCGATCCGTGCCTCGGTCGATGCCGTGTTCGTCAGGGAGACCCAGCGGCTCAACGGCTTGATGGTGATCCTGACGATCGCGATCTGCCGGCGGCCCGTTCCTCGGCCTGCTCGGCACGGTGATCGGCGTGATGATCACCTTCGCCGCGATCGCCGCGGCGGGCGACGTCAACGTCAACGCGATCGCGCCGGGCATTGCCGCGGCGCTGCTGGCGACCGTCGCGGGCCTCGCGGTCGCGATCCCGGCGCTGTTCGGCTACAACTATCTCACCGTCCGCATCCGCGAATCTCCGCCGACATGCAGATCTTCGTCGACGAATTGATCACCCGCATCGCCGAAGGCGTGCGCGTGCGCGGCCTGCGCCAGCCGGCCGAGTAGACGGGAGCGCCGCCGCCATGCAGGTCCACGAGCAGGCCAAAGCCTACGACGACATCAACATCACGCCGATGCTCGATCTGGCGTATGTGCTGCTGGTCATCTTCATCATCATGACCACGGCGTCGGTGCAGGGCATGAAGGTCGATCTGCCGAAGGCGCAGCGCGACGCGTCAGCCTCGCGATGCCGAAGACCAAGGCCATCACCATCACCAACGACGGCAAGATCTTTCTCGACACCATGCCGGTGACGATGGCGGAACTCGAGCCGCCGGCTGCGCGACCTCAAGGCGGTGACGCCGGACCTGCCGATCATCGTCAAGGGCGACGGCGCCGTGCAGGACGCGAAAGTCGCCGCGGTGCTGGACCTGTGTTCGCATGCGGGCATCGGCTCGGTGGGCCTGGCCTTGAAGCACGAAGCAGGATCGTAGGTCCGCACCATGACCCCGCGGTGGTCCAGCCGGCTGCGCGTCGCGGCGCTGGTGGCGGTCGGCGTCGTCGCGCTCGCCTGTGGCGGGCTTGCCGCCAAATGGCTGCTGACCGGTGGCAGCGTGCCGATGGCGCGGCGGCCGCAGACGTTCATGCGCGTGTCGCTGCCGCCGCCGCCGCCGCCACCACCGCCTCCGCCTCCCCCGCCGCCGCAGGCCACGCCGCCGAAGGAGGAGATCAGGCAGAAGCTGGACCAGCCGAAGGCGCCGGACGCCACGCCCAAGCCGGTCGCCAAGACGCCGGCGCCACCCAAGCTCGCGCCGCCCGGCAATCCGCTGACCGCCGAGGCCGGCAACGGCCCGAGCAGCTACGGGCTCGGCGTCGGCAACGGCGGCGGCGACACCATCGGCGGCGGCGGCGGGGGCGGCGGCGGTGCGGACGCGAAGCTGGTCTACGGTCCGACTCGCAGTCCGTGGCGGAGCAGATCCAGGCGGCGCTGAGGCGCGACGAGCGCACGCGCGCCGGCCGCTTCGTGATCAGCGTCGATGTCTGGCTCACCCAGGATGGTCAGGTCAGCCGCACCCGCGTGCGTGCAGTCGAGCGGCGATCCGGCGATGGACGAAGCGGTGGTCGCGATCATCGCCAGCCAGACCTATGCGCGCCAGCCCGAGGGCATGCCGCACCGCATCAGCTTCCGCACCTCCGGCCGCCCGGCATGACGGCGCCCCACCCGACCGACCAGGAGACCGCCGCCGCCATGACGCGATCCAGAGCGTGCAGCAGATTGCGTCGGGCGTTGCGATACTGCCTGGCGCTGACGGCGGTCCTTGCCTTGGCCGGCCCGCCCGCCGCGTTCGCCGACGATGCCTCCGAGTCCAGCGCCACCGTGAAGCTGATCCAGATCCTGATCGCCAAGGGCATCCTGACGCAGGACCAGGCGGCGGCCCTGCTGAAGCAGGCGCAGGCCGAGGCGAGGGCGCGGCCGGTGAAGAAACCCGCCGCCAGACCAGCCAAGCCGATGCCTGGAGCGATCGTCGCGGCTGCGCCGCCGGCGGCCCCGGAGCCGCCGCCCGTGCCACCGGGCACCGTGCGCGTCACCTACGTGCCGCAGATCGTGCGCGACCAGATCGCCCAGCAGGTGCGCAGCGAAGTGATGCAGGAGGTGCAGACCCAGGGCTGGGCCGCGCCGAACCAAGTGCCGGAATGGACCCAGCGCCTCCACTTCTACGGCGACATCCGCGTGCGCGCCGAGGAAATCCTCGAGAGCAAGAGCAATCAGCCCATCCCCGACTTCAACTCGATCAACGGCGGCTCAGGTTACGATACGTCGGGCGGTTCGGGCCTGCCGCCGACCATCGACGACACCGAAAACCGCTTCGTGCCGCTGTTACGCGCGCGCCTCGGCGTGACGGCCGAGGTCAACGACTGGACGACGGCAGACTTCCGCATTGGCACCGGCAACGACAGCAGCCCGATTTCATACCAGCAGACCCTGGGCAATCCCGGCGACTTCTCCAAGCCCGCCCTGTGGGTCGACAACGCCTACGTGACGCTCCAGGTGCCCACGCCGCTGCAGCCGTTCCGTTCGCTGAAGATGCTGATCGGACGCGAGCCCGACCCGTTCTGGACGAGCGACCTGATGTACTGGGACGATCTGAATTTCGATGGCGCCGCGCTCAAGGCCGTCGCCGCAGTCAGCGACAACATCGACGTGTTCGCCAACACCGGCGCTTTCTCCATCTACAACACCGCGTTGGACTATTCGAGCTTGAACGAGGACAAGTTTGCGAGCGACAACAAGTATCTGTTCGCCGGCCAGTTCGGCACGCAACTGCGGCCGCTACCCGACCTGTCCACCAAGTTGGCTGTCGGATACTTCGCTTATGCCGATGTGCAGGGCAAGATGTCCGACCCGTGCGTCATCATCCAGACCGGCATCGGCTGCGACACCGACGCCTCGCGGGCGCAGTACTTGCAATACGGTAACACGCTGTTCCCAATCCGCAACATCTCGCTCACCGGAACCTCGACGGCAACGCCCGAGTATTTCGGCTTGGCCTCCCGCTTCGACATTCTCGATCTGCACGGCCAGATCGACTACGACGGCCTCGCTGAGCCGGTGTCGCTCGAAGGCGATTTCACCAAGAATTTCGGCTTCAACAGCAAGGCCATCGCGGCCCTTTCGCCGGTGAACAACCTCGCCGCCAACAGCAACAGCTTCCACGGCGGCGACACCGGCTACATGCTCAAGCTGACGATCGGCAAGCGGGAGATCGCCCAGCGCTGGGACTGGAACGTCTACATCGCCTACAAATACATCGAGTCCGACGCGGTGCTGGACGCCCTGAACGACCCGAATTTCCACCTCGGCGGCACCAACGCGAAGGGCTACATCATCGGCGCCAATCTCGGCATCGGCAAGAACATGTCGCTGGATGCAGATGGTACAGCGCCACCCAGATCACCGGCACGCCCTACGCCAACGACGTTGCCCTGATCGACCTGAACGCGAAGTTCTGACCATGCGCCGCGCGCTTCCGGCCCTGCTGACGCTGGCGATCGTGCTCGGTGCGGCCACGGGCGGGCACGCCCAGGAGAGCACCGAGGACCGGCTGCGCGAGGTGGTAAAGAAGCTCGCCACCGACCTGCGCGCCGCGCAGGACGCGCTCGGGCCGATGCAGCAAAAACTCGACGAAGCGACGCGCCAGCGCGACGCGTTGCAGCCGCAGCTCGATGCGGCGAGGGCCGACCTCGCGCAGCAAACCGCGGCAGTGCAACAGGACGAAGCGCAAATCCAGAAGCTGCAGGCCGATCTCGACGCCGCGCGCAAGCAGGATGGCGCGCTGCAGGCGGCGCTGGCGAAATGGCAGGCCGCCTACAAGGAAGCCGCCGGCATCGCCCAGGCGAAGGATGCGGAGGCGCGTCGGCTGGACGCGAACCTGAAGACCACGCTCGCGACGCTGGAGGCGGCGAAGCAGGCGAACGCCAAGCTGTTCGCCGCCGCGCGCGACATCCTGCACCTTTATCAGACGCAGAGCTTTCGCACGCTGCTGGTCCAGAGCTACGAACCGCTGCTCGGCCTGAAGCGCACGCAGCTGGAAAACCTGGTGCAGGACTACGACGACCGGATCGAGGCGGGCAGGCTGCCCGGCGCGTCGCCGGCCGCCACCACCGCTCCCGCCAAGCCCGGGCCCTGACCGTGGCGCGGCCGGCGGCCCGACGCCGTCCGGTTCAGCCCTGCGGCGCCTCGTCGATCCATTCGACCGGAAGTCCCACTGCCGCCGCTTCCTCTCGACCCACTGCCTTGCGTCAAGCTGCGATGGGCACGCCTGCGTGGCCGGGGCCCGGCTGCGCACGGCCGCCGAGCCGACAAGCGCCGCGACGAACTCGTCGCCGTGCGGGACGATCCAGGCGAGAAGTTTGCCACTGCCGACCATCGTGTGCGGGTGCTCCACGGCCTGGCACAGATACCGACCTGTTGCCAACTTGTCGAGTTGCACCACGCCGCCACCGTCACGCATTCCAGGCGTCCCGCAGGCGGCGACCTTCGAGCGGGCCTTCGCCCCGGTCTTACCCATAGCGGCGCCCCTGGTGTTCGGCGATCACCACGGCCGCGATCAGCAGCACGCCCTTGGCGACCATCTGATAGAACGTCGGCACGCTCGTCAGGATCATGCCGTTGTTGAGCACGCCGATGATCAGCACGCCGAGCATGCCGCCGACGATCGTTCCCTTGCCCGCCGGTCAGCGCGCAGCCGCCGAGCACCGCGGCGGTGATCGCCTCGCAGCTCGGCGCCCTGCGAGCCCGAGAGCGGCTGGCCCGACCCGGTGCGCGCCGCCAGCAGCATGCCGGCGAGCCCGGCGGAGGCGCCGCTCAGCGCGTAGATGCCGACCTGATAGGCGCAGGATCGGCAGGCCGGCCAGCCGCGCGACGACGGGATTGCCGCCGATCGCGTAGATGTTGCGCCCGGTGATCGTGTAGCGCATCAGCACGAAGAACAGCACGACGACCAGCAGCAGGATCTCGATCGTCACCGGCACGCCCGCGATGCGGCCGTCGCCGATGAAGCGCAGGTTCGGATCGAAGATCGGGATCGACTGGCCGTTGCGAGATGATGAAGGCGACGCCGCGGAACGCCGCCATCGTGCCGAGCGTGGCGATCACCGCGTTGACGCGGCCGAGCGTGATGATCAGCCCGTTGACCGCGCCCATCGACGGCGCCGACGCCGACGCCGAACAGGATCGCCAGCGCGGTCGAGCCGGTCGCCGGCCACGGCCAGCGCGATGCAGACCGTCGACATGCCGAGCACCGAGCCGACCGAAATATCGAGCCCGCCCGAGACGATCACGATCGTCTGCGCGCTCGCCAGCACGCCGAGGATCGCGATCGCCTGGCCGATGTTGGAGATGTTGCGGGCCAGAAAGAACACGTCGGGCCGCAACGCGCCGAAGATCGCGACGAGGCAGGCGAGCGCGATCAGCAGGCTGAAATTATGCGTGCCGATCGCCTGGATCGACGCGCACGGGCGCGGACCGGCCGCGCGCCGAGCCGCTCGATTTGACGACGGTTTCGACCCCGGCGTCCATCATCCGGCCTTCGCTTTCGCTCGCGTCAGGTTCTCGCCCATCGCGAGGTCGAGGATGCGCTGCTTCCGTCGCCTCCGCGCGCGGCAGATCCGCCGGCGATCCGGCCGGCGGCCATGACCAGCAACCGGTCGGCACAGGCCCGAGCAGTTCCGGCATTTCCGAGGAGATCACCAGGAGCGCCATCCCCTCGGCGGCGAGCTGCGCGATGAGGCGATAGATCTCCGCCTTGGCGCCGACGTCGATGCCGCGCGTCGGCTCGTCGAGGATCAGCACCTTCGGCCGCCGGGCGAGCCAGCGGCTCGAGCACGACCTTCTGCTGGTTGCCGCCGGAAAGCTTGGCGACGAGTTGGTCGAGGCTCGGCGTGCGGATGCGCAGCCGCGTCGACCTGCTCGCCGGCGACTGCGCGTTCCGCCGCGCGGCTCGACGAAGTCGAAGCGGCTGATCAGGTCGGGGACGCACAGCGTGATGTTGTCCTTGACGCTGCGCAGCAGCAGCAGCGCCTGCGACTTGCGGTCCTCGGGGGCGAAGCCGATGCCGGCCGCGATGGCGTCGGCGGGCCGCGCAGCCGGATCGTCCGCCCCGCCACCGCGACCGTGCCGGCGGTCGCCGGTCCTGGCCGAAGATCGCCTCGGCGCAAGTTCCGACCGCCCCGCGCCGACGAGCCCGCCAGCCCGACCACCTCGCCGGCCCGGATCGTCGAGGCTGACTTCCCTGACGCGGCGGGTCGTCAGGCCGCGCACCGACAGCACCACCGGCCCGGATTGCGCGCCGGCCGCCGTCGAACAGCTCGGTGATCGGGCGGCCCGACCATCAGCTGCACGATCTCGGCCTCGGTCACCTCGGCCACCCGCCGGTGCGCGACCAGCCGGCCGTCGCGCAGCACCGCGACGCGGTCGGCGAGCGCCATCACCTCGCGCATGCGATGCGTGATGTAGATGATCGCGACGCCGTCGCCGCGCAACTGCCGCACGACGCCGAACAGCCTCCGCGCCTCCTCCTCGGTCAGCGAGGACGTCGGCTCGTCGAGCGCCAGCACCCGCACGCCGGCGCGCAGCGCGCGCATGATCTCCATCAGCTGGCGCTGCGCCGGCCCGAGAGTCGCCCGCGCCGTCCAGGGCCGAGCTCGTCCTCGAGCCCGAAGCGCGGCCAGCATCGCGCGGGTTCGCCGCGCAGTTCGCGCGGTCGAGGAAGATCGCCGCCGACGCGCCGGAAGTCGCCGAGAAACAGGTTCTCGGCGATCGAGAGGTCGGCGATGATGTCCGGTTCCTGGTGGATCACGCGGATGCCGGCGCATGCGCGTCGGCCGGCGAGCGCAACGTCCGCGGCGCGCCGTCGACCTCGAGACTTCGCCCGTGTCGGGCTGGTGCACGCCTTCGAGGATGCGCACCAGCGTCGACTTCCCGGCGCCGTTCTCGCCGACCAGCGCGAGGATCTCGCCCGGCCGGACGGCAGGTCACGCCTCCAGCGCCTGAACGACGCCGAAGCGCTTGGAAACGCCGCGCACCGCGAGCATGGGCGGCGGATCATCGCTCGCGCTTCGACCCGCCTCGGGCCGCGTCGCCGACCGATCATGCCCGTCGAGCCCACGCGAAGCCGCATCACTTCTTGCAGAGCTTGTCCTTGAAGTCTTCCGGGAACGTGTCAGCGTCGATCAGGTCGGCCGATGACATAGGTCGTCGCCGGCAGCGGCTTGCCGCTCCTTGATCGAATTGTAGAGCAGCTGGACGGCGGTCGCGCCCTCCTTGCCGGATGTCGATATACATGCGTGCCGCGGAAGCCGCTCGGCTTGCCTTCGCCGAACAGGCCGCACGAGCGGCTGCCGTCGATGCCGACGCCGATCACGCTGGTCGGCCGGCATGCCCTGGTTCTCGGTGGCGCGCACCGCGCCGAGCACGCCGTCGTCGTTGCAGGAATAGAACATCCAGTGCTTGACTGTCGGGATTGGCGGTCAACGTCGCGGTCACCGTTCTCGATCGCGCTTTCCATCGGATTGTCGTAGGGGATGTGGACGATGTTCTTCTTGTCGAAGCCGGGCACCGCCTCGAAGAACGCCGCCTCGGCGCCGCGGTTGCGCCGCATGCAGGTGTCGGCCTTCTGGTCCTCGACGCTGCCGATCCGGACGTCGTTGAACTTGTCCCAGCCCATCGCCTTGTACAGCCGCGCCTCCTCGGCGCCGACCTGCTTGCCGATCTCGCTCGGCGTTCATGCCGATATAGGGCACCATCTTCTTGTCGGCGGCTGTAGATGTCGTCGTCGACCGCGATCAGCTTGATGCCGGCCTTGGCCGCCTTCTCGGCGACCACCGGGCCCAGCGCCTTGTCCGGCACGACGATCGCGATCCCCTTCACGCCGTCGCCGACCATCGTGTCGAACGTCGTCAGCGTCGAGATCGGCGTTGAACTGCACGTCCTGCGTCATCAGCTTTGACGCCGAGCTTCGAGGCCTCCGCCTTCGCGCCGCCGACTTCGGCGACGAACCAGGGATGCTCGCCCATCTTGTTGATGTAGCCCATCTTGATTTCGTCGGCATGGGCCAGCGTCGCCAAAGTCAGGCAGGCGGCGGCCGCAAGACTGGGTCGGAACATGGTTTCTCTCCCGTTGCTTTTCATTCGCAGTTCGGACGACATTTCATCCGAACTTTGATTGCCGTCATCATACGGCGACGGAAGCTGCCGTCAACGGACGCCGGATCGCCGACAGTGCGACGACCAGACGGCATTTGCGCGCGCTGAAACGGGCGCTACACGCGCGCCAGCACCTCGTCGCGGAACAGCTTCATCTCGGCCAGCGCGTCCGCCGGCGTCGCGCCGCCGAAGCCGAAATCGAGCGCGCCGACGCCGAGCCCGGCCAGGTCGCGCAAGTCTCCGGCAATGTCTGCGGCCTTGCCGGAAAACAGCCGCCGATGCCCGTCGCCGGCCTGCCGCGGAACCTCCTCGCCGTGCCGAGTACAGCGCAGCACCAGCGCCACCGCCGCCGGATCCCGGCCCGCCTCGGCGGTGAGCTTGCGCAGGCGGTCGACGCCGGCGCGGAAGCGCGGCAGGCTGTCGAGCGGATGCGCGGGATTGGTGCCGATGGGATACCAGGCGTCGCCGAGCCGTGCGGTGCGGCGCAGCGCCGGCCCGCTTTCGCCGCCGACCCAGATCGGAATGTGCGGCCGCTGCACCGGTTTCGGCGCGAACACGATGCCGGCGAATTGAACGTGCCGGCCGGCGAAGTGCGGCGCGTCGCTGGTCCAGAGTTCGCGGAATGCCGCCACGTATTCGTCGGTCACTGCGCCGCGCTCGGAAAACGCCGGTGCCCCGATCGCCTCGAATTCCTCCTTGAGCCAGCCTGCGCCGATGCCGACCGTGAGCCGCCCGCCCGACAGCACGTCGATCGTCGCAAGCATCTTCGCGGTCAGCACGGCCGGCCGGTGCGGCACCACCATCACCGAGGTGACGAGGCGAATGCGGGACGTCTTCGCGGCGATGAACGCGATCTCGGTCAGTTGCTCATGCGGGTCGCCGCGCGAGCCTTGCGGGAATTCGCCGGTCTCGGAATACGGATAACGCGCCTGGATATCGGTCGGGATCACGATGTGATCGCTGAAGCTGATATAGTCGAACCCCATCGCCTCGCCCTCGACGGCGAGCTTCGTCAGGGCCTCGGGGGTCGCGAGCGGCCCCGATGACGGTGCGCTGAAGCCGATCTGCATGGGCCGCCTCCGCTCGATTGCGTCAGGTATCGTGATCCGACAGGATGGCGGCGATGGCGCGAGGCGGCAAGCGCCGGCGGCTTGCCGAACCGCGGCGGCGGCTCACATGGCTCTATCGAAGGCGAGACCGAAGGTGTTGAGACTGTGATTGGTATGGACAACGGCGCCCTGTCGGATTGGCTCCTGCAGGCGCCGCTCGCGGAACTGACCGCCGCCGCCGGCCGGTTGCGCGACGCGGGCCACGGCAGGCTTGTGACCTACTCGCGAAAGGTCTTCATCCCGCTCACGAAGCTGTGCCGCGACGTCTGCCACTACTGCACGTTCGCCGAGCGCCCGGGTTCCGGCCACGCCGCCTATCTTGCGCCGGACGAGGTGCTGGCGATCGCGCGCGCGGGCAAGGCCGCCGGCTGCACCGAGGCGCTGTTCACGCTCGGCGACAAGCCGGAACTCCGCTACCGCGCGGCCCGCGAGGCGCTCGCCGCGCTCGGCTACGGCTCGACGATCGAGTATCTGCGCGCCGCAAGCCTGCTGGTGCTCCACGAAACCGGGCTGCTGCCGCACCTCAATCCCGGCGTGATGACGCGCGAGGAAATCGCCAGCCTGCGCGAGGTCTCGGCGAGCCAGGGCATCATGCTGGAATCGACCAGCGAACGGCTCTGCGGACCCGGCGGCGTGCATCACGGCTCGCCGGACAAGCACCCGGAGATCCGGCTGGCGACGATCGGGCTGGCGGGCGAACTGCGCGTGCCGTTCACGACCGGCATCCTGATCGGCATCGGCGAGACGCGCGCCGAGCGGCTGGATGCGCTGCATGCCATCCGCGACCTGCACGCCCACTACGGCCATATCCAGGAAGTCATCGTCCAGAACTTTCGCGCCAAGCCCGGCACCAGACTGGCCGGCGCCGCGGAGCCCGACCTCGACGACATGCTGTGGACCATTGCCGCCGCCCGGCTGATCCTTGGCGCCGACATGAACATCCAGGCCCCGCCGAACCTCTCGCCCGGCGTCTATCCGCGCCTGATCGCGGCCGGGATCAACGACTGGGGCGGCGTCTCGCCGGTGACGCCCGATCACGTCAACCCTGAAGCGCCTTGGCCCGCCATCGCGGAGCTGCAGCGGCGCACCGCCGAGGCCGGCAAGCTGCTGGTGCAGCGGCTGCCGGTCTACCCGTCCTACGCGCAGCAGCCGGCGCGCTGGCTCGCGCCGGAGATCGCGACGCAGGTCCGCCGCATGAGCGATGCCGAGGGTCTGGCCCGCAGCGACGATTGGGCGCCCGGCACGACCCTGCCGCCGCCGGTGCCGCAGGCGATCGGCGCGGTCGACCCGGAGATCGAGGCGATCATTGCGGAGGCTGTCGCCGGTCACCGGCTCGACGAACGAAAAATCGTCCGGCTGTTCGCGGCCCGCGATGCCGACTACCGCCGCGTCACCGGCGCCGCCGACGCGCTGCGCCGCACCGTCAGCGGCGACACCGTGCGCTACGTCGTCAACCGCAACATCAACTATACCAACATCTGCTACTATCGCTGCACCTTCTGCGCCTTCTCCAAAGGCAAGACGCACGAGGCGCTGCGCGGCGCGCCGTATGATCTGGCGATCGAGGAAATCGTGCGCCGCGCCGCCGAAGCCTGGGATCGCGGTGCCACCGAGGTGTGCCTGCAAGGCGGCATCCATCCCGACTACACCGGCGACACCTATCTCGGCATCTGCCGCGCGATCAAGGCCGCGGCCCCCGGCATGCACATCCACGCCTTCTCGCCGCTCGAAGTCACGCAGGGCGCGCACACGCTCGGCCTGACGGTGCCGGCGTTCCTGGCCCGGCTGAAGCATGCCGGCCTCGGAACCTTGCCGGGCACCGCTGCGGAAATCCTCGACGACGAAGTGCGGGCGATGATCTGCCCCGACAAGCTGAACACCGCGGCGTGGCTGGGCGTTGCGCGCGCCGCGCATGCGCTCGGCCTGCGCACGACATCGACGATCATGTACGGCCATGTCGAGCAGCCGCTGTCATGGGCGCGGCATTTGCTGGCATTGCGCGACTTGCAAGTGGAGACCGGCGGTTTCACCGAGTTCGTGCCGCTGCCGTTCGTGCACATGGAAGCGCCGATGTATCTGCGCGGCGTCGCCCGCCGCGGCCCGACGTTTCGCGAGGCCGTGCTGATGCACGCCGTGTCGCGGCTGGTGCTGCATCCGCATATCGCCAACATCCAGACGTCGTGGGTCAAGATGGGGCCAGAAGGCGCCGCGCAATGTCTTAACGCCGGCGCAAACGACCTGGGCGGCACGCTGATGAACGAAAGCATTTCCCGCGCGGCGGGCACCGAGCACGGCCAGGAGTTTCCGCCGGCCGAGATGGAAGCACTGATCCGCTCGCTTGGCCGCGTGCCCGTCCAGCGCGACACGCTGTACCGCCCGGTCCCGCCCGAGCGGCGCGTAGCCGCGTTCGCCGCGGCGCCGCTCGCCCCGGTGGTGCTCACCCCGCCACGGAAACTGGCCGCTGCCGAATGACGGTCATCACTCGAACCGCGGCGCGAGTCCCGAGCTCTGCAAGAAATCGAGTGTCCGGCTGCGGATTCGCGGTGCCATGCGCAGAAATGACGTGATATCGGCCGGGCGATCGATGTCCATGCCGATGCCGGGCTGGCGCATGATCATCGGCTCGATGCCGCGCCGCCGCGCCGCGTCGAGATGTGGGAAGTAGCTGTTGTCGCCGAAGCGCAATTCCACCGCGTCCGGCGGTGAGCAGACGATCGCGTTCGAGCCAAGTTCGTCGTGTGCCGGCACGATGGTGAACGCCGGCGCCAGTTGGTGCGCCGCGAGTGCCGCCGCCACCTCGGCCGACGTGATCGCGGGGATGTCGCCGGGCACGGTGAGCATGCCGGCACGGCCCTCGCCGGCGAGAAACCGGGCCGCCGCCGTCACTGCGCCGGTGTGGCCGTCGCGAGCGCCCTCGGCCCGCACCTGCGCGCCGTAGCGCGCGGCAAGCCCGATCGCCACCGGCTCGACCGTCACGACAACGATGCCGGCAAGTCGGGACACCCCGGCCAGCGCCGACAGCACGTCCTCCAGCATCGCCGCGCACAGCGCCTGACGCTGGTCCTGCGTCAGCGCTTCCGCGAGGCGCTGCTTGGCGTGCGGGAATTCCTTCACGGGCACGACGGCCCAGACGCCGCCGGCCTCGATCATGCGCCGATCGCGTCCGCCGTTTCGAGCACCACCCGGGCCAGCGCTTCGCGATCGGCCAGCGTGGTCATCAACGTCCTCGCCACCGTGACCGGCACGCCGAGAGCGGAGGCCTGCTCAGCATCCTCGTGGTCGATGACAAATCCGTCGAGCAGGTCGGCGTAGCGCTGCGCCACCGCGGAGGCACTGGGCAGCATGCCCAGTTCTGTCATCATCTTCGCGGTCGGCCCCTTCACCGCGCGCCCGCCGATGATCGGCGACACCGCGACCACCGGCGCGCGGCACTCGGCGATCGCCGCGCGCATGCCCGGCACCGCCAGGATCGGCTCGACGCTGATGAACGGGTTGGACGGGCAGATGACCACCGCCCGCAATCGTTCGCTCGGTCAAGCGCCGCAAGGAACGCGGAGTTGCGGACGCGCCGCGGCGGCACCGGCGAAGGCAATCTCCCGCACCGCCGGCCCACAGCGCAGCCGCACGAAATAGTCCTGGAAGTCGAGCCAGCCTCCATCGCGTGCGCAGCCGGGTGCGCACGGGGTCGTCGCTCATCGGCACCACCGCCGGGCCGACGCCGAGCCGCGCGGCAGAAATCCGACGTGACCTGGCCGACAGGGTCTCGCCGCGACGCAGCCGCCGGGTGCGCTCGACATGCACGGCGAGATCGCGGTCGCCGAGGCGAAACCAGTCTGCGCCGCCAAGCGCCGCCAGCGCCTCCATGAACGTCCAGGTCTCGTCCTGGCGGCCCCAGCCGAGCGTCGCGGATTGTCGAGGCCGGCCAGCGTGTACATCAGCGGTATCGATATCGGGCGAGATGCTGCAGCCCGAGATGCTCGAAATCGTCGCCGGTATTGGCGATGACGATCAGTTGGTCGGGCGGCAGGATCGCGGGACAGCCCGAGCGCCAGCTTGGCGCCGCCGACGCCGCCGGACAGCGCCACCACCAGATCCCGCGTCATCGGAACAGATCCTCCTGCGCCGGGCGCACGATGGTCGAGGCGGGCGATTGCCGGCGCGGACCAGTCGAGGCCGCGCACCACCACGACCGGCCGTGCCTTCGTCGGCCTGCCCCATCAGCAGCGAGGCCGCCGCCGCGATCTCGTCGGCGAAGCCGACGACGCTGACTTCGAGCGGACGGCCGAACAGATCCGGCTGCCCGCGCAAATCGAGCAGCGCCGGCAGGCCGGCGGCGCCGATCGCGACGCCCGCGGTGCCGATGCGCCACGGCGCGGCCGAAACTGTCGTTGATCACGACGGCAACCGCCGCGCCGGTCAGCGCGCGCAGCCGGTCCCGCAGCGCCGCCGCGCTGGCGTCGGGATCTTCCGGCAGCAGCAGCGCGCGCTGCGTGCCGTCGGGCTCCGCGACGTTGGACTGATCGATCCCGGCATTGGCCATCACGAAGCCGAGCCGATGCTCGACGATCAACAGTTTCGGGCGGGCCCGCACCACGCGGACCGACTCCGACAGGATCACCTCGACCAGCCGTGGATCCTTGCCGGTTTCGCGGCCCAGCGCGACCGCCCGCGCCGACGGCACGACCGTCGCGAGGTCGACCGCGCGCCCCTCGGCCTTGGAGACGATCTTCTGTGCCACCACGACGACATCCCGGCTGCGCAACGTGACGTCGCTGCGCGCCAGCGCCGCCACGATCAGTCCGGCCAGGTCGTCGCCGCGCTGCACCAGGGGCAGACCCGGTGCGGCCAGCAATTCGACGGCAAACCCGGTCATGCGGAGGCTTGGCGCTCCAACCCGAGCGCGCGGAGCCGCGGCAGCACCTGCTCGCCATACAGCCGCAGGAAGCGTGCCTGGTCCGGCCCGGGCGCATGGAACACCAGATGGCGAAAGCCCAGGTCCACGTAGTAGCGGATCCGCTCGACATGCTCGTCCGGATCGGTCGAGACGATCCAGCGGCTGGCAGCGCGCTCGGCCGAAAGTCCGGCCGCGAGACGCTCCATCTCGACCGGATCCTCGACCGAGCATCTTTTCCTCCGGCGTCAAGCGCCAGCGCCGCCCAGTGCCGCGTGTCCTCCATCGCCCGCGCCTTGTCGATGATCGAACGACACTTTCACCTCGATCATGCGCATCGAAGTCCTTCGCGGCTGCGCCGGCCTCGGCGAGGCCCTCGGCAACCTTCGGCAACAGGGTGTCGGTGTACAGTTCCGGTGCCTTGCCGCTGGTGCAGATGAAGCCGTCGGCGGAGCGGCCGGCATATTTCGCGATCAGCGGCCCCGCCGCCGCGACGTAGATCGGCACCGGCGCTCGCCGGCCGGTCGTAGATCGTCGCCTTCTGGGTCTTGTAGTACTGGCCCTCGAAGCTGACGCGCTCCTCGGTCCACAGCTTGCGGATCAGCGTCACGCCTCGCGCAGCCGGGCAAAGCGCTCCTTGAACTCCGGCCACGCCGCGCCCGTCGCCGGCACCTCGTTCAGCGACTTCGCCGGTACCGACGCCGAGCACGACGCGGCCCGGAAACATCGCCCCCAGCGTCCCGAACGCCTGCGCGACGATCGACGGATGGTAGCGGAAAGTCGGCGTCAGCACGCTCGTGCCGATCGACGACGCGCGACGTGCGCGCGCCAAGCGCGCCGAGCCACGCAAGCGAGAACGGCGCATGGCCGCCGACATGCTTCCAGGGCTGGAAGTGGTCGCTGATGAACACCGAATCGAAACCGGCCTGCTCGGCCAGACACGCGAAGTCGAGCAGTTCGGATGGCGCGAACTGCTCCGCCGATGCCTTGTATCCGAGCCTGAGCACACGCACCCCCGTTGCCTTGGGCGACGCACCATCGAACCGGCCGCACCGAAGTGCAAGCCCGTGTCGCGGCGACAGCCCCGTCGGCGCATGGTAACATCGCGGCGAGCCAGGCCAGGAGCGGGACCATGCAGCTCGGCATTGCACTGCCGTTGACCGACATCGGCGGCGAGCCGGACACGGTGCGCACCTTCGCGCAGGCGGCGGAGGCCGCCGGCTACCATCACCTTGCCGCGCCGGACCATGTTCTGGGCGTGAATGTCGCGAGCCGCCCGGACTGGGGGCAGCGCAACACCTCGGCCGACCTGTTCCACGACCCGTTCGTGCTGTTCGGCTTCCTCAGCGCCTGCACCACGCGGATCGGCTTCTCGACCCAGGTGCTGATCCTGCCGCAGCGGCAGACCGTGCTGGTCGCGAAGCAGGCGGCGAGCCTCGACGTGCTGTCCGGCGGCCGGTTCCGGCTGGGTATCGGCATCGGCTGGAACGAGGTGGAATTCGTCGGGCTGAACGAGGATTTCCATAATCGCGGCAAGCGGTCCGAGGAGCAGGTCGAGGTCATGCAGGCGCTGTGGGCCGCGCCGCATGTCGGCTTCAAGGGACGCTGGCACACGATCGAGGATGCCGGCATCAACCCGCGGCCGGCGCAACGCCGGGTGCCCGTTTGGTTCGGCGGCCACCACGACGCGACCTTGCGGCGCATCGCCAAATCGGGCGACGGCTGGATGATGCTGGCCTACCCGCCGGACGACAGCGCGCGGGCCGAGTTCGCCAAGCTGCACCGCTACGCCGAAGCCGCCGGCCGCGATCCGGCCAGCATCGGCCTGGAAGTCTGGGTCTCCACGGCCGATGGCGACGAGGCTGCATGGCGCGACCAGGTGCGCTTCTGGAAGTCGCTGGGCGTCACCCATGTCACGCTCAACGCCACGTACGGGCGATTCCACCACCAGCGGATCGCCGGCCGATCGCTCGCCGCCCACCTGTCGGCGATGGCGCGCTACCGCGACGCCGTCGCCGACCTGCTGTGAGGTGCCGCGGCGCTAGCCCATCGCCTGCGCCGACGTCGGCTCGATCTCGAACATCACCCGCACCTCGCCCGGCTGCGAATACGGGTATTTGTCCTGCCCGAGGTATTTCTTGGTCAGGCTGTCGATATGCGCGGAGGCGCCTTCCTCGACGACGCGGGAGACGCGGCCGCGGATCTGGATGTAGCGGTAAGGGTTCTCGGGGTCGAGGATCGCCAGCGCCACCGCCGATCCTTGCGTCATGTTCCGTGACTTCACCCGGCCCTTGGCCGAATTGACCCGCACCTTGCCGCCCGTGTAGTCGAACCACACCGGCGTCACCTGCGGCGTGCCGTCCGGCATCACAGTTGCGAGATTGGCAATCGCCTTCTTTTTATCGAGCAGATCGACATAACCTTCCGGAATCGCCACCATCGCACGCACCCCAATGCCCTGTGTGCCGGATCCGACGCCTTGACGAATCCGGTGGTCCCTTCGACCAACGGCGGCATCTTAGGCTATCGAGCTCTGGAATGAAAACAAATCTGGTCCCTGCAACCTGAGCCACTGGCTGTGCACTGTAGATGCGGCCGGTGGTCTGTCGGTGTTGGCGCAGCCGTTTGGTGCGGCAATGGGCGCTTCAAGATCAGACGAACAAGACTTCGTCGTCCAATCCTTGAAATCCACGCCTGGTCCAAATCCACCTGCGTCGACCAGAGATTGCCGATCGGCCTCTTCCGAGCTTTCATTGCAGACGGCCGCCCTTCTTGAACTCGATGATCAGGCCGTCGTTAACCCTTCGCGGGGCGCGCAACCAAGGCGTGATCAGGGAGGAGAATCCGGATGGGTTATCGTGGGACAATTGCGGTCGTGGCCTTGCTTGCGGGCGCCGGCGTCATCGCATCGGCGTCGGTCGCCACCGCCGCCGGGGATGCCGCGTCGCTGACGGTGAAGGACTTCACCACCGGCGGCCCGAGCGGGATCCTCGGGCAGCTCGCCAAGCTGAAGCCGGTGGCCGCTGCCGGCAAGGGCAAGATCGCCGTGCTGCTGCCGGACACGCGCTCCAGCGCCCGCTGGGCGACCGAGGACGCACCCGGCTTCGCGCGTGCATTCCAGGCGATGGGGCTGTCGCCGAGCGACTACATAATCAGCAACGCACAGGGCTCGCCGGCCACGCAGCAGACCCAGGCCGAACAGGCGATCACGCAGGGCGCCAGCGTAATCCTGATCGCCAACCTCGACTCCGGCAGCGGCGCCGCGATCGAGACGAACGCCAAGGCACAGGGCGTGGTGTCGCTCGACTACGACCGGCTCACGCTGAAAGGCGCCGCGTCCTACTACGTCAGTTTCGACGGCGTGGCAGTCGGCAAGCTGCTCGGGGAAGGGCTGGTCGCGGGCATCAAGGCGCTCAAGGTCGCCAAGCCGATGATCTACGAGCTGGGCGGCTCGCCGACCGACAACAATGGCACGCTGTTCGAGAAGGGCTACGATTCGGTGCTCGACCCGCTGTACGCCGCGCACAAGGCGACGCTGGTGACCAGGGTGCGGGTGCCGAACTGGGACAACCAGGTCGGCGAGACGATGTTCCAGCAGGGCTACCAGGCGCATCCGGGGATCAACGCGGTGCTGGCGGCCAATGACGGCATGGCGCAGTCGGCGATCGCGGTGCTGAAGAACGAGAAGGTGCCGCCGAACACGGTGCCGATCACCGGCCAGGACGCGACGCTGCAGGGCGTGCAGAACATCGTCGCCGGCTACCAGTACATGACCGTCTACAAGCCGATCTACGAGGAAGTCGGCGCCGCGGCGGCGATTGCGGTGTTCGCGCGCGCCCGCCAGACACCAGGGGCAGGGCTGCTCAACGGCAGCGAAGACGCCCAGGGCCACAAGGTTCCGTCGGTGCTGCTGAGCGCCGAATCGGTGACCAAGGACAATATCGAGTTCGACCGTCATCATGGACAAGTTCATCGACCCGGCGCAGTTGTGCACGGGTGAGTTCGCGGCCACCTGCACCAAGATCGGCGTTCACTGACCGCTCCGGCCCGCGCCCGTCCCGGCACGCGCCGGGGCGGGCGCTTATCTGCAGGCAACGCGCGAGGTTGGCATGGCAGAGGCACCGTTGCTGGAGCTGCGCAACGTCAAGAAGCGCTTTGCGGCGATCCAGGTGCTCCGCGGCGTGACGATGTCGGTCAGGGCCGGGGCGGTCACCGCGCTCGTCGGCGACAACGGGGCCGGCAAGTCGACGCTGATCAAGTGCGTCGCCGGCGTCTATCAGTTCGACGAAGGCTCGATCGTCTGGGAAGGCCGCGAGGTCCACATCACCAACCCCAAGGCGGCCTCGGCGGTGGGGATCGAGTTCGTCTACCAGGACCTGGCGCTCTGCAACAACCTCGACGTGGTGCAGAACATGTTCCTGGGCCGCGAGCGCCACCGCGGCGTGTTTCTCGATGACGAGTTGATGGAGGAAGCGGCCCGCGACACGCTGTCGGGGCTGTCGGTGACGACGATCAGGTCGGTGCGGCAGAAGGTCGCCGGGCTGTCCGGCGGGCAGCGCCAGTCCGTCGCCGTCGCCAAGGCGGTGATGTGGAACTCCAAGCTCGTGGTGCTCGACGAACCGACCGCTGCACTCGGCGTGGCCCAGACCAAGCAGGTGCTCGCACTGGTGCGCAGGCTCGCGGATCGCGGGCTCGGCGTGCTGTTCATCTCGCACAATCTCGAGGATGTGATGAAGGTCGCCGACAGCATTGCGGTGCTGCGCCTCGGTGCCCTGGTCGCGCAACCCGAGCGGGCGGAAGTCACCAGCCAGGAGCTGGTGGAATTGATCACGACCGGCCGGTCGGGCACGCGGTTCCCCGGCCCCCACGCCGTCGCGGCGCACGCGTAGAGCCGGCATCAGCAGAGCCCCATGCACGAACCAATTCCGCCGAACGACGTGCACATCGCCGACCCGACGGCGCCGCAGGAGCCGCCGCTGCCCGAGGATCCGATCGCCCTCGGCGAAGTGCGGACGCTGGGCGGATACGTCCGGAACTGGCTGGTGCGGCTGCGCGCCGGCGACACGGGCGTTTTGCCCGTGGTCGGCGGCCTCGTCGTCCTCGCGATCATCTTCCAGAGCCTGAACGACAACTTTCTGGCGCCCGGCAATCTGGTGAACCTGATCGTGCAGGGCGCGGTCTACATGCTGTTCGCGATGGGCATGATCTTCGTGCTGCTGATCGGCGAGATCGACCTGTCGATCGGCTTCATCGGCGGCGTCGCCGGGTGGTCATGGCCGAGCTCGTCTTCGGCGACGACAGCGCGCCGTGGTGGGTTGCGGTAGGCTGCGGCCTGCTGGTCGGCGCCGGCATCGGCCTGCTGAACGGGCTGATCATCACGCTGATCGGGCTGCCGTCGTTCATCGTCACGCTGGCCGGGTTGCTGGCGTGGAACGGCGTGATGCTGATCATCCTCGGCAACGGCGGCACCGTGCCGATCAACGACGACAACATCAACGACCTCGCCAACGGGCTGCTCTCGCCGACGGCGAGCTGGATCGTCATGGCGGCGCTCGTCCTGCTGTTTGTCGCCGATTTGCTGATTGCCGATCGGCGCAGGCGGCGGCGCGGCAATGTGGTGGCGCCGGCGATGATCACCATCCTCAAGGTCGTCGGCGTCGTGCTCGCGGGCATCATCGTCGTCGCGATCTGCAACGTGGACCGCGGGCGCATCGTGCCGATCCGCGGCGTGCCGTGGGTGCTGCTGATCGTGCTCGGCTTCGTCACGGTCTGGACGATCCTGCTCGGGCGCACGTCGTTCGGCACGTATGTCTACGCGATCGGCGGCAACGCCGAGGCGACGCGGCGTGCCGGTGTGGCAGTGGACCGGATCCGTGTGCTGGTCTTCGTCATTGCCGGCCTCATGGGCGGGGTTGCGGGCATCATCTACGCGTCGCGGCTGCGGTCGGTTTCCACCAACCTCGACGGCGGCACGCTGGTGCTCTACTGCATCGCCGCGTCCGTGATCGGCGGCACCAGCCTGTTCGGTGGCCGGGGCAAGGTGGTGCATGCGATTCTCGGCGGCCTTGTGATCGCCTCGATCGACAACGGCATGGGGTTGCTGGGGCTGTCCGCAGCAGCCCGCTATGTCGTCACCGGCATCGTGCTGCTGGCCGCGGTCACGCTGGATGCGGTGGCGAGTTCGCGGCCGGGCATCGTCGGGGCTGAGCTGAACGAGGAGTGAGCGACGTGGCGCACGCAGACTTGATGAAGCCGGACTATGCCAGGAACATGCGGCTGCTGGGGCATTCCGATCAGGACGGCCGCGCGGACGGCTGCCAGATCATGGTGATCGACGGGTACGCCTATATCGGGCACATGTTTTCGGCCGGCTTCTCGGTGGTCGACGTGCGCGATCCGCGCAACCCCAAGACGGTGAACTACATCCCGGCGCCGCCGGGCACGTGGAGCATCCATCTGCAGGCGCACGAAGACCTGCTGCTGATCATCAACAACATGAACCTGTATTCCGACCAGGCGCTGCAGGACGAGGCGACCTACTATTCCGGCTCGATGGCGGAGAAGACCAAGCACGCGCGCGGCTACAGCGCCGGCATCCGGGTGTTCGACATCAGCGACCGGTCCAATCCGCGCGAGATCGGCTTCATGCCGGTCGACGGCGTCGGCGTCCACCGCATCTGGTACGTCGGCGGGCGATGGGCGTACGCGTCGGCGCTGCTCGACGGGTTCATGGACAACATCATGATCACCGTCGACATGGCCGACCCGACCAAGCCGAAACTCGCCGGCCGGAACTGGCTCACCGGCATGCACGTCGCCGGCGGCGAGAAGCCGGCCTGGAACCCGAAGCTGCGCTACGCCTGCCACCATCCGATCGTCGCCGGCGACACCGCGTACGTGACGTGGCGGGACGGCGGCATTTCGCTCGTCGATGTCACCGACCGCACCAATCCGAAGACGATCGTGCATCGCACGTGGTGCCCTCCGTACGGCGGCGGCACGCACAATGCGCTGCCGCTGCCCGACCGCAACCTGCTCGTGGTGGTCGACGAGTTGGTGCGCGACGACTGCGCCGACGGCATCAAATACACGTGGCTGTTCGACATCCGCGAGCCGACCAACCCGGTCAGCATCTCGACGATGCCCACGCCCGCGGACGCGGACTACCCCAAAAAAGGCGCGCATTTCGGCCCCCACAACGTCCACGAGAACCGGCCTGGAAGCTTCATCAGTTTCGAGCGAATCTTCACGACCTACCAGAATGCCGGCGTGCGGGTGTTCGACATCGGCAACGCATACCAGCCGGTCGAGGTCGGCGCGCTCGTGCCGCCGGCGCCGGCGCGCATGATGGACACGCGGCCGAACCGCGCGCAGGTGATCCAGTCGTGCGACGTGTTCGTCGACAGGAACCAGATCATGTACTGCACCGACACTAACGCCGGGCTCTACACGATGGAAATGATCAAGTAATCGTAATCGCCTGATCGAACTGCGCCGGCAGGTCCTGCGCACGGACCTGCTGCGCCGCTGCCGCCCGCGCAAGCTCCAGCCATCGCGGCGCCGCGCGCGGATCGTCGAACCGGTCGAGTTCGTTGAGTTCCCGCTCGCTCAACTGCGTCCCCGTCGCCTGCGCGATCCAATCCCGGTCGAGCAGCATGTCGTAGCGCGAGTAATGCAGCAGCGGCGCAGTGCCGGCCTGATCGTCGGCGAGATCGCCGACCTCGCCGTCGATTGTCCAGGGCGAGGGCGACGCGCCCATCCATTGCAGCATGGTCTGGGCAAGCCAGCTGCAATCCTGCATCACCGACCGAAGCGCCAGCAGTGCCAGCGTGGCGGCCGGCGCGGTCGGCCCGGGCATTTGTGCTGCCGACATCGGGCGATCCCCGGTGCCGACCGAGACCAGCATGAGCCGCTCCGCCCCCATCGGCCAGCAGAACCCGTAGCCGCGCAGCGTCGCCAGCATCAGCATCAGTAGTGCCGGGTTGTTGTACGGGCTGACCCCGCCATCGACGAACAGGCCACGCGTGCCGGGTGCCACCTCCAGATACTCGGGCGCGAAGAAGGTCGGGGCGGCAGTGCTGGCGCGCAGCAGCCGCGCGAGCGGCAGGTTGCGGTTCGGCACCGCAGCCCCATGCTGGCCGGAGGGCTCGAAATACCGCCCGCGCGGATTGTTGTGGAACACCCAGATGCTGCCGGTATCGATGCGTTTGGCGACGATCGCCAGCCCGCATCGCAGCCGATCCGAGCCCAATGTGGCGTCGCCGACTTGCGCCTGGATTTGTGCCTCCAGCGGCTTGCTGCGGAACTTCGGCACCAGCAGGCCGCCATGCCAGCGGCTGCCGCGAAACACTTGGGCGGACAGCGCCAGATAGCTGGCGATCAGCGAGCCGACGTCCTGGCCGAGCGCCAATCCCGTCGCGATCAGCGCGCCGGTCGAGGTGCCGCCGATCAGATCGAAATAATCGGCGAGCACGATGGGCCGGCCAAACCGCTCGCGCAGCAGCGTCTCCAGTCGCTCGAGAAAGGCGAGCGCGACGACGCCGCGCACCCCGCCGCCATCCAGCGCGAGCACGCGCTTCGGCCCCGGCGCGGACAGCCGGCGCTCCAGCGCAGTGTTTGCCTCGGTCGACGCGGCAGCGGGATCGGTTGCGATCATGCTCGTTGGTGATGTAGACCAAGCTGGGCGGGACAAGTCGTGGACACGGCGTTCGATCGATCGCGTGCATGGTTGTGACGGACGTCGTCGGACAAATCGCCGGCCGGCCCGAGCCGTTCCTCATGAATGCGATCGCGGCCACGGTTGTTCATTACACCGGCCACCGCATCTCGGCCGAAGGCTTGCGCACGCCGTTTCCCGCGGACCGGGAGCTTCACGTCGCCAACGCCATTGCCGCGGCCTTCGACGAGATTGAAATCATTGCCGGTTATGGCTCGCTTGCCGCTGGCGCCGATCTGCTGTTCGCCGAGGCGTTGGTGGCGCGCCACGTTCCCGTGCACCTGGCCTTCCCGTTCGATATCGCGGCGTTTCGCGCCGCGTCCGTGAATCCCTCCGGCAACGCCTGGGTTGTGCGCTTCGAGCGGCTCGTGCCGCAGGCGGCGAGCGTGGAGATCCTGCCCGGCACGGGCAGCCGCGACGAGGCATTCCGATTGTGCACGCAGCACGCCATGGGCCGCGCCGTGGAGCACGCCATCGATGCGGGCGCCGCCGCGCTGCAGCTCGCCGTCTGGGACGGGCGCGAGACCCCACACGCGGCGGGGACCGCGATCGATGTCGCACTGTGGCGGAACCGCGGCCTGCCGACCCGCGTCATCGACCCGACCGGGTGAAGCCGTGCCGCGGCAGACAGGACGCGAGATACGTCGTGCCGCTGAGCGCGGTGATCCAGAAACTGGTCGGCCAATCGGTGTAGAACGCCAGCGCAAGCCCCAGCCACGCCTGCGCCCACGCCAACGCGACGGACAGCGCCAGCCCCAGCCCGAGCCGCGGCGTGATGCGCTGCGCGGTCGCGGCCGGGCAGACCATCAACGTAAACACCAGCAGCACGCCCACGATCTGGATGCACTCGGCGGTCGCCAGCGCCACCAGCGCGAGGAACAGCACCGCGACGAGGCGCAGCCGCACGCCCTTGGCCTCCGCCAGTTCCGGCTGCAGCGTCGCGAACAGCAGCGGGCGGGCGATTGCGCTGAGCGCGACTACGCTCGCCAGCGCCAGGCCGAGTAGCGTCCAGATCGTCGCGACATTCACGCCCAGCACGTTGCCGAACAGCAGCGCGGTCGCCTGCGTCGCATAGGCGGTGAAGAAGTGCAGGAACAGCAGCCCGAAACCGAGTGCCATCGCCAGCACGACGCCGATCGCGACGTCGCGGTTGGCCAGCCGCTCGCCGAACAGCCCCATGCCGACGCCGCCCGCGACCGTCATCAGCACCATGCCCCAGAGCGGCGAGGCGCCGATCAGCACCGCGCCGGTGGCGCCGGTGAAGCCGACATGCGCCAGCGCGTGCCCGGCAAACGTCTGCCCGCGCAGCACCAGAAAATAACCGACCAGCCCCGCCAGCACCGCGACGATCGCCGCCGCCGCGTAGGCGTTGCGCATGAACTCGTAGTCGAGCATCCCCGCTCCTTAAGCGTGCCGGTGGTGGTCGCGCTCCATCTCCTGGCCGCCTGACATCACGAAGATGCGCGCGCCGAGCCGCACCACGTCAATCGGCGCGCCATAGAGCCCGGACAGCACCGGGCCGGTGATCACCTCGTCGACGGTGCCCAGCGCCGCCTGGCCGCCGCCGAGATACAGCACGCGGTCGAGCGCGCCGAGCAGCGGGTTCAGCTCGTGCGCGGAGAACAACACCGCGATGCCGAGCCGGCGCTGCACGTCGCGCACCAGCTCGACAACGCCGTGCTGGTGGTGCGGGTCGAGGCTCATCAGCGGTTCGTCGAGCAGCAGCAGCCGCGGCCGGCCGAGCAGCGCCTGCGCCAGCAGCAGCCGTTGCCGCTCGCCGCCGGAAATTTCCCGCAATGGCCGACGCGCCAGTTCGGTCGCGCCGACCAGCGCCAGCACGCGCTCGACCTCCCGCCGGTCGGCGCGGCCAAGCAGCGGCAGCCCCCAGCGGTGGCCGGCCACGGCGCCGGCGACGAAGTCCCAGCCGCGCAGGTGCATGCCCGCGGCGCTGCGGACCTGCGGCATGTAGCCGACCACGGGGTTGCCGAACGCCACGGCCGCGCCGAGCACCCGGATGCTGCCGCGCACCGGCCGCAGCAGCCCTAGCAGCGCGCGGAACAACGTGGTTTTCCCCGCCCCGTTGGGGCCGAGAACGCCAACAAATTCGCTGTCACGGACCGAAAAGCCGACGTCGGCCAGTACAGGTACGCCCGCCCAGCGCCAGCGTGAGGTCGAAAACCTCGACCGCGCTCACGTACCCGGGCTGGCCAGCGCCGCGTCAACCGCCTGCAGTTCGCCGAGCACCCAGTCCTGGAATTTAGTTCCACCGGGCTCGGTCTCGGTCACGCCGACCACCGGGATTTTCTCGGCCTGGGCGATGCCGAGCAGGCGCTTCGCCGACTCGTCGCTGGCTTGCGAGTTGTAGATGAACAGCTTGACCCGGTGCTTGCGCAGGTCGGTCTCGAATGCGGCCACATCGCCCGCGCTGGGCTCGGCGTTGTTCATCACCGCTATCTGGAACCGCTCGTTGCGCATCTTGAACCCGAGCGCCGCCGCCATGTAGCCGAACACCGGCTCGGTCGCCGTGACCGGGGTGCCGGCGTATTTGTCGTGCAGCGCCTTCACTTTCTCCTGGATCGGCAGCAGACTGGCGAGAAACGCGTCGCGCCGCTGTTCATAATCCGCCTTGTGCGCCGGGTCGGCCGCGATCAGCGCCGCCGCGAGCGCCTTGGCATAGGCCGGCATCGCGGGCGGGTCGTACCAGAGGTGAGGATTGTCGCCGGCCTTGCGGTGGATCAGCGCGGCGACCGTGATCACCTTGCGCGTTGCCGAGGGGCTCGCGCCCAGCAGCTTGTCGATCCACGGGTCGTAGTCGGCGCCGTTGGCGACGACGATCCGAGCCGTCGCCAATTCGCGGGCGATCGAGGGGCTTGCCTCGAACATGTGCGGATCGTCGTCCGGGTTGCTCAGGATCGACGCGACGGTCACGTCCGGCCCGGCGATCTGCTGCGCCACGTCGCCGTAGAAATTCTCCGCAGCCACCACCGACAGCGCCGGCTCGGCCGCCCGCGGCGCGTGGGCGCCCGCCATCATCAGCGCCGCCAGCGCGGCGCCTCCCAGGATCTTCCGCATGTCGATCTCCCTCACCGGATGCCTGTTTGGAATGATATAACATATCAATTCGGCGGTCCAGCCTCGCATCCGCGCAACGGCGCGACAACAACGGTGTCCTGGGGGATGCGGCAGCGATTGCGACGCGACCGGTTGCACGGCAATGTCGTGCCGATGGAATCCGGATCGTCGGAACTGGTCTCGCTGCCGGGCGGCCCCGCCCGCGTCGAATGGCGCCGCAGCGCCCGCGCGCGCCGCGTCAGCCTGCGCATCGATCCGCGCGGGGGTGCCGTCGTGGTCACGCTGCCGCCGCGCACCGGGCGCCACGCCGGCGTCGCATTGCTGATGAACCACGCCGACTGGGTGTCCGCCCGGCTGGCCGCCCTGCCGGGGCCGATCCCGTTCGCCGACGGCGCGCTGGTGCCGCTGCACGGGCAGGACCACCGCATCCGCTCGATGCCCGGGCTGCGCGGCGTGCAGGCGGTCGACGGCGAGATCCGGGTCGGGGGCGATGCGGATTTCCTGGCCCGCCGGGTCGGTGATTTCCTGCGTGCCGAGGCGCGGCGCGGCTTCAGCGAACTGGTGCGGCTGAAGGCCGCGGCCGCCGAGGTCGTGCCGCACCGCGTCGCCGTCAAGGACACCCGTAGCCGCTGGGGCAGCTGCGCCGCCAACCGCAGTCTCGGCTTCAGCTGGCGGCTGGTGATGGCGCCGCGGCACGTGCAGGACTACGTGGCGGCGCATGAGGTTGCGCATCTGCGCCACATGAACCACGGCCCGCGCTTTTGGGCACTGGTCGCGGAACTGACCCCGCACACCGACACGGCCGTCGCATGGCTGCGTCGGAACGGCCCGAAGCTGCTGCGGATCGGGTAAAGGTGGCTCCTCGGCCCTGTTCAGAGGGCGTCGCGCTCTCTCCTCCATCCCGGACGGCTCCACGATATGATGCCGGCCGCGCGGCGCAAGCGTCTTCCACCCGGGCTTCTGCATCGGTAACGTCCCCGGCATGGGCGGCCCAGACACCGAGGAACCGCGACCCCGCATGACGACGACCTTCGACGACCGCGAACGGGCCTTCGAGGCGCGGTTCGCGCACGACGAGGAAATCCGGTTCCTGGCCTTGGCCCGGCGCGACAAGCTGTTCGCGCTGTGGCTTGTCGCGCGGCTCGGCGCCACTGGCGCGGCGCGCGAGCAGCTGATCCACGATATCCTGGGCGTGCAGGGATTTCCGCACCACGACGCGGCGCTGCTGCATCTCGCCACGGAGCGCCTCGGCGGCGCCGGAGCGGCCGCGCACGAGGCGGCGGCCACGCTCGAACGGCTCGGCATCGAGGCCAAGCAGCAGTTGCTGAGCGGTGGCGCGACACCGGTGGACCTCGCAGCGCCGTCCTGACCGCCGGCCGTCGCTGCTGGCATCGGCCTTGCTTTGCCCGGCCCGACTGCCGCGATCGGAAGCGCGCATGGCGTCGCTGGGACCATCGGAGCGCAATGCCTGGCAGGTCTCCGCGGAGGCGGCCGACCTGACGCGGCGCGCGCCGACGCCCCGGCCGGTCGCCGTGGCCGCCGCACCCAAGCGCGTGACCTTCGACCTCGCGCACAGCGCGATGATCGTCGTCGACATGCAATACGATTTCTGCCACCCCGACGGCTGGCTCGCCGGCATCGGCGTGGATGTGTCGGCCGCGCGGGCGCTGATCGGGCCGTTGCGACGATTGCTGCCGGCGCTGCGCGGGGCCGGCGTGCCGGTGATCTGGCTCAACTGGGGCACGCGGCCCGACCGCATCAATCTGTCCCCGGCACTGCGACACGTCTACGACCCGAGCGGCGCCGGCACTGGGCTCGGCGATCCGTCGCCGCGCACGGGCGCGCGCGTGCTGCAATCGGGCAGCTGGTCGGCGCGCCTGGTGGACGAACTCGTGGCCGACCCTGCCGACCTGCACGTGGAAAAGCACCGTATGAGCGGGTTCTGGGACACCCCGCTCGATGCCATCCTGCGCAACCTGGCCGTGACCACTGTGCTGTTCGGCGGCGTCAACCTCGACCAGTGCGTGCTGCACACGCTGGCCGACGCGAACTTCCTCGGCTACGACACGCTGCTGGTGGAGGACTGCGCCGCCACCACCAATCCTGAATTCTGCCGCGCGGCAACGCTGCTGAACATCCGGCAGATTTTCGGGTTCCATTTCCGCGCCGACGACCTGATCGAGGCCCTTGCGCCATGATGCAGACCGCTGCCATCGCCCGCCGCGCCGATGCGCTGCAGGGCTTCCGGATTTCTCCGAACGACAGCAACTATTTCGCCTGCCTGTTCGATCCGATCGCGGACGGGGTCAATTTCACGCTCGTGGTGGAAATCTTCAATCCCGGCGGGCGGACGCCGCCCAATACGCATGCGGATGCCTACGAATCGTTCTTCGTGCTGGCCGGCACCGGACTCGCGCACGCCGGCGGCGAGGTGTTCGAAATCGGCCCCGGCGATGCCTTCGTGCTCCGCCCCGGCGTCGAGCATGTGGTGGAGAACACCGGCGCGACAAAGCTGTATTGCCTGACTTTGATGACGCCGAACGAAGGGTTTGCCGAGCTGATCCGCAACGGTACGCCCGTGGAAATCACCGACGAGGATCGCGCAGTGATCGCCGGCCGGGGGCGGGCGTGAGATGCTGACGACCCGGCAGAAAACGCTGCGAAAATTCTGGTATTCGGTGATGCCGGTGGCCGCGCTGCGCGACGGGCCGAAGCCGTTCCGGCTGCTCGGCGAGGACATCGTGCTGTTCCTCGACGCCGACGGCGAACCCGCGGCCTTGCAGGACCGCTGCTGCCACCGCACCGCGAAACTTTCCAAAGGCTGGGCGCGGGACGGCCGAACTCACCTGCGGCTACCACGGCTGGGTGTACGACCGCAGCGGCCGCGTGGTCGCCATGCCGCAACTCGGCGAGAATGCGGCGCTGCCGCGGCACGCGACACCGGCGTACGCGTGCATCGCGCGCGGCGGCTACGCCTGGGTCGCACTCGACGAACCGCTGGTGCCGCTGTTCGAAATTCCCGAGGATGGCGCTGCGGGTTGGCGGCGCATTCACCAGTTCTACGACCGCTGGCACACCGCGCCGCTGCGACTGATGGAAAACAGTTTTGACAACGCCCACTTCGCATTCGTGCATCGCGGCACGTTCGGCGACATGGCGCAGCCAAAACCCCAAAAATACGAAATCGTTGAGACCGACTACGGGTTTGCCGCGACCACGGTCGTGGAGGTGGTGAACCCGCCAACCGCGCATCAGGTCACCGGCTGCACCACCCCGACGACGACGCGCACGATGCAGAACCACTGGTACATGCCGTTCTGCCGCCGCATGGACATGCAGTACCCGAGCGGCATCCGTCACGTGATCATCAACTGCGCGACGCCGATCGCCGACGGCGAGATCCAGCTCACGCAACTGCTGTACCGCAACGACACCGAGCGGGACTGCCCGGCCGAGAAACTGATCGCGTGGGACGCGGCGATCATCGCCGAGGATCGCGACATCCTCGAATCGACCGATCCGGACGCGATCCTCGACGTGTCGCTGCGGCTCGAGGCGCACATGCCCTCCGACCGGCCCGGCCTGATCATGCGCCGACGCCTGCTGGAACTCCTGGCCGCCAACGGCGAGCCGGAGATCCGTCGTGCCGGATAGGGCGTCGGCATCGCGCTTGCAGATTTTTTCCCACGCGCGCCTGGGTGCGCCATTCAGAGGAGAGCGAGAATGCGTAAGGCGACATTCCGGATGCTGTGCGGGTTCGGTGTGGCGCTGGGGGCCGCAGCCGGCGCCCTGATCGCCGGTCCGGCAGCCGCCGACGAGAAGATCGTGTTCGCGACGGACTGGAAAGCGCAAGCCGAGCACGGCGGATTCTACCAGGCCGTGGCGGCGGGGCTGTACAAGAAGGCCGGCCTTGACGTGGTGATCCACGAAGGCGGGCCCGGCATCGACAACCAGCAGCTGATCGCCGCCGGCGCGATTGACATGGCGATGGGCTCCAACAGCTTCTTCCCGCTGAACCTGCTGCAGGCGGGCGCGCCGGTGAAGGCGGTGATGGCGGCGTTCCAGAAGGACCCGCAGATGCTGATGACGCACCCGCGTGACGACATCAAGACGCTTGCCGACATGAAGGGCAAGCCGATCATGATCGCCGACAGCTCGATCAACACCTTCTGGGTCTGGCTGCACGCGAGATTCGGCTTCGAGGACAGCCAGATCCGCAAATACACCTTCAACATGGCGCCGTGGCTGGTGGACAAGAATGCAATCCAGCAGGGCTATCTTTCGTCCGAGCCCTATCTGGTGATGAAGGAAGGCGTGACCCCGCAGGTGTACCTGCTCGCCGACTACGGCTATCCGAGCTACAGCGCGATGGTGCTGGTGCCGCAGAAGCTCATCGACGCGAAGCCGGCCGTGGTGAAGGCATTCGTCGATGCCTCCATCGAAGGTTGGAAGGAGTACCTGCACGGCGACAACAAGGCCGCGAACGCGCTGATCGAGAAGGACAACCCGGACATGACCGACGACGTCATCGCATTCGGGATCAAGAAGATGCTGGAATACGGCATCGTCGAAGGTGGCGACGCGGCGACGCACGGCATCGGCACGATGAGCGACGCGAAGTGGAAGGAGTTCTTCGACACGATGGTCGCACAGAAGGTGTATTCGGCCGATCTCGACTACAAGAAGGCGTACACTCTGGAATTCCTGCCCAAGCAGTAGCCCGGGCGCCCTTCCCCGCCGCGTGGGGGAGGGCACCGCTCAGAATGCCGCGAACGCCCGCTCGACCCGCGCCATGAACCGTCTGCGGCTCGCGGCCGTCGAATTGTCGACGCCGTAATGGCACAGGTAGGACATTCTCACGCCAGGCCCGAACAGCCGGCGCAGCCCGCGCGTCAACACGCGGCGGCCGGGATTGCCCATGTAAAGCCGCATGAACCACCACGGCGAACCGGTCGTGGTCACGACTGCGAATTTGCGGATGTTGGTCAGGCCCGGCTTGATCGCGCCGCGCGGCTGCAGCTCGAACGCAACGCCTGGCACCCACACGCGGTCGAAATAGCCCTTCAGCATCGCCGGCATTCCGTACCACCAGGTCGGCGCCACGATCACCAGCGCCTCGGCCGCGCGCAGGCGTTCGACCTCGCGCTCGATGCCGGCGAGGTTGCCGCCGATCGTGTGGTACGCGCCGCGCTCCGCGGCGCTCATCGCCGGCTGGAAATTCTCGGCATACAAGTCAAAATCGTCCACTTCGTGCCCCGCGCCGCGCAATGCCCCGACGACCGCCGCATGCAGCGCCGCATTGAAGCTGTCGGCGCGCGGATGCGCATAGATGACGTGCACGCGCATCGGCTCAGTCCCCGACGACGACGCGCGAGCCGTGCCGCACGCGGAGAGTGATGACCCGAGCGTCGATCGTCTTCGCCCGCGTCGGGTCCTCGCCGGTGCCGGGGTTGACGGGAAACGCCGGGAACGCAGCGGCAGCGATCGACAGGCGCAGGCGTTCGCCGGGTCGCAGCGTGAGGCAGGTTGCGCGCATCGGCACATCCACCGGGCCGGGCGCGCGCACACGACGATAGCCCTCGGCAAAACCGATCACCTGGCCGGTTGGGCTGACGCGGGAAAGCGTGCAGGCGACGTCGAAGTCGGCCGCGTCGGCGGCGATGTCCAGCACGGCCCGCACGTTGCCCGCCAGTAGTGTTGCTGCCTGCGCGGGCGCCGCGGTGAAGGTGAGCACATCGGGCCGGGCGTCGACGCCGGCGCGGTCGAGCGCCGCGCCGACGCTTGCCGCGGGGCGCCACGGGTCGTGCACGAGGGTTTCGTGTCCGTTCGACGTGGGCGGCGTCGACGCAAGCCTGCCGTCGCGTTCGTCGAGCGCGGCGCGACCGCTGCCGCCCGCGAACAACGTGATGCCTTGCGTCGGCCAATGGGAAAAATCGCGCCAGCTCAGCGCACCCATGTCGAACAGTTTTATCACCGGCTCCGGCACCGCCGCATCGCGGCCCTTGAGCCAGTGATCGAACCACCGGATTTGCGATTGGTCGATTTCGCCGATTGCGGCTTCAGAGAAGTCGAGCGCGCCGACGCGTCGGCTCCACGGGAAATGCGCCCACGGGCCGATCACGATGCGCAACGGGATTTTTTCCGCCAGCGCGTGGTATGCCGCCAGCGTGCCTGGCAGATGGCTGTCGAACCAACCGCCGACCAGCAGTGTCGGCACGCGAGTGGCCACGATCCGCTCCAGCCGCGAGGCTGGCGAAATCGCCGCCCAGTATGGCGACTCCGCAGGCGTATCCAGCCATGTGTGATAATGCGTCAGCGCGCGATGCCGCTCCAGCACATCGGGACGAGCCGCGATGTCTCCGTTCAGCGGCAGTGCCTGGGACGCTCGCCGCAACTCGCCGCAGGCGGCTTCGTCGCGGGACAGCCGAGCGCTCTCGGCGGCAATCTGCAGCGCCCAGCCCATGCCGCCTTGCAAGGCGAACGCGCCGCCCTCGTAGGCCCAGTCGGTGCGCAGATCCCAGCCGATCATCGCGGGTGCCAGCGCACGCAGTGCCGGGGGTGTCTCACCTGCCGCGAGCAACTGGTTGGTTCCCTGGTACGAAAACCCGTACATGCCGACGACGCCGGAGGAACCCGGCAGCGCGGCCGCCCACGCCACCGCATCGGCGCCGTCGGCTGCATCTGCCTCGAACGTTCGAAAATTTCCCGCCGATGTGCCGCGCCCGCGCACGTCCTGCACCGCGACGATATAGCCGTGCGAGGCGTACCAGTCCGGATGCGCGTAGCAGACCGTGGAGGCGATCTTCCGCCCGTACGGCTGGCGCATCAGCAGCACCGGGAACGGGCCCGGTGCATCCGGCCAATACACGTCGGCGTCCAGTCGCGCGCCGTCGCGCGCGTGCATGGAAACGGTCTGCGGCGCGCGGACCTGCAACCTCATGCCGCAGAAAAATCCGTGCTCCAGCCGCGCATCTTTCCGGGATTGAGCAGGCCGCGCGGATCGGCCTGGCGCTTGAATGCGAGCTGCGCCGGATCGGTCTGCTTCATGCCGCCATCCTCCAGCACGTAAGTGTGCGGATCGAAGATGGTGACGCCGCGCGCCTCCAGATCGGCGATGATCGCGCGCAGGCGCGCTTCGGTCGTGTAGCGCACCAGCGGCAATGCGGCGCAGGCAACCTCGCCACCCACGCGGATGAATTCCAGGTGGATCGGCAATTCGTGGCCGTGCACGCTGCGATCACGTCGGCGATGACCCGGCGGAAAACCGGGCCGGGAAATCGCGATTGCAGATAGGTGACCTGCTTGTCGGCCTTCAGCGCGTGCAGCGTCGTGTGGTTCCAGGTGAACTCGAAGGCAGGCACTGCGCTTTGCTCCTCGACATGCGCCTCGGTGAGACACCGCGCCACGCGGCCGCCGCAGCTCGCCAGCAACTCCTCGAACGGTTTTTTGCTTTGCGCCGCGATCAGGAACAGCCCGAGGCTGTCGCCCGGTTCGAGGGCGTCCTGCAATGGGCGGAAGTAGGCGGACGCCTCGCCATCGACGGCGCAGACCAGCCGTTTGGCGATCCCGTCCGCCCGCGCCACCGCCTCCGCGAACTGAGCCAGCGGCATGAACTGCTTGAACGCGACAACATAGTCGAGCCACGGCTGCGCCGGCGCCATCGCCATTTCGATCTCGGTGATGATGCCGTTGGTGCCGTAGGCGTGGTGCACCCGGTTCACCTCCGAGCCAGTCAAGGTCAGCACCCGCGGCTCGGCCTCCATCGTCACCACGCGCGCGCCGACCAGCGTGCCGGGCTCACGCAACTGGCCGAAATTGATCGAGCCGATGCCGCCCGAGCCGCCCGCGACGAAGCCGCCAATCGTCGCGGTGCGCCGCGTCGAGGGAAACATCCGCAACTCCCAACCTTGCGGCCGGCAGCGCGCCTCGATCTCGCCGAGCTTTGCGCCGGCGCCGACACGCAGCACGCCGTCCACAACGGGAGAAATCGCGTTCAGCGCAAGCAGGTCCAACACCACGCCGCCATGCAGCGGCATCGCCTGGCCGTAGTTGCCGGTGCCGCCGCCGCGCGGCGTGATCGGCACGCCGCTCTCGAAGCATCGACGCATCACCGCGATGACCTCGGCCTCGTCGCGCGGCATCACCACGATATCGGCGGAGACGCCGCGCAACTGCTGCTTCAGCACCGGGCTGTACCAATAGAAGTCGCGCGATTTCTGCCGCACCAGCGCGCGATCGGTCTCGGTCGGAATACCGTCGAGGGAGGCGGCGAACTCCGGCCAGTCGATGTTGACCATCATGAGTGTTCCATCAGATAGTCAAGCTCGCGATAATCCGGCAGCGCGCGTTCGATCGCCTTGCCATTGCGCAGGACGATCCGATCCTGCGATGGACGTGCCAAAAGTTCGTTGAAGGTGCGGGCACGGAACAGCACCAGGTCGGCGATCAGTCCTTCGGCGATGCAGCCCTCCGCGAATCCTGCGGCCTCGGCGGGAGCGATGGTGACGGCACGCGGCCAGTCGCCGATCGGATGGTCGAGCTGGGCGATGCGCGTCGCTTCGCGATACACCTCGACGACGTCATGATCGCCATAGGCGTAGAACGGATCGCGACAGTTGTCGCTGGCGACGGCGACGCGAATGCCGCGCGCCGCCATCTCGTGCAGCAAGGTCACGCCGCGCCAGCGCGGGGTGCGACCGGCGCTGCGGTCCTGCAGATACATGTTGCACATCGGCAGGCTGACCACGGTGATGCCGGCCTCGGCGACAAGATCCAAGGTGCGATCGACCGCTTCCGGCGATTGCAACGCCAGGCTGCAACAATGGCCGACGACGATGCGGCCGGGGAAGCGGCGGCGCAGCGCGGTCTCGGCGATCAGGCGCAGGCAGTCGGCGGTCGGATCGTTTGTCTCGTCGACATGGAAATCGAGATCGAGGCCGCGCGCCTCGGCGTGGCCGAACAGGCGGTCGAGAAAATCCTGCGGGTCGGCCTGCCGATACGGCACGCCGCCCAACAGTCCGCCACACTCGGCAACCAGATCGGCGAGCGAGGCGAGCCAGGCATGATCAGCCGCCGCCTCCGGATGAAATAGCGCCACCGCCTGCAGCTCGATGCGTCCACGCCACGCCTCGCGCATTTCGGAGAACACCGGCCAGGAAACCCACGGCTGCCTGCCGATCGAGTCGATATGCGTGCGGATCGCCCGCGTCCCCTGCGCGTAGGCGCAGCGCAGGGCAAAATCCATGCGCGCGCGGACGTCCTCGGCGTTCCAGTTTTTCTCGCGGTCCGCTCCGACCGCCGCAAGCGCGCCGGCGCGCGTGCCGTCCGGATTGGCGGCGCGCGGCCAGATATGGCCCTTGTCGAGATGCGTGTGCAGGTCGACGAAGCACGGCCAGACCATGCCGCGGTCGAGGTCCACGCCGTCGCCCACAAGCAACCCGGGAGGCGCCAGGCGCGCGATGCGGCCCTCGACAATCTCGATGTCAAGCGCAACGACGTCGTCGACCACCGGCATCGGAAAGGCCGACGGTGCGCGCAACAGCGCTCGCGGCACCGACGCGTTGCGCAGGATCAGGTGAGGAAAATCGAACCGATGCACGGCTCAGCGCTCCCGTTGCATGGCGCTCTCGTGCCACCGGCCGAGCAGCAGCTTCTCGACGCCCGCCAGCACCAGGAAAATGCTGATGCCGAGCACCGACAACAGCAACAAAGCCGCGAACATGCGCGGGATCAGCAATCGGTTCGCCGATTCGACGATGCGCCACGCAAGCCCCGCCCCGGTGCCCGAGCCCGCGACGAACTCTGCCACGACCGCGCCGATCAGCGCGAGCCCTCCGGAAATCTTCATGCCGCCGAGCAGGTACGGCAGTGCCGCCGGCATCTGCAGCAGCCGCAGCCGCTGCCAGCGCGTCGCGCCATACAGCTGGAACAGGTCCTGCAAGTTGTGGTCGACGCTTTTCAACCCCAGCGTCGTGTTCGACAGGATCGGAAAGAACGCGACGATCGTCGCCAGGATCAGCAACGCGCGGTCGATGTGCTCAAGCCCGACCCAGATCAGGATCAGCGGCGCGATCGCCACCACCGGCGTGACCTGCAGCATGACGGCATACGGAAAAATGCTGATCTCCACCAGACGCGACTGCACCGACAGCACCGCCAACGCCACTCCGGTCGCCAGCGCGATGAAGAATGCCATCAGCGTGATGCGCAGCGTGATCCACAGCGACGCCATCAGCGACGCAAAGTCGGTCACCAGCGAGCCCGCGATCAGCGACGGCGCAGGCAGCACGAATTTCGGCACCTCCAGCCACCACACCAGGAGTTGCCAGATCGCCACCACCGCAACGCCGAGCGCGATCGGCACCGCCACCCGCGCCGCGGGCGAGACTTGCCAGGGCTCGTCGCTCATGCGCGCGGCTCCTCGCCCATTGCCGCGCGCAGCGAGGCGGAGGTGACGCGGCAATACTCGTTGTAGGAAGCGGACATGCGAAACGCCTCGTCGCGCGGGTAGGGGGCGTCGATCGCGATCAGGTCGCGGATATGGCCGGGCCGCGCCCCCATCACCGCGATCCGGCTGGAGAGATAGACGGACTCGTAGACGCTGTGGGTGACGAACAACACGGTCCAGCCGCGCCCGGCCCACAGCTCCAGCAGGTCGTCGTTGAGCCGCATGCGGGTGATTTCGTCGAGCGCCGCGAACGGCTCGTCCATCAGCAGCAGTTCTGGTCGCTTGACCAGTGCGCGGGCGATCGAGACGCGCATGCGCATGCCGCCGGAAAGTTGCCGCGGATAAGCGCGGACAAATCCGGCCAGCCCGACGCCCTCGATCGCGCTTTCCACCTGCGCCGTCGCGTCCCGTCGCGAAACCCCGGCCAGGCGCATGGGCAGGAACACGTTGTCGAACACCGTTGCCCACGGCATCAGCGTCGGTTCCTGGAACACGAAGCCGATGCTGCGCTCCGGCCGGCCGGCGGCGTCGTAGGTGGCGCGCGGCCAGTCGATGCTCCCCGCGCTCGGCTCGCCGAGGCCGGCGATCAGCCGCAGCAGCGTCGACTTGCCGCAACCGGACGGGCCAAGCAGGCTCAGGAACTCGCCTTGCGCGACGGCCAGGTCGATGCCCTGCAGCGCGTGCGTGCCGCCGCTGTAGCGCTTGCCGACGCCAGCGATGCGGATCAGCGCCGGGGCGGCGGCCACCGTGCCGTCCCGGGCCGGCTCCAGTCGATCCATCGCCGCTCACCATCCCTCCGCCGGGCCTGCCTCCGCGCAGCAAGCCGCGTGCCGCCCGATCGTCGCGCGCGCCCCTGGGAAACCGGCGGCGCTGCCTACGCGCTGGGCGCCGCGCTCATCGATTGGGCAGCTGCTCCGGCTCGTCCCGCAGCCATGCGTCGAGGTCGAAGCGTCGCACCTCCTGCAACAGCCCGGCCAGCCGCGCGGCGACGTGCGCCACGATGCGCGCGCCGGCCTCGGCCGTTGCGCGGCTGGCGTCGCCGAGCGCGCCCGCCGGGTGCAAATCCTGCGTTTCCCAGCCGAAACCGACCGCGCCCTCCGGCACGAGCGTCGAAAACTCGGCCGCCCGGTCGAGCCACGCGCTACGGAAATTCCTCGCGAGTCGCATGTCCACGCGCGCGGGCGCGAGGTGCAGCATCAGCGACGTCTCGACGAGGCCGCCGTGGATGCCTTGCGGATCGTCGAACCCCTCGGGCATGCCGAGCCGCGGCCACATGCAGCCCACCGCGAACATCCTGGCCCGGATGCGCAGCCGGCGACACACCAGATCGACCAGCTGCGGCTGGCCGCCGTGGCTGTTGAAGATCACCAGTCTGCGTACGCCGGCGCGCGCCACGCTCTCGCCGATCTCGGTCCACAGCGCCAGCAGCGTTTCCGCCGACGAAGTCAGCGTGCCCGGAAACTTCACGTGCTCGACCGAGAGCCCGACCGCCTGGGTCGGCAGCACCAGCACCGGAGCGTCCTCGGGCAGCAGCGCCAGCGCCGCGGCCAGGATTCCCTCGTTGATCGTGGTGTCGACGGAGACCGCCAGATGCGGCCCGTGCTGCTCGATCGCCGCGACCGGCAGCACCGCGACGGTGTCCGCCGGCAGCGCGGGGAACGCCGGCCACGGCAGGTCCTGCCAGTAGCGCGAGGGCAACCCCATTGCCGCGTCTCCTGTACCTGCGGGAAGGCTGCGCAGACGCGCCGCGCGGTGCAAGAGCTGTGCTGACCCACGGCCGCTACGCGCCCGCGCGCCATGCCGCGCCGAGCAGCCTGTCGATGGTCTTGGCGAACGCGTGCGGCTCCGGTGCCTGCGCCAGCGCGCCGCGCACCAGGGCGACCGCTTCGTCCTGCCCCCCCTGCCGCCACAGCGCCTCGACCAGCCCGATATTGCAATGGCCGACCGCGGGATGGCCGGTGACCGCGCTCCGCAGTGACTGTTCCGTCAGATCGAACGCATGGCGTTCCAGCAGAGCCATGCCCATGCGGTAGCAGCGCTCGGGGTCGTCGTCGTCGCGCAGCTTCTGGACCAGCGCGTGCGGCGTGCCGCCGCGTCAAGCCGCGACCAATATGAGCGAGGTGCGTTGACGCGAGCCAGTTGCGGCGCCCCATATTGCCGTCGTTCGTGACCAAAGGGGCGGATCATGACCACGGTCCAGATAACGCTGCCCGACGAGCTTGCCCGCGAGGCGGACAACGCCGGCTTGCTGGCGCACGACGCAATCGCACGGCTCCTGCGGGAGCGTCTGCGCGCCGACCGCATCGATCGGATGCGGGCGGGGCTCGACGTTCTGACGGCCGACCCGCCGCCGCCGATGACGCCTGACGAGATCAATGCCGAGATCGAGGCATACCGGGCTGAGCAGCGGCGTGCGACTGCTGGGTTCCGTCCGATTCTCACAGCAGATGCCGGCAGCGCGTCAGAAAATCGGGAATGTCGATCGTAATGTCGTCGAGCTGCGCGCGGCTGCCCGGCGTGATGTCGTTGGCAATGTACGACGCATAGGTCATGCCGAGGCCCGCGGCGAGCACGTAGTAGGCGGCGGTGCCGTAGCTCTCGGGAAATATCTCCACGAGCGTCGCCGAGGGATCGGCGAACACCACGTTGGCCAGCGCCGCGCCGTGCAGCGCGACGATGTGCGAGGCGCAGGCAAAGGCCGCAATCTGCCGGGCTGCCGACATCTCGCCGGGCGTCACCGGCTCGTAGCCCAGCAGCGCGAGCCGCGCCAGCAGATCTGCCTCGTTCAGCACCCGCCGCCCACCCGCGTCGCCGCGCGAGACATACAGCTTCCTGCGGCGCGGCGGCCCGTCGAGCCCGGCCAGGAACACGCCGTAGCCGAGCGTGCCGCGCAGGTAGTCGGTCACCCACGCCGCCGCCTTGTGGCCGGGATGCGGCGGCACCGGCAGGTCGCTCGGCACCAGCAGGTGCTTCGCCCGCACGCCCTGGAACGCATCGAGCTGCACCACCCGCTCGCGCGAAAAACCGCACAGCGCGAGCGTGTCCCACTGATAGTCGGCGCCCAGCGGCGGCACGATCACAAACGTGTCGTCCCGGCGCGCCAGCTCGGCGAGGAACGCCAGCCGCGGCAGCCAATCGACCAGCCAGTGACAGAAATTCAGCGGCCGCACGTCGTCGGCGATGGCGACGGCGGTGCCGTCGATGCGCACCGCGTCGGCGAGCACCTGGCGCAGCGGCGTTTCGTAGACATGCACGAGGCCAGCGAAGCGCCCGGAAAAATCGCGCGCCACCACGTCGCCGGCGGCGGAGACCGTCAGTGGACCATCGCGATAATGGCAGAAATATCCGTCCCGCAGTTCCAGCACGCGGTAATCCGGGCTGTGCGCGGTCGGGCTGCCGGCGGTGAAGCTGCGGTGCATGCCACTCAGATGCAGCGGCGGGGCGAGGTCGCGCACGCCCTTGCCGTGGACCAGCCGCACGGTCGCCCCAGGGATCGCGGCGCCGTCGCGCAGTTCGACCTGCGGGTTGCTGAGGCGCCCGAGCGCGCGGGTGATCGCGGCGATCGTGTCGGCGACGGTGTGGTCGGCCGGATCGAACTCGGCCAGCCCGGCGCGGGCCCCCAGCTCCCGCACCACCTCCACCTTGCCCATCGCGGCGCGTATCGGCCCGATGGCGCCGGCGCCCAGGGCCGCGGTCATCGCCGGTTCCTCATCTCAGAGCACGGTCGCGAGATAGCGGGACAGCGCGGCGAGGTCCACGCGCATGTCGCAGTCGGCATAGCGCCACATTTTCCCCGCGACGTCCGGGTCGTTCCACTCCGGCGCGTCGGAGTGTGCATCGCGCGCCAACCATCGCGACATACTGGACACCGGCCGCCTGCACCTGCATGGCGAAGGCGTTCTCGGTGAAGAGGGGATGGAAGATTTCCAGGATGCGCGCGTCCGGCGGGCACAGCACCAGATGCGCCAGCGCCGCGCCATGCGGCGCGATCACGTGGCTCGCCTGCTTGAACGCCGCCACCTGCGCCTCGTACGGCATGCGTCCGGGCACGACCACCTCGAAACCGTGCGGCTCCAACAGCGCGGCCACCTCCACCTCGTTGGCTACGCGCCGGCGCGCCGCGTCATCGCGCGACACGTACAGCCGGCGCCAGCCCTTCGTGCCGCGCCCGCCCAGCGTCTGGCGCACGAACTCGATCGCCCAGCCGGCGCCCCAATGGGCGAAATGGCGCACCTCGCTGCAATTGCTGCTGACCCAGAGCCGACGGGCCCGCACCCTGGCGAGCCGATCGGTGCCCAGGACGTTGGTCGCGCCGGCGCGCCGCAGCACCGGCTCCCGGAACGTGCCGGCCGGCTCGGGCCCGATGACCAGCGCGTGGGCCGGTTCCACGCCAACCTGCCGGTACACCGCAAGCCGGGTCAGCTGATCGAACAGGAAATGGCAGAGATTGGGCGGCGGACAATAATCCGAGATCACCACCGCTGTGTCGGCTTCATGCACCGGGATCGGTGTCCCTTCGGCCTCGATCCGCTCGAACTTGCGGCGCACCTCCTCGGGGTAGCCGGCGACCGACAGATCGGCGTGCAGCACACCGTGGCGGTCGAGCACGACCACGGTGTTGCGCATGATCAGCACTTCCGCGTCGGGCAATTCCGCCGCATCGATGCCCGGCCGCTGCCAGCGTTCGGTGGCGAGCGAGACCAGCCCGCGCGGCACCACGCCGTCGACCGCCGCACAGACCCAGGGCGGGCGGAGTTCCGGCGCAAAGACCGGGTGATCGCGCCGGTCGCCGGGCGCGGAAGGCGGGCGGCGACGCTCCGGTAGGGTCCGCCCGAGCTCCGCCAGCACCGGCTGCACTTCCCACGGCTCGACCGCGGGGTCTTCGGGCGCCAGGTGCAGCTGGTGGCGAAACAGCTCCACCGCGTCCGCCGGGCGGCCGCGCTGACGCAGCATGTGGAACAGGGCGTTGAACGCGTGGCCCGACGCGGGCATCGTCGGATGCTGCTGCACGGCCAGCGCGGCGGCGAAATATGCCGCATCCTGTCGCGCCGGCCCGAGCGCCGCGTAGACCTTCCACATGCGGTAGCAGAGCCAGAAATTGCGGGTGTCGATCCGATAGACCAGGCTCTCGAACAGCGCCGCCGCCAGCGCTGGAAGCTGCGCCGCATCAAGCCGATCGAGTTCCTGCCCCAGTCGGGCCGTGGGCGCTTCGTCCGCCAGCACCGCGGCGACGAGGCCGGGCAGCCCGGCGGTGTCGTCCGACGAGTGCGGGCCGGCAGCGGCCGGGTGCGGCGCGCTCACCGCTGCGCCTCGGCCCTGCTCCGTGCGGCAGCGACGCGCCCGGCTGTCGCCAACTCAGGCAGCCGCCGCAAAATCCGCCGGTGCCGCCACGCGCTCCGCGAACCGGCGCTGCCGGCGCTGCAGCAACTGCCACGCCAGCCGCGCCGAAATGTCGGAGAGCCGACCGCGCGGCGGCAGGCCGACCGCCTTGAAGATCATGCCCATGCCGCGCTCGACATGGCGGAAGCGGTAGAATTGGATGGCCCGCGACAGGTAGGCCGCGAGGCAGGCTTCGTGCTCGTAGGCAAGGCCCGGCGCGCCATTGGCGCAATGGAACGCGAACGCCAGCTCGTCGTCCTCGGTCTCGGAAATCCGCCCGGCGGCGATGCGCAGGCGCTGCAGGAAATTGAGGTTCTCGCGCGCGAGGTAGCGCCGCATGTGGTCGTAGAACAGCTTGAAATGGCGGAACTCGTCGGCCGCGATCTGTCGGCAGATCTGCGCCAGCACCGGCTCCTCGGCCGCGTCGGCGACCGCCGAGTAGAAGCTCGACGTGCCGATCTCCACCATGCAGCGCGCGATCAGTTCGCCGGTGCGCGAGCCGCGGATCGAGGCATTCGCGGCAGTGTCGATGCGGAAGCCCTCGCGGTAGCGCGCGAACGCGGCGGCGTAGTCCCAGCCCGGATCGGCCAGCATCGCCCATTGGCCGAGCGCATCGCCGTGCTGCACCTCCTCGGCCGCCCAATTGTCCGCCGCCTGCTGGAAATCCGGGTCGTCGCGGAACACGCCGTTGAGATAGGCGGCGTAGTCCAGGCCGTTCCGCTCCACCATCGCCGCCGCCTTCACGGCGGGCACCGAATCCGGATCGACCTTCGAGCGATCGAACCGGTCCCAATCAACCTCTTCGATCCGCCAATGCTTCATCGTCGGCCTCGCCTGCGCGCCCGCATTGAAGGACCGGCGCCCCGGCACGCGCGGCGCGCCAGTCGGGTCCGACCCGCTATAGCTTTGGAGTCGTGCCCTTTGTCGAGAATGCGGTTGCGGGGCGACGAAATCAAGCGGGCGCCAGGTGCGCGGAGGTCACACTGTGTGCGGCCTACGACACTACGCCGATCGCCCGCAGCACGATCCCCTGCGTCAAAATCTGCGGCAGCACGCTCGGCGTGCCGCCGTCTGCCGGAAAAAACACGTACAGCGGCACGCCGTCGCGCCCCTGCTGGCGCAGGAACGCCGTGATCCCGGCGTCCTGCCGCGTCCAGTCGCCTTTCAGGTACACCACGCCCCGTTCGGCGAACGCGCGGCGCACCGCCTCGGGCGCGAGGGCGAGGCGTTCGTTCACCAGGCAGGTCACGCACCACGCCGCCGTCATGTCCACGAATACCGGCCGGTTTTCTGCCCGCAACGCCGCCAGCCGCGACACCGAGAACGGTTCCGCTCCGTCGTCCGCGCGCGCCGTCGGCGCCAGTGCCCCGCCGGCGCCGTCCATTGCGGGCAGCAGCGCCAGCGCGCCGAGGACGGCGAGGGCAGCCAGCCCCTGCGCCGTTCGCCGCAACCCGCCGCCGTGCACCGACCGCTGCGCCAGCCCGAAAGCCCAGCCGGCCAGCCCGAGCAACAGCACCCCCGCCAGCGAAAAAAGCACGCCGTCGGCGCCGCTCTGCTGGCTCGCGACCCACACCAGCCACACCGTCGCGCCATACATCGGGAACGCCAGCGCCTGCCGCACCACCTCCATCCAGCGCCCCGGCCGCGGCAGCGCGCGGGCGACGCCGGGCACCAGCACCAGCGTCGCATACGGTGCGGCAAGGCCGAGCCCCATCGCCAGGAACACCGCGATCGCCGCGACCGGCGGGGCGGCCAGCGCCCCGGCCACCGCCGCGCCCATGAACGGCGCCGTGCACGGCGTCGCCACCAGCACCGCGAGCAGGCCGGTGAAAAAGTTCCCGAGATGGCCCTCGCGGGCCGCCAGCGAATGCCCGGCGCCGGACAATCGGCCGCCGCCGACCTCGAAAACGCCCGAGAGATTCAGCCCGACCGCAAACAGCACCCACGCCGTCGCCGCGACGAACACCGGCGACTGAAATTGAAAACCCCAGCCGGCCGCGCCGCCGGCCGTTCGCAACGCCAGCAGCGCGCCGCCGAGCGCGGCGAACGCCGCCAGCACGCCGGCGGTGTAGCTGCCCGCGTGCAGCACCGCCGAGCGTTCGCGCGCGCCGGCGAACCCCGCGAGCCCCACCGCCTTCACCGCCAGCACCGGGAACACGCAGGGCATCAGGTTCAGCACCAGCCCGCCCAGCAGCGCCAGCCCGAGCAGCCGCCACAGCCCGGGCGTCGCCGCCTCCGCCGGCACGGCGCCGGGCAGCGCCTCGATCGCCAGTGCGCTCGACATTCCGCCGGCGTCGCGTACGGTCAGCACCCCGGCGAGCGGCGCATTGGGCCGGAACTCGGGTCCCGTCTTGAGCGTCAGCAACAGCCCGGCCGCGGTGTTGCGCACCGGCTGCGCCGCCGCCGGCTCGGTCGCGCCGGTGGTCTCGGCCGCGAACCATGCGTCCTTGATGCCGTGCAGCCCCGCCACCAGCAGCGTGCCGTCGGGCGCGATCGTCGCTGGCCACGGTGAGGGCCGCGGCGCGCGCTGCTCGGCCGCGGAGAACAGCTCCGCCTGCGCCGAAGCCGCGCCGTCCCCCGCCGGCAGGTCGAGCCGGAAATCGCCGGATTCCGGCACGCAGATGTTGGAACAGACCAGCCATTCGGCATGCAGCTTGAGCGGGAGCGGCCCGGCCGCGCCCGAGATCGTCACGGGAAGGAGCAGAACACCGCTGTAGCCGTAGGTGACGAGCGGCCCTTCCTGCTGTCGTGCCGGTGCGGGCCATTGGATCGGGCCGGCGGTTGCACCTTGCGGCAGCGTCCATGCCAGATCGGGTGCAACCCCGGCGTCGCCCGGGTTGGTCCAGTAGGTGTGCCACCCCGGCGACAGCACCAGCCGCAGCGCCACCCGCACCGGCTTGCCCGGCGCAACGGAATCCGCCTCCGACACCAGCGTCGCGGTGGCGCGGGCGCTGTGCACCGGCGCGCTCTCCATCGCCCGCGCGGGCACTGCCGCCGCCACCATTGCACAGAGAAAAAACCAGAACCGCATCCGCGCCTCCTGCGCCTCCATTATCGCAGAGCGGCGCCGCAGGTGATACTGCGCCGCCATGCCCTCGGATTTGCCCGTCGCCGAAATCCTGCCCGACTTGCTGCGCGCGCTGGCGGAGCGGCCGAACGCCGTGCTGATCGCGCCGCCCGGTGCCGGCAAGACCACGCTGGTGCCCCCTGCGTTACTCGCGGCCCCGTGGATCGGCGACGGCCGCGTGGTGATGCTGGAGCCCCGCCGCCTCGCCGCGCGCGCCGCGGCGACGCGCATGGCGTTCCTCATGGGCGAACCGGTCGGCCAGACCGTCGGCTACCGAACCCGGTTGGACTCGGCGGTGTCGTCGGCTACCCGGATCGAAGTGGTCACCGAAGGATTGCTGGTGCGACGGCTGCAATCCGACCCTGGGCTCGACGGCGCCGTCGCCGTCATCTTCGACGAGATCCACGAGCGCGCGCTGGATGCCGACCTGGCGCTCGCATTCTGCCTGGACATGCAGAAAAGCCTGAGACCGGAACTGCGACTGATCGCGATGTCGGCGACCGCGGAGGCGGCGAAACTGGCCGCGCTGCTGAACGGCACCATCATCGAATCCGCCGGTCGCGTGCATCCCGTCAAGGTGCGCCACATCGCCCGCGATCTGCGCGACGCGCGTGACCTGCCGGACGCAATGGCGAAGGCAGTGCGGACAGTGTTGGCGGACACCCCGGGCGACGTGCTCGCGTTCCTGCCCGGCATGGGCGAGATCCGCCGCACCCAGTCGGAACTGCAAGGATGCGGTGCGCTGGTGCTGCCGCTGCACGGCGATCTTTCCCCCGCCGACCAGGACCTTGCGCTCCGCCCGGCCGAGGGTCGGCGGGTCGTGCTGGCCACCTCGATCGCCGAAACTTCTCTGACTGTCCCCGGCGTCCGCATCGTCGTGGACGGCGGTTTCCGGCGTGCGCCAAAACTTGATCCGGCCACCGGCCTGACCCGTCTGGCGACGCTGCGCATCAGCCGCGCCGCCGCCGACCAGCGCGCCGGCCGCGCCGGCCGCGAGGGTCCGGGCATCGCCATCCGCCTGTGGACCGAACCGCTGCACCGCGGCCTGCCCGCCTTCGAAAAACCCGAGATTCTTGCCGCGGAGCTTTCGGGGTTGCGGCTCGACTGTGCCGCCTGGGGCGCTGACCCCGCCGACCTGCCGTTCCCCGACCCGCCTCCGCCCGGCCCGCTCGCCGCGGCGACTGCCTTGCTCATCGAACTCGGCGCGCTCGACGCCGACAGCCGGATTTCTGCACTCGGCCGACGCATGGCCCAACTTGGCGCGCACCCTCGGCTCTCGGCAATGATGCTGGCCGCCGAAACCCCCGCGCAGGCTGCCCTCGCCGCCGACCTCGCCGCCATCCTGGAGGAGCGCGACCCGCTGCGCGCCCCCGACATGTCAGCCGACATCTCGCTGCGCATCGCCGCCCTGGAGCACGGCGCGGGCGACGCCGACCGTGGCGCGCTCTCCCGCATCCGGCGCGCGGCCGAGCAGTATCGGCGCCGGCTGCGGGTGTCGGCCGCGCCCGACGGCGACCCGGCGCCACTGATCGCGGCCGGGTTTCCCGACCGCATCGCCCAGCGCCGCGGCGAGCCCGGCAGCTTTCGCCTCGCCGGCGGCGGCGGCGCGAAATTGCCGCTCGCCGATCCGCTGTCGCGCGCCAAGCTGCTGGCGGTGGCCAGCGTCGAGGCCGGCGGCGGCCGCATCCGGCTGGCAGCCCCCCTCGACCCCGCCGCGCTGCCGGCCTCGGTCACGGCGAAAGTGACCGAGACGGTGGAGACCGGGCTCGATCCGGTCACCGGCTCGGTCCTCGCCCGCCGCCGCCGCCGGCTCGGCGCGCTGGTGCTGGAGGACCGCACCGAGCCCGCCGACCCCGCGGACACCGCCGCCGCCCTCGCCGCCGCCGCCGATCTTTCCGCCCTTCCCTGGAACGACGCCGCACGGCAGTTGCAGGCGCGCGTGGCGCTGATGCGTTCGCTCGAACCGGCCGATTGGGCCGATTTTTCCGATGCGGCGCTGGCCGCCGATCGCGGATGGCTTGCCGCGCACCTGCACGGCTTCTCCCGCATCGCCGACCTGCAAAAGCTTGATCTGCCGGCAATCCTGCGCGGCCGGCTGAGCTGGCAGCAGGCCGCGCGGCTGGATCGCGAACTGCCCACTCACCTCGCCCTGCCCGGCGGACGCGCGGCCGTCGACTACACCCAGCCGGTGCCGCTCGCGGAAGCTCGCGCGCAGTCCTTCTTCGGCATGGCAGAAACGCCGCGACTGGCCGGCGGCCGCGCCGACCTGCGGCTGGCGCTGCTCTCCCCGGCGGGGCGCCCGATCGCGATCACCGGCGACCTCGCCGGCTTCTGGCGCGGCGCCTGGGCGGACGCCCGCAAGGACATGCGCGGGCGCTACCCGAAACACCACTGGCCCGACGATCCGGCGACGGCGAGCGCGCGGAAGCAGTGAGTACGGTCCCCCGCAGTCGGCTCGATTTCGTTGATGCGGTGCGCGTCGTGCTGATCATGCTGGTCGTCGCGCACCATTCGGTCGAAGCCTATGTCACGCGCAACGCTCCCGAAATTCCGCTCGCGGACCCGCCGATCCCGCGCGCCTGGGTGTTCCTGTGGGTGAATGCCGCGTTCTTCATGGGCCTGTTTTTCTTCCTCGCCGGCTACTTCACGCCCGGTGCGTTCGAGCGCAAGGGCGTCAGGGCCTTCCTGCGCGACCGCCGGCGCCGGCTCGGACTGCCGCTGCTGTTCGGCACGATCGCGATCGTCCCCCTGGTCGGTTGGGCGCACCACGCGCTCGATCCGGCAATGCCGCCGATCGGCTATTGGACTTACCTGACGCGGGATTTCCTCGGCCTCGGGTCGAAACCGGCGTTCTGGCCGGAGGGCGCGCGCTGGCCCGAATTCAATTTCGGCCATCTCTGGTTCATCGAGCATCTGCTGATCTACGCCCTGCTGTACGCGGCGTTGCGCCGGTTCGCGGTGCGCGATCGCGAGCCCGCCGCCGGCGCACCGCCCTCGCACGCCGCCATCGCGGGCTATGCGGTGTTGCTGGCCGCCGCGACGTTCGTCATTCGTATCTGGTATCCGCAGGACCGCTGGATCGGCTTCCTGGGCTTCATCCAGATGGAGCCCGCGCATATCCCGCAATACGCCAGCCTGTTCGTGATCGGCCTCTACGCCGGCCCGCGCCGCTGGCTCGAAACCATGCCGGCGCGGCGCGGCCTGATCTGGTTCGCGATCGGCGCCGGGCTGGCGGTCGCCGCCTACGCCCTGATCGGCAGCGGCGCGATCCGTGGTTTCAACTCTCGCGATTGGCGGGTTTGCGCCTCGGAGGCATTTCTATGCGTCGGGCTGTGCGTCGGCCTGCCGGTGCTGTTCCGCGAACTGGCGCTCGGGTCGGGGCGGCTGTGGCGCGTGCTGGCCGTGAACGTGTTCGCCGTCTACGTGTTCCACTTCCCGATTGTCATGCTGTTGCAGTGGGCGCTGATCGACGCACCGGCACCGAAATGGCTGCGCCTGATCGTCACCGTGCTCGCCGCGATCCTCGCGAGCTTCGCCTTCACCAACTGGGTCGTGCTGCGCCTGCCCTACGCCCGCCGCATCTTCTGAATGCCCGCAGCGCGCGCCGCCCATTGGGCAACAGGTTCGCAGCAGTTCTTGCGTGGGCGCCGGATCGGTGGGAGGCAGTGAGCCCGGTGTAGACGCAGGACGCTGGAGGCGGAAATGCACCCCGAACTTGCCGAGAAGCGCAATGCACTCATGGCCCTGTGCCGCCGTTTCGGCGTGGTGCGGCTGGACGTGTTCGGCTCGGCGGCACGTGGCGGCGATTTCGATCTGCGGCACAGTGACGCCGATTTCCTGGTGACTTTCGCGCCGGCCGTGCAAGACGAGCCGACGGTGTTTCTGGACTTCAAACTGGCTCTGGAGGCCCTGCTCGGGCGCCCGGTCGATCTGGTCGAGCGCCGGGCGATTGAAGCGAGCCGTAACTACATCCGCCGGCGCCGGATACTCGCCGAAGCCGAGCCGATCTATGCCGCCTGACGCGCGGGACCGCGACGCGGCGCTGCTGCTCGACATGCTCCTGGCCGCCCGTGATGCGGTCGGCTTCGTGGCGGCGATGGATGAGGCCTCGTTCCTGAACAGCCGACTGCACCAGAACGCTGTGATCCGCTCGCTGGAAGTAATCGGCGAAGCGGCGGGCAAGGTCTCGGCCGGATTTCGCGACGCGCATCCCCAAATTCCCTGGCGCGAGACGACGTCGATGCGCCACCGGCTCATCCACGGCTACGCCGGTTCGGCTCGGCCTGGTATGGACGGTCGTGTGCGACCGCCTCCCGCCACTGATTGCGATTCTGACGGCCTTGGTGCCGGCCGATCAAGGCGCAGTCCCGGCCCCGGATGCGGGACAACCTTAAAGGATCGACAGGCGGAACACGCATTCTTGTTGCCGCCGCATCGCGAATCCATGTGTACGCCACAATGGACACCACCTCTCAACGGAGCCGGCTGATGACCGTCCGCCCGACCCGCGCGCGCTTCGCGATGGTCCGTGTGCTGCCCCCCTCCCGCATCGCCGCCCTGCTGGTAATGGCGGCGCTCGCGCTCGGCGCGCCCGCGCGCGCCGATGGGCCGAACAGTTTCGCGCCGCTGGTCAGGCGGGTGCAGCCGGCCGTGGTCAGCATCCGCACCACCGAGACGGTTGCCGGCGAAGACCCGCTGGCGAACCTGCCGCCGGAAGTGCAGCAACTGTTCCGCCAACGCTTCAAGACCGAAAAGCGCCAGATGCAGGGCGCCGGCTCCGGCTTCATCGTCGATCCGTCCGGCTACATCGTCACCAACAACCACGTGGTCGGCAACGCCGACAAGATCACCGTGGTGATGACCAACGGCACCGAACTGCCGGCCACCGTGATCGGCGTGGACGACCTGACCGACGTCGCGCTGATCAAGGTGACCAGCAGCGCCGCGCTCCCCTATGTCGCCTGGGGCGACAGCCGCGTCGTCGAGGTGGGCGACTGGGTGGTGTGCGCCGGCAACCCGTTCGGGCTCGGCGGCTCCATCACCGCCGGCATCGTCTCCGCCCGCGGGCGCGACATCGGCTCGGGGCCGTTCGACGATTTCCTGCAGATCGACGCGCCGATCAATCCCGGCAACTCGGGCGGGCCGGTGTTCAACATGCAGGGCCAGGTGGTCGGCGTCGACACCGCGATCGCCTCGCCGACCGGCGCCTCGGTCGGCATCGGCTTTGCCATCCCCTCGGAGATCGCCAGCCGCATCGTGACCGACCTGCGCGATCACGGGCGGGTGGAACGCGGCTGGCTCGGCGCGACCTTGCAGGACGTGCCGGACGAGGACGGGCATACGACGATCGGCGTCGGCATCAGCGCGGTCGAGCGCAACGGCCCGGGGCAGCGCTCCGGCCTGCGGCCCGGCGACATCGTGACCGCAGTGAATGGCCACCCCGTCGATTTCGACGAATACGCTGATCCGCGCAGTCGCCGAGGCGCCGCCGGGCAGCACGGTGCGCATGGCGTTGCGCCGGCAGGGGCGCGAAATGGAGCTGAACGTCGTCGTCGGGCGCCGCCCGAACGGCCAGGGCTGAACGAAGGGACGGGCAAAATGCGGATCCTGGTGGTCGAAGACGACAAGGACGTCGCCGGCTTCGTGGTGAAGGGGTTAAAGGAGGCGGGGCACGTCGTCGAGCACGCCGACAACGGCCGCGACGGGCTGTTCATGGCGGCGAGCGAGAATTTCGACGCGATCGTGCTCGACCGCATGTTGCCGGGCGGCATCGACGGGCTGCGGCTGCTGGAGACGCTGCGGGCGCAGAACAACAACACGCCGGTGCTGTTCCTCTCGGCGATGGCGCAGGTGGACGACCGGGTGCGCGGGCTCAAGGCCGGCGGCGACGACTACCTGACCAAGCCGTTCGCCTTCGCCGAATTGCTCGCGCGCGTCGAAGCGATGTCCCGGCGCGGCCGCAGCGAAGGGCCGCAGACAAAGCTGCTGGCCGGCGACCTGGAGATCGACCTGCTGTCGCGCGCGCGTGCGCCGGGCGGGCCAGAAGATCGACCTGCAGCCGCGCGAATTCCGCCTCCTGGAATACCTGATGCGGCACGCCGGCCAGGTGGTGACCCGCACGATGCTGCTGGAGGGCGTCTGGGACTACCATTTCGATCCGCAGACCAACGTGATCGACGTGCACGTGTCGCGGCTGCGCCAGAAGGTCGACAAGCCCTTCCCGACGCCCTTGATCCATACCGTGCGTAATGCCGGCTACATGCTGCGGGCGGAACAGCCGTGATACGCTCGCGGCGTCCGACCCTAGTCGCGAGGCGCCGTGACCCTGATGCCTGTCCGGTTCGGCAGGCCGTTCCGCCTGTCCCGGCCGCGCCTGCTGGTGCACTCGGCTGGCGTGCGATTCGGCATGATCTACGCGGGCGTGTTCGCGCTCAGCACGATCGCGCTGGCGGTGTTCCTGTGGTGGTCCACCGCCGGCCTGCTCGACCGCCAGACCGAGGCCGCGATCAACGCCGACACGCAGGGCCTGCGCGAGCGCTACGCCGATGGCGGGCTGCTGGCGCTCGAGGAAACGATCGAGCAGCGGGTGGTCGTCAATGTCGACGACGATGCGCTGTATCTGTTAACTGATCCGGCCTTGCACAAGCTCGCGGGCAATCTGGGGGGGCTGCCGGTTGGGCTGATGCTGGCGCAGGGAACCTACGAGCTGGCGATCGAGCGCGCCGGGCATCGCGGCATGGCCGAGGTGCAGCACTACGAGCTGCCGGGCGGCTTCCACCTGCTGGTCGGGCGCGACGTCGAGGTGCACGCGCAGATGGCGCGGCTGCTGACCGATGCGCTGCTGTGGGCCGCGGGGGTGGCGATGCTGCTCGGCACGGTCGGCGCGCTGGCGGTGCGCGGCCTGTTCCGCATCACTCTCGCCGACGTCTCGGCGACCGCGGCGGCGATCAGCGCCGGCGACCTGACGCGACGGGTGCAGGTATCGGGCCGCGGCGACGAGTTCGACCGGCTGGCCGAGACGATCAACGACATGCTCGACCGGATCGCGCGTCTGATGGATGGGGTGCGGCAGGTCTCCAACTCGATCGCGCACGACCTGCGCACGCCGATCGCCCGCGCCCGCGCCCGCCTCGAGGATGCGGCGACGCATGCGGCCTGCGAATCCGACCTGCGGGCGGCGCTGGAGCGGGCGGAGAGCGACCTCGACGGCGTGGTCGCGATCTTCAACGCGCTGCTGCGGATTGCCGAGATCGAGGCCGGCGCCCGCCGCTCCGCCTTCGCCGACATCGAACTGGCCCCGTTGCTGCTCGATCTCGCCGATTTGTATGGAGCGGCGGCGGAGGAGCGCGGGCTCGTGCTGGCGGCGGACATCCCGCCGAGCGTGCCGGCCTACGGCGATCGCGAGATGATCCAGCAGGCGGTCGCCAACCTGCTCGACAACGCGCTGAAATTCTCGCCGGACGGCGGCGCGGTGCGGCTGGCCGCCGAAGTCGCGCCGGGGCAGGGGCCGCGCATCACGGTCGCCGACCAGGGGCCGGGCATCCCGCCGGCCGACCGGGCGCGCGCCACCGAACGCTTCTACCGCGGGGAAACTGCCAGGAGCACGCCCGGCAGCGGCCTCGGGCTCGCGCTGGTGCAGGCGGTCGCGACGCTACACGGCGGCGGATTGCGCCTGGAGGACAACGAGCCCGGGCTGCGCGCGGTGCTGGCGCTTAACACGCGGGCGGCGGCGCCGCGCGTGAACGCATCTTCATCCCCGAACCAGCGCGCCGTACCTGTGCACGCGGCATAATGGTGGCCATGCTGACCGTTCGAACCCTTGCCGTGGCCCTGATGGTGGGGCTGGGCGCCACCACCGCCTCGTCGCAGACCGCGCCGCCGCCGCCGAACGGCGCCCCGGTGCGCGTGACCTCCGACACGCCCGAGTATTGCGAGACGCTGGCCCAGCGCGTGGCGCAGGCCGAGCTGGCGCGCCCGAACGCGCCGCGGCAGGTCGAGGAGCTGGCCGAGGAAGGCCATCAGATGTGCAACACCGGCCTGATCCGCGGCGGGCTGGTGCGTCTGCGCCGCGCGCTGCTGATGCTGCGCGACAAGTAGCCGCAGGCCGCCGGCGTCAGTCGGCGGGCGGCGGTGCCGGCGCGGCCGGTGCCGCAGGCGGCGCCGCGGGCGTCAGCGGCACCGGCTGGCCGGGCGGCGCCAGGGGCGTCGGCGCGGAGGGCGGCGGAGCGCCGGTGTCCGACGGGAGCGGCGCGCGGCGGCGGAGTGGCGCCGGTGTCCGATGGGGCGGCCGAGCGACGCCGGTGCCCGACGGCGCCGGAGGCGGCGGGCTTGCGGTCTGGTCCGCGCCCGGCGCGGTCGCGCCCGAGTTCAGGTCCTGCTGCTCCACCGGTGGCGGTGGCGGCGCGATTTCGGTATCGGGCTGCAGGTAGGCCCGGAGCGTCCGCTTCACCTGGTACTCCAGCTCCACGTTCATCGCGTCCATCAGCTGCTTGACGAGCTGGTAGAGCGCCGCGCGTGCGCCGGCCTCGGAGCTGTCCTGGGTGTCGTAGGTCCGGCTCACCGCCGCCTCGGCGGACACGGTTCTGGCGCCCTCGGATGGGGTGATGTCGAGGCGCACCCGCATCATGCCGGAGAACCCGGTCGGCGTCCGCATCAGCGAGGCGTTCTGGATGGTGAACACGGCGTGCCCGGCGGTGCCGACCGGGATCACCCGGTCCCGCGCCATGCGCCGCAGCACCTCGACGGGCTGCACCGGCGAGAGCACCGCGACGTCGTTCGCATCGGTTGCGCCCTGTGGGGCGACCGCGCTGTCGTCGATGTCGACCGTGGCGACGTTGAGGCGCAGCTTCAGCAGGTAGCCATAGGACAGCGGCGGAAACTCTGGCGGCGTCGGCGCGACGTCCTCGCAGGCGGCGACCATCAGCAGCAGCAGCAGCGGCAGCGCCGCGAGCATCCGGCGAGGGGTCAGCATGGGCACCGGGCCTGTCCTCTGGCGCGCTCGGGTTGCGCGCGTCCTCGGTTCAGCCTGCGCAATCGCGGCGCCGCGGTCAATGCAATCGGGCATCAAGTCTCACCCGGCCGCCCCCGCATGCCGGCCGCGCACTTCCTCGCGGGCGAAGCGGAAGCCGCAGTTGCAGAATTCGCAGGTCATCACGATCGCCCCGTCGATCGCCATCTCGTCGAGATCGGCGATCGAAAACCCTTCCAGGATGCCGGACAGCCGCTGGCGCGAGCAGCGGCAGCCATAGGCGAGCGCGCGCGGGCGGTCCACCGCCACGCCCTCGCTGTGGAACAGCCGGTACAGCAGCCGCTCGGGCGGCAGCGTCTCGTCGAGCAGTTCCGCATCGGTGACGCTGGCGCCGAGGATCGTCGCGGTACGCCAGTTCTCTTCTCCGTCCGCTGCGCCCACGCCGGGTTCGGTGCCGCCTTCGCGCGCGACTTTCTCGAGCACCAGGGCGCTCGCGCGCCAGCCTTCGGTGGTGCGCGCGCAGGCGAGGCGCACGGTGCAGCGCAACTGTTCGCTGGTCTCGAAATAGTGCAGCGCCATCTCGGCCAGCGTCTCCCCGGCGATCGCGACGATGCCCTGGTAGCGCTCGGTGTCCGGCCCCTGGTCGACGGTGAATGCGAGGAACCCGGCGCCGAGCAGCGCGGCGGCGGTGGGGTCCTCGTCGTCCGCCAGCAGGTCGGCGAGCCGTTCGGCGTCGGCGCGCGCATAGCCGCGCAGCGCGCCGGTGTCGGTGCAGTCGGCGAGCAGCATGCCGACCGGGCCGTCGCCCTTCGCCTGCAGGCTGAACCAGCCGCGGAACTTCAGCGCCGAGGCCAGCGCCGCCGCCAGCGCCAGCGCCTCGCCGGCGAGGCGCGTGACGACGGGGTGGTTGTCGTGCCGGGTCAGCAGCGCGTCGGCGAGCGGGCCGAGCCGGATCAGCCGGCCGCGCACCGGCCGGTTCGGCAGCAAGAACGGGGTGATGCCGCGCGGCACCACCAGATCGGGCACGTCCGGGCGCCCGCTGTCGAGAAAGGCGGGGGTCTTTTGCATGCGCGAAAGATAGGGGTTCGCCCGCCCGAGGGCTACCCGAGAGGCGACTTGCGCGGCCGGTCGGGTAGCGCGACTGTGCAAGTCACCCGGTCACGATGGGCTAGCATGTTGCCGCAGATCGGCATCTTTTGGCGGGTCGAGAGTTTAGCCACGCCACAGACGCTGTTGGTTGACTGTGTCGCGGTTGTTCAGGGCGAACCGTACGGCGACCATGTAACCTACGGGGCTCACTATGAGTTCTGGTCTGCGCTTGCCCGCTTGAGCGCCGCCGAATTGCGCCGCCGACATCTGCCCGATGTCGTGCTTTGGTCGGAGGACCGAGGAATGGCCTCGCGGTCGAGTTGTGCTGCATCTTCCGACGAACCGGTTCACAATTTATGCCGACCGCAAGTTAAGGTCCCTCCGAGCAATTCAACAGATCACAGAACGTTTCGGGTTACTCGAAGGCGCTGTGGACGTTCGCGGCGACGCACATTATACCAGCGTACGCTAAAGTGGCGGGTCGCGGAGGAGACGAGACATGTCGGGCATGCCGCCAGTAGACGAACTGATTTCCGCCGTCAGGGACGCTCTGGACGATGTCACAAAATCTGATAGCGTTACGAGGCCAAGTGGCGAGCGAACATTCGAGATTCTTGATGGAATCCGACGGCGTATCGACCGCCCAGGCATAGAATTTGCGTTCCGCGGCCCAAATAGATATGGCGAAGAATCCGAATGGTTGTTTGACTTTTGCGCGCTGTTTTTTGAAGAGAACGCGCGTGATGCGCGCCGCTTCGTAGCGCAGGCTCTTATAGTCGGCGAGATTGAATTGAGCAAACGTAACGGACTTGACGAAGACTTCGAGAAGCTTCTCATTGCAGACTCAATTGTATGTTTTTTTGTTTTCCCGGCTCGACGAGGAAATGCTGCAACGGACAAATTAACTGAATTGGAGCATCTTGCTCGGCGACGGCAGGGCTATGCAAAGCGAAGAGGAATGCTCGAACCACCTGTATTTGTGATTTCTTGTTATTATTGGTACGAAACACCTTCGTGTTTCGACCATAGGATCGTGAGGGCCGACTCGCCCTAATCGACTTTTTTGCCGCGATTCGACGTTCGGGCGGCGACTATGAGGCGGGTTCGGCCGGAAAAATGCCGTCGAGCACGATCCCGGGCGGGTCGAGCCGGATCGGCCCGTCGCGGACGAGGCGCGTCAGGATTTCGCCCGAGTCATTGCGGCTGTGGTGAATGATCGTGCGGGTGTCGGCCCGAACGATCAGAAAATGCCGGACGGACGTCAGCCGAAAATAGTCGGAGAGTTTGAAATCGGTATCGACGGCACGGCTCGACGGCGACAACACCTCCACCACGATGACCGGGTCCGATATCTTCACCGCCTCGTCGGGAAGCGCCGAACCGCAGCGGACCACCGTGTCCGGCTCGTAGACGGTGGCTTCGTCCACCTGCACCACCGGCCCACCAACGAACGCCTCACAGCCCAAGCCGGCCGCGGCAATTGCACCGTCAAGCACCCGAAATATGCGTTGCTTCGCGCGCACGTGCGAAACCCGCCGCTGCGCCATTGCGACGACTTCGCCGGCCACCAGCTCATAGTGCTCGGTCTCCGGCTGCTCCATCGCCCAGGCGATGAACTCGTCGGCGGTCATGCGGGGCAGGGTGGCGGCGCACATGCGATCACGCTAGCATTTCCGCACCGTCCGCACGAGTGCGACGCCCTGGGAGCGCCGCCGTGTTCGGGAGCAGCCTCGCATGAGCGACATCGTCACCACGCCAAAGATCAAGCCGACCATCGAGGTCGAGCGGCCCCGCCTGCACAAGGTCATCCTGCTCAACGACGACTACACGCCGCGCGAGTTCGTCGTGATGGTGCTCAAGGCCGAATTCCGCATGAGCGAGAGTCAGGCCCTTCGGGTGATGATGACCGCGCACCGCCGCGGCGCCTGTGTCGTCGCCGTATTCACCAAGGACGTCGCGGAAGCGAAGGCGACCAACGCCACGGACGCCGCCCGCAAGAAGGGTTATCCGCTGCTGTTCACCACCGAACCGGAGGAGTGAAACGGCGGCCGGCTTGGCTCAATGCGCCGAGCCGGCCTTCGCGAACGCCGCCTGCTGCTCCGCCCCCGCCGGCTTCTGGTGCTTTGCCTGCCATTCCTTGTACGGCATTCCGTACACGATTTCCCGGGCCTGCGCGTCCGGCAGGGCGATGCCCTTGGCCTCGGCCGCCTCGCGATACCAGCGGCTGAGGCAGTTGCGGCAAAAGCCGGCCAGGTTCATCAGGTCGATGTTCTGCACATCGCTGCGGGTGCGCAGGTGTTCCACCAGCGCGCGGAACGCGGCGGCTTCCAGTTCGGTGCGGGTGGTCGGGTCGAGGTCCATGTAGAACTCCTTTTCTCCGCCGGAGATGGCGTGCCGTGCGGCGCTTCGCCATACTCCGCCGCCACGGGCGGGAGGGGAAGCCGGCATGCAGGTCGACGACGCGGGCGCCCGGGACGTGCTGCGAACCCTGTTCGACGCGGCGGTGGCAGCGGCCGACCCGCGTGTCGTGCTGGCGCGCCATCTGCCGAACCGCCCGACCGGGCGCGCCGTCGTCGTCGGCGCCGGCAAGTCGGCGGCGGTGATGGCGGCGGCGCTGGAGGACGCCTGGCCCGACGCGAACCTGCACGGCGTCGTCGTCACCCGCTACGGCCACGCGGTGCCGACGCGGCACATCGTCGTCCGCGAATCCTCCCACCCCGTTCCCGACGCCAACGGCGAGGCGGCGGCGCGCGAAATCCTGGCGGCCGTGCAGGGCCTCGGGCCGGACGACCTGGTGATCGCGCTGATGTCCGGCGGCGCCTCGGCGCTGCTGCCGCTGCCCGCGCCGGGGCTCACGCTCGCCGACAAGCAGGCGGTGAACCGCGCGCTGCTCGCCTCGGGCGCGACCATTTCCGAGATGAACTGCGTGCGCAAGCACCTATCCGCGATCAAGGGCGGCCGGCTCGCCGCGGCCGCCGCGCCGGCGCATGTGCTGACGCTCGCGATCAGCGACGTGCCCGGCGACGATTTTGCCGTCATCGGCAGCGGCCCGACCGTGCCCGACCCCACCACGTTTGCGCAGGCGCGCGGCATCCTCGCGAAATACGGCATCCGGCCGCCGCCGCAGGTGGCGGCAAGACTGGCGCAGGACGCCGACGAAACTCCGAAACCCGGCAGCCTGCCGCACGTGGAGTCCCAGTTGATCGCGACCCCGCTGCTGGCGCTGCGTGCTGCCGCCGAGGCGGCGCGCGCCTCCGGCCTCACCCCGGTCATCCTCGGCGACGCGCTGGAGGGCGAAAGCCGGGAACTCGGCACTGTGATGGCCGGCATCGCCAAAAGCATCCGCCTGCACGGCGAGCCGGTCGCGCCGCCGGCCGTGCTGCTCTCCGGCGGCGAGACCACGGTGACGATCGGCGCCGGCCCGGCCGGGCGCGGCGGCCGCAACACCGAGTTCCTTTTGGCACTCGCGGTCGGCCTGGGCGGCACGCCCGGCATCTGGGCCGTGGCCGGCGACACCGACGGCATCGACGGCACCGAAGACGCGGCCGGCGCGCTGGTTGCCCCCGACACGCTCGCGCGCGCCCGCGCCGCTGGCCTCGACGCCGCCGCGATGTTGTCCGGGCATGACAGCTTTTCGCTGTTCGCCGTGCTCGACGACCTGATCCGCACCGGCCCGACCCTGACCAACGTCAACGATTTCCGGGCGATCCTGGTCGCACCAACCTGACGTCAACCGTTTCCTGAGCACGGTTGACGAATTGGCCGCCTCCGGCCTACGGCCCCCGCCGAAGCATCCCGTCCCGAAGGACCGCCCCCGATGTCGCTCCGCCACAAGCTGCGCCGCCGCCGGCGCACGAAGATCATCGCGACGCTCGGCCCGGCCAGTTCCACGCCGGAGGTGATCAGCCGGCTGTTCCACGCCGGCGCGGACGTGTTCCGGCTGAATTTTTCGCACGGCACGCACGACGACCACGCCGCCCGCATCGCGATGATCCGCGCGCTGGAGGAGCAGGTCGGCCACCCGATCGGCATCCTCGCCGACGTGCAGGGCCCGAAGCTGCGGGTCGGCCGGTTCGGCGGCGGGCGGGTGCAGTTGCAGACCGGGCAGGCGTTCACGCTCGACCTCAACCCGACGCCGGGCGATGCGCGGCGGGTCAACCTGCCGCATCCGGAAATCCTCGCCGCCGCCTCGATCGGCACCACGCTGCTGCTCGACGACGGAAAACTGCGGCTGCGCGTGACCCGCGTGCGCGGCGACCACCTGGAGACCGAGGTCGCTGGTCGGCGGCCCGCTCTCCGACCACAAGGGCGTCAACGTGCCGGATACGGTGCTGCCGATCCCGGCACTGACGAGGAAGGACCGCGACGACCTCGCCTTCGTGCTGGAGCGCGGCGTCGAATATATCGGCCTGTCGTTCGTGCAGCGGCCCGAGGACGTGGCCGAGGCGCGCGAGATCGCGGCCGGCCGCGCCTGGATCCTGAGCAAGCTGGAGAAGCCGCAGGCGCTGGAGAATCTCGGCGCCATCCTGGAACTCTCCGACGCGGTGATGGTCGCGCGCGGCGATCTCGGCGTGGAACTGCCGCCGGAGGAGGTGCCGCTGGCGCAGAAGCGAATCGTCCGCGCCGCCCGCCAGCTCGGCAAGCCGGTCGTGGTGGCGACGCAGATGCTGGAGAGCATGATCTCCGCCCCGGCGCCGACCCGGGCCGAAGCGTCGGACGTCGCGACCGCGGTGTTCGACGGCGCCGACGCGGTGATGCTGTCGGCGGAAACCGCTGCCGGGCAGTACCCGTACGAGGCGGTCAACATCATGGACCGGATAGTGGCCCGCGTGGAGCAGGATTCCGGCTGGCGCGCGATCGTCGAGGCCTCCCGCCCCGCGCCGGAGCGTTCGGTGTCGGACGCGATCGCGGCGGCGGCGCGGCAGGTGGCGCACACGATCGGCGCGACCGCGATCTGCGCGTTCACCGAATCCGGCTCGACCGCGCTGCGCGCCGCGCGCGAGCGGCCGGAGGCGCCGATCATGAGCCTCTCGCCGACCGACCGCACCGCCCGGCGCCTGGCGGTCGTGTGGGGCGTGCATCCGGTGGTCGCGCCGCAGACCCATTCGATGACGGAAACCGTCGCCAAGGCGTCCCGGATCGCCATGTCCGAGGGCTTTGCCACGCACGGCCACACCGTCGTGGTGATCGCCGGGATCCCGTTCGGCATCCCAGGCAGCACCAACGCGTTGCGGGTCACGGTGGTGAAGTAGCGAGGGCAGCACGCCCGCCGCCGGTCGGAAATTGTCGACGCGCCTTCAGCCAGCCGGTCGTGGGGCCGGTGAAACAGCCTTGTTGCGTCGGGCCTTGGCCCGCTCGATTGGGGAGTGTCCAGAGACTTGGGGGATGGCGACGGAAGCGATATGACCGCCGCGGGTCGGCGCTGGGTAGGACAACGCGGATGGGGTGGGTCTTGCGGTTGGTCGAAACGGGGACAGAGGGGGCGGGACGGGGCGTTGACGTAATGGAGTTCGATCGGCGCCGCGATCTTGGGGAGATTAGCGACCTGGGGCTGACGCTGCCCGAGGCGAAGCAGCTTCTGGTTCGCGTGCAGCAAGAGATCGTCGCCGCGCAAGCGCGGGATCATGCGGTTCTGCGTCCGGAGTGTCCGTCTTGCGGCGGAGGATGCCACGTCAAAGACTGGCAGCACCATGCGGTCGCGACGCTGTTCGGCGCGGTGGTGGTGCGGCTCCCGCGGTTTCGCTGCGTCCGCTGTGGTCACAACGCGACCGGCATCAGCTGGCCATCGCATTGCCGGTCGACCCCAGAGCTGAACCAACTGCGAGCGCATCTGTCGGCGCTGATGCCGTTTCGTGTCGCCGCCGACGTGCTGTCCCATCTTCTGCCGGTGGCGGCTGGAATGACCCCCGAGACGCTGCGCAGCCACACGCTCAAGATCGGCGAGCGACTTCGCGCCGCCCCGGCGGTCAACCAAGCGGCCGCGGCCTCCAGCATCATCGTCACCACGGACTCGACCTTCATTCGCAGCCGCGACGATGGTGAACGGCAGCTCGAGGTTCGCGTCGGCAATGTCGAGACAGCGGAAGGTGGGCGGCAGGTGTTCGGTGCCGTCGCGCGATCGGACACCGACATCGCGGTTCTGATCCGCCGGAGCCTTGACGCAGTCGGTCGCACCGCCAGCAGCACGGTGACCGCGTTCACCGACGGCTGCGCAGGCCTGCAATCGATTCTCGCCGACGCCGGCGTCACGAAACGGCCGATTGCCGACTGGTTCCACATCGCCATGCGGCTGCAGCATGCCAAGCTGGCGGCGAGCGGATTGTCCACCGACGCGCCGGGGCGTCTGGCGGCGAAGACAGCGATCGTCGCGGAGGTCGAGCGGCTGCACTGGCGCATCTGGAACGGCAAGGCCAAGGACGCCCAGATCACGTTCGATCGCATCCGCAAGGTCATGCATGTCTACAAAGGGGAGCGCGGTCATCGAAACCGCGGCGTGGCGTCCCGAAAACTGTGGCATGCGCTGCACGAGATCGACAACTATCTGCGTGGCCAGAGCGCCCGGCTGGTCAATTACGCTGAACGATATCGTGCAGGGTTGCGGGTTGGCACGTCGGTGACGGAGGGAACAGCGAACTTCCTGGTCAATCGGCGGATGAACAAATCGCAGCAGATGCGCTGGTCGCGCCGAGGCGCCGACCTGCTGCTGCAGGTTCGCTGTGCGGTCTACAACGGCGCACTCGGTTCCGGCTTCGGCCAGCGGTTCGAACCCCTCGGGTTCGGGCGCGGAACTGGCGCTGGCGGCCTAGCCGGTCCAGAGCCAACATTCCTGTCGCCAGCTTCGAAGTCATGCTCACGCGGTCTGCGGCGAGTGGGTGCGGTGGCGTTTGACGATATCGGCAACGGTGTTCTTGCTCAGGCCGACCTCGCGGCGCAATCAGGCGATAACTGCGCCCCGTCGCGACGAGCGCCATCACCCGTGCGGCGAGGCGGTCGGATTTCGGCCTGTGACCTGGCTGGCGGCCAAGACGCTTGCCTCTGGCCTTGGCGGCGGCGATGCCGGAGCGGATGCGCTCCTGGGTCAACTCGCGCTCGAACGCGGCAATGCCGGCCAGCACAGTCGCGATCATCCGGCCGTGCGGCGTGGTGAGGTCGAACGCCATGCCGTTGAGCGCGATCACCGACACGCGCCGCGCTTCCAATTCCTGCAACGTCGCCAGGAGATCCGTTGTGCTGCGTCCCCAACGCGACAATTCGGTCACCAGCACCGCATCGATCTGCCGCGCCTGTGCCAGCGCCATGACGCGGCGCCGCTCCGCCCGGTCGAGCTTCACGCCGGAGCCGGTCTCCTTGAACGTGCCGACCACTTCGTACCCGGCGCGGGCGGCGAAGCCGCAAGGTCCCGTTCCTGGCGCGCGCAGGACTGGTCGGCGGTCGAGACCCGGCAGTAGAGGGCGACGCGCTGTCCCAATTGAACTCATCCCGGCAGATGCCCCGCAAGCCGTTGTTCCGACTGGGGTGCTCACCGTAGCAAACAGACTTTACCTCAACTGGGACAATCCGCCATGCCGACACGGCGCGCGCAACGAAAACGCGACTCGAGCGCCTGCTTGCCCCCGCCCCGCCCGATCCCCCAGGTTTCTGGACAGTCCCCCCGATCGGCGTCGGGACCCCACGCCGATCCACACGCGGCGAGCGTCGCCGCGAATGCGATTTTGCCGGTGGCGGGCGCGCCATAGAGCAGCATATTGACGCCGGTTTTCCCGCCGCAGAGCGCCGCGGCGAGGACGCCGGCCGCGACCTCCGCCTCCCGGCCGAGATGCGCGAAGGCATCCCACGGCAGCGGCTCGGCCGCGATCGCGCCGAGCAACTGGTCGTAGAGGTCCGCCGCGGGCAGCACGTCGCGGCGGAGCAGCGACACCAGACGGTCCAACACGGTCAGCTGGCCGTGGCCGTCCAGCTGCAACAGGCCGCTCGCCAGCAGCTTGGCCTCCGCGGTCAGGCGCGTGGCGACCTCGGCCGGCGGCGCCTGCAGCAGCAGCGCGATCAGGCCGGCGTCGCGGCGGAACCGGCTGGTCCCGGTCCGGCACTCGCTGATCGCGTCGAACAGCCGCTCGATCCGCTGATCCAGATTGTAGTGCAGCGCGAGGACGAGGATGCGCGCGTCCAGCGGGTCGAGCGCGAGCCGGTCGGCGATCGCCGCGATCCCGCGATCGGCCGGCGCGCCGGTCGCCGTCGGCAGGCTGGCCGCGGCCTCCGCGAGCGCCGCGCCGATCTTGCGCCAGTCCTGCGCGGTCACGCCGCGGCGGCGGGAGGAGGCGGACCGGTCGTCGTCGTCGGGAACGGCGGCGTCGGGCAGGCCGAAGGTGGCGGCGTGCTGCGCCAGCCACGCCGCCAGCGCGGCGGCCTCCGGCATGCGCCGATCGACCGCCCCATGCAGGCCGCGCGCGCAGTCCAGTGCGAGCAGCGTGCCGCTTGAGGCAACCCGGCGCAGGCGCGGGCGCCGCCGCGTGGTGGTGGCGATCATGTCAGGCTCAAAAGCTGCTCGACGCAGAGTGAATGGGCTGGTTGGGCGTCAGAACCGGACGCAGGCGACGGAACGGACAATCCGTCCCATCGCACCGGCGGCCTGGACACGCCAAAGCGTCGCGCAGCCGGAGGCCGGCGAGGTGGGACGCTTGGCGGTTTGAGTGAGGCGATCGGGTTCTGACGGAGGCGGGGCAATAGCGCCGCTACGGTGCGGCAGTCAATGCGTTTGTGCATCCGGCGGGGGCAGCCAAGCCGCCCCCGCCATGCCGTCATCGCCGTCGCGCCGGCCGGCCGTGGCGGGCTCGGACCCGTGCCTCGGCGCGGCGCAGCTGGGCCGCAGGAATGACGCGCGCCGCCTGACGCGGGTCGCCGAGGCCGATCTCGATCTCGATGAAGCCGTCGGCGCGCAGGCGCGAGCAGACCGCCAGCGTCACGCCGGCGTGGACGATCTGGAAGTGCGCCATCTCGAGCCCCTCGCCGCGGCGGGCGAGCTCGCGCCAGGCCGCCAGCGCGGCCGGGCGGACTTGCGCGCCGAGCGCCGCGCGGGCCTCGGCGGACGGGACGATGACGACGGGAGCCTGGACCTGGAACACGGGAACCTCCTCGGTGAACACGCATGGACCAGACCGACCGGACGGAGTCCGGGTGCGGGCTGATCTCATGCTGCCGAAAAGGTCTGCGATCAGGTGTTCATGGCGTGTCCGAGCCTATAGCCGGTTGGAAGCGCCATGTCACGGCGCCGTCCGTCAGGAATGCACCGCCGCTGCGACAGAAGCGGTCGTGGCCGCGGGCGAGGAGCGAGCTTTCCGGTTGCTCGCGGTGGGCCGGTCATGGTCGATGCGGCGCAGTCATCCCGGATCGCGTCAGTGCAAAGTCAGCATCTCACCAAGTCGCGCTACATGGCGGGCCTGCAGTGCCTGCGCCGCATTTGGCTGCTCGTCCACGAGCCGCCGGCCTACGAAGAGCCGGCGCCCGGGTCGCCGCTCGACATCGGGCAGGAGGTCGGCCGCAAGGCGCGCCTGCTGTTCCCCGGCGGCGTGCTGGTCGGGGGAGAGCCCTGGCAGCACGCGGAGGCCGCGGCCCGCACGGCGGCGCTGATGGCCGACGCGCGGGTGCCGGCGATCTTCGAGGCCGCGTTCGAGCACGACGGCATCCGCGTCCGCGTCGACGTGCTGGAGCGCCTCGGCCAGGGCACCTGGGGGCTGCGGGAGGTGAAGAGCAGCACCGGCCTGAGGGACCACCACGTCGACGAAATCGCCCTCCAGGCTTTCGTCCTCGCCGGCGCCGGCGTCACCGTCCGTTCGATCGAACTGCTGCACGTGAACACTGACTACGTGCGGGGTGCTGACGGCATCTGCTGGCCGGAATTCTTCGCCCGTCTCGATGTGGGCGAGGCCGTGGCCGATGCGCTCGTCACCCTGCCCGACCAACTGACCGCGATGCGCGCGTGCCTGGCGACGGCGACGCTTCCGCACGCCGAGCCGGGCGGCCAGTGCAGCGCACCGTACGACTGCGAGTTCTGGGACCGCTGCACGACGCACAAGCCTGCCGACTGGATCTTCTATCTCCCGCGCCTGACGCAGGCCAGGAGGAGCGAGCTCGAAGCGCGCGACATCGAGGCCATCTCGGCGATCCCGGCGGATTTCCCGCTCACGTCCAAGCAGGTGATCATCCGGGACGCGACCGTGAGCGGCCGCCCCTACGTCGCGCCCGATCTCGCCCGCCTGCTGCGCGGTCACGGGCCGCCAGTCTGCTACCTGGATTTCGAGGCGATGATGCCGCCGATCCCGCTCTACGCGGGCACGCGGCCGTACCAGACCATCCCGTTCCAGTGGTCGCTGCACGCGACCGGTGCCGATGGCATCCTGCATCACCGAGAGTTTCTGGCAGACGGCGCCAGCGACCCGCGGCGCCGGTTCGCCGAGACACTGATCGAGGGGCTCGATGCCTTCGACGGGCCGATCGTCGTTTACTCGCCGTACGAGCAGACGAGGCTGAAGGAGCTCGCCGTGCAATTCCTCGACTTGCGCGTGGCGCTCGACGCGATCATCGCCCGCCTGCTCGACCTGCTGCCGATCGTGCGCGGTGCGGTGTACTTTCCCGAGTTCCGCTTCAGCAACTCGATCAAGGCCGTGGCTCCGGCACTCGCCTCAGGATTTGGCTATGGCGATCTCGGCGACATCGCCGACGGCGCGTCGGCATCTGCGGCATTCCTGCAGCTGGCGTCAGGCCGCATCATGGACCTTGAGCAGACACGTCAGCTGCGGGCCGCGCTGCTCGCCTACTGCGAGCGCGACACGCTGGCCATGGTCGTGGTGCTCCGGGCTCTGACAGAATTGGCTCGCCGCTGATGGCCGAGGGGCGCCCTAAAGGCGGAATGGTCGGCCTCTTCTGGGTGGTGGCGGAGGGCGGAGAGCCAGCCATCATCGCTCCTGCCGTCACGTTGCGACGGACCGACGCCCACGGCGACATGCTGACCCTGACACTGGCCACCTCGCGCGCTGGTCGCGGACTGTGCCGCCGTGGGGGCGGCGCCTTGCGCGCAGCCCAGCTCCCTACCGCGCCGGTCTGGTCCGAGTACGACGAGTGGCCGCGCGTCCGGGTGCTGTATCATTGCGCGGCCCAGCGCTCCGTCGTCCGGGCTGACCGGCAACTTCATTAGCCGGCCTTCGTCCGTCTCATAGCGGACCGGTTCTGCATTCAGGGCGCCGAGGTGACGGTTCTGTCCGATCATCATTATCGCAGCGTCCGGCGACTTCCAGTGCCACCAAGGCCGTTGCGCTCTTGATAGGGAATTCGGCTTGCTGGCCGGTGCCGCGCATTCCGCGCTTCAGGTGGCCGCCTTCGGCCGCGGCGGCGATTCCGCCGCAGGCGTGGCCATGGCAGACAACGCTGGCCGGTGCAGGTCGAGGTCCTGGGCGGGTCCAAGTTGAACCCCAGCGGCGTGCGCCAGCGCGAACAGGAGCTGCTCGGCGTCCTCGCGGGCCCGGTGCCCCGCCGGCGCTCGCTCAAGCCAATCCAGCGCGCGCTTGCGCGCTGGCCCGCCAAGCATGTGGGCGAGCCGGTGCCAGTCGCCGAGGGCGAAGAGCGGCCTGACCCCGCCCGCTCGGAACAGCGCGCGCGTCCACTGGGCGTCGTAAGGTCCGCCGTCGCACCAGATGACGCAGTCGGGGCCGAGCACCTCGTTCAGCGCCAAAGCAATTCGTCCCGGCGGCAGCCCGCGGGCCAGGAGCTCGCTCCCGCGTATCCCGTGTGCTTCGGCCGACGCTCGGCTCCAGTGGCCGTGCCGCGTCCAGTCCTCGACCGGGTGGATCAGCGCCGACCAGCCGAGGATCGGCTCCTCGGGCGCGGGCCAGACTGCGAGACCGACCTCGATCGGGTAGCCGTTGAGGTCGAGCGAGCTGGCCTCGAAATCGATCACGTGCAGCGGCCAGGGCAGTGCAGTTCTCCAGGTCGGTTGAATGAGCACGCTCGATCCCTTTCTTGGTGTTTCAGGCCACATCTCGCTGCTCCCTCTTGTGCTCGCGAGATCAGTCGCTCGTGGCACCCATCGGCGTCCGGACTCCGCGCAAATCTACACTGCCGGAATCCTCTCCACCCTCACCCTCGCGGGCGCCTATGCAACGGTGAGGACGGTGAGGATTCCGGTCCTGAAGGAGCACCCCCGCCGGATCTGTCCGGGCCCGTCCGGCGGCGGCCGACGCGCGAGCCACGTCGCGGGGGACGGCCCGGCACCGACCGGTGGTGGGCTGCTCGGCTCTCGCGACCGTCGCCGCCAGTCAGATGGGGCGGCGGTCACGCGCGGGCGGTCGCCGGGATCGATGGCGTCGCCGCGCCCGCCGCAGTCGTCATTTCATTGCTATAAGACATAGAAACCGCACGACAGGAATGACCCACATGAACACCGCTCACGACGCACCCGACGCGCGGCGGCCGACCACCGTCGCTTTCGCCAACTGCACCGACGCTACCCGTTCGGCCGCACGGTCGACATGACCGCCGACGAGACCGAGCGGCTCCGCCGCCTGCTGGCGGCGCTGCGCGAGTACGGGTTCCTGCTGCCCGCCAGCGTCGAACCCGCGCTGCCGGGCTACGGCTTCGGCGACGTCGTCGCCGACCTGCGCGCCTCCGTCGGCGCCCACATCGTCGACGCCGCGCTGGCCGCGCGCCACCAACCAATGGGCGGCGGCGACCCGCCGCCCGCCGCCGTGATGCAGGTCTGGGCGTTCGAGCCTGAGGCCGGCAATCCGGTCGTCCTGCTGAGTTCGGCGAGGCTGTGGGGCGCCGACCTGTTCGTCGAGGCGCTGCGCGTCGCCGACGACGACGATCCCGCGCCGATGCCGTCCGTCCGGACCCGGTTCGCCCGGTGGGCGGAGGCGGCGGGCGCCGGTCGGCCGCTGTCGCCGGTGCGGCTGTCGGGGCGCGACGGCAGCTACGTCGTGTTCGCCGCGTCGGCCCCGTCCTGATGGCCGGGCACGGCAGGCTGGCAACAGCGTGAGAAGGCGGGGGCGTCGGAGCGGTCTTGCCGACGCCTCCCTTAGCCGCGCGCGACCCGCCTGTGAGTTCACTGCATCAATCCGGGTGCACGCCGGCTTTGGGTGGTTTTGCGACGGTCCGCTCTGCGACGGCGAGGCCAAGAACCGGACGTTCGTCTGGTGCATCGATTTCGCCGAAAGCATACAGGCTGGTCTCTCGCAATCAAAACCAAAGCGGACATTCACGCCATCATGGCGTCGTGACAGTTCTCGACTCAAGTCGGCCGTGCCGGCGCCGTCGGCCTGATCGCGAAAACAGTCGATCGCGAGCGGCGGCTGCCGGACACCTCATCTGCGGCACCTGCTTGCCCCGGTCGACTTTACAACAGCGCGCACCGCTTGATCGCGGCATCAGCCCGCGCCTGAGGCCGGGTGCAACCCGCCAACATAGCGTGCGGCAGGCGGAGTTTTGCGTGTTGAACCACGGCGGCGGTACGCTTGACTCGGGGCTCCGACGGCAGGGCCGTTGGGCCGCACCGCTCTGAAATTGATCGGCGATCAGGCTGCGCTCGCCGCGTCAATTCGACACATCCACGCGAACGGAGCCAAAATGGTGCCGCTTCAAATCCGCTCTGGAGATGGAGATTGCCAGATCACTCACGTCGCCGAACAGAAAATGCGTGAGGTTATTGCTGGGGATCTGCAGCAGCAGCACCGAGTTCCGGCTTCTGCTCGATGAAATTCTCGCACCACCCGCGAGGCGTGCCTCCGAGCTGGAGTGTCGCCTGCTCGGCGTCGAACCTCCATTCGGCTTCCAGCGCAAGCCGTGCGGCAGACGGCAAGGAATCCGGCCGGACCGAATAAATCTGCTTTGCCATCTCGGACCGCACCACACTGTACCCGAACCTCCAGGTACTGCGACAGGATATCGCGGTCCGCGCTCTCGTCGATCATGCCGCATATTGCAACCCAGTCATCCGGGCTGAACGCCGCCGCGGGATCGCGGCCGCGCACTTTGCGAAGCTCATCGTCCATGCGCAGCGCGAACTGCCCGGCATCGACCTGTCTTTGTCTTGCCATGCGCATTTCGTTGTCAGCGTCGGGATCGCCGCAGGCGATAGTGTCGAGCCGATCGCGGGTCCAGCTGCGTTGCCGTTCCTGCCGGACGAAGGCTTCGTCCAGCGTGCCGGGAATGGAGACAGTCTTGGGTTTTCCCCTGGTGGCGGCCTCGGCGGCGATCGCATTTGCGCGCCAGAACGCATAGAACAATTCGCGGATATGCCGCACCCGACCGGCATATCGTTGCCAGTCTTCGGGGAAATTCTCACGGTATTCCTTCCAGTCGGCAACGTTCGGCCCGATTGCCTTGGCGGGGCGCGGCGGAATCCGCCCGTCCGCACGCAGGTCGCGTTCCAGGTCCGCAACCAGCCCGACCAGCTCGGTGTGGGCGCGCCCCTGCGTCGTCTCCGGCTGGAACAGCGGCGATGGCGCCGTCATGCTGCGCAAGAAACCCTGGTTGTTGACCAGCTCGATCTGCATGCGCTGCACGACGCTTTCGAAGCTGTGTCCTGACTGCAGGAAATACTCGTCCTCCAGCAGCATGATGCGAACGATCAGGTCCGCATGCGACAACCAGCCTTCCGGCGAGAACGGCTGACCGGCGCGAAACGCCTGCAACGCCTTTGTCAACTGATCCGAAGTGACGAGGATGTCCCGCAGCGCCGTCGTCAGCCGTTCCGGCGGCGGCTTCAGTCGCGCCGTGCGCTCGCGCGCAGAATGCGCAAACGCTTTCGCGCGTTCCTCGCCGTGCGCCATCGCTTCGCTCAGCAGCAGCTCCAGCGTCGTCCAGTCGAACGGCCGGTGTTCGGGCGCCGCCACCCGGAACGGGCCGGATGCCGTGGGGCGCTGCCGCAGGCGGTCGGGAACGCAATCCTCCCCGTCCCCGGGATGCACGACATGCAACCGCCATTTGGGTGGCGCGGACAGGAACCGATCCAACCTGCCGTCCATCGAGTGCAACGCACTGGCGCTCTTTCGCCACGCGGCGCCGTTGTGCCGTTCAGCCCCGAGGCCGGGTGCGTGGACGACTTTGACATCGAGCGACCCGGTGAAACCGGCAAAGACCGCGAGCCAACCGGTCCGCGGGCCAAGGCCGCCCCACAGTTTCGGCGGCAAGGACGCGCAGTCGACCTGGCAAAGAAACTGATACGGCTGCCCGCCCCGCTCGGGCCACCGGAACGGATCCGGCAGGCTGGGATTGCCGCCGATCCAGCCATGCTCGGCTGTGGCCGATGGCGCAGGGATCGCGGCCCGCAAATACTCTTCGCTGTCGTCATGATCGGCTGGGCCGGCGCCGGCGGCTTGCGCCAGCAACTTCTTATTGTACGCCAGAAATTTCGCGAGCGTATCCATTATACGAGCGTCCCCCGCGTGCGATCGAAAATCCGACGATGCAAGCTTTGCACAGCCTCACGCGAGGTCAATGGCGCGACTCCCGGTTGTTCACGGACTGGCATGGACCGGGCACCGCGGCTGGCGATGGGAACAATGCGTCCGCTTTGCAAAAATGCTCAGCGAGATAGTGTCAGAGCCTCGGGTGGGACTCCATCATCGAACTCCATTTCGATGCATGCCTTGCCCTGAAGGTCGAGTCGGAAGGCGGCGGGGTCGTAGACGGCACGACCGCGCAGGTAATGGTCGTAAGGCGCCACGCCGGGAAACGCGAAGTCCCGCCGGGTGAAGCGGCCCGCGTTGACGCCGTCACGGATCTCCTTGATCAGGCCATACACGTCCTCGTCCTTGAAATCCGCGCAGGCAGGGTCGTCGTCGAACGTGTGATAGTAGGACGGCTGGGCCAGGTAGAAGATTTCGAGCGCGGTCGCGAGATCGCAATCCGGCTGTCTGACGATGTAGAGCATCGGGGGAACGCCGTAGTCCCAGTTCCAGTTCAGTGCCGCGGCATGGCGCTGGTCCGGCGTGGCCCGGATCAGCCATTCTGCATACGCACGGAAACGCACGGGCGGCTGGCCCCAATCGTCGCTCGTCGCGGCCCAGTCGCGCAGCATCTGCGCGGGATCGGCAATCGTCCGCCAGCGGGTCCGCCGCTCCTGGGCGGCGCGGCGCGCCGACTGCGCCGCGGTCTTCCGGGCGGCGATGAAGGCCGCGCGCGCGGTGCGGTAGGCCCCGGCACCCGGTCGCTCCAGGCCGATGGCAAGCAGTACGCCACGTCTGGCCGTCGCCACGAGTTCGTAGCCCCCCGGCGTGGTGGCGCCAGCGTAGACCTGGACGCCATGTTTATCTTCCGGTTCCGGCGACAGGTTCGGGTAGGCGGAGATGATCTCGCCCAATGTCATGCCCGCGTGCAGGCCAGGAATGCCGGCACGGTCCAGCAACGCGACGGTGAGGCCGACGCGCGCGATCCAGCCCTGATGATCGATGACGACGGTTGCGCCATGGCCGGAGTAGCGACCGGAGTAATGCGTGGTCGGCGGCCATCGTCCCTCCGTATCGTCGGGCGTGGTGTCGACGAAGGGCTTCGGCAGGTCGGGCAAGCTCCGCAGATACAGATCGCCGGGCATGCCGGGCCGCAGCGACACAATCGTGTCGATTACATCCATACCTGTTTCCTTCTCACGGGCGTCATGCTCCGCAGGATCGAGCAGACAACTGCCGCAAGATCGCCTCGTCGCGAATTCCGGGTTCATCCGCCAGCAGGGTGGCCTTGGAAAGAATCAAGGACAGCACATCGTCTCCCACGACCGGCAAGCCCAGCATCGGCCCGTCCTCGTCGTCACGCCGCGGAACAATGCACACATGCCGGTTGCTCTCGACGACGCGCACCGAGGCATTGCCGCAATGAATCGCATAGTCCTGCCATTTTCCGCGCACTTTCAGCCAATTATCCTCGAGCCGGCACTGCGCGCCGATGGCCAGCCGCGGCAGCAGCCACGCCAGCAGTTCGCGCCGCGCCTCCCCCAGCCGGCTCAGCGCGCTGCCCGACAGATCTTCATCAAACGGCCAATGCGCCCCGATCCGCTCCGGCGGCGGCGGTTCAGCCTCTGCCCCCGGATCGAGCCACCCGGGCAGCCACCCCACGGCGCTGATGCCGCTGACCATGTCGATATCGAAGAGCGCCTCGCCGAATGCGCGCAGCGGCACATCCTCCAGCCGCACCGCCCTTCGGTCCGCCCGCCGAAAATCCGACTCCCGGTAGAACCGTATCTGCGAGCTGGCGAAATACGGCAGGTTCGGCGCGCCATATCGATGCACGTCTCCCACCGCGCCGATGCCCTGGCCCCAATATTCCGCCACCAGCCCAAACGCCGGCAGCGCCAGCCGCGCCGGCGCGAAATCCTTCGGCACGCAATCCAGCATGCGGCTCTTGATCGCCCAGCCGCGCATGCGCAGGATCTTCACCAGCACAGGCTGGTCGAAGATCAGCCCGGCAAACCGGTTGGAATACGTCGCGGTCTGCAATTCCGGCGGAGTCAGCTCGTACACCGGCCGCCAGGCCTGGAAGAACGGCTGCCGCACCCCGCGCGCCAGGCACAGCAGCCGCCATGCCGCCCGCGCCGCCGCATCGCTGTCCGCCGGGTGCCAAAGCCGCACGCGCCCGCCAGCCGGGCATGCGTGCACCGCGCCATCCTCGCCCGTCAGCGCCTCGGCGGTGCCCAGCGCATCGAATTGCGGCCCGTCATCGGGCGAAAACCGCCAGATCAGCCCCCGTGCCAGCGTGCGCGCCAGCGGATGCTCGCTGTAGCGCACTTTCCAGTCCGCCAGGCGCCAGTCCCGCCCGTCGCGAAAACTGTGTTCCAGCCGCACCCGCGTCTCGGCGATCGCGCGTTCGATGTCCTTTCTGCGCGCCTTTACCGCCGCCAGCGCCGTGCGCTGGCGCAGCGCCACCGCCTTCGGCAGCCGGTCCGCGAGCGCGCCCTCCGGCGTGAGATAGGTCAGCGCGGTGCCGCCTGCCTCCTTGAGCGACACGCGCGCGCGCCAGTCCCCCAGCGGCAGATCGATCGACGGCGCTTCAGCGAAAACCATAGTCCGGCAGCCCCATTTCCTCGATATCCGCCGGCGCCAGCTTCAATGTCTCAGCCAGCGCGGCAATCGACCTGGCCACCGTATCGGCGATCGCCTTGTCGCTCATGCTGCGCCGTATCCGCCCCAGCGCCTCCAGCGCTTCCCGCGTGCCGATCCGCGCGATGGCACCGATCGCCGTGTTCGCCGTGCCGCGGGAGCGCGCGCCGTGACGATCCGTATAGGCCATCGCGCTGGCCACGGTACGCTCAAGCAGATCGACCACGCCCGGCGCGCCGACCTCGCCCAGCGCCCAGGCCACGCCGCGCAACAGCGCCTCGTTGGTCAGGGAGGGTCTCCAGTCCCGATGGCCCACCACCAATACTCCGCCATCGCGCCAGCGCTTGGGATCATGCACCCGCCCCACCCATCCGTTGCTTGTCCGGTAGAACAGGAACTGCTGATCGAAGTGGTTCACCCCCGCATTGAGCGCGAGCGAAGCCGCGGCGTTCTCGAGCACCGCGTCGTCGGTGCAGGCCGGCAAATCCGGTTGTACGTCCTGCAGCCAGTTCGCTGCACTCACAAAATGGAAATAATTGTGCAATCGCGCGTGGTCCGGCGCCGTCGGCGCCACTGCCGCGAACTGCTCCAGCCACTCCATCATGCGTTGCCGCGCAGCGTCCTGCCCCACCGCGTCGATCAACGCGCGGAGCTTCTTCAGCCAGCCCGCTGCCGGCTTCGCCGCGGCCTGCGCGCGCGCCAAATGCGCCAGCAACGATCTGTGTTTCGCATCGTCGAGATCCGCCAGGCGCGTCAGCTCCGGCACCGCGGCCCTCGACCACACCAGGTTCAACGTCCCCAGCGTCGCCGGCGCATCCAGGCACGCCTCCACGTCCTGCACCGTGGTCGGCCGCTGCCCCGGATGCAGCGCCAGGTGAATGCCCGCAAAAGGCTTTTTGATCCCGTCGACCATGGTGCCCGTCGCGGCGAACCAGCTACCGAAAGCCGGGGTCAATCCCGCGAACGGTGGATAGCGCCGGGCATAGGCGTCCGGATCGCTGAGCCAATCCGGCTCGGTCGGCGCGGTCAACTCGGCGATCAGCGCCTGCACATGCCGTGTGCCGCGGCCGATGAACGCCATCCAGAAGGCAAAGTGTTCCGGCACGGCGGGAAACCGCCCGTCCTCCTGCGTGCGCGTGGTCATCGCCGCGATCAGCTCGTCATCCACCGGCGCCGCATCGCAGACCTTGTCGATCCACCGCACCATCGCGGCGACCCGCTTCAGTTCGTCGCGCGAGCGCAGCGTCCGGCCCAGCGCCTCCAGCTTGGCCTTGAACCGCAGCAGCAACGCCTTTTCCGCGCTGGTCGGCGCATGGCCCTGGGCGCAGATGGCCGCCATGCGCTGCTGCCACGGCTCGCTGAGATACAGGCTGCGATCCCAGACCGCCGTCTCCCCCGCCAGGCGCGCAATCGCGTTGAACACCGCCGCCGTGGCATCCAACGTCAGGCCCTGGTCAACAAACGGGCCCAGCAGCGTCCTGACGCGCCACGCCAGCACGTCGCGGGGATTGGCGGGCGGCAACACGAGGTTTGCCAGCAGGCCGCCATCGGCGATGGCGCATAACAGCGCGCTGCGGCTGGCCTGGTCATACTCGAGCAGCCGTTTGCGCCCCTCGGGAAAATTCGCGCCCTCGATCTGGCGCGCGCGCATTGCCATGTAGCGGTGATACTCGGGATAGTCGGGGTCCAGTTCCGCCACCAGCGCCTCCGCCGCATTGGCCGGCGGCGGCGTTTCCGGCCCTGTCGTGTCGGCCTGCCCAAATGTTGGCCGCAACATTGGCTTAGCCGCCCTGCAACGGAATCAGCCGCAAAAACAATGCCTCGATTGGCGCGCTCAGGTCGATGTCCGCATCGAGCTCCAACACCTGGCGGCCGTTCACCAGCAGCAGCAAACGCCCGCGGGCGAACGCCTGCAGCGCCCGGGCCACCAGAGCGTCGGCCAGCGCCTCGCCCTGCCCGCGCAACTCACGGAAGAACATGCTCGGCGCTTGCCCAGTTTGGATTCGGTCAACCTCGGCGCGCACCCGCTCCTCGATCAGCATGGCGGCGCTGCACCGCGTCGCCCCAGCCCAGGCCGCCGCCCGGCGCATCGTCCACGCCGGCTCACCCACGGCCGCGTTACGCGAGTCGATCACGGTAATGTCCATCACAACCGCCCTCGGCAGAGTTCAACGCATCATGCCAAGGTACGCGGCCTGCCGTCCAGAAAATGTGCTGGGGCCTGTTCGAAATTGGGCAGTTGTCACAGCAATGACCTGATCCACCCGAGTGACGTTGCGATGGCGATGCCGGCTGCGAAAGCGGCCGCGATCTTATCGTATCGGGCGGCGCCCTCGCCTCGCGCCAAGAAAGTGCCGACCGGCCAGCTTGGCAGACTGTCGGTGACCAGATATCGTTGCCTGGTGGCCCGCATTCCGTTCTTTCGGCGCATATCGGTCGCCCCTACGACGCGGCGACCGGCGCCGATCGTGCGTAGCTTCGACATCGCCGATCTGTACGCCGGGCCGTTGGCGACCGCGACGTCGACCCAGCCCGGCCAGGAACGGCTCGATGAGAAATTGCGCCAGGCCTATTTCTGGATCGTCAACACCGCGATCATCAGCCCGCATTACGACATCGAGTTTCAGGACGGCCCATCGCCCGAATTCCGCGTCGGCGACAGCCACCGCCTGCTCATGCTGCCGTCGGCGCAGAGTTATTCCAGCTATGTGCTGCTGCCGCTGCTCGCCTTCGCGACGCGGTCCAAATGCCTGTTCGTCGGCGGCCCAGGTCGCGGCAAGACGGCGAGCGCGATCCTGATGGGCGTGCTGGCGGGCTATCCGGTCCGCGAGGTACGCCGTGCGATGCAGCATGGCCATCCGCAGATGACAATCGCCGACCTGCTGGGCAATCCGCTGCCCGCCGATCTGATCTCCGCTCAGAGCGTCGATGCGATCCGTATCGCATGGCGGCCGTGGTTGGGGATGCGGGTCAAGATCGTCGACGAATACAACCGAATACCAACACGGACGCAGAGCGCGCTGTTGACGGTGATGGGCGACAATTATGCCGAAGTATTGGGGCAAATCTACGAATGTCCGCCGGCCGCCTGGTACCTTACCGCCAATGACGACGCCGGGGGCGGCACTTATCAGGTGATCGAGGCGTTGCGAGATCGCATCGACGTCATCGTCCAGGCGCTATCGTTCAATCCTCGCTTCCTCGATGAACTGGTGCTGCGGATCGAGGAGAATGTGCGGCCCGAGGAACTCGTTCCGCGCGAGATCGTATTCGACACGCCCGACATCGATCAATTGGTCGAGGCGGTGCGTGGCATGCCGTTGCCGCCGGAGGTGCGCCGTCGCATTGAATTCTTCACGAGCCAGTTCGAGTTGATGGAGCCGGCGGGCGTGGTGTTCGAGCATATGAGCAAAGACACTGCGCGCCTGTCGGGCATCGACTGGGTTCAGGTGACCGCGGCGGATGGCGGCCGCGACCGGCTGAAGGATATCGGCACGCAGACCCTCAACGGCCTGTCGGTGCGAAACCTGATGACCCTGATCGGCTTCGCCAAGGCGATGGCGTTGTTTCGTGGCGCTGACGCGGTCGGGCTGGAGGACGTGCGTCAGATCCTGCCGTTCGTATTGCGCGACAAGTTGCATCCCGGACCCGGATGCGCCCTTCTTCGGGCTGCCCGAAAACGCCGCCTATCGGACCGACGTGATCGCCTGGCTGCGCCATCTTTTCGACCAGGCGTGCGAGGAATACGACCGGCTCGATCTCGACCGCGACGATCCGGTCCGCGTGCTGGCGGACCAATTCGCGGTCGGGCTCGACGGACTCGATGATCGCGAGGTGCGCGCGCGGCTAACCCGGATCGAACGGCTGATCGCCGAGCGGGTCCAGGGCCGCAAGCTCTACGGCCCGCTTTTCGATGAGCTGCTGCACCTCAAATATCTGCATCAGCGCTATACCAACTACCTGGCATGGCTCGGCGGCGGCCGGTGAAACTCTCGCCGGTTCTGGTGCGGGAACTCGCTGCGGGCCGGCCGCGATTCAATGCCCAGGTTGCCGCGGCGCGACGCGCACGCACCGGGTTCGACAATGAGGCGCTGATCGATGCCGTGCGCACGCGGATCGACCCTCTGGTGGTCGCGGTGGAAGCGGTCGCGCCCGGTCGCGTCGCGCCGGTGGTCGAGGCTGCGTTTGCGCTGACCGTGACGCTAGTCGAGCAAGCACTGGCGGGTGAGCGGCGCGTGCTCGTCGACCGTGCATGGACTGAGGTCGCGGTGCCGTTGGCGGCGGCGGTGGCCGAACGACCCGAGCCGGTGCTGGCGATGCTGACCAATGCGGTGTTGAGGCTTGCCACGACGGCGGTGGCGCGACCAGGCGAATGGATCGCGCGGATGGCGGCGCTCGGTCCGCTGCTGACAGCCGACACGCTGGCCGCGGCGGGGCAGGTCGTCGCGTGGCGATCGGGCATGGCGCATTATCGCGCGGGCGCCTTGGCTGTCGCCGACACGCTACCCGGGACGCTGGCGCTGGCCGCGATTGGCGCCACTGGCTCGTGGCCGGCTATTCGCGCCGCGCTGGCCGCCGACCGCTGGTGGACGCCAGATGCGGATGCGCACCAAGGAATCCGCTTCGGCGGTTTCACCGGATTCGGCGGGCCGTTCGAGACGCCGCCCCAGGTCCGGGCGGGTGCGCAAGGCTTCATCGTGCGCGCGGGTCGTCGCGTCGGGCTGCTGACCGTGGATGCCTGGGGCGCGACCCTTCATCCGGCGGACGAGGACGAGTTCGACGACGCCACGCCGGCATCCGCGGCGCCGCTACGCGTCGCCGGCCTGCCCGAAGCGGGATTGCAGGCAGCGGCCACCGGCGACAGCATCGCGTTCGCTTCACCGTACAGCCATTTCATCCTGGTGCGGCGGTGGCGTTCCTGAACCGGACCAATCGCATCGGCTTGTGGCGGGCGGCATGGCCCGACGCGCTGGCGACGTGGAGCCGCTTTACCCGCCTGCGCGATCCGCTGCTGTGCGAAACCACCGTGGCCGCCGCCAAGGAAGGGCTTGCCGGCGCCTTCGCGATGATCCGGCTGATCGACAAAAGCGTGGTGATCGACCTGGAGGCGATCGGGCGGCTTGACCTCGACGACCATGCGACGCCGATCCTGGCGCATGAGATCGGCCATCACGTGCTGGCACCGGCGACCGCGACCGACAGCTTTCGCCTGATCGCGCGGTTGCGGCGAGCATTGCCCACGCTGGAGCGACACGCGCCGATGGTCGCAAACCTCTATACCGACCTGCTGATCAACGACCGACTGCAGCGTCAGGCAGGGCTCGACATCGCCGGCATCTACGCCAGGATGAACCAACGCGAGCCTGGGACACGGAGCCGATTGTGGGCGTTCTACATGGGCTCGTACGAGTCGTTATGGGCGCTCGAAAAAGGCAGCCTCGGCGGGCCGCGCGGCGACGCGGCGGCAGAGGGTGATGCATGGCTCGGGGCGCGGGTGATCCGGGTCTATGCGCGCGATTGGCTGCGCGGCGCCGGGCGGTTCGCGGCGCTCGTCATCCCCTACCTTGCCGAGGATGCCGAAAAGGACGCGGCGTTGCGCCGGCTGCACGATACCCGCGCCGCCGCGGTCGGAGCCGACCCGAGCGGGGCGCAGACGGTCGACGCGGACGAGGCGGCGGGCACGGTGCATCCGTCGCGCGATCCGCTGGTGACCGGCGACGATGCCGCGCCGGACGAACCGCCGACCGAACCCGCCACCGGAACGCCTGGCCCGCGCGGCGCGGGCCAGGCGCGCGAGCCGTTCGAGTACCGGTGAAATCCTGCGCGCCGCCGGACTGACCCTGTCCGCCGAGGACATCGCGATCCGCTACTATCGCGAACGGGCGCTGCCGTTCCTGATACCGTTCCCGGTGCTGCCGGCGCCGCGGTCCGATGAACCGCAGCTCGAGGGGATCGAGCCCTGGGCACTGGGCGATCCGCTCGACGATATCGACTGGCTGCAAACCGTGGCGCAGTCCGCGACGGTGATCCCCGGCGTCACCACCATGCGCCGCTACTATGGTCGCGAGCCGGGGACGGCGTCGAAGCCTGAGCCGATCGACCTGGACCTCTATGTCGACAGTTCGGGATCGATGCCCGACCCGCGGCGCACGACGTCGTTCCTGACGCTGGCTGGCGCGGTGATCGCGCTATCGGCGCTGAAGGCTGGCGCGCGCATCCAGGCGACGCTGTGGAGCGGAAAGCGTCAATTTATCGGCACCGAGGGCTTCATCCGCGATGAGACCGCGATCCTGCGCATCCTGGTAGGGCATTTCGGCGGCGGAACCGCGTTCCCCATCCACCGCCTGCGCGACACCTTCGCCGCGCGCTCGCCGCGCGACCGGGCGGTCCATGTCCTGATGATCTCCGACGATGGCATCACGACGATGTTCGGGACGGACGAGCGCGGCAACAGCGGCTGGGACGTCGCGGCGACCGCACTCGCCAACGGCCGCGCGGGCGGCACGATGGCGCTCAATCTCGGCCGTTGGATCAAGCCCGACAGCGCGGTGGGCCAGGCATTGGAGCGGGCACGAAGCGAGCAAGGCTGGGACATCCACTCGATCGAGCGGATGGAGGATTCTGACGGCGTTCGCGCAGGCGTTCAGCAGGCGGCGCTATGGCGGGGCAACGCAACGCCGGCAGGTCACGCAATGATCGTGCTGTGGCGAACCACGACGCGATGCAACTATGCGTGTGGCTTCTGCGCGTACGATCGGCGGCTCGGCGGCACGCGAAACGAGGTGGCCGCCGCCGAGGTGGCGCGGTTCGGAGCGACTGCTCGTCGATTGGATGCGGGCACACGGCAGACGCGTCATGCTGAGCTGGTTGGGTGGCGAGCCCCTGCTGTGGCGGCCGATCTGGGATTTATCGGAGCAGTTGGCGAGCGCGGGACTTGCGATCAGCGCGACGACCAACGGCAGCACGTTGCATCGCGATGCCGTGCGCGCGGCGGTGATCGCGACGTTCGCCGAGTTGACGGTCAGCATCGACGGACCGGCGGCGATCCATGACCGATTGCGCGGGCGGGCGGGCGCGTGGTGCCGGGTCCGCGATGGCGTCCGCGCGCTGGTCGCCTCCCGCGGCGCCGCGCCGCTCCGGCTGCGTGCCAACGTCGTATTGATGCGCGAAACGATCGCGCATTTCGCTGATCTGTGCGCGGCATTGGCGGATTGGGGGATTGACGAGGTCACGTTCAACCAGCTCGGAGGGCGCGATCGCCCAGCGTTTTTTCCGGCACAGCGGCTGCGCCCGGCCGAGGTCGCGTCGCTGGAGGCGATGCTGCCCGATTTGCGTCGGCGGCTGGCGACGCGCGGCGTCACGTTGTGCGGGAATGGACGCTATCTCGACCGCCTGAGGGCAAGCGCGTCGGGTGCGGCGCTGGCGGTCGAGGATTGCGCGCCCGGCCGTGCGTTCCTGTTCATCGATGAGCAAGGTATCGTGTCGCCGTGCGGCTTCAGCGGGAACGCCTATGGCGTACCAATCACGGCGTTGCGGAGCGTGACCGATCTCGATGCCTTGCCCGCGCGGTTCGCCGCAGCGCGCGCCACGCGGCGGCTGGCGGCGTGCGATGATTGCCCGTCAACCCAGGCGTTCGCGAAATTCGCGGTATGATCGCGGGGCCGCCCCTCGAACGCCTCATGCGCCGGCTGGCCGAGACGCCCGACGACTTCCTGGCCGAACCGCGTATTGGCCAGGCGGGCCAGCTATCGACCGCGGCGCTGGTCGGCGACCTGCTGCACGGTCTGGGCCATGCGGTCTTCGTCGCTGACCTCGGCGCATTCGCCGGGACAAACCCCGAGGACCGCAACCGGTTGATGCTCGTCGCTGTCGCCGTCTGGCTGTTGGCCGACGATTGGGTTGCCGCCGCGGCTCCCGACCGACCCGAGATGGCGGCCCTGTTGGGCGAGCGGATCGCCGACCTCGCCGCCGCGGGACGGGCGGATGGGTTCGTCAGCGATGTCGAGCGGCGCGAGGAATTGGCGCGAACCGCGCTCGCAGCGCTGGGGATGGTTCCGGACGGCGAAAGCGAGGCGCAGGCGACCGATCGTTTGTCGTCGGTCAGCGGCGCCGAGCGTCGCCGCCTGCTGCGCGCCAGTCAGGCCGCCGAAGCGCGCGCCCGCGCGATCCGTGAGGCGCTGATCCGCAAGGCCGCCGAAGAATCCGCTGACAAGCATACCCGCGAATGACCGAGCCAACTGATGCCGATCGTTACCCGACGTTGACCGATGCGGGGCGCGTGACGCTCACACGGATGACGGAACATCCGGCGGCGCCGATCTATCGTGAGCGCAGCGGCAACCGGCTGTTGCCCGAGGATTTGGACGACCTGGCCGCGTTCGAGAAGGAGATGCTGGGCGCGCCGATCGGCTGGCGGCCGGGCGTACCGCCAGATTGGATCATGCCGTTCCTGGCCGAAACCTACGCCCAGGTGCCCCATTTTCGCGCGCGCGGGCCGGCGCCGCGAGCGTTGGCCGATGTTCCGACCACATCGCGCGCTGACCTGGCGCGCGACATCGCTGCGTTCGTGCCCGATTCCGTGCCGGTCGAGCGGCTGATCAATTTCCGAACGACCGGTACGACTGGCCACCCGTTGCTGATCGCCTCGCACCCCGTGGTCGCGGCGCGCTATCTGACCTTTCACAAGCGGGCGCTGGCGCGCTTCCGGATCTCATTGCGCGCCGGGACGGGCGATGTCGGCGTGGTATTACTCGGGCATCAGCGACGCTGTTTCACCTATGTCTCGGTGACCCCGACGATGGGCGAGGCGGGGCTCGCCAAGATCAACCTGCATCCCAACGACTGGCGCGATCCAGCCGATCGCGCGCGCTATCTCGACGCGATGGAGCCGGAAGTCGTCGCCGGCGATCCGATCTCGTTCGTGACACTGCTCGAACTTCCCGTGACGATGCGGCCGCGCGCGATCCTGTCGGTGGCGATGATGCTGACCGATGCGCTGCGCGATCGGCTGGAGTTGCGGTTCGGCTGCCCGGTGCTGGATCTCTATTCGATGAACGAGGTTGGGCCAATCGCGGTGGCCGACCGCGACCGCGGCGGGCGCGTGCTGCTGCAGCCGCGGCTCTACCTGGAGATCGTCGACGTCGCCGGCCGCGCGCTGCCGTCCGGCGAGCGCGGTGAGGTATGTGTGACGGGCGGATTCAATTTCTGCCTGCCATTGGTCCGCTATCGCACCGGCGACACCGCGGTATTGGGCATGGCGGGCGGCGAACTGGTGCTGCGTGATTTCAGCGGCCGCCGCGCGGTCCGGTTCCGCACGGCGAGCGGCAACTGGGTCAACAATATCGATCTCAGCCATGCTCTGAGCGGACTGTCGGCGGCACGGTTCGCAGTGCATCAGGACGCGACCGGCGCGCTGACGTTGGCGTTGTCGTCCGATGCGATGGCCGACGCGGCGACGGCCGAAACCGCGCTGGCGCGCGTGATGGGTGACGTGCAAGTCACGACGAAAACGATCACCAGCGGCGACAAAGTGCTGCAATATACCTCGGACCTGGCCGATAGCATCGTAGGATGACGGTGCTGGAAGTTGCCGCAAACGCCTGCCCCACGACCTCGATCCTGCTGGCGGGGCGCAATTCGATCCACACCTGATGGACCGGGATCGTCGGTTGCGCGCTGACCGCGGCCGTGAAATGCTATGTGTTCGCTTTCGAAGCCATCACAATGCTGATCGAATGTCTGACAAGGGCGCAGAGCCATCGGCGCTGCTGTATGCTGAATGACCGGTTCTGAGATCACGTGATCGGCGATCTAGCAGCCTGTCGGACTTAGCGCGACGCTGATGCGGGCGGTAGAATTGGGTGTCGATTCGCGTTTCCTCGCCCGGACATCCGCCGCATGAGCAACTTCCGCCTGATCGACCGCGACACTGGTTTTCTGCTGCCTCCATCGGTGGACGAGTGGCTGCCGGAGCGGCACCTGGCCCGGTTCGTGGTGGAGGCGGCGCTGGCCTATAGCAGACGGGCAAGTCGCGGCACAATTTAACAGCAACGCGGAAATTCGAGCACAGACGGCGCATTCTGCCGTCACGATGGGACAGGATGAAGACACAACTTTCACGGTAAAGACGCATGAGCGGGGCGTTTCCGCAAGAATGGCTACTCCCCGTCGAGGTCTGGCCCGCCTCTATCTCGAGCCGGACCACACCCTGCCATTCGCACTGCGGAGGACGTTGGCGCATCCTCTCCAATCCGCCGGCATGGGCGACGCTAGGCCAACAAGTTCGGCCCAGAGCGTTCGATTAGCATCTGCAGGACCCGCGCGCTCGCATAGGCAGCATAGCGCTGTTCACCGTCTTCCTTGGCAGAATCGGCGAAGTCGCACACCGCCTTGAGCGCAAAGCAGAGCGGTTGCGGACTAGGCGCCTCATGCGCCGCAGCATAGAGCCCATAGATCTCCATCTCGACGCCAACTAGCCCCTGGTGCTGCTCGCGGATCTCCCTGATGACCTCGCCGTCGGCAAGCACCGCCGAGCCCGACGCGACTGGCCCGATCACTACCCGGCTGATGCCCGGCGGATGGCCGTCGAATGCCCCTACCATCTTGGTCAGCCCTTCGGCGTCGTCGCGGATCTGTTCGACATGCGCGCGGATCTTGGCATGCGCGGCCAATTGATGTGGCCGCATCGAAAATTGGCTGTTCTTTTTGTCCTTGACCCGCTTGCCGCTCTGGAAATCCCACGCAGGGTCTGCAAACAGGACATCACCCATGCTGACCTTGCCCCGCACCCCGGCGCAGACGCCCGTCATGGCGATCATCCGCGGCCGAAGCTGCGCGATGAGCGACGCGCTACGGAGCGCAGTCGCCACCATCCCCATGCGCGGGGCGGCCGTAGCGCAGACGGTGATCCGACGGCCTTTCACGTCGACAACGCCGTCGCGGACGAATGTCACGTCATCGAGCGGGCGAGGCGATTCCCAATTCCAGGGAAGCTTGAGGACTTCGGCCAACTCAGGGTCCTGCAGCGCACACACGATCACTAGATCGGTGCGATCGGCGTCCGCGACCCGTTGCGAGGCTCGGTCGCGCACGAACCGTGCGCAGTTGGTGGCACGGTTGACCCATTCGTCGTTGCTTTCGGAATAGGCAAGGATCGTCCAGCACCAGTCCTCGAACTGCCCTAGCGCGTCGCCTGCCACCTCACGATTGGCGGTGATGCCGACGACATAGCGTGGCCCGTTGGCAAGCTCACCTTCGCGGATCTCGAACAGCAGATCGATCGCGTTCTGCGGGTCCTGCTCGGTCTCGGGACGCAGCGGCAGCAGGATATCCAGGATCAGCAAATCATAGGCGAACCGCTCAATCTTCTCACGTGCGTCAATTGCCGACATCACGATGTCAATCTGGTCGCGCGAGCGCGCCGTCGAAACCCGCGCGTCGGGCGCCAGTTCGTCGAGCAGCTTCGCGATATGCCCACGCTTCGGAGCCTCGTCCTCGACGAGGAGAATATGGACGTCACGCCGCACGGGCCGGTTCCAGAGTGTGCACCGTCACCGAATAGGTTACCTCCAGCCTGAACCTTCCCTCGGGCGTGAAGCCGAAATCAAGCCTCCCGCGCTCCGACTGCCCGACTACCGCCGCGAGTTTGGCGAAGCCGCTGCCACCTTCGATCCGAGTCCTCGGCGAGTGCAACCCACTTGCGATGACATCGCGGATGGTGTCGGCCTGCTTCGCTTTCTCCGCGCGATTGCCTGACCGGCAGTCGCTAAGAACCTCGATGGCCAGCGTCGAATTCGCATCGTTCCATCGAGCTGTGACATCAATCTTCGGTGTCTTGAAGTCCGGAGTGCTTCTGCGCGTTGCCGAGACCGACGAACAGCACGTCGTGGACGAAAACGAGATTCGCCGCCTGCAGTTCAAAGTCACCCTCTGTGGACTGAGTGATCGTGGGGGAATAACCGCGCTGCGTCTTCAACGCTGCGTCGAGACCGATCTTCAGAATCTGAGCAAGCGTGAACGTGCGGCGGTTCGCGATGGTGCTGGCATGGACGAACCAGCGCGCCGCCTCATCGAGCTTGGCCTGCACCTCGGCCGATCCTTTGCCCATCGCAGCGTCGAACTCAAGGAATGCCGGATCCTGTTCGGCGACCTCGTGTACGGCAGCACGGACTTTGTCGAATTCCTTGATCAACTCTGCCTTAATGTCTTCCGTAATGAGTTTGCGCACATTGGCCAGCGATGGCTCGGGCGCCGCCCACGGCAGCGAGTTCACGAACCGTAGGAACTCGCGGAAATCGAGGTCCAAGTGCACCATCGCACGCGACAGCGCGAGTTGGCTATCGGTGAACGTCAGCATCATCATGCCCTGCGGCCGGTCGAGCGACCGCAGATGGAAATACGTGTCCTTGGCGTTGGTCAGCGTCTCATCGAACCGCGCCGCGAAATGGTGTAGCGCCTTGTCGATCCGATCCCTCGCATGAGCATCGACGCGCTGGAATCGGTCGATCCACGTCTCATTGCGATGATAGTCCCCGGTTTCCGACTCGCGGGTCGTGATTAGGTCGGCGAATTCGAGCGGGCCGCGGATCAGGCCAATGAACGACTGATGCCGCACGCGCTTGGAGAGATAGAAATCCAAGCCGAACGTCGCGTTTGTGAGGAACTCCTCGCCCATGCGCATGATAATACCGACGAGGACAGCGTCGGCCTCGTTGTCCGGGGAGAAGGTGGATCGCTGCGCCTTGGTCTCCGCGAGTTCGCGCAGCACATCATCGAATGACTGCAGCGTACCGATCGACACGGAAGCGAGATCGCGATAGCGGTCGTAGTTCTCGGAAAGCTCGCGGAAGGCCCAGCGGACGAGCGCATCGCTGTCGACGTGGATCCGCGTACTGCCGACTATCCAGTGCCCATCGTCCAGCGCGAGATGGTTGGAGATCGGGATCACTTCGTCGCGGTATTGCGATGCTCGCTGCGGATCAGCTCCTCCAAGACTCGGCAGATTGCTTGGCGCTCCTCCATGATTTCGCGCGTCCCGTGGAATAGACGCGACAGATCCAGGATGTCGGGGACGCAAACTTGGCGCAGAAAATAGATGAGCTCATGGCGCGGGTACGTGTCCGCCGCCTCGGCGAACTGCGACGGTCGTGACACGCCGGCCTGGCGAAGGACTGCTCCCGTCGCGAAGCGCAGCTGCGACGCCGTCAAGCTAGTCTCATGCGCGTTCCACAGGAGATGCAAAGCGATCGGCGCGGCGAGCGGCTCCTTAACCCGCTTGTAGTCGCTCCACACATAGCCTTTGAGGCTTCCGACGACCGGCAGGAATAGGCGATGCGCGGTACCGCGCGCGCCCTCGCTTGCGATCAGCGCGATGACGTGCTGACGGTCGCCGCGGGCGTGATAGGCGTGCAGCAAGAGAAGCGCGCAACGCGCGGAGTGGCTCCGGCCAGCCGGCGTCGGAAGCGCCGAGAATCTCGATCACCGCTTCGAATTCACGCCGGTGAACACACCCCGCGGCAGGTGCGAGAAGCGTCGCCTCTGAACGCGCCTCGCCTTCGAAGGCGAGACTATCGTTCCAAATGCACGCGGTCGGGTCCGCCGACGCTCGCGTCGTTGCGTCATGCGGACGGTCCCATTGGCGATCCTCGATGCCGGCAGCCGGACTGTTGAGTCCTATCAGCCATGGCCGCCAGGGAGCATCCGGACTGGTCCGGCGAAGCAGGTGGTGGTCGGCGGCGAGACCATCGACTCCGGCTTCGTGTTCGCCGCTATCGACAGCCTGGTCGCCAAGTCGATGGTCACGGCGTTTCCCGTGGGCGCGATGATGCGCTACCGGCTGCTCGACACCGCGCGCGCCTACGCCTTCGACATGATCGTCGACCGCGCCGAGCGTTCCGCGCTGGCCGCGCGCCACGCGGCCTACTGCCTGCGCTGGCTGGAGCCGTTCGCGGCCGACGGACAGCCCGTGTCGGACGCCCACGAGCGCGCGCCCGTGCTGGTCGGGCTCAACAATGTCCGCGCGGCGCTGGAATGGTGCTTCGGCGCGGACGGCGACCCGCGGCTTGGCGTCCGGCTCGCCGCCGCCGCCACGTCCGCGTTCCTGGCGCTCTCCTTGAACACCGAGTGCCATCTCTGGTCCCGGCGCGCGATCCGCGCGCTCGACGAGGCGGACCGCGGCGGAATGGCGGCGATGCGGCTTCAGGCGGGCCGGGCGGCGCCCGCGTCGCGTTCGAGGCGGCGCTGGGACAGCCCGCGATCTTCCTTCAGGGCTTCGACTACGGGACGATCGCGCGTGGTTACCTGGCGCGGGTTCATTGGCTGCTCGGCGATCCGGCGCGGGCCGCGGAAGGCCTTCGCTCGAACGTCGCCGACGCGGCGCGCGCCGATCGACCCGTCTCGCTGGCATTCGCCTTGAGCTTTGCGTTTCCCCTGCTGCTTTGGCTCGGCGGTCTCGCCGCCGCGGAGGAGCACATGGAGTGGTTCGCCTCGCACGCCGAGACCCATTCCCTGCCGCTGTCTCTCGCCGCCGCGCGCGGATTCAAGGGACAGTTGGCGATAAGCCGCGGCGAACCGGGGGCTGGGGTCGAAATCCTGGAGGCAAGCCTGCGAGACCTTGACTTGGTGAACCACAACGTCTGGGCGACGTCGTTCAACATCTCGCGCGGCCAGGGACTGTCGCGGCTCGGCCGCTTCGCCGAGGCCGCGGCGCTGATCGACGACACGATCCGGCGGACGCAGGAGAATGGCGATCTCACCTACATCCCGGAGCTATTGCGAATAAAGGCCGACGCTCTGCGCGCGATCGATCCGTTTGGCACCGACAAGGTGGAGGCGTGCCTCGTGGACTCCGTCGAACGGAGCCGCCGCCAGGGCGCGCGTGCATCGGAGTTGCGGGCGGCGATGGACCTTGCCGCGTTGCGAGCAAGGCAGGGTCGCCTGGCCGACGCACAAGCGGTCCTGCGACCGGTGTTTGCGGCATTCACCGAGGGCTTCGACACGGCCGATCCAAGGGCGGCTGAGCGATTGCTGGCGACGTTGGGATAGGGCCCGCTCTCATGGCGTCGGGCACGGCAGGTCTCATCCGAGTATCCCCGGGACGTCAAAGGTGAGGGCGCGATCGTGCCGAACTGTCCCTACCTGCTTCTGTTGGCACCGGCGCACAGGGGAGGTCTGCTCCATGGTTGCAATCAGGCGCCTTGGATGCCGCATACGCCGTTGCGCGCCTCGGCGTGCCATGTCCTAGGCTCAGGCAATCATTGCCGAGATATTGGACGCCGCCATCGCGACGGAGCGCAGGGCCAAGAGCGAGGCAGCGAACAGCCCCGAGCAGATCAAAAGGAGCGCAAGGCCCAGAAGTCGAGAGCGGCGCGGCGGGCACGCAAGGCCGCCGAGGGACAGGCCGAAAGGGAGAGGCAGGAGCGCGAGGAGCAGGAGCGTGCCGCACGGCTGCGTCCGCTTGTCGACCGTATCGTCGCGGCGCTCGAACCGAGAGACCTGGCCTCACCGCTCAGGGTGTTTGGCGCATCCTTCTCCGAGCACCGGACGCTGTTGCGCCTGCTGGGCGAGGTGGCCCGATGACCTATCATCGAACAGATTGCTGGGCGGACCTGCCGGCGGCGATCGTCCGCGTCGAGCAGGCTGGTGCGATGGGCCTCGCCACTATGCTGCGCGCTGAATCGTGGCGAGATCGCTTTCCTGCCGCTACTGCCGGAGTGCAGTGCAGAGAAGTTCAAGCGCTGGGCAGCAATCACGCGGAACCGCCCGGCTGTCGTGCTGATCGGTGACGACGACTACCGCGAACGCGGCCCCGCGGGATGGCCGCTGGCGGAGCGCGTCGCGCGCTGGGCGGCGAGCGTCGTCCTGCACGCGGCGGGTGCGGAGGCCGCGCACTCCGAGTTGGCAGTGCTGGCAGCCGAGGGTGTCGGCTGCGTCGCGATCATCGAGTGCAGCACGACGACGTTGCCGGCGTGGCGTTAACTCCTGCAGAGCGCCCGGCCAATGCCGGCGGTGCTGATTATCCGACCGCCCGATGGTGGCGTGCATCATGTCACGCTGCCGCGTGACGAAGATGCAGTGAACACGTTCAAAGTCATCGACTGGCGATCCTGCGGAAGAACTCGTTGCGGGGGTTCGCCAAAGTTGAAATGCCAAGCTGCATGATCCTCGGCGACGTTACGGCCCTGACCGGCGAGCGTGGGCCGTGGGCATCGCCGCCGTCGACAGCGATGATCGGCCGAGATGGCGTCCTTATGAAGGACGCGGCGGGCAATGCGCGCTATTCGCCGGTGTCGACTTCGGCGACTAAGGAAATCCGCGACCGCTTCCCCGCATGCATCATCCAGGCGTTGCGCCTCTCGTACCCCGAGGCGCTGCAACGACCTCGGCATTCGACCCCGGCGACGCGATGGCTGCAGCCAGTACGCGCGCGGATGTCGCCGTTGGTGCCGCGCCGGTGGCCGTCTCGCCCCTCCTGGAAATCGTCAGGTTCCGGAAGGCCGACGATGAGCCGCTGACAAGGCGCGTCTACCTCGGGGAGAACGGCGGGCCGGTCAGCGATGGGTCGGCCTGCCGGATGTGGGCGAACTTCTCCGGGTCGGCGAGGCGCGGGTCGGCGATCATGCGCCGCAGCACTGCGAACCCTTCCGGCGTAAAAAAGAGGCAAGGGTCGCGAATTCCTGGCGCGGCATCTGAGTTCGGCGCGCGACGCGTTATGGCGTGGGCGACGCCGCTGGCGGAGGACCCGTGTCGGCGGGCGGCGGGTTCGTCGGTTGGGTTGGCGTGCGGGCCAGCATCAGCCGCAGTACTTTCTGCTCGCCGAGATCGGCCCGCACGCTGATCGTCCAGGTGCCGATGATGTAGCGGCCCAGCGAACCGTGGCTCTGCGTCGGTTCGCCCCAGTGGATCAGCAACGCCACGAGGGGGTCGCCGACGCGGATGCCGGCGAGCGCGCCGCCTTCAGGCCGGCGCAGCATGATCCGCGACACGCCTTCGGTCCTGCTGATGGCGATGAGCAGAGCGCTGCTGCGAAAACTCAGCGTGCTCAAGTCGGCGGTGGGATCGTCCGGCAGCGGATCGGGGTCGGGAGCACCGAGCACCGCCTCGACCCGCTCGCGCGGGTCGCCAAGCCGGATTCCTTCGACGTCGGGCGGCGCGTCGCCCGCCTGCCAGTGGACAGTCGGTTGCGCGCCCCGCACCGGCGCCGGGCGCCGGCTCGCGATCAGCGCTAAGGCGATCGCAAGACCCAGGGTATGGCGTCGCCCAAGGGTCATCGGGCCGTCCTGTCGCAGCGGTTGGGCAGGGTGATCGGCACGTCGATGAATGTGATCATCTGTGCCCCAGTCCTCCAGCCGGAAAGGGCACGTGCGGCCCAACCGTCTGGTTCGTGGCCGCCTCGGTGCCGGGCGGGAATTGGCTGGTTGCAGGCGCCGACCCGGGCGGCTCGGACGTGCGCTGCCCGGTCACTGCGAGCGCAGGCGACGATGGATCGGGGGCAAGGACGGCAGCGGGCGCGGCAGCCGATGCGGCTGCGGCGGCACTCGCCGTCGGCGGATCGGCGGCAAAGGTCAGCCCGACCGCGATCTCGTCCGGCGCGACGGGCGTGGAAACCCCGGTTCCCCAGCGCATCAGCAGGCCCGCCACCGCCGCGCCGTGCATCAGCACGGCCAACGCCGGCGACAGCATCGCCCGCGGCGCACGCGCAGGGCACGAAAGCGCCATGCGCGCCAGCTCGGGCGCCGCGACGACAACAGGCGCCGCCGGCAGCCGGCCGCCCGCCCGCCCGCCACTCCCGCCGCACCGCCACGTTCCGCGCCATCGCCCGCATTCAGAACGTCACACGCACCCCGCCGAACGCTTCGACCGGCGGCCCCGGGACATAGACGCGCGGGTTGCTGAAGGTGTTGCTGATCAGGTTGACTTGCACGAACGTGCCATAGGTATTGTAACGTTGATTGGTGATATTGTCGATCACACCGAACAGCTGAATGTTATCGGTGACTTTGTACGACGTATTGAGATTGGCGATGACGTAGCCGCCGAGCGGCTTCTGCTGGTTGCCGTCGTCGCCGATCAGGAACTGGCTGCTCGCGCCGATCAGGGTGCCCCCGACGGTCCAGCGGTCGGTGACGTCGTAGTCGACCGTCAGGTTCGCCCGTTGCGCCGGCACCAGCGGCAGCCGATCCCCCGGCACGACGAAAATCTGGCCGTTCATATTGGCCGCCAGGTTGTTCGGGCTGTTGAGCGTCTGCGCCGACTGATAGGTCGCGTCGGTGTAGGTGTAGCCAAGCGTCGCGCGGACCCGTTGGGTCTTCCAGGTCAGGGTCGCCTCAAAACCTTGCCGCAACGTGTCGCCGGCATTCTGGAAAAATCCGCCCTGGGTCGAATTGATCGCCGAGACGTAGATGATGTCGTCCGTGTTCAGCGTGTGGAAGAAGTCGGCGTCCCAGGTGAAGCGGCCGCCGAATGCGTCGGGCAGCCGCCCGCGCGCACCAAGTTCGACGGTGCGCGCGACCACCTGCTTCAGCGAGGGGTCGGAGATATAGGCGCTCGGCAGCAGGCAGGGGATGGCGGGATTGGAGCACTCCAGCTCGTTCGGCGTCGGCGCCCGGTTCGCCTCCGAGAAATTGCCGAACAGCTGCAGCGGCGGCAGCAGCTGGTAGGTCAGCCCGATGCCGGGGTTGAAGTGCGCGTACTGGTTGTTGCCGCTGAGGGCGGTGCCGAGCCGGTCGTGCAGCGCGATGTCGGCGAGGTTGAAGCGGCCCGACACGGTCGCCGCGAGGCGGTCGGTCAGCTCGTAGCGGTCGGTGAAGAACACGCCGTAGTATTGGTCGTAGGTCTGCAGCCCGACCGGCGCGGTCGACAGGTCGCCCTGATCGATCTCGTATCCGGGCCCGATGAACCAGAGGTTGGAGGTGAGGCCGCCGAAATAGGTGGCGCTGTTGAAGCTCGAGATGGCGCCATCGAAGCTCGCGCCGGCGACGAGATGGTTGCTGTGGCCGAAAATGCTGGACTCGTGGGAAACCTGCGCCGACGCGCCGTAGGCGTTGCTGTCGATGCCTTCAAGGCTCAGTGCGGAATAGAGGTTCGGGCCGGCGATCGAAGAGGGGACGCTGCCGCCGGTCGGGGTGGTGAGCGGCGTCACCCCGTCATCTTCGCACAAGATGGTCCCGCAAGCGACGCTGTCGGTGGTATCGCCGCTGGTCAGCCGCTGCGAAAAGTTGGTGTAGTACGCAACTCCCTGCACGGAGGTGTTGTCGTCGATGTCGTAGCTGCCGCGCAGGTTCACATTCACGTACTGGTTGCGCGCCAGGTTCGGCGCGGTGGAGTTGGCCGCGCGGTCGAGTGACAGCAGGTCTTCCGGCGTCGCGCCGGGATTGCCGAGCGCGTTGTCGTCGGCCGTGATGCTCAGGTGGATCTCGCTCTTGTCGTTGCGCCAGCCGAGGTCGCCGTAGAACTGGCGCAGCTCGGAACCGGCGGTGTCGTGGAAGTCGTGGTCGTGCACCGCCTCGAGCGCGACGTAGGCCGAGGCGTTCTGCGATTCGGCGCCGTACTGGAACAGCGCTCCCGCTCGACCGTAGGAGCCGCCATAGGCTACGAACTCGCCGCCCTGGTAGTCGAACCCGTCCTTGAGCTTGACCACCACCGAGCCGCCGAGCGCGTTCAGGCCAAACAGCGGGCTGCTGCCTTCGACGTTGACCTGGGCGATCGCGTTGGGCGGGATCAGGTCCCAGTTCACGGTGTCGCCGAACGGGGTGTTGAACCGCGCGCCGTTGACGTACACGGCCAGCCCCTCGGTTTCGCCTTCCACGGGGCTCGCGGTAAAGCCGCGGAACAGCAGGTCGGGCTGGAACGGATTGCCGGACAGGTCATCGAGATGCACGCTCGGCAGCTGCGACTGCAGCGCGCCCGTCAGGCTCGGAATGCCGGTGCGGTTGATCTCCTGCGGCGTCAGCACGTCCGACGCCGCCGGTACGCTATCGCGCGACACGCCGGTGCCGAGCAGCGGCGTGGCGCCGATCACGTCGACCTCGGGCAGCTTCACGACGGGCGCCGGGGCGCCGGCGCCGGCCGGCTGGGCGCTGCCGGCGGGCTGGGCCGTGCCGGGCGTCGGGCCGGTGTCGCTCGACTGGCCGCGCGCGATCTGCAATCCGGCAACGCAGCTCAGCAGCGCGGTCACGATGGTGGTCGTGCGTCGCATCGAATACGTCCTTGTCTTTTCGGGTTGGGGTCGTCGTGTCGGTGGCTTCAGGCGCCGAATTTCAGCAGCCGCACGGCGTGGTTGAGCACCACGGCGCACTCGACCTCGTCGAATTCCCACAATTCGAACTGGGCGCGCCGCAGGTCCGCCAGCAACAGCGAGCGCAGATGCGGGTCGGCGACCTCGGCCGTTTGCGCCTTCAATGCCGCGATGCCGCCTTCGCAATCCGCAGCCGCGGGCGACGCAACGCTGAAGATCGCCAGCAGGGCAAGCGCGCAGGCGCAGTCCCGGATCAACACTGCCCGGCCCGCCGCAAGGTTCGCCAGCACCGGCTGTTGCACATCGGCCGAGCCCCGCGGCAGCGACGGCAGGCAGGGCGACAGGCTTCGGATCGGAGCCATCCTGCAATCCTCAAGCGAGCCGCGCGTGACGTGATGACCGCGCATTTCGGTGCAAACGCAGCTCCACAGCGTGCATCCTGAATCTGGCGCGTAACAGAAGAACGTCGGGTTGTTCATGTTTGCGTTGAGGTCCGCGCGTGCGGGTTTACCGTCTCGTCAGTTGAAAAAAACGCCGGTCAGGAGCAACCAGTTTGGTGTTCCTCTGTTTCGCGTGCTCCGCGGCCTCCGGCATCCGTGGCGGGTCTTCAGGTCGGCGTCGAGCCGGTGCGACTCGGCATCGTTCGCCTGGGCAATGCCGGCGGTTTACTTGGAGGTGGGCCTGGCATTTCGCCCGCGTTGCCTTCTGCTGCGGGCTATTTGCGAAAGCAGCCGGCGAGCAAGGCAGTCATGGCTCGCCCGCCGACAATCTCAATCGATCGATTATCTGATCGCGAAGAGCTGGGTCAAACTCTTGCTGCACGTGTTGATCATCAACTGAACTCCACTCGTCGCGAAGCCTTGACCGAGGTCCAGGCACAGATGCAGGGACACCGATACAATGGCCCCGCCACGGACCGCCCACTGCTGGCTCGCCGCGCCGGTGCATTTGTTCAACACCACGGGCGAGCCGGGGGACGAGCCGGCGATGTCCATGCAATTCAGATTCGTGGTGGCGCCCTGGCCGTTGATCTCCGACCCGATACCGAGGATCTGACCGCGAAAGAAGTTCCATTGCTGGTTGAAGCCGCCCCAGCACTGCCACGAGTTGATAACCGACCCCTGCGTCGTGTAGCCGCCGCCGACCTCGACGCATTGATAACCGTTGTTCAGATCGATATCGGTGCCGCCGGTGATCATGGCGGCCTCGGCGGGCCGTTCCGTCCCGGCGAACGCGAGGCACAGGAGCAGCGCGAAAGCGAGGGTCTTGTTCAACATGCCCGGTCTCCCTGACGATTTGTTCGACGATCTTCCATCTGCTTCATCAAGATGATCGCCCGACGCTCGACCAACCGCGGAACATCCGCCCAGATTGGATCGAGCAGCGGCCATCTCCCGGTCAGATTGCAGCGGCGGTCGTTGCAACGCTCTGAAACGCTTCATCGGACCTGAGCGCGGCCAGCCGATTGCCCGGTCCTGCCGCATGATCGATGTGTCCATGCGGGAACATCTGGAATGGTCGGAACCGCTCGCGCCAGTTTTCGGGGCGGCCGATACGAATTGCGACGCTAACCGGCGCTGTTGCCGTCGGCCATTTCCAGGACGTTGAAGACGTGGACCGGGCGGAGAAAGCCTCGAAGTGGGACCTCGCCAAGATCAACCGCCAGGGCGCGGTTCTGCAACGCGAACCTGACCCTGCTTTCGATCAAAATCTGCCGGTCCTGGGCCTCCTGGCAAAGCCGCGAGGCAAGATTTGTGACCGTGCCGATCGCGGTGTACTGGGCGCGGTCCTCGGAGCCGATCTGGCCTAGCGTCGCATAGCCCTCGGCAATCCCGATCCCAAATCCCAGCCGGAAGCCGCGCGCATCCCATTTTACCCGCAGCGCCGCGACGCGGTCCCGCATCTCGACAGCCATGCGGACCGCCTGCACGGATGGCTCGGGGCAGGGGATCGGATCGTTGAAAACCACCATCACGCCGTCGCCGACGATGTGGATTAGCGTGCCGCCGTTTTCGTTGATCAAGGCGGCGAGGCTCGTGTGGTATTCGGAGAGCATTGCGATCTGTTCTTCCGGCTCCGCGAGCTCGGAGAACGCGGTAAACCCGCGCAGATCGCAAAAAGCCACGGTGACGTGTGCGCGGTGGCTGCGCAGCACGTCAGCGTCCGCCGAAAGCACGAGATCGGCGACCTGCGGCGCCAGAAACCGCCGCAACCAACTCAGCCGCTTCAGCTCGCCGAGTTGGTCCGCGACACGTTGCTCCAGTCTCAGGTTCAGGTTCGCCAGTTCGGCGGCAAGGCCCTGCACCTGATCGTGCAGAGCCTTCGTGCGCAGCATCGCCCGGACGCGCGCGAGCAGCGCGCCGTGATCGAACGGCTTCGTGAGGTATTCGTCGGCCCCGCTGTCCAGACCGGTCACGATTTCCCTCGATCCCGATTGCGCCGTCAGCAGAATCACGGGCGTGAACGGAAGACCAGGGTCCGCCTTCAGGCGCCTGACGGTTTCGATTCCGTCGAGCTTGGGCATCATCACGTCGAGCAGCACGAGGTCCGGCCAATGCGCACGAACCAGCTCGAGTGCCGCTTCGCCGTCGGCGGCGACAATCACGTCATACGCCTGGCTTTCCAGGCGATGCCGCAGGATCTCGACATTGTCGGGCGCGTCGTCAACGACCAGGATCAGCGGGCGATTGCGCATCGGCAGCGACGTTGCGCCGTCCGTCAGCGCAGCATCTCGCGCACCTGCGCGAGCAGTTGGCGCGGACTGAACGGCTTGGCGATGTAACCGTCGCAGCCGCAGGCCATTGCCTTCGCCTCGTCGCCGCTGAGCGCGTAAGAGGTCACCGCGATCACCGGGATATCCGCGGTGATCGGATTTGCCTTGATGCGCCGGGTCGCCTCGTAGCCGTCGAGCACGGGAAGCTGAATGTCCATCAGGATCAGGTTCGGCAGCTGCTCCAATGCGGCGGCGACGCCTGCCTTACCATCGGCGGCCTCAATGACCTCGTACCCCGCGCTGCTTAACAGGTCGCGCAGAATTTGACGATTGTCCGCCGTGTCCTCAACGACAAGGATGCGCATCATCGAACGCCTCGCTCGTGCTGACCGGTGCGAACCGGAATATCGACCTGGAACGTCGAGCCGTGGCCAAGCACCGACGCGACGGTCAAGTGACCCCCGTGCATCTCCACGATATGCCTGGAGATCGCGAGCCCGAGGCCGCTGCCGCCCTTGGACCGGGTGCTGGAGCTGTCGAGCTGCCGGAACTCCTCGAAGATCTTCTCCGTGTCCTCGGCAGCGATTCCGGGCCCGGTGTCGCGTACCGTCACCTTGAACCACCCGTCCGCTGCTTCGGCCTTCAACTCTACCTCGCCCTGGTCGGTGAACTTGATCGCATTGCCGACAAGATTGACCAGAACCTGTTGCAGCCGACGGGCATCGCCGAAGCCGACCGGCAGATCCAGCGCTGACGACCCATGCAGAGGGAGCCGTTTCGCCTGGGCCAGCGGCTCCATCGATGCGGTCACGCTCCATACCAGCGACGCCATATGATACTCCTCGGATCGCAGCGTCAGCAGCCCCGCCTCGATCTTGGCGAGATCGAGAACGTCATTGATCAACGCCAGCAGGTTGCGGCCGTTCTCCTGAACCCGCGCCAGCACGCCAAGCGGCCTGTCAGGAAGCGCGCCGTAGATTCCGTCTGCAAGCATTTCCGTGTACCCCAGGATCGCGTTGAGCGGGGTGCGGAACTCGTGGCTCATATTCGCGAGAAACTGCGATTTGTGGTGGCTGGCAAGCTGCAGCTGCCGGCCCTTTTCGGCCAGCTGTTCGAACAGGTACGCGTTCTGCATCGCCAACGCCGATTGGCCGGCGAACGTCGACATCAGCTCGACCACGGACGGCGTGAATTCCCCGGACGTGCGACGCAGCAGAACCAGTGCCCCCAAGACCTGCTCAGGCCCGATCAGCGGAAGGATCAGCGCGCTGCGATACCCGGCGGCCAGGCCGGCCTCCCGCACCGGAATATTCGGTCCGTCGGACAGATCCGCGACCATGACGGGACGTTGGGTCTCCGCAGCTTCCCCCATCGCAGACTCGCTGCTCGCCACCCGCAGGTTTCGCATTCGCTCGACGGCGGCGGCCTCCATCCCGTTCGATTGGGCCAGCCAGAAGGCATCGCCATCCACGTCGTATCGAAAGATCGCACCTGCGTCCGCTGCGGCCAGGGTGATTGCGTGATCGACGATCCGCGTCAGCACGACATGCAAGTCAAGCGTCGAATTGACGGCGCGCACGACATCGCTGAGGGCCTGCAGTTCCGCGACCGAGCGGGCGAGGTCTCGTGTTCGCGCCTCGACGGTGCGTTCGAGACCGGCGTACGACGCCTGCAATCTCTCGGCCATTGCGTTGAACTGATGCGCGAGCCGCTCGAGTTCGTCGCCGGTCCGGACATCGATCCGGCTGACCAGATCGCCGGCGCCGATGCGCTCGGCGCCGATCTGGAGCAATCGGATCGGGCCGAGTACACTTTGGACGAGCAGCAGCGCAATCAGCACGGCGACCGCCATGACGGTCAGCAGCACCAGGAATATCCGCAGCGCCGACCAAAGAAGAGCCGGCACGAGCGCCGCGGAGACCGGCGTTTCGACGAACACGAACCAACCCATTTCCGGCAAGGCGGCGTGCGCGGACACCACGCGGACACCCAGATTGTTGATCTGGATGGAAGCCCCGGCCGGGGCGATCGGCCCATCGACAATATCGCCCAGGCAGGCCTTGATGTAGGGCAGATCGGCGAAGCTGGTGTCTTGCAGGACGAGATTGATGTCGGAATGCGCGATCAGCCGGCCTCGCCGATCCACCACGAAGGCATAGCCGTCGGCAGCGATCTGGATCGACCTGATGGCGTCCCAGATGAACTCCAGATTGACCGCGGCGGCCGTCACGCCGCCGTCGTGGCCGGCCCGCGCGAGCGCGACGGTCATGTAGGGTTCGGACTGATTGCGGAAATACACCGGGCCGAACCAGATGCCGTGCGCCTGCGCCTCGACAAACTTCGGATCGTGAGACAGGTCGATTTCGCTTCCGACCGCGTCGACCGCGAAGCGCGAGACCCTGAGCTGCTCGCGTCCCGCCTGGTCGAGCTGCGTGACCTCAGCGATTGCCGGAACCTGATGCAGCAGCCGCAGGTAGTCGAGCCGTCGCTGGTTCAGCGGTCCCTTATCCCATTGTACGTAGGTGGTCCAGCCGACCTGTCGCCGGATTTCGCCGAAGAACTGCTCGATCCGCTGAGCAACTGCGAGGGCCTGCTCCCGCTGCAGTCGGCCGAGCGAAGACTCCTCCTTGCGATATGCAAAGAACAGGTCGCCGGCAGCGCTCAGGACCAAGGCGGCGCATGACAGGCCCATGAACAGCAGGATGTATTTGCGGAACAGCCGCCCTCGTACCGGCGCACCCCGTAGGCGTTCGGCAGCCGTCACCCTGGCGGCTGAATTGCCGCCCCGGTCCGACCGGGCCTCGGCCGACCCGTCAATGCGAAGCGATCGGGTCAAGCGATCCCCTCACCTCCCGCCTGCTAGTCAGGCGCTGTCACTCTATCACTTCATCGGCCTGCAACAGAACCGATGGCGGGATGGCGATGCCGATCGCCCTGGCCGCCCTCAGGTTTACGGTCATCTGCAACTGGATAGGAGTCTGCACGGGCATCTCCGATGGGTGGGCCCCGCGGAGCACCCGGTCGAGATACGGGGCGGCGCGGCGGAATATGTCCCGGTTGTCGGATCCGTACGAGACCAGCCCGCCCTCCCGCGCGAAAACGGCCTGATAGTAGACCGCCGGGAGGCGCAACTTCTCCGCCAGCCGTATGACCGTCGCGCGATGCACGAACATGAACACATCGGTCATCACCACGATCCCGCCGCTAGGATGCTGCGAAACGGCGCTGATCGCCGCCACGATCTCGGGCTCGCTTCTGACTGGCGAGACGATCGCCTGAACGGCCAGATCCCGGGCCGCCTTCTCAAACGGCTTCAGATAGTATGTTCCGTTTCCGGCAGCGGTTTCGGGGTTGAACAGAATGGCTGCACGGTTGACGCTCGGCGATACTTCGGTGAGGATCTCCAGCCACTTGCCGGCGATGTCCGCCTCGAAGCTGATCAGGCCGGTGATGTTGCCGCCGGGGTGCGCCAAACTCTCGACGAACCCCGCGCCGACCGGATCGGAAACAATCAGAAAGACGATCGGCAGCGACCGGGTTTCGCGATGGAGTGCGGCGGTCACCGGAGTTGTATGCGAAACGATAAGGTCCGGCCGAAGCCCGACGAGTTCCTTTGCGTACACCCGGATGCGATCGGGGTCTGCATTGCCCCAGCGGACTTCCAGGCGCAAGTTGTCGCCATCGATCCAGCCCAATTCCGCGAGGCCGCGCCGAAGAATGGCAACGTAGCCGCGCGCCTCGGGATCCTGCTCGTCGTTTCCCATCAGTACGCCGATCCGACGAAGCCGATCCGCGGCGACAGCCGGCGCCGTTGGCGGCAGGGCTGCAGCCGCCCCGAGAAGACCGATGGCTTGGCGTCTTCTCATTCGCTGCCGCCGCGATCTCTGCCGACAAGCGCACGAGGCGCCGAAGTCACCGTCGAGGGACTAATCCCGCCGAGGGTCAGAATGCGGAAGCGGGTCGCCAGCCGGTCGTGGCTTGGCCGGCCGGGGCCCGCCGCCCCGGCCGGGATCGCCCGGTCACATCGCTCAATCGTCGTCACCGTCGTCGTCCGGTCCAATGAGTGGCTGCGACAAGTGAGTGAAGTAATCCACCCCGAGCGCCGTAGGAATTGCCTCGAATGCTCGCGGTGCAGTGAGAGAAAAGAACTCTCTGAGCGGGTGGTGCCAGTAAGCATCGGCATAGATCCCAGGATCAATCCTATGGAGATTGAAATTTATTTCGATGAACCGCAGCAGCGAGCCGAAATCGATGTTGGACTGGTCGACGTATCCAGCCGGCGTATAGGCCGAGACGACGAGCAGAGGAACTCGGAACCCGTACGTGTAGCCCGTTCCCCACCCGTTCTCTTGGCCAATGCGGAACGGCGGCACGTGGTCGTACCAGCCGCCCCAGTCGTCCCAGGTGATCAGGATGGCAGTGTCGTTCCAATAGGTTTCACCGCTGCACGCGGCCGCGGTGCCGATCGCATTGACGATGGACGCGACCCATTGCGGCCCGCTGCCGTTGTTGACACCGGCATGGTCGGATTGCTGGGTGCTGGGGATCACCCAACTGACGCTGGGCAACTGGCATCCTTTGACATCCGTCAGTATCTGTGCCGGGTTGAGCACGACGTTCGACGTCCAGTCCGTTCCGGTGCACACCCGTTGCCCATTATCTCTGCCAGGGACGCAGATATGCCGGATGGCGGTGGGCGCGGTCCAAATCGAGCCGACGGCGGGCGTGTAGTACTTCCACGAAAGGCCGGCATAATCCAGCTGATCGGTCAGGGTCGGGTGTTCAAAGCACGGGTAAATCGGTGGATGTGTCGTCTCGTTTCCGCTTGGATCGATCACGTCTACACGCTGCGTCGGCGGTGCAACGCAGCCGGCCCCGCTGTAGTAACCGTAGCCCGTGCTCATGTTTTCCGAAGCAAACAACGGGCTGTATTTTGTCGGAGCAGAAGTCCCGGCGAAGATGAATTGGTGCGCCGGAAAACTCGGCCCCTGGTTGGTTTGGAACATGCGGTTGGCGAAGCCGAAGCTCGTGGCAATGTCGAAGTACGGCTGGACTTGGCCGGTTGAATTGTCGACGAACCTGAACTGGGGATCAGGCAGCACCAGAAGTCTTACAGCCTGCCTTCGCACCCACCTGGACCCGGTCAGCGCCGTCCATTTTGCCCCCATCGTACATGGCGACCCAGTCGCTATGTGCATGCCCGAGATCGTAGCATCCCGCGAGCGGCGTCGCCGTCAACGGAATTGTCTGGCCCGTTGAATTGATGCCGCTCGTCGCAATGTCGACACCCTTTTCGAAGGTTGGATTGCTGCCGAACAGATTGTCCGGTGTGCGGTTCTCCTGAACGACGACGACAATATGGGTGAACGCCGCGGGCTGGGCGAGCGCCGAAGCCGACCCGAACATGATCAGCCCCGCCGCGCCTGCGGCGATTGTGCGCAGATCCGTGATCATTGTCTTGCTCATTTGAGTCTCCCGACGGATCGGCCCCGCGCTGATGTGCCGTCAGGTCGAGCTCTTCTGCCCGGCATCGGCGTTTTGGGACCAGGACTGGCCGACGGAGATCAGGATCGCCACATTTCGGCCGGGCCGCTCTGAAGTGCTTCACACCGGCAGGTCAAGCCGGCCGGGCCGCGGCACCGCTGCCGTGCGCGACGCGGCCCGAGCGCATGCTATGGCTCATCGCGCTCGGCAAGACCCCGCAGCAGCGTTTCATTGCAGATCGTCAACTGCGCGCGCTCGGCGTCGTAGCGAACCAGCCCTGTTCTGCGCCAGGCGTTGAGGATCGTGATGATGCTGCGTGGCGTCGTGCCCAACAGGTCGGCAAGATCGGCCTGCTTGAAACGGCCGACGAGGACGATCCCTTCGGCCGTCGCCCGTCCATGATACGCGCCAAGGTAGATCAACTGGCGCGCCAGCCTGACATCCAGCGTCTCGAAAGTGGCGTCCCGGAACAACTCGAATGTCCGACGCAGCCTCCGCGACAGCGTCTGCGCGAGGCACTGGCCAAGCATCGCGGTGTTGTTGAGAACCGTCAGGAACTGTACTGCCGGCAATCCGCATCAAGCGCACGCGTCCCTCCGCAGTGGCCGACGCTGTCCGCGGCTCGCCGTCGATCACTCCGATCTCTCCGAAGATGTCGCCGGTCCGGAACACTTCGACCATGAGCTTCTTGCCGCGCCGGCCGATGACGCCGATATGCACGCGGCCTTCGCCGCCGATGACGGCGAACACAGCATCTGCCGGCTCGCCCTCTGAGAAGATCTCGGTTCCGCTCCGTGGCTCGAGCACGGTCGCTCCGGACTCCAACCGGTGCAGGGCATCGGGCGGCAAACCCTCGAATATCGGCATTTGCGATAGGGACGTCATGCCATCCCCACTCTGTCCGACTACCGCGTATGGCGGCCTGCGCGGTTTGTTGCACCGTAAGTTTGAGCATATCCGATATATATAAGCAACCCGATTTATTGACTGACAGAAGGCCCGTTGCATCCGACGCCGCGATCTTCTAGGGACCGTCCGCCGCCGCGCTGGCCGCCGAGGAAAGATACGAGCGGCGCCGGTCGCCTTCCCTGCCCTTCGCCCAGGCGTCCACAAGCTTGCCAAACGTGAATGCGGCTTCGGCCGCCCGGGCTTCGGCCTCTGCCCTGTCCGCATGACGCGCCGCGGCGGCGGCCTTGCGTTCCTCTACCGGGTCACGCCCGGTCTTCGCGTCACCCTTGATCCGGCCGGCTTCGGTGCGCGCCGCGTCGGGCGACAGGCTCTCGGGGACGCCAAGCGTCCTCGAAGGTGATCCTGATCATCCTTTCCGGTCCTTCGCTCAGCACCCGCATGGCACCCTCGCCAATCGCCTGACAGGACAAGGACAGGACTGACAGGACGGAGGCAACAGGAATGCGGCGGAGGCTGGCGGGGGCAAGAGTTCGGTCAAGTGGGACGGGTCACCTTGGTTTTGCGTCGCGGTGCGCAGCGGTGCGGAAGCTAACGTAGGCGCAGGACCCGAGACTTAAAATCCGCAGCCGAGGAGGCGTGGGGGTTCGACTCCCCCGGCGGGCAGATCGCAGCGCCTCACATGGCGGTTCGTCCGCGGTTGACAAACACCGTCGGCGTCAACCCGGGAATATCGTCGTCCAGCGGGAAGAAAGGCCGTTGCATCCGCCGGTACGGCAGCGCGCGCGTGGTTGCCGGAGTTGGCCCCGGAGTGTCGAGCACCAACGATGCCTTGCTGATATCGCGATAGGCGAAGTTGAAGTTCATCGGGTTCTTTACGCCGATGAATTTCGCAAAGCGCGCATCCAGGCCGGCCGCGCGGAACTGCTCGTCGGCCCAGTCGTAGGTTGGGCGCGACATGATGAGCACCTCGATCGGCCCGATCGCGAGCACCGCTGACAGACCCATCCGGCCGACCGTACCGCCGTACGCGCCGCCGGTGAATGTGAAGTCGCCGTCGAGCAGGTGGCGGACGACGCCGCTGACCGGCAGCGGTTTTCCCCAGCTCGGATCGAGCTTGTAGCCGAGCGACAGCGAGACGGTCCGGCCGATCCCCGCCGCGGCGCAGTGCCGGGCGGCTTCAGGATCGACGACCATCAGATAGGTGGCCGCATCGACGCGCAACTCGAGCAGGCGCTGCAGCAGGGCGACGCTGTCGCCGGCGGCGCCGCCACCAACGCAGTCGGCGGTGTCGACGAGCAACACCGGACCGCCGGCGATCGCAAGGCCACGCTGCACCGCCTCGTCCACGGCAAACATTTCGGGCTCGAACGCGTGGCGTCGCTGCCAGAGCTCGAGGGCGATCGCGGCGGCCTCGCGCTCCGCGCGTGCGGGATCGCCGTCGGTGACGACCAGCGCGCCCGAGCCGAGGCCCGGAAGATCGTTGGTCGGGTGGACCTGGAAGACCGATACCGAGAGGATGCCGGGCTCGGCTTCGAGCGCGCGCGCCCGCCGCGTCAGATGCGCCATCGGTGCATCGCCGAACGTCATGCCGCGAACACCGCTGCAAAGGACCGGGACCTTCGCCAGCGCCATCGCCGCTCGCGCGCGCCCGGCGACGAGATCGAGCAGCAGCCGCGCCCCGCGCTCGCCGGTGGTGAAGGTGTCGTCGTGCGGGTAGCGGGTGAAGGCGACGAGCGCGTCGGCATTCTCCACCATGCGGCGCGTGACGTTGGCGTGCAGGTCCAGCGTCGACACGATCGGCACATTCGGTCCGACGATTTCGCGCACCGCGGCGAGCACGTCGCCTTCGGGGTCGTCCTCGGTCACCGTCGTCATCGACCCGTGCATGGCGAGCATGACGCCGTCCACGGGAAGCGACCGGCGCAATGGCGCGAGGATGCCGTCCTTGAGCGCGTGATAGGTCGCCTCGTTCGAAGGGCCGCTCGAGACGGATCGCGCGGCCAGCAGCGGCGCGATGTCGACGCCGGCAGCATCGAACACCATGAGCGCGCCCGCCTCCTCGCAGGTGGCGCAGCGCAACGAAAAGATCTCGGCGCCTTCGAGGACATAGGTGTTGCGCCAATGGTCGAGGTCGGCCGTGGTGGTGAGGAAGTGGCTCGTCTCGTTGAACATCGCGCCAAGTGCGATGCGAGGCGGCCGGGAGTTCGTGTTCATCGGAATTCGACCTCGCGCATGGGGAGGGGGTGGCGACCGATCATTTCACGGCGCCGACCGTCATGCCCTGGATGATCTGGCGCTGGGCAAGCAGGAACATCACCACGACCGGCACGACCGCGAGCGCCAGACCGGCCGAGATCAGCGTCGACGAGCTGCCCCACTGCCCCCGCATCAGGCCCGCGGCAATCATCAGGGTTCGGCTTTCCGTGGTCTGCATGATCAGCACCGGAAGCAGGATGTCGTTCCACATCCAGATGAAGTTGATGATGCCGGTCACGGCCAGCACCGGCCGGCAGACCGGCACCACCACGCGCAGCAGGATCTGCAGCAGCGAGGCGCCGTCCACGCGCGCCGCCTCGATCAGTTCGTCGGGGACGTTGCGAAGGTAGGCCGCCATCTGGAACGTCGTCACCGGAATGCCGAATGTGACGAAGGCGGTGATCAGGCCGGCGTGCTGGTTGAGCAGCCCGAGATTGCGAACGACCAGATAGAACGGATAGAGGATGGTCTGGATCGGGATCAACATGGATGCCAGGATCAGCAGAAACAAAGTGTCGCGGCCGGGAAAACGGAGTTTGGTCGCGGCAAAGGCGACCGGAAGACAGACGATCCAGGCACCGACGACGCCGCCGATCGCGGTGACGGCCGAGTTGAACGCCGCGCGGACGACGTCCATCCGCTCCCAGGCGAGCGAGAAGTTGTCGAAACTCGGAGGGAATGCCAGCGAAAAATGGCCGGCGGTGAATTGCGCGTCGGTCTTGAGCGCGGTGTTGAAGACGAAAAACAGCGGGTAGATCGTCGAGATCGACACCAGCACCAGCAGGGCGAAAACGAGGATCTGCCTGGCGTTGCGGATGGCACCGCGCACGTTCACTGCGCCCCGGTCTTGTCGCGGAAATACATCAGGCGCACCTGCACGAACGACACGATCAGAATATACAGGAACAGGACCAGCCCCATGGCGGAGGCGTAGGCCGGATCGAAGAATTTGGTCGAGACCTGGTAGATGTAGTACTCGGGGAGCATGCTGGCATAGCCGGGGCCGCCGCTGGTGATCGGCGTAGATGTACGGAAAGAACCAGATCAGCATGCCGGCCGTGCAGATCACCGACCAATAGGCGATGGTCGGCAGCAGCAGCGGGATGCTGACATGGATCAGCTGCTGCAGCCAGCTTGCGCCGTCGAGCTTTGCCGCATCGAAGTAGTCGCGCGGGACATTCGCCATGCCGGCCAGATAAATCACGACACCCAGTCCGAAGTAGCTCCACAGCGCCACACCGACCAGCCCCCACAGCGCCGTCCTCGAATCGCCGAACCACTGGACCGCGATGGCGTCGAGGCCGATCGCGCGCAGGAACTGGTTGGCCGGGCCATCGACGCCGAGGATGAAGCTGAAGATGTAGCCGGCGATCACCGGCGCGACGATGTACGGGAACACGAACGTCGCGCGGAAGAAGCGCCAGCCATAGGTCTCCTGGAAAATCAGGAAGGCGAGGGCGAGCGGGATGAGCACCCAGAGCGGCAGCGTCACCAGCACCCTGACCGCATTGCCCATGGCGGCAAGAAATGCCGGGTCCTTCATCATGCGCGCATAGTTGCCCAGCCCGATGAGCTTCCAGTGCGGACCGCCCCGCCAGTTGGTGAAGCTGTAGAAGATGCCGAACGCCAGCGGATAGAGCTTGAACACGGCCGTCAGCGTGATCGCCGGCAAAAAGCACAGATACCCGGCCCATTGCACACGCCTGCGGCCGATCGTCGCCACCGGCGTCGGCCCGGGAACGAGAACAGCCATGCGGGCTCAGCTCCCGACCGCGAGGTCGCGTCGAGCCCCGGAGCGGGGGCAGCCCGCGACGGTGCTGCCCCCGGCCGACGAACGCACGAGGCGACTGCTGCGCAGCTTCTACTGCTTGGCAGCCTGGGCGTCGTGCACGGCCTGGAGCGCGGCCGCCATGTCCTCGACGGTGCCAGACCCGGACAGCAGGAGTTGCGCGCCACGCTCCAGTTGGTCCCATTCCGCGGCGTAGAGATAGAGGTGGGTCGAGCCGGGGAAATTGCCGCCTGCATTGATCCAGGCGAGCGTCTGGACAAGCTGCGGAGAACCGATCTTCGCGATCACGGTCTTGTCGATGTTCTTGTTGGCCGGCATCGCCCCCGCCTCGACCAGATAGCGGGTCTGGAACTCGGGGCCGGTGATGAACTTGATGTATTCGACTGCTTCCTTCCGGTGCTTGCTCCAGGTGGTCAGGTTGAAGGCGATGCCGCCGTAGGGGTTGAACTTGCCGGCGTATGGGCCCGGCGTTACGCCCGCGACGTCGCCGGCCGCAATCACCGGGAACTTCAGCACGCCGAACTTGTCGTAGCCCATCTTCTCGCCCCACCACTTCCAGTTCATGAAGTCGGACATGATGGTCATGACGAAGCCGGCCTTGTTGCCGGCAAAGAAGTCCTGCATGTCGGGCGTGACGCTGGTGCCGGCGGCGCCCTTGTTGAACCAGCCGCGCTTGATCATGTCGTCGAAGATTTTCAGCGCCGCGAGGTGGCAGCCGCCGGTCCATTTCTGGGCGCCGGTCTGCAGCGCCTTCATGTCGGCGGGCGTGCAGGTCTGCACGGAGAGTTCGAGCCAAGTCCACAGGAAAGCCCAATCCTTGGCGCCGAGCACGATGCACTCCTTGCCCGCCGCCTTGATCTTGTCGCAGTCGGCGCCGAGCTCCTTGTAGGTCTGCGGCGGCTTCTCCGGGTCGAGCCCGGCCGCTTTGAAGACCTCCTTGTTGTAGTACATCAGGTGGCCCTGATTGGTGTGCGGGATGCCCCAGATCTCCTTGGAGCAGTCGAAGTCGGTGCACAGCGCGTTCAGCCCGTTGAACTGCGCCAGCTCGTCCTTGGAAAAGTACTCGTTCAACGGAACCCAGTTGTCCTTGCGGTCGAAGATGTTGCCGCCGGGTTCGTTCTGGATCAGGTCGGGCCCGTCCTGCGAGGCCACGAAGGCGCCCAGCGAATCGAAAAACGTCAGATACGGCACGAACTCGTGCTTGACCGTGATGTGGGGGTATTTCTGCATGAAAAGATCATCGGTCTTTTTCCAGTAATCCGGCCCGCCCGATTGCCAGTCGAACACCCGGATCGTAACCTGGTCTTCCGCGATCGCCGGCGCCCGTGCCGCCACGGCGAGCGACGCCGCCAGTGCCAGCATCGCTATGCTCAGTCTACCGATCATGGTGCGCTCTTCCCACTTGCCTGTCTTTTGCGTTCCTGACGTCGTTCCGCTGGTAGCACACGCCGCAGTCGGCGCTATCGAAACCGCACCCGCGCGCGGTTGCCTGAGTATGTGCCGCAAGCAGCGCAATGACCAGCGCCATGCCGGTCTCGCCGACCGCGGACGAGCGGCCGACCGTCGTGACGTCCGCCGTTCGCGTTCCGGGCTCAGTACATTCGGCAGTCTTGCTTTACGCCGAGGGCCGGGCTGGGTAGGTATTGCCGTCGCTCGGGGATGGGACGCGCAATGACGGAACATAAGGTCGCTCCAACGCAGGGGGAACGGTCGTTCGACCGCTCGCGCGCGCTGATGGCGGACGCCCGGCAATGGCTTGCCGGCGGTGTCAGCAGCAATTTCCGTCTTGGCATCTCGCCCACGCCGCTGGTCATCGCGCGCGCCGAAGGACCGTTCGTGTTCGACGCCGACGGCAACCGGCTGATCGACTATTATCTCGGCATGGGGCCGCTGATGCTCGGCCACAACCCGGCGTCGGTGCGCAGTGCGGTCGCAGCACAGTTGCAACGCGGCATCCTGTACGCCGGCCAGAGCGAACTCGAATTCGAGGCCGCGCGGCTCGTGTGCCAGTTGGTCCCATGCGCCGAGCGTATCCGCTTCACCTCGTCGGCCTCCGAGGCGGTGCAGGGCGCCATTCGGCTGGCGCGCGCGGCGACCGGCCGCAGCCGCATCCTGAAGTTCGAGGGCCATTATCACGGCTGGTTCGACAATGTGCTGCTGTCGGTTGCGCCTTCGCTGGATGCGGCGGGGCCGCGCGAGCGGCCGGTGCCGGTGCCGGGCAGTCGTGGCCAGGTGCCGGACGGCGCGGTCGAGGTGTTGCCGTGGAACGATCTGGCGCTGCTCGCCGATCGGCTTGCAACCGAACAGTTTGCCGCCGTCATCATGGAGCCGGCGATGTGCAATGCCGGCGCGATCGCGCCTGCGCCCGGCTATCTCGAAGGCGCACAGTCGGCGTGCCGGCAGGCCGGCAGTCTGCTGATCCTCGACGAGACGATCACCGGGTTCCGGCTCGCGGCCGGCGGCGCCCAGCAGCGCTTCGGCGTGACGCCGGATCTGGCCATCTTTGGCAAGGCCATCGCCAACGGGTTTCCGGTGGCCGCGATCGCCGGACGCGCCGATCTGCTCGATCTGTTCGCGCAGGGGGTCGTGCATGGCGGCACCTACAATGCGCAGCCGCTCGGCATGGCGGCGACGGTCGCAACATTGCAGGCGCTGTCCGAGCCTTCGACGTTCCCGATGATCGCAGAGCGCGGCACACGCCTGATGGACGGCATCCGTGCGGCCCTGCGCGACGCCGGCATCACGGCGCAGGTGGCCGGATTTCCGGAGGTGTTCCATGTCGGCTTCGGCCTGACCGAACCGGCGCGCGACTATCGCGACCTGCTGCGCATCGATCGCGCCCGCTACGTCGGCTTCACCACCGGCCTGCTTCGGCACGGCGTGCGCGCGCTGGAGCGTGGCGCCTGGTTCATGTCCGCCGCCCACGACGACGCGGTGGTCGACGAGACGTTGCGCGCGGTCGCGGCGGCGGCGCACGAGATCGCGGCGTGAGTGCAGTGCGGCCGCGCGTCGCGATCGGCTCCCTGTTCCAGGAGACCAACACGTTCGTGCCGTTCCGGACCACGCTGGAGACGTTCCGATCGCAGTACGTCTGGCGCGGCGAGGAACTGCTTGAAGGCTTCCGGACCGGCCGCGTCGAGGTGCCCGGGTTCATCGCGGTCCTGCAAGGCGCGGGCGCGGACGTGGTGCCGACCCTGTCCGCCTACGCGGCCTCCGGTGGTCCGCTGACACGCGCCGCGTTCGAGACGCTGCTCGGCGAGCTTGTCGAGCGCATCGCGCAGGCATCGCCGCTCGACGGCGTGCTCCTCGCGCTGCACGGCGCGATGACGGTGGAGGACGAGCCCGATGCGGAGGGCGAGATCATCGAGCGCATCCGTGCAGTCGTTCGGCCCGGAACGCCGCTGGGTGTCTCGCTCGACCTGCACGGGCACATCACGCCCAGGATGCTGCAGCCGGATACGTTCCTGATCGGCTACCGCGAATACCCGCACATCGACATGTTCGAGACGGGCCAGCGGGTCGCGCAGCTCATGCTCGATCGGCTGGCGGGGCGCGTGCGGCCGGTGATGGCGCTGGCCAAGGTGCCGATGATCGTGAGCCCGGTGAAGGCGCGCTCCGGCGAAGCGCCGTTGAACGAGGTGATGGCCGCCGCGCGGCGGATGGAAGCCGACGGCCGCGTGCTGCACGCATCGCTGTTCCCGGTGCAGGCGTGGCTGGACGTGCCCGATCTCGGGTTTGCGGCGCTGGTCTGCGCCGACCGGGACGAAGCCGCGGCGCAGGCGGCGGCCGACGAACTGGCCGACATGGCGTGGCAGGCTCGCGACCGGTTCGAGCCGGACCTGACACCGCTGGAGGACGCGATCCGCATCGGGCTCGCGGCCGACGGAACCACTGTGGTCTCCGATGCCGGGGATGCGCCGAGCAGCGGCGCGGCGGCCGACAACGTGACGGTGCTGGCAACGCTGCTGCGGATGGGCGCGGACCGGGCTGGCCGCCTCACGTACCTGACGCTGTGCGATGCCGCGGCTGCCGCCGAGGCGACGCGCGCCGGCGTCGGCAGCACCGTGACGCTGGCGGTGGGCCACAAGCTGTCGGTGGGCGACGGTGTGCCGATCACGATCACCGGCCAGGTGCGCACGCTGACCGACGGTCGTTTCATCATGTACGACGCCGGCGCGAACGGCATGGAGGCCAGGCTGGGGCCGACTGCGGTGATCGCCATCGGCGACATCCGGCTGGCGCTGCGTTCGCATCCGAGCCTGGAATGGGACACCGGCATGTACTTCGCCGCCGGCCTCGATCCGCGGCGCGCGGCGCTGGTGTTCGTGAAGTCGCCGTCGCATTTCAGGACGGCGTATGCGCCGCTCGCCGCCCGCATCCTGGTCGCCAACACGCCGGGGCCGGCCTGCTCGGACATGCGGCGACTGGTGTTCAGGCACGTCACGCGGCCGTTGTATCCGTTGGACGCGATGTGAGAACGCGCCGGCCGATCCCCTTGACGGGCACGGCATTCGGACGGAACGTGCGCGGCGCCTGCGGACTCTGAGACCTTTCGGATGTGACGCATATGGCAGTTGCCGACCTGTTTCGCCTGGATGGCCGGATCGCACTGGTGACCGGGGCGTCGAGCCCGATCGGCGCGGCGATCTCCGAGGCGCTCGCGGAGGCCGGGGCCACCGTCGTCTGCGCCGCCCGCAACCATGCCAAAGGCCAGGGCACGGCGGACCGCATCGTCAAGGCCGGCGGCAAGGCGGTTGCACTGCCGCTCGATCTTTCGGACGAGGCCAGCATCGTGCAACTGCACGCAGCAGCGCGCGCGCAGGTCGGCGTTGTCGACACGCTGGTCCACAATGCGATGAGCCAACTGCCCGGGCACGTCGAGGGCTACCCCCGCGAGAAGTGGGAAGCCTCGATGGCGGTCGACGGCACCGGCTATTTCCGGATGACGCAGCTCTTCCTGGATGACATGCTGAAAGCGGGCAAAGGCAACATCATCACGATCGCCTCCATCCTGGGGATCGTCGCCTTGAATTCCCGGCTGTATCCGAATCGCGGCGGGCTCGACAGTTTTCGGCCCAACTACTCGTACGCGAAGGCCGGGGTGGTGGGCTTCACCCGCTTCATCGCCGCGGCTTACGCCGACCGCAACATCCGCGCCAACTGCCTGAGTCCCGGCGGCATCCGCACCCCGGAAACGGCGCCGGACGAAGCGCCGTTCGCCGAGCGGACGCCGATGGGCCGGTTCGGCGCGCCTGAGGAGATGAAGGGGCCGATCGTGTTCCTCGCGTCGGACGCTTCATCCTTCATGACCGGGCAGAACCTTGTCGTCGATGGTGGCTACACCGTTTGGTAGTGCGCAGACATGGCGTCGCCCCGAAGCCGCCGCATCTGCGGTGATCGAAGACGGGCGCGAAGGGGAGGCAGACATGACCGATCATCCAAATAGCTGGACGCGCCGGCGAGTGCTCGCGGCATCGGCAGCCGCCGGTGTGGCGGCGTCGGCCGGGACGCTGCTGCCGGGCGGGCCGGCACGCGCGGCGGCCTCGCCGCTCGCGGCGCAAAGCGGCAGCACCGTGTATTTCCGCGGCTGGCAGTACCATCCCGAAATCGTCCAGAACAATGTCGACCGCTACAACAAGGAACTCAACGGCAAGGTGGACTACGCGACCGTCACCGGCGACTACCCGTCGCTGATGGAAAAGAACCTGATCGCCAAGGCCGATCTCGATATCCTCTACGCCAATCCGTCGTTCTGCGTGCGGTACTTCGAAGGCGGCTGGCTCAGCACGCCGGACCAGTTGCCGAACGGCCAGGAGATCATCGATGCGATGTATCCGAACATCCGCGATGCCTGGACCTACAAGGGCAAGCTGCTTGGCCTGAGCTATTATTCCTCCACCCGCGGCCTGGTCGCGGTGTACCTCGACAAGTACAAGAAGGCGGGGTTCGAGGAAGCCGAGTTCCCCAAGACGTGGCCCGAACTCTATGCGATGCTCTACAAGTTCCGCGACAAGGGCGAGAAGCAGCCGTTCCTGCCGGCGTGGTACAACGAGTGGTCCGGCATCAGCTGGGCATTCAACTACGAGGTGATGAATCGTGGCGGCGCGCTCGCCGATGCCGACACGCACAAGCCGACTCTGACGGCGGACGGCCCCGCCGGCGCGACGCTCGAGGACTGGAAGAAGCTCTGGAAGGACGGGTTCGTCCCCGAAGAGGTCATAACCTATACCGAGGCAGCGCTGATCGATGCATTCCGCTCGGGGCGCTACGTGTTCAGCCCCCAGACAGCCTACGACCTGCAGCAGCTCAACGACCCGCAGAAATCGGCGCAGGTCGCCGGCAAGATCAGCTTCCTGCCGCACCAGGGGCAGAGCTGGGGCATCGTCGACGGCGCGCTCTATCTGATGACCTCGCGCAAGCGGCCGCAGGAGCTGACCGACGATGTCAAGCGCTTCATCAGTTGGTACGGCTTCAAGGACCAGAACGGCAAGATCTTCGTCGCCGAACGCTGGCTCAAGGAGTTGATGCTGTTCTCGGCGTACAAGGAGCTGATGGAAAGCCCGGAGACCGCCGGCATCATCCGCAAGCAGCTCGCCCGCCCGGAGGACTACGAGAAGCTGATGGACATCTACAAGTCCGCCCCGTATCCGAAGGGCGCCTGGAACGTGGTCTGGGCCGAGGAATTCAACGGCTGGCTGAAGGACAAGCTGCTGGCGTTCCTGCAGAACGACCTCAAGAGCGCCGACGTCGTCAAGGATACCAACGACAAGATCGACCAGCTCAACCACAAGTACAAGATAAAAACGTAGCGCCGGCATGTCGGGCAGCGTGCCCCGTTCGCGGACCGACCGCCGCGGACCCGCGACGGAGATATCCGACTTTCGCTTTGCGATCCTCGTCTCGCTGCCCGTACTGGCATTCCTGCTGTTGGTCGTGGCCTACCCGCTCGGCTACGCGTTCTGGATGAGCTTCTACGAGATCGGCTTTTTCGGCGGCTACAGCGCGGATTTCGTCGGTTTGAAGAACTACGCGGCTGTGCTGCACGATCCGGCGTTCTGGCACTCGATGATCGTGTCGCTGCGCTTCACTGCGGAGTCCGTCGTGCTGACGTTGCTGGCCGGACTCGGGCTGGCGCTGACGTTGAACTCAGGGGTGCGGCGGCGCGGGTGGCTCAGGGCGATCGTGATCGCGCCCTGGGCGGTATCCCCGTATGGCACCGGGATCATCTTCTCGTATCTGGCGCCCGGCCAGACCGGGATCGGCACCGTGCTCGTCAACTGGCTTGGCCTCGGCGGGACGGTGAACCTGATGGACCGCTATGTGATCGTGGAAGTCCTGGCGGTCGGCAATGCATGGAACACCGCCCCGCTCGCAGCCTTCTTCCTGCTGGCCAACATGTCGGCCACGCCGCGGCGGTTGTATGATCTCGCCGCCATCGACCGGATGACGGGCTGGGAGGAGTTCTGGCACGTCACATTCCCGCCGCTGCGCTTCACGCTGTATGTGTTCGCCTGCATCGAAACCGTATTCTCGCTCAAGATCCTCGACTACATCATCACCATGAGCCGCGGCGGGCCGGGCGATGCGTCCGAGGTGCTCACCTACCAGCTCTACAAGGTCAGCTTCATCAACCTCGATCTCGGCTACGGCGCGGCGATGTCGTTCTTCCTGCTGTTGCTGATCCTGGTGACCACGTACCTGATCTATCTCGTGTGGGGCAGGAAGCTTGCATGAGGCACGCCGGTTCGGGAGCGCGGGCCTGGCGCACCGCCGCCATCGTCCTGACCCTGCTCTGGACGCTCACACCGCTCTACTGGATGGTGCGGCTCGCGTTCGAAACGAACAGCGAGCTCGCCACCTTTCCGCCGTGGTTCTTTCCGCCGCATCCGCAGCCCGGAGCGTTCCTCAACGTCCTCGGTTATGGATATCGTACCGCGGCCGGAATCGACCTGAAACCGTCGGGTCAGGCCGGGCAGGTCATGCTGGGCCTGCGCAACAGCCTGATCCTGGGCGTGCTGGTGACGGCCGCCACGATGCTGGTCGTTGTGCCGCTGGCCTATGTGTTCGCCCGGATGAGCTTCCCGCACCGGGGCAAGCTGCTGGCGGCCATCCTGCTGGCGGTGTCGCTGCCCCCGGTTTCTACACTCATCCCGTTCTACACGCTGTATGTCCAGCTCAACCTTGTGGGCACCATGTCGGGGCTGCTGATCGTGACGCTCACCATCACCATCCCGACCATCACCTGGATGCTGCTGGGCTTCTTCAGGAATCTGCCGCCGGTGGAAAACCTCGGCCGTGTCGACGGGCTGTCGCGCGGCTATATCTTCCTGCGCATTTTCGTGCCGATGGCGCGGGGCGGCATCGGGGTGGCCGCCCTCATCGCGTTCCTGTTCTCCTGGAACGAGGACGTGTATGCGCAGGTCCTGGTCACCGGCAGCAACGCGGTGACGTTGCCGGCAGCGATGTCGGGCTTCCTGTTCCAGGACGCGCAGCCGACCCATCTGGCCGCCTGCCTCACGATGACGCTGATCCCCCCGGTTATCCTGGCGTTCTTCCTGCAGCGGCACATCTCGGAACTGAACATCGTCGATCCGGTCCGTTGACATTCCGGCAGTCTGGGCCGCGACCTAGGGGTTCGAGGAGAAACGATCGCTCCATTCCCCTCCGACGTCATCCCCGGGCTTGACCCGGGGATCCATGCCGCGCCCGCGCGCTGGATTGCCGGGTCAAGCCCGGCAATGACGGCCAATGGATCGGTTGTTCTGCATCAAGTCCTAAGCGCCCCGCATCAGCGAGACCGCGCGATGCGCCAGCGCCATCGTCGGCGCGTTGGTGTTGGCCGAGATCAGCTTGGGCATCGCCGACGCGTCGATCACGCGCAGCCCGGCCACGCCGCGAACCGCAAGGTCCGGCCCGACCACCGCGTCGCGGTCGTCGGCTCGGCCCATGCGGCAGGTGCCGACCGGATGGTAGTCGGTCTTCACGGCGCGGCGAAGATACGCGTCCAGATCGGCATCGTTGGCGACGTCCGTGCCGGGCAACAGCTCGCGGCCCAGATGGCGGCTCAGCGGCTGTGCGCGCTGAATGTCACGGGCGACACGCACGCCTTGCAACAGGTGTTGGGCATCCTGGGCATCGGCAAGGTAGTTCGGATTGACCAGCGGCGGGTCCGCGGGATCGGCCGACCGCAGCCGCACCCAGCCGCGCGAACGCGGCCGCAGCAGCACCGCCCCCAGCGACATGCCTTCGCGCGGTTTCCCGGATCTTTCCTTGTCCATGAAACCCATGGTCGGGACACAGTAGATCTGCACCACCGGATCGCCGGAGCCGTCCTCCGGCACATGGAACGAGCACGCTTCCACTCCGTTGCTCGCCGCACGGCCGCTGCGGAACAACAGGTATTCCACCCCGTTGCGGATCATGTTCAGGCCGCTGTGCTGCCCGGAGTATCCCTCGATGCCGTGGGTCTCCACGTCGACGCTCACGGCCGCGTGGTCCTGCAGGTTGCTGCCGACGCCCGGCAGGTCCGCGACGACAGGAATGTCGAGCCCACGCAGGTGTTCGGCAGGCCCGATGCCGGACAGCATCAGGATCTGCGGCGAGACGAACGCCCCCGACGCCAGCAGCACCTCGCCGCTGGTCCGCACCTGACGGACGCGGCCGCGGTGCAGGTATTCGACGCCGACCGCCCGGCCGTTCTCGACGATGATGCGCAGCACCCGCGCGTCGGTCTGCACGCGCAGTTTCGCATCCGCGGGAACCTGGCTCAGGAATGCGTCGGTGGCGCTGCAACGACGACCCCGGGATGCGGTGACCTGCAGATAGCCGACGCCGCGCGGTGCGCCGTTGGTGAAGTCGAAGGCGAGCGGCAATCCCATGCCTTGCAGCGTGCGGACATAGACATGGCTGAGCTCGCAGATGAAGGCCGGCCGGGACACCTTCAGCCTGCCGTCGTCGCCATGCAGATCGTCATGGAAGGTCTGGTTGCATTCCATTGCCCGGAAGTGCGGCAGGATTTGCTGCCACGTCCACAAATCGCTTCCGGCGATGGCGCCCCACGCATCGTAGTCCGCGATCCGGCCGCGCATGTAGGCCTGGGCGTTGATGCTGCTGCCGCCGCCCAGGACCTTCGCCTGCGGGATCAGCAACTGGCGCCCGCCGAGCTGCGGCTGCGGGACTGTCTGATGATATGTGATGTACTTGGTGCCGGCGAGAAGCTTCACGAATCCGGCCGGAATGTGCAGCAGCATGTTGGAGTTGACCGCTCCCGCCTCCAGCAGCAGGACCGAGGCCTTGAACTCGGAACTCAGCCGAGCCGCCGCGACACATCCGGCACTGCCGCCGCCGATGACGATGTACTCGTAGTCCGCCCGAGTTTCGCTCCGCATCGTCGCAGGGTGCGGGAATCCGACGAATTTGAAAAGAGCGGGGGCGCCGCCGCCGCCGTCGACACGGACGTTGCCGAAATAGTATCCTTGCCGGCATGGGAGGGCCATCGCATGAATGGATTGCTTCTGGCAGGCCTCGTCGCGGCTGTGGCGTGGGTCGCACCGGGCGGCCACGCACGGGCTCAAGCAGCCACGCTCCAGATCACCACGACGAAATGCCCCGGCGGCACCCAGGGCAAGCCCTATGCCGGGTGCGCCATCGCGGCGACGGGGGGCGCGCCGCCCTACACATTCTCGATCGACGGCACAGGACAAATTTCCGCCGCTGCCGGAAGGCTTGTCGCTCGACGCCGACAACGGGCTGGTCAGCGGGGCGCAGATCGGCGGCCAGGGCACCTACTTCCCGCGCATCATCGTGACGGACAGCGCCGAGGCGCCGGCCGAGCCGGCAGATCGAATTTGCGATCAATGGCGCGAACAAGTTCCTGGCGAACGATCTTCCCGTCGAATTCGATCTTCCATCATCGCGTGGACTGCGGCGACGACCGGGCTGCCGGTGGACACGTCGCCGGCGGCGCCGATCTATTCCGGCTATCTTCCGGAGACCGTGAAGCCCTTCTTCGGCGACACCTCGAATCACCCGTTTCCCAACGGCATCCCGGCGTTCTCGGTGCCGTCCGGCCAGCCCGACGTGGCGGTCAAGACGACGGTCTACCAGTCACTATTTCACCTCCGGGCCGATCCCTGCGAACGCGCCGGTGGAAGGCACCGAGCCATTCGACCGGCGATCGGCATGTGCTGATCTATCGCGCGGGCGGCACCGGGGTCGAACCCGGCGCTGTATGAGATGTGGCAAGGGATCTACCAGGGCGGGCGTGGACGGATTCGTCCAACGCGCTGTGGCCGAACGTGAGCCGGCAATGCGCTGACGCCGCAGGGCAACGGCACGTCGGACGCCGCCGGGCTGCCGGTGGCGCCCTTGCTGGCGAACGCCGACGAGGTGATCGGCACGGGCACGCCCGCGGCGCCCAACGGCGCCGTGCGGCACCCGATCCGGTTCACGCTGAACCATATGCTGAACTACTGGGTCTGGCCGGCGACGCAGACGGCCGGCGTCGGAAGTTGCACGACGAGCGAGCGGCGCGATCCCGACGGAATCGGAAATTTCGCAGGCGACGCCGCGCGCACGGTCGAACTGCTCGATGACGGGACCGGCAGGGGAGATCTACCGGCTCAAAGCCTCGGTGGCGACGCCCGCCTGCGCCGCAACACCAGCCCGCAGGCGGCGATCATCATCACCGGGTTCCGCAACTACGGCATCATCCTGGCGGACAATGGCGACAGCGGCGGGTTGATCGGCACGCCCGACGCGCGCTGGAACGACGACCGATCTGTCCTGCCTGACCAGCCTCACCCTGGCGGATTTCGAGCCGGTGAACGTCTCCAGCCTGATCGTGAGCAACGACAGCGGCGCGACGGCGAAGTGATTTTCTCAGCTGCCAAGCGGCGGCTTTGGCCGGGGCGGCAGGGCCAGGATCGGCTTGGGTTCTATTTCTCCAGGTCGGCGATCACATTGCCGTCCACCTGATCGCGGTCGTAGTCCGGGCGCAGGTCGGGGGCCGCGAGGGGCGAAAGGCCCCGGCCCTTGCCGTTGAACACGACCCGCCGGTAGCCCACCAGCTTCGCCATGTCCTCCAGCGCGCCCGGCGTCATCAGGCAGACATGCCCCCAGATGTCGCGCTCGCCCGTGTAGACGCCGGAGAAGCCCTTGCTGAAGTCCGAATGCTTCCGCATCGACCACAGCAGGTTCGGCGTGTTCACCCGGTGCCACCCACCCCGGCGCAGCACGCGCCAGGTCTCGGCCAGGAACTGGACCTGCTGCAGTTGCGTGATGTGCTCCAGAAAATCCTCGTGGAACACGTAGTCGACGCTGTCGTCCGGAATCCCCCACGCCATGTCGGCGAACGGGAAGATGAAATACTCGTCCCGATGCTCCGCCCCGAACTCCGGGGCGAACTCGGTGATGTCGATATTGAGGAAGCCGGGCCGCGGCGCGTTGCCGGCGCCGCAATACACTTTCACCGGGTCGCCCGTCGCCGCCAGCGCCGCGACCCGCGCGGCGAAGCGGGCACGCTCGGTCTCGGGCTGGCGCGGGATCAGGCTTTTCGCCCCGGTCTCGGAGACCAGCGCGAAGGTCTCCCAGTCGTCGGCTCGCTTCACCTGATCGGAGAGCAGATACCTGTCCTTGGGTGCTGCGCAGAGGAAGTACTGGTTTCGGCACAGATGCAGGCCGCGCGCCGACTGCAACAGCCGGTAGCCGGCGAGCGGCCCACGCGAGATGACGCGGCCGATATCGGCCTCGTCCACTTCGACCAGCGCGACGTCGGGGCTGTAGTCGCACTGCACAAGCCGACCTGCGCCGTCGCGGGCGACGAGTTGCCGGTGATGCGTCATCAGGAACATGCGCGCGCGCCCTCCCGCACGTCTCGCCCCGCTCTGTGCGCGTCGGGCAGGCTACCCCGCCGCGTCGCCGGGCCGCAAATGCGCTACGTCTCATGGGGCACGGTACGCCGCGCTCGCGCTGCTCGAACTGGAACTGTTGCGGCCGACGGGGTCAGAACGTCAGCACACGAAATCTATTTTGCCTCCGAAGCACAAGCAAAATTCCCCGCATCGTTCGGATCTCCGCTGCCCTTGTACCAGGCTTTCTCTGGAAAGGGGCAGAGCGGACGCTGCATGGCGATGCCTTTGGCGGGGTCATCGTCGACATATTTCGTCGCGACGACCTGCGCCGGCGCCGCCCCGTCTTCGACCCAATGTGCCAGCGCGGCGAAAAGGTCGTGGCTGGCATCGCCGGCGGGCGGCCGCGGTCCCGAGTAGACCGCCGCATTGAAGCTGTTCGGGCCGGCGCCGCCGGCGCAGTGGCCAACGCCTGGCGCCATGAACAGCCTGGCGAATTTCTGCGCCGCGTCGTCGCCGCCGAATTTCCGCGCGAGCCCCTGGTAGACGCCGACCGTCTGGAACGGCGCGACGATCGGGTCGGCCCAGCCCTGGAACAGCACCAGCTTGCCGCCGCGCGCCTGGAACTGGCCCATGTCGCCGGTCATCGCGCCGTTCACCGCCGGCCCGAGCATGGCGTCGACCTTGGGCATGTCCCGAGCGAAATCGAACTCGCGCCAGTTCCAGTCGGCGCCGAACACCCACTTGAACAGGCCGTCGAACGACGGCTCGCCCGGGGCGTTGAACGGAGCCTGCAAAAACCCCCAGTTGAAGCCGCCGGATTCGCTGCCCGGGAGCCAGCCGAAATACAGCGCCTCGCCGGTCTTCGGATTGGTCGGGCCGGAGTAGAACGCCGCGGCCGTTTCGACTTCGGCGGGCGTCAGGCATTCGGCCGAGTCCGCGCCTTTGCAGGTCAGGTTCGCCGGCTTGAATTCGCACCCGGTCGGGTCGGCGATGAAGGGGTCCGACTTGAGCCCGTTGTTCTTCCAACCGCATGCTGCCACGGCGGCCTTGCTCAGCAACGCGAGCTTGGCGTCGGAGAGCTTGTGCCCGGGCTGCAGGTTGGCGGCCATGTAGTCCCACACCACGGCGGCGTGGCCCCAGGTCCGGTTGACGACCGGCGCGCCGGCAAGGATGCCGTCGTAGTCGTCGGGATAATACTGCGCCTCGATCAGCCCTTCCTGGCCGCCGGTCGAACAGCCGGTGTAGTAGGCGTGTTTCGCATCCTCGCCGTAGAACGCTTTCTCGATCTGTTTGCCGGCGACTGTCATCACGTGCGTCGACAGCAGCCCCCAGTCCTTCCATTTCTGCGGATGGCCGATCAGCGGATCACCACCCAACGGCGTTGCCGGCGCCGTTCCCATGTCGGTCGTCGCGGACGCATAGCCGCGTTTGAGCCCGGCCTCCATTCCGTCATAGGCCAAGGCGAATATGCCGCCGTAGCCGCCGCTGCCGTTGCCGTGGAAGACGCCCTTCCATTGCGCTTGCGGCAGCCACATTTCGATCCGGATATCCGAATCGGGCGCCGATTTCACCGAAGCGACCACGCGGCAGAACGCCGGCAGGTTTTTTCGCACTATTTTGTCGGGCGTGATGTAGTCGCCGGCGGGCACCGATTCCACGGTGTCGATCGTCGTGTCGGCGAGCTTGAGGTTGCGCAGATCCTCGCAGCCTGCCGCCCGGGCCGACGATGCCGACGACAGCGCGATCACCGTCGACGCGATGAGGGTCAGCCCGAATCCGTGCCGGTTGATGTTCGCCATGCTTTCCTCCCCGTAGAAGACGCGCTCAATGCCGTTGCGGAGCGCGATGGCTCGCGCCCCGAACGATCACCGCCGCAGGCAGGCGCCGCAGTTCATTCCTCCGGCTTGCCGTTCAGCGCGCCCTGCACGCCGACTTCCGGGATCTCCGGCGAGAAGATCGAGGCGAACCAGCCGGGGTTGGAGATCAGCGTCGGCTTGAAGACGTTGCAGCCGGCCTGCATCTCCTTCCAGCTCCCGGTCTCGCACAGCTTGATGTTGGCGTTGGTGACCAGCAGCTGGGGAATGATGGTGAGCTTCGGGATGTCCTTGCCTTCGAGCTTGGCGACGATCGCCTTCAGCGCCAGCGCCCCGGAGAAATTCTGCGAGCCGGAGGAGAACCGCGGCGCGCCCATCGGGCGATAGGTGCCGTTGGCGCCATCGACCTTGGTGTCGGCCGGCAGCATCTGCAGCCGCCCGCCGTTGGACGCCTCGCCGCCGCAGGGGCGCAGCTTGTCGTCGGCGATGCCGGCTTCCTTCATCATCGAGACCGCGGTGTAGCAGCCCGCCTGCATCAGCAGCCCGTCGATCTGGTTCCACGGATGCGTCGCCAGGATCTTGGTGAGCTCGGTGCGGGCCACGGCCTGGCTCCACATGCCGTTGGCCTCGGCGATCACGTGGATGTCGGGGAACTTCGCCAGCACCTCGAGCTCGCCCTTGTGGCGCAGCGTGTCCACCGAGGTGCCGCCGACGCCGTCCATGATCACGATGTTGCCCTTGCCGTGCAGTTCCTTGGCGAGCCACTCGGCTTCGTGCTGGCCCCATTCCTCCTGGTCGATGTGGAAGTTGTAGGCGCAGGGCTCGCTGATGATCGAATCGTAGGCGGCGACGACGATGCCGCGGCTGCAGGCGTTCTTGACCGCGCCGTTGAGCGCGGTGGGCGAGATCGGGTAGACCAGGATCGCCTGCGCGCCGGCCTGCACCATCGCGTTGATCTGCTGGATCTGCTTCTGCGCGTCGGGGCCGGCGACCTGCACCTCGAGGTCGACCTTGTCGCGCATCGACTTCGAGGCGGCCAGTGCCTTGATTTCATTCTCGGCTTCGGCCTGCCAGTCATTGCCGATATAGCTCATGCTGAGATAAATCTTGAACTTCTTCTCGGCCGCATGACCGGGCGCGGTCCATCCGATGCAAAGCCCGACCGCCGTCGCCGACAGCATGAGCGAGAGCCAACGAGAAGCACGCATTGATTTTTTTCCTCCCATTGTTCCGGCGAGCCGCCAGCATCAGGCGTCCACCGGCCGCTTGACTGCCATTTACCTGAGCATAAGCGCCGCGCACATGTCAACGGATGCGATCTGTGATCACAGATTTCTGGTATCGACCAATCGGGCCGGCTGCGGTCGCCGCTCCGTGCGGTATATTCTGGTGCTGGAGGCAGTGGTTTGGACGCACACATGAACGCGAGAGTCGCCCCGGTCGATGTCACGACGCTGCAGGAGCGGGTCTATCACGCGCTGCGCGAGGCGCTTGCGCAGGGCCGCCTCACCGCCGGCGAAGCGATGACGATCCGCGCACTGGCGACGGCGCTCGGCACCAGCGAGATGCCGGTGCGCGAGGCGCTGAAGCGGCTGCTGGCCGAGCGCGTGATTATCCAGGCGCCGAACCGGACATTCCGGATCGTGCCGATGACGCCGGCGCGGCTGCATGAGCTGACGCAGATCCGCGTGATGCTCGAAGGCACCGCCGCGCGGCTCGCCGCGGCCGCCGGCACCGCCGCGCTGGCGGCGGAGCTGACCGCGGTGAACGACCGCATGCAGTCGGCGCTGCGCCGCGGCGACAGCGCGGCGACGCTGCGGGCGCACCAGGAGTTTCATTTCACCGTCTACCGCGCGGCGAACTCGCCGCAGCTTTTGGAGCTGATCGAGCTGATGTGGCTGCGCACCGGCCCGTACCTCGCGGCGATCTTCACCACGCCGGACTGCGATCCTGCCGAACTGTTCGCGGCCGGCCACAAGCTGCACGGCCGGATGATCCGCGCGATCGCCAAGCACGACGGCGAGGCGGCCGCACGGGCGCTGGAACTCGATCTGGTCGGCGCGGCCCGCTGGTGCCTGCGCAACCGCGTGGTCACCGATCCCGAGCCGGATCGACGCAGCGCGGTGCCGACCGGCGCGAGGCCCACCGCCGTGCGGAACGGGCGCGCGGCGGCATCGCGCGTGCTCGGCACCTGAGTCACGCTCACGCGATCCGCCGCTACGCAATCACGTCCGTATCGGGCCGATCGTCGCCGGCGGACAGCTCCGTGTGCCACTTGCCGTGGTCGTCCTCGTATTCGATGTGGGTCGTCTCGCCCGGGACGTGCTGCTCCTGCGCGACGCGGCGGGCGGCGGCGAGCGCCAGCGCCCGGCTCGGGAACGGCTCGGAGAACACATCGCCCAGCTTGTAGGCCCAGCCGCCGTCGTGCGCGACGACGCGGTAGTGCAGTTTGGCCATGTCATGCTCCTTGTCCTACTCGAAGTTACCATCGCCGGCCGCCTGCCGCAGGCTGGCCAGCAGCGCTGCGTCGGCAATCACCCGCGGCACCTTGTTCTGGCCGCCGAGCTTGCCGCGCGCCGCCATCCAGGCCGCAAACGTGCCGGGTGCCGCCAGCAGCACGCGCGGCGGGCGGAGGCCGAAATCGCCTTGGCGGTGGGCGGCGTAGTCCGCATTCAGGTGCCGCAGCGCCGCATCCAGCGCGGCGGCGAATTCTTCTGCCGAACCGGACCCGATGCCGTCGGCCTCGACCACAAAGAAATGACCGCCGCGGGGGTCGGCGGCGTCCGGCGGCAGCGCCGCGGCGGCGTAGTCGGCGACCGTGCCGCCGAGCGCCCGCGTCGCTTCCGCGATCGCCGCGTCCAGCTCCTGGCCAACCAGATGCTCGCCGGCGACCGAGAGCGACCAAGTGGTGCGGCCGGTGACGAGCAGGCGCGGCGGGCGGCGTTCGGTCAGCGTCACGGTGTCGCCGAGCACGTAGCCGAACAGGCCGGCATTGCTGCTGAGCACGATCGCGTATTCGACGCCGAGTTCAACATCGCCGATCCAGCGCCGCTCTGGCGCGGCGGAGCCGAGGTCGTCGGGCCGGACGAACTCGTAGAACAGGCCGTTGTCGAGGATCAGCCGCAGCCCCTCGGCGTCGCCGCGGTCGGCGATGGCGATGAAGCCTTCGCTCGCCGGATAGACCTCGCGGGTCTCGGCGCGGCTGCCTTCGAGCCATTCCTGGAAGCGGGCGCGATACGGCGAAAAACCGATGCCGCCGTGCACCACCAGTTCGAGCTCGGGATACAGCTCGCGCGCGCGGGCGCCGGGGCGAAGCGCAGAAAGATGGTCGAAGAACAGCACCATCCAGCTTGGCGTGCCGGACAGGCTGGTGACGTGCGCGGCGAGCGACCGCGGCGCCAGTTGTTCGGTCTTGTGCCGCCAGTCCTCGATCAGCGCGAGCCGGCGGGGCGGGAAGGTGCGCGGGCGGACCCACCACGGGATGTCGGTGGCGGCGAGGCCGCTGAGGTCGCCGGCGATCACGCCGGGCGCCAACGTCTCCAGTGCCGTGCTGCCGCCCAGCAGGAAATTGCGGCCGGCCAGCACGCGGCTCGCGGGGCGGGCGGCGAGGTGGAACGCGAGCACGTCGAGCGCCGCGCGGCGGTTGGCGCGCAGCATGTCGCGGCTGACCGGAATGCGCTTGGTCGCGGCGCCGGTGGTGCCGGAGGTGTTGGCGTAGGCCGGGATCAGGCCGGGCCACGAAACGTCGCGCAGGTTCGGGAACGGCGCCTGCCACCAGTCGCGCCAGAAATCCTCCCAGCGGCGCAGCTTCACGCGCGCCTGGAAGTCGGCGACCGCGCGGATGTTTGCGAAGTCGTGCGCGCGGCCGAACGCGGTGGTTTCGGCGCGGCGGACCAGCGCCAGCAATTGCTGCCGCTGCGCCGCCGCCGGGTCGAGTGCCGCCAGCCGCGCCAGCCGCCGCCTGCGCGTAGAGGCGCAGCAGCGGCGTCGCGTCCAGCATCAGCCGGGGGTGAACACGGTGTGATGCGGCCACGCTTGCGCCGTCTCCGCGCGCAGCGGCAGCGTCACGTACTGGCCGGCGCGCCACAGCGGCGCCTGGTCGAGGAAATTGCCGCTGCCCAGCCAGCCGTCCTGGCCGCCCAGCAGCACGACGCGGTTGGCGTCGTCGTCGGCGAGGTCGGTCGCGAAGCGGGCGGAGGCGCCGTAGCTCACGGCGTGGCGCCCGCGCGCCGGGCCGTGGCCGGTCTTGTCCAGCGTGTCGTTGCTGCCCGGCGAGGGCGTGTCGGCGTAGCGGAAGCGCGCGCCGAGCAGCGGGATGGTGCCGAGATGGTGGCGCAGCCGCAGCCGGTGCATGCCGCCCCAGGCGCCGTAGCGCCGTTGCGCCCGCGCCGCCGCGCCCAGGGCGCGCCGCAGTTCCGGCCCGAGTTTCGCGTCGGGCACGGCAAGAATGTCCTGCGCGGTCAGCTCGCGCGAGATAAACACCGCGGCGACCGGCGCGATCAGCCCGGCGCGATCGAGCCGGTGCGCCAGTTCGGCCAGCGTCACCTCGTACAGCAGCGCGCCGCGCGAGTCGGCGGCGTAGCTGCCGTCCCAGCCGGCAAGCGCCTGCGCGGCCGGCAACGCGCCAGCCTGCGGCCCAAGCCGGGCGAGCAGCGCGTCGCGCATGCCGAGCACGCTGCGCACCGTCACGTCGCGCTGCGTCGCGGCCATCGCATCGAGATCGAGGCGCTCAGTGCCGCCCAGCAACTCTCGCAGCCGGTTGGCGCGATCGGGTGGCGAGAAGAAGAAGCCGACCGGCACCGGGCCGTCCGGCGGCCGATCGTTGGCGGAGGCGACGACGCCGGAGGGCGGGTCGTCCCAATGCGACAGCTCGGCCGTGCCGGCCAGTTGCTCCCAGTCTTCCGCGGCGGCGGGCGGTAGAAAGACATCCGGCGGCGGCGCCGGCGGCCGGCGCGGCACGCGTGTCGCGAGCACGTGGCCCACATGCCCGTCGCGGCTTGCAAAAATCATGTTCTGGCCGGGAATGGCGAACGGCGCGAGGGCCTCGCGGAACGCCTCCGGCGTGCGGGCGCGCATCACCCCGAGCATCGCGCCCATCTCGTCGCTCGGCGTGTGCCCGACCCAGCGCAACGCCAGCGGACGGGGAAAGCGGAGCAGAAACCCGTCGCTGACCACCGGGCCGAGCGTCGTTTCGCGCAGCACCAGCTCCCGGTCGGCGCCGCCGCGCACGCGGATCGTGCTGCGTCGTTCCCGCGTCGGCAGCGCTGGTTGCGTCGAACAGGTCGCTGGCGGCGGCGTGCAGGCTGGTGCCGGCCCACGCCAGATCGGGGTTGCGGCCGATCGCGACGATCGGGAAGCCGGCCGGCATCAGCCCGGCCACGTTGTAGCCGGGCGAGCGGAACGCGCAGGCGAGCCACACGTTCGGCAGCGCGATCGACAGATGCGGGTCGGCGGCCAGCATCCCGGCGCCGCTGGCGCTGCGCCAGCCGGCCAGCGCCGCGGCGTTGCTGCCGGTGCGGGCGAACGCGGCGGCGGCTTCGTCCAGCGCCGGCTGCGGCTCCGGCGCGGCGCCGCCGAGCAGCCGCGGCCAGAGCGCCCGCCACGCCGGTTCGGACAGCTTCGCGCGCGTGCGCAGCAGCCGGCTCCAGACGATCCAGGTCACGTCCGCGCCGGCGAGGCGGGAGGCGGCGAGCAGGTCGGCGAGCGTCCACGGCTCGCGGCCCATGCCGAGCATCGTCATGTCCCGCGGCAGCGGCGCGTGCGCGACGACGTGGTTGACGCCGCGCAGGAAGCCCTCGGCCCAACTGCGGGTTTCCGGGGCGAGCGCCGCGATGATCCCAGGCACGGCGCGCGGAAAATCAAACAATCGCAAGGCCCGGTCCAGCTCGATCGCGAGCGGCCCGACCAGCTCGGCGACGCGACCCTGCGCGAGCCGGCGCAGCAGCTCCATCTGCGTCAGCCGCAGATGCGCGTGCACCAGCCCCAGCGCGACCGCGAGGTCGTCGTCGCGCGCCGCCTCGATGAACGGGATCTGGTGGGCGTCCCAATGGATGCTGACGGGCTGTTCGACCGGCAGATGGTGCGGCAGCGCGGCGAGGCGTTCGGCCAGCCCGACCGCGCGCGGCTTCGGCGCCCGCAGCACGCGCGCGAGCAGCCCGAGCGCGACGGCGGTGCCGTGGACGCGGTCGCGCAACCGCCGCAGCCTTTCCATACCTGCCCAGTTCTCCCGGTGACGGGGTGGAGGCGTTCGACCAGTTCACGCCACAGCCGCAGGTCGCCCGAGCGGTCGCGGCTGCTACCCGTCGACCTTCACGCCCTTCCAGAACGCCACCCGGTCCTTGATCTGCGCCGCCGCCGGCTTCGGGTCGGGGTAGTACCACACCGCGTCGGCATTGCTCTCGCCGCCGACGCGGAGCGAATAGTAGTGCGCGGTCCCCTTCCAGGGGCAGACGCTGGTTCGCTCGCTCGGCACCACGAGATCGTGCCGCAGCGCCTCCGCCGGGAAGTAGGCGTTGCCCTCGACGATCACGATGTCGTCGCTCTCGGCGATCGTCTCGCCGTTCCAGGTCGCGCGCATGAAATCCTCCTCGCCGGTCGTGTGCGGGCGATATGGGGGCGCGCCCGCGCACCGCTACTCCAGCGACACCTGCTCCATGTCGAAGAACATCTGCGTCGGGTTGAGCTGATAGCCTTTCACCTTCTTGCTGATGGCGCGGATCTGCAGCGTGGAGTTGATGAAGATCCAGGGCGCGTCGTCGACCACCATCTTCTGCGCCTCCTTGTAGATCGCCGCGCGCTTGCCCTGGTCGGCGACTTTCAGCGCGTCAGCCAGCAGCTTCTCGAACGCCGGGTTCTTGTAGCGGCACCAGTTCACGACGGGGATGTTCTTCTCGCCCCACATCTCGCCGATGAAGTTGTCCGGGTCGCCGTTGTCGCCGGTCCAGCCTTCCATCGCCAGCCCGTTGTAGTTGCCGGCCCGGACGGTCTGCAGGTAGCCGCCGATCTCCAGTTGGCGAATGCGCGCGTCGATGCCGACTTTTTTCAGATAGCCCTGGATCGCGACTGCAAGGTTCGGGCCGGCCGGGTTGTAGCCGCGGGGGGAATTGTAGGTCAGGAATTCCACCTGTACGCCGGGCGCGACGCCTGCCTCCTTCAGCAGCGCCTTGGCCTTGTCCGGATCGTACGGATATCCCTTCAGCGTGGCGTCAAAACCCCACTGCGCGGCCGGCAGGGGAGATGTCATCGGCACCGCGAGGCCGTTGAACAGCGCCTTGTCGATCGCGTCCTTGTCGACGGCGTAGTTCAGCGCCTGCCGCACGCGCTTGTCATTGAACGGCGCCACGTCGGTCGGCAGCGAAACCCCATCCACCGCAAGACCGGGCTGCGTCAGGATTTCCAGATTCGGATCGGCCTTGATCGCCGCGATGGTCTGGCTGCTGACGTCGCCGAGGATCTGGATCTCTCCCCGTTTCAGCGCCAGCACGGCGGCTTGCGGGTCCGGCAGCTCCTTGAAGATCAGGTGGTCGACCTTCGGCTTGCCGCCCCAGTACTCCTTGTTCGCATCAAGGATCACCTGATCGCGTTGCCGCCATTCGCGGAAAATGAACGGGCCGCTGCCGAGCGGGTGGTTGCGATAATCCTTGCCCCATTTCGCGGCGGCGGCGGGGCTCACCAGCCCGTTCCACACCATCGCCATGCTGTTGAGGAACGGCGCCGACGGCTGCTTGAACACGAACTCCACGGTCGCGTCGTCGAGCGCCTTGTAGCTGGCGACGTCGCCGTAGGTGAAGTCGGTGTAGCCCTCCACCGGGCCGGTGTTCATGATGTATTGCGGGTTCGCCTTGTTGAGCTGGCGATCGACGTTCCAGATGACTGCTTTCGCATCGAGCGGCGTGCCATCCGAAAATTTCAGGCCGGGCTTGAGGTGGAACGTGTAGGTCAGCCCGTCCGGGGAAACATCCCATTTCTCGGCGACGCCCGGGATCACCTCGGTGGTGCCGGGCTTGTAGCGCACCAGGCTGTCGTAGATCGTCGCCATGATGAAGCCGGAGGTGTTGTTGAGCACCGCTTCCGGGTCGAGGCCGGTCGGGTCGGCGGCGATGCCGATGATCAGCGTGGTGTCGGCGCGCGCCGGCGCGGCGCCGAGTGCAACCGCCGCAGCCGCGGCGCAGGCGAGCAGCATCCCCTTCATCTGGACCCCCATGTTAAACGGTGTTCTTGAGCGAGGCAGCCTTGCCTGGCGCGAGCGTGCCCGCACGCCGGCCGGACGGCAAGCAGCGAACACGGGGAGGAACATGATGGCCGGCACGCATCCCGAGGGCGAACCCTGGCAATGGCCGGAGGCGACGTGGCGGCGCATCGTCGGCCGGGCGCGCGCCGGGCGCAGCCTGCGGCCGACCCATTGGCCGGACGGTGCGCGCTGCGCGGTCGCGCTGTCGTTCGACGCCGACCACGAGACGATCCCGCTGCGCGACGCGGACGAGAGCCCGATGCGGATCAGCCAGGGCCAGGTACGGCGCGCGCCAGGGCACCCCGCGCATCCGCGACCTGCTGCAACGCGCCGCCGTGCCGGCGACGTTCTTCTATCCCGCGGTCTCGGCGCTGCTGCATCCGGAGGAGGTGCGCGGCGTTGCCGCCGACGGCCACGAGATCGGCATCCATTCGTGGATCCACGAGGTCAATACTTCCCTCACATACGAAGTGGAGCGGGATCTTGCGCAACGGGCCGCCGAGGTGCTCGCGCGGCTCTCCGGCCGGGCGCCCGTCGGGATGCGCACAGCAAGCTGGGATTTTTCCGTCAGCACTCTGCGCATCGTCCGCGAGATGAAGCTGCTCTACGACAGCAGCCTGATGGCCGACGACGACGCCTACGAACTGCTGGACGGCGCCGAGCCGACCGGGATCGTCGAGCTGCCGCCGGAATGGATCCGCGACGATGCCGTGTATTTCAACATGCTGCGTTTCTCCGGGCTGCGGCCCTACACGCCGCCCTCCGCGGTCGAGGAGATTTTCGCAGGCCGAGTTCGAGGGCGCATGGCAGGAGGGCGGGCTGTTCCTGCTGACCATGCACCCGCACATCATCGGCCACCGCAGCCGAATTCCGCTTTTGGAACGGCTGGTCGCGCACATGCAGGCGCGCGGCCAATGCTGGTTCGCGACGCACGAGCAGGTGGCGCGCTGGTGTCTCGGCAACGCCGCGGCGGATTAGGATACCAACGAGCGAACAACCAATAGTTTCTCATATCGGCGAAACTGTATCAGCGCCCGTAGGGTGGAATGCCCTTCGCATTCGCACCGTCTTGCTCAGCCATCATCGGCGGGCGTAACCCGGCCCCGTCGGGGTTGCCGCGGCGCAACCCGTCCCAAAGCGTGGAGAAGCCGGACCGGGAAAATCTTCCGAAGGTTCGCATTTTGTTCTTGCCCAGGCACCGCCCTGCGTCGTAATCCTGCGCCGTGCCCAATTCACCCCCCTCTCCGGTCGAAGCCCTCCTCACCCTGCTCGAGGCCCTCATCCAGGCCGTCGCGGGGCGGGGCTTCCTCGGGCTGTTCGTCAGGCTGCTGGCCCGGCCCCTGCTCGACGAGCTCGAAAGGATCAAGCACCGGTTCCGCGATGTGGCCGCCGCCATCGAGGCCGCTCCCAATCCGCCAGCCGGGGCCGCCCCCGGCGGCCCGCCGCAAAACCCGGAACCCCGGCGACCACCCCGGCGACGCAAATTCCGCCGGCTCCGGCCAAGGGCGCAAGCCGCCCCCGAAGCGAGCCGCCAACCGGGGCGGCGAGCCAAGCCAGCCCCCACCAGCTCCACTAGGCCACCCAGCCGAACTCCGGCCCGGCCGCCACTCCGGCGTCCGCGCTCCGCCCGGTTCCGAAGCATCCCGAAAAACGGCCGCCCGATGCCGGCGCCTTGGCACGCCCATTTCATTACGTTAACGTAATGAACAACCGCACTCGCTGGCCTACTTCCCGCCATCCACGGACAATGTCTGGCCGGTGATCCACCCGGAAAAATCGCTGGCCAGAAACAGCACGGCGCCCACGATGTCGGCAACGGTGCCCAAACGGCGCAGCGCGATCGACTGCACAAGGCGTTGCTGGCCCACCGGCCCGTACGCCTCCCACTGCCGCTCGGTCGTCGGGTTCGAGCGGACGAAGCCCGGCGCCACGGAATTGACGGTGATGCCGAACGGCCCAAGCTCGTGCGCGAGCTGGCGGGTGAGCCCGATCTCCCCGGCTTTCGCCGCGGCGTAAGCCTGGATGCCGGTGAGGCTGACGCCGATTCCGGCGCCGGAGGTGATGAACACCATGCGTCCGCGACCGGCCGCCTTCATGCCGGGGATCACTGCCTGCGCGACCAGAAACGCGCCGGTCAGGTTGGCCGCGAGTATGGCGTGCCAATCCGGTTCGGGCACGTCCTCCGCCGGCCGCCCGACCTGCCCGCGCACCCCGCCGGCGCTTTGCACCAGGATGTCCACCGGGCCGACCGAGGCGACCGCCGCCTGCACGGCAGCGCGCTCGGCGACATCAAACGCGAGTTTTCCCAATGGTCCCGGCGCGCTCTCCGCTGTCTCCGCGAGGCCGGCGGCGTTGATGTCCGCCGCGATCGTGCGCGCGCCGAGCTTGCAGAACGCATGCGCGATGCCGCGCCCGATGCCGTGGCCCGCGCCCGTGATCAGAACGGTCCGCCCGGCAAAGCGAATGTCCATCAATCGGCGCCGATGCCGCAGATCAGGCCGGATCCCTTCACCGCCGCGCTGACCACGAGGAACAGCACGCGGCCAGCGGCGTCCGCCGTCACCGTCTCCAGCGTACGGCCATGGAAATCGTTGATCGTGCCCATTGTCGCGCCGGCCGCGACCGTGTCCCCGACCTGCACCGCCGTCTTGAAGAACCCGGCATTGACCGAGCGGATCCAGACGAAGCGCCGATAGCAATGCGGCTTCGGCAGCAGGCGGGTGCCGCCCGGCAGCACCCCGAGCGAGCGCAGCGCGTTCTCGGCGCCCAGAAACATCCGCTCGGCGGCGGCCGCTTCGTAGACGCCGGCGCCGCCGTCCTCGGCGATGATCGCGGGAATGCCGAGGCGGGCGGCGGTCGAATACGTGGTTCCGGAAATCGGAGAATTGCCGCGCGGCTGCGCCAGCATCGCCGGCATGCCGAACGCCTCCGCCATCGCCCGGCTGCGTGCATCCAGCGCCGCGTCGCCGGTTTCCTCGTAGATCGTGAAGGCGACCAGCGCTTCCGGGATATCGCCGCCATGCAGGTCCATCAGCGCGTCGGCGTGGCGGATGGCGCGCTCGGTGAGGTGGTGCGCGAGCCGCTCGGTAAAACTGCCGTGAGGCTTGCCGGGAAAGGCGCGGTTGGGGTTCAGGTTGTCGATCGGCGAGACGTAGGGGGTGCGCTCCCAGAACGCCGCCGGGTTCAGTAGCGGCAGGCACAGCACCTGGCCGTGCAGCGCCGCCGGATCGAGCGTGGCGCCGAGCCGTACGGCGGCGTCGATCGAGACGTATTCCGAGCCGTGGATGCCGGCCAGCACCAGCACCGCCGGCCCGGGATGCGCGCCGTGGACGGCCGTGTACGGGAATTCCCAACCGGCCAGCACCCGGTCCTGCCAATCCACGAGCCCCGTGGCCTTCGTCCCTGGCGACGGCGCGGGCACGAGCGGAAAACGCCAGTCCGGCATTTTTTTCCCCTTTTGGCAGTCGGGGAAGTGTCGTGCGGTCCGGGCACGATGTCCACGGGGACGGTTCGGCGTCCCACTGGATTCTGGTTCAGGATTGCTCGACAACGAACGGAAGCCGCTACGCAGGAGTGCCGCCCTGGCCCAGTCCCGAACGACGGAAGGATGACCCGCTACGCCATCAGCCGGATCGGCCAGTTGGCGCTCGTGCTGGTCGGCGTCAGCATCGTCGTGTTCTTCACCATGCACGTGCTGCCGGGCGACGTCGCGACGCTGCTGCTGGGCGAACGCGCGACCACCGCGCAGCTCGCGCAACTGCGGCACCAGCTCGGGCTCGATCAGCCGGTGTGGATGCAGTATCTCGATTTTGCGGCGCAGGCGGCGCGCGGCGACCTCGGCACTTCGTTGCGCAGCAACCATCCGGCGTTCGCCGACGTGTGGACTGCATTCCCGGTCACGCTGCAACTCGCGCTGACGTCGCTGACGATCGCCGTGCTGGTCGGCGTGCCGCTCGGCGTGCTGTCGGGCACGCGGCCGGGCGGAATGCTCGACAACGCGGTGCTCACGCTGACGCTGTTCGGCGTGTCGATGCCGATCTTCTGGCTCGGCCTGATGCTGCTGCTGCTGTTCGGCGCCTGGCTTGAATGGCTGCCGATCGGCGGCCTGATGCCGACCGGGCTCGACGTGCCGCGCGTGACCGGGATGACGGTGCTCGACAGCCTGATCGCCGGCCGGGCCGATCTGGTCGCGATCAGCCTGCAATACCTGGCGCTGCCGGCGGTGACGCTCGCGACCATTCCGCTGGCGATGATCACCCGCATCACCCGCGCGGAGATGCTGGCGACCGCGGGGCTCGACCACGTGCGCACCGCGCGCGCGAAAGGCATGCCGGAGCGGCGCGTGATCGTCCGCCACATCCTGCGCAACGCGCTGATCCCGGTCACTACGGTCATCGGGTTGCAACTCGGCCTGCTGCTGTCGGGTGCGGTGCTGACCGAGACGATTTTCGCGCTGCCGGGGCTCGGCCGGCTGATGGTCGACAGCATTCTGTCGCGCGACTACCCGGTGGTGCAGGCGGGCGCGCTGTTCATCGCGCTGGTCTTCGTGCTGGTGAACCTGCTGGTGGATTTCTGCTACGCGCTGCTCGACCCGCGGATCAGGCGGGCATGAGCGGTGCCGTCGAGATCGCCGCACCGGTGCGCCGGCCGCCGGGCGTGCTGCGCGCGCTTCGCCGCACGCCGGCGCGCATCGGTCTCGCCATCACCTTGGTGTTCCTGGTGCTGACCGTGGCGGCGGGATGGCTCGCGCCGTACGACCCGTACGACCAGGACCTGTCCGCGGCGCTCTCGCCCCCGTCGGCAGACCACTGGTTCGGCGCCGACCAGTACGGCCGCGACATGCTGAGCCGGGTGATGCACGGCACACGCACGGCGCTGCTCGCGGTCATCGTCGCCGACGGGCTGGCGCTCGCGCTCGGCTGCGCGATGGGGCTGGTCGCGGGATTCTTCGGCGGGCGCGTCGATGCGGTGGTGATGCGGCTGGTCGACGTGCTGCTGGCGTTTCCGTATCTGCTGCTGGCGCTGATCATCGTGGCGGCGCTCGGGCCGGGGCTGACCAACTCGATGATCGCGATCGGCATCGTCTACACGCCGCAATACGCGCGGCTGCTGCGCGGCCAGGTGCTCGCGGTGCGACATGCCGACTACGTGCGCGCGGCACGCGCGATCGGTGCGGCGCGGCTGCGCATCATGCTGCGCCACGTGCTGCCGAACAGTTTTGCGCCGATCCTGGTGATGGCGACGTTGCAGGCGGGGTCTGTCATTGTCGAAACGGCTGGCCTGAGCTTCCTCGGCCTGGGCGCGCAGCCGCCGTCGCCCGACTGGGGCGCGCTGCTGGCGGACGGGCAGAGCTATTTCCTGACCGCATGGTGGATCGCGACATTTCCCGGACTTGCGATCTTCGTCGTGGTGATCGGGTTCAACCTGCTGGGCGACGCGTTGCGCGACGTCGCCGACCCGCGCCGCGCGCCGCGATGACCGCGCCGCTGCTCGAAGTGCATGACCTGCGCGTCGAGTTTTCGACCGATGCCGGCGTCGTTCCGGCCGTGGCCGGGGTTTCCTTCGCGATCGGGGCGGGCGAGACGCTGGTGATCGTCGGCGAATCCGGCTCGGGAAAATCGGTGACCAGCCTCGCCGTGATGGGCTTGGTGCCGCAACCGCCCGGCCGCATCGTGGCGGGGCGCATGCTGTTCCGCACTCGGGCAGGACAGGTGCGAGACTTGGCCAGGGCCGGCACTGAAGAAATGCAGCGTCTGCGCGGCGCGGAAATCGCGATGATCTTCCAGGAGCCGATGAGCGCGCTCAACCCGGTCTACACGATCGGTGAGCAGATCAGCGAGTCGCTGCTGCTGCACGAACGTCTGGGGCGGCGCGCGGCCCGGCAACGCGCGATCGAGATGCTCACGTTGCTCGGCATTCCCGAGCCGGCGCGGCGGTTCGGCGCCTATCCGCATCAGCTTTCCGGCGGCATGCGGCAGCGCGCGATGATCGCGATGGCGCTGTGCTGCCGGCCATCCTTGCTGATCGCCGACGAGCCGACGACGGCGCTGGACGCGACCGTGCAGGCCCAGATTCTGGATTTGATCCGCCGGTTGCAGAAGGAAATCGGCATGGGGGTGATCTTCATCACCCACAACCTCGGCATCGCCGCCGAGATCGCCGACCGCATCCTGGTGATGTACGCGGGACAGGCAGTGGAGACCGGCACGCGGCACGCGATCTTTCGCGAACCGCGCATGCCCTACACGCGAGGGCTGCTGAATTCGGTGCCGCGGCTTGGACTGGACCGCGAGGCGGCGCCGTTGCAGGCGATACCGGGCAGCGTGCCGAATCTCGCCGAGCTGCCGCCTGGCTGCACCTTCCTGCCGCGTTGTGCGCATGCGCGCCCGATACCGTGCGCCGAGCGGCGGCCGGAGTTGGAACCGTGCGGGCCGGAGCACGACGTGCGCTGCGCCCGCTGGCGCGAACTCGCCGCATGACCGCGCTGCTGGAAGTCGAAGGTCTGGTGCGGCATTTTCCGACCACGGGCGGCGTGTTTGCGCGCAACCGAAAGGTGCACGCGGTCGAGGACGTGTCGTTCGCGGTGGCGGCGGGCGAGGTGCTTGGGTTGGTCGGCGAATCCGGCTCCGGCAAGAGCACGATCGGCAATCTGGTGCTGCGGCTCGACGAGCCGACCGCCGGAAGGATTTGCTTCGACGGCCAGGACATCACGCGCGCCCCGGAGCGCATGCTGGCAAAGTTCCGCAGGCGGGCACAGCCGATTTTCCAGGACCCGTTCGGCTCGCTCGACCCGCGCATGACGGTGGAGCAGATCGTCGCCGAGCCGCTGCTGGTGCATCGGCTCGCGCGCGGGCGCGCGGCGCGGCGGGCGCGCGTCGTCGAATTGCTGGAGATGGTCGGCCTGAACGCGGCGCAGCTGAACCGCCACCCGCACCAGTTTTCCGGCGGCCAGCGGCAGCGCATCGGCATCGCGCGGGCGTTGGCGATGCAACCCGAGCTGATCGTCGCCGACGAGGCGGTGTCGGCGCTCGACGTGTCGATCCAGGCGCAGATCATCAACCTGCTGCGCGACCTGCAACGGCGGCTCGGCCTCGCGATGATCTTCATAGCGCACGACTTGGCCGTAGTCGAATACGTGTCGGACCGCGTGGCGGTGCTGTATCTGGGCCGCATCATGGAAGTTGCGCCGGCGCGCCAGATCGTGCGCGCGCCGAAGCACCCGTACACAAAGGCACTGCTCTCCGCTGTGCTGGAGCCGGACCCGGATCGCAGGCGCGAACGCGAGGTGCTGCAAGGCGAGCTGCCGAGCCCGATCGACCCGCCCTCCGGCTGCGTCTTTCGCACGCGCTGCCGCTACGCCATTTCGAAGTGCGCGGCGGCCGTGCCCACGCTGCGCGCGGTGGCCGAAGAGCATCTCTCGGCGTGCATCCGATCGGAGGAGTTGTAGAGCCTACGACGCCAACTTTGTCCTGAGCTCGTCGCGGATGCCGCGCAGGCCGATGAACTCCAGGCCGAACTCGCGTGCCCATTCGGCGATGCGCGGCGTCTTGAACAGCGCGTACTCGTCGGTCCGGATGTGGGCGAACTCTGGCTCGACGACTTCGAAGTCGCCCGGCGCATTGAAGTGGAAGGCGAGAAAGGACAGGCCCTCCGGCAGCTTGCCGAAGATGCCGCGATAGGCTTCTTCCGCAGTTGTCTTGCGCTGCCAGGGCGTTTCCACGCCGGCCGCAAAAATCGGGAATCCCGCGCGCTCCGCATCCGCCAGCACGGCATCGTACCGCTCGGTCGGCTGGCCACCGCCGTACGCGCGCGTGTTGAACGCCTGGTAGTTTTTCACCAGCAGCAGCGGCAGGCGGTACTCCTTGCCAAGTTTGAGGTAGATGTCGACGAACTCCGGGCACACGATCGTTCCCATGTGCGCGTCGAGATGGGTCACGTCGAAGCCTGCTGACGAGCGCGGCGTCGATCTGCGCGCGCAATTCGGTTTCCACCGCCTCCGGATTGCCGCCACGCGCACTTCCGGCACGTCGGGCCAGAAATAGCCCATCTCGTTGGTCAGGCCGGCGGATCGCGGTGGGTTGGTCAGCGGGCGCCAGCGATACGGGCGCTTCTCGCTGGTCAGCGTCAGGTGCACGCCGAGATCGAGCGACGGATTGGCGCTGCGCCAGCTCGACCGCCTCCGGAAACCACGGGCACGGCGCCATCACCGAACCGGAACTGCACGTGCCCGAGCGCCGACAGCTCGACGAACGCGGTGTTGGCGCCGTGCGTCATGCCGACGTCGTCCTCGTGGATCACCACTTGCGCCGGCGGCCTTCGGAAATCTCATGCTCCTCGCTCCTTGCCGCTTGCTGCGCCGCTCACGCAGACGCGCGCGACCAGATCCGTCAATTCGTCCAGCTCGATTTCGTCGCGGCGGAAGTGCGCGGCGACGCGGCCCTGCGCGAGCACGGTCAGATCGTCCGCGACCGACAGCGCGTGGCGGAAGTTGTGGGTGATCAGGATCACCGCCTGCCCGTGGTCGCGCGCCTGGACGATGTGATCGAGCACGCGTGCCCGCCTGCCGCACCGCGAGCGCCGAAGTCGGCTCGTCCAGCACCAGCAGCGAGGAGCCGAAGAACATGGCGCGCGCGATCGCCAGCGACTGGCGCTCGCCGCCGGAAATGTTGACGCCGCGTTCGTCGAGCCCACGCTCCCAGCGCACGCCGAGCTGATGCAGCGCCGAGCGCGCCATATCGTCGGCGCGCTTCATGTCGAGCCACTTGAACGGGCCGAAGCCCTTTTGCGGCTCGCGCCCGAGCACGATGTTGCGCGTCACCGACAGCAGCTCGCAGACCGCCAGATCCTGGAACACCGTGGCGATGCCGAGCCTTGCGCGCATGCGCGGGGTTTACGAACGTCGCCGGCGCGCCGCGAAAACGCAGTTCGCCGCGGTCGGGCGGAAACACGCCGGACAGGATCTTGATCAGCGTGGACTTTCCCGCGCCGTTGTCGCCGAGCAGCGCCAGGATCGCGGCCCGCATACGCCTTCAACGAGACGTCGACCAGCGCCGTCGTGGCGCCGAACGCCTTCGACACGTTGACGGCTTCGATGACCGGAACTGCGTCCGGCGGGATCGGCTGCGATCGGCTGCGCGGTCGCAGATGCAGATCCGCCGCCGCCGGACGCCGGGCTCTGCGAGCGGTCGGCGTGGGTCGTCTCGCTCATCCGCGTCGCGCTCTTCGGCAACGCCGACGTCGCTCGCCCGCGGCCGCGCGCGATCGCCCGGCGATCGCCGCGTCGGCGGCACTGCTGCGGCGGAACCCGGCCAGCGGCTTCGAGCGCGCCATCCGCCGCGCCACTCGGTGTTCAGGATCACCGCGCCGACGACGATGACGCCCGTCAGCGTGCGGAAGAAATGCCCCGGCGCGCCGGCGAGCACGAGGCCGACCTGGATCATGCCGAACGTGATCGAGCCCAGGATCGTGCCGATCACGCTGCCGTAGCCGCCGGAGAGCAGCGTGCCGCCGATCACCGTGACCGCGACGGCCTGCAACTCCATGCCCTCGCCGCGCAGCGCATCGACCGAGGAGAAGCGCGCCACCTGGACGACGCCGGAGAAGGCGCCGAGCGCCGAGGTCGAGCATGAACAGGATGATCGTGACCCGATCGACGGGCACGCCGAGATTGCGCGCCGCCTGCTCGTTCTGCCCGCGCGCCTGCACCCAGTTGCCGAACCGGGTGCGCGTCAGCAGGAACGTGCCGAGCCGCGCCGATGGCGAAGAACCACAGCATCGACATGCGGAACCCGTCGAGCAGCGGCCCGGACATCGCATTCTTGAACGCCGTGCGGAATCGCGCACGGTGATCGGAAACCCGCCGGTCAACGCGATGACGACGCCGCGCCAGATCAGCATCGTGCCGAGCGTGACCACGAACGAATGGATGCGGAACCGCACGACGAGAGCGCCGTTGATGGCGCCGAGCGCCGCGCCCACCGGCGACCGCGGCCGGCGCCGCCACGATCGGCGGCAATCCGCAGTCGCGCATCAGCACGACCGCGACGTAGGAGGTCGAGCCCGAGCACCGCGCCGACGGACAGGTCGAAGTGGCCGCCGATCATCAGCAGCGTCACGCCGATGCTGACGATGCCGAGTTCCGCCGCCACCGCCATGATGCTGATGTAGGTCAGCTTGGTCGGGAACAGATCGGGGCTCAGGATCGTGAAGACGACGAACAGGATCACCACGCGCGGCGAGCGACGTCGCTTCCGGGCGCAGCATGAACCGGCGCGATCGCTTCGCCGTAGACGCGCGCGCCGGACTTGCTCGTCCGTGCCTGCGGTCATGCCCTGGGCGCTCCGGCAATAAGGCTCGACGAGGTCGGGGAAGGGCCTGAGCCGCCCTTCCCGCGACAATGCTCAGCGGTAGCCGGCCTTGACCAGCGCCTCGACCCGCTCGATGTTCGACTCGTCGACGATGGTCGGGCCGGTCAGGAAGTAATTGGCCTCGATCAGCCCGTATTTGATGTAGTGGGTCAGCAGCAGCACCGGCATGTAGCCGCGCCAGAACTGCTGCTGGTCGATGGTGAAGGCCTGCCGGCCGTCCTTGATCGCGGCGAGCGACTGCGCGACGATGTCGTACCCGGTCAGTGACCAGGTCCTTCTTGCCGCTGTCGGCCTTCGCCGAGAGGAAGCCGGCGATGATTGTCGCAGACGCTGGTCGCGGCCTGCGGTGTCCGGATGGCTTGCGCAGATAGTTGAAGAGCGACTCGGACTGCTGGCCGGGATCCATCGATGAGTTCGAGGAACTCGGCCTTCACGCCGGCGGCTTTCAGGGTCGTGATCTCGGAGTCCGCGCGGTCGCGGCAGGTGGCGTCGCCCGGCTGCTGGTCGCCCACGACGACGCGGCCCTTGACGCCCATCGCGATGCAGCCGCTGTGCCGTCAGCGTGCCCGCCGCCTTCTCGTCCGATCCGGTGCGGAACAGGAAGAAGTCGTTGGGATCGCGCACCTGCGAGCCCGCGGGCGGCGCGCGCGGCGCTGCCGAACGGCGATCCCCGCCTCCTTGGCGCGTGCCGCGACCTCGGCGTAGGGCGAGTCCTCGCGCGAAATTCGCAGAGCGCGATGCCGTTCGCCTTCGCCGCGATCGCCTCTTCGATCTTCTCGACCTGGATTCGGGATCGTGAGCTGGTCGGGATAGATATAGGTGACCTTGACGCCGAGGTTCTTGCCGGCCTCGGCGGCGCCGCGCGCGAGATAGCCGTGAAACCCGGTCGGCGCCGCGCAGCCGACGAAATAGATCGAGAGCGGCTTGTCCTCCGCCCGTGCGCGTTTGCGATGCCGCCAGCCGAGCGAGTCCCGCAGCTGCGCGCAATCGCCACACGTCGCGACCAGCGCATGCTTTCCATCACGACGCATGTTCGCCACCCCTTTTGTTCGATCGCGTCTCACGCCTCGACCTTCATGTCGAATTTCTGCGCGTCGACGGGCTTCGACTTGCGGATCTCGGCTCTCTCGCCTTCGGCAGCCCGCCGAACACGACCCGCGCCGCCTCGCCGATGTTGTGGACGATGTCGGCGATCTCCTGCGTCGGTGTGCAGCGGGTGCGTCGCCGACCATCACCGTGCGGTTCAGGATGTCGAGCGAGCGGGCGCACATGTCCTTGGAGTAGCTGCTTGCCGGCATTCGGCGTTCGCCGGCATCTCGAACGGATTCATCGCCGGATGCGCGGCGCCCGCGCCCATCAGCACCTGGTCCCATTCGGTGTAGTTGTGCCGGCCGGTCTTGCCGGCGATCACGCTCGGGAACACGCCGACAAAGCGCTCGGCGCTTTCGGCGGACGGCAGGCTCAGCATCACCTGCGTCGCGCAGTCGTGATCCGGGCTGTTCATCGGCGCCGACTTTCAGCCCGAGATTGCCGAGCGGCGCGATGCCCTCGAGAATCTTCTTCCGCTCGCGCCGCATCGCCTCGACCATGCCGTCGAGCCGATCGAGCTGGACGTTGAGCATCGCGCCCATCAGCTCCGACGCGCGCGCGCCGTTGCCGGAGAACGGCTTCACCGCGTCGTTGCGGCCCTGCCAGTAGAAATGGCAGGGGTCGATGGCGCAGCGCGCCCGCTCGGCGAGCGCGTCGTCGTTGACCGCGACGCCGCCGCCTTCGCCGCAGGTCATGTTCTTGTAAGTAGTTGAAGCTGAAAGCGCCGATGATGGCCGATGCTGCCGAATTTGCGTCCCTTCATAGCCGCCGCCGACGCCCTGGCAGGCGTCCTCGATGACGATCAGCTCGTGCGCGGCGGCGATCCGCCATGATCGCGTCCATGTCGCAGGCGGCGCCCCACATGTGCACGGGCACGATCGCGCGGGTGCGCGGCCCGATCGCTGCCTCGATCGCCGCCGGATCGATCGTCAGCGATTTCGTCGATGTCGACGATGATCGGGATCGCGCCGACCGACAGCACCGAGGTCGCCGTCGCCATGTAGGTGTGCGCGGGAATGATCACCTCGTCGCCGGGCCCGAGGCCGACGGCCGTCATCGCCGCCGCGAGCGCGTTGCTGCCGCTTGCGGCGAGCGCGAAGTGCTTGACGCCGAGATACTTGGCATAGCGCGCCTCGAACCGGTCGCATTCGCTGCCGACGCCGTAGCGGAACAGGGCGCCCGAGCGGATCACCTTGGCGATCGCCTCGATTTCTTCCTCGCCGACGACATACATGGCGCTCTCTCCCCGATCCTGTGCGGAATCCTGACAGACTATGCCCGCTTTGGTCGTGTCAAAAGGGCCAATTCGCGCAATTTCGACAGAACCAGTTGATGGATCGGAGTCTCGGATGTCCGGCCAACCGGCAAGGTATCGAGCAACGGCCGCCGACCTCAGGTCGCGTAGTCGGGTTCCTCGCGATCGAGCACCCGGCGCCAGGCGTCGAGGTGCAGCCGCGCGTCGAGCACGTCGCCCCAGGTGCCGAGATGCGGCGGGCGGTCGGACGGCGGCAGATGGCGCAATCGACGACCCGACGCCATCGCCGTCATCTGATACATCGCCGTGCGCTCGGCGATATACAACTCGTCGAACGCGTCGTGCGGGGTTGGGCCGACCACGGTCACGCCGTGGTGGCGCATCACCAGGATCGTGCGGCCGTCGAGGCTGGCCGCGATGCGGTCGCCCTCGGCGTTGTCGAACGCCGGCCGGATGCCGCCGTCGTCATAGGCGATGCGGGGGTTGAGCAGCAGGTTGTTGTGGTGCACCGGCTCGAGTTCGGTGTCCTCCAGCAGCGACAGCGCCGTCAGGTACTGCGGATGCACGTGCAGCACGCAGGCGGCGGCCGGGTGGTGCAGGTGGATGCGCGCATGGATGTGGAACGCGACTTTCCGAAGCTCGCCGCGTCCGCGCAGAACTTTTCCATCCAAATTGCAAACGATCAGGGAGCCGGCGGTGACCTCACGGAACAGCAGGCCGCGCGGATTGATCAGGAAGGTCGGCTCCGGCCCCGGCAGCATCAGGCTGTTGTGGTTGCCGATCTGCTCGTTCCATCCCAGCCGCGCGCCGACGCGGAACACCGCCGCCAGGTCGCGCCGCAGGTCCCATTCCCGCTCCTCGGAGCAGGCTTCCGTCGCTTCGATCTGTCTCATGCGTCCTCGCGCAGGCTGCCACTACATGGAGAAGCACTGTCGCATATGCCGGAGCAGCAGCGCCACCAGTTCGCACGAGGGATCCTTGAGCTGGTTCACCACGTCGAAATGGTCGAGCCCCTGCGGCACGACGAGTTCCGCCGGCGCGCCCGTCCGCTCCCAGAACGCCGCCATTTCGCGCGACTGGCGGTGGAATTCGTCCGACTCGTCGGCGGCGATCACGAGCAGCAGGGGCGCGGGCGCGGGATAGGTGCAGTGCATCGGGCTGTGCGCGGCGACTTGTTGCGCTGTGAGGTGCAGCTTGTCGTTGAGGTAGGTCAGCCGGATCGGTTCGAGGTCAAAAATGCCGCCGATCGCGCAGGCGCCCTTGACCAGATCGCGCGGCAGGTCGGGGCTGAGGGCCGGCCAGTCGGTGGCCATCAGCATCGCCGCCAGATGGCCGCCCGCGGAATGCCCGGCCACGTAGATGCGCGCCGGGTCGCCACCGTGCTGCGCGGCGTTGCGCCACAACCACGCCAGCGCGGCACGGTTCTGCCGCACGATCTCGTCCATGTCGTGCGCCGGCGCGAGGCCGAAATTGTTGACCGCGGTCGCGACCCCGTGCGGCCGAAACCCCTCGGCCACATAGCTGTAGTCCGACTTGTCGAGCGAGTACCAGTAGCCGCCGTGGATGAACACGCAGATCGGCGCGCCGGCCTGCGCCGCCGGAAAGATGTCGATCTTTTCCTCGGGCGCCGGCCCGAACGCCACGTCGAGCGAACCCGGCAGCGCGGCGCGGGCCGCCCGGCTCCATTCCGCCCACGCGGCGAAATGCTGAGAAAAATTCGGGAAGCGCGCGCGGTTGTTGTACTGCGCGTCCAACCCCTGCCGGTCGTATTGCAGATAGACCGGCGCGCTTCCCGTCATCGCGCTATTGCCACGCGGTCGCCAACTCGCGCTGCCGTGCCGAGGGCGCGTCGGCAGCTCGCGCGTCCGGGCGCTTGTGATAGGCACCATCCTTCATGATCATCAGCAGATTGTCGCGGTCCTGCAGCAGCGTGACGTCCTCGACCGGGTTGCCGCGCACCAGCAGCAGGTCGGCCAGGAAGCCTTCCTTCACCAGCCCGAGATCGGGATAGTCCATGATCTGCCCGCCGAGTTTGGTTGCCGCCCTCAGCGCCTCCTGCGGCGTGAAGCCGAGGATCTTCACGAAATGCTCGAGGTCGCGCGCGTTGGTGCCGATCGGGTTCCACGCAAACCCGTAGTCGCCGCCGGGCAGGATGCGCAAACCGCGCTTGCGCAGTTCGCCGTACACCACCGGGCAGGTCTCCAGCATGGTGAACATTTCCATGTAGTCGGCGATTTCGCGGGTGATGCCGAACGGCTCCGCCTCGTAGGCGGTGGTGTAGATGATGCCCATCGCCGGGGCCAGGAAGATGCGGTCCTTCTGCGCTTCCAGCAGGTCGAACGTCTCGCCTTCGATGAAGTCGCAGTGGTAGATCACGCGGAAATCGTGCTTCAGCGCCAGCCGCACGGCGCCGTCGGCGCGGGCGTGGCAGGACAGCCAGGTGCTGCGCGAATGCGCTTCCTCCGACGCCGCCGCGACTTCGGCGTTGGTGTAGGAGGTCTGCCGCCCGAAGCCACGCCGCACGAAGTTGTCGCCGGAGATGTTGACCTTGATCGTGTCGACGCCCTCGCGGATCAGCGTGCGCACGACCTTGCGGATCTCGTCGGCGCCGTCGGCGACGATCTCGATGCCCTGGTGGCTGCGGTGCAGCATCGACTCGTCGCCGAGCCCGCCGGTCGCGACGATCTCGGGCGAGGCCGCACGCATCCGCGGCCCGGGGATCTTGCCCTTGTCAATGGCGTTGCGGATCACGACTTCAGTCCGCCATTTCGAGGACGCCGCCGAGTACAGCGAGGTGAAGCCGGAATCCAGCATCAGCTTCGCGTTCTCCGCCGCGATCAGCACGTGCTCCTCGGGCGGGATGTCGCCCATCTCCTTGAGCCGCACGACGTTGGTGTAGGTGACGTGCGCGTGCGCCTCCGTCATGCCCGGCATCAGCGTGTTGCCGCCGCCGTCGATCACCGCGGCGCCGTCGCGCGCGATGCCGTTGCCGTGCGCAACCTTCCTGATCCGGTTGCCTTCGACCAGCACCTCGCCGGGAAACGGGTCGGTGCCCTCGCCGTCGAAGATCAGCACGTTGGTGAAGAGCTGTGGCTGCATGGATCGTCTCCGTCCTCAGGCCGAGGTTGGGTTGTTGCCGGCGGGCATCGCGCCGGGGCGTACGGGATGGGTGGGCGAGCGCGCCGAGATGTGGCCGCGCAGGCCGGGCGGCAGCAGCGGATCGGTCAGGTAGCCGTCCGGCGACGCCACGTAGGCGTGCGCCGCGGCCACGAGATCGGCGAGGTTGGCCGCGGAAAGCCGGGTGAACCGGACGCGCCATTTGTCCGGCGCATTGAACGCCGCGGCGCAGGGCAGCGGGCAGCCGCCCAGGCACTCCGCCGCGACCAGCCGCAGCCCGTCCGGCAGCGGCGCCGCCGACGCGATCTCGCGCAGGCGATCCAGCAGGCCGCCTTTGCGGCTCTGCTCGCGCGGACAGGTCCGGCAGACGGCGAGGGTGTGCACGGGCGCCACCTCCCTGGCGGCTTTTTTCGCGCTTAATTCGCGCCTTCTGCGCCCGAGCCTAGGCGAAGCCCGAAAGCCTGTCCAATGTCAGGCGTCGTAGCCCGGCAGTTCCCGGTCCAGCCTGCGCAGCAGTCCCGGCCACGCCAGCGCCGCCGGCCGCGCCATGCCGGCCGCCGCCTGCCGCCGCACGGCGTCCTGCGCTTCCTGCGGCGCGATCAGCACGCCGGCGCGCCCGGCGGACAGCGCCATCACCTGCTGCTTGCAGGCCCGCTCCAGGAAATAGATGCCGAGCCATGCCTCCGCGGCACTGGCACCGACCGCGAGCGTGCCGTGGTTGCGCAGCAACATCAGCGAGCGGTCGCCGAGGTCGGAAACGAGCCGCGTCCGCTCGTCGAGATCGAGCGCGATGCCCTCATAATCATGGGTCGCGAGCGTCGGCAGCACCGCGAGCGCGTGCTGGGTCAGCGGCAGCAGCCCCTCCGCCTGCGCCGCCACCGCGACGCCGGCCTCGCTGTGCAGGTGGATCACCACTTTCGCGTCCGCCCGTGCCATGTGGATCGCCGAGTGGATCGTGAACCCGGCCGGGTTGATCGCGTACGGCGTCTCCTGCATCAGCTTGCCGTCGAGGTCGACCTTGACCAGCGCGGATGCGGTCATCTCCTCGAAATAGACGCCGTACGGGTTGATCAAAAAATGGTGTTCCGGCCCGGGCACGCGCGCCGAGAGATGGGTGAAGATCAGGTCGTCCCAGCCGTGCAGCGCCACCAGCCGATACAGCGCGGCGAGTTCCACCCGCGTTTGCCACTCGGCCTCGCTGACCTGCCCCTTGGCCGGCGTCCATGCCGGCATCGACCCGTCGGCCATCTTCGTCCCTCCGTTGCTGGGGACACATTAGCGGATTTCCGCGCGGCCAGGCGAGCGGGGGGTTCCGCAGCCCTTGCGTGCTTGTCGGTCCGTTGCTTTCTTTGCCGCATTGCAGCGAGGGCCGCATGATGAAAATGCTCGTGGTTGGCGCCGGGGCTCTGGGCGGCTACTTCGGCGGACGCCTGTTGCAGATCGGGCGCGACGTGACGTTCCTGGTGCGGCCGGCGCGGGCGCAGCAGATCGCAACCCACGGCTTGCGGATCGTGAGCCAGCACGGCGACGCTGCGCTGCAGCCGCGCACGGTGCTGGCCGAAACGCTGGACGGCCCGTACGACCTCGTGCTGCTCGCGGTCAAAGCCTATGGCCTCGACGCCGCCGTCGAGAGTTTCGCGCCCGCTGTCGGCGCGGACAGCACGATCCTGCCGGTGCTCAACGGCATGCGCCACATCGACAGCCTCGTCGCCCGGTTCGGCGCGGCGCGGGTGCTCGGCGGGGTCGCCAGAATTGCCGGAACGCTCGGCCCGAACGGCGAAGTGATGCAACTGATGATGCCGATCCACGACCTCGTGTACGGCGAACTCGCCGGCGGCAGCAGCGCGCGCATCCGCGAGATCGAGGCGTTCATGGCCGGCGCCAATTTCGCGCCGCGCGCGAGCGAGCAGATCGTGCAGGAGATGTGGGAGAAATGGGTGTTCCTGGCGACCAGCGCCGCGATCACCTGCCTGATGCGCGGCAGCATCGGCGATGTGCTGAACGCACCCGGCGGTCGCGAGACCATCCTGGCGATGCTCGCCGAGTGCCGGGCGACCGCGGCGGCGGCAGGCTACGCGCCACGGCAATCCGTCCTGGACTTTGCCACTGACGCGCTGACCAAGCCGGGCTCGCCGCTGACGGCGTCCATGCTGCGCGATATCGAGGGCAACTACCCGACCGAAGGCGAGCACGTGCTCGGCGACCTGGCCGACCGGGCCGCGCACGCGGGCGTCGCGACGCCGCTGCTGAGTTTAGCCCGCTGCCACCTCGGCACCTATGCCGCGAGGCGCGCGCGCGGCTAGTCGTGCTCGAACCCGTACACCTCCGGCAAAATGAAGATCGCGGCCAGCAGCCCGACCAGCGGGAAGATCGCGGTGAACAGCGTGGCGTTCGCCTGCCCGATCGCGCCGAACAGCACCGGGAACAGGAAGATCGACAGGAACGACGGCAGCTTGACGAAGACGTAGGCGAACCCGCTCGCGGTGCCGCGGTATTCGGGCTTCGCCACCATCGCCGGAATGGTCATCACGTTCTCGGCGTCCCAGTAGTGGCCCCACAGCATCGCCGCGGCCGCGAACGGCAGGATCCAGACCTGGCCTGAATAGAGCGCCGCCGCCGCAACCAGCAGCGCCACCAGCACGATCGCGAACCCGGAGATGCTGAGGCCGCGCTGGCCGATCCGCGGCGTGATCAGCGGCCCGACCCAGCCGGAGATCGCGGCGATGATGTAGAGCGCCAGCGTCACCAGGTTGGTGCCGAGGATGCCGGAGACGCCGACCATCACGAACAGCACCGGGATGTAGAACGCGAACGTCGAGAACTCGGCGCTTTGGGCCACGCAGCCGATCCAGCCGAACAGCGTGGCGCGCCAGCGGATCGGGTCCTTGGTGATGTCGGCGAGGAAGGCCGTCGGGTTGGGCTTCGGCATCTCGAAGTCCTGGTCCGGCAGCATCTCCAGCCGGTCGCCGTACATGCTCTCGGTGACCCGCTTGGCCTCGCGGAACCGGCCGTGCCGGATCAGCCACACCGCGGTTTCCGGCAGGTCGTGGCGCAGCACGAAAATGATCGCGGCCGGCAGCGCGCCGAGCCCCAGCGTCACCCGCCAGATGATGTCCTGCGGCAGGTCGGCGATGATGAACACGGCGATCACCGCCAGCGTCATGACCTCGCCGAGCGCGAACATGAACTGCCAGCGGTTGCCCATCACCTCGCGCTCGCCGCGCGGCATCGAACTCCATGATGTAGGTGTAGCCGTTGGAGATGTCGCTGCCGAGCGGGATGCCGAGGATGAAGCGGATCACCACGAGCCACACCATGTTCGGCGCAAATGCCTGCGCCAGCGCGAAAACGACGAACATCAGCATGGTGGACAGGAACACCGTGCGCCGGCCGATCTTGTCGGAGAGCCAGCCGCCGAGCAGCGCGCCGATGATGGCGCCGCCCTGGGTGCCGGCCGCGGCCAGCCCGAGCAGCGCCGCCGATGGGTGAAAGATCTGCTTGATGAAGATCAGCACGAAGGCGATCGAGTAGAGGTCCCATGCCTCCACCAGGATCGAGGCCATCATCAGCCAGCCGATCCGGTTGCCTTTCGGATTGTAGTTGGTGACGAGGTATTTGACGGCGCTGTCCATCGCCGCCTGATGCGTGTGCGCCGACACGGTTTTTCCTCCCCCGAATTGCCGGCCCGAACAGGGCCGGACCCGCGGGCAGCCTAGGAGCAGAAACAATCGGGTGGCAAACCGGCACTTGCTGCCGCCTGCAAATCCGCGGTTACGTCATTTCGCACGTGGAGGAAAGCTGGCCGGCGTAGTGGTGCCAGGTCTGCGTCTGCCCGAACACGGGAAGGCCGAGATAGCCGCGCAGGCGCAGGTTGCCCTGCTCGTCGATCCGAGATCTGGGCGCCGTAGGTCGTGCCGCTGCGCGGGTCGGTGATCTTGCCTTCCCAGGTGCCGTCGCCGATGGGTCTTTCCCTGGTGATGATGGTCAGGCCGCATTGCAACTCGCCGTGCACGTCCTTGGGGATCGGCTCGCCCGCCGCCCGGCCGATGCCGACGATGCGCCCGCACACGGCGTCGCCGCATGGCTCGATCAGGATCACGCCGTGCCCGTCTGCCGTGGTCCACGGGCCGAACACGGTGTCCGGGCGTTCGCCCTCGTGCGCTTCCGCCTTGGACGAGAAGGCCGAGTGGGATGGCGATGCCGCGAACACGATGCCGAGCACGATGCCGCAGGCCCAGGCGGGAAAGTGGATGCGTCGGATCATCGGGGCTCTCCCCCTTCACGTTGCAAACCTGGTTACGCGCCACGCCGTGCCAACGATGCAGGCGCAGCCATGCCATGACCGCATGGCGCGGCGGCCGCCCCCTGCACCCGTGCCAACGCCGCCGGCGGGCGATATGGTGCGGCGCATGTGCAATCTCTACTCGATGGCGCGCAGTCGCGACGAAGTGCGCCGGCTGTTCGGGGTCGGCCAGGACCGCACCGGCAACCAGCCGCCGCTGCCGGCGATCTTCCCCGACCAGATGGCCCCCGTGGTGCGCCGCGAGCCGGACGGCACGCGGCTAATGGAGGCGATGCGCTGGGGCTTCCCGCCGCCGCCGAACCTCGGCAACCGGCCCGTCACCAACGTGCGCAACCTCGCGAGCCCGTATTGGCGCGGCTGGCTCAAGCCGGAGTGGCGCTGCCTGGTGCCGGCGACCGCGTTCTGCGAATACACCGACAGCACGCCGAAGGTGCCGCACTGGTTCGCGCTCGACGCCACCCGGCCGCTGTTCGCCTTCGCCGGCATTTGGCGGCCGTGGACCGGCACCCGCGGCACCAAGGCGGCACCGGAACAGGGGGAACACCGACTGTTCAGCTTCCTCACCACCGATTCCAACCCGCTCGTGCAGCCGATCCATGCCAAGGCCATGCCGGTGATCCTGACCGCGGACACCTGGGATTTGTGGCTGGAGGGCGACACCGCGATCGCGCTCGCGTTGCAACAGCCGTTCCCGGCGGCGCGGATGGCGATAGTCGCCACCGGCCAGCGCCAGGACGCGGCGGCGTAGCTCAGCACACCATCGCCTCCGCGGCCGGGTCGCCGAAGCCGGTGGCGCGCGCGGCCTGCAAGGGGGTGAGACCGGCGCGATACAGCGTCGGCCACTGCACGGCGTCGCCGTCGGACCAGCCGAGCAGCAGGCGGGCGCACTGGCACCAGAGCTCGTAGCTCATCCGCCGCCAACCCTCGGTTGCACTGTTCTTCGGCATGTTCCTCTCCTTCGCAGAACCCGATCGATGCCCGGAGCAGACCGCTTGTTCGCCGGCGGTGCTGTGTCGCCGGACACATGCGGCCCTCTCGATTTCCGTGATGAACGGGTTTGCGGGGGAATCTGCGGGTGGGCGCCGGACGGCGGGTGCGGCGCTAATGATTCGTTATGTGCAACGAACAGGCATGCGAACGCCGCCGGTGCTCACGGCGGTTTTTCGCAGGCGGCTTGCCGCCGAAGCTGGGGGGTGTGGAGGATCAGCGGCGGCAGGCGTTTGTGGGAAACCTAGGCGCGCGCGGGTCGGCGGCGGCGAACCGCGCTGCGGCGGCAGGGGGGTGAGTTTGCTTACCCCGACCCCCTCCCACGAGGGGAGAGGGAGCAGCAGGTCTCCCCCTTGCAGCCTGGTCAGGACGGGTCGGGCAGCAGCGCGACGACGGTATCGGGAAACAGCAGGATGGCGAGCAGGATCACCGCGAGTGCGGCGACGCCGAACAGCACGGGGCGAACGCGCCGCCGCTTTTCCGGTTTGCCGGCGCCGGCGATGCGCTGGCGCAATTCCTCGGTCATCGAGGACTGGCCGGCGTCGATTGCCTGAGCGCCCGCCTCCGATGCCGGCGCGTGGCGTGCGGCCTGCTGTGCGTCATGGGCCGGTGCCCAGACCGGCGTGGCACTGTGTTCCCTGGCCCGAAGGTATCTCGGCACCAGCCCGACGCTGGGTTCTCCCGATCCGACGACCGCTATGCCCGACATGTCCGACCCCGTTTCTCGGTGTGTCGACACGCGATGCTCTCAGCGGTGGACACCTCTGGGGTCGGTTTCGGCCTTGCGGCCTCTGGTTCCCCGATCGGTGGGCGCCGCAGTTTTCGCGTGCCGTTCAATCGAGTGTCATTCTCTCCTTTTTTAACTTTCTGTAAATAGGAATCCACGACAAAATGCACAAAAAAAGAGACATTGAGACAGTTTGGAGATGAAGCTTGAAGATTAAGTCAAGATGTCACAGTTGCGGGGCGGCTGGGTTGGTCTTGCATAATGGCAACAATCGCTTGCTCCACGTCTTGCAACCGGCGTCTTAACCAATGCTGGCGGATACCCTGGGCGCTGTCCGCGATTTGTTCCAGCGCCGGGCGCAGGGCGCGGAACTGCACAACTTCCCGGCGCATCAGCGGCAGCCAGCGCGCGCCGAAGATGCGCGCGGCGTCCTGCATCAGTACCGCCCGGTCCGCCGCGGGCAGGCGCGCCACCGCGAAGGTTTCCACGTGGGCGTAGGCGGTGGTGATCAGCGGCGTCATCCAGCGTAGGTCGGTCATCTCCTCCTCGATCGCGAGTCCGCGCTGTGCGGCTTCGGTGCAGGCCCTGGCGATCCGGGCGACCGGCTTGCCGCCGTCGCGCCGGAAGTAGAGCGTTGCAGGAACATGACGAATCTCGCCGTATAAGGAAAGCTCCGCCAGCATCGCGTGATCCCAGCCGGCCCGGTACGGAAAGCGGGCCAGCCGATCGACGGCCGTGCGGCGATATACGCCCCAAAAACTCGGGGCGCTGGTGTAGCGCGCCATGACGTGGCGCGCCCGCTCCGCCGGGTCCGGCCCGACCGCGTGCAGCCGATGCTCCGCCGGGTAGACCTGCCGCACGTGTCCGTGGCCGACGAACACCAGCCCGGCGGCGTGGCACATCGCGCAGTCCGGGTGCGCCAGCAGCACGCCCATCGCCGCCTCGACGAAGCCCGGCTCGATCAGGTCGTCCGCCGTCTTCGGCAGCACGAAGTCGGCATCGCCGAGCGTGAAGGCGCGCTGGCAGTTGGCGACGCTGCCGCCGTTGGCGCGGGCGCGATACAGCCTGATCCACGGCACGCTGCGCTGGTAGCCCCGCACCACCTCCGGGGTGCCGTCGGTGGAGGCGTTGTCGATCACGGTCAGGGTCAGCGCGGGCCAGGTTTGCGCGAGCACGCTCTCGATCGCGGCGCCGATCGTCTCGGCGGCGTTGCAGGCGAACAGGTTCACATCGACCGTCGGCAGCCGCGACGTCATCCGCGCGCAAGCCCGTGCAATGCCGCGCCGAGGTTGGCGGCGAAGCGGGGCGCATCGCACAGCGGGCTGGCCCGCATCCGCGCCCGCAACTCCGCCCGCAACCGCCGCAATGCGGTTAGATCGGAGGCCTGGGAAACCGCCAGCTCGACATAGCCATCGATATCGTCCGCGACCCACTCCGGCAACCCGAGATTGTGCAAGTGGCTCATGGAATGGCGGGAGCAGAAGGTATCGCCCGGCATGGTGACGACCGGCACGCCCATCCACAGCGCCTCGCAGGTGGTGAGCCCGCCGGAATAGGGGAACGGGTCGAGCACGATGTCGACCTCGTGGTGCATCCCCAGTTGGGCGCGGTGCGAGGAGGAGCCGCGCGCCTCGATCCGGCCGGGGTCGACGCCGTGCGCCGCGAATGCCGCCCGCATCCTGTCGGCAGTGGTGCGATCGGAGAACTGGTGCGTCTTCAGCAGCAGCCGCGAGTGCGCGACGCGCCGCAGCACGCAGGCCCAGGCGGCAATCGTCGCCGGGGTGATCTTTGCCAGGTTGTTGAAGCAGCCGAATGTCACGCCGCCACCCGCGTCGGCCGGCAGCCCTGCCACGTCAGGCGCGTAGGGCGGCGCGCTGTAGCACACGTAGCCGTCCGGCAGGCGCAGCAGCCGCTCGGTGTAGAGGTGATCCGACCCGGCCGGCGTCTGCCACCGGTCGGACAGGAAAAAATCGATTTCGGCGAGGCCGGTGCTGTGGTTCTGCATGCCGACCCACTTCACCTGCAGCGGCGCCGGCCGCAGCGCGCAGGCGGCGAGCGTGCCCTGGTCGCCCCAGCCGCCGAGGTCGATCAGCACGTCGATCCCGGCGGCGCGGATGGTCTCCGCGATCTCGGCGGTTGGTCGGCCGATCGCGCGGTGCCATTCCGACGCGACCGCGCGGAAGCGGCGGCACACCGCATCCTCGGACGCTGCCTGCCCGAAGCACACGAGGTCGAACGCCGCCCGGTCGAGCGCCTCGAATGCGGCGAGCGTGAGCCAGCCGACCGGATGCGTGCGCAGGTTGGGAGACAGCAGCCCGATCCGCAGCTTTGTGCCGATGTCCCGCGGTCGCACCGGCGGCGGCGCTTCGGCATGCGGCAGGGTGGCGCCGGCCCGTCGGGCGGCGGCCAGCACCTCGGCGGCGGTCACGCCGTCACAGTAGGAGAGCGCGCTTGCCAGCGTGCGCCAGCCCAGGTGCAGGTCCGGCGCCATCTGCGTCGCGCGCCGCGCCACCTCGACCCCGTCGCGCTGCCGGCCGAGCGACACCAGCGAGTTGCAGAGGTTGCACAGCAGCGCGGGCCGTTCGCCATGCTCGGCGATCAACGTTTCCAGGATCTCCTGGCCTTCGCGGTAGCGATGCACCCGGTTCAGCGCCGCCGCGTAATCGTTGTGCAGTGCGAGGTTGCGCGGCGCCAGCTCCGTGGCGCGCCGCAGCGCCGGCACCGCCGCCATGAACCGGGCCGCATGCAGCAGGCTGTGCGCCAGCGCCGCAGCCGGCAGCGGTGCTTCGGGCGCCAGCAGCACGGCGGTCTCCAGCACGTCGGCGGCGTCGTCGGCGCGCCCGAGCCGGTCCAGCAACACGCCGCGCGCGGTGAGTTGTGCCACGTCAAGCGGGTCGCGTTCGGTCGCGGCCTCCAGCCGCGCCAGTTCCGCCGCCGACGTTTCGGCGGCGAGCGCCGCCTGGGCGCGGCGCACCGCGATGGCGACGCTGTCTGGCGCCAGCGACTGGGCCTCGGCGAACGCGGACAGCGCCGCGGCGCCGTCGCCGGTCGCGAGCAACGCGATGCCGAGCGCATCCCATGCCTCCGCCAGCCGGGGGGCGACGCCGCAGCACCGCAGCAGCAACACCTGCGCCCGCGTCGGATCGCAGCCGGCCAGGCACAGTACGGCGAGGCCGAGCAGCGCCTCCGTCCGGTCCGGGTTGATCTCCAGGGTCGCGCTCGTACTGGGCGCCGGCCAGGGTCGGCTCGCTGGCGCGGCGGAAGCTTTCCGCGAGCCGCAGCGGCGGCTCGTCCCAGTCCGGGCAGCGCTGCCGCAGGGCCCGCATGCGGGCGCGCCCGTCGAGTTCCAACCGGTCCTCGGCCAGCGCCAGATTGAGGTCGGTCACCGCCGTGGCGTCGCCGCGGCGCTGCGCTTCCAGCAGGGCGGCCCGCGCCTCCGCCCAGCTTTCCGCCTGCAGGTGCACCATGCCGAGCACGGTGTAGTCGGCCGCTTCGGCCGGTGCCGCGAGGGTGAACAGCGCGCCGGACGAATCGCACGCCTGCAACTGCTCCATCGCGCGCCGCGCCCGCACGCTCATGCGGCGGCGAACTCGCGCAACATTGCATCGTCCGGCGCCAGCTTGCGTGCCTCGGCATACGCTTCTGCAGCCTCGGCGGGGTGCCCGAGGCCGGCGCGGGCGTGGCCGAGCAGCGCGAACACGGCGGCGTTGGCGGCGCCGGCGCGGCGGGCGGCCAGCCCGAGTGCCTCGGCGCCCGCGCAATCGCCGGCGCGCAGCCGCGTCGCCATCGCGGCCGCGCGCAGCGCCGGATCGGTCGGCGCCAGCGCGAGCCCCGCCTCCAGCGTCGCGGCGGCGGCCGCCATGTCGCCGCACGCCGCCTGCACCGCCGCGAGCTGCCGCCGGGACAGGCCGTCCTGCGGCGCCGCGGCGACCGCTTCCGCAAGACAGGCGAGCGCTTCCGCGTGCCGGCCGAGCCGGTGCAGGAAGACGCCGAGCAGGGTTTTCGGCTGCGGCTGCCTTGGCTCCGCCAACACCGCCGCGGCGGCGTCGCCGGCTGCGCCCGCGTTGTCCCCGTCCTGCCCGCGCGCCACCGCGCGCGCCGACAGCAGCACCGCCGAATTCGGTTCCCGCTCGACCGCCGCGTCGAGCACGCGGCGCGCGCCGGCGGCATCGCCCTCCAGCTGCAGCACGCGCGCTTCCATCTCGGCCAGCGCGGCGCAGGGCGGCACCAGGCGCAGCAACGCGTTCAGCAGCGGACGGGCCGCGCCCGGGCGCTCCCGCGCAACCGCATCGCGCAGCCGTGCCAGCAGGTCACTGCCCGACGCGGTCGGACGCGCACTGGACATGGGCTCATCCTTTCTGGACCGTGGTGGCCGCGCCTCAGCCTTGCGTGGCCAGGCCGGCGGCGATGTTCTCGTTGACGGCGATCAGGAACTCGAAGTCCGGATCGTCCAGCTGCGCCTCGCGCTTGACCGTGAAGCCGATCGAGATGATCGAGGCGCGCAAATCCGGCGGCAGCGCGTTCTCCGGATCGCCGACCAGATCGACCACGGCGGTCCACAGCCGGACCGTGTCGGCGAGCGCCCGCACCCGCGTGGTGCCGCCGGATGACTGGCCGCGTCGCAGCGCCGAGTTGACGTCGCGGAAGATTTCCGCCTCCTGTTCGCGGATGCTGCGCCGGCGCGACGAGGCCGCATAGGCGCGTGCCGCTTCCTTGAACCCGTTCATTGATCCGTTCGGCTCCATTTTAGTTCCGCTGACAAACGCGCTCATGTGACCTGGCCGCGTTGCAGCACCGCGTCTTCGTGGCGAATGATCCGCCGGGTCAGCTTCAAGGCCTGATAGCAATCGTCCGCCTCGGCCGCCTGCAGCGCGCGGTCGAGGATTTCGCGGGCCAGCGCCGAGGTGGTGGCCGCCTTGAACTCGGCGATCAGCCGGCGCGCCGCTTCGAGCCCGCCGGCGCGCTCGCCGTCGGTGCCGATATAGGCCGATTGCAGGGCGAAATAGATCCGCCGCGCCGGCGTGTCCGCTTCGGCCGGCGCCATGATCTGCTTGCCAAAGAGGAAGCGGGCATGCGCGGTCAACTCGATCCGCGATTTTGTGCGAAAGCGGATTGGTGCGCCGTTGACGATCATCGTATCGCCCTGGCGCAGTTCGAGTACGAGCGTGGACACAGGTTTGCACGAACCTTTCGTTGCCGGCGATCGGGCCGCCCAAGCGCTGGGCGCGGGTCGCTGGCGTTCTGCCAGCGCTGCGAGCATCACTTGAACAGGCTGAGCAGGGCCTGCGGCGACTGGTTGGCGATCGACAGCGCCTGCGTGCCGAGCTGCTGCTTGATCTGCAGCGACTGCAGCAACGCCGATTCCTGCGCCAGGTTGGCATCGACCAGCGAGCCGAGGCCGTCGTTCAGCGCGGTGATCTTGTCGGTGTTGTAGGTGACCTGGTTGACCACGTAGTTGGTCGCTGCACCGTAGGTGTTCAGCGCGGTGCCCAGCGAATCCAACTGGTCGATGAACGCGCCCTGCGTCGCGGTCGCCGAAATCAGCCCCGACACCGTGGTCGCCGCACTGAGCTGCGTCGAGGTGAAGTTGATCGAGCCGATGAAGCCCGAGCCGCTGAACGTGCCGATGCTGTAGCTCGCGCCGTCCTCGTTGCGGATCACGTCGACGGCGCCGAACGTGCCTTCGCTGCCGGACATGTTGCCGACCAGCGTCTTGCCGTTGTACGCGGCGTCCTGGAAGAACGACTTGATCTGCGCCACCAGCGACTGGTACTGCGCGACGTACTGTGATCGTTCGGTGCCCTGCACGTCGCTCGACGCCAGGTTCACCAGCACGTCGCGCGCGCTGCTCAGCGTGTTGGAGACGTCGTTCAGCGAGGAGACCGTGGTCGACAGCAGGCCCTGCACGTTGCCGAGCTGCTGGTTGGCGGTGGTCAGCGCGCCGACGTCGGAGCGCACGCCCTGCGCGATCGCGTAGGCGGCGCCGTCGTCGGTCGCGTCGGCCACGCGGTAGCCGGTGGAGATCTGCTTCTGCACGCCCGCGAGTTCCGAGTTGGTCAGCTCCAGGGATTGGAGTGCGATACTCGCGGTGATGTTGGTGTTGACTGATTCTAAAGCCATCTTTGCGTTTTCCTGTTACTCAGTGTGTCTGCATGCTCCGCAGTTTTGCGGACTTTCCTCAGATTGACGCTGAGCCGTTAAGACTGTGTGAAGCGCTAGGCCTGCGCCGTCAGGTACTTGGCGAGCGACAACGATTGCAGGCCGCTGATCAACTGGTACGACGCCTGCAATCGCGTCTGCGTCTGCGTCAGTTGCGAGAGCGTGGTTGCCATGTCGACGTCTTCGACGTTGGAGACCTGGGATTGCAGCGCGGTGGCGACGTTCGCCATCGTGGTGGCCTGGGCGGTCAGCGCGGTCTGCTGGTCGCCGAGCACGCCCGCATCCTGGTTCAGCGCGGTGATCGCGTTGCCGAGGCTGGTGTAGACGCTGCCGACCAGCGTGGAGAATTCCGGGACGGTGGTCTGGCTGGCGGACAGCGAGCCGATCGTCGCCAGCGCGCACATGATGTCGCGGGTGTACGATCCGGTCGTGACCGGGCCGGTCGAGGCGACGTAGGCGTTGGCGCTGGCCAGGATGCCGACCGGGGTTTCCTGCCCGGGGCCGTTCGCCACCTGCGGCAGGAACCCGGCCAGTGCCGCGGCCGGCTGCGACAGCGTCGCCGAGAACGGCGAGGTGCCGGCGGCGTTGGACGACGCGATCGCCAGCGTCGCCGCCGTGGTCGCCGCGGCACCGTTGGCGGCCAGCCCGGCGACCGCGGTCTGGATCTGGGTGTAGAAGCCGGAACCCAGGATCGCGTCGGGGTCGGGCACCGGAGCATTCTGCGTGTCCTGGCCGCCGAACACGTAGTCGCCGGCGTCGGTGGCATCGAGCAAATTTGCGACCTGCTGCAATGCGCTCTGCGCGTCGCTGCCGATGCTGCTCACGTCGCTCGGGTCGAGGCCGTTGAGGTTGACCACCTGCGCGTAGAAGTTGCTGGCGATCGAGCTGATCTGGCTCAGCGTTGTCTGCACCACGCCCATCGCGCCGGTCGCCGCGGAGATGTTGTTCTGCCAGACCTGCAGGCTCGCCAGTTGCGGTTGCAGCGACAGCGCCTCGCCGGCGCCGCTGCCGAGCCCGGCATAGGTGGTGGCGACGTAGCCGGTGCCGGCCTGGTCGGTCAGCGTGTCCAGTTGCTGCTTGATCGTCGTGCTGTCGGCAAGCGCCGGGCCGATGAACCCGCCGTACAGACCGAACTCGCCGTTGCCGATCGCGCTGCTCACGACGTGACCGCCTGCAACAGCTGCGCCCACATCGACTGCACCGTCGTCATCACCCGGGCGTTCGAGGCGTAGGAGTTCTGCAGCACGATCATCTGCGACATCTGCGCATCGAGGTTGACCGCGCTGCCGGCGGCGAACTGCGCCTGCAGCGTCGACTGCAGCGACTGCACGGTACCGAGCTGGCTGGTGACGTTGCCGCTCGTCTGGGCCTGCGCGCCGCTGACCGCGGCGGCCAGCCCGGAGAGGTCGGGCGGCGCCGCAAAGCCCGCGTTCAGGGTGCCGGATGCCCCGAGCCCGGTCACCAGCGGCGCCGGCTGTGCCACCCCGGCCTGCGCGTCGGCGCCCAGCGCATAGTTCAGCACCCGGTTGATCAGGGTTGTGAAACCGGCCGGGCCGCCCGGCGGGTTGGGCGTGAACGCGGACGCGCCGGTGGCGCTGCCGGCGATTGCGGTGGTGCCGTCACGTACCAGCGCGGGATCGGCGGCGACGGCCGGGTTCACCTCGATCGTGCCGGCGAAGCCGAGATATCCCGATTGCGCCGGCGTGCCGCCGCCGCTCGGCACCGCGCCGGTCGGATCGGTGAACAGCGTGAGCCCCTGCGCCGCGAAGCGCGACGCCAGCGTCTCGGAGAATTCGTCGAGGTTGGCCTGCTCGGTCGGCAGCGTCTGGTCGCGCAGTGCAATGTTGCCGCCGAGCTGGCCGCCGGCGAGCTGGCTGGTGACATCCTGGCCGTTGAACTTGATCGGCGGCACGCCGCCGCCGGACGCGTAGACGCTGGCGCCGAGCGTGGCGGCGGCGGTGCTGAACGGCGGCGTCAGGCTGTGGATCGGCAGGTTCATGCCGCTCGGCGTCACCACCAGAAGATCGCCGTTCGGCTGGTCGATGAAGCGCACGCCGATCAGCTGGCTGAGCGAGTCCTCGGCCGTATCGCGCTGGTTCTCCAGATCCGCCGTGCTCTGCCCGACCGCCTGCGTCTGCACGATCTGGTCGCTCAGCGAGCCGAGCGTCGCGAGCGTGGCGTTGAGCTGGGCGACGCCGCTGACGATCGCGTTCTGCGCGGTCTGCCGCTGCGTGCCGATCGCGTCGCTCACGTTATTGATCTGCGCGGTCAGCGCCTGCGCGGCGCCGACCACCTGCTGCTGCTGGGTGGCGTTATCGGGCTCGCTCTCGAGCGTCGCGAACGCATCCTGCACGTTGCCGAGCAGGCTGCCGATGTCGGTGCCGGCGCCGACCGCGCCTTGCGCCGCGTCGATCTGCTGCAGCGCGGTCTGCTGCGTCAGCAGGCCGGACGCCGTGGCATTCTGCGTGAACACCGCGGCTTGCAGTGCCAGATTGATGCTGCGACCGATGATGGTGTCGGCGGCGCCCATGCCGATGCCGCCGGTGGCGAGGCTGGTCTGGCTGATGGTCTCCGCCGCATAGTCGGGCGTGCCGGCATTGGCGATGTTGTGGCTGAGCAGCGCGAGCTGGCTGTTGATGTTGTCGATCTCGGAGCTCGAGATCGACAGCGCCGCGCTCAGGCTCATGCTCATGACACGGACCGGGTCAGGTTACGATCGGTTGCGTCACTGCTTCATGTCGAGCGTGACCTGCATCAGCTGGCTTGCGGTGGTGACCACCTTCGCATTGGCCGAATAGGCCTGCTGGGCGACGATCAGGTTGCTGAATTCGGTCGCCAGATCGACGTTCGAGCCTTCGATCGAGCCGGTCACCAGCGCACCGGCCCCGTTGGTCCCGGCCTCGTTGGCCAGGGCACTGCCGGACGCGGTCGTTGCGGTGAATGTAGCCGCGTTCTGCGATTGCAGCGCGTCGGGCGCGGCGAACGTGACGACCGGCACCTGGGCGATCGTGCGCGACTGGCCGTTGGTGTAGTTGACCACGATGCCGCCGGCTGTCGTCGTGGTGACGCTCGAGAAGTTGCCGGGCGGCACGCCGTCCTGGCTGATCCCGTTGAGCGTGTAGACGGTGCCGGCGAACTGGGTCAGCCCGTTGGCGGCGCCGATCGCGCCGACGTTCAGGGCGATCGACTGGGTGCCGCCGCCGGACGTCGGATACACCGTGTTCAGCGTCACGGTCGCGGTCTGCCCGGCGGTATTCTGCGTGCCCGAGGTCTGCGTGACCGAGGACAGCGTGCCGTTCGCGCCGAACGCGAGCGTCGCGTTGCCGATCGTGTTGCCGGCATCGTCGGTGACGGTGACGTTCCAGCTGTTGGAGGCGGCGCCGGCCGAGGTGAAGGAGAGCGTCAGCTGGTGCGAGTTGCCTTGCGCGTCGTACACGCTGATCGTCGAGGTCACCGGGTCCTGCAGGCCCGTGGTTGCATCCGGGTTGCCGCCCGGCGGCAGGTTGGCCGACAGCGTGACGTTGCCGGTCGCAACGGGCTGGTACGCCGTCTGGCTGACCTGGATCGGCACGATGTTGGTCTTGTCGAGCGTGCCGGCGGAATTCGCGATCCAGCCGTTCAGATATTCGCCGGCGTCGTTGACCAGATAGCCTTCGCCGTTCAACTGGAAGTCGCCGTCGCGCGTGTAATCCTGCTGCGGGCCGAACACCGGCGTTGCGCCTGGGGCGCTGGTGGACTGGCTGACCGCGAAGAAACCCTGGCCGGAGATCGCCAGTCCGAGCGGGTTGTCGGTCTGCGAGATCGTCCCCTGCACGGTATTGACGTAATCGGGCGTTGCCACCACCGCGCCAGGCTCGTTGTCGGTCGGCGTGCTGGTGGTGAGATAGTCGAGGAAGTTGGTATCGACGCGCTTGTATCCGGTCGTCTGGCTGTTGGCGATGTTGTCGCTGATGTTGCCGAACGCGGCCGATTGGCTGGTCAGCCCGCTGATGGCCGTGTTCATGGCGCCGAGAAGCGAGCTGCCCATGGCGATCTCCTGCGTATGGATGGCGTGACCGGCAGGCTGCATGATCCGTGCCAGCGGCGCGGCGCCGCAGATTCGGGAAAACCGCAGCCGAGCCCGGCATGGTTTGCCGGGTCATCGCGGCGTCGCCCGGCACGGATTTCCCGGTGCCGGCGGCGGTCGCCCGGATTTCCTCGGGATTTCGCGATGGCGCGGCGCTTGCTGATGTGTCGCAGCCGCTTTCGGATCGACCCCCCATGATGCCGCTCGCCGTCCTGTTCCCGCAGCCCATCCGTACCGGCCCGGCCGGCGCCGCGGCCGTCTCGCCGGCGGCCTCCGGCGCGTTGCCGGCACGTGCGAGGTTGGCGCGTGCGCTGGCGGCTGCGGCGGACCAGACGGACGGAGCATCGAAAGCCGAGCCGAGCGTCGGCGTCGCCGGCCCGGGGTTCGTCGCCGTGCTGGCGCGGGCCGCCGCGGCGATCGCGATTCCGCAGGCACCGCTCGTCGCCGAACTGCCGCTGCAATCGATCGCGCCGACGCAGCAGCCAGGCAACAGCGTGCCCGGCATCGCGGTCCTCGCAACGCTCCGGCATGCCGCCCGAACCGCAGCGGACGTCGGGCGCCCCGACGCGCCAGCCGGCGGCACCTGTGGCCGTGCGGCCGGCTGCGCTGCCGTACTGGCCGTCCCCCAGCCGATTCGCACCCTTGCCGCTGCAGGCCGTCCCGCCGGCCGATCCGGCGCCGCCCGCGTCGCCGCCGGCCGACAACGGCGCCTCGCCGCTCCGGCTTCGCCCGAGCCGCTGCCTGCGGCGTCCAGGCCCCCAGCCCCGCCGCCTCCGGGCGACGCAGCGCCGCTCGCCATGCCGCGGGCCATTCCGGCGGCCGATACGTCGCCGCCTGCGACGCCGCCGCGGCGGAAAACCCGCGCGTCGCCGTCGCGGCTTCGCCCGGGCCGCCGCCGTCATCGTTCATGCCGGTGGCCATGGCGTCGCCGGATGACGCGACGCCGCTCGGTATGCTGCGGGCGATCCCGCGGCCAGTGCGGCGCCGTCCGCGCCGCCGCCGCCAGCCGACAACCAGGGCACCGCCGCCGCAGCGTTGCCCGAGCCGCTGCCGCCGGCATCCACGCCGCCCGCCGACCCGCCGCACCAACGGGCCGGCACGACATCGCCGTCGCCGACCGCGAGCCCGTTGCAGCGCCGCGGCAGCGCCGCCCGCTGCCGCTGTTCCCGCGGACGTGCCGTGCAGCGCTCCTTCAGCGGTGACGACCGCCTCGCGCCGGCGACCGGGGATGCGGTCGCGGCTTCGCCGGCCAGCCACGGCGCCGCCGCGAGCCAAGCGCCGTTATTCGCTCGCCGGTACCGACCCGGGCGATTCCCGAGCTGGCCGCCGTCCTCAGCCCGACCACGCCTGCCGATCCGGCCCGGCCCGCCGAACCGAACCTCGTCCGCCGGCCCGGCCACGCTGGCGATCGGGCATCCGTCGGCCGATCCGCCGGCCACGCCCGCGACGCAGCCGACGTCCGCGCCACCGGCGGCGTCGCCGCCAGGCCGGCCGGCCGCCGTTGTGTTCAGCGCCGCTTTCGGCCGCCGTTGCCCTGGCGACGCTCGGACCCGATCCGATCTCCTCGCCCGTCCCGACCGGCGGCACCGCGCCGAGCCGATGCCAGCCGCGTCGTCGAGCCATCGCAGCCCCGGCCGCCGACGGCGCGCCGCCCCCGGCCACGCCCGCGCCGGCCGACCCACGCCCGGACGCGGGGCCTGCCGCGCCGGAAGCGCACAGCGCCGGATGCGGCGGCGAGCCACGCCAATCGCCTCGCATGCGGCGGTCGCGCTGTCGCCTCCGGTCGATCCCATCGTGGCTGACGCCGGCCGGGGACGCGGCGACGGCGCACCAAGCCGGTCGCCGCCGCCGGCCGGCCCGTTGCAGCCGGCGACCGCAGACGCCCGCGCACGCGCCTGCCCACCGCGCCCGCGGCGCTGCCGCCGCAGGTCGAAACCATTGCCGCGGCGGCGCGCCTCGTCGCCTTTGGCACCACCCGCCGCCTCACCGTCTCGCTGTCGCCGCGCGAGCTGGGCACGGTCGAGATCGAGGTCGTGCGCCAGCCGTCCGGAGCGGCGAGCGTCTCGCTTTCGGTCGAGCGGCCGGCGACGCTGGCGCTGCTGCGCGGCGATGCGCCGGCGCTGCAATCGGCACTCGACCGCGCCGGCGTGCCGGTCGCCGACCGCCACCTCAGCATGACGCTGGCGGCCGATCCGGCCCCGTCCGCTACCTCGGCCGCCGCCACGTCGCTGGCGTTTGCGGGCGGCGGCTCCGGCGCCGGCGGCTTCGGCGAAGGCCGCGCACCGCCGTCGCGGCCCGACGGCCCGCAGGGCGACGTCGCCCAGGCCGGCCGATGCCTCCGCCGGCCTACCCGCGTTCGCCGCCTCCCCCGTCCGCGCCGGCACGCGCACGGGCATCGACATCACCGCCTGACCGACAGGACCGAACATGAGTGGATCAATCGCCCCGACCTCCGCGCAACAGGCGCCAACGGCACCGGGTCGGCGGGCCAGAGCGCGCTCGCCTCGCTGACCGACAACTACCAGTCGTTCCTGCAGATGCTGATGACGCAGCTGCAGAACCAGGACCCGACCAGCCCGATGGACAGCAGCACGTTCACCACCGAACTCGTGCAGTTCGCCGGCGTCGAGCAGCAGATCAACACCAACAGCAACCTGACCTCGCTGATCCAGCTCACCCAGGACAACACGGTGGTGCAGTCGAGCCAGCTCTACGGCAAGCAGGTGCAGGCGACTTCGACGCAACTGTCATTGCAGAGCAGCCAGGCGGGGATCGACTTCATCGCGCCGTCCGCGGAGCCGGTCACCGTCGGCATCTCCAATGCCACCACCGGCCAGGTCGTGTTCAGCGGCACGCTCGCCGCCGCTGCCGGCGCCAACAGCTGGGTGTGGAACGGCCAGACCCTGTCCGGCAGCACCGCCCCGGACGGCGTCTACAACGTCGCCGTGTCGAGCGCCGCCGCCGACGGCACCTCCAATCCGCTGCCGTTCACCATCGTCGGCACCGTCACCGGCGTGCAGACGACTGGCGGCACGGTGACGCTCGATCTCGGCAGCCTGCCGATCAACATGACGGCGGTGACGTCGGTCGGCAATTAATGCCGGGCGCGCCGGCGCAATTAACCCGCCGGTAAGCAGCGCGCCTCACGGTTGCGTTGGCCGTTCCGTCGGCCACGCAAGGAATTCAGTGCATGGTCCGCAAGGGTGACAGCGCGGGCGCCGCCTCGCGCCGGCGCGGCATCCGCCGACCCGGGGGGCGCGCATGAACGGCGTGCTGGAAGGGCTGAAGGCGCTCGGCCCGGCGCGCCTCGTCGCGATGGCGGCGGTTGCGATCGGCATGCTCGGGCTGCTCGCGGTGCTGTCGCTGCGCGGCGGCGGCGAGCATATGGCGCTGCTGTATGCCGATCTCGACAGCCGCGAGGCCGGGCAGATGGTGGACACGCTGGACCGCCAGCACATTCCGCACCAGCTCGGCGCCAACGGCTCGGAAATCCTGGTGCCGGAGGATCAGGTCGCCCGCACCCGGCTGCTGCTGGCGCATGACGGGCTGCCGTCCGGCGGCTCGATCGGCTACGAGATCTTCGACCGCGGCGACGGGCTGGTCAGCAGCCAGTTCCAGCAGCAGATCAACCAGACGCGCGCGCTGGAAGGCGAACTCGCACGCAGCATCCGCGCGATCAGCGGGGTGCGCGCGGCGCGCGTGCATCTGGTGCTGCCGCACCGCGAGCCGTTCGCGCGCAGCCAGCAGGACGCGCAGGCCTCGGTGCTGATCACCATGGCGGGGCAGGGGCGGCTCGACCGCGAGGGCGTGCAGTCCGTGATCAACCTCGTCGCCGCCGCGGTGCCGGGGCTGCGGCCGCAGAACGTCGCGGTGATCGACAGCCACGGCACGCTGCTCGCGCGCGCCGGCGAGCCGGTCGGGCCGGAAGCCGCCTCGATGCAGGGCGACGAGGCGAAACGCCTGGTGGAGATGCGGCTCGCCCACGCGGTCGAGGACATGCTGGAGCGCACGCTCGGCGCCGGGCGCGTGCGCGCGGAGGCCAATGTCGAGCTCGATTTCGACGAGGTGCACGAAACCACGGAGAAATACGACCCGGACGGCCAGGTGGTGCGCAGCACGCAGAACACCACCGACAACAGCCGCAGCACCGAGGCGCAGCAGGCGGCGACGGTGCAGAACAACCTGCCGAACGCCGATGCCGGCAACCCCGCGCAGGCCGGCAACCAGGATGCGCGGCAGGAGGAGACCACCAACTACGAGATCGGCAAGGTCGTGCGCACGCTGGTCCACGACCATCCGCAGATCCGCCGCATCAGTCTGGCCGTGCTGGTCGACGACAGCGAAACCAAGGACGCCAAGGGCGTCGCGCAACGGGCCGCGCGCACGCCGGAGGAGTTGCAGCACATCACCGCGCTGGTGCGCGGCGCGATCGGCTTCGACGAGAAGCGCGGCGACCAGGTGGAGGTGGTGAACCTGCGCTTTGCCGCCGAAGATCTGCCTGCGGAGCCGCCGGGCCTGCTCGGCATCGGCATCGAGAAGCCGGATCTGGTCCGGCTGGCGCAGACCGGCATCGTCGGCCTGCTCGGCCTGCTGGCGCTGCTGCTGGTGTTCCGCCCGATGATGACGCGGCTGACGCGGTTGCCGGGGCTCGAGGCACCGGGTGGCGGGCTCGCGCTTGCCGGCGCGGCCGGCGCGGCGGGGCGCGGCGCGCTCGGCGGCGATGCGGCGCACATGCTCGAAGGCCCGCCCGGTTCGGTGGTCGCGACCGGGCCCGCGGGCGGCAGCGGGCGCAGCGCCGAGGAGGACGAGAACATGGTCGACATGACGAACATCGAAGGCCAGATGCGCGCCTCGCTGCTGCGGCGGCTGACCGAACTGGTGGAGAAGCACCCGGACGAGAGCCTCGCGATCCTGCGCGCCTGGATGGCGCAGGAACTTCGAGCTAGATGGCCCGCACAACCGACGTGCGCGGGCTCACCGGCTCGCAGAAGGCGGCGGTGCTGATGCTGGCGCTGAGCGAAGACCAGTGCGGCAAGCTGCTCAGCATGATGCACGAGGACGAGGTCAAGGAAATCTCGTCCTCGATGGCGCTGCTCGGCGGCGTGCAGTCCGAAGTCGTCGAGCGGCTGTGCAGCGAGTTCACCGAAAGCCTGTCGAGCGCCGGCAATCTCGTCGGCAGCTTCGAGAACACCGAGCGCCTGCTGCTCAAGACGATGCCGCGCGACCGGGTGACGCAGATCATGGAGGAGATCCGCGGCCCGGCCGGCCGGACCATGTGGGACAAGCTCGGCAACGTCAGCGAGGCGGTGCTGGCCAACTACCTCAAGAACGAATACCCGCAGACCGTTGCCGTCGTGCTCTCGAAGATCCGCGCCAACCACGCCGCCCGCGTGCTGACGCTGCTGCCCGAAAGCTTCGCGATGGAAGTGGTGATGCGGATGCTGCGCATGGAGAGCGTGCAGAAGGAGGTGCTGGACGGCGTCGAGGGCACGCTGCGCACCGAGTTCATGTCCAACCTCGCCCGCAGCACGCGCCGCGACTCGCACGAACTGATGGCCGAGATCTTCAACAATCTCGACCGCCAGTCCGAACAGCGCTTCATCACCGCGCTCGAGGAGCGCAACCGCGAGGCGGCGGAGCGGATCAAGTCGCTGATGTTCACCTTCGACGACCTGCAGCGGCTGACCCCGGGGGCGGTGCAGGTGCTGCTGCGCGGCGTCGAGAAGGACAAGCTGCCGCTGGCGCTGAAGGGCGCGTCGGAGAAGCTGCGCGAACTGTTCTTCGGCAACCTGTCCGAGCGCGCCGGCAAGATGCTGCGCGAGGAGATCGAGGCGCTCGGCCCGGTCAAGGTGCGCGACGTGGACGAGGCGCAGTCCTCGATCGTGGCGGTGGCCAAGGAACTTGCGGCACAGGGGCAGATCGAGATCAACGAAGCCGGCGACGAAGAACTGGTCTACTGAGCCGTGACGTACCGCTCGTCCCTGCTGCTGTTCGCCGACGATTTCGCCGCGCCGCCTCCGCCGCCGCCCGTGCCGGCGCTGCCCGAGCCGTCGCCGCCGCCAAGCTATGGCCAGGACGAGTTGGATGCGGCGATCGTCGAGGCACAGGCGCAAGGTCACGCCAAGGGACTGGCCGATGCGGCGGCGGCGACCGAGGCGCGGGTGGCCGACACGCTCGCCACCATCGCCGAACGGCTAGCCGACGCCGCCGCCAGCGCCGCGCGCGTGACCGGCGAAAGCGCCGACGCGATCGCGCGCCTCGTGCTCGGCGCGGTGCTGGCCGGCTACCCGTTGCTCGGCGAGCGCCATGGGCTCGAGGAAGTTCGCTGGCTGTTGCGGCGCACGCTGCCGGGACTGCTGGCCGAGCCGCGCGTGACGTTCCGCGTGCATCCCTCGATGGTGCCGGCGATCGGCGAAGTCCTGGCGACCGTGCCGCACGACGAGCGCCGGCACATGACGATCGAGCGATCGGACGCGATCCCGCCGGGCGATGCGCGCATCACCTGGCCACATGGCGGTGCGATCCGCAACATTGCCGACACCGTCAAGGCAATCGAGGACATCCTGCGCCCGTACGGATTGCTGCCCGAACCCGACGGCACCGATGCCGACGCGGAAATGAGGTGAGAGATGCCGAGCGGAACCGACTTCACCGAGACCATCGAGCCGCAGCCCAGCGCTGCCGAGGTCTCGGGGCCGCGCACTGCCCGCGACCTGGAGGCGGTGTACGAATCCCCGTCACCGTCAGCGCCGTGCTCGGCAAAGCGACGATGCAGGTCAGCCAGTTGCTGAAACTCGGCCGCGGCGCCGTGGTCGAGCTTGACCGCAAGCTCGGGGAAGCGATCGACATCTACGTCAACAACCGGCTGGTCGCGCGCGGCGAGGTGGTGATGGTGGACGACAACCGGCTGGGCGTGACGATGACCGAGATCGTCAAGGCCGACCGCTCCACCTGAAGAGGATCGCGAGCATGCAAGGGCAGGCGAGGGGCTTTGCCCCTCGACCCCAGCAAAGGCGGAGCCTTTGCAATCCGATGGTGTCGGCATGCGCGTCCTGATCATCGGCTCGCTGGCGGGCGAACTTGGGCAGGCCGCGCGCATCGCAATCGCGCGCGGCGCCAAGGTCGATCATGCCGACGACGTCGACGCCGCGCTGCCGCGCATCGCGCACCGACGCCGCGCGTCGACCTGGTGCTGTGCGACCTGCGCGCACGATCGCGCCGGGCTGGTCCGCGCGCTCGCCGCGGAACGGATCGCGCTGCCGGTGGTCGCCTGCGGCACCAACGCCGACGCGCGACGCGGCGGTGCGCGCGATCCGCGACGGCGCGCGCGAATTCCTGCCGCTGCCGCCCGACCCCGACCTGATCGCGGCGATCCTCGAAGCGCCGTCGGCCGACACGCACGCGCTGATCGTGCGCGATCCCGTCACGCCCGCGATCGCCGCGCGCGCCGAGCAGGTCGCGGCGTCCGAAGCGTCGGTGCTGATCACCGGCGAGACCGGCACCGGCAAGGAGGTCCTGGCCCGCCATATCCACCGCCGCTCGCGCCGCACCGGCGGGCCGTTCATCGCGCTGAACTGCGCGGCGATCCCGGAGAACCTGCTGGAAAGCGAGCTGTTCGGCCACGAGAAGGGCGCCTTCACCGGCGCCGTGGCGCGGCGCGTCGGCAAATTCGAGGCGGCCGATCGGCGGCACGCTGCTGCTCGACGAAATCAGCGAGATGGATGTGCGCCTGCAGGCCAAGCTGCTGCGCGCCGTGCAGGAACGCGAGATCGACCGGGTCGGCGGCTCGGCGCCGGTGAAGGTGGACGTGCGCATCCTCGCCACCACCAACCGCGACCTGCGGCGCCGAAGTCGCGCGCGGACAGATTCCGCGAGGACCTGTATTTCCGCCTGAACGTCGTGTCGCTGCGCATCCCGCCGCTGCGCGAGCGGCCGGGCGACATCCCGCCGCTGGCCGAGCATTTCGCGCGGCGCTACGCCGAGGTGAACGGCCTGCCGGTGCGCCCGCTCACCGCGGCGGCGCAGCAGCGGCTGCGCGCGCATGGCTGGCGCGGCAACGTGCGCGAGCTGGAGAACGCGATGCATCGCGCCGTGCTGCTGGCCACGGCAGCACGATCGACGCCGACGCGATCGAACTCGGCCGCCGACCGTTGCTGCCTTCGGACGGGCCGGCGCTGCTCGCCGGCCGGCTGGCGCTGCACGCGGGCGTCGCGTCCCTGGTCGGGCGCCGCATGGACGAGGTCGAGCGCGACCTGATCATCGCACACGCTGGGCCACACGCTCGGCAACCGCACGCACGCCGCGACCATCCTCGGCATCTCCATCCGCGCGCTGCGCAACAAGCTGCGCGACTACGCGGCGCCGAGGCGTCCCGGTGGCCGCCGCCGCCGGCCGGGTCGCCGGGGTTCGTGCGGCCATGCACTGGTCAGTGCCGGGTCGTGCTCGATCCGCGACGGCCTCACCAGCGCTGGCTGGCCTGCCGGCGGCCTGCGCGCCGCTGACGCTGCCGCGGCAGCGACGTCGGCCTCGCGCTCGGCGTCGTCGCGCTGCTCTCGGTGCTGGTGCTGCCGCTGCCGCCGTTGCTGCTGGATTTCGGCCTGTCGCTCTCGCTGACCGCGGCGGTGCTGGTGCTGATGGTGGCGCTGTTCCTCAAGCGTCCGCTCGATTTCACCTGCTTTCCGACGCTGCTGCTGCTGACCACGTTGCTGCGCCTGTCGCTCAACGTCGCGACCACGCGGCTGATCCTGTCGCACGGCAACGAGGGCCCGCTCGCCGCCGGCCACGTCGTCGCCGCGTTCGGCGGCTTCCTGATGGGCGGCGACGTGGTGATCGGGCTGATCCTGTTCTCGATCCTGCTGGTGGTGAACTTCATGGTCATCACCAAGGGCTCCGGCCGCATCGCCGAGGTGGCGGCGCGGTTCAGCCTGGATTCGATGCCCGGCAAGCAGATGGCGATCGACGCCGAGCTGTCGGCCGGCATGATCGACGAGAAGACCGCCCGCCGCGGCGGCGCGAACTGGAGGAGGAGAGCGGCTTCTACGGCGCCATGGACGGCGCCGCGAAGTTCGTGCGCGGCGATGCGATCGCCGGGCTGATCATCACCGTCATCAACATCCTCGGCGGCCTGGCCATCGGCCTGGTGCGGCACGGCATGCCGTTCAGCCGACGCGCTCGCCACCTTCACCACGCTGACCGTCGGCGACGGGCTGGTGACGCAGATCCCGGCGCTGCTGGTGTCCACCGCCGCCGGCATCGTGGTCACCAAGGGCGGCATGGAGGGCAGCGCCGACGCGGCGCTGATCCGCCAGCTCGGCGGCAGCCCGAAGCCGCTGGCGATGGCGGCCGGCGCGGCGGCCGTGCTGGCCCTGCTGCCGGGCCTGCCGATGCTGCCGTTCCTGGCGCTGGCCGGGCCTGGCGGGCGGCGGCGCCTGGCTGCGCCACACGCACCCGCCGTGCTCGACCCGAGCCTGCCGCGGCCGCCGAGCCGCGTCCGACCGAGCCGCCGATCAGCGATGCGCTGCGCATCGACCTGATCCGCCTCGAGCTGGGCTACGGGCTGCTGTCGCTGGCCGGCGGCGACACGCCGCGGCTGACCGAGCAGATCAAGGGCCTGCGGCGCTCGATCGCCGGCGAGATGGGCTTCGTGCTGCCGCCGGTGCGCATCCAGGACAACATGCAGCTTGCCGGCCGACACCTACTCGGTCCGCATCAAGGAGATCGAGGCCGGCAGCGGCGAGCTGCGCCCGACCATGCTGCTGGCGATGGACCCGAAGGGCGGCGTGACCGACCTGCCCGGCGAGCGCACCACCGAACCCGCGTTCGGCCTGCCGGCGCTGTGGATCGATCCGTCCGCCGCGCGAGGAGGCGATGTTCCGCGGCTGCACCGTGGTCGATCCGCCGAGCGTGCTGACCACGCACCTGACCGAGCTGGTCAAGCAGAACGATGCCGAGCTGCTGTCCTACGCCGAGACGCAGAAGCTGCTCGACGAACTGCCGCGCGAGCAACAGAAGCTGGTCGCGCGATCTGATCCCGTCGCAGATCTCGGTCGGCGGCGTGCAGCGCGTGCTGCAGGCGCTGCTGGCCGAGCGGGTCTCGATCCGCGACCTGTCGACCATCCTGGAAGGCATCCAGGAGGCCTGCGCCGGCCAGCACCGCGCGATCACCGCGATCGTCGCGCATGTGCGGACGCGGCTGGCGCGGCAGATCAGCGACGCCACACCGGCCCGGCCGGCTACATCCCGATCGTCACGCTGTCGCCGGAGTGGGAGGCGGCGTTCGCCGAGGCGCTGACCGGCCCGCCGGAGGATCGCCAGCTCGCGATGGCGCCGAGCAAGCTCACCGAGTTCATGCAGCGCTTCCGCAGCGCGTTCGACACCGCGGCGCATGGCGGCGAAGCGCCGGTGCTGCTGACCAGCGGCGGGATCCGCTTCCATGTCCGGGCGATCGTCGAGCGCATCCGCCCGGCCACCCCGGTGCTGGCGCAGACCGAAATCTCCCCGCGCGCCCGCATCCGCACGGTGGGCAGCATCTGATGGCACGCACCGCCAAGGCGTCGGCGGGTGGCTGGATGCGCAGCCTTCTCCCCCTCCCCTTGCGGGAGGGGGCCGGGGGGAGGGGTCGCGCGAGATCAGGCTCCCCTGCCGGGCCACCCCTCCCCCAACCCCCTCCCGCAAGGGGAGGGCGCTTTTCGTCGCGTGCTGCCGAAAGAATTGCGTGCGCTTAAAAATCTACCGCGCGCCCACCGCCAGCGGAGGCGTTGGCGCGCATCCGCGGGGAACTCGGGGCCGATGCGCTGATCCTCAACACGAGGCGCGTCGCCGACGGGGTGGAGATCACCGCCGCGCTGGAGGCGCCGGAACCGCCACACCGCCGCCGCCGGACACCCGATCGGAGGCTGCGCTGCGGTTCCATGGCGTGCCGCCGCTGCTGGCGCAGCAACTCTCCGACGGCAAGCTGCACGCGACGCTTGCCATCCACCTCGCGTTCGAGCCGCTCCCGCTGCAGCGTGGCGGCCCGCCGCTGTTGCTGGCCGGCCCGCCTGGCGCCGGCAAGACGCTCACGGTCGCCCGGCTGGCGACCCGGCTGGTGATGGCCGGCATTTTGCCAGTTGTCGCTCACCGCCGACGGCCAGCGTGCCGGCGCCACCGAGCAATTGGCCGCCTTCACCCGGCTGCTCGGGCTCGACCTCGTGGTCGCCGCGCACCCGGTCGCGCTCGCCCGCGCCATCGCCAACCGTCCGGAGGGCGCGCCCGTGCTGATCGACCTGCCCGGCTGCGACCCGTTTGCGACCCAGGAGCGCGAGGAATCTTCTGCCCTTGCCGCGACCGTCGGCGGCTGCCTCGTCGCGGTGCTGCCGGCCGGCCTCGACCCCGCCGAGGCGGCCGACCTCGCCGCGGCCTACGGCGAGGCCGGCGCCCGGCTGATGGTCGCCACCCGGCTCGACCTCGCGCGCCGGATCGGCGGCGTGCTGGCCGCCGCCGACGCCGGGCTCGCGCTCGCCGAGGCCGGCATCGGCCCCGGCGCCGCCGACGGGCTGGTGCCGCTGACCCCCGCCCTGCTCGCCGACCGCCTGCTGCAAGTCCCCCACCATGTCCGGGCGGAGCCCACCGCATGACCACCCTCTCCCGCCGCGGGCGGATCCTCGCCGTCGCCTCCGGCAAGGGCGGCGTCGGCAAGACCTGGCTCGCGATCACGCTCGCCCACGCGCTCGCCCGCGCCGGCCAGCGCGTGCTGCTGTTCGACGGCGACCTCGGCCTCGCCAACGTCGACATCCAGCTCGGCCTGACGCCCACGACCGACCTCGCCTCCGTGGTCGCCGGCCGCGCCTCGTTGCAGGCGGCGGCGATCCGGCATCCCGGCGGCTTCGATATCCTGGCCGGGCGTTCCGGCTCGGGCGCGCTCTCCGCCGTCACGCCCGCCGCGCTCGACCATCTGCTCGACGGCCTGCGGGCCGCGACCGCCCGCTACGACAGCATCGTGCTCGACCTCGGCGCCGGGCTGGAGCGTCCCGTGCGGCGCATGTCCGCGTTCGCCGACCTGCTGCTGGTGGTCGCGACCGAGGAACCCACCAGCCTCACCGACGCCTATGCGGTGCTGAAGCTGCACAGCGCCGACACCGAGGCGCGCGCCGCCGCCGGCATCGTCGTCAACCTGGCGACCAGCCGCGCCAACGGGGAGCGCACCTACCTGACGCTGTCGCGCGCCTGCGAGACCTTCCTCGGCCGCATCCCGCCGTGCCTCGGGATCATCCGGCGCGACGACCATGTGCGCGAGGCGATCCGCCGCCAGACGCTGCTGCTGGAACGCCACCCCACCTGCCCGGCGGCCGCCGACGTCGAGGCGCTGGCGGCCGTGCTGGCCCAACGATCCGCCGGCTGACCCCCGTGCCGGGCGGGTCTGGGCCGGCGCCTGCGCGCTTGCTGGCGCGCCGGCCCGCCTGCTAGCGCACCCGCATGAGGCGCTCGGCATATTTGCTGGTGGCGGCGATCCTGGCGTCGCCGCTGGCCCAGCGCACGGCGCTGGCCGAGACGCCGCCGGCCGCCGGCTGCGGCGTGCCGCCCGACCTCGTCGCTCGCACGCAGCCGCTGCCGCACGTCGCCGCCGCGCTGCGGCCGGGCGGGCGGCTTGACGTGCTGGCGCTCGGCTCCGGCACGCTGCTCGGGCCGCGCAGCGGCGTCGAAGGGTCGGTGCCGGATCATATGGTGGAGGCGCTGCGCGCGGCCGCGCCCGGCGTCGCCGTGCATCTGGTGCTGCATGCGGCGCGCGCGGAGACCGCGACCGAGATGCTGGCGGCGATGCGCCGCGAACTGGCGGCGCACTCCTATCAGCTGGTGCTGTGGCAGACCGGCACGGTGGAGGCGGTCAAGCAGCTGCCGGCGGCGCAGTTCCGCGCCACGCTCGGCGAAGGTGCGGCGTTCGCCGCCGAGACCGGCGCCGATCTCGTGCTGATCGACGTGCCGTATAGCCGGCTGCTGGAGGATCACTCCGACCTGCAGCCCTATCGCGACGCCATGCAGGACGTCGCCTTGCACAGTGCGGCTGTGCTGTTCCGCCGCTTCGACCTGATGCACCGCTGGGCGGAAACTGGCGCGCTCGATATCGAGGCGGTCAGCCGCAAGGACCGGGAAAAGACCGCCAACCGCCTGCGCGCCTGCCTGGGCGAAGCGCTGGCCAGGCTGATCATGGCGGCCCGCGGCCCGTAGCGCGGCCCGTAGCGCGGCCCGGCCCCCGCGCGGGCATCGCGAGCGCGCCGGGATCGCCGGCCAACACCAAGCCGCCGAACGCTCACCCAAGTTCCACCCCATCCCGGCCCTCCCCAAAGAGGGTGGAGGGAGGCAGAAAAAGTACCCACGAGGGCGGAGGGGGCCAGAAGAAGCCCTCCCCCCTTGTGGGCAGGGCGATCGCATATGGCGATCCCGTTGCTGGATCGTCATGGCCGGGCTTGACCCGGCCATCCCCCGGGTGGCGCCACGAGGTGCGGCCGTTCAAGGATTCCCATGCCCCGCGTATCACTTCGGCGGTTCCACAGCGTGGATGGCCGGGTCAAGCCCGGCCAAGACGATGAGTGCGAGGGGGAGCTTGGTCCATACGCGATTCCCCTGCCTTGTCGGGGAGGGCTGGTGGGGGCGCGCGCGAGACGAGTTCGTCTCGTCGCAGGCTGGTACAGCACGGTCCCCGCGCATTCCTCGGTGCTCACCACCCCATTCGCCGAGCGCCCGCCAGGGTCCGGGAACCGCCGAGTGACTGCCATGCGACGGCTGGAGGCGAGCCAAGTCGGTGTACCGGGGCCGATCGAGCGATCCCCGAGGCCGACATTCGGTCCGTCCTGCAGCTGGCCGCTTGCGCCCATGGCTGCCCTTCAGACGAGCCGGGCACCGTTTTTCCGAAGCGGTCGTTCATAGGAGCAACTGCGAATGGCCGGGTCGGGTGGACCACGGACATTAGCCGGAGCCGGAGCTAATCAGGTGTCTCGCCGTCGAACTCATTGGGTGCGCGATCATGGGGCCCCAAACCAGCTCGCGCCTCTTTGAGCGCCTGGTACTCCGCTTCAAGGTCCGCGATGACGGTGAGGTCGTCGGATGGGCCGCCCATGGTCGGTCCCTCGCGCAGTCGCGCGAGCTGGTGACGTATCGCCTCCATCCCATCGTCGATCTGCTGGCGCAGCGACTTATCTGACTCTGACATGTATCCAACCTAGCGTTTCGCCGCGATCGGGGACAGGGTCGCCACTGGGCAATCGCATATGGACCGATCCCCCACGGTATTCCTTGTCATGGCCGGGCTTGACCCGGCCATCCACGCGGTGCACCGGCCGCAGTGCCCGGCTGAGCATGGATGTTTGAATATCCACACCCGTCGGGCGCCGCCGCGTGGATGGCCGGGTCAAGCCAGGCCATGACGGTATCGAAATGGTATCGCCATATGCGATCGCCCTGGGGTCGCCACCTACCTGAAGACGTCGACCGGCGAGCGGACCCACCAGGCGGCTCCTGAGAGTCGAAACCGGCCGGATGGTTCAGGCGGAACGAACGGCAGATTCCCGCCCCCCATTCGAGAGTTGTCATTCCGGTTTCGGCCAACTGCGGACGTAAGGCAAATGTCCCGGAGTCGCCGCGCAGATCCTGACAGCGGCCGGTTGCTCACCCTCGGCCACCCCTACGCAAGCGCCCCACGCTGGAAACCAACTCGCGTCGTTTTCAGTTGCCCATCATGCGTCATTTGCACTAACATTCCCTCATGAACACACCCCCATCCCGTCCCGCGGCCGAGCGGTTCGCCACGCTACTCATGTGCGTGGTCAAGGCCGTGGTGAAGCGGACCGGCTGGGCGCTCACTCACAATCTGATCGCGCTGATCGTGACCCGGGTCCAGAACATCAACCGGCGGATCGCCCGCCTCGCCGCCCGCATCCAGGCCGGCACCTACAAACCCCCCGCCCCCCACGCAAAAGCATCTGCCGGCTCGCCCCGCCCGGCGCCGCCGAAAGACCCCCTGCCAAGAAAATTCGGCTGGCTGCGGCCGCTGATCGCGCCGGAGACGATCGCTTATGCCGGGATGCTCGACGGGCTGCTGCACGACCCCGAGATGGTGGCGCTGATGCAGGCGGCGCCCGAGGCGATGGGCCGCCCGATTCGCTCGCTCTGCCGGATGCTCGGCGTCCGTCCGCCGCCGGCCGTCGCATTGCGGCCCCGGCGCAAGCCCGCCCCGCGCCCGAAACGGGAAAAACCGCCGCCGATGCCCACGTGGCCGCACGACCCGCGGCGCCGGGACAAGTACGGGTTCTACATCGGCCCGCCGCCGTTCCTCGGCCTCAACAGTCCCCTTGCCCCGCCCCGCAAAAAATTAAGCTGACCGGGCCCGATGCAAACCCGCGCCCATTTCGTTCCGTATTAGGAACGATACGTTTCCGGCGAAGCTACGCCACCAGCGGCGCCCGCTCCATGGTCGCGCGCGCCCACGCCTCCGCCGCGTCCTCGTCGAACAATTCGGTCAATTTCTTCATCATCGTGCCGCCCAGTTCCTCGGCGTCCACGATGGTCACGGCGCGATGGTAGTAGCGCGTCACGTCGTGGCCGATGCCGATCGCGACCAGTTCGACGAAGTCGTGCACCTCGATCTCGCGGATCACCTCGCGCAAATGCCGCTCCAGGTAGTTGCCGGGATTGACCGAGAGCGTGCTGTCGTCGACCGGCGCGCCGTCCGAGATCACCATCAGGATGCGCCGCCGCTCCGGCCGCGCGGTCAGCCGACGATACGCCCATTGCAGCGCCTCGCCGTCGATGTTTTCCTTGAGCAGCCCCTCGCGCAGCATCAGCCCGAGATTCTTGCGGGCTCGCCGCCACGGCGCGTCGGCGGCCTTGTAGATGATGTGGCGCAGGTCGTTGAGCCGCCCGGGATTGCGCGGCTTGCCGTCGGCCACCCATTTTTCGCGCGACTGCCCGCCCTTCCAGGCGCGCGTGGTGAAGCCCAGCACTTCGACCTTCACCGCGCAGCGTTCCAAGGTGCGCGCCAGGATGTCGCCGCACATCGCCGCGACGGTGATCGGCCGGCCGCGCATCGAGCCGGAGTTGTCGATCAGCAGCGTCACCACGGTGTCGCGGAAATCGGTGTCGCGCTCGCGCTTGTACGACAGCGCCTGCATCGGGTTGACGATCACCCGCGCCAGCCGCCCGGCGTCGAGCAGTCCCTCCTCCAGATCAAAATCCCAGGCGCGCTGCTGCTGCGCGAGCAGCCGCCGCTGCAGCCGGTTGGCGAGTTTCGAGACCACGCCCTGCAAGTGCTGGAGTTGCTGGTCGAGCTGCTGGCGCAATCGGGTCAACTCGTCGGCGTCGCACAGGTCCTCGGCGGCGATCTCCTCGTCGCAGGCGCGGGTGTAGGCGCGGTAGTGGCTGGCGTCGTCGCTGTTCGGCCGGTCGCGGCGCGGCTGCGGCCCGCCGGGCCGATCCTCGCCCTCGGCCGCCGTCGCGTCGTCCTCGGAGCCGTCGCCGGCATCCTCGTCGGCGGCCTCGCCTTCCATCTCCTCGGGCTGCGCGCCGAGCGTGCTCTCGTCCTCCGAGCGGCTCTGGCCCTCGCCGTCCTGGCTCTGGTCCTGCGGGCCGGACTCTTCGCCGGTGTCTTCGCTGTCCGGGTTCTCCTCCGGCTCCGCCTCCACCTCGGCTTCGGCGAGATCGAGGGCGGCGAGCAGTTTGCGCGCGGCGCGGGTGAACGCGACCTGGTTGTCCTGCGTCGCCGCCATCTCGGCGAACGCCTTGTCCGCGGTGTCGCCGAGCGTGTCGCGCCACAGGTCGAGCACGCGCGAGGCCGCCGCCGGCGTCGCCTCGCCCGACAGTCTTTCCCGGGCCAGCAGCGCCAACGCCGCCGCCATCGGCAACTGGTCCTTTCGCGTCATCCGGTCGAAGCCTTCGGACTCGCATTCCTCGGCGAGCCGCGCGCGCAGATTGGCGGCGACCCCGCTCATATGCCGCGCGCCGACCACTTCGACACGCGCCTGTTCGAGCGCGTCGTAGACGTCCTTGGCCTCGCGCCGCGCCGGCATGCGGGCGTTGTGCACGGCGTCGTCATGGTGGCGCAGCCGCAGCGCCAGGCTGTCGGCGACGCCGCGCAGCCGCGTCATCTCGGTCGGCGGCAGCGCCCGCGTCGGCAGCGGCAGCCGCGCCCGCTTGCCGGCGAGCCCGGAGGGGCCGGGTTGGAACGCCACCTGCACCTCGTTGCTGCCCGCGATCGCCCGCACCGCGCCGGTGGTGGCGCGCTTGAATTCTTCGGTCCGGGAACTGTCTTTAGAGCCGCTCACGTCAGTCCTCTCGTGGATTTCGCTCCGGCATTTCGGCCAATTCCCGTGCGACCGCTTCGAGCAACGGTGGGAGGTGGTCGCGGAGCGTCTGCCGCGGCTCAGAACGCGAAAACGGCATTTCGCTCTATATCCGGACGAACCAGCGGTTTGAGGCGGCGGCGGTTCGCGACATCGACCCGCAGTGGGAACAGGTCTTCCAGGAACTGGATCAGCGCAACGTAGCCAAACAGCCCGATCCGGGCGTCCGGGGCGAGGTCGACCAGGATGTCGATATCGCTCGCGGATACGGCCTCGCCGCGTGCCAGCGAGCCGAACAGCGCGGCATGGGCAACGCCGCGGCCGCGCAATTCCGCCTCGTGCGCCCGCAGCGTCGCAATGACCTGGTCGCGATCCATGCGGCCTACCCCGCGCGCCGCGTGAAGCTGCCCGTCGCGACCTCCTCGTTGAAGCAGCGCTGGTAGTATTCCGCGACCGTGCTGCGCTCCGCCTCGTCGCACTTGTTGAGGAAGGTCATCCGGAACGCGAATCCCACTTCGCCGAAAATCCGCGTGTTCTCGGCCCAGGTGATCACGGTGCGCGGCGACATCACCGTCGAAATGTCGCCGTTGATGAAGCCCGCGCGCGTCAGGTCGGCCAGCGCCACCATGCTTTCGACCCGCTTCTTGGCCGCCCGGTCGGCCGGGTCGATGCCGAGCTTGGCCATCACGATTTCCGTCTCCTGCCCGTGCGGCAGGTAGTTCAATGTGGCAACGATGTTCCAGCGGTCCATCTGGCCCTGGTTGATCTGCTGGGTGCCGTGATACAGCCCCGTCGTGTCGCCCAGCCCGACCGTGTTGGACGTGGAAAACAGCCGAAAGCCCGGGTGCGGGCGGATCACCCGGTTCTGGTCGAGCAGGGTCAGCTTGCCCTCGACCTCCAGTACCCGCTGGATCACGAACATCACGTCCGGGCGGCCCGCGTCGTACTCGTCGAACACCAGCGCGCACGGGTGCTGCAGGCACCACGGCAGGATGCCCTCGCGGAACTCGGTCACCTGCTTGCCGTCCTTGAGGACGATCGCGTCCTTGCCGATCAGGTCGATGCGGCTGATGTGGCTGTCCAGGTTCACCCGGATGCACGGCCAGTTGATCCGCGCCGCCACCTGCTCGATATGCGTCGACTTGCCGGTGCCGTGGTAGCCCTGGATCATCACCCGCCGGTTGAACGCGAAGCCCGCGCAGATCGCCAGCGTGGTCTCGCGATCGAACCGGTAGGCCATGTCGAGGTCCGGCACGTGCTCGGTGCGTTGCGAGAAGGCGGGCACCTTCATGTCGGTATCGACGTTGAACAGCTCGCGCGCGGACAGTTCGAGGTCCGGCGCGTTGATGGCGGAGGTCGGGGTGGCACGGCTCTCGGCGATGGCGGCGAGCTTGTTCATAGGCCAGCGATCCTGTGGTTTTCCGGGGGCGAAGCCTACTCCCGGCGTTCGGGTGTTGGGTAGCGGAGGGTGGCGCGGAGCAGTTGCGCGGCGGCTATGAAGGTCAGCCGGCCGCCGCCATCGGCGCCGCGTTCAGTCGGCCACGCAGCGCCGCATAGGCAAGATTGATCGTCTTCAGCCGTTCCTCGGCGGCGCGGTCGCCGCCGTTGGCGTCGGGGTGGTGCTGCTTGGCGAGCTGCTTGTAGCGGGTCTTGAGCTCGTCCAGCGTCAGCGGCCAGCCCAGCCCGAGCGTGGCCAGCGGCTCGCGCATGTCGGCCGGCATCTCGCGGGCGCGCTGCTCGGCGTCGTGCTTGGGCCGCCGGCCGGCGTTGAGCACGTGCAGCGGGTCGCGCAGCAGGTCGGCATCGAGCGTTGCGCCAAGCCGCCCGAGCGGCCAGGTCGGGCGCTGCCAGGCGGTATCGGCGCGCAGCTGCGCCTCGATCTCCCCTGGCGACATGCCCTTGTAGAAGTCCCAGGCGGCGTTGTAGGCGCGCACGTGCTCCAGGCAGAACCACCAGTAGTCGTGCAGCGCCACGCGCGACTTCGGCGCCCGGTACTCGCCGGGCGCGCCGCAGCTCGGCATGTCGCAGCAACGGCCCGGCGCCCCTGGGTCGGGCGCGTAGGCCCGGGTGCGCGGGAAGCGTCGGGTCATCGGCCAGATATGTGCTGCGCGCCGACGCATTTGCAAAGAGGTTTTCCCGCGGTGCCGGCTTGCGGCATATCTCGGGCATGAGCACCCGCGCCGAGCGCATCGCCGCCCGCCTGACCGAAGCGTTCGCGCCTACACTGCTGCAGGTGGTGGACGAGAGCGCCCGTCACGCCGGCCATGCCGGCGCGCAACCGGGCGGGGAGACGCACTACGCCGTGCTGCTGGTCGCCGCCGCGTTCGCGGGCGAGAGCCGGGTGGCGCGTTCGCGCGCGGTGCACGCGGTGCTGGCGGCGGAGTTGTCCGGCGGCCTGCACGCGCTCGCGCTCACCCTGCGCACGCCGCAGGAGCATGCCGCGGCGCGCTGAGCCGCGCACGTCCGGGACCGGCCCGCGCCAAGTGAATTTTGCGGGACACATACAAATAGTTGCGATTTGCAAAGTGTTCTGCTATCGCCCCTGACGGTCCGCTAACTCGCCCCTGCGCCGGCGAGCGGGCCTTGGGCGATTCACCAATCCGAAACGCTCCTCCCACAAACTGGCGCACGATTTCGCGGAGGTGCCACGTAGTGCCCAGCCGACTGGTCAACCGCAACGTCACCGCGAGCCAAGGGCGCACCAGCATGCGCCTGGAGCCCGAGTTGTGGGACGCGCTGCAGGAAATCTGCGAACGCGAGCGTCTCACCTTGGGTGAAGTGGTGCGACGGATCGAGCAGCGCGGGCATCCCGGGGGCCGTACCTCGGCGGTGCGCGTGCACGTGCTGGACTATTTCCGCGGCGCCGCCACCGAACCCGGGCACCGCAGCGTCGGCCACGGACCGCTGCTCACCGCCGCCCAGGGCTCCGGCGCGCATGCCGGGCAGGAGCCTCAGCCGGTCGCCGCCGTCTCCCGGTCCGGCCCGGTGTAAAGCTCCGGCCAGCGCCGTTGCACCACCGGCCCCGCCGCCGAATAGGCGTGGCAGGAGTTGACCAGCCGGTGCGCGGCCGCCTCGCTGCTCGCCTGTCGCGACTTCATGGCGAAGCTGGTCTGGAACGCCACCGTCGCCATCTGTTGCAGCAGTTCGCGGATATGCGTGCAGCCCTCGACGCCGCCGATCCGCGCATTCGCCTCGCGCAGGAAGCCGGAGCGGATCGTGATGCCCACCAGCCGGCCGAACGTCTCCGCCCCGCCCGGGCAGGTCGCGAACGGCCCTGCCTCGGTCGCGGCCTCGGCGCCGACGATGGTGAGGTGTTCGTCGACCGTGATCCGCGCCAGCATGTTGTGCAGCCGATCGCCCGGCTCGATCCGGCGACTGCCGACCGTGAACCCATAGGTCTTCGTGTCGGCGATCTCCGCCTCGATGTCGAGCAGCCCGTCGGCCCGCCGATAGCCGCGGATGGCGATGTCGCGCAGATGCAGCAGCTCGCGCTCGACGGGTGGACTCAACGGCATCGCGGCGTGTCCTTGCGGCTATTGCACCGCAGCACGATATGGCGGAAGCCTGCGGCCCTTCAACCCGGCGCGAGGCGCGGTCGACCGGCACCTCCGTCCGCCGCCCACAGGGGAAACGAGGTGATGTGGGACACTGCGGCCTTCGGCGGCACGGGTCGCATGAAACGACATGGTGATGGCTTTCGCATCCTAGGTGATCGAGGTGACGGCAGGGGTAATCGCGGAAGAGCTTTCGCGTCGCGGCATCGGCGCCGATGAGCGCGTAACTCTGACGATCGAGCCGGAGCGCGAACTCATTCCCGGACGCCGCGAAGCACGGGTGCGGGTGGTCGTCGCCGGCCTGACCGACGACGACATAGACCGGATGATCAAGCAGGCTCAGCAGGAAGTTGAACCTCATCTCGGATGAGGATTGTCGTCGATACCTATGTCTTCATAAGCGCGGCGCTGAAGGAGAAATCGGTTCCGGCATTGGCGGTACGCCTCATCGAATTGCGAGACACCTTCTCAAGTCCACCGCGACCGAGCAGCAGCTATTCGAAGTCTTGGCACGTCCGTATTTCGTCCCTCTGATCCCGGCGGTGACGCATGAGTGGCTCGTCCGCCTCATGGCAGCCGCGGAAGCGGTGACAATTGGCGAACGGATCGCTGCGTGTCGCGACCCGACGGACGACAAGTTCCTCGAGCTCGCGGCGAACGGTCGTGCGGACCTGATCGTCACCGGCGATCCCGACCTCCTTGTGCTTGGTCGCTTCAGGAAAATTCGGATTGTTGCCCCGGCCGCTTTCGTCAAAACCACGTCGCGATGAAAGACCGAGGTGGCGCCAACGAGAGGTCGGACAAGCGATTCGCCGAATGCCTCACCTCGCCGCCGGCTCCCCCTGCACCGGCGTGCCGCCCAGCTGCTGCATCAGCGCCGTCACCTCGCGGATCGCCGCCTCCGCCGCCAGCACGTCGGTGCCTTTCGCCACGATCGCGACGCCGCCGCCGCCCTCGCGGTAGTACGGGTAGCTGCCGAGATCGATCGCCGGATAGCGCCCCTGGATCGCCGTCAGGCCGGCCGCGATCGCCCCCTCGAACACTCCCGTGGAGTGCACCGCCCGCGAAATGATCGGCAGCCCGCCGCGCAGCGTCGGCGCCACCGCCTCGAACTGCGCCTGCATGATCCGCGGCACGCCCGCCATCACGTGCACGTTGCCGATCGAGAACCCCGGCGCGATCGACGCCTTGGTCTCGATCAGCGAGGCGCCGCGCGGCATCGTCGCCATGCGCTGCCGCGCGGCATTGAAGTCGCCCGGCTTGTACGCCGCGTTCATCTTCGCGAACGCCTCCGCGTGGATCTCCCACGCCACCCCGAACGCCGCCGCAATGCATTCGCTGGTGATGTCATCATGCGTCGGCCCGATGCCGCCGGTGGTGAACACGTGGTCGAAAGCGGCGCGCACTTCGTTCACCGTGCGCACGATAACGGCGGAAATGTCCGGGATCACCCGCGCCTCGCGCAGCGCGATGCCAAGCTCGCCCAGCCGGGTCGCGACGTATTTCAGGTTGGCGTCCTGGGTGCGGCCCGACAGCACCTCGTTGCCGATGATCAGGACGCAGGCGGTTGGATTCTCGGTCATGGTTCCCACTCGTTACAGAAAATCCCGCAGCAGCGGCACCAGCGGCTTGTCGGCCGGCGGCATCTTGTAGTCCGTGAGCTTGTCGGGCCGCACCCAGGCCAGCGTCTGGCCTTCCCGTCCCTGCGGCCGGCCGCGCCAGCGCCGGCATAGGTACAGCGGCATCACCAGGTGAAACGTCGGATACGGGTGCGAGGCGAAGGCGAACGGCGCGAGGCAGTTGCCTGCGACTTCGATCCCCAGTTCCTCCTTGAGTTCGCGGATCAGCGCCGCCTCCGGCGTCTCGCCGGGCAACAGCTTGCCGCCGGGGAACTCCCACAGCCCGGCCATCCGCTTGCCCTCGGGCCGGCGCGCCAGCAGCACGCGGCCGTCGATGTCGATCAGCGCGCAGGCGGCCACCAGCAGCAGCGGTTTTTCCCCTTCCTGCGCCTCCGGCACGCCGAACAGTTCGTCGCGGCCGGCGGCGAAGCGCAGCACCGGCCGGTCGGCGTCGATGCTGCGGAAATGCTCCGTGCCATCGCCGACGTGGGAAAAGCCGATCTTCTTCAGCACCGCGATCGACGCCGCGTTGTCGGTCGCGACGCTGGCCTCCAGCGTCTCCAGGTCGAGATTGGCCAAGGCCCAGCGCGCCAGCCGCGCCGCCGCCTCCGACGCCACGCCGTGGCCCCAGAACCGCTTGCCCACCCAGTAGCCGAGCCGCCCGCTGCCGGCGGCCGCGTCGATGCGGAGCCCGACCCCGCCGACGATCACCTCCTGCGTGCCTTCCTTCCCCGTGATGGCGAGATGGTAGGCGCTGCCGTCGGCGAGCGAGGTCAGGCTGGACTCGATCCATTCGTCGGCGAGGTCGCGCGAATAGGGGAACGGCACTGCGGCGAGCGAGCGGCAGACTTCCCAGTCGTTGATCAGCCGATGCAGCTCGGCCGCGTCTTCCGCCCGATACGGGCGCAGCGTCAGGCGCTCGGTTTTCAGCGGCGCGAACGGGACCGGCGGGGGCATGCGCCATCGGTGCCGAATTGCGGCGCCCACCGCAAGCCCTTGGGACCTGATGCGGTCTCGTCTAGCATCGCGGCGAGGGGGAAACCGGGATGACGGAACGCTGGCGCGGTCGCGCCCACAACATCGCCGACATGCGCGCGCTCGCCCGCGCGGCGCTGCCGCGCCCGGTGTTCGACTTCGCCGACGGCGCCGCCGAGGACGAATTCACGCTCAGACGCAACGAAGCCGCATTTGCAGAAATTTCGCTGCTGCCGATGCCGCTGAACGGTCCGGCGACGCGAGACTTGAGTCTCGACCTGTTCGGAAAGCGGCTGAAACTGCCGGTACTGATCGGCCCGACCGGGCTCGGCGGGCTGTTCTGGCCGGATGGCGAACGGGCGGCCGCCCGCGCCGCGACCGCGGCCGGCACCGCCTACTGCCTCAGCCATGGCTCGGTCTGCACGCTCGAACAACTGGCCGAAACCGGCGCGGTGCCGCGCTGGATGCAGGTTTTCGTCTATCGCGACCGCGCCTTCACGCGCGAACTCACCGAGCGCGCGCAAGCGGCCGGATACGACGCGCTGGTGCTGACCATCGACAACCAGATCCTCGGCAACCGCGAGCGCGACGTGCGCAACGGGTTCACCATCCCGCCGCGCTTCGCACCCACCGACGTTGCCTTGATGGCGCTCAAACTGCGCTGGCTCGCGCGGATGCGCCGCGAATTCCCCCGCCTGACGTTTGGCAACTACGTCAAGCCGGGCGAAAAAGCCGACATCGCCACGCTCGCCGGCCGGATGAGCCAACTGCTCGATCCGTCGATGAACTGGGCCGATGTCGACGCGGTGCGAAAGGTCTGGCGCGGGCCACTTATTCTCAAAGGCATTCTCCACCCGGCCGAAGCGCGCGAGGCGGTGGCGCGCGGCGTCGACGGGGTGATCGTCTCCAACCACGGCGGCCGCCAGCTCGACGGCGCCGCCGCGAGCCTCGACGCGCTGCCCGGCGTGGTGGCCGCGGTCGGCGACAAGATCCCGGTGCTGCTCGACGGCGGCGTGCGCCGCGGCGTCGACGTGGTGCGCGCGCTCTGCCTCGGCGCCCGCGCCTGCCTGATCGGCCGCCCGCAGCTCTGGGGCGTCGCGGTCGCCGGGCAGGCCGGCGTGGAACACGTGCTCGACATTTTCCGCCGCGAAATCGACCGTGCGATGGGCCTGTGCGGCGCCGCCCGGCTCGCCGATCTTGGCCCGCACCTGCTGCTCCGACCCGAAGGGAGACCGCCATGCCCGACTTCCCGATCATCGACGCCCACGTCCATCTCTACGACGTCAAGCGGCTGAGCTACGGCTGGCTCGCCGGCGTCCCCAAGATCAACCGCACCTACCTGCTGCCCGACTTCGATGCCGCGCGCGGGCCGGTGCAGGTGGAGGGCATCGTGTTCGCCGAAGTCTGGGTCGATCCCGGCCTGCATGTGCAGGAAGCCGAGTTCGTCCAGGAGCTTGCGAATGCCGACAAGCGGCTGTGCGGCATGGTCGCGCACGCGCCGGTGGAGAAGGGCGCAGCCGTCGCCGAGGACCTCGCGCAGTTGTCCCGCTTCCCGACGCTGCGCGGCATCCGCCGGCTGATCGAGATCGAGCGCGATCCCGGCATCTGCCTGGAGCCCGGTTTCGTCGAGGGCGTGCGCACGGTGGGCAAGCACGGGTTGCCGTTCGACATCTGCATCAAGCACTTCGCGATGGCGTATGCGCTGGAACTGGTGCGCCGCTGCCCGGACGTGCAGTTCGTGCTCGACCACATCGGCAAGCCCGGCATCAAGCACGGGCTGCGCGAGCCGTGGTGGCGCCAGATTTCCGAACTCGCTGCCCTGCCCAACGTCGTCGTGAAAATTTCCGGCACGATCACCGAAGCCGATCATGCGGCGTGGACGGAGGCGCAGGTGGTGCCGTATGTCGCGCACGTTATCGAAAAATTCGGGTTCGATCGCGTGATGTACGGCAGCGACTGGACGGTCTCCGAACTGACCCACCGCTACCCGCAATGGGTTGCTATCCTGGACCGCGTGGTGGCCGGGGCGAGCGAGGCGGAGCAGCGCAAACTGTTCCGCGGCACCGCCGCGCGGGTGTATCGGTTGCCGCTGGCGGCGTAGCGGGGCGGCCGCGATCAGACGTTGTACGAAACATGTGCGGGGATATGGTGGGTAATCGGCAATCGTTGGATGCGCTTGGCATACGGCAGGGAACCGCCAAAAGTTCGCTGTGGTGCGATTACCTGCGACATTACGAGGAGAACTTCAGGCCACTGCAGAACCAGCCGATCAACCTGATCGAGATCGGCATCGCGGAAGGCAATTCCCTGCGGATGTGGCGGGAGTTCTTCCCGAACGCGACCATCATTGGCGTCGACGTCCGCGACAGCGCCCGGCGGCTGGCGTCCGAGCGCATCCTGGTGGAGATCGGCTCGCAGGCCGATCAGGCGTTCATCCGGTCGGTCGGCGAACGGCACCCGCCGACAATCGTGATCGATGACGCCTCGCACCGCGCACCCGAGACGATGGCGTGCTTCGAAGCCCTGTTCCCGCTGCTGCTGCCGGGCGGCTGGTACGTGATCGAGGACCTCCGCATGTTCGGCCCGCCCGAGGATGCCGCGGTTTCGCCGCACGAGTTTTTCCCCAAGGCGGCACGGCGGATGGTGACGGGAGGCGCCGATGCCGGCGGCATCCCTTCCGCGGACAAGCTCGCGCACGACGTCGACTGCATGACCTTCATCAACGGCGCGATGCTGTTGCGAAAAAGAAATCCTGCCGCCGAGGAGGCGGCGTTGGCCGAGGCGGAGCGGCTGGCGGCGACGGTGGAAAAGCACTGGAACTGGTTTTTCCTCGCCGGGACGCTGATGAACCGGGAGGGTCAGCTCGATCGCGCCGAGGCGGCAATCCGCAAGGCAATCGCGCTGAACGATCATTCCGCCGGCTATCACCATCGCCTGGCGAACATCCTGCTGCAGAAGCGCGATCTCGAAGGTGCGATCGCCGCCGCCCGGACCGCCGCGAAACTGCAGCCGCTGCGCGGCGACCGGCCGTCGATGTACCAGACCCGGCTGGACGCCCTGCTGGCCCGCCACAAGCGAACCCCCGGCCGCTGACGGGGTCTCTCCGAATCATCGGATTCGCGGCAGCCTGCAAATCCCGCAACGGCAGCACGGGTCTACCGGCTGCCGGTGGCGAGATTGGATGATTACCGGGTGCGGCTCGCGTCTCCGGCGTCCGCGGTTGTCGGGATCGGCACGAAGGCGCGCGGCTTGGTCAGCGGGAAGAACTCGGTCAGCATGGTTGGTTGGTCCGGCGTCGGGCTCGCCGTCGGATACGCGTCCGCGTAGGTCCCCGGGCCGATCAGGCCGAGGCCGAAATTCAACTCGATGAAGCGCAGGATGCTGCCGAAATCGTTGTTGTAGTTGTCGACGTAGCCGGCCGGGGTATACGCCGAGACGACCAGCAACGGCACCCGGAAGCCGTACACGTAGCTTTTGCCCCACCCGTTGGCCTGGCCGATGCGGAACGGCGGCACGTGGTCAAACCAGCCACCCCACTCGTCCCAGGTGATCAGGATTGCGGTGTCTTTCCAGGTCCAATTCGCCGTTCTTGCACGCCGGGTTGCTGCCGAGCGCGTCGACGATCGACGCGACCCATTGCGGCCCGGTGCCGTCATTGACCTGATTGTGATCCGACTGCCGTACCCGCGGCATGAGCCAGCTGACGCTGGCGAGATTGCAGGCCTTGATGTCGGCGAGCATCTGCACCGGCTCGGGGACGACGTGGTCGGTGAATTCCCGGCCCGTGCACACCCGCTGCCCGTTCTGCACGGCCGGCTTGCAGATGTGACGGATCGCATTCGGTGCGGTCCAGATCGAAGCAAGGGCAGGGGTGTAGTACTTCCAGCTCAGCTTGGCCGCTTCGATCAGATCGGCCAGGGTCTTATGCTCGAAGCAGGGATACCGCTCCGCCGGGCCGCCATTGTCGCCATGCAGCAATTCGCTTCCGTTCGGCTTGATCATCTGCACGCGGAAGGTCAGCGGCGCGAGGCATCCGCCGCCGCTGACCAGATCGGGGATCTCGCCGTTCTCCGAGTTGAACAGGTCGCTGTCGGCAGTAGGAGCCGAGGTGCCGCCGAACAGGAACTCGTGCGCAGGAAAGGCCATGCCCTGGTTGGTATGGAACATCCGGTTGGCAAAGCCGTAGTTCAGCGCGATATCGAAATACGGCTGCACCGTGCCGGTCGAGTTGTCCACATAGATGTCCTGGGGATTCGGCGGCGCGTCGCAATGGGGGGCGGGCTTCACGGGATTCAAATTCCAGCCGTCCATCTTGCCGCCGTCGTAGGCCGCTTCCCAAAAGCTGTGGTCGCGGTGGATGTCGTAGCAGTCCGCCAGCGGGCGAGGGGTCAGCTGCACGGTTTTCCCCGAGGAGTCGAGGCCGCTCGTCGCCAAGTCGACGCCCGGCTCGAAGGTCGGGTTGCTGCCAAACAAGCTATCCGGGCCCCGCGTCTCCTGCACCATCAGGATGATGTGCTTGAACTTCGCCGCTTGCGCAGTCGCCGGAGCGGACGCGGCAATTGCTAGCACGACAGCAGGCATCGCCAAGGCTTGCCAACCGATGACCTTCGCTCCAGGCATGACAACTATTCTCCCGTTTCAAGGCAAGCCGCCGCATTGCCCCACAAAACGGCGTGCGGCAAACTCGAATACGCGCGTCCCGATCGTTCCGCGGCGATCGTGCACGGCAAAGTCGCGACCCTTGCCGCATAAATGATAATCGTATCAAATCGGGTGCGATGCAACAACCGTCTGCTGCGCCGGGGTGGCCGGCCGAGCGCGCCGGTCCAAGGTCAGCCGACCAGCCGCTCCAGCGCCGCCGCGTTGCGCACCACGAGGTAGCCGGCGAGCTGGTCCACCACGCCCGCCTCGCGCCAGCCGCGCAGCTGCTTGTTGACCGTCTCGCGCGAGCTCGCGACCAGGGTCGCGAGGTCGCGCTGCGACAGTTTCAGGTCGATGCGCACGCCGCCGCCCGCCGCCGGGCGGCCGTAGTCGTTCGACAGCTTCACGATCAGCCGCGCCAGCCGCGACGGCAGGTCGAACAGTGCGATCTCCTCGAGCACGGAGCTGGTGCGGCGCATCCGGTCGCACAGCACGATCAGCAGCCGCTCCACCAGCGGCGGGTTGCGCAGCAGGAACGGCAGGAACTGCTTGCGTTCCACCACCATCAGCACCGTGTCCTCCTGCGCGGTCGCGTCGGCGCTGCGCGGCTTGCCGTCGAGCAGCGCGATCTCGCCGAAAATCTCGCCGGCGCGGATGGTGTTCAGCGTCACCTCCTTGCCGTCGGCGGAGACCGCGGAGATGCGGATGCGGCCCGACAGCACCGCCATCAGGCTGCTGCCCTCGTCGCCCTTGCTGAACAGCACGGTGCCGCGCGGCACCCGGCGCTCCGTCGCGAAGCTGATGATCTCGTCGAGCTCCTCGTTGCCCAGGTGCTGGAAGAACGGGCTGGCGAGCAGGGCGTCGCGCTTCATCTGCCGGCTGATCCTGACGTTCGTCATGCTCGGGGCCCGATGCTAGAGCAGCCGCGTGCCAGGCGGCACCCGTCGGCCGCGCAGGAATGCAATGCCGTCCAGCGCCGCCCGTCCGGAGGCCTGGACCCGAGTGAGCCGCAGCGCGCCGTCGCCGGCGGCAACGAGAAGCGCATCGTCCAGCACGGTGCCGGGCGCGCCGGCCCCGGCCTCCGGCGTCGCCGCCAGCACCTTCAGCAGCTCGCCGTCCAGCGTCGTGAACGTGCCGGGCCAGGGTTCGAACGCCCGCACCCGCCGCTCGAACGCTGCCGCGCTCGTGCGTCCAGTCGATCCGGCCATCCTCGCGCGCCAGCTTTGGCGCGTAGGTCGCGCCCGTCGCCGGCTGCGGCACGGCGGGCGGGTTTTCGGCCAGCGCGCGCAGCACCAGCCGCGCGCCCAGCGCCGCCAGCGCGTCGTGCAGCGTCGCGGCGGTGGTCTCGCGGCGCGATCGGCACCGCCTCGCGCAGCAGCATCGGCGCCGGTGTCCAGCCCGGCATCCATCTGCATGATGGTGACGCCGCGTCTCCGCGTCGCCGGCCAGGATCGCGGCCTGGATCGGCGCCGCCCCGCGCCAGCGCGGCAGCAGGCTGGCATGGATGTTCAGGCAGCCGCGCCGCGGCGCCTCCAGCATCGGCTGCGGCAGGATCAGCCCGTAGGCCGCCACCACCGCCGCATCCAGCCCCAGCGCCGCGAACGCCGCCTGCGCCGCGGCATCGCTGCGCAGGCGCGCCGGCGTGCGCACCGCCAGCCCCAGCGCGTCCGCCGCCGCGTGCACCGGGCAGCGCTGCACCGCCTGCCCGCGCCCGGCCGGCCGCGGCGGCTGGCAATACACCGCGGCGATCTCATGCCCCGCCGTCATGCAGCGCCCGCAGCGCCGGGCACGGCGAAATCCGGGCTGCCCATGAAGGCGAGGCGCATCGCCGCGCCGACTTCACCGCGTCCTTCTGCCGCTGCTCCTTGGCGAGCCGGCGCATGATGATGTTGCGCTTCAGCGCCGACAGGTGATCGACGAACAGCATGCCGTCCAGATGGTCGATCTCGTGCTGCAGGCAGGCCGCCAGCAAGCCCTCGGCCTCGATCTCCCGCCGCGCGCCCGTCTGGTCGAGGTAGCGCACCTTCACCCGCGCCGGCCGCGTCACGTCGGCGATACTGGCCGGGCAGCGACAGGCAGCCTTCCTCGCGCGTGGCCAGCTCCGTGCTGAGCGGCACGATCTCGGGGTTGATCAGGGTCAGCGGCGTCCGGCTTGTCGTCCGGGCATCAGGTCGATCGTGATGACCCGCAGGCCCTGGCCGACCTGCGGCGCGGCGAGGCCGATCCCGGGCGCGCGATACATCGCGGCGAACATCCGCGGCACCAGCGCGCGCACCGCTGCCTCGTCGGCCGGGCCGACCGGCCGGGCCTTGCGCCTTCAGCACCGGATGCGGCGCGATCAGGATCGGCAACGGCTCGGCCATCGCCGGTTCCGGCGGCGGGCCCAGCGTGGCGGTGGATGCGTTCGCGGACATGGCCGCCATGTAGCCGGCGGGCCGAGCCGGTTCAACGGCCGCGAAGCGATGGCACCCCTCTTGCAACCGTTGGCACGATTGCCAAAATTATGGGCACCGGGTCGCCGCCATGGCCCGGGATCGGACCGTCCCGGTTTCGACCGGAGGGTCCGGCTTCGCTCGCAGGAGGGGGCCTGATGACCACCCGCATGTTCACGTCGCCGCTGTTTCTGGGCTTCGACCATCTCGAGCAGATGCTCGAGCGGGCCGCCAAGACCTCGTCGGACGGCTACCCGCCGTACAACATCGAGCAAACCAGCCCGACCGGGCTGCGCATCACGCTCGCGGTCGCCGGGTTCACCATGGACGACCTGCAGATCACGCAGGAAGACAACCAGTTGGTGATCCGCGGCCGGCAGACTGACGACGGGCAGGGGCGCGTGTTCCTGCACCGCGGCATCGCCGCGCGGCAGTTCCAGCGGGCCTTCGTGCTGGCGGAGGGGATCGAGGTGAAGGGCGCCTGGCTCGACAACGGGCTGCTGCATATCGACCTCGCGCGGCCGCAGCCGGAGACCGGGTGAAAACGATCAAGATCACCGAAGTCGGCAACGGAACGGCTGCGAAGGCATTGGTGGATGCGAAGCCGGAGCAGACCGGGTGACGCCGGGGCGGAATTTCGGCCGGGTGCGGCACTGTGCCGGCCCGGGGACGGCAGTGGCGGCGCCGGACGGGCCGCCGGCCAGGAGGACCAGATGACCGAGTCCGAAAACACCCAGGTGCAGGGTCCAGTTCAGCGCATCGACATCCGCCACCTGACGGCCGAGCAGTTGGCCGGCCTCGGCGTGTCGCAGATCGCCTATGTCAAGCAGGTGATGATGAACGGCACGGTCGCGTTCGCGATCCATGCCGCCGACGGCACGCCGATGGCGGTCGCAGACAACCAGGACGTGGCGGTCGCCGCGATCCGTCAGCACGAAATGCTGCCGACGCTCGTCCATTGAGGCGTGGGTGTTTGCGGGGCGGGTGACGCAGGCGTCATCCGCCCGCCGCGCGACCGGCGGAACCGCGGCCCTAAGAAACCCGGTGTTCCTCGACGACGGTCGTCTCGATGATCGCCTCGGATTCATACATCCATCGGGTCAGCAGCCCGGCAATCACCGCGCCGATGATCGGCGCCACCCAGAACAGCCAGAGCTGGCCGATATAGGCGCCGCCGGCGAACAGCGCCGGCCCGGTGCTGCGCGCCGGGTTGACCGAGGTGTTGGTGACCGGGATCGAGATCAGGTGGATCAGCGTCAGCGCCAGCCCGATCGGGATGCCGCGCGAAGCCGGCCGCCGCGCCCGCGCGAGGTGGTGCCGATGATGATGAACAGGAAGAAGAACGTCATCACCACCTCGGTCACGAAGCACGCGGCGAGTCCGTATTTGCCCGGGCTGAGCTCGCCGTAGCCGTTGGAGGCAAAACCGCCCGGCACCCAGTCCGGCTTGCCCGACGCGATCACCCACAGCACCGCCGCCGCGAGCACCGCGCCGACCACCTGGGCGATGATGTACGGGATGACCTGTCCGCCAGGGCAGCGACCGGCCGCCCATAGCCCGACCGTCACCGCCGGATTGAAATGGCCGCCCGATACGTGCCCCACCGCATACGCCATGGTCAGCACGGTCAGGCCAAAGGCGAACGCGACGCCCAGAAATCCAATCCCGAGCGACGGAAACCCCGCCGCCAGAACTGCGGCGCCGCAGCCGCCAAGCACTAGCCAAAACGTTCCGAAGAGCTCCGCGACCACGCGGCGCAACATGTCACCCTGCATGTTCGTTCCCCCCACTGCCCAGGCTCAAAATGCTCCCGGCCGGCGGACAGGGCAAGTCGGGGTGCGGACGGAACGGCGGCAACGCGGTCAGCGCGATTTCGCTGCGGCCACCGGCTCGGCGGGGTTCCCGCTCAGCACCTCCCGATACACCTCCAGCGTCTCGTCCTGCATTTTGGCGACCGTGTAGTTGGCCTGTACCGACGCGCGCGCCCGCGCGCCCAGCGCCGCCAGCCGCTCCGGCGCACTGGCCAGCACGTGGTCGAGCGCCGCCGCCAGCGCGTCCGCATCGCCGGGCGGCACGCGCCAGCCGGTGTCGCCATGTTCGACCGTCTCGGCTGCGCCGCCGTGGTCGGTCGCGATCACCGGCCGGGCCATCGCCTGCGCCTCGATCACCACGCGGCCGAACGCTTCCGGCTCGGTCGAGGCATTCACCACCGCGTCCGCCAGCGACAGCGCCGCCGGCATGTCGGCGCAGTCGCCGACCAGCCGCACCTCGACGCCGAGCCGCGCCGCCTGCGCCGCGAGGTCGCGCGCGTAGCGTGCGCCCCTGGTCGGCGCCCACCAGAACCCCGACCGCATCGCGCCGCGCCATCCGGGCCAGCGCGTCGACCAGCACGTGCTGGCCCTTCCAGCGGGTCAGCCGCCCCGGCAGCATGATCAGCGGCCGTCCCTCCGGCAGTTGCCACGCCTCGGCGAGAAGCTGCACGCGCTCCGGCGCCACGGAAGCCGGGTCGAACACGTCGGGGTCGACGCCGCGATGGAATGATCTTTACGCGCGCCGGGTCGACGCGATGCCGCCGCAGCAGCAGGTCGGCGACGAAGCGGCTCGCCGCGATCACCACCTCGCCCCGCACCATCACCGAGTTGTAGAGCCGCTTGCCCGGAAAGCCCTCGCCATAGGCGCCGTGGTAGGTGGTGACGAACTGCACGCCGGTGCGCCGCGCCGCCAGCCATGCCGACCACGCCGGCGCGCGCGAGCGGGCATGCACCAGGCTTACTCCCTCGGCGCGGATCAGCGCCTCCAGCCGCGCCGCGTTGCGCCAGATACTTGCAGGGTTCTTGCTCGCGAGGCCGAGAAAAACATTGCGCCCGCCGACCGCCTCGATCTGCGACGCGAGCCGGCCACCTTCGCTGGCCACCAAAGCGACGCCGCCGGCTTCAGCGATGGCCTGCGTGATCTCGACCGTCCCGCGCTCCACCCCGCCGCCGCCAAGCGCCGGCAGGACCTGCAGGATCACGGTGCGACTTGGCTCGCGAATTGGACCGCATATCCATCTTCGCGCTATACCACAGCGCGCGCGGAGGCATGGACATGAACGGCGAACGCACCGGACGAGTGGATCGCGGCGACGGCGTCGAACTGGCCTGGGCGCTGCGCGAGGGGCGCGGCCCGACAGTCGCGTTCCTGCCCGGTTTTGCGTCCGACATGGCGGGCACGAAGGCGATGGCGCTGGACGAATTCTGCGCCGCGCGCGGGCAGGCGATGCTGCGGCTCGACTACTCCGGCCACGGCGCCTCGGGCGGCGCGTTCGCCGACGGCACCATCGGACATTGGATGTCAGACGCCCTGGCGGTCATCGACGGTGTCAGTAGCGGCCCGCTGCTTTTGGTCGGCTCCTCGATGGGCGGCTGGATCGGGCTGCATGTGGCGCTCGCCCGCCCGGATCGCATTTTTGCCCTGGTCGGCATCGCGGCGGCGCCGGATTTCACGGAATCGCTGATGTGGCAGTCGATGGCGCCCCCGGAACGCACCCGGCTCATGGCGGACGGCTTCATCGACGTGCCGAGCCAGTACGGCGCGCCGCTGCGCATCACCCGGGCGCTGATCGAGGACGGCCGCCGCCACATGCTGCTGGCAAACCCGATCGCCCTGCGCGTGCCGGTGCGTCTGCTGCAGGGCCAGCGCGACGACGACGTGCCCTGGGAAACCGCGCTGAAACTCGCGGATCGCATCGCGGGTGACGACGTCCAGGTCACGCTGATCAAGGACGGCGACCACCGGCTGTCGCGCCCCGAGGATTTGTCCCTGTTATGCCGGACCGTCGCGGCGCTGCTCGGCGAGGATGGCGGCTAGGCCCTCGCGGAACGTCGGGTAGCGCCAGCGCAAGCCGAGCGTGGCCTGTGTCCGGGCCGACGCGACACGGCGGCTTTCGGCCCAGAAGCTGCGCGCGATCGGGCTCATTTGCGCCGCCGCCTCGGCGAACGGAATGGCCGGCGGCGGCGCGACGCCGAGCAGGCGGGCGGCTTCCTCCACCACCAGCGCCGGCTCGGCCGGCTCGTCGTCGTTGAGGTTGAGGATGCGCACGCCCGGCGGGCGCTGCTGCGCCACGGCCGCCAGCACCGCGGCCACGATGTCGGCAACATGGATGCGCCCGAACGCATGGCCGGGCTTGACGATGCGGCGCGCCCGGCCGGCGCGCAGGTCGTCGAACGCCGACCGGCCCGGCCCGTAGATGCCGGCCAACCGAAAAATATCCACCGCCCGGCTCTCGGCGAACGCGGCCCATGCCTGCTCGGCGGCGAACCGGCGCAGGCTGCGCTCCTGTGCCGGCGCGGGCGGCGTCGCCTCGTCCACCCAGCCGCCGTCGCGGCCGCCGTAGACGCCGGTGGTCGAAAAATAACCGAGCCAGCGCAGCGCCGGCGCCGCGGCGATCGCCGCCGCATGCACGTGCAACACGGGATCGACCCCGTCGCCTTCGCCGCCGTCGCCCGGCGGCGGCGCGGTCGCCAGCAGGTGCGTCGCCTCAGTCAGCACCGCTGCCGCATCGCCGAACGCGGCGAGCGACACGCCGGGCGGCGGCGGCGCCGCTGCGGGATCACGCCGGATGCCGGTCACGCGCAGCCCCGACGCGGCCGCCGCGGCGGCAACGGCGGCGCCGGTGTAGCCCAGCCCGAATACGATCAGATGCGGCGGGCGCATCGGGCGTTTGCGGCACCGCGGCGCACGGGACTAAACTCCGCCGGCATGCGGACGCGCGCTGTGTTCATGGCCGGGATTACCGCGTTGCTGCTGGCGGCCGCCGGCGGCGGCGCGTGGTGGGAGATGTCGCCGGGGCCGGACGCCGCCGAGGCCGAGGACGTGGAGCCGCCGCTGCCGGTCCCGCCGGTGCCGCCGCGCATCGCCCAGGGCGACCAGTACCAAAGCTGCCTCGCGATGCTCCCCACCGACCCGGAGGGCGCGCAGGCCTTGGCCCAGACCTGGCAGACCGCCGGCGGCGGCGACGCGGCCGACCATTGCCTGGCGCTCGCCCGGATCGAGCTCGGCGACCCCGAGGACGGCGCGACGCTGCTCGAAAGGATCGGCGCCAACAGTCGCGGCACCGCCGTCGCCCGCGCCGCCATCTACGGCCAGGCGACCCAGGCGTGGCTGATGGCGGGCGACGCCAGCCGCGCCTACGCCGCCGCCACGCTCGCGCTGTCGCTCTCGTCCGACGACGCCGACCTGCTGATCGACCGCGCGGTTGCCGCGGGCGCCCTGGAGCGCTGGCAGGATGCGGTGGACGACCTGACGCATGCGCTGGAAGTGGATCCGCGCCGGCCGGACGCAATGGTGCTGCGCGGCTCGGCGTGGCGCCACCTCGGAAAACTCGATCCGGCCGAGGACGACATCGCGAGCGCGTTGACGATGGACCCGGAGAACGCCGAGGGCCTGCTGGAGCGCGGCATCCTGCGCCAGCGCCGCAACGATGCCGCGGGCGCCCGCAGCGACTGGGAGCACGCCATCGCGCTCGCCCCGGACAGCGCGACTGCCGACCTCGCGCAGCAGAACCTGGCGCTGCTGGAGGCAGGGCCGGACCGGCACTGATACCCACGATCTCCGGAGCGCCGATCCGCCGCCGGCGGGATTTGGGAGCTTCGCCTCGAAGTCGGCGGGGCAGCGGGCGGCGGCGGGCAATCGGGCTGCTTGAAGGGGAGCGGGTTCCGGCGGAGGGCTGACCGCCCATATAGGCGGCATGATCCCGCTCTCCGTGCTCGACCTTTCCCCGGTTCCCGACGGCAGCGATGCCGGCCAGGCGCTGCGCAACTCGCTGGAACTTGCCCGCCACGTCGAGGCGCTCGGCTTCGCGCGCTTCTGGATGGCCGAGCACCACAACATGCCGGGCATCGCCAGCGCCGCGACCGCGGTCGCGCTGGCGCACATCGCCGCGGGCACCCGCTCCATCCGCGTCGGCGCCGGCGGCATCATGCTGCCCAACCATGCGCCGCTGCTGATCGCCGAGCAGTTCGGCACGCTGGCCGCGCTGCACCCGGGGCGCATCGACCTCGGCCTCGGCCGGGCGCCGGGCAGCGACCAGATCGCCACGCGCGCGATCCGGCGCAATCTGGCCGGAGACGTCGACGATTTCCCGCGCGATGTCCTCGAGCTGATGCACTACTTCCGGGCCGCCGAGCCCGGCCAGCCGCTGCAGGCGGTGCCGGGGGCCGGCCTCGACGTGCCGATCTGGATCCTCGGCTCCAGCACCTACGGCGCCCAGCTTGCCGCCGCGCTCGGGCTGCCCTACGCGTTCGCCTCGCACTTCGCGCCGGCGCAGATGCGGGATGCGATGACGATCTACCGGGACCGTTTCCAGCCCTCGGCGCAGCTTGCCGCGCCGCATGTCATGTTGGGCGTCAACGTGTTCGCGGCGGACACGGACGCGGCGGCGCGGCGGCTGTTCTCCTCGTTGCAGCAGGCATTCCTGAACCTGCGCAGCGGCCGGCCCGGCAAGCTGCCGGCACCCGTCGACGACCTTGACGCCCGGCTCGACCCGCGCGCCCGCGCCATGCTGGAGGACGCGCTCGCCTGTTCGATCGTCGGCGCGCCGGAGACGGTGCGGCAGGGGCTGGCGACGTTCGCCGAGGAAACCGGCGCCGACGAGCTGATGATCACCGCGCAGATCTTCGACCACGCCGCACGCCTGCGCTCGTTCGAGATCGTGGCCGGCGTCGGCAAGCTCGGGAGCGGCCAGCGATGACCGGACGACCTGATCTGAGCACCCGCGTCGGCCTGGTCACCGGCGGATCGCGCGGGATCGGCCGCGCGATTGCATTGGCGCTCGCCGATGCCGGCGCTGCCGTCGCGGTCAATTATCGCGAGCGGGCGGACGCTGCGTCCGCCGTCGTGGACGCGATCCGGGCCGCCGGCGGCCGCGCCGTCGCGGTCGCCGCCGACGTCTCTCTCCGCGCGCCGGTGATCGACATGATCACGCAGATCGAAAGCGCGCTCGGCGCGGTCGACGTGCTGGTCAACAACGCCGGCATCGCCATCCCCGGCGGACCGGGCGAGCTGCGGGAAGAGGATTTCGACCGCACCATCGCGGTCAACCTGAAATCGGCGTTTCTTTGTATCGAGGCGGTGCTGCCCGGCATGCGGGCGCGGCGCTGGGGCCGGATCGTCAATATTTCATCCGTGGCGGCGCGCGGCGGCGGGGCGATCGGCGTCCATTACAACGCCTCCAAGGCCGGCCTCGAAGGGCTCACGCGCGGCTATGCGTCGCGCCTCGCCCGCGAGGGGATCACCGTCAACGCGGTGGCGCCCGGGCCGACCGAGACCGACATGGCGGGCGCATTGAACCGCACCGAGATCCTGGCACGGCTCCCGGTCGGGCGCTTCGGCGCCCCCGAGGAAATCGCGGACGCGGTGCTCATGGTGGTCGGCAACGGCTTCATGACCGGCCAGACCATCCCGGTGAACGGCGGCATCCTGTTCGTCTGAGGGTTCGAGGCGAAATAACCGCCGCATTCCCCTCCGCCGTCATCCCCGGTCCCCGGATCAAGTCCTGGGATGACCCGGGGATCCACGACGCGCCGGCGCGCGGGATTGCCGGGTCAAGCCCGGCAATGACGGGAAATGGATCGGTTGTTCTGCATCGGGCACTAAGCAAAATCCGCCTGGTTGGCCAATGGATAGGCGCCGGCGTTCAGGCACCCGTCAAAGGCTCGGGGCCCACCCACTGGCACGGTTCGGAAATCGTCGGTTCGGCTTGCCGACAGCTTGCGTCCACCGACGCCCGGGGCCGCCTTGCACCCGTTTTCATTCCTTATGCGGAACGATTCGGGCGTGCGGAAGCGGCCGGGCCAAAAACCCGATTTTTCGGAGGTCGCCGCGGTGGGGCGGTGGCGCCTTTCCGCTCGCCCTCCGGTCGGGCGCGGCGCCTGACCGGGCCGGGGTGGGCGGTTGGGGGAAGCGTTCCGGCGGGGGGTTGCCGACCCGACCCCGGCGGCTCACCGGCCTCGGGGGCCGGGCGTTCCTGCCGCGTCGGTTCTGGCCGGGGCGAATGGCCCCTCGATGGTCCTGGCTGAACCGGGGTGTTGTGTTGCCGCTGCGGGGGGAAGGCGGTTGCTTCCGGCTCGACCGGGGCGGCCGCCGGAAGGTTCCGCGCGATCGAGAGGATCGCCTGGATGAGACGCTCGATCAGCTGGATCAGCAGCGCGGACAGCCGATCCCCGCCGCCGTTGGCGGCCAGGCCTTGGGAGATCTCGCCGAACCGTTCGGCGAGCCGCTCGGTGGCGGCGTGGGGGGATGGGGTGGTGGGGTTCACGCGACGAAGTTAGTATGTCTGACGTGCTGCGTCAAGGGGGATTGCGCGGCGGTTACAATCCGACACGTTGTTCTCGAAGGGTGCTGGCGCCGAGGCAACTCCGCCTGTTTGGCCGACCGACGCGCGGCGGCAGCGATGTCGCCGCCAAAGACCCAGGCCGTAAGCGTGTGCTCCATCCGTTGGCCGGCCTGCAAATCTTTGCTTGGCGCCCGACGCAGAATTACTGATCCATTTTCCGTCATTGCCGGTCCCCGGATCGAGTTCCGGGGATGACCCGGCAATCCAGCGCGCGGGCCAGGCGTGGATCCCCGGGTCAAGCCCGGGGATGACGGCGGAGGGGAATGCAGCGGTTGTTTCGCCTCCAATCCCTAGCCGCGCGCGGCTATTGCCCCGGCCAGGAACTCGCCGCGACATAGATCGCCGCCAGCCGCTCGACGCCGGACTGGTCATCCCGGTCGAACCGGCCGGCAATCGGGCTGTCCAGATCGAGCACGCCAAGCAGCCGCTCGCCGGCCAGCAGCGGCACCACCAGCTCCGAGCGCGATGCCGCATCGCAGGCGATGTGGCCGGGGAACGCATGGACATCCTCGACCAGCACGGATCGCCGCAATTCGGCGGCCGTTCCGCACACGCCGCGCCCCACCGCGATCCGCACGCAGGCCGGCTTGCCCTGGAACGGCCCGAGCACGAGTTCCCGCACGTCGCGCAGGAAATAGAACCCGGCCCAGTTCAGCTCGGGCAGCGTCGTGAACAGCAGCGCCGCTGTGTTGGCCGCGTTGGCGATGGCATCGGGCTCGCCGTCGAGCAGCCCGGTCAGTGCCAGCGACAGCTCCCGATAAGCCTCCGCCTTGCCCGCGCCCATCTCAGCCGCGGTGCAGCGAGATCATCTTCACCTCGGTCATCGCCTCGAGCGTCTAGCTGCCGCCCGAGCCGGCCGACGCCGCTGCTTGACGCCCGAGCCGCCGCCGAACGGCAGATGAATTTCCCAGTAAGTGCTCGCCCTCGTTGATGTTGACGATGCCGGCCGGGATCGCCTCGGCGAATCGCAGCGCGCGGCTCGGTTCGCGGTGAACACGCCGACGCTCAGACCGTATTCGTTGTCCAGCGCGAGGTCGCATGGCCTCCTCATCGTCGTCGAAGGCAAGCACCGGCACGACCGGCCCAAACGTCTCCTCACGGTTGATCCGCATCTCGGCGGTTACGCCTGTCAATACGGTCGGCTCGAAGAACAGATCGGACTGCCGAGATCGGGCCGCGGCCTGCCGCCGATCATCAACCTCGCGCCGGCGGCGACGGCCTCCTCGACATGCTCGCGCACCTTCGCCGCGACCTTGGGGTTGTTCAGCGGACCCATCGTCACGCCCTGATTGCAGCGGGTCGCCCAGAACATACTCCTTCGCGTGGCGCGCGGTGCCTGCCGGCGAAGCGATCAACCACGCTTTCATGGGCGAGCACGCGGCCGGTCGCAGCGCAGATTTGCCCGGCATTGGAGAATGCGCCGCTCGCCGCCGCCTTGGCGGCGCGATCCAGGTTGGCGTCCTCGAACACCATGAGCGGCCCGTTGCCGCCGAGCTCCAGCAGCATGGGCTTGCCGGCGCCGCGCTCGGCGATGCGACGTCCCGTGGCGGCGCTGCCGGTGAAGCCAATGCCATTCGTGTCCGCGATGCGCGACAATCTCGTCGCCGACGGTCGGCCCCTCGCCGATGACGAGATTCAGCGACGCCCGCCGGCAGGCCTGCCGCCTCGATGGCCTCGCATCAATTCGACGGCGACGGCCGAGGTCGTGGGCGCGGGCACCCAGACGATCGTGTTTCCCGTGACCATCCCCGGCGCCAGATACTCCACGGGAATGTTGACGGGATAGTTCCAGGGCGTGATAACCGCGTAAACGCCGCGCGGTTGCCGCAGCGTGACGACCAGCTTGCTCGCGTCCTCAGTTGGGATGCGTCTCTCCGCGCATTTGTTTGCCGAGCTCGGCCGCGAGCCGGAATCCGTCGGCCGCTTTCGCGACTTCGCCCATCGCCTGCGCCAGCGGTTTGCCCTGCTCCATACTCAAAGTCCGCGCGATCGCGGCTTCGACGCTCGTCGATTTTGACGCCGATCTCGACGCACATCTCGGCGCGCCGCCAGAGCCGCTCGGCCGCCCAGGGCGCCTTGGCGCCGCTTGGCGGCCGCGATCGCGCGCGCGGGCCGTGGCGCGATCGCTGCTGGGCAGCCATGCGAACGTTCGCCGGTCGCGGGATTGATCGCCGGCATCGTCTCCGCCTCGCGCTCCCAGCGCCCGCCGATGCAATTTTCGTAGATCGGCGTCTGCACGGACATCGTCATCTCCATCGGATCGGGTGCGGTGGCCCGTGTCGGCCGCCGCGCGGGACGCTATCCCCTGCGCCGGTGCGGGAAAAGGGGCCTGCCCGGAGGCTTCTCGGCGGCTACAGGCAGTCCGGCTGGGGCCGCGAGATGGGCTACGAGGCGATCGAGCTGTACACTCGAGACGAAGGCCGTGGCGGCGCTGCTGTAAACGCGGCGGTGGGCACGAGCGGTGCCGGCGCGGCACCGCTCGCGCCGTCGACCTCCGTCAGCCGAGTTCGCCCGATGTCCGCACGACGACCGCGAACAAGTCGCGCGGCACGGCTGGGCGATCCTCGCGCGGCGGCCGCGGGCAGATCGGCCTTGCCGCGGCCGGCCGCGTCGTGAAATGCTGCGCGATCATGAACGATCTCGCTGACGACTGGAAGGAAGCAATCATGGCCGACCGGCGCTACGCTGTCACGCACAGCGACGAGGAGTGGCACAGCCTGCTGACGCCCGAACAGTACAACGTCATGCGGCGGCACGGCACCGAGATGCCGGGAACCTGTGCGCTGCTGCGGGAAAAGCGGCCGGGCCGGTTCGAGTGCGCCGGCTGCGGCCAGCCCTTGTTCGAGGCGAAGCGAAAGTTCGAGAGCGGCACCGGCTGGCCGAGCTTCGACGACCCGCTGGAGGGCGCTGTGGAAACCACCACCGACCGCAGCCACGGGATGGTGCGGACCGAGGTGCATTGCGCAACCTGCGGCAGCCATCTCGGCCACGTGTTCGACGACGGCCCGCCGCCGACGCGGCTGCGCTACTGCATCAACGGCGTCGCGCTGAACTTCGTCCCGGCCTGACCGGCCGCCTCACGCGCTCGCGGCCACCTCGATCATCGCGCGGGCGGATTGCTGGCGCGCCATCGCCGCATTCACCGCGACCATGTCCTTCTTGTCGGCGCGCTCGTAATCCTCGTTCGCTGCCGCGAGCCGCTTTTCGCCCTCGGCGCGGGAAACGTCGGCGACCGGCATCGCCTCGTCCGCCAGCACCGTCACGCGCAGCGGCGTGATCTCGGCGAACCCGCCGGAGACGAACAGCCGCTCGGTCACCTGGCCGCCTTCGTAGAGCCGCACCACGCCGCCGCGCAGCAGCACGATCATCGGCGCGTGCTTCACCAGCACGCCCATCTCGCCTTCCTCGGCCGGGATCACCACCATGTCCACCGGCCGCGACAGCAGCAGCCGCTCCGGCGAGACGATCTCGAGGTCGACCGGCATGTCGCTACGCCGCCGCCTTCATCGTCTCGGCCTTGGCGACCGCTTCCTCGATGGCGCCGACCATGTAGAACGCGCCCTCCGGCAGGTGGTCGTACTCGCCGGCAACGATCGCCTTGAAGCTGCGGATCGTGTCGGCGACCGGGACGAATTTTCCTGGGAATCCGGTGAATACTTCGGCCACATGGAACGGCTGCGACAGGAACCGCTGGATTTTTCGCGCCCGCGCGACCACCAGCTTGTCCTCTTCCGACAGCTCGTCCATGCCCAGAATCGCGATGATGTCCTGCAGCGACTTGTAGGTCTGCAACACCCTCTGCACTTCGCGCGCGACCGTATAGTGCTCGTCGCCGACGATGCGCGGGTCGAGCGAGCGCGACGTCGAGTTCGAGCGGATCGACCGCCGGATAGATGCCCAGTTCGGCGATCTGCCGCGACAGCACCGTCGTCGCGTCCAGGTGCGCGAACGACGTGGCCGGGGCGGGATCGGTCAGGTCGTCGGCCGGCACGTAGATCGCCTGCACCGAGGTGATAGAACCCTTCTTGGTCGAGGTGATCCGCTCCTGCAGCGCGCCCATGTCGGTCGCGAGCGTCGGCTGGTAGCCCACCGCGGAGGGAATGCGCCCGAGCAGCGCGGACACCTCGGCGCCCGCCTGGGTGAACCGGAAGATATTGTCGATAAAGAAAAGCACGTCCTGGCCTTCCTCGTCGCGAAAGAACTCCGCGACCGACAGGCCGGACAGCGCCACGCGGGCGCGGGCACCCGGCGGCTCGTTCATCTGGCCATAGACCAGCGCGACCTTGGAACCCTCGGTGGTGTTGTCGCCGAGCTTGATGACCCCTGCGTCGATCATCTCGTGATAGAGGTCGTTGCCCTCGCGCGTGCGCTCGCCGACGCCGGCGAAGACGGAAACGCCGCCGTGCGCCTTGGCGATGTTGTTGATCAGCTCCTGGATCAGCACGGTCTTGCCGACGCCCGCGCCGCCGAACAGCCCGACCTTGCCGCCGCGCAGATACGGCGCCAGCAGGTCCACCACCTTGATGCCGGTCACCAGGATCTCGGCGGACGACGCCTGGTCCTCGAAGCTCGGCGCCTCGCGATGGATCGGGTAGCGCTTGGCGGTGTTGATCGGGCCGCGCTCGTCGATCGAATCGCCGATCACGTTCATGATGCGGCCCAGGGTCTCCGGCCCGACCGGCACCGAGATCGGGCCGCCGGTGTCGAGCACTTCGTTGCCGCGCACCAGCCCGTCGGTGCTGTCCATGGCAATGCAGCGGACGGTCTTCTCGCCGAGTTCCTGCGCCACTTCGAGCACCAGCTGGCGGTCGCCGATGCTGGTGGTCAGCGCGTTCTGGATGAATGGCAGGTCGCCGTCGAACTGCGCATCGACCACGGCGCCCAGGACCTGCGTCACGCGCCCGACATTGTTGCTGGCCATAGCTATGGTCCCCTTCAGCGGATCGTCACAGCGCTTCGGCGCCGGAGATGATTTCGATCAGTTCGCGGGTGATGTTCGCCTGCCGTGCCCGGTTGTAGTTCAGCGACAGCCGCTTGATCATGTCCCCGGCGTTGCGCGTGGCGTTGTCCATCGCGGTCATCTGCGCGCCGTAGAAACCCGCGGCATTCTCGAGCAGCGTCCGATAGATCTGAATGGCGAGGTTCTGCGGCAGCAGGCGCTCCAGAATGGTGTCGTCGTCCGGCTCCAGCTCGTAGATCGCTTTCGGGCCGGTGGTCTCCTCCTGCTGTTGCTCCGGCACCGGCGCCGGGATCAACCGCATCTCCGTCGGCACCTGCGAGATCACCGAGTGGAAGCGATTGTAGACCAGCGTGCAGACGTCGAACTCGCCGGCCGCGTACATCGCGACGATGCGCTCGGCGATCTGCTGGGCGTCGGAGAACTCGATCAGTTTCTTGCCGGCGAAGCTCACGTCGCCCGACACCTTGTCGGCGTACTCGCGCCGCAGGAAGTCGCGGCCCTTGCGGCCGACCGGCATGATCTTGACGGTCTTGCCCTCGCCCTCCAGCCGCCGCGCGACGCCGCGCGCGAGCCGCCCGACCGAGGAATTGAACGCGCCGGCGAGGCCGCGGTCGCCGGTCACCGGCACGATCAGATGCACCTGGTCGCGGCCGTTGCCGACCAGCAGACGCGGCGCATTCGGGCTGCCGGCCGCCGCCGCGGCCAGCGCACCCAGCATCCGCTCCATGCGTTGCGCGTACGGCCGCGCCGCCTCCACGCGGGTCTGCGCCCGACGCAGCTTGGAGGCCGCGACCATCTTCATGGCGCTGGTGATCTTCTGCGTCGACTTGACGCTGGCGATGCGCATCCGCAGCGCCTTCAAGCTGGGCATGGTCGCGGTCCCGTCCGGCTAAGATGCTTGCATGAACAGGGCGGCCGGCTCAGGCGAACGCCTTGGTGAAGTTGTCCAGGAAGGCGGTCAGCTTCTTCTCGACGTCGGGCTTGATCTCGCCCTGCGTGCGGATCGCCTCCAGGATGCCCGGCTCGCGCGCATGCACCTCGCCGAGCAGCTGGCGCTCGTACGCGCCGATCCGGCCGATGTCGATGCCGTCGAGATAGCCGCGCACGCCGGCGAACAGGCCGATCACCTGCTCCTCGACGGGCACCGGCTTGTACTGCGGCTGCTTCAGCAGTTCGGTCAGGCGCGAGCCGCGCGCCAGCAGCTTCTGGGTGGACGCATCGAGATCCGAGGCGAACTGCGAGAACGCCGCCATTTCCCGGTATTGCGCCAGCTCCAGCTTGATGCGCCCGGCGACCTGCTTCATTGCTTTTATCTGTGCCGCCGAGCCGACGCGCGAGACCGACAGGCCGACGTTCACCGCCGGGCGGATGCCTTTGAAGAAAAGCTCCGTCTCCAGGAAGATCTGGCCGTCGGTGATGGAGATGACATTGGTCGGGATATAAGCGGAAACGTCGCCGGCCTGCGTTTCGATCACCGGCAGCGCCGTCAGGCTGCCCGCGCCGAACGCATCGGACATCTTTGCCGCGCGCTCCAGCAGGCGCGAGTGCAGGTAGAAAACGTCGCCGGGATAGGCTTCGCGGCCCGGCGGCCGACGCAGCAGCAGCGACATCTGCCGGTAGGCGACCGCCTGCTTGGAGAGGTCGTCATAGAAAATAACGGCATGCATGCCGTTGTCGCGGAAATACTCGCCCATCGTGCAGCCGGTGTACGGCGCCAGGAACTGCATCGGCGCCGGGTCCGAGGCGGTGGCGGCGACCACGATGGAATACTCCATCGCGCCGTTTTCCTCCAGCGTGCGCACCAGTTGCGCGACCGTCGAGCGCTTCTGCCCGATCGCGACATAGATGCAGTACAGCTTCTTCTTTTCATCGCCGGAGGCGTTGATGACCTTCTGGTTGATGATCGTGTCGATGATCACCGCGGTCTTGCCGGTCTGCCGGTCGCCGATGATCAGCTCGCGCTGGCCGCGGCCGATCGGGATCAGCGCGTCGATCGCCTTGAGCCCGGTCTGCATCGGCTCGTGCACGGACTTGCGCGGGATGATGCCGGGCGCCTTCACCTCGACCAGCTTGCGCTCGGCGTCGATCGGCCCCTTGCCGTCGATCGGCTGGCCGAGCCCGTCCACCACGCGGCCGAGCAGGTTCTTGCCCACGGGCACATCGACGATGCGGCCGGTGCGGCTGACCGTGTCGCCTTCGCGGATCGTCCGGTCGTCGCCGAACACCACGACGCCGACGTTGTCGGTCTCCAGGTTCAGCGCCATGCCCTTGAGGCCGGCGCCGGGGAACTCCACCAACTCGCCTGCCATCACGTTCTGCAGGCCGAATACGCGCGCGATGCCGTCACCCACGGAAAGTACCTGGCCGGTCTCGGCGACGTTCGCTTCGGTGTCGAACGAAGCGATTTGTTTCTTGAGGATTTCCGAGATTTCGGCTGGCCGGATATCCATCTCAGGCGGCTCCCTTCATGGCGTACTGCAGGCGCTGCAGCCGGGATTTCAGGCTCGAATCATACAGGCGGGCGCCGATGCGCACGACAAGGCCGCCGAGCAGGCTCGGGTCGATGTGCTTGTGGATGTCGACGTTGCCGAACCCGGCCTCGATCAGCCGCGCGCGCAACTGCTGCTCCTGCACGTCGCTCAGCGGATGCGCGGTGGTCACGTGCGCGACCACGACGCCGCGGCGGTGCGAGACCATGACGGCGAAGGCGTGGACGAAATTGCGCAGGTCGCGCATGCGGCGGTTGGCCACCACCACGCCGGCGAAGTTCTGCACCAGCGTGCCGAACCCCTCGCCCGCGAGCACGGCGCGCACCGCCTTCTGCGCGGTCTGCACGTCGATCAGCGGGCTGTCGAGCAGACGGCGCAGATCGGCGCTGGCATCGATCGTCCGACCGAGCCGGTCCATCTGCTGCACCGTGTCTTCGAGCGCGTGCTGGTCTTCCGCGTAGCCGTAGAGCGCGGTGGCGTAGCGTTCGGCCAGCCCGCCTTCCTGCGCGCGGGCGCGCCAGGCGACGCGCTCGGCCAGTTCGCCATGCTGTTGCTGTGTCGTATCGCCGGACGGCACCGTGGAAAATTCCATGTTCGGGGCCGCGAACAGCGGCCAACGTTTCGCCCTGGCCGGTCGCCAGGGCGGCGCGGTGCTACCATGCGCCCCGACCCGACGCAACACAGGCAGGCCCAGGTTTTTCGCGCCGCACCACTCAGCGCGCGAGCACCCGCAGCGCCGCGCGCCGGCCGCCAGCACCGCACGCAGATCGGCCGCGGCGAGCGCCACGCAACCCTCGGTCGGTGCGTAATCCGGCCGCGCAACGTGCAGGAAGATCGCCGAGCCGCGGCCGCGCTCCACCGGAGCATCGTTCCAGCCGAGCACGCCGACGATGTCGTAGACGCCGTCGCCGCGCCACAGCGCCTCGCAACTTGCCGGATGCGGCAGCGCGACCATCCGGTTGTAATCGGGATGGCCGGGGTCGTCGCACCAGCCGTCGGTCTCGCCGATCGGCTCGCGCGGCACGCCGGCGCGCGGGATCGGGCCGCGGTCGGCGCGATACAGCACGCGGCGCAGCGGCAGCAGCCCGGCCGGCGTCGCGCCGTCGCCCTCCTGCTTGTCCTCGCGCACGCCGCCGTGGCCAAGTGCCGCCCGGAACGATTTTCCGCCGTGCACCAGCCGGCCATCGGGATAAACCAGCGCTTCGGTCACGCGACCCTCGAAGCCCTGCGGTAGGCGTCCGAGGCGTCGGCCGACCGGACGGCCGGCATCGCCGCGCGATGGTCCCACAGTTCGCCCGCGGCCACCCCGATCATCGCGCCGGCCAGACCGACCGGTCCCAGGAAAATGCTGACGATCGCGGACACCGCCATCTGCAGCGACGGATTCACCTTGTCGCCCGTCACCTCCCGGTAGATCGTGCCGACCACCGGCAGATATTGCAGCGGATTGAGCGCCGAAAGCACGTCGGAAAAGCCGATATGGCTCGGGTCCCAATCGGCGGGCGCCACGGTCGGCGGCGATTGCGGCGTGCTGCGGCCATAGCTCGGCGCCACCAGCGGGTTGAGATCGGTCATGCGGCATAACCCTCGGTCGCCGACATCAGTGCAGCCGGCGTGCCAACTGGGCCGTCACCCCAGCAGGTGCCCGAACCGCGCCGCCTTGGTGGCGAGGTAGCGATCGTTGACCCCGTTCGGCGCGATCGCGTGCGCCTCCCGGTGCACCGTCAGCCCACACGCCGCAAGCGCAGAAACCTTGTCGGGATTGTTGGTCAGCAGCCGCACCTCGCGCAGCCCGAGTTCCTCCAGCATCGTCGCGGCCACCAGGAAGGTGCGCTCGTCGGCACCCCAGCCGAGCGCGCGGTTGGCGTCGAGCGTGTCGAGCCCGCGATCCTGCAACGTGTAGGCGCGCAGCTTGTTGACCAGGCCGATGCCGCGCCCCTCCTGCGCCAGGTAGAGCACGACTCCGGCGCCGTCCTCGGCAATCCGCTTGATCGCGCCGCGCAACTGCGGCCCGCAGTCGCAGCGCAGGCTGCCGAGCAGGTCGCCGGTGAAGCATTCCGAATGCAGCCGCACCAGCGGCGGCGCGGCGACGGCCTCCGGCCGGCCGACGACGATCGCCAGGTGCTCGATGCCCGCATCCGGGCCGCGGAAGGCGACGACGCGCGCGTCCGGTGCATCCTCGAGCGGCACCTCGGCCTCGGCGACGCGCACGAGGTTCGCTGCCATCTGGTTCGGATAGGCCAGCACGTCGGCCGCGGCGACCGCGAGCAGGCCGAGCCGGGCGGCGCGCTCCGCGGCCCCCGGCAGCACCGGCGCGGCGAGCACGGCCGGCAGCAGCCGGCCCAGCTTGGTCAGCGCCAGCGCCGCCGCGGCCAGCGCCGGCGCGGCGACGGCGGTCGGTTCGGCCGGGAGAAGCTGCTCGGCGGTCGGGTCGGCGAGGCTGCGCAGCGCCACCGCTTCCAGCAACGCGCGCGGCAGCGCCAGCGCGATCGCCGCCGCCCCCTGTTCCACCGGCCGCCGCAGCACTCCGGCGGCGCGCACGGGCGCCAGCAGCAGCACCGCCGGCGCCGCGGCGAGCGCGAAAAACTCGCCGAGCCCGCGCGCGCCCGCGGTCTCCGCCGGCAGCAGCACCAGGCTCTCCTCGCCCTCCAGCAGCACCGGCGTGCCGCGCCGCAACTCGGCGACCGCGCGATGCACGGCACGCAGCCGCGCCACCGTCGGATCGGGCGTCACGCCGGGCGGGAATGGCAGCGCGGCGAGGCGGGAGGCGGCGTGGTCGCGAGGCAACACGTGGGTCATGTCGACACAGATGGGTCGAACGGGGCTGGTCGACGAGCAGCCTGTGGCAGAAAATGCGGAGCGGCCGCGATCCGCGTGCCATCGCCCGCCTCAACAATCGGGGTCGAGGAACGAAACGGCCACGATCCGCCATTTCCCTTTGCGCGCGAAAAAGTGTACGACGGAGATCGGATTTTAACGAAACGCGCGGACATGTGTACGCCTTGAACAGCGGTCCGGCAGTGTCCACGATAATGTCAACAGGCTGTGCCGGGCCGGATTCCGGCGACAGCGAACTGTGGCTCGAAGGAACCTAAGCATGGCTGGCGAGCGCCCCATCCTGATCGTCGATGACGACCCCGGCCTGCGGTCGATGCTGGCCGAGCAACTCGGCGTCGACGGCGAGTTTCTGGCCGTCGAGGCCGGAACGGCCTCGGAGGCGGAAACCTGCGTCGGCGCGCGCGGCGCGCGCTTCGACGCCATGATCCTCGACGTCGGCCTGCCCGACGGCGACGGCCGCGACCTGTGCGGGAGGCTGCGGCGCGACGGTTTCAAGATGCCGATCATCATCCTGACCGGATCGGACGAGGAAGCCGACGTCGTGCGCGGGCTCGACGCCGGCGCCAACGACTACATCGCCAAGCCGTTCCGGCTGGCGGAACTCCTGGCTCGGCTGCGCGCCCAGCTCCGCATCTTCGAGAACAGCGAGGACGCGGTGTTCGGCATCGGCCCGTACACCTTCCGCCCGGCCGCGAAGCTGTTGCAGGAGCCGCAGCGCAACCGCCGCATCCGCCTCACCGAGAAGGAGGCGGCGATCCTGAAGTTCCTGTATCGCGCCGGCACCCGGCCGGTGCCGCGGCAGGTGCTGCTCAACGAGGTCTGGGGCTACAACGCCGCGGTCACCACGCACACGCTGGAGACCCACATCTACCGGCTGCGGCAGAAGATCGAGCCCGATCCGGCCAACGCCCGCCTGCTGCTGACCGAAGGCGGCGGCTACCGGCTGGACCCCGAGGGTTTGCCGGCCGTCGTCGCGGCCTGATCCGGGTCAGGCCAGGATGGCGGCGCGCCGCGTGAGCGCCGCCTCCAGATAACCGATCAGTCGGCCGAACGCCGCTTGGCCGGCCTCGGCGAGCACGGTCTGCGCGTCGAGGCTGGTGAGGCAGGTTGCAAGGTCGTCGGCCGCGCCGACCAGGTCGGTGTCCACCTCGACCAGCCTGGCCAACGCCGCGGTCGGATCGCGGTGGCGCAGCGACACCCGGTCGGCGGGCGGCATCGCGCCGGCGCGCACCCTGGTTTCCAGCGCGGCAACCCGCTCACGCAGCGCCTCGATCCGGCGCAGTTCCGCCACCCGGTCGGGATCGGGGAACGGGTGCTGGCGGGTCGGCGGCGGCATGTGGCGCTCGCGGAACAGCCGCTCGATCTCGCGCAGCCGCGCCGCCGCGGCGGACAGCGACCCGCTCGCGCGCGTCCGCACCCACAGGTCGTCCGCCTGGAAATCGTTTTCGTATCGATACCAGTTGAACCCGGCGCCGCTGAGTTTCAGCGCCCACGCCCCACGGATATCCGGGGGCGGCGCGGCCGGCGGCCCGGTCACCCCTGCCCGCCCGGCGTGGACCACGGCGACCCGGGCGCCGGGCTCGGTGCCGGCGGGCTCGGCGCCGACAGGCTCGGGGGCGGCCCTGCCGTCGCAGTCGCGTCGGGCATCGAAAAAATCGCCTGCCCGCCGACCTGGAACGGCGCCCCGATCGCCATGTTCGGCGCCGACACGACGCCGCGCTTGGCCATTTCCATCGCCGCGTAGTAGCGCACCGCCTCGATCGGCGAGAGTCCGAACGCCTTCAGGCTCATCAGCGCCCGCATCCGCTCGTCGCTCGGCCGCACCACCACCTTCACCGTGTCGAGCGTGATGCCGAACACGCGCAGGAACTCGGCGAGGTGGCTTTTGACCTCGTCGGTGATTTCCCGGATCTTTTCGTTCACCTGCTCGAACGGCGTGACCTGCACCACCTGGTTGATCGCCTGCTCGACCACCGGCGTCGCATACTCGTTGATCTGGCCGGCGAGGATGAAATGGTCGGCAACCGGCATGTGCGTCACCAGCGCGATCGCGTCGTCGGTCGAGGCGACGTGGAAATAGAAGTCCACCTCGTAGCTCAGCTCCGCCATCTCGGCCGAGAGCGCGGTGCCGGTCGCCTTGGTCACCATCTTGGCGCGGTTGATGTAGATGACTTCGTACTGCCACGGGCTCTGGCCGCCGAAGAACGCCGTGGTGAAGGCGCCGCGAATGGCGCGGTCCGGCGTCTGCACCGCGAACTGGCCGGTTTCGTAGACGTTGAGGATGGCGCCGCGCGATTTCAGCACGCAGAAATGGTTGCTCTCGACGGTCAGCAGCGCGCCGTTGATCACCCGCGCTTCGGGGTGGTGCCACAGCAGGATGCCCGGCCCCATCACCTCCCTTCCATCCGGCAGCATGGTCGAGATCACCTGGGCGATCGGCATGGGCGGGCGTCCGTGGCGGCGGGCTCAAACGCTAGCACCGGCAAGGCGCCGGTCAAGGCGGCGGCGGTGTCGCTGCCCGGTCGCCCGATGTCGCGACACCGCCGCATTCGGCGTCGGTTGAGTGGTCGGACCGGCGCGGCCATGAGTAGTTTCCGAGTCTGTTGCATGTTTCCGGCCCTACCCATTTAAGTAGCGGCGTCGAACCGGACCTCCGCTCACTGCAATATCCGAAAGGAATTGGCAACCGTCGTTCGGACGCTCGACATATGAAAGGGTCGTGTCATGAAGAAATATTTGACGTCTTTTGCGATGTTCGCGATGATGTTTGCTTTGGCCGCGTGCCATGCAGGCATCGGCATTCGATAGCAGCCGACGCTCCATTTGCGCCATGACCGACCCGCAAGGATCGGCCATCGCTCAAGTGGGACGTCGTGCCTTGGCCACGCCGCCCTAGTCGTCGCCGCTGGACACCTTCTTGCCGGGCGGCGTGGGTTCCGCCGTCGGCGCCGCGTGCTGCAGCCGCGCCAGCTGGCCGCGCAGGAACTGCACCTCCGCCCGCAGCGCGTCGATCTCGTCCTGCCGCGGCCCGGCCGCCGCGGGCGGGGCGCCGGGCTCGCGCGTGTCCTGCTCGGCGGTGCGGCCGAACGGCGCGAACAGGCTCATTGCCCGTTCCATCATCGCCAGGTTCTGTCGCCCCACTTCTTCCATGCCAAAGGGGAAAAAACTGCCCATCGTCTGCTGCACCGCCTGGCGCATCTGCTCCTGCTGGCGGGCGAAGCTGGACAGCGCCTGCTCCAGATAGCGCGGTACCAGGTTCTGCACCGAATCGCCGTAGAAGCCGATCAGTTGCCGCAGGAAACCCGTGGGCAGCATCGCCTTGCCCTTGTTCTCCTCCTCGACGATGATCTGGGTCAGCACGCTGCGGGTGATGTCGTCGCCGGTCTTGGCGTCGTAGACGACGAAATCGCGGCCCCCGCGGACCATCTCGGCCAGCGTGTCGAGCGTGATGTAGCTGGAACTCTCGGTGTTGTAGAGCCGCCGGTTCGCGTATTTTTTCACGACGACCGGCGGTGCCTCGCTCGCTTTGGCGTCGGGATCGGTGGGCAACGGCTGCGACATGGGGGGCCTCGCGGTTTGCTTGCGGTCAGCGTAGCATGATGCAGTGCAACACCCAAAATCGCCGGCGGCGCCGGAAGTCACGGCGCCCGATGTTCGCCGGCCGGGGGCTGCTCTATCCTCGCCCGGTCAGGAGGAAGGATGACGGATGGACGACGGCGCCCCGCCTTGCGCCGCCCCCGATCTCGCGCAACTGGCGCGCGACTGGATCACGCTCTGGCAAAGCGAGCTGACCGCCGCCGCCGCGGACCGCGAACTGCAGGAGACGTGGCAGACCCTGGCCGCGCTGTGGGCGGGCGTGGCCGGGGCGATGCTGTCCGGGCTGCCGCGCGGCGCGCCTGATGCAAGGGCCGGCTTCGCCGCCGCGGCCGGACGCGCCGGGGCCGCTGCACCGCCGCGGCCCGCGCCCGCTGCTGCTGCACCTGACGCTCGCGATGCTGAAATCGAGCGCCTCGCTGGCCGCGTCGCCGAACTGGAGCGCCGCCTCGCCGAACTGGAGCGCAACGGGGGAGATTGACCCCGCGGCGATCGCGGCGGCGCTCGGGACTGCCGGCGGCGGTGCAGAGAACTTCCCGCAGGCGGTACTCGAAGAAGTCCTGCGCCAGGACGCGGCCCTGATCGCCGGTATTGCCGCGTACCGCCGCCACCCCTGGCGCCGCGACCTGCCCGACCCGCCGGCAATCTGGGCGGAGGGCGAGACCCGGCTGCTCGATTTCGGCGGCACCGGCCCCCCGGTGCTGTTCGTGCCGAGCCTGATCAACCGCGCATACGTGCTCGACCTCGCGCCCGGCCGCTCGATGCTGCGCTGGCTCGCCGCCAACGGCCTCCATCCGCTGCTGCTCGACTGGGGCTGGCCGGGCGAGGCCGAGCGCCGGTTCTCGCTCACCGACTACATCGCCGGCCGGCTCGAACGGGCGTTGCTGGCGGTCGAAGGTCCGGTGGTGCTGGCTGGCTACTGCATGGGCGGCCTGCTGACGATCGCCGCGGCGCTGCGCCGGCCCGACCGGGTTTCTGCGCTGGCGCTGCTCGCGACGCCCTGGGATTTCCACGCCGACGACCCGGAGCGTGCCGCCGCGGTCGCGCACATGCTGCCGCTGCTGGAGCCGGTGCTGGCGTTCGCCAACGCGCTGCCGGTCGATGCGCTGCAACTGCTGTTCGCGCTGCTCGACCCGCACGGCATCGCCGACAAGTATCGCGGATTTGCCCAGCTCGACCCGGCAAGCGAACGGGCAAGATTGTTCGTGGCGCTGGAGGATTGGCTCAACGACGGCGTGCCGCTGGCGGCGCCGGTCGCGCGCGAGTGCCTGGGCGGCTGGTACGGCCGCAACACGCCGGCCCGTCTCGAATGGCGCGTCGCCGGCCTGCCGGTCGATCCCGCGGCGTTGCGCCTTCCCACCTTTGTCGCCGTGCCGGCCCGCGATCGCATCGTCCCGCCCGAAAGCGCCCGCCCGCTCGCCGCCGCGATCCCCGGCGCGGTGCTGCACACGCCCGGCGCCGGCCACATCGGCATGGCAGCGGGCTCGAACGCCGAGGCGGCGCTGTGGCGGCCGCTGCGGGAGTGGGTGATGGCACAGCCGCCGGACCGGGCTATGTCCTGACAAGCGCGACGGAAAACGTCTTCACCATTTCCCAAACCCCGCCAAAAGCACGCCACTGAACAAGATATGCTCCTTCGATCTCAATCCTGACGGACAGGCCGCGAAATGTCAGTGAGGATTCCTTCCCCTGCTCGATCGCGCGAGCCCTGCCGAGAGCCTCGCCGACCTGTCTGTCTTTCGGGTCCAGAATGCGAACTTCCAGGTCAAGATCTCCCTCGCCATTCCAGATGACGGCCATCCACAGGCATATATTTGACACCCACGGCAAAGCGCGAACGGCAATTCCCGTCTGGTAAATTCCAACTATAGTTTCTTTGTGAAAGAGTTCCAACCTGACATCGTCGCAAATTATACCATGCACGACCTGCAATGTAGGGATCATCTTGTTAATATATAACTTGTGCGGCATTTGTAAGGCCGTGAGCGGTGATTGCTATATTCTGGTCTCCCGGACGGCTTATGTCCAGAATTTGGCCGCCGCTTCGAAGCGCAAACGGGTTCTCGGCAATTCCACGATGGCCGTCATAGGCATCGAAATTTGGCCGTTGCGCTGCCAGATCCTCGGTCGCATGCACGATGATCTCGATCTCGCCATGCAGTCCTTGAACCAATTCCCCAATCGTGCGGAGCGTCCAGTTTCCGGGAGCGCGCAGGTTCCTGGACACCCAGGCCTGATCCCGTCCGATGGCATCCGCGAGCGCCTTTTGACTCAGGCCGGCGGCATGCCGGCGACGCCACAAGGCACGAACTGCGTCAAAGGCCTGGTCCCTGACGCGGGCGACGCCGTAGTTTGCGAGGTCGCGGCCGGCCAGCGGTGTCAGCCAGATCTTGGTCATCACGGTTCTCCATTACGTACTCGCCGAGTGTGGTGCCGGAAAGCGGGGCCAGGCCGGGCAAATTGCTGTCCCACCATCGTTCGCAATCGGTCATCGCTTGCTTCCACGCGGCGGACCCTTTGCTGCCCAACAATCCCCGGGTGTGGAGCGCAGTCAGGACCAGCGTGTCCTGCTCGGCAAAGCGCCCGAATATCCTGATCTGAACAAAAGGTTCGGTGATCCGCATCTCCCATATCTCCGGCGGGGGCGGAGCGAGGCGGCGAAGGAAGCATCGCGCCCCATCGGCGTGAACCCATTCCCCGAGAGTCCATCTCGTGAAGCCTGCAAACACGGAACCGCGTTGTGAGAGGATGTTCACCGCCGAATCTGGATCGTTCAAACTCTTCACCACCTCCGCGCTCAGCAGCAAGCGACGCTGCGCGCGGCGCTTCGTTTCGATCGGCCGATAAGCCAGCAATCGGCCGATCTCCGCGAGCACCTTCAATCGGGAGGCAATTGACATATAAGTCAAGTCCCACCTGGATGGCAATGCCAAAGCGATGTCTTCGACGCCGCCGCGCGGACGCTACGGGGGTCCGCCGCACGGTTCGATCGTCGCCCGTTGATCCTGATCAACGCTGCCCCCCGGCCAAGCCTCTAGGCAGCCATGCGGATCATTGGAATACATGGTGCGCCGCACCAACATGGATGCACGCGGGGGCACGCCCGCACGGGAGAGAGCCAGCATGGACGACATCGTCATCGTCGCCGCCGCGCGCACGCCGGTGGGCAGTTTCAACGGCGCGTTCGGCGCGGTGCCGGCGCATGTGCTGGGCACCGCCGCGATCCAGGCGGCGATCGCTCGTGCCGGGATCGAGGCCGGCGACGTGGACGAGGTGATCCTCGGCCAGGTGCTCACCGCCGCCGAGGGGCAGAACCCGGCCCGCCAGGCGGCCCGCGCGGCCGGCATCCCGGACAGCAAGACCGCGTTCGGCATCAACCAGGTGTGCGGCTCCGGCCTGCGCGCGGTGGCACTCGCCGCGCAGCAGATCCGCACCGGCGAGAGCACGATCATGGTCGCCGGCGGCCAGGAGAGCATGAGCATGTCGCCGCACGCCCAGCACCTGCGCGGCGGCGTCAAGATGGGCGACCTGCAGTTCATCGACACGATGATCAAGGACGGCCTGTGGGACGCCTTCAACGGCTACCACATGGGCATGACCGCCGAGAACGTGGCGAAGGCGTACCAGATCACCCGCGAAGACCAGGACAAGCTCGCGTTGGCCAGCCAGCAGAAGGCATCGGCGGCGCAAAAAGCGGGAAAATTCAAGGATGAGATAACCCCGGTCACGATCAAGGGCCGCAAGGGCGACACCATCGTCGACCAGGACGAATACATCCGCCACGACGCCTCCGCCGAGGCGATGGCCAAGCTCAAGCCGGCGTTCAGCAAGGACGGCACGGTCACGGCGGCCAACGCCAGCGGCATCAACGACGGCGCGGTCGCTCTGGTGGTGATGTCGGCAGCCGAGGCGGCCAAGCGCGGCCTGACGCCGCTCGCCCGGATCGCGTCGTTCGCGACCGCGGGCGTCGATCCGGCGCTGATGGGCACCGGCCCGATCCCGTCGAGCCGCAAGGCGCTGGCCCGCGCCGGCTGGAAGATCGACGACCTCGACCTGATCGAGGCCAACGAGGCGTTCGCCGCGCAGGCCTGCGCGGTGAACAAGGACCTGGGCTTCGACCCGGCCAAGGTGAACGTCAACGGCGGCGCGATCGCGATCGGCCACCCGATCGGCGCCTCCGGCGCCCGCGTGCTGACCACGCTGCTGTTCGAGATGCAGAAGCGCAACGCCAAGAAGGGCCTGGCGACGCTGTGCATCGGCGGCGGCATGGGCGTCGCGATGACGGTGGAACGCTAGCGCAACAACACCCCTTGCCGATCGGGTGGAACCCGGTCGGCGGGTTGACGCTCCGGTCCCGGCCGCGCACATGCGGGCAATGTCCTCGCCCGACCCGTTCGTCACGCCGGAGCAACCGACCGCCGCCGATGCGATCGCCGGCATCGAGGACGACTTTTCGGTGCTCGACGACTGGGAAGACCGCTACCGCTACATCATCGACCTCGGCCGGAAGCTGCCGCCGTTCCCGGACGACTGGGCCGACGACGCGCACCGCGTGCCGGGCTGCCAGAGCAAGGTCTGGATGGAATCCGCGCTGCGCGACGGCAGGATGTACCTGGCCGGTGCCTCGGACGCGGCGATCGTGTCGGGTTTGGTGGCGCTGCTGTTGCGCGTCTATTCCGGCCGCCCGCCCTCGGAGATCGCCGCGACCGACCCGGTGTTCCTGAAGGAGCTGGGGCTGCTCGAAGCGCTCTCCACCAACCGCGGCAACGGCATCGCCGCGATGGCGCGAAAGATTCCGCGAGGTCGCGGCACGGCAGCCGGTCGCGTGATCCGTCAGGCGCCGTGCGCGGCGCGGCTGTCGGCCGGGGCCTGCTCGCGCTCGCTCATGCCGTAGTCGCGCAGCACGGCGGCGACCCGCAGCCGGTAGTCGGTGAACACGCCGCCGCGCCCGCGCGCCTGGGTGGCGCGGTGCCCGGCGGTATTGCGCCAGGTTTTGACCGCGTCTTCGTCGCGCCAGAACGAGATCGACAGCAATTTGCCGGGCTCGGTCAGGCTCTGGAACCGCTCGACGGACAGAAACCCGTCGATCGCCTCAAGCTGCGGGCGCAGCGCCGCGGCGAGGTCCAGATAGGCGTCGGTGTGGCCCTTCGCGGGCCACACCTCGAAGATCACCGCAATCACGCCCGAACCAGCGGCGCGTGCGGCGCGGACGCCAGGCGAAGAAAAATGCGGTCCTCCTGCCGGATGAAGCGCTCGCGCTGGGCGAACGCGAAATTCTCGCGCGCCGCCGGGTCCTCGCGCAAGCGGGCGCGATAGGCCTCGTATGCCGCCAGGCTTTCGACGTTGTACAGAGCGTAGGCCGTCGTGGCGGAGCCCTCGTGCGGCGCGAAGTAGCCGATCAGGTCGGCGCCGTTGCGTGGGATCGCCTGGCCCCAGGTGTGCGCGTACTGCTCGAACGCCGGCACGCCGGCGGGATCGATCTCATAGCGGATGAAGCAGGTCAGCATCGTCGTTTTTCCCTCTGTCGGTGCGACGGGGGCAGGGTTAGCCGGCCGGCCGCAGGAAAAGCTTCGGGCGCGCCCGTAGCATTGCGGCGGCGGGCGCGGCACACTTGCGGCCATGACGACGATTTCCGCACTGGCCGAGACCGCGTCGCTGGTCGGCGATCCGGCGCGCGCCAACATGCTGGCGGCCCTGCTCGACGGCCGCGCGCTGACGGCAACCGAATTGGCGGCCGCCGCCGGCATCGCGCCGCAGACCGCGAGCGGCCACCTCGCGCAACTGACCGAGGCCGGGCTGCTGGCGATGGCGCGGCAGGGCCGCCGCCGCTACCACCGGCTCGCCTCGCCCGCGGTCGCCCGCATGCTGGAAACCATCATGTCGGTCGCCGCCACGCGCCGGCAGCCGGCGGTCGGCCCGCGCGACCAGGCGCTGCGCCGCGCCCGCACCTGCTACGACCATCTGGCGGGCGCACTCGCGGTCGCGATGGCCGACCGCCTGGTCGCCGATGGCCACATCGAGTTTTCCGCGGACGGCGGCGCCGTCACCGACACGGGCACGGCGTTCCTGCACGGCCTCGGCGTCGACCTGGAGGCGGCGCGCGCCGGAAAACGAGTATTCTGCCGGCCGTGCCTCGACTGGAGCGAGCGGCGCCCGCACCTCGCCGGCGCGGTCGGCGCCGCGCTGTGCCGCACCTGCCTTGCCCGCAACTGGGTCCGCCGGCTCGACGGCACGCGCGCCGTCGCGGTGACGCCGGCGGGGCAGATGGCGCTCGGCCGCGCGTTCGGGCTACGCGCCGAAGCCGCGTAGGTCGCGCGCCACCTCGGCAATCACGGAATCCCAGTCGCCCGGCGCCGGCTGGCGGTAGATGCGCAGCGTCGGATACCATGGGCTGTCGCGCCGCCCGGCCAGCCAGCGCCAGCAATGGTCGAACCGATCGAGCAGCCACACCGGCTTGCCCAATGCCGCCGCCAGATGCGCAACCGCGGTGTCGACCGCGATCACCAGATCGAGGTTCTCGACCAGCACGGCCGTATCGGCGACGTCGGCGACCTCCGGCATCAGGTCGGTCAACGGCGCGTCCGCGGGCGCCGGCGGGCCGCCCTTCTGCAGGCTGAAGAACGCGACGCCCGCCACCTCGAACAGCGGCGCCAGCAGCGCCGGCGGCACCGAGCGCCGGCGAGCGATCGCCATGGCCGTGGGCACGCCGGTGCGCGGATTGCCGGCCCAGGCCACGCCGATCCGCGGCTTCCGCCCGGCATTCATGGCCAGCCGCGCGCCCATCGCCGCCACCCGCGCCGGGTCGGCGCGCAGATGGCGGGGCGCCGGCGGAATGGTCTCCAGCGTGGTGCCAAGCGCCAGCGGCAGGCTCAGCAGCGGGCAGTGCAGGTCGAACTCCGGCGGCATCGCGCCGAACGTGATCACCCGCGCGGCGCCCGGCAGCCCGTGCAGCAGGCGGAACAGCGGCTGCTGCACCTCCAGGATCACCCGACCGCCCGACGCCGCCGCGGCCAGCTCCACGAAGCGGCAGAATTGCAGCGTGTCGCCCAGCCCCTGTTCCGCGTGCAGCAGCAGGGTGCGCCCGGGCGCCGGCTCGCCCTGCCACTGCGGCTGGCGGAAGCTGCGGACGGCGCGCGACTGCTGCCACGAGCGGAACCGCCACTCGTATTCCGCGCCACCCCTCCGCCAGGTCGCCGAGCGCCAGCCGGACCTGGCCGAGATTGAAATGCGCCTCCGCGCAGTCCGCATCGAGCCCGATCGCCCGGCGGCTGCACGCTTCCGCCTCCGCCAGCCGCCCCTGCTCGCGCCGGAGCACGCCGAGGTTCGAGTGGTATTCGGCGACCGTTGCGTCGAGCGCGATGGCCTGCCCGAGCAGATCGGCCGCAGCCGCATGATCGCCCGATTGGAACGCAATCGCCGCGAGCATGTGCCGCGCGCCCGCCTGGCCGGGATCGGCGGCCAGGATCGCCCGGCACACCGCTTCGGCCTCGGCCAACCGCGCCGCGTCATAGTGCGCCGCGGCCTCGGCGAGCAGGGGGGCGATGTCGGGCGACGCTTGTGGCATGACGCGGTGACGGCAATGGATTGGCGACGCGGAGATCATCGCATGACAACGCTGCGGCCGCTAACGGTCGACGACGCGGAGGCGGCCGCGGCGCTGATCCGCCGCGCCTTTGCCGCCCAGCCGCTGCCGACCGACCCGCCGTCGTCCGCGCTGCGCGAGACCGCCGACACGATCGCCGCCGCGCTCGCCGCCGGCGGCGGCGCCGGCATGGTCGCAGGCGACGCCCTGGTCGGCGTCGTGCTGTGGGCCGAAAAGGACTTTGGCCTCTACTTCGGCAGGCTGGCGGTCGATCCGGCGTTTCGCGGGCAGGGCATCGCGAAAAGACTGGTCGCGGCGGTCGAGGCGGAGGCGCAGCGCAGGAACCTGTCCCGCGTTCACCTGCAAACCCGCCTCGTGCTGCTCGGCAACCGCCGCCTGTTCACTTCCTGCGGCTTCCGCGACGGCGAGCTGCGCGCCCATGACGGCTACGCGGCGCCGACCACGCTGGTCATGGAGAAATTCCTTTCCCCGCGTTGACGTCTCCCGGATCTGGGATATTCTCCCGGATATGGACGGCGTCGACAGCACAACCGAACTCGATACGCGGCTCGCGGCGCGCCTCGGGCGGCTGCGGGCGGAACGCGGCTGGTCGCTCGACGCGCTCGCCGAGCGCAGCGGCATCAGCCGCACCACGCTGTCGCGGCTGGAGCGCGGCGAGACCAGTCCCACGGCCAGCCTGCTCGGCAAACTCTGCACCGCCTATGGCCGCACCATGTCGCGGCTGATCGCCGAGGCCGAGGCGGACCCGCCACAATGCGTCCGCGCCGCCGAGCAGACGGTTTGGGTGGATCCGGAGACCGGGTTCCGCCGCCGCAGCGTCTCCCCGCCGGCGGCCGGCCTCGACGCCGAACTGGTGGACGCCATGCTGCCCGCCGGCGCCGCGATCGACTATGCCGCGCCGGGGGTGCAGGGGCTGGAGCAGCACATCTGGATGCTCGGCGGCGTGCTGGAGCTCACGCTCGACGGCACCCTGCACCGGCTGCGGCCCGGTGACTGCCTGCGCTTCCGGCTGTTCGGCCCGGTGCGGTTCGCGGCCCCCGGGCCGGCGGACGCGCACTACGCCCTCGTGGTGTGCCGGCCGTGAGCGGCCAGATCGGCCACAACGGCGGCCCGCCGCTGGAGCCCGAGGAGGACCCGGGCGCCGTCTCGTGGCGGTTATTCTGCTGGCGGCGCGCCCACAAGCGCGCCTGGAAGACCCCGCCGCGCGAAATCGCGCTGCGCCGGCTGGCGCGGGCGGAAGAACTGGGCATGACGTATCGCGAGTACACGCTCGAAATCCTGGAACGTGGCGTGTATTTGTAGCAGTTGCACGACCGGATGCAGGGTTGTTCCCGCGCCCTGGCCTTTACCGCAGCAGCTCCCCGGGCACCGGCCCCGGCGGGCTGAGGGCGCGCCATCTGGCGACGTTTTTCAGGTGGTCTTCCAAGGTTGTCGAAAACGCGTGCCCGCCGGTGCCGTCGGCGACAAAGTACAGATCGTCGGTCGCCTCCGGCCGCGCCACCGCCTCGATCGAGGCCAGGCCCGGGCTCGCGATCGGGCCGGGCGGCAGGCCGTTGACCCGGTAGGTGTTGTACGGGCTCGGCGAGTCGAGATCGGCCTTGCTCAGCGGCCGGTCCAGCGTGCCGAGGCCGTTGCTCACGGCGTAGATCACGGTCGGATCGGCCTGCAGCCGCATGCCCTTGCGCAGCCGGTTCAGATAGACCGCGGCGATGTGCGGACGCTCCTCCGGCCGCGCCGTCTCGCGCTCGACCATGCTCGCGAGGATCAGCAGCTCGGTCGGGCTGGTCAGCGGCAGGTCGGGCGCGCGGCTCGCCCACGCCTGCGCCAGCGTGCGCTGCATCGCGACCGACGCGCGCTCGACGATCGAGGCGCGGGTTGCGCCATAGTCGAAGGCGTAGGTCTGCGGCAGCATCGCGCCTTCCTGCGGCGTCGGGTCGTCGCCGGTCAGCGCCTCCGACTTGCCGAGCAGGCGGGCGATCTGCACCGCGGTCAGCCCCTCGGGGATGGTCAGCTTGTGCTGCACCGGTTTCGCGGTGCGCAGCACCAGCAGCACCTCGCGCAGCGACGCGTGCTCCAGGAACGCGAGTTCGCCCGCGTGCAGCGGGCCATTGAGGAAGGTCAGGATCGCCGCCGCGCGGAACGCGAGCACGTTCTCGACCACCCCGGCCTGCACGAGCGCCTCGCCCACCTGCCCGAGCGAGCCGTGCGGCACCAGCACGGCGCGGGAATTCTCCAGCGGTCCGGGCCGATTGTAGGCGGCGCGGCCATACCACGCGCCACCCGCGCCCGCCACGATCAGCAGGAGGATGACGAAAAGCCAGATCGCGCGCGAGCGGCGCAGGGCTTCAGGCCGCCTTGCGGAAGATGATGCTGGCGTTGGTGCCGCCGAACCCGAAACTGTTCGACAGCGCGACCTCGATCCGCCGCTCCTGCGCCACCAGGGCGACCCGGTCGATCGGGCTCTCCCGGCTCGGATGTTCCAGGTTCAAGGTCGGCGGCGCCACGCCGTCGCGGATCGCCAGGATCGAGAAGATCGCCTCGATCGCGCCGGCCGCGCCCAGCAGGTGCCCGGTCGCCGACTTGGTGGACGACATCGCGATCTTGCCGCGCGGCATCGCCGAACAGCCGCTCGACCGCCTCCAGCTCCAGGTCGTCGCCGAGCGGCGTCGAGGTGCCGTGCGCGTTGACGTACTGGATGTCGGAGGGCGCGAGCCCGCCATTCTTCAGCGCAGCCTTCATCGCCCGGAACGCGCCCGCGTGGCCTTCGGCCGGGGCGGTGATGTGGTAGGCATCGCCGGACATGCCGTAGCCGACGATCTCGGCGTAGATTTTGGCGCCGCGCTTGCGGGCGTGCTCGTACTCCTCGACGACGACGATGCCGGCGCCTTCGCCCATCACGAAGCCGTCGCGGTCGCGGTCCCACGGGCGGGAGGCAAGTGGCGGCGTGTCGTTGAACGCGGTGCTCATGGCGCGCGCGGCGCAGAACCCCCACATGCCGATCGGGTTCACCGGCGCCTCGGCGCCGCCCGCGATCATCACGTCGGCGTCGCCCAGCGCCACCAGCCGCGCGGCGTCGCCGATCGCGTGCACGCCGGTCGCGCAGGCCGTCACCGCCGAGTGGTTCGGCCCCTTGAAGCCGTACTTGATGGAGAAATTGCCCGACGCGAGGTTGATCAGCGCCGAGGGGATGAAGAACGGCGAGATCCGCTTGCCCTTGCCGGCCAGGATCAGCGTCGAGGCCTCGAAGATCGTCTCGACCCCGCCGATGCCGGAGCCGATCATCACGCCGGTGGCGCAGCGATCGTCCTCGTCGGTCGGGGTCCAGCCGGCATCCTCGACCGCCTCGGTCCCGGCCACCATCGCGTACTGGATGAACCGGTCCATCTTCTTGTGGTCCTTGGGCGGAATCCACTCGCCGACGTCGAGGTTGCCCTCGGCCTTGCTGCCGCGCGGCACCGTGCCGGCGATCCGGCACGGCATGTCCGAGACGTCGAAGGACTGGATCGCGCTGATCCCGGAGTGGCTGTTGATCAGCCGCCGCCAGACATGCTCGACCCCGATGCCCAGGGGCGAGACGATGCCCATGCCCGTGACCACGACCCGCCGCATCGCTGCCATCCCTGCCTAACCCCGGAGCCGGGCGCCGTCGGGCGGCATCGCCGTGCCGCGCCGCCGGTCGAGCGGCCCTGCCGCAGTTGTCTGTCGTCGCGCGGACATCAGGTGCAAGGCGCGGCTCAGGCCGCCTTCTGCTTCTCGATGTAGTCGACGGCGTCGCGCACGGTGCTGATCTTCTCCGCCGCGTCCTCGGGGATCTCCACGCCGAACGCCTCTTCGAACGCCATCACCAGCTCGACCGTGTCGAGGCTGTCGGCGCCGAGATCGTCGATGAAGGACGCCTCGGGCGTCACCTTGCTTTCCTCGACGCCGAGGTGTTCGACGACGATCTTCTTCACCTTGTCGGCGATCTCGCTCATGAAAATCCTGCTCCTGCCTGCCTGTCCTGGTTCAACGTCCCGTCCGACGTCGCGTCTCCGTGCGCGCGGTCCCGGGCAGACCCGGGCGGCGCCGCACGTCCCCGGACGAGGCGGGCGGCGCTTAGCACGGTTTTGTCACATGTCCAACCCGGCCGCCCGCCGGCCTTGTCGCTCCAGCCTATAGCATCGCCATCCCGCCGTTGACATGCAGCGTGGCGCCGGTGACCCACGCCGCCTCGTCGCTGGCGAGATAGAGAACTGCCGCTGCAATATCCTCCGGCCGGCCGAGTCGGCCGAGCGGGATCGCGTCGGCCAGTTTTTTCCGGCTTGCCTCCGGCAGCGCGTCGGTCATCGCGGTCTCGACGAAGCCGGGGGCGACGAGGTTCACGGTGATGCCGCGGCTGCCGACCTCCTGCGCCAGCGCGCGGGTCATGCCGACAAGCCCGGCCTTGGCGGCGGCGTAGTTGGCCTGCCCCGGGTTGCCGGTGGCGCCGACGATCGAACCGATCGAAATTATTCTACCCCCGCGCCGGCGCAGCATGCCTTTCAGCGCCGCGCGGGCGAGCCGGAACGGCGCGGTCAGGTCCACCTCCAGCACCGTCGCCCAGTCCTCGTCCTTCATCCGCAGCGCGAGCATGTCGCGGGTCAGGCCCGCGTTGTTGACGAGGACAAAAAGCGGGCCGGCCGCCGCTTCCGCCGCCGCCACCAGCGCCTCGGTCGCCGCCGCGTCGCGCAGATCGGCCGGGCAGACGAACGCCCGCTCGCCCAACTCCGCCGCAAGCTTGTCGAGCGCCTCCCGCCGCGTGCCGGAGAGCGCCACCGCCGCGCCCTGCGCGTGCAGCGTGCGCGCGATCGCCGCCCCGATGCCGCCCGACGCCCCGGTCACCAGCGCCGTTTTTCCATCCAGCCGAAACATTTTTGTGTCTCTACAGGGTCTTGAGCAGTTGCTCGATCTCGGCGGGCGAACCGACCGACGTCGTCGCCGCGTCCGGCGCGATCCGGCGGATCAGCCCGGCCAGCACCTTTCCGGCGCCAAGCTCCACGAAACTGTCGACGCCCAGACCGACCATCGCCAGCACGCTCTCGCGCCAGCGCACCGTGGACGTGACCTGCTCGACCAGCAGGTCGAGAAATCTCGTCCGGATCGGTCACCTTGGCGGCCGAAACGTTGGCGACCAGCGGCAGCGCGGGCGCGCCCGGCCGCGATCGTCTCCAGCGCCTCCGCCATTGCCTCGGCCGCCGGCGCCATCAGCGCGCAATGGAACGGGGCCGAGACCGGCAGCAGCATCGCGCGCTTCACGCCCTTGGTCCGGGCGATCTCGATCGCGCGCTCGACCGCGGCTTTCGCGCCGGAAATCACCACCTGGCCGCCGCCGTTGTCGTTCGCCGGGTCGATGATTTCCCGGCCGCCCTCCGGCTTTTCGGCCGCCGCGGCGCAGATTTCCTTGCGCGAGGTCAAGGTCTGCACCGAGCAGCGCCGCCATCGCGCCTTCGCCCGCCGGCACCGCCTTCTGCATCGCCTGCCCGCGCAGCCGCAGCAGCGCGCGCCGCCTGCGCCACCGAAAAGCTGCCGGCCGCGGCAAGCGCCGAATATTCGCCGAGCGAATGCCCGGCCACCACCACGGCCTTGTCGGCAAGGGAAAAACCGCCTTCGCGCTCCAGCACCCGCAGCACCGCGAGCGAGTGCGCCATCAGCGCGGGCTGGGTGTTTTCGGTGAGCGTGAGTTCCTCGCCCGGCCCCTCGAACATCAGTTTGGTCAGTTTCTGCTTGAGGGTTTCGTCGACTTCCTCGAACACCTCGCGGGCGGCGGCGAAGGCGGCGGCGAGGTCCCGCCCCATGCCGACGGCCTGGCTGCCCTGGCCTGGGAAGACGAAGGCGTGTGGCATCGGATGAGCCTTGGAAGTGGCGCGGCGGGTTAGCCGGGGGCGGGTGGGGTGTCAAGGAAGGGGGTGCCCAGCTTGTGCCCTATCGACCTTGTATTCAGACGGAAACGAGATGTCGCCGCATGCCAGGAAAAACCCTCAATCATGGCAGGGAAGTGCATGCAGCAGCTTGCAACGGCACTTGACGACTTCTTTCTATTTCCACTTCCGAATTATAACCGGGTCGCCTTCGCCGTGTTCGTGATCGCGTCCGCCGAGATCCGTCTGCCCGTCGTACTGCTCGGCCATTGTTGGCCAAATCTCCGCCCACTCTTCGTCGGTCGGGTCGTGCTGGTACCGCAGAGAACTGCGGTCGTAGCGGCGGCGGTTCTCTTTCGTCCACATCTGGCACCTCGCAAATCGGTGCCATCGATGGAACTCACAGCCGATCCGAGCCGGGCAAGCCCCTCAACGCAAAACGGTTCTGCGAGCCCTCGATCCGGACATACCTGGGACCCTGGCACGTGCGGACGCTCCTTGGACGGGAACCGGGAGGTCTCGCGTCCGACCTTGTTGGCATGCAACCGCTGCAGCAGGCGATCGAGGGTGGCGATCCCCGGATCGTGGTCCGGGGAGGTGCGCCGCCGGAAGATGCGGTCGAAACGCGCGCGCAATTCGCAACGCCGGCGGGGCGTCGGATCGAGACGGTAGGCCTTCAGGTCGGCATAGAACCACCTTGCGTCAGGAGAAGTCCTGGAAAGGACACTGGGATGACCTGAAACCTTTCGGAGCGTTCCAGAGGGTTCGACTCCCTCCCGGCAAAGGCTGCAGCCCGCCAGCCGGAAGCGAGCCTTGCATGGGCGGCGACGACGCCGATCGTGAAGCGCTCGAACAATGCGCTGGTTTGTCGACGGGCCGGTTGGGACGACGGCGGTTGTGGCCCGTAAGTGGGCGGTCGGCTGACGGGGAGGGTGCGGTTTGGCGGTTGCGGCGTGGCTTTTGGTGTCGAAGGGGCGAAGCTGGACAAACTCCGCCCCCGACACTGCCGTCATGGAGCGCTCGCGGCCGCGCCGCGCAGATACGCGAAGCGGCTCATGTTGTGGGTCAGGTTCAGCATCCCGACCTTCATCTTCGCCCGCATCAGGCCAATCGTGCGCACCAGCTTGCCACCCATCGCGGTGGCCTGGTGGCCGAACACGTGCTCGACCCCGGCACGCACCCGCGAGCGCGTTGTGTTGCCCCGCTGCTCGCGCGGCGAGAGCGGCCGATTGCGTGCGCCGCGCCGATGAATACGGCTCTTGTAACCCTTGTCGGCCAGCCCCGCCTCGATGTCGGCCGAACGGTAGGCGCTGTCGGCCCACACCTCGGAGCAAGTGTTGCCGGCATCCAGCAGCGCATCCAGTTCCTGGCTGTCGTGACGGGCCGCGTCGGTCACCGTGTAGCGGCGCACCAATTTGTGCCGGCGATCCATGCTGATGTGGTTCTTGTAGCCGCCACCACATCGGCCCGAAACGCCGTCACTGTGTGCCCGCCGCCGCTCGGCCACGATCTCGATCCGAGGCATCGCCTCGCCACGTGTGGCTGCCACTGTGACAGCTTCATGCTTGCCGGTGCTCATGCCCGGTACATGAGCGGCGACCGCCTAGCATAACAAGGCGATCGTCAGCGGAGGCTTACTCACGCTCAGCAAGCTCTGCAATGCTTCACAATGATTTCGGATGCACTCTCACGGTCACCGGAGCCTAGTCGAAATGGCGCAGCCGGAGCGAGAGCTGTGCGTCGCCCGGGTCGAGCCGGAAGGCGGCATCCGAGAAGCGCGGCGGGCCGATCAGGATCGGCGCATTGTTGGAGAAGCCGAAACCTTCTTCGGGAATGCCGAGCAGCGACAACTTGATCTTGCCAACGTCGTCTTCGTCATGGAACGCCTGCACGGCGTATTCGCCCGGTGCGACACCGTCGACACGCAGCGTCACCGCACCGATCCGCGCCGGCGCGCTCGCGACATAGGGGCAATGCGCGCCCAGAAAGGTCGCGCGTGTACAGACCGCAAGCCGGATGTGGCCGCGGGCGTTGGTGACGCCCGAAACCACCACGGAGAGTCTGGTTCGTGCGTCGTCCGAATGGGCGGTGCCGGCCCAGGTGACCGCGATCGTGGCCGCCAGGTACCCGGCAACAACTTGACGCAACCGCGCGCGATGCTGCTGCGCCGCGACGTCGGATCGATTGTCCAGGATGGCATCGATGGGTTCCTTTGCGTTCCGCTGCGTGCGGGTGCCGCGCTCACGCCCTCAGCGGGAAGACGAGTTGGACCGCGGCGCTGCCGGGCGCGTCGGACAGCAACAGCGGCGCGCATTCCAGCAGCGACGCCATGTCGTCGACGACGCCCCCGGGTGCCGCGCTGTTCGCCAATGCGGAACTGGCATCTTCGACGGCGACGCGCAGGGCGCCGTGCGTCGGCGAAGCGACGCGCAGGGTGACGCGCGTTGCACCGCAGCCTCGTCGCGACCGGGTGTTCAACAGTGCGTCGCCGACCAGCGTGAACGTTGCCAGCGCCAGAGCCCGCCGCTTGTAGGCGGGCAGCAGCATCGGCTCGATGCAGCTCTCCAGCCGCGCCCGCGGCGCGACCGAGCCGAATAACTCGAGGAGATCACGCAGCAGTGTCCGCAGCAGCGCCGAGCATGGCAGCGCCGTGCCGTCGTCGGTGAAATCGAGTGTCCTGAGCGCCCTGGCAAGCTCGCCGGCGAGGCGGCGCTCGGCGTCCGCGGCGAGATGATCGCTCGGATGCAGCGGCTTGCTCCGCTCAAGGTCGCCGATGAGCCGCACCATCATGTACGCGCGGTTCATCGTTTCATTTGTCCAGATCGGCTGCAACACCTTGCTGCCGCAGACCGGCGGCAGCGTGGTCGCGAGCAGTTCTCCGAGCATTTCAAGTCGCGCGGCCGACATTCCCGCTGCTGCCAGCGCCATCCGCTCGAAGCGGCAGGCGTGCGCGCCGCCCTTGCGGCCCGCTTCGCCGAGCGAAACCGGCGACCGGTCGCGGAATGCCGGGGGTTCGCGAACGCCGGCAAGGGGCCGATCTCTGATGAACTCCGATTGATGCAACACAGGACCCCCCAGATGTCTTGCACGGAGGAATATTTGCCGGCTTGCCGTCGGAAGCAAGTTAATCGGTATAAATTGGCAATTCACTCCGATCCGCTTGCGCCTCTCCGCCCAGCTCCATTCGCACGCACATTCTTACGGCAGCCGTTGCTATCGCTCCGGCGGGCCATACGTACAGCTACTGTTAGAACTTCCAGAGTCTTGATCAGGTCGATGCAGACCAATCGGTTCAGAAGTATTCAGTTCTCACGCGGCAGTGCCACTCACGCCAAGGAAGGCGTGCGTCGCGGGGGAAAGCGAAGCCAAGGCGGAGACACGGCCGCCTCCCCGGGTCTCGTCCAGCGCCGCAGCCGCCTCGCGCAGGTCGGCGGTCGCATGGCCTTCGGTGAAACGATCGACGATTTGCGACAGCATGCTCCGCGCCGCGGCCCTGCGGCCGGTGCCCAGCCACAGCCGCGCCAGGCTCGTCGCCGCGCGCAGCTCCCAGGCGACCGCTCCCTGTTGCCGAGCCAGCCGGCGGGCAGCTTCGAACAGCGCCTCGGCTGCCTCGGCGCGCCGCATCCCGTCGCGCGCCAGCACCAGTTCGCCGTGGGCGCGGCACAGTTCCGGCGCGCACCACCCGGCGGCGCCGTTTTCCGCTCGCTCGATCGCCAGCGGCGAGAGCACGGCGGCGGCCAATGTCGGGGCCGTGTCGCATTGCAATGTGCCGACGATGCGGACGGTCGCGTCGGCGTCGCCCGAACGTCGGCGCAGCAACGCGCGGAACAGCTCGGCCCAGTCCTGCCAATAGCTCAGCGAATGGCGGCTCGCCTGGTCGGACAGCGAAGCGACCATCGCCTCGGCAGCGCGGTCGTCCCCGCTCCAGAGAGCGATCGGGATCGCGCCCAGGGCCAGCGCCAGGCATCGCGCGACCGCGCTCTCGCCCTGCGCGGCGGACAGCGCTTCGCCCGCGAGGCAAGCTGCCTTTTCGGGAAACCCAGTGATCCACGCCGCGCGGGCAATGATGACGCGCATCGACACGCGGCGTGCGACCAGAAAAAGATAGCTGAACGCGTTTCGCCGCGGCGGGCACTCGAGAACGCGATGGGCAAGCTGCAGCGCCGCCTCGTGCTCGCCGTTGAAATGGCGCGCCTGGGCGGCGACCCGGTTGGCCGCCGTCACCGCCAGCAGATCGCCGGCGATGCAGGCAACGCCGATGGCCTGCACCGCCAGCGAGGCACCTTCGGCGTAGCTGCCGCAGGCGGTCAAAGCCCCCGACCTCGCGATCAGCGGTTCGACCTGGCGCCCGAGCGGGGCGAGCTGCCGGGAGAGTTCCCGCGCACGCTCGAACCGTGCCATCGCGCGCCCCGAGACGGAACTGCAGCCGGACGCGAGCTTGGCCCAGGCGATATTGAGCCGCATTTCCGCGAGCAGCGGTCGCGGCGTCAGGTCCGCGACGTGCGCGAGCGCACGTTCGACCCACTCCCGCAGTTCCGTCACGAAACTGAAGTCGAAACCCAGCGGAATGGCGGCCGCGGTCAACTCGACGCCGAGCGCCAGATCGCCGCGCGGCGAGAACGCCCATTCGAGCGCCGCCCGCACGTCGTCGATGCATTCGGCATAGTATTCATGGCGACTCTGTCGCTCCATCGCCAGGCACTCACGCTCGGGCTGCGCCAGGCAACGCAAGAGAAACTCCGCGTGCCGACGGGCAACCCGATTGCGGTCGCCGCTCTCCGTCAGCCGGCAGCCGGCGAACACCCGCGTGACATAAAGCAGGTAGTACCGGTGCAGCGGCGATGTCTCCGACGATCTTGTCGAGACCAGCGATTGCGAGGTCAGGGCGAGCAGGCTCGCATAGACCTGATCGACCGTGATCGCGTCGCCGCTGGCGACTGCCGCAGCGGCGTCGAGCGTGAAGTTGGCCTTGAAGACGGAGAGCCGGCCCAGGATCGTCTGCTCGGCCGGCGACAGCAGCCGGTAGCTCCAATCCAGCGCATGGGTGAGGCTCTGGTGTCGCGGCGCGGCACAGCGTCTGCCGTGCGGCGATTGCAGGAGGCACCGGTCGTCGAACGCCTTCGCCAGACCGTGCATGCCCAACAGGTCGACGCGGGCCGCAGCCAACTCGATTGCAAGCGGCACTCCTTCGAGCCGCCGGCACATCTCGACGACCGCCGGTACGTCCGTATCCGTCAGTCGATAGCCTTCGAGATGCATTGCGGCGCAGGCGACCAGAAGCTGAACCGCGGGAAACCGCAGAGCTGCATCGGCACCGAGCCGAAAGTGGTCCGGCGGTATGGCGATCGGGCCAAGTTGATGGACCCACTCGCAGTCGACGCGCAGCGTGTCCCGACTGGTGGCCAGGATGCCGAGATGCGGGGTCGCGCCCACCAGCCTGTCGACAAGCGTCGCGACCGCGCCGACCAGATGTTCGCAGTTGTCGAGTACCAGCAGCGATCGCTTGGAGTTCAAAAAGCCGATGAGACCATCGTAAGAAGTCTCGCATTGCACCGGCAAGCCGAGCACTGCGGCAACGTTGGTCGCGACCAACGCCGGATCCGTGATCGCCGCCAGATCGACGAACCAGACCCCATCCTCGTAGCTGCACGCCAACCGCTCGGCTGCGGCGACTGCCACCGTGGTCTTGCCGATCCCTCCCGGGCCGGCGATCGTGACGCAGCGATGTGCCGAGAGCCTGTCCACGACCTCTCGGATCGCCTCGTCGCGCCCGACGACGTGCACGGGCATTGCAGGCAGGCCGTGGAGCCTGCCGTCCGGCCGCAACGTGGCTGCCGGTGCTGCCACGGCGAGATCGACGCGCTGCACCGGCGCGACGAAGCAATAGCCGTTGCCGGCGACGTTGACGATGTAGCGGGCCTCGCCGCGGCCGTCGCCCAGCGCCTTGCGCAAGGCCGCGATCTGCACACGAAGGTTGCATTCCGCAACGAATATGCCGGGCCAGACGGCGCTCAGCAGCTCCGGCTTCGGGACTGTCTGGCCCGCGCGCTCCACCAGCAGCATCAGGATTTCGAAGGCCCTGGAGCCCAGCGTGCAGGCGGTATCGCCGTCCAGCAGCAGGCGTCGCGACGGGATCAGGCGAAATCGGCCGAACGTGACGGCGAAGGAACTCCCGGTGTCGCACAAATCAGACATGCTGGCCTCGATCTTCCGGTATCACACCCGGCCTTTGGTCTCGCGTACTGCGCCGCGGTCGTCCCAGTTGGCGGCCGCGGGGCCGATTCCACTCGACCGCTCGGATCGTCTGCCGCCCTTTGCCTCCCCCGCTTCGACGAACGAGCGAACGGTTCCGTTGCCCAAGGCGGCCTCGGGCAGGAATTTCTTTGAAAGCTCGCGCTCGAACAGCACCCCCTCGTGGACGAAGTCGGCCCGGCGGGGATGGCGCAACGCGATGCAGACACACAACATGTCGATAAGAGCGAGCTGGGAAACGCGGGTTGCGACCCATTCCTGCTGCTCGAGCGGCGAGCGGCGGACCGCCGAGATCAGCACTGTCTCCGCATATTGCGTGGCGGCGCTGCCTGGATTGGACGTCAGCAGGATGCGCGGGCAGCCGCGCCGGCCGGCTGCCTCCAGCGTCTCCACCACGTCGCGCGTCTGGCCGGAGAAGCTGATGGCGAAGAACAGACTGTGCGGCGGCGGATTTGCCGCCAGCGTCGCCAGCACGTGCGGGTCGGAATGGGCGCTGGCGACGAGCCCGAGGCGCACGAGGCGCTGCGAAGCGTCAGCGGCGATCGGCGACGAACTGCCGAAGCCCAGCAGATAGATATGCTGGGCGCGCAGCAACTGCGCGGTGGCGCGCTCCAGCACGACCGGATCGGCGAGCCGCAGCGTGTCGTGCAGCGTCTCGACGTGCACTTCGATGATGCGGCGGACGATCTGTCCGAGATTTTCCCATTCCGGACTGTCGAGCGGCACGTCCAGCGGCAGCAGCTTGTTGCCTTGCGTGGCTCCCCGACGCTCCGCGAGCGCGATCCGCAATTCGCGATAGCCGCTGAAGCCGAGCGTGCGGCAGAGCCGAAACACCGTCGTCTCCCCAACCCCGGCCGCGGCCGCGAGGTCGGTGATCGTCATCCCGCCGACTGCCGCCCGATTCTCGACCATCCACTTTGCCAGCCTGCGCAGCTTGCTCTGGCCCGCCAAAGCCGCCGTTGCGAGCGTGTATTCCAGGTCCATCGGGTCTGGGCGAGGCATTTTCCGCCATCTTCTCTTCCGCGACGAAAGAGGAAATTACTTTTTTCATGCGCCGTCGTCAACCGCTCCGGCGTGGGCAAAGGCCCTGTTCCGGTCGACGAAGTGACGGACGGAAGTCCTTTTCAGGCGCCGCTTTTTACGCGGGCTAACAAAGATTTACGCGATCGGCTCTCGATCACACCAGCGCGAGCTAAGCCCATAGCGGAGGCGAATGCCGGTGCGCTCCGCCGATGCCTGCAAGCACCGCTTCCGCCGACACCAGGTCGGCCGTATCGAAGCCTTCGCCAAACCGATCGTAGACATGAGCAAGGATCTCTTGCGCGTCGTCCTGCAGCCCCTGGCCGATCCGCAGGCGGGCCAGGCTGAGCGCGCTTCTCAGTTCCCAAAACAGCGCGCTCTGTTCCCTGGCCATCCCGATCGATCGGGAGAAGCACTCGACCGCAGCCGTCGCCGATTGGCCGCCGGTCGTCTGCAGCAGCAACTGCCCCCGGACCCGCAGCAGATCCGGCATGCACCACAGCAACCCGTTGCCCTCAAGCTGGGCGATGGCGCCGGTGATCACCGACAGTCCTTCGTCCAACCGGCCGATCGCGGCCAGCGCCTCGGCGAGATCCCCGGCAAAGCCCGAGAAATGCACGGCCAGCCCGGTTCCCCCGGACAGGGCGTGCGCCGACGACAGCAGTTTCGCCGCACGAACCATGTCACCGCGATTTGCCAGCAGCGCGCCCTCCAGGCAGGGCCCCAGCCTGGTCCAGAACACGGCGTCGTTGCCGGTCGCGACGTCGATGAGCATCGCCAGAGCCTGTTCGGCTCCATGCAGATCGCCCGTCCTCAGCGCGATCGGGCAGACCGCAAAGCCCAGCGCGTAGCAGATCGAAGGCTTGTGCCCGAGCGCAAGCGCGTCGTCGACGCTCGCCTGGGCATGGCGCCTTGCCTGGTCGAGGTAGCCCTGCAGCCACAGCACGCGAGCCAGCATCGCGCGCGCCAGCACGCGCTGGTCGTAAAGGAACCACAGCGAGTGCCGCTGATTCTCCGGCGGTGACATAGAAATCCAGCACGCGCTCGATGCAGCGTCGGGCGGCCGCCTGATCGCCTCCGTAGTGCGTCGCGATGCCGACCAACCGATCGCCGACCAGCGCATCGGTCGGGTTGTCGCTCTGCTTCGCCAGGTCCAGGAAGCGGTGCGCGATCGGCAATGCGGCGCGCGGCTCGCCGTTGTTGATCCGGTACGCGAACACGCCCCACAGCGCCCGCAACCGGGAGTTGGCGTCGGCCAAGCTTTCGGCGGTTTCGAGCGCCTGGCCGAACATCGCGCCGCAGGCTTTCGCCGAGCCGGTCGTCAGAAACAGCGCGACGCCGAGGGATATCTGCAACTGGAAGCGGGCATGCGCGTCAACGCGCGGCTCCGCACCAAGCCGATCCAGGGCGCGCTGGGTTCGCTCCCGGCATTCCACAAGCAGCGACAGATGCAGCCACAGCGGTGCGCACGCCGCCGTCAGGACGATGCCGATCGCGGTATCGCCGGAGGGCAAAAAAGCCCAATCCAGAGCCGCGCGAATATTGTCGATCTCGGCGAGAAATCGGTCCGAGAGATTGGCCGAGGGCTCGTTCCGCTCGCCGGGAAGGGACTGCGTCAGCAGGTCGCGGAAAAACTCGGCATGGCGTCGGGCCGGCCCATTCGCGTCCGCTCCGGCCGCGAGCTTCTGCAGCGCGTAGACGCGGATCGTCTCGAGCAGGCGCCAGCGGCGAGCCCGCGACCCACCATCCATCGCCACCAGCGACTTCGCGCCAAGCGCCGCGATCCCTTCGAGAACGGACAGCGCCGAGGCACCCGTGCCGCCGGCCACCGCAGCCGCCGCATCGAGGCTGAAGCCGGCCGGGAACACCGACAGACAGCAGAGCAGATGCCGTTCCGAATCCGACAGCAGGTCGTAACTCCAATCCACCGCCGCCCGCAGCGTCTGGTGGCGCGGCAGCGCCGTCCGCTGGCCTCCTGTCAGCAGCTCGAACCGATCGTCCAATCGAGCGGCAATTTCCGCAGGGTCAAGCGAAGCGGCGCGTGCCGCCGCAAGTTCGATCGCCAGCGGAATGCCGTCGAGCCGCCGGCAGATCGCCGAGATCGCCAGCAGATCGGGAAGGTCCGGCGCGAAACCGGACTGCGACAACTTCGCCCTGGCGATGAACAACTGGACCGCGCTGTTTCCGAGAATGGCCGCCATGTTCTCCTGATGCTGCGGCGGCGCCTCGAGAGGTGGCACCTGCACCACGTGCTCGCCGTCGATCCGCAGGGCTTCCCGGCTGGTCGCGAGAATGGTGCTGTGCGGGCATGTCCGGAGGATCACGCTCGCGAGTTCGGCCACCGCGTCGATCACGTGCTCGCAATTGTCGAGAATCAGAAAGATTTTTCCTTCACCGATCGCCCGCGCGACCGAGTAGGAGGTAAATTCGCTGGAACCTGGCCTGAGGCCGAGGACTCTGGCAACGGCGGCGGCAACCAGCGCCGGGTCGGATAGCGACGCCAGCTCGACCAGCAGGACGCTCCCTGCGAAGCTCCCCAGCAGGCAATCGGGCGACCTCCAGCGCCAGCACGGTCTTGCCGATCCCTCCAGGTCCGGTCAGCATGATTGCGCGGCTCGTCGAGACGAGCCCGAGCACCCGCCGCGTCGCGGCAGCACGGCCGATCAGGGCAAACGTCGCGACCGGCAGGTTTGTGCTGCTGCTCGCCGGCGGCGCAGGCTCGATCTGCACCGCTGGGGTTGCACCCACGCCGGACGGTGGAACTGCTGTCCAGCTTCCGAGGAGCCGATACCCGCGCCCGGAGATCGTCTTCAGCACGCCGCGCTCGGCGCCGAGTGCAAGGCGGAGTGCGGAGATATGGGCCTCCAGCGTGTTCTCCGCGATTTTCCCTTCCGGCCACACACGACTGATGAGGTCGCTCCTGGCGACCAGTTCGCCGGCTGATTGGACGAGGATCTCGAGGATCTGGAACGCGCGCGCGCCGACCTGTGCCGGCGCTCCCGCCACGCGCAGCACCCGCTCGGCGAGATCCACCTCCAGCGCGCCCGCCGTGTAGATCGGCCTGTCCTGCAGCGGCGGCATCAGCCCCCGTCCCGGTTCAGTTTTTTCCAGTTTTATTCAGCAACTCGCATTGCGCAAGCAGCCATCGCGCCGCCGACACGGTCGGTCCATAAGCGGCGCAACAGCCGCCACCGCCATCGGCGACGCGGCGCGCTGGCTGACGCCAGAACGTGGGAGGTCTCGCGCCCCCTGTCCGGTTAAGATCGGTATGCCGCGGTAAATCGGCATGGCAACCGCGGGCGCTGCCGGCAGGCCGCGTCCGGCCAGACCGTCCCCACATCGACTCGGCTTTCACGCCGCGGAAGCCATACCGTCGCGGAACAACACCGACCTTCGGGCAACGCGCAGGCCGCGTCTGGCCGTGTCAAGTTAATTCGGGTAAAAATGCGAGCTAATCCCAGGACTGCGCCATGAACGGACGCGCGATCTCGTTTGGCCCATACCGGCTGCTCGTCGCCCAGCGGCTCCTGCTGGAGGGCGACAAGCCGGTGCGGCTCGGCAGCCGCGCCTTCGACATCCTGACCGCTCTGGTCGAACGCGCCGGCGAGGTGGTCAGCAAGGAGGAACTGATCGCCCGAGCCTGGCCGGCAACGTTCGTGGAAGAAGCGAATCTGAAGATCCAGGTCAGCGCTTTGCGTCGTGCCCTCGGCGATGGCCAGGGCGACAATCGCTACATCGCCACCGTTGTGGGCCGGGGCTACAATTTCGTCGCGCCGATACGCAAGGAGGAGCCGTCGCGGGCCTCGCCGTCCCCGACTGTCGCGCCGTCGGCAGCCGCACAATCTGCCGTTCGCGACAACTCGGATGATTGGCCGCGAGGAAATCGTGGCAACGCTCGTCGCGCAACTCTCGCGCCGGCGCCTGGTGACGATTGTCGGGCCCGGCGGCATTGGCAAGACCACGGTCGCCCTCGCCGTCGCCGAACGGATGATCGGCGCCTATGAGCACGGCGTCTGGCTGGTCGATCTGGCGCCGCTCCGCGACCCTGGCCTGGTGCCCAGCGCGGTGGCGACCGTGCTTGGCCTGGAAATCCGCACCGAAGATCCGTCTGCCCGGCCTGGTCGCCGCCCTTAGAGGACAGCCGGATGCTGCTGCTGCTCGACAATTGCGAGCACGTCATCGACGCGGCGGCCGGTCTGGCGGCGGCGGTTCTCAGCGGAACGCTCGGGCGTCACGATCCTGGCGACCAGTCGGGAGCCGCTCGGGGTACCGGGCGAACGCGTGCACCGCCTCGGACCGCTCGACAGCCCGGAGCCGTCGCCCGGGCTGACCGCCACCGAAGCGGCGGCTTTCCCCGCCGTGCAGCTGTTCGTCGAGCGAGTGACCGCGATCGTCGAAGACTTCGCGCTGACCGATGCCAACGCCCCGCTGGTCGTCGCGATTTGCCGGCGGCTCGACGGCTTGCCGTTGGCGATCGAGTTCGCCGCGCCGCGCGTCGAGGTGCTCGGCATCGAAGGCCTCGCCGCCCGCCTGGATGACAGCTTGCGGCTGTTGGGAACGCGGCGCCGTGCAGCCGATGCCGCGGCACCGGACCATGCAAGCCGTCGTCGACTGGAGCTACGGTCTGCTCAGCCAGGACGAGCAACGGTTCTTTCGTGCGCTCGGCATATTCGCGGGCGGCTTTACCGGCGAGGCCGCCGCGGCCGTTGCCACGGATGCCACAGCCGCCGGCGCGAATGCCGTCGACCGCTTGGCCGATCTGGTGTCGAAATCGTTGGTCGTCGCGGATGTCAGCGGCGCCAGGCCGCGGTTCCGCCTGCTCGACACGACCCGCGCCTTCGCGCTGGAGAAGCTTGACGAGCAGCGGCGAGCGCGAAGCGATCGCGCACCGCCACGCCGAATACTACCGCCAGCTCTTCGCGCTGCGCCGAAGCGGAAGCGCCGGCGCGGGAGCCCGGCGACTGGCTGGCCGACTACGCCCCGGAAATCGACAATTTGCGCGCGGCGCTCGACTGGGCGTTCTCGTCCAGGCAGCGAAGCGCCGACCGGCGTGGCGCTGACGGCCGCAGCCGTCCCGCTCTGGATCCGCTTGTCGCTGCTTGAGGAATGCCGCGGGCGCGCCCGGCAGGCGCTGGATGCGCTCGGCACCGCATCGGCCGAGGGCCTGCGGGAAGCGATGCGACTGCACGCCGCGCTGGGGGCCGCGACGCCCGAGGCTCCCGAGATGATCGCCGAATTCACCAAAACACTCGAATTGGCCAGGCGCCTGGGCGACCGCGAGTACCAGTTGCGCGCGCTTTGGGGTTTGTACTTCTATCACGTCGCCAGCGGCAAGTTCCGCACCGCGCGTCCCTTCGCGCGCGAGTTCCATGCGCTGACCCTTCGCGGATCCGACCGCGACGATCTGCTGTTCGGCGAGCACGCGATGGGCGTGGCCGAGCACTATGTCGGCGACCAGAACAGTGCGCGGCGCCATCTTGAGCGGGTGCTGGCGCCGGATGTCCTTGGCGCTCGCCGAAGGAACCCCAGCCGCTACCAGGATGTCGTCCGGTTCGGCATCGATGTGCGGCTCTCGGCGCAGATATTCCTGGCGCGGGTGCTGTGGCTGCAGGGATTTGCCGATCAGGCCGTGCGAATGGCGGCGAAAAGCCTCGCCGAAGCCGAGGCGACCGGCCACGCCATCTCGCGGTGCTATGTCCTGGCGATGGCGGCAATTCCGATCGCCTTCTGGTTGGGCGACCAGGTCGCCGCGACCCGCTACACCGCCATGCTGGTCGATCTGTCGCGGCGGCACGTGCTTGCCGCACTGGGCCGCGTTCGGCGCCAGGTTCGAACGCGTCCTCGCCGTCAAGGCTGGCGCCGTCGGCGGCGGTTCGCCACGGCGGTCCGGCGGCCAGGCGAGCGTCGAGCCCAACTTCAGTTTTCGCTCGTTGACCGGCCTGATGCCGCTGGCGGAGGCGCTTGGCCAGAGCGGGCGGATCGCCGAGGGCCTGGCGCTGCTCGAGGCCGGGATCGGGCAGTTCGAAGCGTGCTGCTTCACCCCGGAGGTCATTCGCCTCAAGGGCGAGCTGACCCTGCTGCAGGGCATGCCTGACGCCGAGCGATCGGCAGAGGCCTGCTTCCGGCAGGCACGTGACGGCGCGCGAGAATATGGAACCTTGTCATGGGAGTTGCGCGCGGCGACGAGCCTCGCCCGCTTGCTGCGCCATCAAGGCCGCCCCGCCGATGCCGCCGCCTGCCTGCAGCCGATCCATGATCGCTTCACCGAGGGCTTCAGCACCGCCGATCTGGTCGCGGCGAAACAGCTTCTCGACGAACTGGGCGCTCCCGCTCGCGATTGAGCCGAAGGCCGCGACAGCGACGGGAGGACTAGACGAGCCACTCGGGCTTGCTCGAGCCGCGTGGGACCAGCACGGTCCGGAACGCGCCCGGGGTCCGCGACAAGACGACCTGGTCGGTCATGCCCTGATACGTGCCCAACGGGGTTTCGGCGGTGAACAGCTCGGGATCGACGTACCTGTGCTCCGCCGTGGAGCCGGCGGTTTCCCGCGCGTAGGCCTTGTCGAATATGCCCATCGAGAGCAGCCAGAGCACGGTTCTGGTCAGGGACACGACGACGCGATAGCTGCCGCCTTCGATGGCGCGCCGGCGCAGGGCTTCAAGAACGCCGACGGTGCCGAGCCAGCCCACCACGTTGTCGCAAATCGGGATGATGGGCGGCGACTTGGGCTGGGTTGGCGTCCCCTCGATCGAGAACACGCCCGAGACGGCCGCGCCGATCTCATCGAAGCCGACGCGGTTCGACCAGGGACCCGTTTCGCCATGGAGGACCACCTTGGCGTGGATCAATCCCGGCTTCTTTGCGCTGAGCTCTTCCGCGGTGAGGCCATATCGCTCCAGATAACCGGGGCGCCGGTTCGAGAAGAACACGTCGGCATCCTTCAGCAGGCGATCGAACGTCGCGCGATCTTCCTTGGAGCCGTCCAGCAGCGTGGAACGCATCCCGACCTGCACATCCCAGGCAAATGCCTCAATTTCCGCGTCGTTGGGCCTCCAGATGTTGAGGACGTCGGCACCGTAGTAGGCAAGATCCCGGCCGATGCCGGCTCCGGCAATCACATGCCCCATTCCGAACGCGCGGATGCCCTGCAGCGGGCTTGTTGCGCCGCGCTTCAGCGGGACCGGGTCGCTCTCGCCGATTTTCTCCAAGGTGATCATCGGCATTCTGGAGAGTACTTCGGTGTACTGGGGCTCGGTGCGAAACTCCTCGTTGGTGCGCACCATCGCGAAGACGAGCCCGGCCTCTGCCGCCGCGTCCTCCAACTCCTCGGCGCGCCACTGCAGAACCGCATTGCCAATGGATTCGGTGCTGTTGCTGCACCTCAGAAAGTTCAGCGCGCGCGACTGCAACCCGGGGTAGATGTTGAGAGAAACCACGTGGCGCCCATCGCGCGTCTTCCGGAACAGCGGCAGCTCGAAGAATGGATTGTCCCGAGGCAGCAGCAGCGGGCTGCGACCGTTGATCGTTTCCCATTTTCCCTCGAAGAAGCCGCTGAAGCGCCGGAGCGCTTTCCGGACATCGACATGAATGTCCTGCCCTTCGCCGGTCCGCAATTTCCAGAGCGCCGCCAACGCCACGCTCCTGGCCGCCAGGCCGACCGCGGCCATCGCACCAAACCTGAAGCTGCTCGGCACGATCGGATCGTGCCCATAGAACGCTAGTTTGCCGCCGCTGTCCGCGGCTGTCAGACCGACATCCGCCAACAGATGAGCCACGGCACCGTGAAAGTCGAACTCCGGCGAGGTTGCCGGAGCTCGCAGTGTTGTCTCAAGCACGTCCGTCAACGACAGTGTTCGCTGCGGGGCAGGGCGCTGCACGGTTGCAGAGTTCATTGGTGCTCTCCGAAGGAGCGTATTCGGTACAGGGCTGATCGCGGCTCAGGTCACTGGCAACTCGACGTACGCAATCCCCGTCAGGTTGCCCTCGGCAAAGAGCAAGGTTTTCTGGCCCGACCCGTCGAGATTGGCGCTGTAGACCGAGCCGGCGAAATCGGTGATGAACATGCGGCCGTGCTTCGGATCCAAAGCCAGGCCGATCCCTTCCATCAGGTTGGAAAAGACGATCTCGGGCGTCGGCCGTCCGCCCGGCGGCGCCTCCAGCGGTGCGCGGTTCACCGTGTTGCCGCGCGGCGGGTCGCCCCGGTCGGTCCAGTAGAGCCGCCGGCTCGCGAGATCCAGATCGAGGTCGATCGGCTCAGGCAGCTTGTCGTAGAGCAGTTCGATGTCGCTGCGGTTCGCCGGCGTTTGACCTTTTGGCATATCGAGGTTCGTGCGCAGGATGCGGCCCTCGCCCGCGTTGTCGCCGCCCTTCTGGGTCCAGTAGAACTTGCCGCCCTCCGCATCGATGGCGATGCCGACGCACCATCTGGTCGCGATCGGCTCCGGGACGAGGGTCGCCCTGGCTGGTATCGACCAGCGTCTCGATCTGCGAGCCGTCGAGATTGGCGCGCATCACGCGCATGCCTTCGCGATCCGACCAGTAGAGCTTGCCGTTGGGCTTGTCGATCTGGAGTTGCTTCGGCGTGAAGGTGTCGCCCGGCGGCAATGATCGTCGTCATGTTGCGGCCGTCGATATCCGAGCGGAAGATGGAGCCGTCATTGGCTTTGGGATTGCCCATGTTGGTCCAGTAGATGTGTCCGGCGAGCGACATCGACCGCCAGCCCGTCCGGCAGCTTTCGGCCCTCGCTCACGAACGTCCTGCAGATCCGAGCCATCGGGGTTGGCGGAGAGAACGCGCCCCGCCCCGAGATCGAGGAAGATGATCCGGGGCACGATGCCGTTGCCCTTGCTTCGCGTGACCGACGAGTTTCGAAGTCGTTGCTCATGTCCGTAGACCTCCACGTGATGGTTGCCGCCGCTCATGTGCGGATCTCCGCGCGCTGCCTTCAGCAAGCGCGACCGAGAACTTAGTTCTCCTCGCTGGCAAGCTGCTCGACCGAACGCCCTCCGGCCTCCTTCAGCACGCCGTCGATGACGGTCTGCTTGAGTTCCGGCGTGATGTCGGGCGTGCCGAGCGTCTTCATCAGGCCGTCGAGCGGGTCCATCAGGTGCTCCATGAAATGGTGGATGCCGCCCTGCCCGCCGCCGAGGTGCCACTGCAGGCTCGGGCCCATCACGCCCCAGCGAACCCCGGGTCCGTAGCACACGGCGATGTCCGCATCCGCCACGCTGAGCACGCCCTGCTGCACGAGGTACAGCACCTCCTTGTACAGCGCCGCCTGGAAGCGGTTGGCCACGTGGCCCGGAAGCGCCTTGTGCAGACGGATCGGCTTCTTGCCGATCGACGCGTAGAACGCCATCGCTCGCTCGATCGTGGCGTCCGAGGTCTTGGCCCCGCCCACCACCTCCACCAGCGGAACGACATGCGGGGGATTGAACGGATGGCCGATCACGCAGCGCTCGGGTCGCTTGCAGCCGGACTGGATCACGTCCATCGTGATGCCGGAGGAACTCGACGCGATGATCGAATCCGGTGGCGTCGCTTCGTCCATTTCCGCGAACAGCTTGATCTTGAAGTCGGGTTTCTCGGGAGCGTTTTCCTGCACCCAGTCGGCCTCGGCGAGCGCGTGGCCCATATCCGGTGCTGAACGTCAGCCGATCGCGCGAGGCGCCCGGGGAGAGACCGACCTGCGCAAGCAATGGCCACGCATCGTCGACATACTTGCGGAGGTTCGCCTCCGCATTGCGGTCCGGGATCGGTCGCGACCACGTCTAATCCGCGAGAGAGGTAGTACGCGGCCCAGCTTGCGCCGATCACCCCGGTGCCGACGATCGCGACACGATGCACGGTGTGATTGAAAGACATCATTGGCAGGTCCTTCGGTTCCAACCCGCCGACAACCTGCGCATTGCAATGCGACGCCGATATAACCCTTCTAGGGGATGCGGCCTGTCCATTCAGGGGATGCGGCGCTCACCATTGGGCGGCGGCGGCGGCGGCCGATGCTCCGGCGGGGGCGCCGCCCGGCGGCGGGCGGTCATCCGCGGGTCTTCGCGACCGCGCGGGGCGCCAGCGCCGACGCGTGATTGCCCCAGCTCGACCGGATGAACGACACGACGTCGGCCACTTCCTGATCGCTCAGCCGCCAGGCGAACGCCGGCATCGCGAACTGGGCAGGCGTCCCCTGTGTTCGAGGGGTCTTCGATCCCCTCAGCACGATCGTTTCGAGCGACGTCGGATCAGGCGCCTCGACGATCGGGTTGCCGGCCAGCGCCGGGAACACCCCTTCGTAGCCACGCCCGTCGGGCCGATGACAGGCGGCACAGTTGTCGATGTAGACCCGCGCACCGGGCCGCGAGATGTCGCCGGCCGCGAGGCGCTTCGCCGTGGCCGGATCGCAGGTCGGCCGAACCACGCCCGACGCGCCGACCGATTTCAGGTACATGGCGGTCGCGTCGAGATCGTCGCTCGTCATGAACTGCGTGCTGTGCTCGATCACGTCGGTCATCGAGCCGAAGGCGATGCCATGCGGATTGGTGCCGGTCCGCAGGAACGCCGCGACGTCGGCCACGTCCCAGCCGGCGAGCGATCCCGGCCTGTCGCTGCGCAGGCTCGGCGCGAAGAAATTCTCCACGACCGCGCCGGACAGGTAGGCGGGGCCGTCCTCCGGCGACGTCGCCTGCAGTTGCAGCGTCAACGCCCGTGGCGTGTGGCACTCGCCGCAATGGCCCAGGCCATCGACAAAGTAGGCTCCGCGCGCCAGTTCGGCGTCGCCGTACCGGCCCGGGTCGAACGGGTGCGGACGGGGCGCGAACAGCCAGCGCCAGTAGGTGAGCGGGAAGCGCAGCGACAGCGGAAATGGGATATCCGGATCGCGATCGGGGGTCGGCGCCGGCTGCACGCCGTGCTTGAAATAGGCATACAGCGCCTGGACGTCTTCGGGCCGCGTGCTGGCGTAGGACACGAACGGCATCGCCGGGTACAGCGTGTGCCCGTTCGACACGCCGTATCGCAGCGCGCGATCGAAGTCGGCGAGCGTGAACTTTCCGATCCCGTGGTTCGGGTCGGGCGTGATGTTGGTCGAATAGATGGCGCCGATCGGGATCGACATCCGATAGCCGCCGGAGAACGCGGGGTTCGCGACTTGGTAGGTGAGATGGCGGCCGCCAGCCGATAGGGCGCCGACCACAGCCTGCAGCTTGCGAAGGGTTGCCTGCCCCGGCGTCATGCCGGCGCTGAATGTGAACGTTGAGTCTGGTGCGCCATTGTTGCCGTAGGACCCGGTCGCGGCAAAGTCCATCTGCGCGTGCGCGGCGGCAAGGTGGTGCTTTCCTCCGATCCCGGACGGTCCCTCGAAGGCGTCAAAATCGAACGTTGGCTTGAGACTTTCGGCATCCGGCACCTCGAGCTCGACGGCCAGGTTGTTGATCTTCGCCCCGTCCATAGCGCACGAGAACCGGATGATCACGTCGCGCGTGGCGCTGCCGATGTGCGCGATGGCCTTGAACTCGACGGTCGTCACCGGCTGCGCTGGCACAGGCGGCGCCCAAAGCGCAGCCACCAGAGACAGGCAGATCGTTCTCATGGTCCTGCGTAATATGGTGCCCAAGGTCCCCAGACTTCCCACTGGAATGCCGCAGCGCTTTGATCCATCGCGGCGCGTTCGTTGGCCGCGGCCGCCGTGGCGTTCTCGTCCGCGAGCTGCTTTTGTAGCACTTCCTGCCGATACCGCTGGTAAGCCGCGACATTGCCCACATACAGGCATCCGCAGATCGTCGGATCGGCGTAGATCCAAACTGTTTGGCCGTTGCGTTGCTGGGGCACAAACTTATGAGGCGGGAGCGCCTTGAGTGAAGCCGCCGTCTGTGGACTGGTCGCCGCCCGATAAGTGAACCCTGCCGCAGCGAGCATGTCCTCCTTCTGGCCGATCGATGATGTGCAGCCCGCAATCAGCAGCACACCGGCAACTACAAGTCCCCGCATTCGCCCCTCCCCCTCAGGGAGGCGGACGGCTATGACGGGGTCAAGGATCTCCAACTGCAGCAAATGTTTCTTCCGATTCCCGCGAAACCCCCGCCTATTCCGCCGCCGGTCGTATCAGAGAACCCTGATTCAGCACTGAAGCCTGCTGCTGATCCTTCCGACATGGCGATGGACGTGCCCGCCGGTGGTTTCGAGCCGAATACGGCAGTTACTTGGTCGGAGGAGGAGAAAGCGTAACAGGCTGCATTCGGCACCTTCGATACCGTCGCCTCCGCGGTTCGGGCAAGCCGCCGCCGTCGCTCATCATGCAACGCCCCGTCGCTGGGCCGCTCCGCCGGCGCCTCGCACGCGGCCGCCTCGGGTCACGAAATTCGTGCCGTACCCCGACAAGCCGCTTGACGGATGTTCTTGATATGTTCTATACGGCGCGCGTGACAGCAACAGCCCCCCTCCCCCAAGCCGCCCAGCAGCACCTCGCCGAGAAATTCGCCGAGATCTCGCAGGGCCTGGCCGCCAACGGCGGCGGGAATCGTCTGTCCGCGCTGATCGCCAGCCTGATCAACCTGATCATCCAGGCGCTCTGCTCCATCAAGTGGCCGGTCGAGGAGACCGCAGCCGCCATCGGGGTGGCAAGCCCCACCCTTTCCACCCCGCGGCAAACCCCGGAACCGCCGCTCCGGACGGCCGCGGCCCGGCCGCTCCGGGCGAGCCGCCACCGCCCGCGACAATCCAGGCCGGAACAGCAGGATTCTCCCTCCCTCCCGCCGGGAGAGGGCCGGGGTGCGGGGACGGCCACAGGCGGGGCGCCGGCAATCGCCCCAACTCACATCGCCCGCCCAAGCCACGAGGCCCGCCGGGTCGACACATGGTCCCGCGCCGCCGGCACACGAAAACCTCCAAAAAATCGGGCCTCACCGCCAGCGGTCCTCGCACGACCATTTTGTTGCGAATTAGCAACAATATCGCCACATCCGGCGCCGGGCTAGGGCAAAGCGTCGCGCCGCCAACCGCATTGTGCCGCCCGCGTCCGCCGCGATAGCATCGCCCCCGCATGTCCCCCGCCCCGGTCGAGCGCGGTCGTTTCCGCAATGCCCATGGCAGCGCGAGCCGACCGGGCGGTTTCCTGCGCTGGATGCTCACCCGCCAGCGCGCCGCGTGGCCGGCGCGCATCGTCGATCCACCGTTGCCGCCGCCCGCCCGCGCGCGGCCGGACCAGATCGCGGCGACCTTCATCGGGCATGCGACGTTCCTGCTGCAGATCGGCGGCATCGCGATCCTGACCGACCCGATCTGGTCGCCGCGCGCCAGCCCGGTCGGGTTCGCCGGGCCGCGCCGGGTCAGGGACGCCGCCCAGAAGCTGGACGCATTGCCCAGCGTCGACCTGCTGCTGGTGTCGCATTGCCACTACGACCATCTCGACCTGCCGACCTTGCGCGCGGTGCGGCAGCGCTGGTCGCCGGTGACGGTCACGGGGCTCGGCAATTCGCGTCATCTCGCGAAGGCCGGCATCGGCGACGCGCACGAACTCGACTGGTGGCAGCAGGTGGAAACCCGGGGCGCGCGGATCACCTATGTGCCGGCGCAGCATTTCTCGGCGCGCACGCCGTTCGATCGCAACCGCGCGCTCTGGGGCGGCTTCGTGATCGAGGCCGCTGCGCGCACCGTCTACTTCGCGGCCGACACCGGCTACAGCCCGCATTTCGGCGAGAATCCGGCAGCGGTTTCCCGCCCTCGACCTGGCGCTGCTGCCGATCGGCGCCTACGAGCCGCGCTCGCTGATGGCGATCCACCACATGAACCCCGAGGAAGCGGTGCGCGCGCATCTGGACCTCGGCGGCCCGCTCAGCGTCGGCATGCATTTCGGCACGTTCCAGCTGACCGACGAGGCGATCGACGCGCCGACCGAGGCGCTCGCCGCGGCGCGCACCGCGCGGGCCGTGCCGGCGGAGCGGTTCACGACGCTGCGGTTCGGCGAAACGCTTTTCTTGGGTGAGGCGTGAGCCTCCGACGGAAGCGCGAAAAGCGTTGGGGGCGGGCTGTTCGGTTCGGTCCCTGAAAGGAGGCTGCGCTCAGCCGCGCTTCTTCGGCCTTGCGTCCACCTGTGCCGCGACCCGCGAACCGACCTCCCGATACCGGCGCATGGCATTGGTGAGGTGCCTGCGTGCGGCGCGCCGGGCCGCGGCGGCGTTGCCGTCGCGGATCGCCTCGAACATCGCGATGTGCTCGGCCTGGATGCGTTGCAGATACTGTCTGCGCTGTGCCTCGGTTTCGCTGGTGACGTTGACGAGCTGTCGCGGAATGATGAAGTGACCGAGGAATTCCAGCAATTGCGGAAAATACCGGCTCTGCGCCGACTGGAAAATGGCGAGGTGAAACTTGAAGTCGGCGTCGACCGCGTTGCCGCCGCTGTCGATCTCATTGTCGATGGCCCGCAGTGCGGCCTTGATCTTTGCGAGATCATCGGCGCCGCGCCGCTCGGCGGCAAGGCCGGACGCCTCGATCTCGAGGCTCATGCGCAGCTCCAGGATCTGGATGACGTCCGTGCTGGTCTTGAGTTCCCTGGAATCGATCCGGAACGGCCGCTGCTGCACGTCGGCCGCGACGAAGGCGCCGAGGCCCTGCCGCGTGACGACGAGGCCGTCGGCGCGCAGTGCCGCGACCGCTTCGCGCACGACGGTCCGGCTCACTCCGGTCGCGGCGGACAGTTCCTGCTCGGTCGGCAGCCGCGCGCCCGGGGCCAGCCGGCCGCTCCTGATCTCGGCCGAGAGCTTCTGGGCCAGTTCCTGGGTCCTGTTCAACGCAGGACCGAGCGTCAGGAAGGAGGGCTTGAGTTCCTTCACCGGGGATGCGCCGCCGCCCCGCATCCGCAGCCGCGTGACAGAAGCGTTCTCATCCGAGTTGCGGCCCGAATTCCCGGCTGAACGCCAGCCCGTGCCCGGATCGGTCCGACAGGATGAAGTCGCCGTCGGCGAACTCCGGCACGCCGTCGAACAGCCGCCACGTCCATGCCTTGTGCTCGGCCATCAGCCCGTTCGGGATCGCGGCGACGAGTTGCGCCTGGAACTCCGGCATGATGTGGCTGACCACCGGCACGTTGAATGCCTCCGCCATCGCCGCGATCTTCATCCACGGCGTGATGCCGCCGACATGCATGAGGTCGATCATCAGGACGTCGACGGACCTGGCCTCCAGCATCAGCCGGAACGGCGCGACGCCCCAGTTGTTTTCGCCGGCCATCACCGGGGTCGACAATGCGGCGGTGATCCGTGCCAGGCCCGCGTAGTCGTCGCCGCTTGTGGGGTCCTCCAGCCAGAACAACCCGATTTCCTCAAGCCGCCGCCCGATATCGATGGCCTTGCCGACCGACCAGCGCTCATTGACATCGCAGCCCAGGTGAACATGCGGCCCGACCGCATCGCGCACCAGCCGCGCCCGCTCCACCTCCTGCGCGGGCGACGCATCGCCGTCGAGGCCGAGATGGAATTTGATGTGGCGGAATCCGCGGGCGAGGCACCGCTGCGCGGCGCCCGCCAGATCATCGTTGGAGAGGCCCCGGTGCAGCTGCCCGCTGGCGTAGCCGGGCACCCGCCGGCGGCAGCCCCCGAGCAGTTTCCACAAGGGTTGTCCTGCGGCCTTGCCCCTGATGTCCCAGAGCGCGCAGTCGATCGACGACAGCGCCGTGAGGAAGATGCCCGACGTCGCGAAGGTCGATGCGTGCCTGCGCAGCTTCGCCGTCGTGTCCTCGATCCGCGCCGGGTCCTCGCCAATGGTCAGCTCGGCCAGTTCCTGCACCGCCGCGGCCAGCGACCGGGTCAGGCCGCCGAACGCGAAGGCGATGCCGATCCCCTCGACGCCTTCGTCGGTGCGCACGCTCAACGCGACGATCGACCGCACGGCCGGCTGACGCTCCGACACGCCCGCGGAAAGATCCTCGTCCGGGACTGTGACGGTCTGCACGCGAACGGCGGTGATACGCATTGGCCCGGCCCTCTTCCCGAAGCTTGCTCGCGCGTCGCGGCCCGATTGGTGTCAACCCGGCGGGATGTCGCCAATCGGCGCGAACCGCCTCACATGTTGGTTCCCCCGAGCGCGCCCGGCGTGGCCGCGTCCCGCCTGGCGGAGGCGTCGGCGCGGCCCTTCGACTCGCTGGTGCGGCGCCGGCTGAGCCAGGCCCCCAGCGCACTGCCGAGCGCCACCAGCGCGCCCACGACGATCAACTGGTCCCAGAACTGCGCGCCAAGGATCTCCATGCTCTTGATCAGCATCGCGATCAGCAGCGCGCCGCTGACGGAGCGCAGCATGCCGCCCTCGCCACCGGTCATCGCGTTGCCGCCGAGCAGGACCGAACCGACGATCTGCAACAGCAGCGGGTCGCCGGCGTTGGGCGTCGCGGCGCCGAGCCGCATCATGAACACGAACGCGGCGAAGCCGGCCAGCGTGCCGGAGATCAGGTAGACGAAGAAGGTCAGGCGCCTGACTTCGACGCCGGAAAACGCGGCGGCGCGAGGGTTCGAGCCGGTCAGGTAGACCTTCTGGCCGAATGCCGTGTAGCTCAGCACCAGTCCGCCGACCGCCGCCACCAGAACCCCCATGATGAACACCAGCGGCACCGTCGCCAGGTTCAGCCGCCCGGCGACCAGCACGGTTTTCGGCAGCGCGCCGACCGATCGGCCGCCGGTCTCCAGGAACGCGGTCGCCCGCGCCGTCAGCAGCATCGCAAAGGTCATGATGAACGGCTGGATGCCGATGCGGGCGATGCCCAAACCGTTGATCCCGCCGACCACGACGCCGACCGCGAGGCAGGTGAGCACGCCCAGCGGCGCCGAATGCGTCGCGTGCATGGCATAGGCACCGGACACCGACGCGAGGCCGATCGTCGCGCCGACCGACAGGTCGATGCCGCCGATCAGGATCACCAGCGTCTCGCCGGTCGCGGCAATGAGAATGACCGAGATCTGCCGCAGGATGTTCTGGATGTTCGGCACCGACATGAAGCCGTCGACGGTGAACGAGAGTACGATCCCGAACACGATGATGACCGGCAGCATCGGCAGTTCGCGGGCCACGGCCAGCAGCGCACCGAGGCCGGGCGCCCGCGATTGCGCCCGGCCCGCGCCGTAGCCGAGCCCCGAAGACGCCGAAGGTCCCTTGTCGTCCTGGCCTTCGGGCTTCGGGGCATCCATCATTTCAGGCAACCCCAGACCTTGCCGCTGGTCTGGGCAAAGTTGGACGGCGTGTATTCGACGCCCGGGATCAGCACGATCCGTTCCTTGTCGGGCAGCTTGGTGTGGTGCTTGGCGATGTCGACGACCACCCGGATGGTCTCGCGGGTCATGAACTCGAACGGCTGGGCGTAGCCGGCGTCCATCCAGCCCTCCCGGACGGCCGCGCAGCCTTGCTCGTCGCCGTCGACGCTTTCGACGATGACGTGGCCGGGCGTGCCGACCTTCACGTAGCGGTTGACCTTCTGCAGCGCGGACCAGATCGGCGGCAGGAAGCCGTCGCTGGCTGCGAACACCGCGCCCAGATCAGGGTGCGCCTGCAGCGCGTTCTCCATGCCGGCCAGCACCGGCTCGGGGTGCCATTCCGTGAGCACTTCCGAGACGATCTTGATGTTCGGATGGTCGGCGATGCCCTTCTTGAAGCCGCGGTCGCGGCCCATTCCGTTGAAGGCGCTGAGCGCGCCGACCAGATCGAGCACCGTGGTCGGCTTGTCCCCGACCAGCTTCGCCAGCATCTGCCCGGCGTGCATGCCGTCGGCATCGGGATCGGCGCCGATGTGGAAGTCGACGGTGTTGGTCTCGGCCGGGATCTGGTCCATCGTGACGAACGGAATGCCGGCCGCGTGCGCCCGCTCGATGTCCTGCAGGACGGCCTCGAAATCCCAAGGGATGTCGATGATGCCGTCGACCTTCTGCGCGATGCACGTATCGATCTGCGAGGACTGGCGTTGCGCGTCCTCGCCGGCGACCTGCTCGATCAGGGTCACGCCGAACTCGTCCGCGGCCTTCCGCCAGAGCTTCACCTGGCCGTCGCGCGAGGCGTTGATCTTGTCCAGCGAAATGCAGATCTTCAGTCCCTGGCCCAGCTTTTCCGCGGCGTGCGCCGGCGGCATGGCCAGCGTGGTGGCGCCCAGGGCGGCAAGGCCCGCCACCAGATATCGAGATTTCACGGGTAGCATCTTGGTTCCTCCTGCTCGTTCTTGTTGGCTCAGCGTCAAGGTCTCGGTGTCATCCGAGACTGCATCCGGGGCTCGGCTCCAAAGCCCGTCGTTCGCGTCTCCCTCCGTTCGGCTTCGGCGTTGTGGACAGCAAGCCAGCGGCTTCGCCGCACGCGCGGCCGGGGTCATTCCCGGAAGCGCGTCAGCACGACGACGTCTATTCCCACGGCGATGATCAGGATCGTGCCCTTCACGACATCGTAGATGTAGACGGAGGCGTTGATCAGATTGAGGCCGTTGTCGATGACCACCAGCAGAATCGCGCCGAGGATGCTGCCGATGATCGAGCCGCGGCCACCCATCAGGCTGGTGCCGCCGAGAACCACCGCCGAAATCACGGTGAACTCGAACCCGACGCCGAGGCCCGCCTGCAACGTGCCGACGCGCGCGACGGTGATCAGCCCGGCCGTTGCGGCGCACAGGCCGGACACGCCGAACGCCACCAGGCGCATCCGGTTGACCGGCAGGCCGGTCTCGACCGCCGAGCGCTGCGAGCCGCCGATGGCGTACAGGTATCGGCCGACCGGCGTGCGATTGAGCACCAGCCCGGCCACAATGGCGATGATCAGCATCAGATAGACCGGCAGGCCGACGCCCAGGAAATAGGTCCGGCCCAGCAGCAGGGCCGAACTGTCCACGGTGAACGGCTTGTCGTCCGAGCCGATCAGTTTCCAGGCGATGCCGCGGAACGCGAACATCGTTGCCAGCGTGGCGACGAAGGCGTTGATGCGCAGGCCGTTCATCAGCAGCCCGTTGCTGACGCCGAGCACCACGCCCATCACCAGGCCGACCGGATAGATCCAGGCGTTCACCGGCAACTGTCCGCCGTGGCCGAAGCCATAGGCTCCGCCCTGTCCGGCCGCGACCATCCAGCCGACGGTCATCGCCAGCGACAGCAGCGAGCCGATGGAGATGTCGATCTCGGCGAAGACGATGACGAACGTCATGCCGACCGCCGCCACCGCCGTCGCCGCCGCCTGCTGGAGGATGTTGCCGAAATTGCCCGCGGTCAGGAAGATCGGCGACAGGTTGGCGAACACGCCGATGATGATCAGCAGGATGACGAAGATCGAATAGCGCTGCACGCGCGCGGCCCAGGCGCGGCCGCCGCGCGCCGCCTTGGCCATGCTGCGCTGCGCCACCGCACTCATGCGGCGACCCCGGTCGAGGCCATATGCACGATCGCGACTGGGTCGAACTGCGCGCGCGGGAGTTCGCCGACGACGCGGCCCTTGTGCATGACCAGGATGCGGTGCGACAGCGCGAGCAACTCCGGCAGGTCCGAGCTGATCAGCAGCACGCCCAGGCCGGATGCTGCCAGCTTGGCGACCAGCAGATGGATCTCCGCCTTGGCGCCGACGTCGATCCCCTTGGTGGGCTCGTCGAGGATGCAGATCGCGGGGTTGGTCGCGAGCCAGCGGGCGATCACGCATTTCTGCTGATTGCCGCCGGACAGCGCCACCATCGGCGCCTCGAGCCCGGGAAAGCGAACGCCGTACGCGCGCGCCAACTCCGCGGCGCGCCTGCGCTGCCGGCTGGGCGAGAGCAGCCAACCGCCGAAGCTCAGCAGGTCGGTGATCGCGGACGTCAGGTTCTCGCGCACGCTGCGGCCGGGAAAGATCTGGTCGGACCGGCGATCTTCCGACACCAGCGCCAGGCCCCGCGCCTTCGCCGCTTCCGGACTGCGGTTCTCGAACGGCTGGCCGCGGATCTCGACCGTGCCTTCGGCCGGCAGGATGCCGAAGATGGCCTGCGCGACCTCCGACCGGCCGGCGCCCATCAGCCCGCCCAGGCCCAGGATCTCGCCGGCGTGCAGGTTGAACGTGACGCCATGCAGCAGCCCCGCGTCGGCAATGTCGCGCACCTGCATGATGACGTCCGAGACGGCGCTTGCCTGCGCCGCCTGCTGCGAGGCGGCCAGGTCGGTGTCGACCTCGGCCAGCTCCCGGCCGACCATCAGATTGGTAAGCTGTTTCCGGTGCAGTTCCTCGGGTGTGCCCGTGCCGACCAGCCGGCCGTCGCGCAACACCACGATCCGGTCCGCCAGTTCGTAGACCTCCTCCAGGAAATGGGTGATGTAGATCAGGGCGTAGCCGCGCTCGCGCAGACGCCGCACGACGTTGAACAGGCGCTGCCGCTCCGGCAGGCTCAGCGATGTCGTCGGTTCGTCGAGGATCAGCATCGTGGAGGCCCGGTGCAGCGCCTTGGCGAGCTCCACCAGTTGCCGTTCCCCGAGCGACAGCCGTTCCACCGGCATGTTGGGATCGACTGCCGTCTCGAAGAAGTCGCTCAGCAACTGCAGCGTTTCCCGGTTCATGGCGGCGGCGTCGATCAGGCCCGCGCGCGTCGGCAGGCCGCCGACGCCCATGTGCACGTTCTCGGCGACCGACAGGTTCGGGAACAGGCTGAGTTCCTGATGCATCGCGGCGATGCCGAGCGCACGCGCATCGTGGTTGGTGAGCCGGGAATACTGTTTCCCGGCATACTCGATCGAACCGGCGTCGGGCGCGACCAGGCCGCAGAGGATGTTCTTCAGCGTCGACTTGCCTGCGCCGTTCTCGCCCATCAGCACGACGACCTCGCCGCGCGACACCGAGAAGCTGACGTCCTTGAGCACCCAGATGCCCGAATAGCTCTTGCCGACGCCGTCGAGGCGCATGATCGGCCCATCCGAGACCTGTCCGGCATCCGACACGTCGGCAAACTCCACTGGTCGGGCAGCCAACGACGGCAAGCGGCGTCGGCGCGGCCGCTAGCCTTTGTATTCCATGATGTACAGCCCGACGTTGAAATCGGAGCTGTAGACGATGCCATTCTTGTCCACGAACACGTCGGCCGAGTGCAGCACTTTCGGGCGGTTCGGCCGCGGGTCCACCATCCGCGTCGGCGTCGGCGGCACGCAGGCGCCGACCTCGCGCGGCGCGTACTTGTTGCTGATGTCGTAGACCCGCACGCCGGCGTTCTGATAGGTCGCGAAGATCAGCTCCTCGCTGATGAAGCTGCCGGGCCGGTTCTCGTGCACGTTGTGCGGCCCGAAATGGCCGCCGACGGCGATGTAGTCGCGGTCCGTCGGTTCCGGGAACGTCGCGATGCTGATCGGGTTGGACTTCACCCGGTTGTCGAACACCCAGATCGGCTTCTCGCCGTCCTCCTTGTTGTCCAGCACCGCCTCGTCGACCACGATCAGCAGTTCGCGCTTGTCGAGCGGCAGCGCGTTGTGGGTGCCGCCGCCGAACGGCGGCGCCCAGGTCTTGTGGACCATCAGTTTCGGTGCCGTGCGGTCGCTGACGTCCACCACGGCAAGACACGCATCCCGCCAGGAGCAATAGGCGATATCGCCATGCACGATCGGGTGGTGCAGCCCGTAGCGGCCGTATTCGCTCGGCCAGTTCGGCACCTCGCCGGCGGCAAGGTTCATGCCCGGCAGCCAGTACTTGCCCGCCAGCAGCGGCTTGGTCGGGTCGGCCAGGTCGATGGTGATCAGGATGTAGTCGGAAAACCCGTCGAGCAGCGCGGAGGCATACGCCCAACGACCGCCGACGTACCAGGCGCGATGCAGCCCGCTGCCCTCGACCGGCAGGAAGCCGATCTGCCGCGGCGCCTCCGGCTTGCTGACATCGTAGATCGCCAGCCCCGCCGACCAGTTTCTTTCCTTGTGCCCCTCGGCCTTGGCGCCGACTTTGCCCTTGTAGTAGTTCTTCTCGTCCTCCATTCCCTCAAGCTGGAAATGGTCCTTCGCATGGATCACCAGCAGCAGGTCACCGTGCTGCTGCAAGTGCACCGACGTGGTGTTCGGGGGCGAGGCGATGTAGCTGACAGGCGTCGGTTTGGTCGGGTCGCGCACGTCGATGACCGAGAAGCCCCGCGAGAAGACATGGCCGACATAGGCGTAGCCCTTGTGCACCATGATCTGCACGCCGTCGGACCGTCCGCCGCCCTGGTCGGTGTGGCCGATGATGCGCATGTTGTGCGCGAAGCTCGGCGTCATCAGGTCTGCCATGGTCGCTTCCTATTTTGGTTTCGCCCGACCGGCGCTTGGCGTGGCGTGCCGGAGCCTGGCCCACGAACGCGAGAATATCGCAACGCTTGTGGCGCGGCTGCGGATCAGCCGCGCCCGACGAACGGCATCTTTGTCGCCATGACGGTCACGAACAGCGCGTTCGCGTCCGGCTTCAGGCCCGCCATGTAGACGATGGTGCGACTGACGTTCTCCACGTCCATCGTCGGCTCCGGCTTGCGGGTTCCGTCGGCCTGCGGCACGCCGCCCGCCATGCGCGCGGTCAGCGGCGTCGCGGCGTTGCCGATGTCGATCTGGCCGCAGGCGATGTCGTAGCTGACGCCCGTCCAGCGCGATCGTCTTGGTCAGGCCGGTGATGGCGTGCTTGGTCGCCGTGTACGGCGCCGAGCCCGGCCGCGGCACGTGCGCGCTGATCGAGCCGTTGTTGATGATGCGTCCGCCCTTCGGCGTCTGGTCGCGCATCATCCGGAACGCGGCGTTGGCCACCAGGAATGCGCCGTTGAGGTTGACGTCGACGACCGTGCGCCACTGGTCCCAGGTCAACTCGCCGAAATTGGTGCTGGGAACGTTGCCGCCGGCGTTGTTGAACAGCACGTCCAGCCTGGCCGAATTTGTCCCGGGTCTGCGCAAACAGGTTGGCGACGGATGCCGGATCGGTCACGTCCGCGGGCACCGCGAAAGCGTGGCGGGCATGTTCGCCGGCCAGAGCAGCGGTCTCTTCGAGGGCGTCGCGCCGCCGCCCGGCGAGCACCACCGAGTAGCCTTCCGCGAGCAGCGCAAGCGATGCGGCCCGCCCAATGCCGCTGCCGGCGCCGGTGACCAGCGCAATCACATCCCGGCTGCGCATCGCTTCGCTCCCCCGCCTCGGATCGTTTGGCAAAAGGCCGGCGTTCCGGCCTGCCGAGGCTGCGTGTGAATCTCTAGACTTGCTGCCTCCGGCATGTCAACACGACTTGCATAGTCATATGATACCAGCTTGCCGGGTTGTCTGACATCATATCGGCGGGCGGGACACCGCACCGCCGTGCATTGAGCAAACCCGATGACCAGCGCGACGAAGAGCTATTCGTGCCCCGGCGTGTCCGCCACCCGGACGGGCAGCAACCCGCGTGCATGATCCGGGTCAGCCGCCGCCGGACCAGGCGCGGATCGCCTCGATGATGCCGGAAAAATCCTTTCCCGCGTTTCCTTCGCTCGAAAACCGGGCGTAGAGCTCGGCTGCGTGGTTGCCGAGTTCGGTCTCCGCACCCACTGTCCTGGCCGCGTCCTGGGCCAGAGCAAGATCCTTCACCATCATCGCGGCGGCGAAACCGGGGCGAAACTGTTGTTGGCGGGGCTGCCGGGCACCAGGCCCGGAACCGGACAGTAGTTGGTCAGCGACCAGCACTGGCCGGACGAGGTGGAGACGACGTCGAACATCGCCTGATGCGACAACCCGAGCTTCTCCGCCAGCACGAATGCCTCGCTGATCGCGATCATCGAGATGCCCAGGATCATGTTGTTGCAGATCTTCGCCGACTGCCCGGCGGCGGCGCCGCCGCAATGCACGATCCTGCGGCCCATCGCCGCCAGCACCGGCTGCGCCTGCGCGAACGCCTCCTCGGCACCGCCGACCATGAAGGTCAGCGTGCCGGAAGCGGCCCCGCCGACGCCGCCGGAGACCGGCGCATCGAGCGACGCCATGCCGGCCGCCGCCGCCGCCGCGTGGGCCGCGCGCGCGGTCTCGACGTCGATGGTCGAGCAGTCGATGAACAGTTTGCCCGTTTCGCCGTCGCGAGCGGACCGGCCGGGTCGCCGTAGACGTCGCGCACCTGCTGGCCGGCCGGCAGCATCGTGATGACCACGTCGGCGCCTTCGGCGGTGGCCGCGGCGGTCGCGACCACCGTCGCCCCGGCCGCGCGCGCCGCGTCGTGCGCCGCCGGAACCAGATCAAAACCGCGGACCGAATGCCCCGCCTTCACCAGATTGGCCGCCATCGGCCCCCCCATGTTGCCAAGCCCGATGAAGCCGATCGTCGCCATCGCCGTTTTCTCCCTGCGCGTTGCGGCGTAGGGAAGCATGGGCGCCGCTGCCGGGCTAGGCTCGGCCGCGCGTTGGGAAAGGGCATGCCGTGATCGACCCGCAACAGATGCTGGCGCTGGACCTGCCGCCGGTCGAGCAGAGCTACGATGCGCGCGACACGATCCTGTACGCGCTCGGCGTCGGCATGGGCATCGATCCGCTCGATCCCGCGCAACTGCGCTTCGTGACCGAGGATGCGCTGGTGGCGCTGCCGACGATGGCGGTGGTGCTCGCGTATCCGCACGGCTGGTGGGGCGCCGCGCACACCGGCATCGATGCGTTGCGCGTGGTGCATGCCTCCGAGCACATCGAGCTGCACGCGCCGCTGCCGCCGCAGGGCCGGGTGCGGGCGCAGATGCGCGTGCTCGGCGTCACCGACAAGGGCGCCGACAAGGGCGCGCTGCTGGCGATGCAGCGCGAGATCTCCGACAGCGATACCGACACGAAGCTCGCGACGGTGCGGCTGGTCGCGTTCTGCCGCGGCGACGGCGGCGGCGGCAGCGCCGGGGCGCCGCTCGATCCGCCGCACACCATGCCGACCCGTCCGGCCGATTTTTCCGCCACGCTGCCGACGCAGCCGCAGACGGCGCTGATCTACCGGCTCAGCGGCGACCGCAACCCGCTGCACGCCGACCCCGAGTTCGCCCGCCGTGCCGGCTTCCCGCGCCCGATCCTGCACGGGCTCGCGACCTACGGCGTGGTCGGCCACGCGCTGCTGCGCACGCTGTGCGGCGGCGACCCGGCGCGGCTGCGCGGCATGGGCTGCCGCTTCACCTCGCCGGTGTTTCCGGGCGATGCGATCCGCACCGAAATCTGGCGCGACGGGTCGTTTCGCGCCCTGGTCGGCGACCGCGTGGTCGCCGACAACGGGTTCGCGACGGTCGGCTAGAACGTGGTGCGCCCGCCCGAGGTGTCGAAGGTCGCGGCCGTGCTGAACGAAAGCTCCTCGCTCGCCAGGAAGCAGATCATGGCCGCGTTCTCGTCGACGGTGCCGAACCGGCCCATCGGGATCTTCGACAGCATGTAGTCGATCGCGGCCTGGTTGACCTGCTTGAGGATGGGCGTGTCCACGGTTGCCGGGGTGATGCAGTTCACCCGGATGCCGGTCTTCGCGAGCTCCTTGCCGAGCGACTTGGTCATGCCGATCACCGCCGCCTTCGACGTCGAGTAGGCCGACATGTTCGGGTTGCCTTCCTTGCCGGCGACCGAGGCGATGTTGACGATGCGGCCGTAGTCGTTCTTCAGCATGTACGGGATCAGCGCGCGGTTGCTGTAGAACACGCCGTTGATGTTGACGTCGAGCACCTGCTTCCAGGCGTCGATCGGATACTCCCACAGCGTCGGGTTCGGCCCGGTGATGCCGGCGCTGGCGACCAGGATGTCGATGCGGCCGAATGCCGCGAACGTGCTTTCGGCCGCCCGCGCGACCGCCTCCCAGTTGGCGATGTCGAGCGCTTCCGTGTGGACCTTGCCGCCGATCCTGTCGGCAATCCCTTCGAGCGCCTTCGCGTCCCGGTCCCAGACGGCGACCTTCGCGCCCTCGCGCAGCATCCGCTGCGCCGCGCCGAACCCGATCCCCGACGCCCCGCCGGTGATCACCGCCACCCGCCCCTCGAACCGCTGCTTGTCCGCCATGCCTTCCTCCTGTCGCGCATGCCCCGGCTTACCCCGCCCGGAGGCGCGGCGAAAGCCGCTACGGCCGGCGCAGGATCGCGATCGATTGCCAGAGGTTCGGCGCGTCGCCCCATGGCGCGTCGGCCCCGTCGATGTACGCCTCGCGCTCGTAGCCCAGTTTGCGGCACCAGAGGTCGATCGCGTTGCGTTCGATGAACAGGTTCAGATGCGGCACCGTGCTGTCGCGCTGCGCGTTGATGGTGCCCTCGAACACCAGCCAGTGCTCCGGGTTGGCAAATTCGAGGAACGAGAACACCAGCCGCCCGCCCGGCCGCAGCACGCGCCTGATGTCCTCCATGTAGAGGTAGCTCTCGACGTGCAGCAGATGCGTGAACACGCTGAACGCCGCCACCATGTCGGCGGACGCCGTGGGCGCGGGAATGCCGAGCGTGCGGTTCAGCACGAAGCGATAGGTGCGTGGCGACTTTTTCCGCGCGTAGTCCAGGAACGCATCGATGATGTCGATGCCGAGGTAGTCGATCCGCATGGTCTGCCCGAGCGCCCAGGCCAGCCGCCCGCTGCCGCAGCCGAAATCGACCAGCGACATGCCGTCGCGCAGCCCGCAATGCCGCACGACCGCCGCCTCGATCTTGCCGGTGCTCTCGTAGTCGCCGCCGACCGCGACCGCCATCGCCTCGTCGAGCGGCCGGGTCGCGACCAGGTTGGCGACCAGCGCCTCGTAGTCGGCGACGAAGTGGAAGTCAGCCATGCGCGTCTCCGGGCCGGCGGCCGACATATTCGAAGCCGGCGGCGATCGCCTCCTGCGCGCCTTGCGGCAGCCGGTGCAGGTCGGCGATCCGCTCGCTCGCGGCAAATTTTTTCGGGTCGGTCCACAGATCGGCGAACTCGCCGAACGTGGCTTGGCCAAAGCCGGTGCCGGCGGCTGCGGAAACGTCGCGGCGCAGCGCGGTGCGCGCCTCGTGCGCGAGCCAGGCGAGCGTGTGGCCGGGAGAAAAATTGTCGGAGACGTGCAGCTGCTCGGTCTCGAACGCCGCGAACCACGCTTCCAGGCCGTAGCGGGTGCAGTTGTAGAAGTGATACGGCGCCTCGTGCAGCGGCTGCAGGAAGGCCGTGTGCACCAGCACGCGCCCGCCCGGTTTGAGTACACGAAGAATCTCGGCGGCGACGCGCACCGGATCGCGGTAATGCTCGAACGCGTTCAGCACGACGACGGCGGAAAAAGCGCCGTCCTGGAACGGCAGATGGTGCGCGTCGGTGACGACATTGGTGTTGCGGAAGATCGCCGCTTCCGCCTCGACCACGTTCGGCAGCTTTTCAACGGTGCCGCCGGCGCTGAGGTTCAGCACCGGCCCGCCGGCGTCGCGGATCAGCGACAGCGCGCGCTCCGGCAGCGGGTTGCTGAGATGCGCCTCCGTGACGATGCGCGGCTCCGCCATGCCGGGAAACAGGTTCGGCCGCCCGGCGACGATCGGCCAGCTTCGTGCGCCATCCGGCGTGCGCAGCCACGTACCGTCCGCGTCAAGTTCCAGCCGCTGCCCGGTCTCGGGGCAGCGCAGCAAGGGCAAAATCCCGGCGAGCGAGGACGGATCGACGGGCACGGCGCCTTCGGGTTTCGCCGGCAGGCGCTTCGCGTCGACCAGCGACAGCCACGGATGCCGCCGGTGCATCTCCGCGATCACGCGCGGTTTCGCGTCCGGCAATTCGGTGATGCGGTTCAGCATCGAGCCGCCGTGCACGCGATATTCGGCGAGCGGCTCGCCCGGCGCCTGCTCGCCGGCCAGGCCGAACTCGGCGATGCGGCACCAGAACTCGTAGTCCTCCCAGCCGAGCCGCGTCTCGCCGTAGCCGCCGACGCAGGCCCAGGCGGCGACCGAAACCAGCGCCATCGCGTCGATATACGGCACGCCGACCAGCCGCGCCGGCGCGTACGGCCAGAGGCCGATCGTCTCGGAAACCTCGCCGAACTTGCGAATGACCGGATAGACGAAGGCGGCACGACCCTTTTCGGCGAGCCGCAGCAGCGTCTCGCAGCACGCCGGCAGCAACCGGTTGTCGGCGTCGAGCGGCAGCACGTACGGCGTCTCGGCGGCGGCGAACCCGGCGTTGCGCGTCGAGCCCAGGCCGGCATTGGCATGATTGCGGATGACCATGACCCGGTTGAAACGCTGAGCGTACCGCTTCACCCAATCGAGCGCGGTCGCGAGCGACGCATCCGTCGAACAGTCGTCGACGACCACGAGATCGAGCGGCACCAGCGTCTGCGCGCGCACCGAGTCCAGCGCCTCGACGACGAAATTCGCATAGTTGTAGAGCGGCACGATCACCGTCACGTCGGCATCGCCGAGCGCGTCGGCCGCGAACACCACGTCGCCATCGGGCAGGTTCGGCAGCCGGCGCGGCAGCTGCGCGCGCTGCACGTCGAGCGCGAACGCCCGCGCCGCTCGCGGTCCGCCGCGCACCTGGTCGAGCACCGAGGCCACCATTTCCGCCCGCCGCTCCGGGCCAAACGGCCACAGCACGCCACGATACGCCGCGCGCCCGACCCGCGCCCGCATCGCCGGATCGTCGACCAGCATGCGCAGCATCGCGTACCAATCGTCGGGCGTCGCCGCCAGGAACCCGGTGCGGCCGTTGCCGATCGCGCGCCGGAACGGGCCGGTCGCGGAGGCGACCGTGCAGACATCGACCAGCGCCGCCTCGAAATACTTCAGTTCGCTCTTGGCCTCGCAGAACGGGTTGCCGATCTCCAGCGGCACCAGGTTGATGTCGAACCGCCCGAGTTCCTCCGGCAACTGCGCCAGCGGCACCAGCTCGCGCCATTCGATCTGCGCGTCGAGCCCGGCAAGGGCAGGGAACTCGGCCGGGTTCAGCACCGGCGCGTTGTCGACGCGCGTCGTGAACAACACGAGCCGCGTCGCCGGCCGTTCGCGCAGGATGCGCCCGACCGGCTCGGCGATCTGCGCGAAATCCCGCTGGTGCGTGCGCGATCCCGCGGCGTAGCCGAGGCGCACCAGTCCGTCGCCGCCGTCCAGCCGGCGCGTGCGCGCGACGCGGCGGGAGCGTTGCAGCGCGGCCCAGTCGAAGCCGTTCGGCAGCACGAAGGTCGGCTTGCCGTGGACGCGGATGTACCAGGCGAGTTCGTCGGTGGTGGTGCAGGCGAACTCGCAGTTCGCCATGCTGGTGCGGATGCGCGTGTAGTGGTCCTGCACCGACGCCATCGCGATGTTCTGCGTGCGGATGCCGTCGATCACCTCCGGCACCGCGAGCTCCGGCTCGACCATCAGGTCGTCGACGTCGAACATCAGCTTGGCGCCGGCGCCGTTCGCGGCATCGACCGCGCTCGCAACCTCCTCGCTCCAGCCGGCGCGCCAGATCACCACGAGATCGGCGCCCACGAAATCCGCGCGCCGCGTCGGCACCTCCTCGACCGCGAGGATCACCGTGATTGCGCCGGCCAGTTCCGCCGCACGTGCGAAGCGCGTGACGCGATACACCTCGCCCGGCGTCGCCGGCTCGCCGGCGACGAACACGATGCGCGGCGGTGCCGCTGCCCGATCCCGGTTCGGCGCCGCCAACTCGTTCACGTCAGGGGCCGTCGGAGACGGCGGCGCGTCCTTGAGCGGCGAGATGCGGCGGCCTTCCCTCGCGCCGCTCTCCGCATAGTGCAGCAGCGCCGTGGCGCCGGTGGCGGCGACGTCCGGGTTGCGCGCGAGATAGGCGCGGCTGTCGAACAGCGGCCCCGGGTCGCGGCCTTCCGCGCCGCCGCGCAGCACGAAATGCAGCATCGGGTCGACGCCGGCCGCCGCCACGTCGGCATAGCGCAGCAGGTACCACTCGGCATCGAACAGGTTGCTCATGGTCACGAGCTCGAGCTGCCGGCGCAGCCGCGACCGCTGCGCGCGGGCCTGCCCCAGCCGGCGCCGTGCCATCCACCACGCCGTCCGCACGCCGCCCTCGAACGTCTCGCGCAGCCGCTGCGGCAGGCGATCGGCGATGCGGCGCAACGGCTTGGTGGCGCGCCACGTGACCGAGCCGGCAATCCGCGCCCGGTCGCTCGCCAGCGCGTGCAGCTGCAAGGTCAGCGCGCGCCGTTCGGCGCGCAGCGCGTCGCGCTCGGCCACCAGCACCGCGCGCGTCGTCCGCAGTTCGGCCGTGAGCCGGTTGACTTCCCCGTACGCCGCCGCCGCGGTTCGGCGCACGTCCTCGGCGCGCTGCGCCGCCCGCGCCCGCAGTTTCGCACCGTCCTCGGCGGCCCGGCGCACCGCGTCGCGCTCCGCCTCCAGCGACGCGTACTGCTCGCGCAGCAGGCGCAGATGCAGCTCGAAGCGCCAGCGCTCGCCCAACTGGCTGAAGCGCTCGCGCACGAGGCCGATCACCGCCGGATCGGTCAGCGCGCACAGCCGGGCCACCTCCGCCGGCGCCGCGCGCCCGACCGTCAGCATGCCGAGCCCGTGCTCGTGCAGGAACTCGAACGCCGGATAGCTCGCGCGCAGCTCCCCGAACAGCCGCCACACCCCGAAATCGCGCTCGCGCACGTTGGTGTCGTGGAACAGCACGACCGCCCGATCCGAGAGTTTCGGCAGCCAGCTTTCGAAGTCGTGGCGCACCGCGTCGTAGCTGTGCAGCCCGTCGATGTGCAGCAGGTCGATCGACGCATCCGGCATGTACGGCAGCGCCGCATCGAAGGTGCAGCGCAGCAGCTCGGAGAACGCGCCGAACTGCTGGTCGTGGAAGCGGCGAAGATCGTCGAACACCTGCGCGCCATAGTGGCCGGCGTGCTCGTCGCCTTCCCAGGTGTCGACCGCGAAGCAACGGGTGTCGAGCCGCGCCTGGATCACGGCTTCGCAAAAGGCGCTGTAGGAGACGCCGTTGTGCGTGCCGAGCTCGACCAGCACGCGCGGGCGCGTCGCGCTGACCAGCCAGTGGGCGAACGGCACGTGTGCGGTCCAGGCGCTGTCGTAGCCCTGCCGCAGCGGCCGCCAGAACAGCGGGTCGATCGCGGGCGCGAGCAGCGCGCTCAGCACCGGGGTCGGCTCGGTGGGAAGATCGGCAGCCACGTTCATCGCCTGGTCACTCCAGCGGCTCGTCCTGCGCGGGCGTTTTGCATGTCGCGCCGACGCGCTGCCACGGGCGCACCCGGTGCGGCGGACACAGCCGCAACGGCTCGTTCCAGGCCGCATGCAGATTTGGATTGGCGAACGGGTCGCCGTGGAACGCCTGATGCCACAGCCGGTCCAGCAGATCGACTTCGCGCCGCTCCTGCGCCGCCGTCTCGTCGCTGGCCGCCGGGCCGCGGGTCTTCGATTCCAGATGGAACAGCTCGGCGAACGGCGTCCAGACGATCCGGTAGCCGCGCTCGCCGAGCCGCAGGCAGAGATCGAGATCGTTGAACGCGACCCCGAACCCGGCCTCGTCCATGCCGCCCACCTCCAGGTAGACGCTGCGCCGGATCGCGAGGCAGGCCGCGGTGACCGCGAGGTAGTTGCGCGTCGCCGCGAGCCGGCCGTCGTAGCCGGGGTCGAACCGCTCGGCGAGCCGGTGCACGTGCGTGGCGTTCGGCCCGGGTGCCAGCACGATGCCGCCGTGCTGCACCTGCCCTTCCGCGTACAGCAGTTTCGCGCCCACCGCGCCGACGTCCGGCCGCAGCGCGTGGCTGACCATTTCGCGCAGCCAGTCCGGATGGATCACGTCGACGTCGTTGTTGAGCAGCACGATCACCTCGCCGCGCGCCTCGCGCACCGCGGCGTTGTTGATGGCCGGGAAGTTGAAGCGGCCGGGGTGGCGCAGGATGCGCACGCGCGGCTGCGTCAGCAGGTCGCGGAACGCCGCCTTGGTGGTGTCCTCGGCGCTGTCGTTGTCGACGATCAGCAGCTCCAGCTCCGGATAGTCGGTGCGCAGCAGCACGCCCCAGGCGGCCGGCACCAGCAGTTCCGCGTGGTCGCGGGTCGGCATGATCACGCTGACCAGCGGCGCCGGCGTGGGCAGCGGCCAGGTGATGCGGTGGCAGGCCGGGTACAGCGGCGAGGGGCTCGCCTGCGCCGAGGTGCCGAGGAACGCGCGGACGGCGTGCAGCGCCGCCTGCGCCTCCGGCCCGACCGCGCGGTCGCGCAGCGTGCGCGGCAGCTCGAGCGGGCGGTGGTACAGCACCGCGGGCAGATGCCGGATGCGGTCCGGCATCATGCGGTCGGTCGCCCGCAGCGCCAGTTCGTAGGCCCAGGCCGCCCCGAAGCCCGGCCGGAAGCCGCCCGCCGCATCGATGGCGGCGCGCTCATAGACCGCGAGCCCGCCGATATAGTCGTGGCTGAGCAGCAGGTCGGGGTCCCAGCCGGTCTTGAACCGCGGCGCGAAGCGGCCGCCGCCGGGCGCGATCCGGTCCTCGTCGGTGTAGAGCAGCTGGGTTTCCGGCCAGCGGCACAGCTCGACCGCGACCTCGTACAGCGCGTGCGGCGGCAGCTGGTCGCCCTCGGTGAGCAGCGCGACGTGCCGGCCCTCGGCATGCGCCAGCGCGGCGGCCGCGGCGGCGCCCGGGTCGGCGTGCCGGGCATGGTCGACCACGCGCACCCGCGGGTCGGTGGCGGCGAGCGCGGCCAGCGTCGCCGGCGAAGCCGATTCGCCGGCGACGCACACATCCCAGTACGGATAGAGCTGCGCCCGCAGCGAGGCCAAGGTCTCGATCGCCCGCGCAGCCGGGGCAAACCCGAGCGGCAACAGCAGCGACAGCACCGGCGCCTGCGGCAGCCGCGCAATGCCGTCGGCGATGGCACGCCGGTCCGCCTCGCTCAGCGTGTCGTAGCGCTGCACCCAGGCCGGATACCCGGCCTCGATCTGCGCCCCGGCGGGCAGTGGCGCGGGCGGCGGCGCGGCCGGGCCGGCCACCGGGTTCATGTGGGGCGGAACCCGCTGGCCACGGGTTCGCGCGCCGGCACCGACCGCCGTTGGGCCGGGCGGCACGCCATGATCGGCGCCTCGAGCAGTCGGTACGACAGATACGGCAGCAGCACCATCAGCGGCAGCGACACCTCGAGGATGAACCAGTTGTTCTTGTTGTGGCCGACGGCGAACCATGCGACCGCGGTGATGATCGTCAGGTGCATCATGTAGATGCCGTAGGACAGCCGGCTGCCCATGCCGACGAACCAGGCGAGCGGCCGCAGCCGCGTGCGCAGCGCCGCGACGCCGGCCAGCAGCAGGCACAGCCCCACCGAGCCGCCGGTCATCTGCACCAGCATGTACTGCGAGCCGTTCAACGGCAGCCATGGGTGGTCGGCCGCCTGGATCCAGAACGCGGCGATCAGGGCGACGCCGAGCAGGAAGGCGGTCACCGGGTAGCGGAACAGCGCGCAGCCCTGCACCTGCAGCCGCGCCAGCGCCACGCCGTAGGCGATCGCGTCCAGCCGCAGCAGCACGACGTGAAAGATATCGTGCTCGAAATCGGGCGTCTCGGGATGCAGCAGCCGGGCGATGGCCGGCACCACCAGGAACAGGCCGATCACCGCCCAGATGCTGCGGCGGGACCGCGTGAGCGCGACCGCGGACAGCAGCGCCACGCTGAACAGCAGGTAGAACCACTCCTCGATGCTCAGCGACCACGACACCGCGAACCACCCGTCGCTCGGCATCGGCCACGCGAGGTTCTGCGTCATCGTCGCGAACATCAGCAGTTTGGTGCCGAGATGCGCCGGCAGCGGCAGCGCCAGCGGCAGCACGATCAGCCAGAAGAAATACAGCGGCAGCGTGCGCATCCAGCGCCGCACCATGAAGATCAGCCAGCCGCGCGGCGTCGGGTCGGTCTCGGCGATCGCGAACAGCAGGCGGCCGATCAGGAAGCCGCTGAGCACGAAGAACAATTCGACGCCCCAGTAGCCGGACAGCAGCAGGAACACCGGCGTCGTGCCGCCGAACTGCGGCACGAACACCGCGGTCAGATGCGCCAGCAGCACCAGCGAGCAGGCCAGCAGCCGCGCGACGTCCAGGCCGAAACTGCGTGCCTGCGCGTGTGGCCCGCTCATCGCCGCGGCGCGAGCGGCAGGAGTGTCGGCGGTGCAAACGTCATGAGGCCCGGACCCTGCTCTGCCGCGAGTTGATACCGACGGATACGTTTTCCTGGCAAGACCGCCCGTGGCGGCCCGCGTCGGCTCCGGGGCTGGTCAACCCCGCCGGCCGGTGCAACATGCCGGCGCGGAGGATTGTCGAACATGGACCAGCTCCCGGCGCTCGCCTACCCGGACGCCCAAATCCGGCGGATCCTGCAGGCCACGCGCACCATCGCGGTGGTCGGCGCCTCGGCCAACTGGAACCGGCCGAGCACCTTCGTCATGAAGTACATGCAGGGCAAGGGCTACCGCTGCATCCCGGTCAACCCCGGCCTCGCCGGCCAGACGCTGGCCGGCGAGACGGTTTATGCTTCGTTGCGTGACATTCCCCCTCCCGTCGATCTTGTGGATATCTTCCGCGCCTCCGAGCATGTCGGCCCGATCGTGGACGACGCTATCGCGATCCGTGCCAAGGTCGTCTGGATGCAGCTCGGCGTGCGCAACGATGCGGCGGCGGCGAAGGCGGAGGCCGCCGGGCTCGAAGTGGTGATGGACCGCTGCGTCAAGATCGAGTTCGGCCGGCTCGGCGGCGAGCTCTCGTGGTTCGGCGTCAACTCCGGCCTGATCCGCAACCGCCCGGCCGAGCCGCCCCAGCAAAAACCCGCCCGCCCGCGCCCCTCGCCTGCGCGCACTGCCGACCAGGGGTTTGCCACCAAGGCAATCCACGCCGGCGCCGCACCCGACCTCGCCACCGGCGCGCGCTCGACGCCGATCTACCAGACCACGTCGTTCGTGTTCGACGACGTCGACCACGCCGCCTCGCTGTTCAACCTGCACAGTTTCGGGCACGTCTACACCCGCCTTTCCAACCCGACCGTCGCGGTGCTGGAAGAACGGGTCGCGGCGCTGGAGGGGGGACGCGCCGCCGTGGCCGCCGCCTCCGGCCACGCCGCGCAGTTTATTACTTTCTTTACCCTGCTCTCGCCGGGCGACGAATTCGTCGCCTCGCGCAACCTGTACGGCGGCACGCTGACGCAGTTTTCGCAGTCGTTCCCCAAGCTCGGCTGGCACTGCCGCTTCGTCGACCCGACCGACCCCGAGAACTTCCGCCGGGCGCTGACGCCGCGCTGCAAGGCGATCTTCGTCGAAAGCCTCGCCAACCCCGGCGGCGTGGTGGTGGACCTCGAACCGGTCGCGGCGATCGCGCACGCGGCCGGCCTGCCGCTGATCGTCGACAACACGCTGGCCAGCCCCTACCTCTGCCGCCCGATCGAATGGGGTGCCGACATCGTCATCCATTCGGTGACGAAATTCCTCGGCGGCCACGGCAACGCGCTCGGCGGCGTGGTGGTGGAGTCCGGCAAATTCGACTGGGAACAGGGCAAAAAATTCCCGTCGCTGACCGAACCGGAGCCGGCGTATCACGGCCTGCGCTTCTACGAGAATTTCGGCGATTTCGCCTTCACCACCAAGGCGCGCGCCGTCGCGCTGCGCGATTTCGGCCCCTCGCTCGCGCCGATGAACGCGTACCTGACGCTGATGGGCATCGAAACGCTTCCCCTCCGCATGGAGCGGCACGTCGCCAACGCGTACGCAGTGGCGGAATTCCTTGCCGGACATCCGCGCGTCGCCTGGGTTTCCTACGCGGGGCTGGCAACCAGTCCGTTCCGCACGCTGGCGAAGAAGTATCTGCCGCTCGGCCCCGGCTCGGTGTTCACGTTCGGCGTCAAGGGCGGCTACGAGGCCGGCATCAAGCTCGTTGAGCGCGTCAGAATCTTTTCGCACCTCGCCAATGTCGGCGACACCCGCAGCCTGATCCTGCACCCGGCCAGCACGACGCACCGGCAACTCAGCGACGAACAGCGCGCGGCCGCCGGCGCCGGGCCGGACGTGATCCGGCTCTCGGTCGGACTGGAGACCGTGTCCGACCTGATCCGCGATCTGGACGAGGCGCTGTCGGCGGAGTGACGACAGACGAACCGCTCAACCGGGTTGACCCGTGATAGCTCGGGGAAGTGCCAGCAGCCGCTCAATCTCTGTGTTGCGAAAGGTCAAGAAAAGCTGCGTTCTACGCTGATCTCCGACCGGCTCTGGCCAATCAAACCGATCTAACGACCAATCCGCGATGTCGGCGACATCAACTGAAAGCCCAGGTGGTAGTAAATTGCAAACGCCGCTGTAGAGTTGCGTGGCACGGCTAAATAACAACGCTCGCAATGTGAGCGATGAGTTGGTCGGGCGTATCATGGCGTTTGCAATGAACGCGGTGTTCGCGGCACTCGTATAAAGGCCATACGGCGCCTGTTGGGAAGGCTCCCGGTCAGACCTGCCTTCTCCCCACGACTTGTGGAGAACGATATGCGCAAGTGCGTATCCGCTCGGACCGAGTTTGCGAAAGGCACCGCCGCAACAGGCAAATGTCCAAAGCTGCTTAGGGTAATCGTTGTCGTCGAGACGCAAGGCATATTTCGGCGGCGACGAAGCGGCCATGCGCCCGCGATACTGCGCGATCTCCGAACTCCCCTCGTAACGCCGAACGCCGGGGAATACGCACGGCGAATGCTCCCACAAGTACATATTCGGGTCGATCCCGAGCGCGGCCAACCGCTCACTCCATTGCGGCCTTCGTCGCTCAGTGTCGGCCACCACGGCCGCGACGATGTCGGGATGGACGAAGCGCACATAGCGCACCATCACTTGCGCCAGTTGGCGCAGATCACCGTTGTCCGGTTCGACTCCATTCAGGCCACGGCTGCCGAATTTGTCCGGTTCTAGCCAAGGACTGCCCGCCCACTCCTTGGACTACCCCCCGCCCCTTGGCAGCGTGCAGCCCTCCGCCCGTCCGTAACTTGCTCCGGTACCACTGGATCGACGCAAGCTTCGTTTGTGCGTTCGGGAACGCCGCACGGCATTGCGCCAGAACTTGCTGGTCCGAGAGTTCGGGTCGTGCGCGGATCAAGTCGGCGCAGAACTTTCCTATTGTGCCTTCCCGTTGCATCAAGCCGTGCGGTCGGCCGCCACGCCGAGCGCCGCCTGCGCCGCCGCGAGCCGCGCCACCGGCACTCGGTACGGGCTGCACGAGACGTAGTCGAGCCCGACCGCCTCGCAAAACGTGATCGAGGCCGGGTCGCCGCCGTGCTCGCCGCAGATACCCATTTTCAAATGCGGCTTGGTCGCGCGCCCCTTGTCGGCGGCGATCCGGATCATCGCGCCGACGCCCTCGATGTCGAGCGACACGAACGGGTCCTTCGGCAGGATACCCAGCTCCACATAGCGCGGCAGGAATTTTCCCGCGTCGTCGCGCGACAATCCAAAAACCGTCTGGGTCAGGTCGTTGGTGCCGAACGAGAAGAAGTCGGCGGCTTCGGCGATCTTGTCGGCGGTGATGGCGGCGCGCGGCAGCTCGATCATCGTGCCCACGGTGTATTCCAGCGTCGTGCCGGTCTCGGCGAACACCTCGGCCGCGATCTTGTCCACCTGCGCGCGCGTGATCTCCAGTTCCTTCTTGATGCCGACCAGCGGGATCATGATCTCCGGCACGACGGCCTTGCCCGCCTCCTTGGCCACGATGATGGCGCCTTCGAAGATCGCGCGCGCCTGCATCTCGTAGATTTCGGGGAACGTCACGCCGAGCCGGCAGCCGCGATGGCCGAGCATCGGGTTGGCTTCCTCGAGTTCCGAAACGCGCCGGCGCATCGTCGCCAGATCGCTGCCCACCACCTGCGCAAGTTCGCTCAGTTCCGCATCGCTGTGCGGCAAAAACTCGTGCAGCGGCGGGTCGAGAAGGCGGATCGTCACCGGCTGTCCGGCCATGATGCGGAACAGCTCGACGAAATCCTGGCGCTGGTACGGCAGCAGCTTGTCGAGCGCCGCGCGCCGGCCGCGTTCGTCGTGTGCCATGATCATCTGCCGCACCGCGCTGATCCGCGCGGGGTCGAAGAACATGTGCTCGGTGCGGCACAGGCCGATGCCCTCGGCGCCGAATTTGCGCGCGGTCTCGGCATCGAGCGGCGTCTCCGCGTTCGCGCGCACGCGAAGCCTGCGCGCCTTGTCGGCCCACGCCATGAGGGTGGAAAACTCGTTCGAGGTGATCGCCTCGACCATCGCGACGTTGCCGACGAACACTTCGCCGGTCGCGCCGTCGATGGTGATGGTCTCGCCGGCATGCACCGTCTTGCCGCCGGCCGACAAGGTCTGCGAGCCGTAGTCGACGGAAATGCCGCCCGCGCCGGCGACGCAGGCGCGGCCCATGCCGCGCGCCACCACCGCCGCATGGCTGGTCATGCCGCCGCGCGTCGTCAGGATGCCGCGCGCCGCGTGCATGCCATGAATATCCTCCGGGCTGGTCTCGATGCGAACGAGAATGACCGCCTCGCCCTTGCCGGCGCGGCTTTCGGCTTCGTCGGCGGTGAACACCACATGCCCGCTCGCCGCCCCCGGGCTCGCCGGCAAACCCTTCGAGAGCAGCGTGCGCTTGGCCTTCGGGTCGAGCATCGGGTGCAGCAACTGGTCGAGCGCCGCCGGGTTGACGCGCTTGACCGCTTCCGCCTGGTCGATCAGTCCTTCGTTCGCCATTTCCACGGCGATCCGCAGGCTGGCCGCCGCGGTGCGCTTGCCGTTGCGCGTCTGCAGCATGTAAAGCTTGTGCTGCTGCACGGTGAATTCCATGTCCTGCATGTCGCGGTAGTGCCGTTCAAGCTTTTCGCGCACCTGCATCAGCTCGGCGTAGGCGTCCGGAAACGCCTGTTCCATGCTCACTTCGCCGGGCTTGGCGCGGGCTTTCGCCATCGGCTGCGGCGTGCGGATGCCGGCCACCACGTCCTCGCCCTGCGCGTTGACGAGGTATTCGCCATAGAAAATATTCTCGCCGGTCGAGGGGTCGCGCGTGAAGCACACGCCGGTGGCGCAGTCATGCCCCATGTTGCCGAACACCATCGCCTGCACGTTGACGGCGGTGCCCCAGCTCGCGGGAATGTCGTGCAGGCGCCTGTAGGTATTGGCGCGCGGGTTCATCCAGCTGCCGAACACCGCGCCGATCGCGCCCCAGAGCTGGTCCTCCGGGTCCATCGGGAACGGTTTTCCCGTCTCGCTGCGCACCATCTCCTTGTAGCCGTCGACCACGCGATGCCAGTCCGACGCGGTGAGTGCGGTGTCCTCGACGACGCCCGCATCCATCTTGACGTGCTCGATGATCTCCTCGAACCGATGGTGATCGACGCCGAGCACGACGCTCGCGTACATCTGGATGAAGCGACGGTAGCTGTCCCACGCGAAGCGCGCATCGCCGGAGGCGTCGCCGAGCCCCTGCACGGTGGAATCGTTGAGGCCGAGATTGAGCACCGTGTCCATCATGCCAGGCATCGACACGCGCGCGCCGGAGCGCACCGAGACCAGCAGCGGCTTGTGCTTGTCCCCGAACTTCACGCCCACGGCACGCTCGATGCGGTGCAGTGCCTCGGCCACCTGGTCCTTGAGGTCGGGCGGGAACGCATGATGGTTGTCGTAGTAGGCGGTGCAGACCTCGGTGGAGATGGAAAAGCCGGGCGGCACCGGCAGGCCGATCCTGGCCATCTCGGCAAGGTTTGCCCCTTTGCCGCCGAGCAGGTTCTTCATGTCGGCGCCACCCTCGTTGTGGCCGGCGCCGAAACTGTACACCCACTTGGTCATGGAACCGGGACTCCTGTGTTCGCAGCGAGAATTCTGTTGATGGTGACGCGATAACAGCGACGCACAGCCTAGCCCCCTCCCCTTGCGGGAGGGGGTTGGGGGAGGGGTCTCGCCGTCCGGTCTCGGTGCCGCCCGACCCCTCTTCCCAACGTCCTCCCGCAAGCGGAGGCGGGGAAGGAGGGCCGACGTTTCATGCGCATGGCCGTTCACGTGCGTTCAGCCTTCCAATCGGGAAAAATCGGCCGCGAGGAGCATGGCTTCGCGCACGCGCGCGAGCAGCCGCAGTCGGTTGCGGCGCAATTCTGGCCGAGGGTCGTTAACCGTCACCTTATCGAAGAACGCGTCGAGCTTCGGCCGCAGCGCGGCAAGCGTTTCCATTGCGGCCGCGAATTTTTCATCCGCCAGCATCCGCGTGACCTCGGATTGGGTGGTGTGAAGCGCCGCCGCCAGCGCGATCTCCTCCGGGGCTTCGAGGAATTCGGCATCGACCGGCCCGTCGTGCGGCCCGTCCTTTTTTTCCTCGATGCGCAGGATGTTGGCGGCGCGCCGATACGCGGCCAGCAGGTTTTTCCCGTTGTCGGTGCCGAGCAACTCAGCCACGGCGTCGGTGCGCGCAAGCAGCCGCACCAGATCGTCGTCGATGCCGAGGCCCAGTACCGCGGCAAGCACGTCATGACGCGCACCTTCGGCGCGGAGTTGTACGCGCAGCCGGTCGGCGATGAACTCGACGACTTCTGCGACGATTTCGCCCCGTTGTAGGTCTGTGCGGGGCGGTAGTCGCTTAATATCGTACTCGGGAACACCACGTTCCTTCTGGTCGCGAATGTAAGCGGCGCCGCGGTCGTCGTCAGCATAAACTACGCCGTCATCGATCAGCCGACGCAAAGGAACGCGTAGCGCATTCTCGCGTATTATCCGGATGATCCCTAGCGCAGCTCGCCGCAACGCATAGGGGTCGCCTGAGCCTGTGGGCCTTCCGCCAATGGAAAAGAGTGCGGACAACTGATCGATTTTGTCAGCAAGGGCAACTGAGACGCTAACGGGGTCCGTTGGTAAGTCGTCTGAAGGTCCCTTTGGAGCGTAGTGGTCGCGGACAGCATCGGCGACCGAAACATCCTGTGGATCATCGTGCAACGCGTAATATCGTCCCATCACGCCTTGCAGTTCGGGAAATTCCGCAACCATGCCGGTCGTCAGATCCGCCTTCGCCAGCAACGCCGCGCGGCCCGCCTGCGAGACGTGGGCGCCGACCAGCGGCGCGAGTGCTTCCGATAGCCAAACGAGCCGCTTTGCCCGGTCGCCTTGAGTGCCAAGACTGGCGTGGAACGTCACCTTGTCCAGCGCCGGCACGCGGCTTTCCAGCGTGTGCTTCCGATCCAAATCCCAAAAATGCCGCGCATCCGCAAACCGCGCGCGCAGCACGCGCTCGTTGCCGGCGACGATGGTCCGCCCGCCGTCACTGGCAAGAATGTTCGCCACGAACGCGAAATACGGCGCCGCCTGCCCGGTCGCGTCGCGCAGCGCAAAATACCGCTGATTGACGCGCATCGACACCTGCATAACTTCCGCAGGCAGATCCATGTACGCGGCGTCGATCCGCCCCAGCAGCACCACCGGCCACTCCACGAGCCCAACGACCTCGTCGAGCAGGCCGCTATCTTCCACGACCGTGAGGCCCTGGCGTTGCGCCAGATCAAACAGTCCCGTCTTTATCAGCGCGCGCCGCTCGCCGGCATCGGCAATCACTTTCCGCTCGCGCAACCCCGCCTGCCATGCGGCGGCGGAGGCGACCGCGAACGGGCCGGGCGCCAGAAAACGATGCCCCTCAGTGACATTCCCCGCCATCAGTCCGTGCCCGTCATCGGCGCCGTCGCGCAGGCCGAACGGCACCGGCGCGCCGTCGAGCACGCACAGGATGCGGCGCAGCGGCCGCACCCACGTGAAATTGCTGCCGGCGCCCCAGCGCATCGATTTCGGCCAGGGAAAGCGGCGCAACACGCCGGGGATTTCGCGCGCGATCAGCGTCGCCGCATCGATCCCGGCGCCGACCTTTTCCAGGACCCAGAAGTCGCCTTCCTCGCGCAACTCTTCACGTGTGGCGCCGTGCTTGCGCAAGAACCCGGCCAGCGCCTGCTCCGGGGCGCTGCGGCGCGGCCCGCGCTCGGTGCCGCGGGTTTCCGGAACCCCCGCCGCAAGCTCGACGGCCAGCGCGATCCGGCGTGCGCCGTAGAAACCACGGGCGCCGGCGGGCGCCAGCGGTGCCAGCGCTTCGGCGACGAGCCGGGACAGATCCTCGGCCGCCCGCGGCTGCATGCGGGCGGGAATTTCCTCGCTGAACAGTTCGAGCAGCAGCTCCGGCATATTAGAACAGCGTCTCCATGAAACGACTCGTCTTGATCGACCGACTTCGTAGGGTGGGTTGCCTTCGCAACCCACCGCTTCGCGGCGGGTAGCGGCGCGTGGTGGGTTGCAAGCGCAACCCACCCTACGGTTCTGCGGCAGTGCCAATGCCACAGCGCGACGTCAGCAAAGACCTGTCACCCGTCCCCCGCCAGCCACGCCTCGCAGCAGCCCTTCGCCAGCGCCCGCACCCGGCCGATATAGCTCGCCCGTTCGGTCACACTGATCACGCCGCGCGCATCCAGCAGATTGAACAGGTGACTCGCCTTGATGCACTGGTCGTAGGCCGGCAGCGCCAGTTCTCGATCGAGCAGCGCCCGGCACTCCTGCTCCGCATCGGCGAAATGCCGCGACAGCATCTCGGTGTCGGCAAACTCGAAGTTGTAGGCGCTGAATTCCCGCTCGGCGCGGAGAAACACATCGCCGTAGCGCACGCCTGGCCCGTTGAAGTCGAGGTCATAAACGTTCTCGACGCCCTGTGCGTACATCGCCAGCCGCTCCAGCCCGTAGGTCATCTCGAAGCTCGGCAATGCCGTCGCGATGCCGCCGACCTGCTGGAAATAGGTGAACTGCCCGACCTCCATGCCGTCGCACCACACCTCCCAGCCGAGCCCCCAGGCGCCCAGCGTCGGACTTTCCCAGTCGTCCTCGACAAAGCGGAAATCGTGCAGCAGCGGGTCCAGGCCGATTACGCGATAGCTCTCCAGCAGCAGCGCCTGCGCGTCCTCCGGGCTCGGCTTCACGATCACCTGGTACTGGTAGTAGTGCTGCAGCCGGTTCGGGTTCTCGCCGTAGCGCCCGTCGGTCGGCCGCCGGCTCGGCTGCACGTAGGCGGCGCGCCACGGCCTGGTGCCGAGCGAGCGCAGCGTGGTCGCCGGGTGGAACGTGCCGGCGCCGACTTCCATGTCGTAGGGTTGCAGGATCACGCAGCCCTGGCGCGACCAGAACCCGTGCAGCCGCAGGATCAGGTCCTGGAAGCTGGGCGCGGACGCGGCCTGCACGTACTCGCTCGCATCGCCGCCGGACGGGTGCAGGCTCTGGTCCATCGCTCCGGATCGCCTGTTGATGCGCCGCAGCATACGGGCGGGGCCAACCCGTCACAAGGCGCGCGTCGCGGGCCGCCCCGCCGATCGCCCGACTTGAACGCCGGCCGCGCCCGCGCCAAGTCCAGCGGCGTTTGCGTGGCTATCGTCCACAGGGCTGCACCTGGACCCGAGGGGATCCCATGACCAACGAGGAACGCGACCTCATCACCCAGTTCGTCGAGCGCGTCGGCGGCGTGCCGGCGGCCGGCGCGCCAGGCCAGGGCACGGTCGCGCCGCTGCCGCCGGTCGACCGCGACGCGGACGCGCTGATCGCCGACCTGTTCAACAAGCACCCGGAAGCGCGCTACCGCATCACCCAGATGGCCTTTTTGCAGGAGCACGCGCTGGTCGAGGCGCAGAACCGCATCAACCGCCTGCAATGGGAGTTGCAGCAGGCCAAGGCGCAGGCCGCCGCGCCGGCCAACGGCCAGGGCGGCAGCACGTGGGGCACCGCGGCGGGCGCCGCCGCCGGGGCCGCCGCGGCGCAGCCGTCGCGCGGGATCTTCGGCAACCTGTTCGGCGGCAGCCGCCCGGCCGCGCCGCCGCCGCCGCAATATGCGGCACCGCAGCCCCAGAGTGCGCCTCAATACGCGCCGCAATACGCCGCCCCGCCGCAGCCGGTGTACCCGCCCGGGTACAATCCGGGGCTGTTCCAGCAGCAGGGCACCGGCTTCTTCGGCTCGGCGCTGCGCACCGCGGCCGGCGTCGCCGGCGGCGTGCTGGCGGCCGACGCGCTGATGTCCCTGTTCTCCCCGCACCAGGGCTTTGGCGGCGGGTTCGGCGGCGGCGGCTTCGGCGGCCCGGGCTTCGGCGGCGGCGGCTACGGCGGGCCGGAAGTCGTCGAGAACGTCACCGTCAACAATCCGCCGGCCGACAACCCCTGGGTCACCGGCGCCGACCCGATGGACCAGGGCGGCGCTGCCAAGGACTTCGACCAGCCCGGCCAGTCCGCCTGGAGCCCCGCGCCCGACCAGGGCGGCGGCTGGCAGGATGCGCCGCCGGACCAGGGCGCCGGTTTCCAGCAGGCCGACAATGCCGGCTGGCAGGATGCGCCGTCCGACCAGGGCGGCGGCTGGGAAGATGCCTCGAACACCGGCGGCGACTGGAGCGATTCCGGCGGCGGCGGCGGCGGCGATTTCAGCTCGGACGCCTAAAAAAGCGTTTCGGCGCGCCGGTTGCCTGCCGGCGCGCCGCCCCATACGCTTTCGGGTTCCAGAACCGGAAGGGTCGGGGCCATGCGCGCCGCCAAGTCCAAAGTCGCGCCCCCGCCCGCCGGCTTTCCCGGCTTCCGCCCCGCCGCCCTCGGCTTCTTCCGCGAGCTCGCGGCCAACCAGGACCGCGCGTGGTTCCAGGACCACCGGGACACCTACGACCGCGAAGTGCTCGCGCCCCTGCGCGCGCTGATCGCCGACCTCGTCACCGAGTTCTCGCAGCGCGGCGTGCCGCTCACCGGCGACCCTTTGAAGGCGGTGTTCCGCATCCACCGCGACGTCCGCTTCAGCCGCGACAAGCGGCCGTACAAGACCCATGCCGGCGCCGTGCTGTCGCGCGACGGCGGCAAGGGCACGTTCGGCATGTTCTACATCCACGTCGACCCGACCGGGAGCTTTGCCGCCTCGGGCTTCTACCAGCCCGACCCGAAATGCCTGGAGGCGCTGCGCACCGCGATGGTCGAGGAGTGGGAGCGCCTGCGCGCGGCGCTCGACGCGGCGTTCGCCTCGGGCGCCGAGCTGATGCGGGAGGACGCGCTGGCCCGCCTGCCGCGCGGCTTCGAGCACGCCGCCGGCACCGACGCGGCCGAGCACGTCCGGCAGCGTCACCTCGTCGTGCGCTGGCCGATATCTTCGCAGTTGCTGGCCGAACCCGGGCTGGTCGGCACGCTCGCCGGTTTCGCGGAAGCGGCAAAGCCGCTGCTGGCGTTCGGCTGGGATGCCATTTGACGGTTTTCTCGCAACCGCCCCACGAAGGGCCTACATCACGGCGTATCCGCGAGCATCCGAGGTTCCCGTGTCCGTCTCCCTGACCCCGTCGCTGCCGACCGATGCCGGCCCCGAAGCCTACGCCGAAGCGGTCGGGCGCGCCGAGCGCGACAAGGAGCGGGTCGTGCTGACCCGTGACGGCCGGCCGGTCGCGGCGCTGGTGCCGATCGAGGACGTGGAGGCGCTGGAAGCGCTGGAGGACGAGATCGACTCCCGGCTCGCCGACGAAGCGCTGGCCCGCTGGGAGGCAGCGGGGCGACCTCCGGGAACCACGCTTGAAGAACTCGCAGAACGTTGGGGGATCACGCTCGGCGACGGCGCCGAGTGACCTGGACCGTCCGATTTACGGCCGAGGCCGAGCGCCAGGGCGACGCGCTCGACCCGCAGATCCGACGCCGAGTCACCGGCGCATTGCGCCGCCTTGCGGCTGATCCCCGCGCGGCTTCCAACATCAAGGCGATGCAGGGCAGCGACCGCTACCGCCTGCGGGTCGGGGACTGGCGGGTGATCTACTCGCTGCATGACGATGTGCTGCTCGTGCTGGTGCTCCGCATCGGCCACCGCCGCGAAGTGTACCGATGAAACCTCCGTCGCACGCCCGCGTCACAGCGACGCCGCCCTGAACTTTCGCCGCACCAGCAACAGCGAGCCGCCCTGCACCAGGATCGCGGACGCTGCCGCCGCGGCGAACGCGACGGCAATGCCGAACGGCTCGATCGCGCAGCCCAGCACCACGAAGAACGTCGCGAAGCCGAACAGCCCGAGCAGCAGGCCGAACAGCACGCGCCGCGCCGCGCCCGGGCCGAACGAACGCTGCGCGAAGATCGAGAGAATCGACGCCATGATCGGGAACGTGGTCAGCAGCCCGCTCAGCCGCGGGCCGAGCCAGGGCGCCGCCGTGGTGATGGCCGTCACCACCAGCGCCGCCACCGCCATCCGCAGCGGCAGGTCGTTGCCGATCACGGGTCCGAGACGCACCGGCGTCATGGCGCGCGGGAACACCCGGATCGCCGCCGCCAGCGCCGCCGCCGCCAGCACGAACTGCGGCACGATCGGCAGCGCCGCCGCCTGCAACACCCAGCCGGCCAGCGCGAAGCCCGCGGTTCCGGCCAGGAACGCGCCGGCTATTCCGACACGGTCCGCCATCCAGCCGTAGCCCAGGCAGAACGCCGCCTGCGCCACCACTCCGGCGACCGACCCCGCCGCCGTGGTCGCCGCGAAGGCGCGGCCATGCTCCATCGCGAGCAGGAACAGCACCGGGCCCGAGGTCAGCGGCAGGCCGATCATCCAGCCGCCGACCGCCTCGCCCCAGCGCCGCCCGACCAGGCTCGCCGCCAGGATCAGCGCCGGCGCGGCCACCAGTTTCAGCACGAGTCCGGCCCAATCCAGCGGCATGCGAGTGCAGAAGCGCCAGGCGCGACAGTTTTGCAATCCGCGTCGATGATGGGGTCTGGGGCCGCCGGCCCCAGCGGGTCGAGGGCAGCGCCCTCGTCTTATTCCGCCGCCGCCGGCAGCGTCATCCACGCGGGCACCCGCACCCTGAGCGCCGCGCCGCCGCATTCGAGCGGTCCGGCGAACGCATCCAGCCGCACCACCGCCAGCCCCGCATCGCCGATTACGGAGCGCAGCGTGCCGACCTCCGAGCCGCCGCGCGTCACCGGCGTGCCGGGCGCGGGCGGCGGCCCCTCGATCTGCCACCGGCACCAGCCGGCGCTTGAGCAGCCCTCGATACTTGGTCCGGGCGGTCAGTTCCTGGCCCATGTAGCAGCCCTTGCTCCAGGAGACGCCGGCCAGTTCGTCGAACCCGGCCTCCAGCAGCACGGTCTTTTCCGCCTCCAGGTCGCGCGAGCCGTCGGGCAGGCCGAGCGCCAGCCGGTGCGCATCCCATGCGGCGGCGGCGGAGGTGGCAGGCAACCGGCGTTCGGAAAGAATGCGCCAGCCGGCCTCCGGCAGCCGCGGGTCCGGCGCCGCGATCGTGCCTGCCGGCAGGTCCGGCGCGCCGCCCCAGGCCGCGTACACCGAAACCGCGTCGGACAGGTCGGTCAGCGTCGCTCGGGAGCGCAGCCGGTAGCGGCCCAGCCGTTGCACCAACGTTGCGGCGTGCGCCCGCTCGCAATCCAGCAAGAGCCGATCACCGTCCGACAGAATAAAGAAGTCAGACAACCACTTGCCCTGCGGGGTCAGCAGCGCCGCCCACACCGCGCGGCCAGGTGCTGCCAGCGCCACGTCGTTGGAAACCAGACCCTGCAGGAACGCGACGCGGTCCTCACCGCCCACCGCCACCACGCCGCGTGCCGGAAGATGCGCCATTTCGGTCATGTCCGGCAGGTGGGTCCGCGTCCGTTCGCCCGCAAGACAGGCGCGGCGCACGGATGCTACACCCGCCGCATCATGCAGCGTCGCCGCCCACCCACGATCCCGCGCGCCCTCTGATGTGCGGCATCGCCGGCATCATCACGGCCCCGGAGGCGCCGCAGCCGGACGCGGCGACGCTGGGCGCGCTGGAGCGCGGCATCGCCCATCGCGGGCCGGACGGCTCCGGCCACACCGTGGTCGGGCGCGTCGCGCTGGTGCACAACCGGCTGGCCATCATCGACCTGCTCACCGGCGACCAGCCGCTGTTCGCGGGTTCCGCGGCGCTCGTCGGCAACGGCGAGATCTACAATTATCGCGAGTTGCGTGCCGAGATGCCGGACGTGCATTTCGCCACCAACAGCGACAACGAGGTGCCGCTGCAACTGTGGGTGCGCGACGGCGCCGACTTCACCACGCGGCTGCGCGGCATGTACGGGATCGCGATCCACGACCGCGCCGGCCGCACCGTCACGCTCGCGCGCGACCCGTTCGGCATCAAGCCGCTGTACACGGCGCAGACCCCGGCCGGCCTCGCCTTCGCGTCGGAGGCGCAGGCGCTGCTGGCCGCCGGCATCGTGCCGCGCGCGGTCCGCACGGCCGCGCGCGACGAACTGCTGCAGATCCAGTTCACCACCGGTGCCGAGACGATCTTTCCAGGGATCCGGCGCGTGCTGCCCGGCGAGACGCTGACCTGCGCCGACGGTCGCATCATCGAGCGGCACCGGACGGAGGCGCTGCCGCCCGGCCCGCCGGAGTCGATCGACGAGGAATCCGCCCTGGCCCGGCTGGATCGCGCGCTCACCGAAAGCGTCGACCTGCACCAGCGCAGCGACGTGCCGTACGGCATGTTCCTGTCCGGCGGCATCGACAGCGCGACCATTCTCACCCTCATGGCCCGGCTCAACACCTCGCCCGTGTTGGCGTTCACCGCCGGGTTCGATTCGCCGCGTGCCGCCGACGAACGCGCCCAGGCGGCCGAGGTCGCGCGCGCGCTCGGGGCCCGGCACGAGACGCTCGAAGTGACCGAGGCGATGGTCTGGCGACATTTGCCCGAGATCGTCACCTGCATGGACGACCCGGCCGCCGACTACGCAATGATCCCCACCTGGTTCCTGGCCCGCCGCGCCCGCCAGGACGTCAAGGTGGTGTTGTCGGGCGAGGGCGGCGACGAGATGTTCGCCGGCTACGGCCGCTACCGCAGCGCCATGCGGCCGTGGTGGCTCGGCGGGCGGGTGATGCGCGGGCGCGGCACGTTCGACCGGCTCGACGTGCTGCGCGCCCGCCCGGCGGCGTGGCGGGATGGGCTCGCGGCAGCCGAGGCGCAGGCCGCCGCCGGCGGACGTTCCCGGCTGCAGGTGGCGCAGGCGATCGACATCGCCGACTGGCTGCCGCACGACCTGCTGCTGAAACTCGACCGCTGCCTGATGGCGCACGCCGTCGAGGGGCGCACGCCGTTCGTCGATCCGGGCGTCGCCGCCGCCGCGTTCCGCCTGCCCGACGCATTGAAGGTGCAGGGCCAGTTGGGGAAATGGCTGCTGCGCAAATGGCTGGAAAAAAATTGCCCGGCGGCGCGGCCGTTCGCGCCGAAGCAGGGGTTTACCGTGCCGGTCGGCGCCTGGATCGGCGGTGTCGGCGACCGGCTTGGTCCGCTGGTCGCGGCGCAGCCGGGCATTGCCGAGGTGGCCGATGCGGATCGCGTGACCGCGCTGTTCCGCCACGCCGCCGGCCGGCGCGAGCAGTACGGCGCCTGGCATCTGCTGTTCTACGCACTCTGGCACCGCGCCCATATCGAGGGTCGCGCGCCGATTGGCGACGTGTTCGAGTATCTGGCAGCGAAGTGACCGCATGACCGAGCATTTTTCCCTGCTGATCCGCAACGGCACCGCCGTGCTGCCCTGGGGCGAGGCGGCGGCCGATATTGGCGTCCGCCATGGCCGCATCGCGGCCATAGGGGCGCCCGCCGCAGCCACGGCGGACGAAACCTTCGACGCGTGCGGCCTGCACGTGCTGCCGGGCCTGATCGACCCGCACGTGCATTTGCGCGACCCCGGCGACGCGACCGTGGAAAGCATCCCGACCGGCACGCGCGCCGCCGTGCTCGGCGGCATTTGTACCGTGTTCGACATGCCGAACACGTCGCCCTCGATCACCGGCGCGGACACGCTCGCCTGGAAGCAGGACTACGTAGAGCGGGTCGCATGGTGCGACATGGGCCTCTACGTCGGCGCGACGAAGACCAACGTCAACGTGCTGCCCACCCTGGAAACTGCGCGCGGCGTCTGCGGCATCAAAGTGTTTGCGGGAAGTTCCACCGGCGACCTGCTGGTCGAGGACGACGAGTCGCTCGAACGCGTGATGCGCGCCGGCCGCCGCCGCATCGCCTACCACTCCGAGGACGAATTTCGCCTGCAGGCCCGCAAGTCGATGTTCCGCGCCGGCGATCCGTACGCAAGCCACATGGAATGGCGCGACGAGGAATGCGCCTTTCTCGGCACCCGCCGCATTCTGGCCCTCGCCCGCGCCACCGGCCGCCCCGCGCACATCCTGCACGTCTCGACGGCCGAAGAACTCGATTACATCAAGGACTACAAGGACATCACGACGGCGGAAGTTCTGGTGAACCACCTGACCCAGGTGGCGCCGGACGTCTACGACCGCCTCGCGGGCTTCGGCGTGATGAACCCGCCGATCCGCGGCGAGCGCCACCGCGACGCCGCCTGGGCCGCGATCCGTGACGGCACCGTGGACACCGTCGGCTCCGACCACGCGCCGCATGCGCGCGCGGCGAAGCAGAAGCCGTGGCCCGACTGCCCCGCCGGCCTGACCGGCGTGCAGACGCTGGTTCCGGTCATGCTCGACCACGCCGCCGCGGGCCGGCTGTCGCTCGCGCGCATGGTCGACCTGCTCTGCGCCGGGCCGGCGCGGGTTTACGGCGCCGTTGGTAAAGGTCGTTTGGCGGCGGGCTACGATGCCGATTTTTCGATCGTCGACCTGAAGCGCCGCCGCACCATCGAGGAAAGTTGGATCGCCACGCCCTGCGGCTGGACCCCGTTCGCCGGCATGTCCGTCACCGGCTGGCCCGCCGCCACGATCGTGCGCGGGCGAGTGGTGATGCGCGATGACGAGGTGGTGGGAGAACCCTCAGGCCGGCTGGTCCTGTTCCGCTGACCCGCGCTGCCGCGAGGCGAGCATTTCGCGCCGCAGGATCGCGTTGATGCGGGACTGGTAGCCTTTGCCCTGGGCGCGCAGCCACGCCAGCACGTCGGAGTCGATGCGGACCGTGGTCGAGGTCTTGGTCGGCCTGTAGAACCGGCCGCGGACGGCGTTCTTCCAAAAGTCCTCGGTCAGCGGGGGAATGTCGCTGTAATCGATATCCTCATCCGACATCGCCGCAAGGGCTGCGAGTTCCGCCTTCTGTTCCTCGGTGAGTGGTGGAGGGTTGGCGAGGTCGATCTCGAATTAACGAGTTTTCTCCTCACAACGGCACCTTTCCTTATTCAATGGTCTCATGAGACGACTTGTATCCTTCTTCTCGATGAATGGATTTCGAGGGTGGGTTGCCCTTGCAACCCACCGCTGTGAGACACGGCGCGGCTCCTGGTGGGTTGCACGGGCAACCCACCCTACGATTTCTGCGGCATGGCGACATCATTCCCGCAGCGCCTGCCACCCGATATCGCGCCGATGGAACAGCGCCTCCGCGTCGATCGCGTTCACCGCGCGATAGGCCGCCGCGTGCGCCGCCGGCAGATCGGCACCGGTGCCGGTGATCGCCAGCACCCGGCCGCCGGCCGTGACCAGCGTGCCGTCCAAAACCTCCGTCCCGGCCTGGAACACCAGCGCGCCCGGCACCGCCTCCGCCTCGGCGAGCGAGCCGACCGGCGCGTGCCGCACTGGCGTTCCCGGATAGCCGCGCGCCGCCAGCACCACGGTCAGCGCCGCACCCGGCTTCCAGCGCAGGTCAAAATCAGCCAGTTCCCCATCGCACGCCGCGACGAGGGCCGGCAGCAAATCAGAATGCAGGCGCGGCAGCAGGCATTCCGCCTCCGGGTCGCCGAGGCGGACGTTGAACTCGATCAGCTTCGGCCCGTCCCCCGTCAGCATCAGCCCGGCGAACAGGAATCCCCGGAATGGCGTGCCCTGCCGCGCCAGCTCCGCCAGCGCCGGGCGCACGATTTTTTCCATGGCCGCCGCCTCCAATTCCGGCGTCAGCGCGGGCGGCGGCGAGTACGCGCCCATGCCGCCGGTGTTCGGCCCGACATCGCCCTCGCCGACGCGCTTGTGGTCCTGCGCCGCCCCCAGTGGCAGCGCGTGCGCCCCGTCGCACAGCGCGAACAAACTTATCTCTCACCCGACCAGGCATTCCTCGATCACCACCGACGCGCCGGCCTCGCCGAGCTTTGCCGCCACCATGAAGTCGGCGATGGCGCGTTCCGCCTCGTCGACCGACGCCGCCACCACCACGCCCTTGCCCGCCGCCAGCCCGTCCGCCTTGACCACGATCGGCGCGCCCCGCCGGCGCACGAAATCGCGCGCGTCGGCGGCGCTGTCGAACCGCTCCCACGCCGCCGTCGGGATGCCTGCGGCGTCGCACACCTCCTTGCAGAAGCTCTTGCTGCCCTCCAGCCGCGCCGCCGCGGCCGACGGCCCGCAGCAGGCAATCCCGGCCAGCCCCATCGCATCGGCGATGCCCGCCACCAGCGGCGCCTCCGGCCCCGGCACCACCAGATCGACCGCGTTGTCGCGCGCGAACTGCACAAGCGCAGAAATATCGAGCGCGCCGATCGGCACGTTCTCGGCCACCTGCGCGGTGCCCGGGTTGCCCGGCGCGCACCACAGCTTGGTCAGCAGCGGGCTCGCCGCCAGCGCCCAGCACAGCGCGTGCTCCCGCCCGCCCGAGCCCACCACCAGCACGCGCATCGTATTTCTCCACTGCTTCAGCCGGGGCCGGCCTTAGCATAGGGTGGCGCGATGGACGAACTCGCGGCCCCCGCCGTCTCCAACATTCCCGAGTACACGGTCTCGGAAATCTCCGGCGCGGTGAAGCGCACGCTGGAGGGCGCGTTCGGCCGCATCCGGGTGCGCGGCGAGATCACCGAACTCAAGCGCTACTCCTCCGGCCACATCTATTTTTCCCTGAAGGACGAGGGAGGAAAAATCGCCGGCGTCGTCTGGAAATTCTCGGTCCCCCGGCTCGGGCTCGACCCGGAGAACGGCGTCGAGGTGATCGCGACGGGAAAAGTCTCCGCCTATGGCGACCGCTCGACCTACCAGTTGATCGTCGAGCGCATGGAATACGCCGGCGCCGGCGCGCTGCTGGCGCGCATCGAAGCGCTGCGGCTGAAACTCGTCGCCGAAGGCCTGTTCGACGCCGCCCGCAAAAGAACACTGCCGCTGCTGCCGGACGTGGTCGGCGTGATCACCAGCCCGCAGGGCGCGGTGATCCAGGACATCAAGACCACCATCCTGCGCCGTTTCCCGCGCACGCATCCTGCTGTGGCCGGTGCCGGTGCAGGGCGAGGGCGCCGCCGCCCGCATCGCCGAAGCTATCGCCGGGTTCTCCGCGCTGCCGGCGGGCGGAAAGATCCCGCGCCCCGACGTGCTGATCGTCGCGCGCGGCGGCGGCAGCCTCGAAGACCTGATGGCGTTCAACGACGAAGCCGTGGTCCGCGCCGCCGCGGCCTCGACGATCCCGCTGATCTCGGCGGTCGGGCACGAGACCGACACCACGCTGATCGATTTCGCCAGCGACCGCCGCGCGCCCACGCCGACCGCCGCCGCCGAACTCGCGGTGCCGTCGCGCGCGGAACTTGCCGCCGCGCTGCAACAGCAGGCGGCGCGGCTCGCCGGCGCGCTGAACCAGGCGGCGCAGCAGGCGCGGCTGCGGCTGCAACGCGCCGAGCGCGGCCTGCCCGACCTGCCGGCGCTTCTCGGCACGGCCCGCCAGCGGCTCGACGACCGCGGTTTTCGCCTGTCGCTCGCGGTGCCCAACCTGCTGGCCGCGCAGCGCGCGTCCGTGGAGCGCGCCGCGGCCCGGTTGCCCGACCCGGTGCGCGCGGTCGCCGCCGCGCGCCAGGCGTATTCCCATAGCGGGCAGCGGCTGGACATCGCGCTGCCGATGCTGCTCGCCGGCCGCCGTTCCGCGCTGACGCTGGCGTCGGCCACGCTGTCCGGTTCGCTGCGCCACGCCGTCGCCGGCCGCGCTGCGCTCGCCGGCCGCGTGCTGCCCCGCCTGACCCCGGCCCCGCTCGAGGCCCGCCTGCGCGAGCTGCGCGCGAAGCTGGAGGGTTGTTCCGCGCGCCTGGAAAGCGTCTCGCACAAGGCGGTGCTGGCGCGCGGCTACGCGGCGGTATTCGGCACCGACGGCCACCCGGTGACGAAGGCCGCGACGGTCAAGCCGGGCGTCTCGCTGCGCATCGATTTTGCGGACGGCTCGGTGCGCGCCGTCGCCGCCCGCGACGACAAGCGGCAGGGGGCGTTGCCGCTGTAGCGAGCGAAGCGCGCCCGAGCGAGGCGCCATGCGCCGACGCAAGCCGGGCGGCTTCATGCAGCCCTCGCGGGCGGCGAAGCAGCGCCGCATCGGGGGAAATCGTGTGACCCCGGTCACAAGCCACGGTGCCCGATCCCGATAGCGTGCGCCCGACACGTCGCGCCGCAAAGGAGCATCACATGTCGGGCGAAACCATTTCTGGCAGCACCAGTGCGATCTACCTGAACAATCCGCAAACGCAAAACGCGCTCTATATTGCGGCGTCCGGCATTGTGTACTCCAACATCTATTATGCAGTCATGGGCAGCGGCAGCACCGCCTGGGTGGTGGACAATCATGGCGTGATCCTTGACACCGATCCAGGCGGTGTTGCCGTCGGCCTCGGTTTCACGGCTGGCGGCGACGTGACGAACAGCGCCAATGCGGAGATAGTCGCGACAGGCGCCGGCGTCGTCGTCTCAATCGGCACGATTGTCAATGACGGGATTATTGAAAGCACCGGCATTCCGGCCGGAAAGTACCCTCAAGTTTATTCTGGAGTTATCACCAATGCAGGCGGCACCATCACCAACGCAAGCAACGGGTTGATTCAGGGAGGCTTTGCCGGGATATACGACTTCGGCGGCCAAGACACGATCACGAATTTCGGCACGATCGCCAGCCAGGAAGTCGGCATTCGCCTGAGCAAATACAGCTCCAGCAGCACGATCGTCAATGCCGGCGAGATCAGCGCAACTCAGGCCAACGGGTATGCGATCGAATTCGACGGCTCCGGCAATCGGCTGGTGGTCGATCCCGGTGCCCGGTTCGTCGGCACCGTCGGGGTGGCGAACGACACCGGCGGCAATGTGCTCGAGCTCGCATCCGCGGCGTCCGTCGGCACGATCGACGGGATCGGCACCCAGTTCGCCGGGTTTTCGTCGATCACCGAGGATGCCGGCGCGATCTGGGAGGTGGCCGGCAGCAATTCGATCGCCAGCGGCGTCGGCGTGTCGCTCGGCGGCGGCGCCTACCTAGAGGTCGCCGGAACGCTGACCAACGCCGGGAGCATCAGTGGCACGCTATTGGTGCGCGGCAACGGCGTGCTGGTGAACCTGCCCGGCGGCATGGTGACCGGCGCGGTGCTGGGCAACTACGGTGCCGCAACGCTGACCAATCTCGGCACCGTGTCGGGGTCCGGTCTCGGCGTCGATTTCCTTGGGGGCGGCAGCGTGACCAACGGCGCGGCCGGCGTCACGGGCGCGCTGATCTCCGGCTACGACGGCCTGGGCATCGGCGGCGGCGCCGGCACCGTCACCAATCTCGGCACCATCGCGGCGACCGGCACGCGCGAGAGCGGCGTGAGCCTCAAGGCCGGCGGCACCGTGACGAACCTCGCCGGCGCGGTGATCGAGGGCGGCACCGGCGTCAGCGGCTCGGCCGGCGTCACTGTCGGCAATGCCGGCACGATCGCCGGCAGCGGCGGCACTGCGGTTACGCTGGCCGGCGGCGACGACCGGCTCGCGATCGATCCCGGCGCCGTCTTCGACGGCGATGTCGTCGCGACGGGCGTCGGCAACACGCTGGAGCTGGCGGCCGGCGCGATCGGCGGTACGCTCGCGGGGCTCGGTTCCAGCTTTGCCGGCTTTTCGACCGTCATGCTGGATGGCCACGCCAGATGGTCGCTCGCCGGCGGCAACGCGCTTGCGGGCGGGTCGACCGTGCGACTCGGCGTGGGCAGCTCGTTGTCGATCGCGGGCGCGGCGCAGGTCGCCGGTTCGCTTGCCGTGTCGGGCAGCGGCACCCTCGCGGTTGCCGGCACGGGGACGCTGGAGGTCGGCACGGCCGGCGGCGCGAAGGCGGGGACGATCACGGTCGATGCTGGCGAGACGTTGAGCGGCGCGGCGCGGTTGCAGGGCGCGGTGGTGGACAACGGCGGCATCGACGCGGATGGCGGCACGTTGACCCTCGCGGGCAACCTCGGCGGCTCCGGGACGATCGGCATCGATCCCGGCAGCGTACTGGATGCGACGGGCAGGATGTCGTTGAAGAGCCTCGGCTTCCTGCCCGGCGGCGGCGAAACGCTGAAACTGGGCGAGCCTCGCTCGATCGCGACCGTGTTGTCCGGCTTCGGCGCGGGGGACACGATCGACCTGGTCGGGACCGTGGTCACCGCCGAGCATTTTGCCGGCGGGGTGCTGACGCTCAGCGACGCCGGCGGCACGGTCGCGATGCTGCACTTCGCCGGCAGCTACGCCAGCCACCAGTTCGTGCTGTCGAGCGACCATCACGGCGGCACCAACATCGGGTTCGTTTGACTGGCGGAGCCTGGCCACTGAGAAGATCCTGTTCCCGCGACCAGCCGTGGCCAGCCGTCGGGTGGGCTTCAGCAACCCGTCGGGAAGGGTTGCGTCGGTGGGCTTCAACCCACCGTTGTACAACTCGGGGCGGTGGGTTGAAGCTCACCCCACATGACGATTTCGCTTGCCCATATCGCGTCATTCACACTAACATTTCCCCATGAACACACCCCCAATCCGTCCCGCGGCCGAGCGGTTTGCCACGCTGCTCGGGATCGTGGTCAAGGCCGTGATGAAGCGGACCGGGTGGGCGCTCACGCACAATCTGATCGCGCTGATCTTGACCCGGGTGCAGAACATCAAGCGGCGGGTCGCCCGCCTCGTGGCCCGGATCGCCGCCGGCACCTACAAACCCCCCGTCCCGCGCGAGCAAAAATCCGCCGACCGGCCCCGCCCGGCGCCGCCGAAAGACCCGCTCCCGCGGACATTCGGCTGGCTGCGGCCGCTGATCACCCCCGACACGATCGCATTTTCCGGGATGCTCGACAGCGTGCTGCGCGACCCCGAGATGGTGGCGCTGATGCAGGCGGCGCCGGAGGCGTTCGGCCGGCCGATCCGCTCGCTCTGCCGGATGTTCGGGTCGCGCCGCCGCCGGCCCTGGCGCTGCCGCCGCGGCGCCGGCGGCCGCGTCCTCCGAAGCCGCCCAAGCCGCCGATGCCCCGCTGGCCGCACGACCACCGGCGCCGCGACCGGTACGGGTTCTACATCGGCCCGCCGCCGATGCTCGGCGCCGCCAGCCCCCTCAGGGCGCCCCGCAAAAAATCGAGCTGATCGGCGCCCCTGCCTCGGCACGCCCATTTCATTCCGTGTTAGTAATGAAAGCAGCCCGCGACCGTTGCTGCCTCCGGCCGATCCTCAGTCCTCCGCCAGCACCTCATTCAGCGTGAACCGGCATTCCGCCGCAACGGGCAGCGGCAGTCTGCCCGTCGATCGCGTCGGGCAGCACGTCCAGCGCTTCGGCGTAGAGGGCGGCGGGATCAAGCCGGCCAACAAGCATCTCAGCGCGTATGCACCAACCCGGTCGCCATTCCCAGCAGATCGGCGGGGATCTCCGCCAGCGCGTCCGCCCCCGCCTGTTCCAGTTCCTCGCGTCCGCCATAGCCCCACAGCACGCCGATCGCGCGCACCTCGTTGGCGTGCGCGCCGGAAATGTCGAAACTGCGGTCGCCGATCATCACCGTCGCCGCCGGGTCCAGCCCCTGGGTCGCCAGCACGTAGGCAAGCAGTTCCGGCTTGTGCGCCAGCACGCCGTCCGACGCCGCGCCGTAGATCGCGCGGAACCGCGCCGCCAGCCCCAGATGCGCCAGCAGCCGCCGCGCCACTCTTGCCGGCTTCGAGGTCGCGACGAACGGCAGAGACCGGCGGCGCGAACCCGTCCAGCATCGTCGGGATCGCCGGATAGGCTTGCGTCTCGAACAGCCCGGTGCCGTCGTAGCGTTCGCGATACAGCGCCGCGGCCGCCTCCACCTGCTCGAGCCCGAACGGCTCCAGCAGCCGGGCGAAGATGTCGTGCAGCGGCGGCCCGACCACCCAGGACAGGTCGGCGTCCGGCGCCAGCGGATGGCCGAGCGTCCGCATCGCGTGGCGCACGCTGCCGATGATGCTGGGGCCGGATTCCACCAGCGTTCCGTCGAGGTCGAACAGCACGGCGCGGGTCACGAATAATGCTCCTTGGGCCAGCGGCGGTGCAGCCATAGCCACTCGGCGGGGCGGGCGCGAATCCACCGCTCCAGGCAGGCGTTCATCGCCGCGGTCAGCGCCGCGATGTCGGCAGTGCGGTCGCCGCTGTCGGGCAGCGGCAGCGCCGCCTCGACGATCACCCGGAACCGCGCCGGGCCGAGCCGCTCGACGTGCGCCGGATGCATCTTCGCGCGGAACCGCAGCGCGAGCGCGGCACCGGCCGAGGCCGTCATCGCCGCGTGGCCGAACAGCGGCACGGCGATGCCGTCGTTCATCTTCTGGTCGGTCAGCATCGCCAGCACGCCGCCGTCGCGCAGATGCGCCAGCGCGGCGCGCCCGCCCTCCGCCCCCTTCGGGAACATTTTTCCCTGGCCCATCGCGTCGCGGCGCAGGCGGTTGAGCATCCCGTCGACCAGCGGGTTGGTGGCGGGGCGATAGATCATGCCCATGGTCACGCCCTGCTGCGCAGCGACGGGGATCAGCAGTTCCCAGTTGGCCAGGTGGCCGGAAAACAGGACGGCAGGCCCGCCGGTCGCGGCAAGTTCGGAAATGACCTCGATGCCGACCACCTCGTAGCCGGGGCCGCTCGGCGTGACCCGCATTCCCGGCAGATGCGGCAGCTCGCCGACGGTGCGGCCCAGATTGTCCCACACGCCGCGGATCGTCGCCCGCCGCGCCGCCGCATCGAACTCCGGCAGCGCCAGCTTCAAATTGGCGTCGGCGACGCGGGAGACCGGCAGCAACGGCCCGATCGCGCGCGCCACCGCACCGCCGACATTGGAGGCCGCGACGGGCGACAGCGACCGCAGCAGCCGAAGCGCCAAACGCAGCGCCGCCGCTTCCAGTCGGAACAGCGGCTTCATGCGACGTCCGCCAGCAGCGCCTCGATCGCCGCCGGATTTTCCCACACCAGGCGCACCCCGATGACGCGGACTTTCGCGCGGTCGGCCGCGCTGAGCCGCGCCGCGTCCTTCCGCGTCGTCACCGGCACGGCGCCAAGTTTCTTTGCCTCCGCAAGCAACGCGGAAAACTCGGCCGCGGAATAACGGTGATGGTCGGCGAACGCATGGCGTGCGGCCAAAGTCACCCCCGACGCCGTCAGCATGTCGAAGAATTTGCCAGGCCGCCCGATGCCGGCGAACGCCAGAACGGGTGTGGTGAGCTCGGGCGTCATCCCCGGGCTTGACCCGGGGATCCACGGCCCGGCGGCGTCATGGATTGCCGGGTCATCCCCTGCAATGACGGGACTGCGCAATCCGAGATCCGGCTGCAAATCGGCAAGCAGAACGGGAAGCGTTGGCGGCAGCGCGGCGCGGGCGCCGGTGCGGTCGGGGCCGATCAGCACGGCGGCGCGGCAGCGCGCGGCGGCGGCGGCAACCGGCTCGCGCAACGGCCCGGCGGGGATTTTTCGCCCGTTGCCGAACCCCGCCTCGCCGTCGATGACCAGGACAGAAAAATCCTTGTGCAGCGTCGGGTTCTGCAGCCCATCGTCCATCACCAGCGCCTGCGCCCCGTCCGCGATTGCCGCGCGCGCGCCGGCGGCGCGGTCGGCGGCGACGTAGGTGGGCGCGACGGCCGCCAGCAGCAGCGCCTCGTCGCCCACGTCAGCGGCGTCGTGCCGAGACGGATCGACCCGCACCACGCCGCCGCCGCGCCCGCCATAGCCACGCGTGAGGAAAGCAACCGCCGCGCCCCGCGCCCGCAACCGGGCGCCGAGGTCGAGCGCCACGGTCGTCTTGCCCGAGCCCCCGGCAGTCGCGTTGCCGACGCACACCACCGGCACCGGCGCGTGCCAGCCCGGTTGCCGCACGCGCCGCGCCGTCGCCGCCGCATACAGCGCGCCCAACGGCGACAGCAGCGCCGGCAGCACCCCGTCGCTGCGCCCAGAACTCCGGCGCGCGCATCAGGCGAGCCGCGGCGGCAGCAGGCCGAGCAGCAGCTCCGCGACGTGGCGCGGCAGGTCGCCGTGCTTGCGGGCGGCGGCGATCCCGGCGTCGCCGATCGCCCGGCGCTGCCCGGCATCGCCCAGCAGTCCGTCGACCCACCGCGCCAGCGCCGCCGCGTCGGCGACCCGGGTCAGCGCCCCCGCCGCCTCCAGGATCGCCACGGGCTCCGCGAAGTTGTGCGTGTGCGGCCCGATCGCCACCGCGCAGCCGAGTCGCGCCGGCTCCAGCGGGTTCTGCCCGCCATGCGGCACCAGGCTGCCGCCGACGAAGGCGACACCGGCCGCCGAGTAGAACAGCCCCAACTCGCCCAGCGTATCGGCGACCCAGATGCCGCCGCCGGCCGGCGGCGCCTCGCCCTGGGAGCGGCGCGCGACCGGCAGCGCGCCCGCGAGCGCCGCCACCTCGGCGCCGCGCTCCGGGTGGCGCGGCACGACGATGGTCAGCAGCCCGGGATGCCGCGCCACCAGCGCGCGGTGCACGTCGATGACCAGCGCCTCCTCGCCCGGATGCGTGCTGGCGGCGAGCCAGGCCGGGCGGGCGCCGATCGCGTGCCGCAGCCGCTGCAGTTCGAGCCGCGGCACCGGCAGCGGCAGGGCGGCGAATTTCAGGTTGCCCGGCGCCTGCAGATCGCGCGCGCCGAGCCGGCGCAACCGGGCCGCGTCGTCGGCCGACTGCGGCTGCACGCCGGCGAACCCGCCGAACAGCTTCTTGCCGCCCGGCACCCAGCGCCAGCGGGAAAAACTGCGGGCCGAGAGCCGGGCGTTGACCAGCATCATCGGGATCGCCCGCGCACGGGCGGCGCGCAGGAAATTCGGCCAGATCTCGCTCTCCACCAGCGCCCCGGCGTCCGGCTGCCAGTGGTCGAGAAACCGCCGCACCCAGGCCGGCACGTCGAGCGGCACGAAACGGTGCAGTACAGTCGCTTCCAGCCCCAGTTCCGGCAGCCGGCCGGCCAGCAGTTCGGCGGAGGTCACCGTGCCGGTGGTCAGCAGCACCCGCACATCCGGCGCCATCTGGTGCAGCGCGGTCAGCACCGGCAGCACGGAAACCGTCTCGCCGATGCTGGCGGCGTGCAGCCACAGCAGCCGGCCGGTCGGGCGCGGCGTGGCGTCCTCGCCCCAGCGCTCCGGCATCCGCCCGGCGACCTCCTTGCCCCGCGCCAGCCGCCGCCGCAGCATTTTTTGCAATAGCGGCGCGGCCATGGATGCGGCGCCGCCGTAGATGGAAAAAAGCATCAGCGGCAAAGCCGGTCGGCGCGGTCGGCCGCCGCGGTCATCGCCTCGGCGATCCGTGGCAGCGCGGCATCGGCCCCATCGCGCCCGACCGCGATCGTCGGCCCGCACACCAGGACACCGCGCCCGAACGGCAGCGGCAGCACCATGCGGTCCCAACTGCGCAGCGTGCGCCGCCGCGAGGTCTGCGCCGAGCACGGCAGCACTTTCGCCCCGGACACCGCCGCCAGCTGCGCGACCCCGGCCGCCGCCACCCGGCGCGGCCCGCGCGGCCCGTCCGGCGTGATCGGTACATGATCGCCCCGCGCGAGATGGCCGAGCAATTGCCGCAGCCCGGCGGCGCCGCCACGATCCTGCCCGCCGCGCGCGGTCGATCCATGCACGACGTCGAGCCCGAACCGCGCCACCACCATCCCGATGAACCGCCCGTCGCGATGCCGGCTGACCAGCACGTGCAGGCGCGCCGGGCCGTGCCGCTGCGCCAGTCGCCACAGCGCCGGCATCAGCGGCAGCCGCTCGTGCCAGAACGCGGCGATCGCGGGCTCGCCGGCGAAGTGCGGCGCCACGTGCTCCGCCCCGTCCAGAGTCCAGCGAGTGGTGCGCAGCGCGAACTCCAGGTAGCGGCCAAGCAGGGACGCCAGCATCCCGAGCAGTTTCGGATGCCGCAACAGGCGTTTGAGCATCGACCTAGCAGACCCGACGCGGCATGGCGCGGCGGTAGCATGCGGCCGGTGGGGGTTCAATCCGCAGCGGCGGTTGTCGGCAGGGCCTTGGCCTCGTCAGTCAGGCGGCCCGATCCACGAGGGATTTGCCGCAAGATGTCATCCGGTGCTTCGGGCGTGAAAATTCGACCTACAAATCCTTGGAAACCGCCTCCGCCAGATGGTCCAGTATATTTCCCCAGCCTCTCGTATGACCTTCACATATTGCCGGCGTCGGCAGACGTTCGTGGGTCAGCACGAGGTCGGTTTCATCGCCGCGCGGATCGAGTTCGACCGTTACCAACGTATTCACATGGTTCGTCAGCGGGCCGATCCACGTGAACACGAGTTTGCGCGGCCGTTCGACCAGAACGTAGGTGCCGGATACTTCGCGGCGTGACTCCCCGGATGCCATGACGAGGCTGAAGGCTCCGCCAGGGCGGAGGTCGCAGCTCGCCTTGCAATCGACCACGCCCGGAAACGGGCTCATCCACCGGACCATCAGATCGGGTTTGGTCCACAGGTCGAAGATCTGCTCCGCCCCGGCCCGCACGCGCCGCCGGACCTGCACGATCGGGCCCGTCGTGTCACCGTGACCCATGCTTGCGATCCTTTGGCCCCGACGCATGGTCCTCGTTGAGCTCGCCCAGCAGACGCTCCATGGCGTCGAGCCGCTCCCCCCAAAAGCTGCGCGTCCGCTCGATCCAGCCATCGACCTCGTCGAGCGAACGGGGATTGATGGTGAGAATGTGGTCGCGCCCTTTCCTGTGCCGCTCGACCACGCCGCTCGCTTCCAGCACGCGGATGTGTTTCGACACTGCGTTCAACGACATCTGGAAGGGTTCGGCGACCTCGGTCACGCGCGCCTCGCCGTGCGAGAGCCGTTCGATGATCGCGCGCCGCGTCGGATCGGCCAGCGCGGCGAAGACCGCATCGAGGCGCGCGGTGCCCGAAGCGGCGTCCGTCCGGGCTTCGATCTCAATCATGGCGATCCGCCTGCCTGCCCGCTCGATTGTCGATTCAAAAAATATTCTACCCAAAGGTTGACAATTTGCCAACTCGACGCTTTATTCAACCCACAGGTTGAATTGAGTTGGCAATGAAGGAGGGTTCGATGCCGAATAGACCTCTTGTCGCAGCGGCCGCAGCGGTCGCGCTTCTGTCGGCCGCCGCCGCCCCGGCGCGGGCCGCGCCCGTCAAGAACGTCGTCCTCGTCCACGGCGCTTTCGCCGACGGGTCGGGATGGCGGGGCGTCGCCGACATTCTTGTCAAGGACGGCTATGCGGTCAGCATCGTCCAGGAACCGGAAACCTCGCTGGCGGATGACGTCGCCGCCGCCAACCGCATCCTCGACCGCCAGTCCGGCCCGGCCGTGCTGGTCGGCCACAGCTATGGCGGCGCGGTCATCACCGAGGCCGGCAACAACGCGCATGTCGCGAGCCTGGTCTATGTCGCCGCCTTCGCACCGGACGAGGGCGAGAAACTCGGCCCGCTGCTGGGCAGCATCGCGGCCGCCGCGAACAGCATCGCGCCAACCGCGGACGGCTATCTGCTGGTCGACCAGGCGAAGTTCCCGGCGGATTTCGCGGCCGACCTGCCGGCCGCCGAGGCGCAATTCATGGCGATCTCGCAGGTGCCGCTCAACGCCGGCATCCTGGGCACGCCGATCACCGCGCCCGCCTGGAAGACGAAGCCCAGCTACGGCATCGTCGCGACGCAGGACCGGATGATCAACCCGGACCTCGAGCGCACAATGTACAAACGGGCGGGCGCCAAAGTGACGGAGATCAAGGGCAGCCACGCGGTGTTCATCTCCAATCCAAATGAAGTGGCGGGTTTGATCGAACAGGCGGCAAAGGCTTCGGCGCAGTGATCCATTCATTCACCACGATTGCTATTGATAGGGAATCCCCACGCCCGTGAAGGTTCTCCTTCAAATCTCCGCCCGCGCCACAGGCGGCCGCGATGCCAAGTGTCGGCCGGGCTACACCCTGACCGGCGCCAGGTTCTGCAGGAAAACCTCGGCGCACGCGCGCCAGGAAAACCGTTCCGCATGTGCGCGGCAGGCGTCCCGGTCGGCATCGAGCGCGCGCAGGCAGGCGGCGCGCAGATCGGCGTCGATCGCGCCGATGTCGTCCCCGGCACCAGCAAAAATGTCGCGCGGGCCGGTCACCGGGAACGCCGCCACCGGGGTGCCGCAGGCCAAGGCCTCCAGCAGCACAAGCCCAAAAGTATCGGTCAGGCTCGGGAACACGAACACATCCGCGCCGGCGTAGCTGCGGGCCAGTTGCTCGCCGTAGCGCGGGCCGGTGAAGGTGACGGCTGGGAAATCCCGCCGCAGCGCCGCCAGCTGCGGCCCGTCGCCGACCACGACTTTCGAGCCCGGCAACGGCAACTCCAGAAACGTGCGAATGTTTTTCTCCACTGCGACGCGGCCGACATAGAGAAAAACCGGGCGCTTCAGGGAAAAATGCTCGCGCGGCTCGGGCCGGAACAGCGCAAGGTCGACGCCGCGCGTCCACGCCCGGATGTTGCGGAATCCGCGCGCCGCCAGGTCGTCGCGAAAGCTCTGCGTCGCCACCATCATGCCGGCGCCGGCGCCGTGGAAGCGGCGCAGCCACGCATAGGCGAGCCCGGGCGGCAGGCCGATGCGCGCCTGCACGTATTCCGGGAACTTCGTGTGGAACGAGGTGGTGAACGCGGCGCCGCGCCGCCGCGCCCAGCCGCGCGCGGCCATGCCGAGCGGGCCTTCGGTGGCGATGTGCAGTGCATCCGGCGCGAACGCCTCGACCAGCCGCACCAGTTTGCGCCGCGGCAGCACCGCGAGCCTGATGTCCGGGTAGGTCGGCAGCGGCACGGTGCGGAACCGGTCGGGCCCGATCACGTCGACCACATGGCCCATGTCGGCGAGCTCGCCGGCGACCGTGGAGAGCGTGCGCACCACGCCGTTCACCTGCGGCCGCCAAGCGTCGGAGACGATCAGCACCCGCCGCGGCGCCGCCCGTTGCACTGGCGCCGCAACGGCGCGAACGAGCGTTTCAGGCAGCGGCAGGCTCGGCGACCCGTCGCGGCGCGAAGAAGCTCAGCCGGTTCAGCGCGGCCCAGTCGACCAGCTCCAGCCGCCCGTCCTCGTGCTCCACCAGCGCCGTGCAGCTTTCCACCCAGTCGCCGTCGTTGACGTAGAGCACGCCGTTCACTTCGCGCATCTCGGCGTGGTGGATGTGGCCGCACACGACGCCATCGAAGCCGCGCCGCCGCGCCTCGTCGGCCAGCGCGCTCTCGAACCGGTCGATCGCCTTCACCGCCTCCTTGACCTGCCGCTTGAGCCAGGCGGAGAGCGACCAGTACGGGTAGCCGAGGCGCCGGCGCAGCATGTTGAACCAGCGTGTTGAGCGCCAGCACGACGGTGTATGCCCAGTCGCCGAGCAGGGCGAGGAACTTGGCATAGCGCACCACGCTGTCGAACTCGTCGCCATGCATGACCAGCAGGCGGCGGTCGTCGGCGGTGACGTGCACCGCTTCCTTGCGCAGCTTGCACGCCGGCGAATTCGAGCCGGCAGCCAGGGGCGGAACATCTCGTCGTGGTTGCCGGGGATGTAGGTCACCTCGGTGCCGGCGCGGGCGTGGCGCAGGATCAGCCGCACCACCTCGTCGCACTGCTCGTCCCAGTACCAGCGACTTGCGCAGCCGCCAGCCGTCGATGATGTCGCCGACCAGGAACATCCGCTCGCAGCTCACGCGGCGCAGGAAATCGATCAGGAAATCGCTGCGGCAGCCGCGCGTGCCCAAATGCACGTCGGAGATGAACACCGTACGGTAGCGGTGCCGCGTGTGCACGCCGTGGGCGGATGCGTTCATGCGCCGCAGCAAATACGGCACGTACCGCGCCGTGTACATGAAGTTTGCGTTACCCACGACGCAGTGCAGCATATGGGCTAAAATCATGCGGACGTCGCCGAAGCGTCATCAATGTGACGCGGAGCCCGCCGATGGTGCGCGGTTCCTGCGGCCGAAGGCTTCGAGTTGCCGTGGCCGCCCTTGACGCCTTGCGGCACCGGCGCCGGTGCGCGGAGAAAGATGCTGATCGTGTATAACCCGACGGCTGGGCGGCGGCGCGCGCATCGGCTGTGGCGGGTGCTCGACGTGATGGCGGCCAACGGGGTGCGACTGGAGCTGGCCGAGACCAGCCACGCCGGCCACGCCCGCGAACTGGCGCGCGAGGCGGCCGGGCGCGGCGCGCAACTGGTCGTCGCGGCCGGCGGCGACGGCACCATCGCCGAGGTCGCCAACGGGCTCAACGGCTCCGGCTGCCGGCTTGGCATCGTGCCGCTCGGCACCGCCAACGTCCTGGCGCACGAGCTCGATCTGCCGTTCGATCCGCGCGCGGTCGCCGCGGCGCTGGCGTTCGGCCGCACCCGGACGGTCTGGCCTGGCGTCGCCACCGGCCCGGGCGGCTCGCGCGTGTTCGTGCAGATGCTCGGCGCCGGGTTCGACGCCCAGGTGGTGCAGCGGCTGCCGCTGGCGCTGAAGCGCGCGCTTGGTCGTGGCGCCTACGTCGTGCAGTCGCTGCGCGAACTTTCTCGCTATGCCTTCGGCCCGATCGCGTTGACGATCGACGGCGCCGCCACCGAGGTCGGCAGCGTCATCGTCAGCAAGGGGCATTTCTACGGCGGTTGCTACACGCTGGCGCCGGGCGCCTCGCCGGCCGATCGCGGCTTCACCGTCGCGCTGTTCGACCGCTCGGGTCCGTTCTCGGCGCTGGCGTTCGGCGCGGCGCTGCCGCTGAACCTCATACCGCACATGCCCGGCCTGCGCCTGCTGCGCGCGCACGAGGTGACGATCGTGACCGCGACCGTGCCGACGCAGACCGACGGCGACCCCGCCGGCACCGGCCCGCTCACTGTTCGGGATGCGGCGCGGTCGATCGAGATCGTGGTGGGCTAACGCGCCTGCTGGATCGCCGACAGAATCCAGCGCCCGCCGGGAACCCGCAAAAAGGTCCAGATCTCGGTCGCCGTCACCCGCTCCACGAGGCTGCCGTCGACCACGTGGCCGACACCGTCGCGGGTCACGTCGGTCATCGAAAACCGCATTGCCACGGTCGCGTATTCGCGGCCGTCCTCGGCCCACGCCTCGGCCAGGTCGCCATGGTCGAGGTGCACGTCGCTGACGATGTTGCGCACGCCGCGGCTGGTCTGCTCGCCCAGTTGCTCGGCGAAGTAGCTGACCATCTCGGGCGTCGCGATCGCGCGCAGGGTGTTCAGGTCGTGCGCCGACCACGCCGCCTGCACCGCCTTCAGCAGTTGCTCGAACGCCTGGTAGTCGCCCGGCCCGATCTGGATCGCCCGCCCCGCCGGCACGCCTGACAGCGGCATCGGGCGAGCCTGCGGCATGCTCATGCCCATCCGGTTGAACATGCCGCCCCCGGCCAGCGCGGCGCCGCCGAAGAATGTGCGGAACAGCCAGCGGAACAGCATGACCAGCAGGAAGATCTGGATCAGCAGCCCGAAGAACCCGCCGAACCCGAAAAAGTGGAAAAAACCGTGGCCGAACAACAGCCCGCCGATGCCGGCGCCGATCAGTCCGCCCAGCAGCCCGCTCATGAACGGCGAGCGGCCGAACCCGTAGCCGGGCTGCGCGTAGCCCTGGGACCCGTAGCCGTACGCCGGCGCGCCCTGCGGCGTCAGGCTGCGCTGGAGCGGCGCCGCGCCGAACCCGGGGATCGTGGAGTAGGTGTAGCTGCCGCGGCTGCCCATCGACAGGCCGTTGCCGGCACGCGCCAGCGCAAGGCCCGGCGCCAGCGCCAGCAGCGCGGCAAGGACGAGAGCGGCAAGAAAGCCCGGGCGGCGCATGGCTGCCTCACGAAATTGCGAAACGGAACGCATATGGGGGCGACACTGCCCGCATTCACTATGGAGCAGGCGCGCGCCGCCGTCATGCCCACCCGGACGTCCGGGCTTCACGCCCCGGCCATCGTCATGCCCTCGACCCGGATCGTTGGCGCGTCGGTGCCGCGGCGGAAGCGCAGGTCGTTGGCCGGGATCATGTGCGCGAACATCTCCGACAGGTGGCCGGCGACGGTGATCTCGGCCACCGGCTCGGCGAGCGCGCCGTTGCGGATCATGAAGCCGGCGGCGCCGCGGCTGTAGTCGCCGGTGATGCCGTTCACGCCCATGCCGATCAGCTCGGTGACGTACAGCCCCTCGCGGATATCGGACATCAGTTCGGCCGGGCTCAACGGCCCCGGGCGGACGAACAGGTTGCTGGGCCCGGGCGAGGGCGGCCCGCCGGTGCCGCGCTGCGCGTGCCCGGTCGTGCGGAGCCCGAGTTGCCGGGCGCTGCGCGTGTCGAGCAGCCACGTGGTCAGCACACCGTCCTCGATCAGCAGCCGCTCCGCCCCCGGCACACCCTCGCCGTCGAACGGGTGCGAGCGCAGCCCGCGCACGCGCAGCGGATCGTCGACGATGTCGATGCCCGCGGCGAAAATCCGCTTTCCCAGGCTGTCGCGCAGAAACGTCGTGCCGCGCGCCACCGATCCCCCGTTGATCGCGCCGGCCAGATGCCCGAGCAGCGAGGAGGCGACGCGCGGGTCGTACACGACCGGCAGTTTCCGCGTCGCCGGCCGCGCCGGGTTCAGCCGCGCCACCGCCTTTTCCCCGGCCGCGTGCCCGAGCCCGGCCGCGTCCTCCAGATCGGCCAGATGCACCGCCGAACTGTAGTCGTAGTCGCGCTGCATCCCGGTGCCGCTGCCGGCCAGCGCGGTCACCGAGATCGAATGGCTGGACCGCACGTAGCGCCCGGAAAACCCGGCGGTGGTGACCAGCGTGACCTCGGTCAGCCCGAACCCGGCCTCCGCGCCCTCGCTGTTGGTGACGCCCGGCACCGCCAGCGCCGCGTCCTCCGCGGCCGCCGCGCGCGCGATCAGGTCTTCCGCCGTCGGCTCGGCGGGATCGTGCAGGTCGAGCGGCCCGGCATCGACGAATATTGCCTCGTCGGCGAGCCCGGAATAGGGGTCCTCCGGCACCACGCGCGCCATCGCCACCGCCCGCTCCGCCAGCGCCGCGAACCCGGCCGGATCGACCGCCGTGGAGGAGACGATCGCCGAGCGCTTGCCGACGAAAACCCGCAAGCCGAGGTCGCGGCCTTCCGAGCGTTCCAACCGCTCGGTCTGGCCGAGCCTGCGCTGCACCGAGAGCGAAGTGCCGCCGACCAGCACCGCATCGGCGGCATCGGCCCCGGCCGCCTGCGCGCGGGCGATCAGGTCGGCAAGAAGATCGAGTTGGGTCACGCGGATGCTCCGTGCGGTGGCGGGGGGACCAGAATAGCAGGATGGGTGGCCGCATGCAGGGTTGCCAGGGCGGGCGCGGCAAGCGGGGGATGCCGGTTGGCAGGCTTACAGCGATGCTGTAGCGTGTACCGTGCATTCGGTCGTGGAAACCTCGGTCTTTTCCCGCCGCGCCGACGCGTTGCTATCGCGCGACGAATGGATGGAGCTGATCGACACTTCGATCCGCGAAAAGCTGATCGGGGATATCATCCCAGGCCTGGGGGGAATTCGGAAACTGCGGTTCGCCCCGAAGGGTCGCGGCAAGAGCGGGGGCCTTCGCGTGATCTACTACCTGTTGGCTGAAGATTTGCCGATCCTGGCGCTGTTGCTGTACGGCAAGAACGAACAGGTGAATCCGACCTCGGAGCAGCGGAGTGCCATGTTGGCCGTGGTGGCGAGCTTCCGCGCAAACAGGCGGCCGAAACTGGCGTGATGGAGAGGTGCAATGGCGACCAAGCGGCCCAACATCGCGGACGAACTCATTGAATTCGCTCGAAGAAGCTGCCGCTATTCTTCGGGGCGAGCAGGATGCGGCGCGGGTGCATCTCGCGCCGGACATGGTGGATGTGCGGGCGATCCGCGACCGCCTCGGCCTCAGCCGCCCGGCGTTCGCGGAGCGCTTCGGCCTTGCCGTCGCGGCGGTACGCGACTGGGAGCAGGGCTTGCGGCGCCCCGACCCCGCCGCGCGCGTGCTGCTGCTGGTGATCGCGCGCAATCCGGACGTGGTCGCCGAGGCGGTCGCCGAAGCAAAGGCTGCGTGAAGCCCGACAATCGCGAGGAGCCCCTACTCGCTCCGCAACGGCCGCGCCAACAACGCCGAGATGGCCTGCGCGAGCGTGATCCGCCCGCCCAGGATCGCGGCGACCGCGGCGCACACCGGCACCGCGGCGCCGGCGCGCAACGCGCGCGCGACCAGCGCCGGCGCGGTCGCCACGCCCTCGGTCACGGCGCTGCGGCTGGCCAGAATGTGCGCGGGCGATGCGCCGCGGCCCAGCTCCAGCCCGAACGAAAAATTGCGGCTCGCCGGCGAGGTGCAGGTGAGCAGCAGGTCGCCCAGGCCGGACAGTCCCGCCACCGTCTCCGCCCGGCCGCCGAGCGCCACCGCCAACCGGGCGAGTTCGGCAAGGCCGCGCGTCACCAGCGCCGCCCGCGCGTTCTCGCCGAGGCCCGCGCCGATGACCGCGCCGGCGGCGATCGCGATGACGTTTTTCGCCGCCCCGCCGACCTGCGCGCCGACCGGATCGTCGTTGCCGTAGAGCCGGAACGCCGGGGTCGCCAGCGCGGACATGATCTCGCCGCGCAGCATCTCCGCGTCCGCCGCCGCCACCGCGGCCGTCGGCAGCCCGGCCGCGACTTCGTGGGCGAAATTCGGCCCGGTCAGGATCGCCGCCGCCCGGCCCGGCTGCGCCGCGGCGAGCACTTCGAGCGGCAGCGCCAGCGAGCCCGCCTCGATGCCTTTCGCGCAGCACAGCAACGGCCCGCCCGGTGGCAGGCGTACGGCAATCTCCCGCAAATGCTGCATCGGCACCGCCAGCAGAACCAGGTCGGCCGCCGGCAGCGTTGAAGTAACAAAAATCTCGGGCGGCAGCGCGGCGCCGGGCAGCCGGGGATTTTCGCGGGTGGACGAGATCGCGGCAGCGCGCAGCGGGTCGCGCGCCCACAGCGTCACCTGCCGCCCGGCCAGATGCGCCTGCCGCGCCAGCGCGGTGCCCCAGGCGCCCGCGCCGACCACCGCGACGCTACTCATCGGCCAACCGTTCGACGGAAAAACCCTGGCCCGGATCGCGCGGGCCGAGCCGATCGAGCAGCGCAGCCAGGACCTCTTCGGCGGCGGCCTCGAACTGGAACGGCGGGTTCACGACCAGCACGCCGCAGCCGTTCAGGCGTGCCGGGTCGAGCGGTTCGCGCAGCAAAAGCTCGACGGCGACGATGTCGCGGATGCCGCTCTGCGCCATTGCGGCGTGAAACGCCCGCACCGGCGCGCGGTGTTTGATCGGATACCAGGCGGCGAACACGCCGGTCGCGAATTTCGCGTGGCCCGCGCGCAAGCCTGCGACAAGCTTCTCGTATTCGTCCGCCGCTTCAAACGGGGGATCGATCAGCACGAGGCCGCGCCGCTCGCACGGCGGCAGCAGCGCGCCGAGCGCTTCCCAGGCATTGCGCCGATGCACCGCCACCTGCTTGTCGCCGGCAAACACGCTGCGCAGCGCGGCAAATTCTTCCGGATGCAGCTCGCAGCATGCCAGCCGGTCCTGCGGCCGCAGCAGCGCTTGGGCGATCGACGGCGAGCCCGGGTACAGCCCAAGTTGCCGCACCAGCGCGACATAGTCGGCAAGCGCCGCCGGTGGATCGTCAAGAACCCGAAAGATCCCGGACCGCCATTCCCCGGTCCGGTCTGCCGGGCCTCCGGACAGGTCGTAGCGGCCGGCGCCGGCATGGGTGTCCAGCACAAAAATCGCGCCCGGCTTGCGCTGCAGGGCGCGCAGCAGCCAGACCAACAGCGCGTGCTTGACGCAGTCGGCAAAACTGCCGGCGTGGAAGGCATGCCGGTAGTTCACGCCGCCAGCTCCGGCAGCGGCCACCGCGGTCGCGGCGCATGGTCGAGCGGGTCGCTGCGGCCGAGCCGCAACCGCTCGATCCCGGTCCACGCGACCATCACCGCGTTGTCGCCGCACAGCCGGATTGGCGGCGCGACGAGCGCAAAACCTCGGCGCGCTGTTGCGTCGACCAATCTGGCACGCAAAATACTATTCGCGGCAACTCCGCCCGCGACCACCAGGGTGCGGGAATCATGTCCGGACATGAAAAAATCCATCGCGTTGGCGACGCGGTCCGCCAGCACGTCGCCAACGGCTTGCTGGAATGCGGCGGCAATGTCGGCGGCGACCTGCGTCGGCAGCGGACCCGGCGGAAACGTCCCGACTAGCTGCGCGGCAGCGGTCTTCAATCCGGAAAACGAGAAATCGCAGCCTGGCCGCCCGAGCAGCGGGCGCGGCAGCGCGTAGCGTTTGGCGTCGCCGGTCGCCGCCAACTGCTCCAGTGCCGGCCCGCCGGGCCAGCCAAGGCCCAATAACTTTGCCACTTTGTCGAAGGCTTCGCCGACCGCGTCGTCGATCGTGCCGCCCAGCCGCGAATAGCGGCCGACGCCCTCGACCGCGACGCACTGGCAATGGCCGCCGGACACCAGCAGCAGCAGATACGGAAATGCAAGCCCGCCCTCGACTAGCCCCGGCAGTCGGGCGGTGAGCGCGTGCGCCTCCAGGTGGTTCACCGCGACGAACGGCAATCCGTTGGCCAGCGCGACGCCTTTGCCGAATCCGCTGCCGACCAGCAGCCCGCCGATCAATCCGGGCCCGCTTGTGGCGGCAACCCCACCAAGCCCGACAAAGCTCACGCCCGCGCGGCCCATGACCTCGCTGACCAGATCGGGAAGATGCAGAAGATGGGCGCGCGCGGCGATCTCTGGCACCACACCGCCGAATACCGCATGCTCGCGCTGGCTCAGCACCGCCTCGGCCAGTACTCGCCCGTCGGGCGCCAGCACCGCCGCGGCGGTTTCGTCGCACGACGTCTCGATGCCCAGCACCGGCCCGGCGAGCTCGGCCATTGCCTTCACCTCCATCGCATGTTCTAGGCTAGGCGCATGGCCGCTGCCCACCCGCCATCCGTGCTGCGCGTCGGCACCCGCGGCTCGCCGCTGGCGCTGGTGCAGACCCGGATTTTCACCAAGATTCTCAGCCGGTTCCGCGAGGTCGAGGAACGCGTCATCCGCACCACCGGCGACGCGGTGCAGGACCGCCCTCTTGCGGAGATTGGCGGCAAGGGGCTGTTTTCCAAGGAGATCCACGAGGCGCTGGCGGACGGGCAGGTCGACTGCGCGGTGCACAGCCTGAAGGACCTGGAAACCGCGCTGCCGCCGGGCATCGTGCTGGCCTGCGTGCTGGCCCGCGAGGATGCTCGCGACGCGCTCATTCTCGGTCCCGACTGCGGCATTGCCGACCCGGCCGACCCGTTTGCCGCATTGCCGAAAGGCGGCCTCGTCGGAACGAGTTCGGTCCGGCGACAGGCGCAATTGCTGCACGCGCGGCCGGATCTTCGCACCGGGCTGCTGCGCGGCAACGTGCAGACGCGGCTCGCAAAGGTTCGTGCGGGCGAGGTGTGCGCGTCGCTGCTGGCGCTGGCCGGGCTCAAGCGCCTCGGCCTCGCGGCGGAAGCGAGCGTCGTGCTGGACCCCGCCGTGATGTTGCCGGCGGCCTGCCAGGGCATCGTCGGCGTCACCGTGCGCGACGATGCCGCGGACCTGCGCGACCTGCTGGCGGGGATCGAGGATCCCGACGCGCGCACCGCCGCGACCGCCGAGCGGGCGCTGCTCGCCGAGCTGGACGGGTCCTGCCGCACCCCGATCGGCGCTTATGCCCGGCTGCTGCCGGGCGAGGGGCTGCACCTGACCGGGCTGGTGGCGCGGGCGGACGGCAGTTTCCTGCTCCGGCGCAGCCTGTCCGGCGGCGCGGGCGAGGCGGCGGCGCTCGGCGCCGAACTCGGCCGCAGCCTGCGCGCCGACAGCCCGCGCGACATTTTTGCCTGATTCCATACTGGTGACGCGCCCCGATCCCGGGGCCGCCGAAACCGCCGAGCGGCTGAACGCACTCGGATTCACTCCGGTGTTGGCATCCGTGATGTCGATTGCGACGCGGCCATTTCAGGTGGATCGGATGCCGCAGGCCGTGCTGGTCACCAGCGGTAATGCGATTTCATCCCTGCCGGCAACGCTGAAAGCATTGCCGTTGCTGGCGGTTGGCGACGCGACAGCGACACGTGCGCGAATCGCTGGGTTTCAGCACGTGCGCAGCGCCGCGGGCGATGCGGCGGCGCTGGCGGAGATGACGATTGCCGGGTTGGACCCTGCTTCCGGCCCGCTGCTGCTGGCGAGCGGCGCGGGCCAAGGCATGGCGTTGGCGGCGACGCTGCGGTCGCGCGGGTTCAAGGTGTGGCGCCGGGTTGCCTACGCCGCGCGTCCGGCGGAACGCCTGCCGGACGCGGCGCAGTCGGCGCTCGCCGCGGGAACGCTGCGGGCGGCGCTGTTCTTTTCTCCACACTCCGCGCGCACCTTCGTGACCATCTTGCAGCGCGACTTGCCCACCGGGATCGTGCGAGGAGTTCGAGGCATTGGCGATCTCACCCAAGACGGAGGCGGCGCTGAAAGGCTTGCCGTGGCGGCGCATTCGTGTTGCATCGCACCCAAACCAGGACGAGCTGTTGAAGCTGCTGCAATGAGCGAGCCGACCGCCGACCACCCGGAGCCAACGCTGGTGCCCACCCCGACCGCAAGCGAGCCCGCGCCCGACGCGACGCCCGCGGCCGCGCCCGTGTTTGCCGCGCCGCAGCCTGCCGAACCACCGGTGTTCGCCCCGAAGCCGGCAGCACGACCGGCCCCGCCCGCGCCCGATCCAAACGCCGTACCGCCGTCGCATGCCGGCCGGTCGGCGTTGCCGGTGCTGACTGCGGTCGGCTTCATCTTCGTGTTGCTCGCGGTCGCCTGGGTCTGGAATACCGAGCTCAATCTTTACAAACAGCTCGCCGCCTTGCCGCCGCCACCGCCGCCGGGCGTCGAGCCTGCGCGCGTGGCGGTCCTCGAAGCGAAGACGGCGACACTCGACGCGCAGATGAAGAGCCTGGAGCAGCGGCTCACCGAGCTGGAGCACCGCCCCGCCCCAACGCCCGCGGCTGCGCCACCGCCCGCCCCGTCGCTGGGTGCCGACAGCGCCGCGGCGCTCGCCGCCCAGCTTGCGGAGCTGGAAACGCGGCTCAAGACGGCCGAGCAGCGCCAGAGCAAGCTTGCCGAGCAGACCGCGCTGGCGCAGCGGGTGCAGCAGGCGCTCTCCGCGCTCGACGCCGGCGAGCCGCTCGGCGACCTGCCCGGGGCACCGCCGGCGCTGAGCCGGTTCGCGCACGCCAAGCCTCCGACCGAGGCATCGCTGCGGCTGTCGTTCCCCGCTGCCGCAGCGGCGGCGCTGGCGGCGAGCCGCCCCTCCGCCGACGGCAAATCGCTGGGCGAGCGCATCCTGATGCACGCAAGCTCGCTGGTGACTGTGAAGGAAGGCTCGAAAGTGCTGATCGGCGCGCCCGCGGCGACGGTGCTGGGGCAGGCGCAGGAACGGCTGGAGGCCGGCGACCTCGCCGGCACACTCACGGCGCTGGATGCGCTCGACAGCCCGGCGGCGCAGGCCATGGCGGGCTGGCGGGTCGACGCCCGCGCGCTGCTCGACGCCCGTGCGGCGCTGGCCCAGATGGCGCGCGGCTGATGCGGCTGGTGCTGTGGATCGTCGTCGCCGCCGCGATCACGGTGGCGCTCGCCTGGTGGCTCGCTGGGCTGCCGGGCACCGTCTCGGTGAGCCTGGGCCGGCTGACGATCGAAACATCGACCGCGCTCGCGATGACCGGCGTGATCGTGATCGTGTTGGTGCTGGTCGGGCTGCTGCGCCTGCTGGGCTGGGTGTTCGGCGTGCCGCTGCGGATCGTCGGCTGGCGCGGGCGGCGCCGGCGGGTGCAGGGCGACGAGGCGGTGACCCGGACGCTGGTCGCAATCGCCGCCGGCGAGCCGGGCGGCGCCCGCCGGGAGTCGTCGCGCGCGCGCAAACTGCTCGGCGACACGCCGCAGACGCTGCTGCTGGCGGCGGAGGCCGGGCGGCTGGCGGACCGCGAGGACGAGGCGACCGCGATCTATCGCGCGCTCGCGCAGCGCTCGGATGCGGCGCTGCTGGGATTGCGCGGCCTGTTCCGGCAGGCGATGAACCGTGAAGCCTGGACGGAGGCGGCCGAACTCGCACGCCGCGCGGAGGAAGTCCATCCGGCCGGCGCCTGGCTGCGCGACGAGCGGGCGCAGCTTGCCGTGCGCACCGGCGACTGGGCGGAGGCGCTGCGGCTCGCCGGACCCGGGGAGGCGCGGGCGGCGCTGGCGACCGCGGCGGCGCAGGCCGAACCCGACGCGCCGGCCGCGCTGAGGCTGGCGAAGCAGGCGTGGAAGCAGGCGCCCGGCTTTGCCCCGGCGGCGCTCGCCTACGCGCAGCGGCTGCAGGCGAGCGGGCGCGATGCGAAGGCGTTCGAGGTCATCCGCGAGGCATGGCGCGCCAACCCGCAGCCCGAACTCGCCGAGTTCTGGCTCAACAGCATTGCCGATCCGCTGGTGCGCGTGCGCGAGGCCGGCCGGATCGCCGCGACCAATCCGGAGCACGCGGAGACGCATCTGATGCTGGCCCGGGTGTCGCTGCACGCCGGCCTGACCGGGGAAGCGCGGCATCATCTCGACGCCGCGCGGGCCGCCGGGATGAACCAGCGCCGCCTGTGGGTGCTGCTGGCGGACCTGGAGGCGGAGGAGCGCGGCGAAACCGAGGCTGGGCGGACCGCCCAGCGCGACGCGCTGCGCCGCGCCGCGACCGCCGAGCCGGACCCGCGCTGGCATTGCGAGAACTGCGGCACCGACCAGCCGGCCTGGCTGCCGGCTTGCCCGGTCTGCCACACGGCCGGACGGATCGTGTGGGGCACGCACCGGCTGGCGCTGCCGGCGGGGTAACCGACGGTGACCGATCTCCCGCCGCTGGACGTGAACCTGCTGCCGAGTGGCGTCCGCTCGCGGTTCGTGCGCGGCGTCAACGGGCTGCGCATGCACGTGCTCGAAGCCGGGTTTGACGAACCGGGAAAGCCTTGCGCGCTGCTGCTGCACGGGTTTCCGGAGCTGGCGTATTCCTGGCGGAAGGTGATGCCGGCGCTGGCCGCGGCCGGATACCATGTCGTCGCCCCGGACCAGCGCGGCTACGGGCGGACGACCGGGTGGGACGCCGACTACGATTCTGATCTGACTCCGTTCCGAATGCTGAACCTCGCGGGCGACGCGCTGGCGCTGGTCTGGGCGCTCGGCCATCGCACGGTGGCCGCTGTGATCGGGCACGATTTCGGCGCGCCGGTCGCCGCGTGGTGCGCGCTCACCCGGCCCGACGTGTTCCAGCGGGTCGCGCTGATGAGCGCGCCGTTCGCCGGGCCGCCCGCGCTGCCGTTCGGCACCGCCGGCGACGCGGAGCCGCCGCCGGCAGGCGAGGATATCCACACGGCCCTCGCCGGGCTCGATCCGCCACGAAAACACTACCAGTGGTATTTTTCTGGCCAGCCGGCCAACGCCGACATGCACCAGCCGCCGCAGGGGCTGCCCGCGTTCCTGCGCGCCTACTACCACCACAAAAGCGCCGACTGGCCCGGCAACCGCCCGTTCAAGCTCGCCGCATGGCGCGCCACGGAGCTGGCGAAACTGCCGCGCTACTACATCATGGGCCTCGACCGGACGATGCCCGAGACCGTGGCCGCGGAAATGCCGTCGGCCGGGCAAGTGGCCGCGTGCGCGTGGCTGCCGGACCGCGAACTGGCGGTCTATGCCGGCGAGTACGCGCGCACCGGCTTTCAGGGCGGGCTGAACTGGTACCGCTGCCGCACCTCCGACCCGCTCCAAGCTGAACTGGCACTGTTCGCGGGGCGGCGCATCGAGGTGCCGTCGATGTTCATCGCCGGTGCGCAGGACTGGGGCATCCAGCAGGTGCCCGGCGCGATCGAACGGATGCAGCACGAGGCCTGCGCGCGCATGATCGGCTGCGAACTGATCGCCGGCGCCGGCCACTGGGTGCAGCAGGAACGGCCGGCCGAGGTCGCCGAATGCCTGCTGCGGCTGCTCGCAGCCGATCCAGCGTCAGGCCCTTGATGCGGCGCCGGCTGCGGACTTGACGATCAGCGGCGGCGGCGGCTCGTCGGGCGGCACCGGGATCGGGCGCGGCGGCTCTTCGATCGGCGGCGGCTTGTCGGGGTCGGGGCGCTGCGGCGGCGCGCCCGGCGGGACCGGCGGATCGGACGCGCGGACAGGTTGCGCATCGAGCGTGTCATCCGGCGCTTCCGGGCCGCCGCGGGTTTCGCTTTCCGGCCCGACCGAGCGGCCGACACCGGCTTTGCCGCTTCCGGAGCTATCATCTGCGGAATCGGCGAACGGAATATCGTCGAAACTCATGGCCGGTATCGCTTTGCATCGGGTGAGCGAAGCCCGGCTCCGCGAGCGCGCAGAGCCGGGCTTTTCCGCATCGTACGGGTAGCCTCAAAAACCCTCAGTGCTCATCGCGGAGGTTGCCGCCGTATGCGGCGGCGGCGCAGGCGATGAACGCGCCGATGAGCATCGAAATCGCCGTGAAGATCGAGATTTTCGCGGCTGTCTTGCGGGCGTTGTCGGCGGCCTCGGTCATCTTCGCCTTCGCCGCCTGCTCCTTGGCAAAGACGCTGTCGACGCGCTTTTCCGCATCGGCCTGCGCGATGCCGGTCCGTGCGGCGATCATCTGCGCGAGGTAGGTGCGGTCACCCGCCGGCATGCTGCCCGACGTCAGCGCCGCCGTCAGGATCCTTGTCGTCTCGCCGGCCATCTCGTTGGTGTCGCCGGGAGTGCCCGTGCCGGGCTTATCGCTCCTGAACAGGCTGTCGACGTCGTAGCGGCTTACCAGGGACGCCAGGCTCGGCATGGCAGCGGAAGCACCCTGCGCGGCGCCGGAGGCGACGGTCGCCGTCGCGTGAACTCCGCCGCTCACGATCGCGGACGCGGCCGATGCGAGCAGCGCGATGCCGACCAGAGTGGAAAGACCCCACGCCAGGAACCCGTTGGCGGTGTCGCGGAAGAACACTTCGTGCGTGTGCACGCCGGTCCATTTCGTGCGCAGCCGGCCGGTGATGTAGCCGCCGGTGCCGGCGCCGATCCACTGGATGACGACCATGCCGATGGCGGCGACGACCGTGAACGTCGTGGGCGACGTATCGGTCCAGGACCACGGCGACACCGCCGCCAGCCCGAAGCCCGACCAGAGCGCGAGCAGAATCATCGAAACGGCCAGGGTCACCACCGCGCCGGCGATCACCGCGGGCCAACTCGCCGCCGAGATCGGCAACTCATTGGGCATCCGGTCGGCATCGGAGCGATTGCCGAATTCGTCGCCCGCTACTGTTACGGTCTGCATGTCTAGTGCCACAGCAAAGCGAGCAGAATGATGATGGGGATCGGCACGCCGAGCAGCCAAAGCAGAATGCCGCGGCCCATGGTGTCCTCCTTGAATACAGATGGTCGGCTGGGAACGTCCGCGAGGTCGCAAAGTTCCAGACCGCAGCGGCAGACGCTGGGCGCACATGCCGCAATTCGACAGACAATTGCCGGCCCCGGCCAAATGGCCAATGCCCGGCTGCCCGACTGGCGTATTGACGCCGGCAATGCGATGACTAGGTCCACGCGGGCGGGCCTGCGCTGAGGGTCGGTGGGCGCGGTCGGTCGGTCGCGGCGGCCCCACACCACTGGCCGGAGGGAAACGGATGCCCGACGATCCGATCGTGCGCGACATGCCCGACGACCGTCCGGACGCGCCGGAGATCGAACGGCGACCCGACCGCGCCGCTCCGCGCACGGACCCGAAGCAGAGCCTGGCGGATCCGGGCGCACAGGGGGCGCGCAACGACGGCAAGCCGCCCGAGCAGAAGAAGCGCAGCCCGCTGCCGCTGATCATTCTCGGCATCGTCATCCTGATCGCGGCGATCGCAGGCGGCGTCTACTGGTGGATGACCAGGAACCAGGAAACCACCGACGACGCCTACACCGACGGCCACGCGATCAGCATTTCGCCGCAGGTTTCAGGAATCGCCGTGAAACTTGCCGTGACCGACAACCAGTTCGTGCATGCCGGCGACCTGCTGGTGCAGATCGACCCGCGCGACTACCAGGCGGCGCGCGACCAGGCGGAAGGCGCGCTGGAGGTTGCCAAGGCCCAGCTTGCGAACGCGCAGGAAGCGTACGACAAGGCGAAGATCCAGTATCCCGCGCAGTTGCAGTCCGCCGAGGCGGACGTGCAGTCCGCGCAGGCGAACCTCACCAACGTACAGGCAGATTACCGGCGCCAGCAGAGCATCAACCGCGCGGCGACGACGCAGCAGAACGTCGACCAGGCGACCGCCAAGATGCGGCAGGGCGAGGCGCAGCTGGAGCAGGCCAAGGCGCAACTGGTGCAAGCCCAGCTGGTCTCGCAGAACATCGCGCAGGCGGCGGCGCAGGTGAAGCAGTGGCAGGGCCAGGTGCAACAATCCCAGGCCGAGCTCGACCGCGCGAACCTCAATCTGTCCTATACGCACGTCGTCGCGCCGCAGGACGGGTGGGTCACGGAGCGGCGCGTCGAGCAGGGCGACTACCTGCAGGTCGGCGGGGCGCTGCTGTCCATCGTCTCGCCGCAGGTGTGGATCACCGCAAATTACAAGGAAACCGAACTCGACCGGATGCGGCCCGGCCAGAAGGTGACGATCTCGGTCGACGCCTATCCGCAGCTCAAGCTGACCGGCCACGTCGACAGCATCCAGATGGGCTCGGGCTCCAAGTTCACGGCGTTCCCCGCGGAGAACGCGACCGGCAACTACGTGAAGATCGTGCAGCGCGTGCCGGTGAAGATCGATATCGATTCCGGTCTGGCCGCCAACACCCGCCTGCCGCTCGGCATTTCCGTGGAAACCACGGTGATGCTCGAATGAGCGGCGCGCACGCGGCGGCGGATGACGCCTGGAAGCCGCGCGCCAACCCGTGGCTGATCGCCGTCGTGGTGACGCTGGCGGCGTTCATGGAGATCCTCGACACCACGATCGTCAATGTCAGCCTGCCGCACATCGCCGGCAGCGTCTCCGCGAGCTACGACGATGCGACCTGGACGCTGACCTCGTACCTCGTCGCGAACGGCATCGTGCTGCCGATCTCGGGCTGGCTCGGTCGGCTGCTCGGGCGGAAACGCTATTTCCTGATCTGCATCGCCATGTTCACGGTCTGCTCGTTCCTGTGCGGGATGGCGAGCAGCCTGAGCCAGATGGTGATCTTCCGGTTGCTGCAAGGATTTTTCGGCGGTGGCCTGCAGCCCAACCAGCAATCCATCATTCTCGACACGTTTCCGCCGGCGCAGCGGGGCCGGGCGTTTTCGGTCGTCGCCATCGCGGTGATCGTCGCACCGATCGTCGGGCCGACGCTCGGCGGCTGGATCACCGACACCTACAGTTGGCGCTGGGTGTTCCTGATCAACATTCCGGTCGGCACCCTCGCGTTCTTCGCGGTGACCGCGCTGGTGGAGGATCCTCCCTGGGTGATCCGCGCCAGCGAAGGCCAGCAGCAGACGGATTACATCGGGCTGGCCCTCATTGCGCTCGGGCTGGGCTGTTTGCAGATCATGCTGGATCGCGGCGAGGACGAGGACTGGTTCGGCTCGCCGCTGATCCGCACCTTCGGCACGCTCGCCGCCATCGGCATCTCCGGCGCGATCGCCTGGCTGCTGTACACCAGGAAGCCGGTGGTCAACATCCGGGTCTTCGCCGATCGCAATTTCGCCGTCGGCACCTTGATGATCTTCGGCGTCGGCGCGGTGCTGTACTCGAGCGCGGTGCTGATCCCGCAACTGGCGCAGGTGGCGCTCGGATGGACGGCGGAGTGGGCAGGATTGATCCTGTCGCCCGGCGCCGTCCTGCTGGTTCTGCTGATCCCGATCGTCGGCAAGTTCCTGCTGCCCAACGTGCAGACCCGCTACATCATCGCGTTCGGCTTCGCCTCGCTCGGTGTGGCGTTGGCGTTCGCCCATCGGGTGACCCCCAACATCGATTTCGAGACGCTCGCGCTGCTGCGCGCGGGCCAGACGTTCGGCCTCGCCTTTCTGTTCGTGCCGATCAGCACGATCGCCTATTCGACGCTTCCCAAAGAGTTGAACGCCGATGCGAGCGCGCTGTTCGTGATGGTCCGCAATATCGCCGGCTCGATCGGCATTTCGCTCGCGACGGCGATGATCACCGAACGGACGCAGGTGCGGCGCGCCTATCTGTCCGAGCACCTGACCCCGCTCAACCAGCCTTACGACGACCTGCTGCACCGGTATTCGCAATCGCTGCAAGCACTGGGCGTGTCGCCGGCCGACCTGCAGGCGCGGGCGCTCGGCCTGATGAACTCCACCCTGTCGCACCAGGCGAACATCCAGGCGTATATGGACGTGTTCGCCATCTGCGCGATCGGCGCATTCTGCGTGGTGCCGCTCACCTTCCTGTTCCGCGGCACCAAGGCCGGCGGCGGCGGCCCGCCGGCGCACTGAGGCGATCGACGCGGCGGGAACGCAAAAAGCGAGGAGAGGAAACAACCATGTGTCTGTTCTGTTCGATGTCGCGCCGGCGGGCGCTGACCAGTGTGGCGATCGTCGCGGCAGGTGGCGCGGTCTCGGCGGTCGGGCAAACCGGCCGGACCGGGCGCGCGGCTGCGTTTGCCGTGCTCGCGGCCGCGACCCTCGCACCCGCGTCGGCCGCCGCCGCAGAGCCGGTGATCCTCGGGCAGGGCGAGTACCGCTACCGCGTGGTCGAGGGCTGGGGCGAGTTGCCGCCCGACTACACGCTATCGCGACGGCGCGGCGGTCTGCGTGGACAGCAAGGACAACGTCTACGTGTTCAACCGCGGCGCGCATCCGGTGATCGTGTTCGACCGAGACGGAAAGTTCCTGCGCTCCTGGGGAGAAGATATCGGCTTCGTCAACGCGCACGGCGCCGCCATCGGGCCCGACGACATGCTGTATCTCACCGACGATTTCGGCGCCGCGGTGCGCAAGTGCACGCCCGAGGGCAAGGTGGTGCTGACCATCGGCACGCCGGGCAAGCCCGCCCCGCGGTTCAGCGGCGACCCGTTCAACCGCTGCACCCACACGGCGCTGTCGCCGCAGGGCGAGATCTACGTGTCCGACGGCTACCAGAACGCCCGCGTCCACAAATATTCGCCCGACGGCAAGCTGCTGCTCTCCTGGGGCGAGCCCGGGACCGCCGACGGGGAGTTCAACCTCGTCCACAACATCGCCTGCGACGACGATGGCTGGGTCTATGTCGCGGACCGCGGAGAATCACCGCGTGCAGGTGTTCGACGGCAACGGCCGATACCAAACCCAGTGGCACGATCATGATGCGGCCGTGCGCCCTGTTCGTCACACGCGGCAAGAACCCTGTTGCCGTGATCGGCGAACTCGGCCCGGAGAGTGTCGCCACGCTGACCAGCGGCGTGCCCAATCTCGGGCCGCGCGTGTCGCTGATGTCGGCGAAGGGCGACGTGCTGGCGCGTCTCGGCACCGAGCCGCTCGGCGAGGCGCCCGGCCGGTTCATCGCGCCGCACGGCATTGCCGTCGATTCCCGCGGCGACATCTACGTGGCCGAGGTCGCCAACACCTATTGGCCGGTGCTGTTCGGCAAGAAGCCCGAGCATGAGTTGCGGTCGCTGCAGAAGCTGTCGCGCGTGAGCTGAGCGAAGCTTCGCAGGCCGGCCAACGGATGGGGCACGCGCTTGCGGCCCGGGTCTTTGACGGCGACATCGATGCCGCCGCCCGTCGGTCGGCCAAACAGGCGCAGTGGCCTCGGCGCCAACAGCCTTCGAGAACAACGTGTCGGATTGTAACCGCCGCGCAATCCCCCTTGACGTCACGCGTCACAAATACTAACTACGTCGCGTGAACCCCAGCACCCCATCCCCCCACGCCGCCACGGAGCGGTTCGCCGAACGGTTCGGCGAGATCTCCCAAGGCCTGGCCGCCAACGGCGGCGGGGATCGGCTGTCCGCGCTGCTGATCCATTTGATCGAGCGTCTCATCCAGGCGATCCTCTCGATCGCGCGGAACTTCCCGGCGGCCGCCCCGGTCGAGCCGGAAACAACCTCCTTCCCCCCGCAGCGGCAACACGACCCCCCGGTTCGGCCAGGACCATCGAGCGGCCATTCGCCCCGCCGGCAAGAACCGACGCGGCCCGAACCGACGCGGCAGGAACGCCCGGCCCCGAGGCCGGTGAACCGCCGGGGTCGGGTCGGCAAACCCCCGCCGACCGCTTCCCCCAACCGCCCGCCCCGGCACGGTCAGGCACCGCGCCCCGACCGTTTCCAAGGCAGGGGGCGGCCAGCGGCCAGGCGCCACCGCGCCACCGCGGCGACCTCCGAAAAATCGGGTTTTTGGCCCGGCCGGTTCCGCACGCCCTAATCGTTCCATATCTGCAATGAATATACAAGCTGATGGCCCGAGCCTTTGACGGGCGCCTGAACGCCGGCGCCTATCCGTGGGCCAACCAGGCGGATTTTGCTTGGCCAGCACCGATCACTTCGCGGCGGCGAGTTGGCGTTCGCAGGTGTCGTGCATGTCCTCGCGGCGATTGTAGACCGGATCGGTATCGTGGGCCGGCCGAGGCTGGGCGACACACGCCGCGAACTCGTCGTGCGCCGCGGCCGTGTCGCCCAGCGCCGCCATGTCCAGGCCAAGCCGGCCGTGCGCGGCAACCAGATCCCGCTGCAACGCGACGCTGGTCGGGTCGGTCTTGCCAAGTCGCTGCACGATCGCCATTCGCGCCCGGTCCTCGGCAAGCGCCCCCGCGTCGTCGCCCTTGGCGTGCAGCAGATCGGCGAGGCGCATGTGCGAAAGCGACAATTCGCGCTGCCAGTCGGCGTTGCTCGGATCCTTCGTGGCGAGCTTTTGCGTGACCGCGAGGCCTGCGCGGTATTCCTGCTCCGCGCCTTGCGCGTCCTTCGCGTCCATCAGCGCGTCGCCCACCCTGCCGTGCATTTGGCCCAGATTGCGCTGCCAGAAGGTGTTCGTGGGATCCGTTTCGGCAAGCGGCGCGATTGTCTCCAGCACCAGCCGGTAGAGCTTGAGGGCCTTCTCGGCCTGGCCCTCGTCGAGGAACACGTCGGCCTTGCCGCGCCCGGCGGCAGCGAAATTGTTCTTCAGCAGATAATTGTCCTGGTCCGCCTTGCTCAGCGACAGTCCGACCGTGATCGACTCCTGGAAGGCATCGTAGGCGGCGGAGAGATCGCCGTTCACGCGCTGTGCGTCCCCGAGATTGGCCGCGGCCAATGCCCCGAGAAACCGCCAGTTGTGGTTGCCCTTGTCCTTGTCGCCGAACAGTTTGGTGGTCGCCTGCGCCGCCCGCGCCTGTTCGAGCGCGCCGGCGACGTCGCCCTGCGCCAGCAGCACCGGGCAAAGGCCGACGCGGGCCGCCGCGACGAAATACTCGTCGAGTGCCGCAATCGGGGTCCCGCCGGCAGCCTGGGCCGCGGCGGTGAAGCGGGCCAAGGCCTCGCGCAGGTCGGCGGCGGCCTGCGGCAGGTTGCCGCGCAGACGCGCAATCTCGGCATGGTGCGTCAAGGCCAGGGACTTCCAGTTGCGCCAGGGCAAACTGTCCGGCAGCTTCGCCGCCATCCGGTCGGCAACCGCCGACATCTCCTGAAAGTGCTCGGCCGCCGCCGGCAGGTCGCCGGCCTGCTCGGACCATTGTCCAAGCAGTTCATGCGCGCGGGTCAGGCTCCATTGCCACTTGTCGTTGGCCGGCTCGCGCTGCGCGAGCTGGTTCGCGAGCGCCAGTTCCTTGCTGATCGGATCAAGCGCGTCGGCAAACTTGCCGGCGAGATAGGCCGACTGCGCCATTTCGTCGAGCAGTTCGATCCGGGTCGCCATGACATCGGCGGACTGGTTGTCGCCGCCGAGCTTGTCGAACGTCGTGCGGGTCGTGTCGAGCAGTTCGGCGGCGACGTCGTTCGGCAGCTGGCCCATGAACCGCGCCTGCGACACCGTGCGTACGCCTTCCAGTGCCGCCTTCAGCGCCGTCGCATAGTTCTGCTCGGCTTCCGCGGCGCGCGCCTGGGCGATCTGGCGCTGGCTGAGCCACAGCCCGGCGGTCGCGGCCATCGCCAGCAGCAGCACCGTGACGACCGCCGCCGCAATTCGCGTTCGCCCGACCAGGCGACGCGCCGCGAGTGCCCGCATCTCGGCCGCTTCCGCCCGCGTCTGCAGCGCGCGACGCGCCGCCTCCTCGCGCTCGGCGACGCGCTGGCGTTCCGCTTCGACCGAGGCTTCGACGAAGGCGATGGTCGTGGCGTCGAGATCAGGCCGGTGCGCCGCCAGTGCGTCGGCCGCCTCCGCCAGCCGCCGCCCGCTCGGCAGCAGAAAATCCGCGTGCCGGTCGCGCATCGACCAGATCGCGGCGCCGTGGTTGAGCCGGCTCCGGGTTTCGAGAAAGGCGCGGTGCTCGCGAATGACGTCGGCGAGCCGTGGCCAGTGGGTCAGCAGCGCCTCGTGGGCGAGCCGCAGGGTCGCGGTCGGCCCGTTGCCGTCGACCACGAGGAAACGCCCGTCGACCAGCCGTTCGGCCAGCGCTTGCGCGTCGGGATCGGCGAGGTCGCTGCGCGGCAGCAGCCGCGCGCTGGCGATCTCCTTGCCGTCCTCGACTTCGACGAGATTGATCAGCAGGCGCGGCAGCGCCGCCTGCAGGCTGTCGGGCAGCGCGGACACGGTCCTGTCCGCCTCGGCCGCGATGGCGCCGGCGAGCCCGCCGAGGCGATCGTAAACGGAGAGCAGCAGCCTCCCGTTTGCGGCATCGCGCTCGACGAACAGTCGGTGCAAAGTGAATTGCAGCAGCGGCAATGCTCCGCGCTCGCGCGATGCGTCCTCCAGCAGGGCGGTCAGGCTCCGGTCGCCCGATTCCTCGAGCGTCAGCCCGGCCGCGCGGGCCGGCCCCTCGATGATGTCGCGGATCTCGGCCTGGTCCGGCGGCAGAAGGTCGAAGCTATCGCCGTCGTCCTTCAGCCGGAGCAGGTCGGGGGAGGCCTGAAACTCGGGGTAGCGGTCGCTGCGCAAGGTGGCGATCACCCAGAGGCGTCCGCCGCGCGCCAGCGCATCGAGCAGCCTGATCAGCCCGTCCCAGGCGGCTTGCGGCCGGGCCAGCAGCTCCTCCAGCTGGTCGACCAGCAACACCAGACGCGATTCCCGGGTCGGATGGATGGAGCGCAGCGCCGCCGAGACCAGGATCGCCGGGGCTTCGGCACCGCGCGCGGCGAGTGCGGCGAAGCGCTCCGGAGTGGGATAGTCGCCATTGGCGAGTTCGGGGAGCGCCTTCCTGTCGAACAGTGCCTTGGCGAGCCCGAGCAACGGGTCGTCGCCCAGTGCCGCGGGCCGGACGATGGCCGAACGCCACTCCGCGACGTCCGGCACGACGCCGTGCTCGGTCAGCCAGGGGATGACGCCGGCACGCACAAGCGAGGATTTGCCGGTGCCGCTGCCGCCGACCACGAGCAGGAAGCCGCACCCTCGCGCCGCCGCGGCCGCAAGCTTCGAGACGACCTGCCGGATCGCCCGCCGGCGGCCGAAGAACACGCCGGCGTGCTCCGCCTCGAACGGCTCCAGGCTGCGGTACGGCGAGCCCTTCAGCTCGACCGGCCAGGTCACATCGAGACGCCGGCGCAGCAGCCACTGCCGGATGTGCCGGCGCAGCTTGTCGGCGAACTCGGCCGCGGTTTCGAAGCCGTCGAAGCTGGCGGTGAAATGGCCCTGCTCGTTGCGGAACCACTTCTCCCAGAAGGCGTTCAGCGCACGCAGCTCGGAGCGCGCCTGGTCGGCCTGCTCGACGTCGATCAGTACGCGCTTCTTGTAGACCAGGATGTCGGGCGACTCGCCGCGGAGTGCCGCATTGAGCGCATCCTCGAATTCGAACTCGATGCCGGTCCGGGACGTGCCATCGGGTCGATCGTACGATGCCGGCAGGGTGGCGCCCAGGTTCTTCCACAAGACGCACAGCACGAGATCGCACGACGATGGCCGGTCCTTGGCAAGCGGCGCGGCGCCGGTCGCCCCGACCAGCACGAAGCCGACCCGGCCATCGAATTCCTGCGCCAGTTCGGCGAACACCTGCGCCGCCAGCGCGCGCTCGACGGCGACATCCTCGGACGCCGAGATGAAGACGCGGAACAGGGTTTCCGGAGACGTCTCGGGCATCAGTGCGGCTCTCCCGCCCGGCAGATCGCGGCCGGGTCGCGGGCGATTTCGTCGCGCGGATCGGCGCCGGACTTGATCGGGATCGCCGCGCAGTGCGCGAACATGTCCGTCGCAGTGGCGGCATCGTGCCGGGCGGTGGCGATCTGGCCGAGCCCGGCCCAGCCGAGCGCCAGATCGCGCTGCCAGTCGGCATTGGTCGGATCAAGCTTGACGAGGTCGCCGGCCAGGTCGATCCGGGTCCGCTCTTCGGCCGCCGCGCCGTCGAGATCGCCCTTGGCGCGAAGCACATCGGCGAGCCGCCCGTGCGCAAGCTCGACATCGCGCCGCCAGCCGGCATCGTCGGCAACCGCCCGGGCCGCCGTCTCGGCGGCCGTCAGGTCGCTTCTGTACTGGGCCTCCGCGTTGGCGAGATCCGCCTGGGCGAGATAGGCGTCGCCGATCCGCTCGTCGATTTCCGCCAGCTCAGCCGACCACTCGGGAGTGGTGGCGAAATTCCTGACGCGCGTTTGGGCCGCGTCGGCGATCTCCCGGTATTGCGTGAGCGCGCCGGCGGCATTGCCGGCGGCGAGATCAAGATCGGCGACCCCGCGCGTCGCGGCATACAGCGTCCGCGCCGCGTTGAAGCTGCCCAGCATGTTCTGGAACAGCGCCCGGTTCAGCTTGATCGAGGCGTCGTACTCCTGCCGCGCCCCGGCCGGATCGCCCTGCACGCGCAGCACGTCGCCCATCCTGTCGTGCGCGAGCGCCACCGCGGCATCGACATTGGCGCTCGAGGCGACCCGCTTGGCATTCGCCTCGGCGTTCTTGAGATGCTCGCGATAGGCGTCCGCGGCGCCGGCCAGATCGCCGCGGGCCAGCAGCACGTCGCCTTCGCCGATGCGGTTGTTGCTGGCCCGGTAGCGCTCCAGCGCGCCGGCAAGATCGCCGCGCCGCAGCATGATATCGGCCGCCGATTTCTGATTGATCGCGAGCCGCCTGTGCCATTCGGGGTTTTCCGGATGGGCCGTGGTGAGCTGGAGGGAAATCGCCTCAGCCGCCGCGAACTGCTTCGCCGCTTCGGCGAGGTCGCCCGTGATCACCAGCCTGTCGCCAAGCTCCCAATGCGCCTGCTGCAGCAACTCCTGCCACTTCGCATTCGCGGCGTCGCGCACGGTCAGCGCCTCACCAAGCTCGATCGATTTGCGCCCGAGTTCGACGGCCTGGGGGTCGTTGGAGGCTTCGAGCGAGATCAGCAGGCGTGCGCGCGCCTCGGTCGCGTCCGGGCTGTCGCGTTCGACCGGCAGGTTCGCGAACGCGTCGCGGGTGATCTTGAGCAGCGCCTGCTTGACCGGCAACGTCATCCGGCCGTGGTTCGAGGCGCGCTGGACAATGTCCAGATTGTCGCTGGCGGCCTTCATGGCGGTTGCATAGTTCTGCTCCGCCTCCACCGCGCGCTGCCGGGCAACTCCGCGCTGGCTGAGCCAGAGCGACGCAACCCCGACCGTCGCGATCAGCAGCACCGACACGACGGCGACGGCCGCGCGGGTGCGTCGGAACAGGCGGCGGGCCGCCTGTTCGCGCGCTTCGGCGGTCTCGGCGCGAAGTTCGAGCTCGCGGCGGCGGGCCTCGGCCTCCGCCTCCTGCCGCTGCCGGTCGGCCGCGAGCGATGCTTCGACCAGGGCGACCGCGGCCTGATCCAGCTCGGCGCGATGCCGCGCCAGCGCGTCGGCGGCCTCGCCCAGCCGGCGTCCCGCCGGCAGCAGAAAATCCGGATGCCGGTCGCGCGCGTCCCATGCGGCCGCGTCGTCTTCGAGCCGGCGCCGCACGGCAAGAAAGTCGCGATGCTCGCCGACCAGCTCGGCGAGGCGCGGCCAGTAGGTCAGCAGCGCCTCGTGCGCCAGCCGCAGGCGCGCGCCGGTATCGCGGACGTCGATCGTCAGCAGCCGGCCCTCGATCATGCGCGCCGCGAGATCGCGCTCCGCTTGGTCGGTGAGCGCGGATCGGTCAAGCGTCCGGGCGCTGGCCGCGTCCTTGCCCTCCTCGATTTCCACCAGTTTGAGCAGCAGGCCCGGCAGAGCGGCCCGGATCGGCTCCGGCAGCCCGGCGACCAGCCGCTCGGCCTCGCCGGCAATCGCCCCCGCGAGCCCGCCCAGCCGGTCGTAGACCGACAACAGCAGGGTCCCGGTCGCCGGGTCGCGTTCGATGAACAGGCTCTGCAAGGTGAATTGCAGCAGCGGCAGGGCGCCGCGCTCCTGCGCGGCGGCTTCGAGCAGCGCCGCCAGGCTGCGCTCGCTGGTTTCCTCGAACCGCAGCCCCGCGGCCCGCGCCGGGCCTTCGACGATCTCGCGGATCTCCGCCGGACCGGGCGGCAGCAGGTCGAGGGTTTCGCCCTCGGCGCGCAGCCGGACCAGCGCGGGCGCCGTCTGGAATTCGGCGTAGCGGTCGCTGCGCAGCGTCGCGATCACCCAGGCCTGCCCGCCACGCGCCAGCGCATCGAGCACGGCGATCAGCGCTTCGCGCGCATCGGCCGGGCGCAGCAGCAGTTCTTCGAGCTGGTCGACCAGCAGCACCAAGCGCACCGAGGCGCCGGCACCCGCCGCGCGCTGCAACGCCGCGGCGATCACGTCGGCGGCTTCAGCCGGTGCGGTCCGCATCAACGTCGCGAGTCGTTCCGGGTCCGCCACCTGTTCCTCGGCAAGTTCGGGCAGGGCCGCGGACTGGAACAGCGCCTCGGCCAGACCGCGCAGCAAATCCTCGCCCAGGGCTGCCGGCCGCATCGTCGCGACGCGCCACGCCGCCACGTCCGGCAGCGGCCGTTCATTGACCAGCGAGTGAATGACGCCGGCGCGGACGAGCGACGACTTGCCGGTGCCGCTGCCGCCGAGCACCAGCAGGAACGGGCAGCCTCGCGCGGCCGCGGCGGCGAGCTTCGACACCGCCTGGCGGATGGCGCGCCGCCGCCCGAAGAACACCTGCGCGTGCGAGGTGTCGAACGCTTCGAGACTGCGGAACGGCGAGCCCAGCCGTTCCACCGACCAGCTCACCTGCTGGCTCACCCGGCCGAGCCACAGGCGGACGTTGGTCTTCAGCTTGTCGTGAAATTCGTCGTCGGTGTCGAACCGGTCGAAGGTCGCGGTGAAGTTGCCGTGCTCGTCGCTGAACCAGCGCTGCCAGAACGCGTTGAGCGCACGCAGCTCGGAGGCCTCCTGGCCGACCCGCTCGGCGTCGATCAGGACCCGTTTGCGGTAGACGAGGATGTCGGGCAGTTCGTGCCGCAGCCCCGCCTCCAGCGCCTCCTCGAATTCGTATTCGGTGCCGGTTCGCGTGGTCCCGTCGGACCGGTTGTATTCGGCCGGCAATTCGGTCCCGAGCCGCTTCCACAGGATGCAGACCACCAGGTCGCAGGATGACGGCTTCGGGATCGCATCCTGGAACGTCTGGTGCGCGGAGTAGTAGCTCTGCTCCCACAGCACCGGCACCAGCCGATAGCGACCGGCGAATTCGGCGGAGAGTTCCTTCAGGACGGCGGCAGCACGCCCCCGCTCCGCGCCGACATCGCTCGGCGAGGAGATGAAGACCCGGATCTCGCGCTCATCGCCCGCGTCGACCATCGGCCGCCCGGCCATGTCTGAACCACCGCCTCACAACGTGAGCCCGGCCACGGGCGCGCTCGAACGCAGCGAATACATGCGGCATTCGCCGAAACCCTTCGCCATCGGCTGATGCCCGACATATTCGCATTCGAAGGCGTCCCCGGTCTCGCAATAAAGCACGGCAGCGAACTGCTCGGTCACATAGGTTTCGCCGGGCGGCGTCACGGGCTCGATCCGTGCCGTGCGGATGACCTCCTTGCCGAAGAATTTCTGGCGGTGGATGACCCGGTCAAGCCCCTGGAAGACCGGCCCGACATGGGCGCTCAGCCGCAACGCCAGCCCGGTCGGCAGGCCCGCCGCGGCGAGGCGCGCCGGTTCGAGGCCGAGGTGCAGCGCGTGACAGGCGCGCACCGCCGAAATCACGTCGGACAACACGAGATAGAGCCCGTCACCGGCAGTTTCGGCGTATTCGACATGGCCTTCGAGGGGGGCGAGCGCGTCGGCGAAGCCGCCCAGCACGGTTTCGAGGAAGGCCGCGTGCTGGACTTCGGAAATGCTGCTGAACCCCTGGACATCGCCAAAGACGATGGCCCGCACCGTGCGGCCGGACCAGACCGGATTGCCGCCGCTGCGATCGGGCCAGCCGGCGAGAACGCGGCGCAGATCGACGGCGGGATCGGCGGGATCGCGCAGTTCCACTTGGGCATCGCCGCACAGCAGCACCTGCACCGGCACCACCAGCGACCTTGCCCTGAGCAGCGCATGCCCGCGCGCCTGCATCACCGCCAGGGTCAGCACCGTCGCCTCGCCGGGATCGCCCTCCGGCGTGACCGTTGCGACGCCGCGCGCAAGGTCGAGCAGCCTGTCGAAACGATCGGCGACGGCCGGGCCGCCGCGTCCCGTCAGGAAGTCGCGGCACACCTTGGCCGCGCAGGGCAGGATCAGGTGCAGTTGCGCGTCCCTGCGGTGCAACGCCTCGGCTGTGGCGATGTCCGCGGTCGAGAGCAGGGAACCGAATGCGACGAGCCCTTGGCCATTGTCGGCGACCGCGGCGGGCAGCTCGATCGTCTGGCCGGCCGCGTCGAGCGGGTCGGCGAGCCAGTGGACGACCTGCGGCACCGGCATCGCCGCCAGCGCGTGCACGCCCAGGCCGGTGACTGTCGCCAGCCAGCCAAGCTGGCGGCGGGTGGACGCGATCGCATCCAGCCGCCCGCGCCCCGCCACGGCTGCATCAGCCAACGCAGTGGCCGCCGCCGACTCGTCGGACAGCACGATCAGCGCCTCGGCCTCTGTCGCGAGCTTCCAGTACGGGTCGGTTTCGGCCTGCGCGTGCAGCAGAGCCGCGCGGGCCATCGCGACGGCTCTCACGGGGTCGTCCGCGATCTGCCACAGCGTGGCCGCGTTGACGGCGGGAAAGCAACTCCGCGTCGCCTCGAATGCACGCTCGTAGGCAAGTGCCGATTGTCCGGCGAGGCTTTTGCGCTCCGACGGATCGGTCGCGCGGATCGCGCGGTCCTTCAGCAGCCGCCCCTTCAACGCTGCGAAGTCGACGCGCAACCGCTCGTCGGCGACCGCCGCGAGCCGGCCGCTCCGTTCCAGCGCGCCGAGCTGGATTTCCGCCCTCCGCGTGGCGCCGGATCGGGCGAATGCCAGGAGATGCAGGTATTCCAACAGCAGCGAGTCCGGATGTTCGCGCAGGGCGCGCGCCGAGATGTCGACCGACAGCAGATGATCGCCGGCGCCGCTCGCCCGCTTGATCGCCGCGCTCCAATCCTCGACGGGGCGCCCGGCGTCCGCGTCGGCGGTCATCGGGCTGCGAACGTCTCAACCATTGGCAAACTCCTCGGGCGTGGCGCTGCGAGTTTGCCGGAGGTCACCCCGGCGACTGCGCCGACGCGAGCAATCGCAGCAGGGACCGCGCCTCGAACGCCGCCATGCCCGGATACACCGACACGAGCCGCGCCAGCAGCCCGCTCAGGTGCGGACAGGCAAAGCTCGTGCCCGTATAGAGCTGTGTCCCGCCGCCCATCGCCGGCGCTTCGACGTAGACGCCGCGCGCCGCAATCTCGACCGGGATGCCCCAGTCGTAGCGCAGCGATTCGGGGTCTTCGAAGCCCTCCATGCTGACCGCCAGCACCGAGGAGAAATGCGCGGGAATGGCGACCTGGCCGAAGTTGTTCGCGGCGGCGACGATGATCCGCCCGTCGTAGAACGCCCGGTCGGCGAGCGCGCCGAGGCGGCGCGAGATGCGTTCGTCCGTGGTGCCAAGGCTCATGTTGATGACGTCAAAACCCTGGTCGAGCGCAAACGACAGGCCGGCGATGAGTTGCTCGCCGGTGCCCTTCGAGTCCTTGCCGATGACCCTGACGCTGGTGAGTTCCACCTCTGGCGCGAGCTGCAGGATGATGCCGGCACAGGCGGTGCCGTGGCCGATGCTGTCGCTCGGCGTGGCCGGAACGCAACGCACGCCGTGCCCGTCGGTGACGACGTCGTACTGCGCGCGAAGCTTGCCCGCGAACGCGGGGTGTTCGCCATCGACGCCGCTGTCGAGCACGGCAACCTTCACGCCCTTGCCACGGCCCTCATGAAGTGCATGCCGGACCCGATCGAGGTCGATCAGCGGGAGAAGTGCGAGGTTGGGCTCGGCCGACTTCATTCTACTCGCCCCGGTTTTGCATGAGGGCGCCGACCAGCGCGTGTACGATGCGGCGCTCGGCATCGTTCAGCAGCCCGAGATCCGCTATCAGTTCCTTGTCGAGCGGTTGATCCCCTGCGTGAGATGCGGAACCCGCGAGGCTCGGCAACAGCACGAAGGCGCGCGCCAACTCGCCGGCAAACGCCTCGGCGCGACGCAGCTCGCCGATCGCGAACGGCCGCGCGGCTTCCGCGTCATGCGCCGGACGGTTCACCAGCGTCAGGATGCCGATGACCGAACGCTCGGCGATCGGGATAGCGGCAAACTCGCGCGTCCGCGACTTCACCAGCGCATCGACCGCTCCGAAATGCGCCTCCTGGTGGGCGGCGTCGGCGACCGCGATGGTCTGGCCGGTGCGAAAGGCGATGCCGGAGAAGCTGGCGTTGATCGGCACGCGCGGCGCGCCGGGCTGCATCAGCGCGGGATTGGTGGATGCGAAGAACACGAGCTCGGCATCGCCCGCGGGAACCAGGATCGACGACTTGGCCGCACCGACATCCGCGCACAGTGCCGCGAGCGTGCCAGCGACTTCGTGCCGCGTCGCCTGCATGATGCGGTCCGTCAGCGTGTCCGACATTCAGCCTCCGTGCCAGCGTGCGTCTGCCGCATCCTGGGCGAGAAATTGCGCGATCTGCTGCGCCTTGTGCATGTCCTCGACCCGCCCCCGCCAATTTTGCCAGGATTGCGCCGCGACCGCCAGCGCCGCCCTGGCCGGGCCGGGAACCTCGGCAAGGCTCGGCGGAACACAGGACGGCGCAGGGTCCGAGAAATATGCGATCCGTTCCGACTGCCAGGCCTGCAAGGCTGCGAGTTCGGCCGGATCAGCCGGGCCGGGCAGGTCCAGCGGCGTTGCGATGCTCGGCATTCGATCCTGGCGGTCCGCCAGCATGACCGAGGCACGTTGGGCCGCGTGCATGATCCGGTCGAACGGGAACACATTCCGCGGGACGCGGATGACGATGGCCCGGGCCGCGGTTCGCGCCAGCAGCATCGACAGCAGCGCCCATTCCTCGTCGCGCTCGCCCGACGTGGTCAGCACGGCGATGCGTTCGCCCGGGCAGGCGGCTCGCGATCTGCTCGGGTGCCGACCCTGCCTCCGCCGCGAACCGGCCGAGGTCGGCGACGTCGAGCACGAACCGGCAATCCGCGATGCCGGCGATGCGATGCAGGAACGCCGCCGCATCCCAGCCGGACGGGGTCGGGGCGATGGAACCTGCGGAAAGTTGCAGCATGATCGGGTGGCCGACCGCATCGCATGCCGCCGCGTGGCGCGCGGCGATCCAACGCGCAGCCGTCTCGGTATAGGGCAGGCTCTGGTTCTGGCCGAGATCGCGGCCGCCGAGACGGCGAAAACCGATCGCCTCGCAGCAGCGCGTGGCTCGCGTCGCCGCTATCAGGTCCCGGATCCGCTGCGCCAACCGCGGATCGGGCGCCGGATCGCCGATCCGTTCGACCGAGCCGAGCGACAGCGCGGTGCCGCGCCAGACGCAGGGCTTCGCCGCGGCGATGTCCGCGAGCCGCGCGCCCTGGGGATCCAGCAGCGCCGACCACGCTGCATCGACGTAGAGGTCGAGCGGCAGTTCGATGAAATCGAACGCATCGCCGCCGCGCGAGCAACGCCTCGTGCAGGAAGGGATGGTAGGCCAGCCCCACCCCCTCCGCACTGGCGCCCTTCCCAGGCACGAACTGTTCTGTGTTCGCGGTCAGAGCGGCTTAGTAGTTCGGCCAGTAGTTGCCCCAGTTCGGCCAGTAGTTCCGCCACATCCACCAGTACGGATCGACCTCGGCGTCGCCGCTCGGCGGCTGGCCGGCAGCGGGTGCGCCCTGGCCGGCCGGTGGTGGGCCGGATTGGATGTGCGGCGTGCCGGCGGTGTGGATGTGCACGACGACCGGGCTGCCGGCCGGCGGGCCGCCCGGGGGCCGGGGCACCGCGCTGGCCGCCCTGGCCCGGACCAGGGGCGCCCTGCTGCGCCGGCATGCCGGATTTCTCCAGCAGCTCCTTCACCTTGTCGCGCGGAACTTCGAACTTCGCGGCCTGCTCGTCCGGCACGTCATAAAACTTGCCGTCCATTGCGCGTAAAATCGCCATATTCTGTCTCCTGCTTCTTCTTAGGACGCAAACGGCATACTTCCGCAGCCGCATTGGTGCGGTAGCATGAAATCGGGCTCGATGCGCAGCCTTTCCTGGCCTGGGATGCGGGACCGTTGCGGAACTCGGCGGCGACCGCGCATTCGCAGGTGTTTTCGTAGAAGGTGTGAGAACGCGCCTCCATGAACAGCATGCCACGCCTCGCCGCCGGGCTTCGACCAGCGGTTCGACTGCTCGTTTTGCAGCCGACGCCTTTCTGCAACATCAACTGTACCTACTGCTATCTTCCAGTCGCGCGGTCGCGCGCAACGATCAGCGATCGCACGCTCGACAATTTTTTCGTGAAACTTTTCGCGACCGGGTGGGTACGAAATCGAGTCGATCTCGCGTGGCACGCCGGCGAGCCGACCGTGCTGCCGATCGACTTCTATCGCCGCGCCTTCGCGATCATCGAACGGCACCGCCCGCCCGACCTGCAGGTCATGCACGGATTCCAGACCAACGCCACCCTGCTCAATGCCGCGTGGTGCGAGTTCTTTCGGTCGGACGCGGATTCATCGTCGGCGTCAGCATCGACGGCCCGAAGCGCATCAACGACCCAACCGCGTGAGCCGCGGGGGACGCAGCACGTTCGCCAAGGTGCTCGCCGGCATCCGCCTGCTGCGCGCGAAGCGATCCCGTTCCATGTCATCACCGTGCTCTCCGACGAAAGCCTGCGCTCGGCGCGCGAGCTGCACGATTTCTACGTCGCCGAGGGCATCGAACATGTCGGCTTCAACGTCGAGGAGTCCGAAGGCGAACGCACGTCTCCGACCTGCAGCCGGGGCCGGCGCTCTGGCGAGGCCTATCAAGATCCTTCCTCGCCGAATTCTGGGCGATCGCGCGCGCGAGGGGCCGCGTCAAATCGATCCGCGAGATCGACCACATGCTGCGCGCCGTCTATCAGCGACCCCGAACGCAGCGGTCGATGCCGACGCCACGCCGCGGCAACATCCTGGTCGAGCCGTTCGCCAGTCCTGAACGTCGATCACCTGGGCAATCTCGCCACCTTCTCGCCCGAGTTGCTCGGCCAGACGAACGCAGCTACAACGACTTCGTCATCGGCAACGTCAACACCGACGATTTCGCCGACCTGCCCGGGCGGCCGGTGCTGGCGAAGATGTCCGCCGATATCCAGGCCGGCGTCGCGCTGTGCCGCGAGCAGTGCGCCTATTTCGAGGTCTGCGGCGGCGGCGAGCCGGTCAACAAGATCGCCGAGAACGGCACGTTCGCGAGTGCCGCCACCAGTTATTGCCGGATGACGCGCATGGCGGTCGCCGATCTGGTCATGCTGCGGGCCGCATGCCGGCTAGCGTCGGACCGAAGCCAGCCGCCAGACCGGAGGCGCGCGCCGGCTGCCGCTGGGCGAATGGCTGCGGGTCTTCGTGCCCGGCCTATCGCGGCTCTGCATGGCGCGCACTGCTGGCGCTCAACATCCTTTCGGCCGTCGACGGTGTTCGTCGAATTGCAATTGCTGCGCGCACTGACGGTCGTGCTCAGCCGCGCGCCGGCGCCGCCGGAATCTCCGGTGCAGCGCTGGGCGAGTGGATCGGCTCCGGCCTCTCGCTCGACGCCGCAGCCGTGCGGCGCGAGCCTGCCGCTGTTCCTGCTCGTGCGCCTATATCGATCTCGGTGCTGTTGCAAGTCGGGCGTCGATCTGGCGGCGCTCGCGGTCAACAGCCGGCTGACCCAGCGGGCGCGGCGCGACGTCGAGCGCGAATTGCTGCGCAACCTGCTGCATCAGGACGATGCGTTCTACATCCGCCGCTCGCCGTCCGAGATCATCAGCCGGCTCGGCGGCGATCTGCACCGCGTCGGCGGGCGGCGGCAGATCGTCACGCAGGCGGTCGCGACGGCGCTGACCATCGTCGCCATCGCCTCGCGGTGCTGGTCACGCAAAGCTGGCTCGCGGCCGCGATCGGCCTCGCGATGTCGCTGGTCGGCGTGCTGACCGCGCAACCCGTCCATGCGCAGGCTGCGCGACGCTCGACCGCAACTCGATCGCCAGCGACGAGCAGGTCAAGGCGACGTTCGAGGACACGCTGCAGGGCGTGGCGGAAATCCAGGTCTCCGGCCTGCTCGGACGCGTGCTGGAGCGGTTTCGGGCAGCGCCAGATCGTGCGCGACGGCTGGCGCTGCAGAACGCCGGCGCTCAACAACCGGAACACGGTGACGCAGCGGCTGACGCTTCACGCTCGGCTTCATCGCCGTGCTGGCGTTGTTCGTGTTCACCAACCTGTTCCGCGATGCCGGCCCGGCGCCGCCGGGGGCCGGGCAGGCCAGGCGCGGCGACGGCCGGCCTGATCGTCGTGCTGATCGCGACATTGCCGCAACTCTATTTCAAGTTCGGCGAACTGACGCAGTTGCTGACGCAGTTCCAGATCGCCGACGTCTCGGCGTCGCGGCTGCGCCAGTACGAGGCGCCGCCGCAGACCGCGGCGCGCGACGGCGGGCGATGCGACACAGCGCGGCGCGATCGTGCTGCGCGGGTGCGCTATCAGTTCAGCGGCAGCCAGACGGTGCAGGGCGGACCGCGGCGGCATCTATTGCGTGATCCCGGCGCGCGGCATGACCGGCGTCGTCGGCCCGGCGGGTTCCGGCAAGTCGACGCTGATCCGGCTGATCCTCGGCCGGCAGCGTCTGCTGGACGGCAGCGATCGCGCTTCCCGCGGGCGGCCGGGTCGAGGCCGCCGTTCGTCTATCTGCCGCAGCGGCCGATGCTGTTCGATGCGCGGCTGCGCGACAACCTGTTCCTCGGCAGCCCGACCCGGACTGCCGACCGCGCTCAGAGCCGGTCGGCGAACGGCTCGGCCGGCTCGGCCTGCTCGACCTGATCCGCCTGAAGGGCCTCGATGCGCCGCGCCGCCGGAAGGGGCCGCCGCCGGAATCGGACCTGCCAACGCTTCGCACCGGTTTCCGCGAGGCCGCGTCGGCGGCGTTTCTGGGGTTGCCGTTGCATCCGCTCGGACCGGGCCGCTGCCACGCCGCGGCAGTTGGCGATCGAGGGCCAGCTCGGCTGCGCGGTGGACCAGGCGGTCCTCGCCGAGCGGCTCACCTCGCCGTCCGGCCGCGAGCCGGTGCGGGCGCTTGCGGCGCTGCCCTATGGGCGCGAGATGGCGCCGCTGGCGATCGCGCTGATCCGGCAGACGGCGCCGCTGCTGGCGCAGGCCACCAATCCCGACGACTACAACCGCATCGCCGCGGTCAAGCTCGACCCACGCGTCTGGCAACTGCGCTCGGCCGCGCTCGACGGCGTGATGGGCGCGCCCGATGGGCCGCGCACAGGCCCGCCGCACCCGCTGCTGGTCGCGGTGGCGCTGTCGGCGCGGATCGAGGAACTCGAGGGCATCGCGCTGCCGGTGCGCGGACGCCGACGCGCGCGCGCAGCTCGACAAACTGACGGCCGGGATCGCACGCGGGTTGCGGATGGAGCAGCTCAATCCGCTGCTGACCTGGCGCGAAAACCTGCTGTTCGCCGCACCCGACCCGGCAACAGCGCCGGCGTCGCGAACAACTCGACCGGGTGCTGCTGGAGCTCCTCGCCGACAGCCAGCTCGATGCGGCGGTGATCGAGGCGGGCCTCGATTTCGCCGTCGGGCGGCAGGGCGGGCGCCTGTCCGGCGGCCAGCAGCAACTGATCGCGCTGGCCGCACGTTGCTCAGCCCGGCGCCGTTCCTGGTGCTGGACGAGCCGAGTTCGGCGTTCCATCCGCGGTTGCGGCTGGAAGTCGTCGCGTGCTGCAGGAGGAGGCGCAGGCCTCGCGTCGGTGATCGTGGTCACGCACGACATGGACATGGCGCGCGGTGCGACCAGTTGCTGTTCCTGCGCGACGGCGCGGTGGCGGGCGATGGCCCCTGGAGCAGCCTTGTGGAAACCAACGAGGCGTTCAAGGCCTGGATTGCCGAGAGCAAGGAGGCGGCATGACGCTGGAGGAGCGATTGCACGCGCTGGCGGCGGTTGCCGAATTCCGCGAACTGGCGGCCGAAGCCCGGGCAGCGCTGGCCGCCGCGATGCGCGAGGAGGTCTATGCGGCCGGAGAAACCGTCATTGCCGCCGGCGAACAGGCGGACCGGGTCTTCGTGCTCTGCGACGGAGTGCTGGAGGTGATGCTGGCCGGCCGCGCCGGAGTTGTGCGTCGGCTCGAACGTGGCGCGCTGCTCGGCGAACTCGCGTTCTTTGCCGACGACGTGCGGACGGCGACCGTGCAGGCCAAGACCGACTGCACGCTGCTGTCGCTGCCGTTCGAGAATTTTCGCGCGTTTCTGCTCGCTCACCCCGAGGGTACGCTGATCCTCGCCGCCCGCATCGTCCGAACGCTGCGCGCCCTGGAGGCGGAGAACAGAGCGTAGGTTCAGCCGGCTGCTTGTTCGATCAGTGCGGACGCGAACACTGCTCCGGTGCTGCCGTCGGCGATGCCGAGATCGGTGACGTGCGGGCCGGAATTGCAGGCGAGGCTGGCGCCGAACACGGCTTTAAGTACGAGGTACGGCGGCGACCAGTCGGTCAGCGGTTCGGCGGCGGCGCGCAAGGCGCGGAACTGCGCTGCGACCGTCTCGGTCGGCGCGTCGGAGAGCAGGCCGGCGACGGGAAGCTCGACAAGCGCGCGCAATTCGCCGCCGGCGGCGACGGAGATGCCGCCCTGCGCTGCGATCACGGCGTTCGCGGCCACCGCCATGTCGACCGGATCGTGGCCGAACACCGCGAGGTTGTGGCTGTCGTGCAGCACGCTGGTCGCGAGTGCGCCGCGCCAGTTGCCCCAACCGCGCAGCACGCCGAGAACGGGCTCCGCCGGCGCGCGGCCGTGGCGATGGATCACCGCCATCAGCGTCGCATCCGGCGGCAGCACGGCGACGCCGCCGCGCACCGGAATCTCGATATCGCCCCATTCGGTGAAACGCGGTTTTTCCACTGTCCGCACGCGGGCGGTTTGCGCCGAGCCGGATGCGCAGAGGCGGAACTGCTCCGGAAGCAGCTTCGAGACATGCATGGTCGATGCGGGCAGCGCGGTCGCCGCCGCGGGGATTTCCTCGCAGAGCGCGCCGTTGTGTGCGATGTGCCGGCCGTTGGCGAACACGTCGCGCAGGCGCAGCGCCATCAAGATCGGTGAAGAAAAGAAAATCGGCGCGGCGGCCGGGGGCGAGCAGTCCGAGGTCGCGGCGGCCGAGGCGTGTCGCCGCATGCAGCGTCGCCGCGCGCAGCGCCTGCACGGCCGGCATCCCGTGTCCCACGAGCCGGCGCAGCACGGCGATCATGCCGCCCTCGGCGACCAGGTCGTCGGGGAACACGTCGTCGGTGCAGACGGTCAGGCTTTGCGGCAGCGTCGGCAGCGATTGCAGCGCGCGCACCGCGTCCGGCAGCAGATACGGATGCGAGCCGCGCAACTCGACCGTGAAGCCGGCACGCAGTTTTGCCAGCAGATCGTCGCCGGAGGTGATTTCGTGGTCGGACTCGATGCCGGCGGCGGCGAAGCCTTGCAGGTCCGCGCCGGACAGGCCGCGCGCATGGCCGCACACCAGCTTGCCGCTCGCCAGCCCGGCGCCGACGATGCCCGACATTTTGGCGCCGCGCTCCAGCACGCCGCGCATGTCCATGACTTCGGCAACGCCGGCCACTTCCGGCCACGCCAGCATTTCCTCCATGTCCCGTGCCTCGAACGTCGCGCCGGCTCGTTCCAGGCCGGGTGCCGAGGGAACGCAGGACGGGGCCAGGACAAGAATACGCAGCGGCAGCCCGCGCGCGGCCTCGATCGCCCAGCGCACGCCGGCGAGGCCCAGCACGTTGCCGAGTTCGTGCGGATCCCAGCAGATCGTCGTCGTGCCTTGCGGCAGCACCGTCTCCGCGTAGCGGCGTGGCGTGACCATCGAACTTTCGATGTGCAGGTGCGTGTCGATCAGCCCGGGCGCGAGGAAACGTCCGGTCGCGTCGTGCATCGTGGCAGCATCGCGCCGCGTTCCGGGAGGGTGAACGCTCGCGATCATCGGCCCGACCACGCCGATATCCGCTGGCCGCAACTCGCCGGTCATCACGTCCACGACCGTGCCGCCGGCGACCAGCAGATCGAACGGCGCGACGCCGCGCGCGGCCCGCACGGCACGGTCGCGCAGCGCGGGATCGTCGAGGTCGTGCGGTTCGGGTGCCATCATGAACGGACCTCGCAGAAGTGGTGCGGCGCGGTTTCGGCCTGCGCGATCCAGCCGGACTCGCCACGGCGGAACAGCGGCGTCGCAAACGCGCCGGTGACGCTTACAGAAGAATCCCAGTCGGATAGCCAGTGGTTGCCCTGCAGCATCGCAACGGCAACAGCGACCGGCGTGATGTCGGCGGCGCGCAGCAGCGCGAGTCCGGCCTGCATCGAACGGCCGGTGCACATCACGTCGTCGACCACCAGCACGCGGCGTCCGCGCAGCCGCGGCAGCACGCGCGGATCGAGCCACATGCGCCGCCCCGCGTGCGGCGACGTGACCGAGGCGACCGGCACCGACAGCGCCTCGTCGTACCACAGCTTGCGCGAGAAGCCCGCCGGCACCCAGTTCGGATGCCCGAGCGCGCGGGCGACGCCGGGCGCCACGACGTGGCCGAGCGTCGGCAACCCGAGCACCACCTCGGCCGAATGGCACGCCGCGCGCTCGGCGATCCAGTGGGTCAGCCGGTCGAGCACGGCGAACGCCGCCTGGTTGGCGATCAGCCCGGCAACGGCAGTGTCGCCGAGATCGCGCAGCGGCAGCAGCAGCCGGCTGCCGTCCGGCATCGGCGCCGCGTAGACATCGTGCCACTCGGGCGGGTTGGCTGCCGCGGGAACGAACTGCTGCCAGAATTCGCTGGGCCGGACGTGCATGCGGCGCAGCAGTGGCACTCCTGTTGCGCCGCAGCAAGTGGAGCGTAATCTACTGGCCGTCGACAGCGGGAGCGGTGGGTCATGGACGGTTTCGGCGCCAACGACGCGGGCGTGGTGGCGCTGCGCCGCGACCTGCACGCGCATCCCGAACTCGGGTTCCTGGAATACCGCACGGCGGCGCTGGCAGCCGACCGGTTGCAGCGGCTCGGCTACGCAGTGCGGGTCGGGCCGGAGGTAATGCGAGCGGCGGCGATGGCCGGCGCGCCCGCGGCGGCGGCGGTCGCGGAGGCGCAGCGCGACGCGCTGGCGGCGGGGGCGCAGCCGGACTGGGTTTCCCGCATGCCGGCCGGCCAGACCGGCGTGGTCGCGGACCTGCACCGCGGCGCCGGGCCGGTGCTGGCGTTTCGCTTCGACATGGACGCATTGCCGGTGGCCGAGACGACCTCGTCCACTCATCGCCCGAACCGGGACAGTTTTCGATCGCGCCGCGACGGGCTGATGCATGCCTGCGGGCATGACGGCCACACCGCGATCGGGCTCGCGGTCGCGGAGCGGCTGGCCAACCCCGCGTCCGGCTGGTCCGGCACGCTGCGACTGATCTTCCAGCCCGCCGAGGAAGGTGGCCGCGGCGCCAGGCCGATGGTGGAGGCGGGCGTGGTGGACGACGCCGATTTCTTCTTCGCCGGCCATCTCGGCTGCAAGCTGCCGAGCGGCCAGCTCGCCGCGGCGGCGACCGGCTTCCTGTTCTCCCGCAAAATTGATGTTTCGCTCATCGGCCAGGCCGCGCACGCGGCGATGGCGCCGCACGAGGGGCGCAACGCGCTGCTGGCCGCCGCCACGGCGGCGCTCGGGCTGCACGCGATCGCGCGGCATGCCGAGGAGGTGACGCACGTGAACGTCGGCCGGCTGGTCGCCGGCAGCGGCCGCAACATCATTGCCGATCACGCAGAGATGCTGATCGAGGTGCGCGGCGCGACCCAGGCGAGCCTCGACTACATGACGGCGCGGGCGATGCAGGTGCTCGAAGGCGCGGCGACGATGCAGAACGTGACGCTGGAAACGCGGTTGATGGGCGAGACCGTCGGCGCATTCGCCAGCCCCGCGGCCGCCGCGATCGTCGCCGAGGCCGGCGATGAGGTCGACGGCATCGACAAGGTTGTGCCGGAGTGGCCGATCGGCGGCGGCGACGATGCGACGTTCATGATGCGCCGGGTGCAGGAGCACGGCGGCCAGTCCGCCTACTTCATTCTCGGCAGCGACATCGCCGCCGGACATCACGCCACCGATTTCGACATCGACGAGCGCTCGCTGGACCAGGGCGTGCGCCTGTTCGAGCGTATCGCGCTGCGCGTGCTGGGTAGGGCGCGATGAATTTTACTCTCACACGGCGCGGCTTTGCGGTGGTCGGCGCGGCGGCCGTGATTGGCGTGTCATCGCGGGCGAAAGCCGAGCCGAGCACGGCCATTCTGGGCATCGACGCCGATCCGCCGACGCTGAACCCGGCGCTCTCGACCGACTACGCGACCGGCGATGTCGGGGCCAAGATTCTCGAGGGTTTGGTCTGGCTCGATCGGAACTACGTGCCGCAGCCTTCGCTCGCGACGGCGTGGAGCGTTGCGCCGGACGGCAAGAACTACAGGTTCACGTTGCGGCAGGGCGTGACATGGCACGACGGCAAGCCGTTCTCTGCCGATGACGTGGTGTTCACCTTCAACCAGGTGCTCGCAAAGTATCATCCGCGAACATCGGGATTGCTGAAGAGCATCGGCGCGACCGTGGCGGCACCGGACCCGCAGACTGTGACATTCACTCTGGCGAAAGGCTACGCGCCGTTCATGGTGCAGCTTTCGGTGTTCGAGGCGCCGATCCTGCCGAAGCACCTGTACGAGAACACCGACATTCCGGCCAACCCCGCCAACCAGGCGCCGATCGGCACCGGGCCGTTCCGTTTTTCGAATTGGTCGCGCGGCGCGACCGTGCAGACCGAGCGCAACCCTTCGTGGTGGGGCGGCAAGGCGGGCCTCGACCGGATCGTGTTCCAGATCGTGCCGCAGGGCGCCAATCGCAGTGCTGGCCTGGAAACGGGCGAAATCGACGCGGTCGTGGACTTCTACCTGCCGAAGCCGGACGAGCCGCGGCTGATGAAGAATGCGTCGCTGCAATTCCGCAAAGGCATAAACATACCGGCGGTGTATTTCCTGGCGTTCAACACGACACGCCCGGTGTTCGCGAAGAAGATGGCGCGGCAGGCGCTGGCCTGCGCGATCGATCGCAACCGCATGGTGCAGCAGGTGATGAACGGGCTGGCGCGGCCCGGCTACGGCGCGTTCGGCGACGGGTTTCGCTGGCTGCTCGACGAGGCGGATTTGTATCCGAAGAAATACCCGCTCGATGCCGCGCACGCGAAGGATCTGCTGCAGCAGTCCGGGTATGACGGCAAGCCCGTCACGCTGGTGTACGACGCGGCGCGGCCGCAATTGCGCGCGGCCGCGCAGATCGTGCGCGACAATCTGCGGCCGCTCGGCATGGACGTGGACCTGCAGCCGCTGGAACGCGCGGTGCAGATCGACCGTGTGTTCAGCAAGCACGATTTCGACCTGACGCTGCAATCCTACTTCTCCGCGGGCGATCCGGCGATCGGCTATCATCGGATGTATCTGACGCAGACCGGCAACAAGGCGTTCACCAACTGCACCGGCTATTCGAACCCCGGCGTGGACGCGCTGCTCGCCGAGGCCGCGACGGCGCCGGACCGCGACCATCGCGCCGAAATCTACCGGCGGCTGCAGGCGATCCTGAACGACGAGTTGCCGAGCCTCGTGCTGTTCGACGAGGAGACGGTCGATTTTGCGTCGAAGCGGCTGACCGGGCTGTGGCCGGCGATCGATGCGCGGGACCAGTGGGGCGGCGTGCGGCTGGCGACCGGCTGAAATGCGCAGTGCGGCGCTGGCGCTGTTCGTGCTGCGCCGGCTGCTGCACGCGGTGCCGCTGCTGTTTGCCGTCGTGGTGCTCAACTACGCACTGATCGCGAGCACGCCCGGCGACCCGGTGACCGCGCTGGTCGGCGACTTCCCCGTGCCCGCCGAGTATCGCGCGCAGGTGCGCCACGACTACGGGCTCGACCAGCCGTTGCCGGTGCAGATGCTGCGCTATGTCGGCCGCGTGCTGCACGGCGATCTCGGTTTTTCCTTTGCCAATCGCCAGCCGGTGCTGTGGCTGATCCTGGGGCGGCTCGGCGCGACGCTGGAACTGACCGGCACCGCGCTCGGCTTCGCCAGCGTGCTGGGCGTGGCGCTGGGCGTGCTCGCGGCGCGCGCGCCGGACGGGCTGCTCGACCGCGCCGTGCGCAGCGTTGCCACGACCGCGTATGCGTTGCCGGAATTCTGGGTCGGCCAGATGCTTATTCTCGTGTTCGCGATCTGGCTTGGTTGGCTGCCGTCGCAAGGGGCGCATGCACTACGCGGCAACGCGGGCTTCAGCGACGGCGCGCGCCACCTGGTGCTGCCTGCATTGGCGTTGTCGCTGCGCTATCTCGCGCTGATCGCGCGCATCACCCGGACCAGCATGCTGGAAGTGCTCGGCGCCGACTTCATCCTGGCCGCGCGCGCCCGCGGCGCGAGCGAGCGCATGGTTCTCGTCGGGCATGCGCTGCGCAACGCGGCAGCGCCGGTGATCACGGTGATCGGGTTCAATCTCGGCTTTGTCCTGGCGGGCTCGGCGTTGATCGAGACGGTGTTCGGCTGGCCCGGCATCGGCCGGCTGCTGTTCGATTCGATTTCCAACCGCGACTACCCGACGATGATGGGGATCCTGCTGCTGGTGTCGGCAACGGTCGTGCTGGCCAATCTCGCGACCGACATCGTGCATCGAATGCTCGACCCCAGGGTCGGCTGAATGCGCGGCGGCGTCTCCGCCTGGATTGCCGCGCTGTGGCTGGCCCTGACGATTGCGGCTGCCGTGTTGGCGCCGTGGATCGCGGGGAGAAATCCCTACGCGGGCGGCGAAGATGCGCTGCTGCCGCCGCTGTCGGTCGGGCACCTGTTGGGCACCGACGATCTCGGCCGCGACATCTTTGCCGAGACCGTGTTCGGCACGCGGGTTTCGCTGATCGTCGGGTTCGCGACCGCGCTCGTCGGCAGCGTGATCGGCGTCGCGCTGGGCGCGGTCGCGGGTTGGCGCGGTGGCGTTGCCGACGCGGTGCTGATGCGCGTTGCGGAATTCTTCCAGACGCTGCCGCGCTTCGTGCTGGCGCTGATCGTGATCGCGCTGTTCGGAACGGGGCTTGCGAAAGTGATCGTGGTGCTGGCGGTGCTGGCGTGGCCGCAGACCGCGCGCATGGTGCGTGCTTTGGTCGCGACGCTGCGCTCGGCGCCGTTCGTCGACGCGGCGCGCGTCGGCGGCATGCCGGCGGGCGCATTGGTGGTGCGCGAAGTCCTGCCGAACATTCTCGCGCCGGTCATCGTGCTGGCGGCGCTCGATATCGCGACGGCGATCCTGCTGGAGTCCGGCCTGTCGTTCTTCGGCCTGGGCGACCCCAACCTCGTGTCGTGGGGCGGGATGCTCAACGAGGCGCAGCAATACCTGCGCAGCGCGTGGTGGATGGCGGTGTTTCCGGGTGTTGCGATCGCGCTTACCGTGCTGGCCTGCAACCGGCTCGGCGACGCGCTGAACGCCGCCACGAATTCGCGCCGGACATGAAGCCGGTGCTGGAGGTTTCCCGGCTGTGCGTCGATCTGCGCAGCGGCGTTCGGCTGGTCGACGATGTTTCCCTTACGGTCGGCGCGGGCGAGATCGTCGGGTTGGTCGGGGAATCCGGCAGCGGCAAATCGATGACCGCCTATGCAGTGCTGAACCTGTTTCCTACGCGGGATGCGCGCGTGGTGGCCGGCGAGGTGCTGCTGGAGGGGCGCGACCTGACGAAGCTGGCGCCGACGGAATGGCGCCGCGTGCGCGGGGCGCGCGTGGGCATGGTGTTCCAGGATCCCTCGAGTTTTCTCGATCCGCTGCTGCCGGCCGGGCGGCAAATCGCGGAGGCGTTGATCGCGCACGGCGAGACGCGCGATGCGGCCGCGCGGGTGCGCACGCTGCTGCGACAGGTGGAACTGCCGGAGAATGTCGCGGCGCGCTATCCGCATGAACTTTCGGGCGGCCAGAGGCAGCGCGTGCTGATTGCCGCGGCGCTGGCGCTGCGGCCGGCGCTGCTGATCGCCGACGAGCCGACGACCGCGCTCGACGTCTCCGTGCAGGCCGGCATTCTTGCGCTGTTGCAGCGGCTGCGCCGGGAGATGGGATTGGCGGTGCTGCTGATCACGCACGATCTCGGTGTGGTGGCGCAGACCTGCGACCGCGTATTCGTTATGTATGCCGGCCAGATCGTCGAAACCGGCGCCACGAAAGCGCTGTTCGGCGCCCCGCGCCATCCGTATACGCAAGGATTGCTCGCAAGCCTGCTCGATCCGCGCGTGCGCCGCGGAGAGCTATTCTCGATCCCGGGCACCGTGCCTGCGGCAAATGCGATGCCGGCGGGCTGCCGGTTTCATACGCGCTGCCCGCTGGCGCTGCTTGAACCCTGCGCCGCCGCGCCGCCATCGCTGCGACCCAATGAAGCGGGCGGCGCCGACCGCTGTTGGCGCTCCGCCGAGCCGGCCGCGGCGATGGCCTGGACCCTCAATGCCTGAGGTCCTGATTGAAGCGGAGGATTTGAGTCGCGAGTTTCCGGTGCGTGGCGGATTGTTCGCGCGCACGCAGGTTCTGCGCGCGGTCGACGGGGTTTCGCTGCGCGTATCCGCCGGGGAAACGGTCGCGGTGGTCGGCGAGAGCGGCAGCGGCAAATCAACGCTCGGGCGCATGCTGCTGGGGTTGCTTCCGCCCAGCGCAGGAAGAATCCGATTTCATGGGCAGCCGCTTGCGGGTTTGCGCGGCGAGGCATGGAAGAAATTTCGGCGCGAGGTGCAGGTGGTGTTCCAGGACACCGGTGCTTCGCTCAACCCGCGCCGCAGCGTCGGGCACAGCGTGACGTTGCCGCTGCGCTGGAACCTGGGTTTGCGGTCCGCTGCGGCCGAGGCGCGCGCAGCCGCGTTGTTGGAACAGGTCGGATTGCCGGCGCCGCAGTTTTTTGCCCGTATGCCGCATGCGCTGTCCGGCGGGCAGCGCCAGCGGGTCGGCATCGCGCGGGCGCTGGCGTCGAGCCCCAGCCTGATCATTGCCGACGAGCCTGTCTCGGCGCTGGACGTCTCGGTGCGCGCGCAGGTGCTGCGGCTGATGCGGCAACTGCAGGCCGAGCAAGGCCTGGCCTATCTGTTCATCACGCACGATCTCGGCGTGGTGCGCGCGATCGCCGACCGCGTGCTGGTGATGCGCGCCGGCCGCGTGGTCGAGGCCGGCGCAGTGGACGCGGTGCTCGACGCACCAAGCCACGACTACACGCGGCAACTGCTCGCGGCGACGCCGCTGCCGGAGGTTGCGGCTCAGGCCTGAGCGTGCAGCGCGTTGCTCGACAATCTGGCCGGCTTCCGCGACGATGCGGTCGAGATGCGCCTGATCGCGAAAACTCTCCGCGTACAGCTTGTACAGGTCTTCGGTGCCGGAGGGGCGCGCGGCGAACCAGCCGGCGTCGGTGGTGACTTTCAGCCCGCCGATCGCAGCGCCGTTGCCTGGGGCGTGGCTGAGTTTTGCAGTGATCGGATCGCCCGCCAGTGTTGTTTCCGAAACCGCGTCGGGCGAGAGTTTGCCCAGTCGCGATTTTCTGCTCGACGGTGGCGGGCGTGTCGATGCGGGTATAGAGCGGCGCGCCGAACGCGGCGGTCAGTTCTGCGTAGTGCTGGGCAGGGTCCTTGCCGGTGCGCGCCAGAATCTCGGCGGCGAGCAGCGCCAGAATCGGCCCGTCCTTGTCGGTGCTCCACACCGTCCCATCGTGGCGCAGAAAACTCGCGCCGGCGCTCTCCTCGCCGCCGAAGCAGCAGGTACCGTCGAACAGCCTGGGGGCGAACCACTTGAACCCGACCGGTACTTCCCACAACCGCCGATGCTCGCCCTGCACCACGCGGTCGATCATGCTGCTGCTGACGAGCGTCTTGCCGACCACCGCGGTCGCGGGCCAGTGCGGGCGGTGGGTCAGCAGATAGCGGATCGCGACCGCGAGGTAGTGGTTCGGGTTCATCAGCCCGGCCGGCGTGACGATGCCGTGCCGGTCGGAATCGGGATCGTTGGCGAATGCCACCTGGAATTTGTCGCGCAGGCTCAGCAGCCCCGCCATCGCGTACGGCGACGAACAATCCATGCGGATTTTTCCGTCATGGTCGACCGTCATGAAGCCGAAGGTCGGGTCGAGCTTTTTGTTCACGATCTCGATGTCGAGGCCGTGCACGGCGTTAATGCGCTCCCAATACGGCAGCGATGCGCCGCCGAGCGGATCGACGCCGAGCTTCAGCTTGGCGGCACGGATCGCGGCGATATCGACGACGTTCGGCAGGTCCTCGACATAAGGCGTCACAAGATCCTGCTGCTGCGTCGTTTCGGCGCGCATCGCCTCGGCGAGCGGCAGGCGCTTCACCTCGGCCATGCCGGCGTCGAGCAGCGCGTTGGCGCGGTCCTGCACCCATCTGGTCACGTCGGTATCGGCCGGGCCGCCGTTCGGCGGATTGTATTTGAAGCCGCCATCCTCCGGCGGATTGTGCGACGGCGTGATCACGATGCCGTCGGCAAACTGCGCGGTGCGGCCGCGGTTGTGCACGAGAATGGCGCGCGAGATCACCGGCGTCGGCGTCACCCCGTCGCCGGACTGGATTACGACGCTGACGCCGTTCGCGGCGAGCACCTCCAGCGCGGTGCGCTGCGCGGCGTCGGACAAGGCGTGCGTGTCCTTGCCCATGAACAGCGGGCCATCATAGCCCTTGCTGTGCCGGTAATCGCAGATCGCCTGGGTGATCGCGAGGATGTGGAGTTCGGTGAACGAACCGGCGGCGGGCGTGCCGCGATGCCCGCTGGTGCCGAAACTGACGCGCTGCGCGGGGTCGCGCAGATCCGGCTTTCTTTCAATGTAGGCGCGTTCGAGGGCCGCGACGTCGATCAGCATGCTTTTCGGCGCCGGCTTGCCCGCCAGAGGAGAAATCGCCATGACCCGCTGCCCTCCCGCCCGTGCTGCTTCGCGATGCTATGCCACGCGGCCGGCGCGGGCGTCCATGCCGGCTACCCGTACGCCACCGCCCCCTCCCCTCGCCGCCCCTTGTGCCGCGCTTCGCCGCCGCCGGTGATCCGCAGCGCCACCGCCTCGGCCACCTTGATGCCGTCCACCGCCGCCGAGAGAATGCCGCCCGCGTAGCCCGCGCCCTCGCCGGCGGGATACAGGCCGGGGGTGTTGAGCGAACAGAAAGCCTCGCCGCGGGACATCCGCAGCGGCGAGGAGGTGCGGGTTTCGATGCCGGTCATCACCGCATCGGCCATGTCGAAGCCCGGAAATTGTCGGCCGAACGCGGGCAGCGCTTCCCGCAGGGCGGCAATGGCAAAACCGGGCAACACTTTGGAAAGATCGGTCGGCGTCACGCCCGGCTTGTAGGACGGTACGACCGAGCCGACCGCCGTCGATGCCGTGCCGGCCAGGAAGTCGCCGACACGCTGCACCGGCGCCGCAAAGCCGCCGCCGCCAGCGACGAAGGCGTGCTGTTCCCACTCGCGCTGGAAGGCGATGCCGGCGAGCGCGCCGCCGGGGTAGTCGGCGGGCGTGATCCCCACCACCAGCCCCGCATTCGCGTTGAATTCTGCCCGCGAATACTGGCTCATGCCGTTGGTGACGACGCCACCAGGTTCCGAGGCGGCCGCCACCACACGGCCGCCCGGGCACATGCAGAACGAATACACCGAGCGGCCGGACGCACAGTGGTGCACCAGCTTGTAGTCGGCCGCGCCGAGCATCGCGTTGCCCGCGAAGGCGCCGAAGCGGGCGCGGTCGATCAGCGCCTGCGGGTGCTCGATCCGCACGCCGATCGAGAACGGTTTTGCTTCCATTGCGACGCCGGCTGCGTGCAAGGCGAAAAAAGTGTCGCGGGCGCTGTGGCCGACGGCCAGCACCACATGATCGGCGGCGATTTCTTCGCCGCTTGCCAACAGGACGCCACGCATTTGGCGTGGATGTTCGGAACAATCGAAATCGACGACCTGACAGCCGAAGCGATACTCGCCGCCCAGGCGCTCAATGGTCGCGCGGATGCCCTCCACCACGGAAACCAGTCGAAAAGTGCCGATGTGCGGCTTGCTGACGTAAAGGATTTCTTCGGGCGCGCCGGCGCGGACGAACTCGGTCAACACCTTTCGGCCGAGGTGAAAAGGGTCCTTGATGCCGGAATAGAGTTTGCCGTCGGAGAACGTGCCGGCGCCGCCTTCGCCGAACTGCACGTTGCTCTCCGGGTTCAGCACGCCGCGCCGCCACAAGGCCCAGGTGTCGCGGGTCCGCTCGCGCACGACTTTGCCGCGTTCCAGGATGATCGGGCGGAATCCCATCTGGGCCAGCAGCAGTGCCGCGAACAAGCCGCATGGGCCGCAGCCGATCACCACCGGGCGTCTTTTCAACCCCGCCGGCGCCTTGGCCACGAAACGATAGTCCGTCTCGGGCGTGGGCGCGAGCTCCGGATGGCGCCGCCGCAGCGCCGCCTCGTCACGCACGCCCACGTCGAGCGTGTAGACCAGGCCGATCGCCGAGCGCCGGCGGGCGTCGTAGCCGCGACGGAACACCGCGAGGGCGGTCAGGTCGCCGGGGTCGAGTTCCAGCCGGCGCAGCACGGCCGCGCGCAGGTCGGCCTCGGTGTGGTCGAGCGGAAGTTTTAACTCGGTCAGACGCAGCATGGCCGGACCCTAGCGGCGGCGCCGGCACCGCACCAAACCTCGGTCTGCGGCGGGCCGGGAGCGGCGGGGCCGGCCCGCCCTCTTGCTCGCCCCCGATGGCGCGGGCATGGTGCGGCGCGTCAACGGCCTGGGCTGCGGCAGCCGCCCGCCTTGGCCAATGCGAAAGGAAGCTGCGATGCGCCTTGCGGTGCTGAAGGAACGGCACGTCTTCGAAACCCGCGTCGCCGCCACCCCCGACACGGTCAAGAAGCTGATCGGCCTCGGCATGACGGTCGCCGTCGAGACCGGCGCCGGCGCCGGCGCGGCCGTTTCGGACGCGGATTTCCAGGCGGCAGGGGCCGAGATCGCGCCCGACGCGGCGGCGGCACTGGCAGGCGCCGGCATCGTGTTCGCGGTGCAGGTGCCCGAGCCCGAGCAGCGGAACCTGATCCCGCGCGGCGCGCTGCTGGTGTGCATCGCCAATGCCTTCGCCGAACCCGAGCTCGTGCCGGCGCTGGCGCAGGCGGGCATCGACACGGTCGCAATGGAGCTGCTGCCGCGCATCACCCGCGCGCAGAGCATGGACGTGCTGTCGAGCCAAGCCAACCTCGCCGGCTATCGCGCGGTGATCGAGGCGGCCGGCGCGTTCGAGCGCGGCTTCCCGATGATGATGACGGCCGCCGGCACGGTGCCGCCCGCGCGGGTGTTCGTGATCGGCGCCGGGGTCGCCGGGCTGCAGGCGATCGCCACGGCGCGCCGGCTCGGCGGCATCGTCTCGGCGACCGACGTGCGGCCGGCGGCGAAAGAGGAAATCAAATCGCTGGGCGCGAGTTTCGTCGGCGTCGAGGATGCGGAGACCGCCGGGCAGACCGGCGCCTATGCGCGCGAAATGAGCGATGTGTTCCGCCAGAAGCAGGCCGAGCTGATGGCCGCCACGATCGCCAAGAACGACATCGTGATCTGCACCGCGCTGGTGATGGGCCGCAAGGCACCCGTGATCGTGACGGCGCCGATGGTCGCGAGCATGAAGGCCGGCAGCGTGATCGTCGACCTCGCGGCCGACGCCGGCGGCAATTGCGCGCTGACCCAGCCGGGCACCAGCCTGGTCACCGACAACGGCGTACGCGTCCTCGGCTGGCGCAACTGGCCGGGCCGCATCGCGGTCTCCGCCAGCAGCCTGTACGCGCGCAACCTGCTGACCTTCCTGACCACGTTCTGGGACAAGGAGGCAAAGGCGCCGAAGCTGCCGGAGGGCGACGACATCGTCAAAGGCGTGACGCTGACGCGCGGCGGCGCCGTCGTGCATCCGCAGTTCCAGCCCAAGCAGGCCGCCTGACGCGAACACCCTGTTTTCGAGAGACAAGGCATGACCCCGTCCCAACTGGCCGATCAGGCTGAGGCGTTGGCCCGCAACGCGGCGCTGTTCGCCGATCAGGCGCGGCAGATGGCGAACGCCGCCGGCCCGGTGGCCGAGGCGGTCGAGCCGTTCGTGTTCCTGTTCGCCGTATTCCTGATGGCCTGCTTCGTCGGCTACTACGTGGTTTGGAACGTGACGCCCGCGCTGCACTCGCCGCTGATGGCGGTGACCAACGCGATTTCCTCGGTGATCGTGGTCGGCGCGATGCTCGCGACCGGGCTTGCCTTCTCGGGCTGGGCGATGGGGTTCGGCTTCATCGCCGTCGCGCTGGCCAGCGTCAACATTTTCGGCGGGTTCGTGGTGACGTACCGCATGTTGCAGATGTTCCAGAAGAAAAAGAAATAAGGCGGCCCAGATGTCGGCGTCCCTGACTTCGCTCGCCTACCTGATCGCGGCCGTCCTGTTCGTGCTGGCGCTGCGCGGCCTGTCGCATCCCGAAAGCTCGCGGCGCGGCAACATGATGGGCGTCGCCGGCATGGCGATCGCCGTGGTCGCGACGCTCGCGCACGCCGACATGTCCGGCTGGGGCTACGGCCTGATCGTGCTCGGCATCCTGATCGGCGGCAGCGCCGGCACGTTCATCGCGCTCCGCATCAAGATGACGGCGCTGCCGCAACTGGTCGCGGCGTTCCATTCGCTGGTCGGCCTCGCCGCGGTGTTCGTCGCGGCGGCGGCGCTGAACGCGCCGGAGGCGTTCGGCATCGGCGTGCCCGGCAGCATCCACACCCAAAGCCTGATCGAGATGTCGCTCGGGCTCGCGATCGGCGCGATCACGTTTTCCGGCTCGGTGATCGCGTTCGCGAAGTTGCAGGCGCTGATGTCGGGTTCGCCGATTTCGTTTCCCTACCAGCATCCGCTGAACGCGGCGCTCGGGGTGATCCTGCTGCTGCTGATCATCGCATTCGTCGCGACCGGGCTGCAGCCGATCTTCTGGCTGATCGCGATTCTTGCCATTGCGCTCGGCTTCCTGCTGATCATCCCGATCGGCGGCGCCGACATGCCGGTCGTCGTCTCGATGCTGAACAGCTACTCCGGCTGGGCGGCGTGCGGCATCGGCTTCACCATCCAGAACCTTGCGCTGATCATCACCGGAGCATTGGTGGGCGCGTCCGGCGCGATCCTGTCGTACATCATGTGCAAGGGCATGAACCGCAGCATCTTCAACGTGCTGCTGGGCGGCTTCGGCACCGACACCGGCGGCGCCGCCGCGGTCGCCGGCGCCGCCGATCGTACGGTGCGCAGCGGCAACGCCGACGACGCCGCGTTCATCATGAAGAACGCGAGCAAGATCATCATCGTGCCGGGCTACGGCATGGCGGTCGCGCAGGCGCAGCATGCGCTGCGCGAGATGGCCGACACGCTCAAGAAGGAAGGCGTCGAGGTGAAATACGCGATCCACCCGGTCGCCGGCCGCATGCCCGGCCACATGAACGTGCTGCTCGCCGAGGCCAACGTGCCGTACGACGAGGTGTTCGAACTGGACGAGATCAATCCCGAATTCTCGACCGCCGACGTCGCCTACGTGATCGGCGCCAACGACGTGACCAACCCGGCCGCGAAGACCGATCCGAAAAGCCCGATCTACGGCATGCCCATTCTCGATGTGGAGAAGGCGAAGACGGTCTTGTTCGTGAAGCGCTCGATGGCGTCCGGCTACGCGGGTGTGGACAACGAGCTGTTCTTCCGGCCGAACACGATGATGCTGTTCGGCGACGCCAAGAAGATGACCGAGGAGATCTGCAAGGCGCTGGCGGCGTGAAGGCGCGGCGGTGCTGGCCCGCTCAGCTTCCGCCGGTGCCGGAGATCAGCGACAGGTCCCGTGCCACGGCGGCCAACAGGTGCGCGACCGCCTCGGCTCCCGGCGCCGAAGCGTCGTCGATCCGCTCGACATAGGGGCAGGTGACGGCGGCAAGGGCGGAGTTGTCGGGCGCCAGGATCGGCGCGGAGATGTTGAGCACGCCGCGGGTCTGCCGGCTCGGCATGATTTCGACGCCGCGCGCCCGGATTTCGTCGAGACGCGCGTGCAGGTCCTCGGGCGCGGCGGCCTCGCCGACCACGGTTTCGTGTTCCGCGAGCATGAACTGGCGTTCCTGCGCGGTCTGGAACGCCAGCAGCACGTGGCCGCTGCCGGTGCCGATCAGCCCGACATGCGCGCCGACGCGGATCGCCAATCCCCAATAACTCGGCGCGTCGAACTGCGCGACCACGACGACGCGGCCGCGCTCGTAGACGACGAGGTGGCAGGACTGGCCGGCGTCCTGCGCGAAATTGCGCAGCAGCGGCGTGGCCTGCGAAACCAGGCGACGCAGCGGCGCGTGCTGGTGCGCCAAGGCGAACAGCTTCAGGCTCAGCTCGTAGCGCTCGGCTTCGGTGCGCACGACGTAGCCGCGGCGCACCAGCCGGTCCAGCATGCGGTAGATCTCGTTCGGGGAGCGTTCGAGCGCCTTGGCGATCTCGGCCTGCGTCAGCCCGGCGTCGGTGGAGGAGAGCAGTTCGAGGATGTCGAGCCCCTTGTCGAGCGCCGGCGCGCGATAGCGGTCGCCGGCCGGATCGTCGGGATCGGGCAGGGCTGCGAGCACGGGGTCCGGCAACTTCCGATTGACCATGATGGCATGTCGATGTTCACTCACGAATAGATCATTCAGATATGGAAGATCAAGCGACGTCGGCGCCGGAACGGATGTGAATGAACGGGAGGACCACGAAGACAATGCAGCGCATGGGCCAGTGCCTGCGGCTGAAGCCGGGCACGATCGACGAATACAAACGGCTGCACGTGGCGGTCTGGCCGGGCGTGCTGGCCCGCATCACCGCATGCAACATCCAGAACTACACGATCTTCCTCAAGGAGCCGGAAAACCTGCTGTTCGCCTACTGGGAGTATCACGGCACCGATTTCACCGCCGACATGGCGGCAATGGCGGCCGATCCCATTACCAAGGACTGGTGGGATGTGTGCTGCCCGCTGCAGGAGCCGTTCGAAACCCGCAAGGCGGGCGAATGGTGGGCGATGATGGAACCGGTTTTTCACTGCGATTGAGGCCCTCTTTCCCCCCTCCCCTTGCGGGAGGGGGTTAGGGGGAGGGGTGGCACGTTCGGCGTCTCGATGCCGCCCGACCCCTTCTCCCTTTGGTCCGCTTCCCGGCCCAAACCTCCCGCAAGGGGAGGAGGGGAAGACATTACGCGCCCGGTACCTCCACGACGACGCGGCGCTCCTCGACCGTCACCGGGAATGTCTCGGCGGGGCCGGGGACCACGTCCACGTCGTAGGTGCGGGTGCGCAGCCGGGCCGGCTCGCAGCGGGTCTGGCCGGTGCGCAGGTCGAACTCCCAGCCGTGCCACGGGCAGCGCACGATTTCGCCAGGCCGCGACCAGGCGTAGCGGCCGGGCTCGGGCGCCTCGACAAGCCCGACCAGCACCCCCTCGCTGAGCCGGCCGCCCTGGTGCGGACAGCGGTCGGCGAGCGCAAAAAACTCGCCGCCGACGTTGAACAGCACGATATCGCGCCCGCCGACCGTCACCCGCTTGCGCCCGCCCGGCGGCACCTCGCCGACGCGCGCGACCTCGTGCCGCGGCATTTTCTCAGTCGAGGCCGTACAGCGCCGCCGCGTTGTCGCGGAACAATTTTTTCCGCTCGGCTTCGCTGCCGCCGCTGGGCAGCACGGAATCGGGATGGTCGAAATCCCAGTGCGGATAGTCGGTCGCGAACAGCAGCCGGTCCCAGCCGAGCCAGCCGATCGTTTCCACGATGTGCCGATGCCGCTCCGGCTCGTCCATCGGCTGCGTCGTCCACCAGACTTTTTCGCGCGCATACTCGGATGGCAGCCGCTTCAGGTGCGGCAATTCCCGGAAAAACCGGGAAACATGCTTGTCGAGGCGCCACAGCAGCGACGCCGCCCAGGCGAAGCCGGCCTCGATCAGCACCACGCGCAGCTTTGGGATGCGCTCGAACACGCCTTCCAGCAACAATGAAATAAGCTGCGACTGCGCCGACAGCGCGTGCCCGGTCATTTCCTCGATGTAGTACGAGGGCCAGCCGCCCGGCGTCATCGGCCAGCCGCCGTAGCCGAAGGCGTGGATGCCGACCGGCAGGCCGGCCGCGGCGGCGGCTTCGTAGATCGGCCAGTAGCGGCGCTGCCCGAGCGGCTCGCCGGTGCGGGACAGCAGCAGCACCTGCGCGAACGATCTGTCCCCGGCGCAGCGCTCGATCTCGGCGACCGAAGCAACCGGGTCCTCGTAGGAGATCACGACGGAAGCGCGCAGCCGCGCGTCCTTGCCGGTCCATTCGGCCAGTTGCCAGTCGTTGCTCGCCCGCGCGAACGCGGCGGCGAGGTCGAGGTTGCGCATGCCCTGGCCGACATTGTTGATCGGGTTGAGGATGCCGAAGCGCACGCCGTTGGCGTCCAGGTGCTGCGACTGCATGAACGAGAGGCTGCTGCCGGGCGGCCCGCCCTCCGGCGGAAAGGCGTCGCGGCGCGCGGCGTTCGGCTGGCTTTTCGGGTAGGCGACGCCGGACTGGTAGCCCATGCGGCGCCCGAGGCCGAATTCGCGCGCGTGCTCCAGCCATTTGCGCTCGATGAACGGCGCCAGCTCAGCATCCGAGCGGCGGGCGGGATGGATGTCGCAGTCGATCACGCCGGTCCGGCTCACGGCAAGCGGCTCGGCGAGGGTCCGGACGGCGACGTTCATGCCACGGTCTCCTGCAGACGCGGATAGGTTTCGCGCGGATTGTCTACCATGATTTTTCGCGCCAGCGCGGGCGACAGGCCGGGCGGCAAGGCGTCGGTGCCGTCGAACTGCCAGTGCGGAAAATCGGTCGCGAACAGCAGCAGCCGGTCCGAGCCAAGCTGCTCCAGGATGCGCGACACCAGCGCCGGGTCGTCGGGCGCGTCGAACGGCTGCACGGTGAGCCGCACCTGGTCGCGCACGATTTCGGCCGGCGGGCGATCGACCCACGGCACTTCGAGCCGCAGCCCGCGCCAGAATTTGGTCAGCCGCCACAGATGCGCCGGCAGCCACGTCACGCCGGATTCGAGCAGCACGACGCGCAGGTCGGGGAATTTGGCGAACACGCCCTCGCAGACCAGGCTGGTCAGCGCGCCCTGGAACGCCGGCGCCTGGCCGACATAGTCCTCCGCGACATACGAGGTCCAGCCGACCGGCGTTGTCGGGTGCTTGCCGGTGCTGCCGGCGTGGATGCCGACCGGCAACCCGTGCCGCGCCGCCGCCGCGTAGATCGGCCAGTACGCGCGCCGGCCGAGCGGAATTTCGTCGGCGACCGGCAGCAGCACCTGCACGAAGCGCGGGTCGGCGGCGCAGCGCTCGATCTCGTCGACGGCGAACTCGGCGTTCTGCGGCGCGACCACGATCGAGGCGCGCAGCCGCGGCTCGCGGTCCAGCCACTCGCGGGCGATCCAGCGATTGACGGCCGTCGCCAGCGCCGCCGCCATGTCCTCGCTGAACAGCAGCGGGACGCCATACAGGCAGTTGCAGACGGCGATCTCGGAGCCGAACGCATCGAGCGCCTGCGCCCGCAGCGCACCGAGGTCGGCGCCCGGCATTTTTCCGTGTTCGCGCCAATCGGGCCGGGCGGTGATCGGCGCATTGGCCGGGTAGGCGACGCTGTTCAGCTCGTCGAGCCCGCGCTGTACCACGGTTTCGCGCCACGGCTCGTCCAGATATGGCAGCAGCACGTCGAGCGACGGCACCGCCGGGTGGAGGTCGCAGTCGACCGTGCCGGGCAGCGATCCGTTCATCCGCCGCATCCTCCGCGCATCTCCACAATCTAGGCCGGCGCCGGCCGGTTCACCAGCCGCAGCCCGACGGCGATAGCGGCAAGCCCGGCCAGCAGCGCCGCAGAGATCGGCTCGCCCAGCAGGATGCCGCCGCTCAGCACGCCGAACACCGGCGTCAGGAACGTGAAGCCCGAGACTTTTGCCGCCGGATAGCTCAGCAGCAGCCAGAAATACGCGAGGTAGGTCGCGAACGCGACGACCACGGTCTGGTAGGCGAGCCCGAGCCACGCAAGCGGGGATGCATCCGGGAACCGGCCGAGCTCGCCGAACAGCGCCGCACCCGCCACCAGGAACGGCACCGAGCCGGCGAGCTGGAAGATCAGCAGCCAGGACGCATCGACCCGGCGCAGCGCGGGGCTGCCCTTGACCAGCAGGTTGGTGGCGCCCCACAGCGCGCCGGCGCCGAAGCACAGCGCGTCGCCGACCAGGCTGCCGTCGCCGCCATCCAGCAATCCCTCCGCGAACGTCGCCGCGACGCCCGCGAACGCCAGCAGCAGCCCGGCCGCCTGCCCCGCGCGCAGGCGTTCCGCCGGCAGCAGCCAATGCCCGCCCGCCGCCGTGAAGAACGGCGCGGTGTAGAGGAACAACACGGCGCGCGAGGCGCTGGTCATGCCGATACCAGCGAACAACATGACAAATTCGATGCCGGATATCGCCGCGAGGAGCAGGCCCGGCGCGGTCGCGTCGCTGCGCCGGAGCATCGCCCGCAGCGGCCGCCAGCCCTGGCGGCAGGCGATCCAGACGCAGCCGAGCAGCGCCGCGCCGGCCGAGCGGACCGTGGTCTGCAGCACCGGCGGCAGCCCGTGCGCCATACAGAACTTCACCACGACCTGGGAAAATCCCCACAGCGCGCACAGCAGCACCATCAGCGCGATCGCCGCGGCATCGAGGTGGTCACGGCGCTGCATGGCGTCCCGTCGCTGCGTCCGCGCCATGCTGTGGGGCGTCGCCGGCGCCGGCAACCGGCAGGTGCGCAGGGCCGCCCTGCGTGGCATGGTCCGCGCCGGCAGCGCAGCGAGGGGCAGATGACGGTGATCCGGCAAGGCGAGCACATCCATTTTTCCCGCGAGGAATTCGCCGGGCGCCGCGCCCGGACCGTCGCGGAGATGCAGCGCCGCGGCTGCCGCGCGCTGCTGATGTTCCGACAGGAGAGCATGTACTGGCTCACCGGCTACGACACTTTCGGGTATGTCTATTTCCAGTGCCTTGTGTTGACCGATGACGGCCGGCTGGCGCTGCTGACCCGCGCGCCGGACCGGTTGCAGGCCCGCTTCACCTCGATCGTCGAGGACGTGCGCATCTGGGTCGACGGCGCCGACGCCGCGCCGGCGCGGGAGTTGCGCGCACTGCTCGGCGAGCTTGGCGTGGCCGGCGGCACGCTCGGGGTGGAGTGGGAGGCATACGGCCTGACCGCGCGCAACGGCCAGCGTCTCGCGGCGGCGCTGGACGGGTTTGCGGCGACGGTCGATGCCTCCGACCTCGTCTCCGCGCTACGGCTGGTGAAAAGCCTGGCCGAGATCGTCTACGTGCGCCGCGCCGGCGAACTGGTGGACGACGCGCTCGCGGCGGCGGAGGCGCGAACCGCGCCCGGCGCATTCGAGGGCGACATCCTGGCCGACATGCAAGCAGCCGTGTTCCGCGGCGGCGGCGACGATCCGGCGAACGAGTACATCATCGGTTCGGCCGCCGGTGCGCAGATGTGCCGCTACTACAGCGGCCGCCGCCACCTCGACGCCGACGACCAGCTCACGCTCGAATTCGCCGGCGCCTACCGCCACTACCACGCCTGCCTGATGCGGACTTTTATCATCGGCCGGGCCGATCCTCGGCTGCTGGAGATGCACGCGGCCTGCGCCGAATCGCTGCGCGCGGCCGAGGCGGCGCTACGGCCCGGCGATCCGCTCGAAAACGTCTTTTTCGCCCACGCGCATGCATTGGATGGGCGTGGCTATCGGGAGGCGCGGCTGAACGCCTGCGGCTATTCGCTGGGCACCACGTACGCGCCGAACTGGATGGACTGGCCGATGCTGTACGCCGGCCAGGCAGTCGAGGCGCGGCCTGGCATGGTGTTCTTCATCCATATTATTGTTTTCGACGCTGCCAACGGACTGGCGATGACGCTTGGGCGCACGTCGTTGGTCACGGAGCAGGGGGCGGAGGCGCTGTCGAAGGCGTCGATCGATCTGGTGCGGCGTTAGCGCACTGGGAGCGGCGGCTCGTGGTGGGTTGCCCGTGCAGCGCACGGCGAACCGGACCGGGCCCGAAAAAGCGGTGGGTTGCGAGGGCAACCCACCCTACGAAGCGGCTCTTTCGCAGTGTCGCGCTACGACTGCGCGTCCGGCGAGACCACGATGCAGTTGCCCTTGTGCGACAGTTTTTCGCACGCCTGGATCGCCGCGTCGCGCGACAGGCCGGTGAGGCGGGCGCGATACAGTTTGCCCTTGGCCTGATGCACCGTGCCGACCGTCAGACGCGCGCTCGCGAGCACGACGTGCGCCTGCCCCTTGGCGGCCTCGGCCGCGGCGCGAGCCTGCGTTTCGTTGCCGAATGCGCCAACCTGGATCGCCCAGTTGCCGGTGGTCGGGCCGCCGGTGTGTACCGGCAGCGTGTCCGCCATCGCCTTCGGGATCAGCTGGAACCCGTGGTTCGGCTTCGGCGGCAGCACGGCGGCGACCAGCGTCGCCCGCGGCGGCGGCGCGGCGGGCGGCGGCACCGGCAGGTCGGTCGCGTCGACCTCGCCGCGCGGCGCGATGGAACGCGTCGGCCGCGCATCGGCCAGCGCCACGGGCCCGCCGTGGTGATGCGGGTAGCGCGGCCCGGGCGGGATCTCGATCGGGAGCTGGTTCATCGCGTATTGCTGCGACTGCGACGGATGTTCCGGAAACACGCCGGCGATGTACGGGCCGATGCTGGCCACGTAATGCCGCGTCTCGTCCGGCAGCGGCCGGTTGTGCATCAGGTAGTCGTCGAGCCGCCTCGGCCCGGCATTGTACGCGGCCAGGAACCCGGGCGAGCCGTACAGGTCGTACATCTCGCGGATGTAGGCGGTGCCGGCGATGATGTTGTCGTGCGGATCGAACGGGTCGTCGCCGAGCGAGTACTGCACGCGCAGCTCGTCGAACGTTTCCGGCATCACCTGCATCAGCCCCATCGCGCCGGCGCCGGAGGTGATCAGTTGCCCGTCCTCGTATTCGCGCCCGCCGGATTCCTGGCGCATCACCTCGCGGATCCAGCGGTCCGGCACGTCGAACCGGCCGGAGGCTTCGGCGATGTACGGACCCCACGGGTCCTCGGGCGGGCCGGGCGGCGTGTAATTGCGCTTGGCGTGCGCCACGTACTGCGCCGCCTCCTGCTGCGGCGGCGTGTAGGCGGCTTGCCGGTGGGCACAGCCGGCCAGCACCGCCAACGTCGCCAGCCAGGCCCCAAGTCGAAACAATCGGATGGCCTTGCTGGCGAGCGGCGCAGGCGTCATTCGGGCACAAGCCTCCAACCGGGTCGGGAAGCGGCTCCCGGCCCTGCCAAGCGGAAACGACCTTGCCGGCCGTCATTGAGCGGTGTGCTCAGGAAGATGCCCTAAGCCCTTACGGCAGATCAATCTTGGATGCAAGATCACTGCGCCGGCGGGCCCATGATTTAGCGTGGAAAGTGCGTTTGCGCATCAATGAGCCGCTGCGACCCGCCGCCTCGGCCCGCTGGCATCGGCGGCGGCCCTGGGCTATGCCTCGAAATCGGCCGCATGCGCGCGGCGGCGCCTTCTGCCGAGGTCTCCGATGCCGAATTCCGCCCGCGCCGGTGCCGTTTTGTTGATCGTCGCGGCGTCGCTCGGCGCCTGCGCCCATCCGCGCGCCGCGGCGACCGGCTCGCGCAAGTCGCCGGCAGCCGCGACCGTCGGCGCCGGCACCATCGTCGCGATCCGGCCGGCCGTGCTGCCGCGTTCCGGTGCCGGCAGCACCGACGTGCGCGGCACCATCTTCGGCGCGATCGGCACGCCGCCCGGTGCCGGCCCCCTGGACGACCGTGCCGAGGAATTCATCGTCCGGGAGGACACCGGCCAGGCCGTGTCGGTGGTGCAGGGCAACGCGGAGCACCTCGTGGCCGGCGAGCACGTGCTGCTCGCCATCCGCGGCGACCGCGTCCGGCTGGTGCATGGCGGCGCGGCGCCGGCGGCCGGCGCGTAACGCCTCGCTTTGCGCAACGGTTGCGGCGGCCGGGCCGATCCTCTATTGCCGCGCTCGCGATGAGCGCTGTTGCAGAGACTGCCGGGCGTGAGCCGGCGACGAGTGGGCGCGTGCCCGTCCTGGCCGGTCGCCACGCCGAGGCCGGGCGGGATCTGCGCGAGGCGGCCTCGCTGTGGCGCCTGTGCTGGACGCTCGGCTGGCTCGACATCAAGCTGCGCTACCGCGGATCGATCCTCGGCCCGTTCTGGCTCACGCTCTCGACCGCGGTGATGGTCGGGGCGATGGGCGGCATCTACGCCACGCTGTTCAATATGAACCTGCACGAGTACCTGCCGTTCCTGGTGCTGTCGCTGGTGCTGTGGAATTTCCTCAGTGCGCTGGTCGGCGACGCCTGCGTCGGGTTCACCGCGTCGGAGGCGATGATCCGCTCGGTGCGCATGCCGTTCACGCTCTATGCGGCGCGCATCGTGCTGCGCAACGTGCTGGTGCTGGCGCACAATCTCGTGGTCGTGGTCGCGGTGTTCGCGATCTTCGACAGCTGGCCCGGGCTGCGCGGCTTGCTGGCACTGCCCGGCTACGCGCTCTGGCTGCTCAACTCGTTCGCGCTGACCATCCTGCTCGGCGCGCTGTGCGCCCGCTTCCGCGATATCCCGCCGATCGTCGCCAGCGTGCTGCAGATGGCGTTCTTCGTCACGCCGATCATCTGGAAGCCGGAACTCGTGGGCGCCGGGCGGCAGTGGCTGATGCCGTTCAACCCGTTCTTCGACCTGATGCAGATCGTGCGCGGGCCGCTGCTGGGCGAGATGCCGACGCAGATCGAGTGCGCCTGGGCGGTGTTCTATTCGGCCGTGCTGTGCGTCGCCACCTGGTTCCTGTTCGCCCGCGTGCGCGGCCGCATCGCGTTCTGGGTGTAGCGCCATGACCGCCACCATCGAGGTGCGGGGCGTCAGCCTCGATTTCCCGCTGTATCACGGCAACGCGCGCAGCCTGAAGCGCACCGTGTTCTCGAAGGTCTCCGGCCGGATCGGCAACGACGTGCGGCATCGCGTGGTTGTCGCGGCGCTGCGCGAGATCAGCTTTTCGCTGTCCAGCGGCGACCGGCTGGGCCTGATCGGCAACAACGGCGCCGGCAAGACGACGCTGTTGCGCACGCTGGCCGGCATCTACGAGCCGCTGGTCGGCACGGTGCGCCTGCACGGCAGCCTGAACGCGCTGCTCGACACGCAGCTTGGCATGAACATCGACCTGACCGGCCGCGAGAACATCATGCTGCGCGGCCTCTACACCGGCCTCGACCGCGCGGCGATCCGGCGGCTGGAGGACGACGTCTGCGACTTCGCCGACCTCGACGACTTCATCGACCTGCCGGTGCGCATCTATTCGTCCGGCATGGTGGTGCGGCTCGGCTTTGCGCTGGCGACCGCGATCCGGCCGCAGGTGCTGCTGATGGACGAGTGGTTCCTGGCGGGCGATTCCACGTTCATGGAGAGGGCCCGGCTGCGGCTCGAGGATCTGGTGCGCGGCGCCGAGATCCTGGTGCTGTCCTCGCACGCGGCGAATGTGGTGCAGCAATGGTGCAGCCGGGTGATCTGGCTCGACCAGGGCCGCATCCGCGCCGACGGCCCGGCCGCCGAGGTGATGGCCCGCTATCAGGCGGCGCCCGAATCGGCGCCCGCGCACGCGGCGCACCCGGCCGGGCCGGTGGAGGCGCCAGGGCTGGTACGCGCGGCCTGACTCAACGAAATGTTGCGAATACGCGCAGGATTTGCTTTCATTCCGGCGCGACGCGGTGGTTTCGGTGAAAGCAGGCAACGCATGCTGGCGGGGCGGCGCAGGTTTCGGTGCGGTGGCGGTTGGGCGGCACATGCACTTTTGCTCGCCATGCTTGCGGGCGTGCCGGTCGCAGGCGCCTGGGCGCAGTCGGCGAAACCATACGTCGACGTGACGTTCCTGATCGAAACGTCCAAGGCAATGATGGTCGCCGCGACGGTGTCCGGGATCAACAGTTTGCAGCCGCTTACGGCCGGTTCGAGTTGCTTTCAGGTCCAGGGCTACAAAGGCGGCATGAGGTCCGGATTGCCGGTCCCGCCGTATGGTACCGCCACCTCAAGCTGCGCCGGAATTCCCTTCACCTGCACGCAAGGTTCCACCGTTGTCTCGTCGATGACCGACCAGAAATACGGGATTTGGGGGTTGCAGGGCTGCCAATGCGCCTACGCCTGCCACTGGACCACCACCGGCAACGACTACCTGACGGTCGCGCGCCAGAGCAGTATCCTGCTCCGGTTCGATGCCGTGCAGAGCGCGGTCGAGACCGCAATTCAATGGCTGCCCGACCAGGAAACGGTGCCCGATCAATTCGGCGTCTCGATCTTCACGTTCGCCACCGGCGTGACCCGTCTGTGGCCGCCGCCCGGCGACCCCGATGTCCGGGCGATCAAGGACATGGCCTGCCTGGTCGCCACCGACGGCCGATGCTCGGGCAACGCCCTGGCGGCCGCACAGGCGATCACGCCTCAGCTCATCGATGACAGTTCCGGCTCGAATTTTCCGGCGGCGATGACCGGCGTCGTCGCCGCCGCAACGCCGTCGCGCCAGGGCGGCTCCCCGGTCCAGGCCCGCAAGGCGCTGATCATCATCACCGACGGCATTCAGGACTGGGGCAACCGAACGTTCGTCCCCGACTATTCGCTGTCCCCGTCTGCCGGCACCTCGGGCGGCGCCGAGGGGCCGATCAGCCAACTGGATTGCGACGCGATCAAAGCGCTCGGCTACACGGTCTACGTGCTCTACACGACCTACGACACCACCCCGGCCTCGATGATGATCTACAACGAGGCGTTGGTCCCGTATATCAACGGCACCACCGGCACGGTGTACGACTTGCCGCCCAACCTGGAGGGCTGCGCGTCCTCGCCGGCCCATTACGCGCAGGCCTCCGATCCGACATCGATCCAGACGGTGTTGTCGGCGATGGTGAAGGCCGCCATCACGCCCCCGGCGGAGGAGTGACGTTTCATGCGCTGGTTCGCCGTGGCGATCGTTCTGGCGGCCGCGCCGGGTGCCGTGCAAGGTGCCAGGGCGCAGTCGGCGAAACCTTACGTCGACGTGACCTTCCTGATCGACAATTCCGAATCGATGATGATCGCGTCCACGTCGGCGGGGGTCACCGCGTGCAGCCGGCCACCGCCGCCACGAGCTGTTTTCAGGCGACAACCCTCGACGATGGCAAATCGACCTATACGGGCAGTGTGAACCGAACCACCGGTCTGCCCGATTCCGCCGTATGGCACGGCAACGACATATTGCGATTCTGGCACCATCGGCGCTTATACATGCACTCAAGGCTCGCCCCCGATTGCGTCGATGAGCAATCCGCAATACGGGATCGAGACGTTCCAAGGCTGCCAGTGCGCCTTCGCGTGCCACTGGGTCAGCCCGACCGTCGGCAACACGTTCACCAGTGGCGGCAAGGTCTACAGCCTCGACTACTACGGTGTCGCCCGCTCGCTCGGGGTGCAGTTGCGGTTCGACGTGGTGCAGTCGGCGGTCGCAACCGCCATCGGCTATCTGGCCACCAATGAAGCCGTGCCGGGCCAGTTCGGCGCTTCCGTCTACGCCTACAGCACCGGCCTGACCCAGGTCTGGCCTCCGCCGGGCGATTCGCCCGCCCAGGCGATGAAAGACATGACCTGTCTGGATGCAACCAAGCACCGCTGCACCGGCAATGCGCTGGCGGCGACGCACTCGGTCACGCCGCCGCTGACCGACGACATGGCGGACGCGAACTTTCCCTCGGCGATGACCGGGCTGACGGCCGCGGCGAGCCCGTCGGGCGATGGCGGCAATCCGCGGCGCGCGAGAAAGGCCCTGATCATCATCACCGACGGCATCCAGGATTGGGGCGGCCGCGCGATCGTGCCAGGGTATTCGCTCGCGGCCGGCGATGCCGCGAACCCCAACGGGGCCGAGGGTCCGATCAGCCCGCACGACTGCGACGCCATCAAGACGCTCGGCTACTCGGTCTACGTGCTCTACACGACGTACCTGACATCGCCGACGTCGCTGGTGATCTACAACGAAGAGCTGGTGCCGTACATCAACGGGGTAACCGGCACGCCCTACGACCTGCCAACCAACCTGATGGGCTGCGCGTCATCGCCGGCGAATTTCTTGCAGGCCTCGGAGCCGGCGGAGATCCAGAGCGCGTTGCAGTCGCTCGCGGCGGCGGCGGCCAAGGCTCCGACGCAGGAGTAGCAAGGCGTAGGGTGGGTTGCAAAGGGCAACCCACCCCGAGCGGCTCCGGGCCTCGAAGCGGTGGGTTGCAAAGGGCAACCCACCCTACGAAGTCCGTTGCGCGGATCGATACGCGCCGCTCAGACCTTCTCGACCTGGCTGTATTCCAGCTCCACCGGCGTCGAGCGGCCGAAGATGGAAACGCTGACCTTGAGGCGGCCCTTCTCCTCGTCCACCTCCTCCACCGTGCCGTTGAAGCTGGTGAACGGGCCGTCGGCGACGCGCACCTGCTCGCCGATCTCGAACATGATCGCCGGGCGCGGCCGCTCCACACCCTCCTGCGTCTGCTTCATGATCCGCTCGGCCTCGGCATCGCGAATCGGGCTCGGCCGCAGCTTGGTGCCGAGGAACCCGGTGACCTTCGGCGTGTCCTTGACCAGATGCCAGGCGTCGTCGGTCAGCTCCATCTTCACCAGCACGTAGCCGGGGAAGAACTTGCGTTCGGCATTGACCTTCTGGCCGCGGCGCAACTCCACCACCTCCTCCGAGGGCACCAGCACCTCGTCGAACTGGTCGGCCAGGCCCTTCTGCGCCGCCTGCTCCTTGATCTGCTGCGCGATCTTCTTCTCGAAGCCCGAGTAGACGTGCACCACGTACCAGCGCTTGGCCATTTCCGCTCCCGTCAAGCGCTCGTGCCGAACAGCGCGCGCACGCCCGATGCCGATGATCTGATCGGCGACGAAGAACAGCACCGTCGCGATCGCCGCCATCGCCAGCACGAGGCCGGTCGTCACCAGCGTCTCCTTGCGCGAGGGCCAGGTGACCTTGGCCACCTCGCTGCGGACCTCGCGGACGAATTTCGCCGGTTCAAACGCCACGCCACGCATGCTCCTCTGATACCCATCGCTCGGACGGGACGTTCGACTGGGATGCCGCGCCGGGATGTCATCCCCGGGCCGGCTCGGTTGGCAGGGGTGGAGGGTCTCGAACCCCCAACCTCCGGTTTTGGAGACCGGCGCTCTAGCCAATTGAGCTACACCCCTCCGGCGCCGCCGCGCACGCCGGGCGCGGCGGACCCGAGGCGCGGTAGAAAGAGCGGGCGGGCCGGAAAGTCAAGGGCGGCCTGCGCGCTGCCGCGGTGATGAATGGCGGCCGCGCGCGCCCTTTGCTAACAAGCGCCTGCTGCCGGTGGGCGCGTCGCCCGCCGGGCGGCATCTCGTCCTGGAGCGGCCCGAATGCAAGCCTCCGCGGTGATCGGCCGGTCGCACGCAGTCGCCGATGCGCGCGGCACCGGGCGGCTGCGCGAATGCCCGGAATGCGGCCTGTTCCAGCGCCTGCCGCCGCTGCCGCGCGGAGCGGTCGCGCGCTGCCCGCGCTGCGGCGCGGTGCTGCGCCGCCGCCGCACCGATCCGGTCGGCCGGTCGCTCGCCCTCGCCGTCACCGGCGTGCTGCTGCTCGTGCTGGCCTTCACGCTGCCGTTCATCGACGTGGACGTGGGCGGGCAGACGCACGCGACCACCCTGCTGAGCGGACCGACCGCGTTGGAACAGCAGGGCGCATGGGAACTCGCGGTGGCGGTGCTGGTGACGACGCTGGCGGCGCCGGCCGGCCGATTGCTGGCGCTGAGCTACGTCCTGCTCAGCCTGCAGAGGGGGCACCCGCCGCGCCACCTTTACATGGTGTTCCGCTGGGTGGAGTGGCTGAGCCCGTGGTCGATGATCGAGGTGTTCCTGCTCGGCGTGTTCGTGGCCTACACGCGGCTGATCGCGCTCGCACATGTCGAGGTGGGCGGTGCCGTGGTGGCGCTCGGGGCGCTGATGCTGGCAAGCGCCGCGGCCGACGGGGTGCTCGACCACGAGGCGGTGTGGGAGCGGCTCGAAGGCCGCGACGCCGTGTACCGGGCGCGTGCCCGGCGACCCAGGCGGGCCGCGCTTCGGCTGCGACAGTTGCGGGCTGGTCAGCACCGCGACGATCGCCTGCCCGCGCTGCGGCGCCGCCGTGCGTCGCCGCAAAACCGACAGCGTCGGCCGCACCTGGGCGCTGATGGCGGCGGCGGCGGTGCTCTACATCCCCGCCAACACGCTGCCGGTGCTGACGCTGATCCGGCTCGGCCGCGGCCACCCGAGCACGATCCTCGGCGGCATCGCGGAACTGTTCGATGCCGACATGTGGCCGCTCGCGGTGCTGGTGCTGTTCGCCTCGGTGCTGGTGCCGGTGCTCAAGCTCTGCGGGCTGTCGCTACCTGCTGGTCAGCGCCCGGCGCGGCGCGCACGGCCGGCTGCGCGAGCGCACCCTGCTGTACCGCATCATCGATTCGGTCGGCCGCTGGTCGATGATCGACGTGTTCGTGGTCTCGATCCTCACCGCCCTGGTGCGCATGGGCACGATCGCCACGATCCTGCCGGGGTCGGGCGCGATCGCGTTCTGCGCGGTCGTGGTGCTGACCATGCTGGCCTCGCACAGCTTCGACCCGCGGCTGATGTGGGACGCCGCGGAACGGCAAGCGGCATGAGCGACACGCCGCCGCCCGCCCCGCCTTCGCCCGCCGCCCCTCCGCCCGCGCCGCCGCCGCCCGCGCCGCCGCCCATGCCGGTCGCGGAGGTGCATACGCGCCGGCCGTTCCATTTCGTCTGGCTGATCCCGCTGGTAGCCGCCGCCGTCGCCGCCTATCTCGGCTGGCGCGCGATCGCCGACCGCGGGCCGACCATCGAGATCAGCTTCTCGACCGCCGATGGGCTGGTCGCCGGGCAGACCAAGATCCGGCACAAGGCGGTCGACCTCGGCACCGTGCGCCGCATCTCGCTGACCAGCGACATGAAGCGCGTCGAGGTCGAAGCCGACATGCGGCGGGAGGCGTCCCACATCCTGACCAGCACGGCGCGCTTCTGGGTGGTACGCCCGCGGCTCACGGTGGGCAACATCAGCGGCCTCGAGACGCTGTTTTCCGGCGCGTACATCGAACTCGACCCGGGCGCCGCGCGAGGGCCGCCCGAGAGCCGGTTCGACGGGCTCGAGGAGCCGCCCGCGGTGCGCTCGGACGTGCCGGGCACCTCGTACGTGTTGGACGCCGACCGGATCGGCTCGATCTCCAGCGGCTCGCCGGTGTTCTACCACGACATCCAGGCCGGCGAGGTGCTCGGCTACGACGTGCACCCCAACCGGCCGCGCAACGAAATCTCGGTGCACGTGTTCGTCCGCGCGCCGTACGACGGGTTCGTACGCGAGGGCACGCATTTCTGGAACGCCTCCGGCCTCGACGTCGAGCTTGGCGCCCAGGGCGTGCAGTTGCGCATGGAGAGCCTGCAGGCGCTGCTGTCCGGCGGCATCGCGTTCGACACGCCGGCCGACAGCCGCGCCACGAAGCTCGCGCCCGCCAACGCGGAATTCCAGCTCTACCGCAACCAGGCGGCCGCCGCCACCGCGGGGTATCGCGATCGCATTCCGTTCCTGGTGTATTTCCGCGGCTCGGTGCGCGGCCTCGCGGTGGGCGCGCCAGTCGAGCTGTTCGGCATCCAGATCGGCAGCGTGACCTCGGTGAACCTGGAATTCGACCCGAACGGCCTGGAATTCCGCGTGGCCGTCAGCTTCGAGATCCAGCCCGAGCGGATCCTGAACTCCGGGCCGGTGCGCGACCGCGATCCGCTCGAGGTGACGCGGCGCATGGTCGCGCACGGCATGCGGGTGCAGCTGCGCTCGGCCAACCTGTTGACCGGGCAGTTGTTCGTCGCGCTCGACTATTTCCAGGACGTGCCGGCGGCGACGGTCGAGGAGAAGAACGGCGCGGTGGTGCTGCCGACGGTGGCGGGCGGGCTCGACAGCATCACCGCGAACATCGGCGAGATCCTGCGCAAGGTCGACTCGCTGCCGCTGGAGGCGATCGGCCGCAACCTCAACGAGGCGCTGGCCGGAGTGCGCACCATCACCGCCGGCCCCGATACGAAGCAGAGCCTGCGTACGCTCAACGAGACGCTGACGGAAGTGCAGGACCTGGTGCGCAAGGCCGACGCGGGCGCGGGCCCGGCGCTGAAGCGGCTGCCGGAGATCGCGCAGGGCTTGCAGAACGTCGTCGACCGCGCCGGCAAGCTGGTCGGCTCGACCGATGCCGGCTACGGCGCGAACTCGGAATTTCGCCGCGATCTGGAACGCCTGCTGCTGCAGGTCAGCGACACCGCCCGCTCGGTCCGGCTGCTCGCCGACTACCTGGACCAGCATCCGGAGGCGCTGCTGCGCGGCCGCGACGGCAAGCTCGGGGAACGCTGATGCGGGTTGTTGCGCTGTTCGCCCTGCTGCTGCTCGGCGCCTGCGGCTCGTCGCCCAACCCCGACCTGTATACGCTCGCGGCGCTGCCGGGGGCGGCGACCCACATCGCGGCGCGCAGCGTCGAGCTGCGGCGGATCGGGCTCGCCGGCTACCTCGACCGGCCGGAGATCGTGCGCTCGTCGGCCGCGTTCCGGCTGCGGCTGGCGCAGAACGAGCGCTGGGGCGAGCCGTTCGGCGGCATGCTGGACCGGGTGCTCACCGAGGATTCTGGTGGAGCGGCTGCCCGACACCGCGGTCTATGCGGAGTCCGGCGCGATCTCGACGGAGCCCGACGAGGTGCTGGAGATCGACGTGCAGCGCTTCGATGCCGAGGCCAACGGCATGATCGTGCTGCTGGCGCAGGTGGCGGTGCGGCGCGGCGACGTGAACCACGCGGCGGAGGCGCGCACGCTGCGGCTGACCGCGACGCCCGCCTCGGCCGCCACGCGCGACCATGTGGCGGCGATGAGCCGGGCGCTCGCCGACCTCGCCGACCGGATCGTCGGCATGCTGGGCGGGGCAGCATAGGCGATGCCGACCGTTCCGCCTGAATTCGTCGCCTTCGCGCACATGCTGGCCGACCTCGCCGGCGACCGGCTGCGCGAGGCCGCGCGCGGCCCGGTTGCGGTGCAGACCAAGCCGGACGGCTCGCCGGTGACCGAGGTGGACCGCGCCGTCGAGACCGCGCTGCGCGAGGCGATCCGTCGGGCCTATCCGGCGCACGGCGTGATCGGCGAGGAATTTCCCCCCGACCGCCCCGACGCCGAATGGGTGTGGATCATCGACCCGCTGGACGGCACCAGGGAGTTCATCCAGGGCTTGCCGCTGTTCGGCACGCTGATCGCGCTGGCGCACGCGGATAAAATCGTGCTCGGACTGGCCGAGCAGCCGCTGACGCGCGACCGCTTCGTCGGCGCGGACGGGCACGGCGCCACCTGGAACGGCGCGCCGATTTCCGTGCGTCCCTGCGCGGCGCTGGCCGATGCCGTGCTGAGCACCACCGGCTACGACAGTTTCTGCCGGCACCGCCACGGCGTGCTGGCGCCATTGCGGCAGCGCGCCCGCGGCACGGCGAACGGCGACACCTGGCTGGTCTTTTGCCTCGTTGCCGCCGGCCGGATCGACGCGGTCGCCTCCGACGGCTTTTACCTGCACGACTACGCGGCGCTCGATGCGATCGTGCGCAACGCCGGCGGCATCGTCACCGACTGGTCCGGGCAACGCCTGACGCTGGCGTCCGACCGCAGCATCCTGGCCGCGGGCGATGCGCGGGTTCACTCTGAGCTGCTGGCGACGGTCGCTGTCGGCACGAATTCATCGACCTAGGCGCCCCCAGCAACGAACATGCCGGCCAGGGAAGAGAGCAGGGAATCGCTGGCGCTGCCGGCGGACGAGATCGATGGGCCGAACTACGCCGCGCGCAGTTCTCGCGGGTCCCCAAGTCGCCAGTAGCTGCCGGACATCGCCACCTCGAAGGTCAATTCGCGCACGCCGGGGATCGCCAGGTCGGCCGCGCCGTCGGTCCAGCGCCAGCCCAGTTCCGGCGCGTGCCAGCCGGCGGCGAGGCCCGGGCTGTCGAGCGCGACCTGGCGTCCGTCCAGCCACAGCCGCCGGATCGCGACCCCAAGTTTTCGCGTGTCGGTGTCCGTCGGGCGCGTGTGCGCCGGTATCCAGGTGCGCGACAACAGACACAGGTGCGACGTGCCGGCCGGCAGCCCGATGTGCCACACCCGCCCTTGGCGAGCGGACGGCACCGCGCGCCCGTCCGCCAGCGCGCGCAGCCCCGGGTCGTTGGTTCTGCGATGGCCCAGCGCCACAGCGCGCCGTAGCAGCCTTCGGCGCGCCGCGGTGACCTCCGCGCCCTCCAGCACCAGTCTGGCACAGGCGCGCGCATCCCACACACTGCGAGAAAAGTCGGGATGCAGTTGCACGGCCGCGCCGCCGTTGGCGAATGCCGAGCGGTTGCCGGTATCGAGGTAGCTTTCGCACGGCAGCCCCTCGGCGAGCAGCACGTCGTGGCGCGCCAGTTCGACGTGGAAATAGGTGACGTCGGCACGCGGCTGCTGCGCGATGGTGCGGCCGTTCAGCAGATGGCGGACCGGGATCAGGCAACCCGCGACGAACACGGCGTGATCCGGGCTGAGCCACAGATCGCGGGCCGGCTGGCGCTCGCCGAACGCGCCGGCGGCGATCCGCACCGGCCACACCTCCTCCGGCCGCGGCTGTCGCGCACAGTCGAGGTGGCGATGGCCGACCCACCGCACCTCCGCCGGCATGCCCGCCGCGGTCAGCACGGCATCGCCCGCCGCCAGCGTCTCCACCGGCACGTCGCCGTCCGGCGTTGCCAGCCGCGTGCCGGCGGCGAAGCAGGCGAGCGTGATCGTGCCGCCGGTATCGACGAAATGACCGCCCGACGCGACATTGGACAACGCGATCGCGCCGATCTGCGCATCGGCGCTGTCGAACAGCGAAAGGGCGCCGCCCGCCAGGCTGACCGATGCGGCCCCCGCCGCGAACAGCGTGTCGGAGAAGCCGAAATTGTCGACGGTCCCGCCGAAATTGACCGGATCGGTGACGTCCAAGCGCGCATCGGCCCCCGCGAAGGTCACGGCGGCGCCAACCGCGACGGTGCCCTCCATCACGAGGTCGCTGGACGTCTCGATCGCGAACGTGCCGGCGCCGCCCGCGGCCTGGGTCAAGGTCAGCACGCCACCGTTCGCGGCGATGCTGCCGGCGTTGGCGACGGTGCCGTCGAGCGTGCCGCTGCCGGTAACCGTTCCGGTCGCGCTGACGGTGAACCCGGCGGCCGCGATGGCGTCGCCGCCGGTCATGTCGAGCACGCCAACCGCGCCGGCCGTCCCGCCGACGCTGAACCCCCCGGTGCTCGGCAAGCGTGCTGGACGTGCCGACGGCGGCTTGTCCCGTGCCGGCGAACGCGCCGACGAGCACGTCGGACGCCGTCACCGCGCCGCCGGATGCGATGCCGAGACTGCCCTGGCCGCCAAAGCCGACCGACAGCGCCCCGATGGCCGTCGCGGTCGAGCCGGTGCCGGACACACTGAGCGTGCCCGACGCGCTCGCCAGGTTGCCGAGCACGATCGCGCCGTAGCTGGGCCCCGGCGCGCTCGCCGTGATCGCCGCGCCGCCGCTGACGTTCATCGTGCCGGTGCCGCCGCTGCCGATGACGATCAGGTTGTTTTCGGTGTCGAGCACCGCGCCGGCGCCGCTGATGTCGGCCGTGCCCGTGGCACCGGCGTCGGTGCCGACGGACAGGCCGGCGTCGGTGTCGGGCGCGGCCGCGCCGCCGACGTCGACGGTGCCGCCGGCGTCGATTTCGAGCGAGCCGCTGCCGGTCTCGAAGCTGCCGTCCGCGGTCCCGGCGGTGCCGAGGCTGATGCCGGTGGTGCCGGGCGAGACGACGGCGGAGACCAGGCCGCCGGTCGAGACGGTCAGCGCGCCGCTCACGCCGTTGCCGCCGACCCGGATAAATCCCTGCGTCGCGAGCGTGCCGCCGGTTTCGACCGTCGCCGAGCCGAAGCCGCCGACATGGGCATCGTTGGTGCTGTTGCCGACGCCGATCTCGAAATAGGTGCCCGGCAGGGTCTCGGTCACGAGGCCGGAGTTGGAGACGACCAGCGCGCCTGCGCCGCCGCGGCCGACATAGACGCCGCCGTCGGCGACCAGTTGGCTGCCCGCGCCGTCCACGGCGATCTCGCCGGCACCCCCGCGACCGATCGAAACGGCCGCGAGCTGGTCGCTGTCGTTGCTGCCGAAGGTGATCGTGCCGCCGCCGCTGACCAGCACCGTTCCGACGCTGTCGGCCGAGAGGCCGACGGCCAGGCCGTTGTCGTGCATGTCGGTCAGGGCGACGCCGCTGCCCGAGACGACCAGCGCGCCGGTGCCGCTGTTGCCGACCACGGCGCCGTAGTTCAGGGTTTGCGCCGCTTCCACCAGCGACATCGTGCCGCCGAGCGCCAGCGTGCCGCTGCCGGTGCCGCCGATCGTCAGGCCCTGGTTGATGGTGTAGGCGCCGGCGAGAAAGTTCTCCCCCGACACGTTCAGCACGCCGACATCGCCCGGCCCGGTGATCGTCTGCACGGCGCCGTCGGAGCCGATCAGCAGCGCGGTGTCGGACGAGCCGGGAAATGCCACGTTGCTCGTGTTGGTGGTGTCGACCCAGTCGGCCGCGGAGTCGAACAGCCCGCCGGTGCCCGGATTGCTCCACTGGTAGGTGTCGTCAGCCATCGCCTCGCCTCCCGCTCGGATCGGCTCATCGAGACCGGGGCGATACGCCCTTCTGCGCCGAGCCGGGCAATGCCGGGCCGACATGACTCGATGCCGTGGCTGGATAACAAAGCATAACCGAGTACCGGGGTGACCAGCGGGGGGCGGGCACTGCGTCAGCCGTCCGAGACAGGGTCGATCCGTCTCGCGAAATGCAGAATCTCGTGTGCCAGCCGAAGAGGTTTTCGCGGCAAGGGCGAGTGGCCGGTGCATCGCCATCCCGCGCCGCAAGGATCACGATTGCGGATGCGCCGCTTCACTTCGCCGTGGGCCGCGAGCGCGCGGGAGAGCGCTGCATCGACGGCCGGTGACCGAGACCATGCCGGCGGCGCCGATTCGGCTGTTCTTGGTTTCGACCCAAATTGCATCGTTGCTTATATGGAACGATATGGTCGTGCCAAGGCGCCGGCTTCGCTCAGGCCGGATCGGGGAAGGGCGGAGGGTAGCGGAGGCCGAACACGTAGCGGGGTTTTTCCGGCTTTTTCGGCCGCCTGCCGGCGGGAGGTTTCGCTGGTTCCGCGAGGGCCGCCGGCGACGGGGGTTTGGGCCGGGCGGAGGGAGGCGGCGCCAGGATCGGTGGCGGGCGGACCCCCAGCATGTGGCAGAGCGGGCGGAGCACCCGGCGCATCTCCGCGGGCGCCGCCTGCATCAGCGCCACCATCTCGGGCTGCTGCAGCAGGTTCTGCAATTGCGAGCCGTAGACCGCGGTTACCTGCACCAGCCGGACCATCCAGGCGAACTTCTGCGGGAGCGGATTCGGGGTCGCGGGGCCGTCGGGGGGCGGGCCGGCGCGGCGTGGCCGGGGGGCGGCGCGGCGCGAACCGCCCGGCCTCGATGCGGGCGGCGAGACGGTCGAAGCGATGCTTGAGGGCTCGGAGGCGGTCGAGGATCAGCACCGCCAGCGGCCGGGCGAGTTTCCCCCACATGCTGTGGCTGTCGACGGTCCGGCTCAGCCACAGGATGATGGTGGCGAGGCACTCGGCCGGGGTGCGGGGTGGGGGGTTGGGCATGCGCGCATGTTAGTGGAACTGGCGATGGCTGGGCAAGAAAAATTGTCGGGCGCGTGCGGTCGATTTGCCGGGCGGGAAGGCGCGGCCGGGTGCGAGCCGCCGGGGCGGCGCTGCTATTGTCGTGCGTTGCGTAAGCTTGCCGAAATCGGCTGTTGCTGCCCACGCAGAATTCCACAACCCTCACCGAGGAACCACCGCATGCTTCCGTCGCAACGTGCGCTGTTCGATATGCCGCGCGAGGTCTGCTACCTCAACGCCGCCGCTTTCAGCCCGCTGCCGCACGTGGTGCGCGCGGCGGGCGAGCGCGGCGCCGCGCTCAAGGCCCGCCCGTGGGCGATGGGCAACTGGCAGGACACCGCGCAGGCGCACTGCGAGCGCGCGCGCACGGCCGCCGCCCGGCTGATCGGCGCGGCCGCGGACGATGTCGCGCTGGTTTCCTCGGTCGGCTACGGCTTCGCGACCGTGGGCCGCATCCTGCCGGCCGGGCGCGGCGAGAGGGTGGTGGTGCTGCAGGACGACCATTCGTCGCCCGTCCTGGAATGGCTCGGCCGCGCGCCGTCGCAGGGTTTTGCGGTCGAAACCGTGGCGCGCCCGGAGAACGGCGACTGGACCGAAGCGGTGCTCGCCGCGATCGGCCGATCGGGCGCGCCGAAACTCGCGCTGGCGTCGATTTCCTCGGTGCATTGGTCGGACGGCGGCCTTGTGGATCTGGAGCGCGTCGCCGGCGCGGTGCGCGCGCAGGGCGCGGCGCTGGCGATCGATGCCACGCACCATGTCGGCATGCTGCCGGTCGACGTGCAACGGCTCGACGCGGATTTCCTGATGTTCCCGACCTACAAGTGGGTGCTGGGTCCGTACGGACGCGCGTTTCTCTATGTGGCCAAACGCTGGCAGCACGGCATCCCGCTGGAGCAGACCATGTCGGGTCGGCGGGCGGTCGATGCGGCGACCACGCCCTATCTGCGCGACATCGCCTACGTCGCGGATGCGCGGCGCTTCGACATGGGCGAGCGCGACTTCTTCATCGGGCTCGAGATGGCGGCCGTCGGCATGGAGCTGATGGCCGAATGGGGCGCCGCCGCGATCACCGAACGGCTGTCGATGCTGACCGGGCGGCTGGCCGAGGGATTGAGCGACGCCCGCGTCGCCGTCGCCCCGGCGCATCTGCGCGCGCCGCACGTGTTGAGCCTCGGTTTCCCCGACGGCATGCCGCAGGGGCTGCCGGAACGGCTGGCGGCGGAGAACGTCTTTGTCAGCCCGCGGCTCGGCCGCTTGCGCATCAGCCCGCACGTCTACAACGACGAGGCCGATATCGATCGCTTTCTCGCGGTGTTCCGCCGGCTTGCGGCGTGAGCGACGCGGAATTGGACGAAGCGCGTTCCGGGTCTGGCAGGATCGGACCGGCAACCGACAGCCAGGGCGGGCGATCTTTGCCGATCAGCTTTCTGTGCGTGGCACCGGACCGGTTTGACGGGCGAACGGGCTGGCGCCAGAGTTCGCTGCCGCCGCGACCGCAGGAGACCTGCCATGGCTGCCGCCCCCGACGTCGGCATGGACAAAGCAGACCTGAAGAAACTGCTCGTCAAATCCAAGGAGGAGCCCGTCAACTGCGCCGTGGGCTTGGGCAAGGATCAGCAGGCCATGATCCTGCTGCACCGAACCAAATCGCCGCCGACGCTGCTGAAGGAATTGGAGAAGCAGGCCGGGGGGCCGCTGAAGGCGCCCTGCCACGGCACCGCGCTGGTGGATCTCGACGGCGACCCGACGCTGGTGATCCTGACGGTCAACAAGGCAGCCAGCGGGATCGCCGCGAAGCTGAAGAAGACACTGAGGGGCACCGGCTTCACCAAGGCGATGATCCGCCTGGAAGACGGCACCGTGGTCGACCGGGCCGACGAGGAAGAGGGTGACGCCGACACCCCGGCTGGCCCGCCCGCCCAACCGGAGCAACTCGCCGCCGCCGCTGCGGCGGGCCCCAGCGTCGAGGCGCTCAGCAAGGAACTTGCCGCCCTGGTCCGCCGCATCCCGGACGCGATCGCCGCGGACCCGACGTCGAAAGCCGCGCTGACCAAGTTGGCCACCGACGCCAACGCCAACCTCAAAGCCAACAAGCTGGACGCCGCCAGCGGCTGCATCGCCCAATTGCGCGACGCCCTGCGCGATGCACCGGCCGCCGCCGGCGTCGGCACCGGGCAGGTCGCCCAGCAGGCCGCGCCATCGGGTCCAACCCCGCCGCCCGCTCCGCCGCTGGCCAAGCCTGCCGCAGGCCCCGGCGTCGAGGCGCTGACCAAGGAACTTGCCGCGCTGATCCGCCGCATCCCGGACGCGATCGCCGCGGACCCGACGTCGAAAGCGCCGCTGACCAAGTTGGCCACCGACGCCAACGCCAACCTCAAAGCCAACAGGCTGGACGCCGCCAGCGACTGCATCGCCCAGTTGCGCGACGCCCTGGGTGACGCACCGGGCGCCGCCGGCACCGGGCAGGCTGCCCGGCCTGCGGCGGACGCGGCCGCGGCTGCGAATGCCGGCCCAGCGGCAGCGGCCAAGCCGCTGCAAGTCTGGCTCGATGCCAAGGACGACGCCAACGAGCAGATCGGCAAGCTGCAGACCGCGATGCGCAGCCTGCGGCATCCGCTGTTCGACCGTGTTGCCGACCAGGGCCTGAATGGCATCACCGGGCGGTTGCAGGTTGGTTTGCAGGTGGCGCTCACCGAGGTGGACCACGCCAGCGGCACCGCCCGCGCCGCCGCGCAGACCAAGGCGCGGGCGGTGGTCGCCGACTTCCGCAACTTCCTGACGACCGATCCCGTGCTGCCGGTGCTGGAGAAGAACCCGCTCGGCGTGAAGGTGACGCTGCGCGCCGGGCTGGGGCAGGCGCTGGATGCCATCGACAAGGCGCTCGCCGCCTGACCCGCAAGGAGCCCGAGCCATGGAACGTCCGCGCCTGCAACGCGAAGGCCCGCCGCAGAGGGACAAGAACAAGCCGCCGCGGCTGAAAAGCGAACATGCCGAATGGATCGCCGAACTCAGCACCGCCAGCGGGGTGCGGTTCGATCCCGCCGACCTGACCGCGATCGACGACGGCAGCGCCACGGCACGGGAGGACCTCGACGAGCAGCGGCGGAGCGACGGCCATGGGGACTTCGAGGAGTTCCAGCGGCTCACCGCGTCCTGCGAGGCTCTGAAAGGCAAGCTGGAATTCCTGATCGGCACCACGGCGGCGCCGATCCTGCCGGCCAACGCCACCGCGCAGGAGACCGGCCAGATCCACGGTCTGGCGAACGCCATCCTCGACGATCTGGAAGACACCAAGCCGGATGCGGCCCACGCCAAGATCGGCCAACTGGAGGAGCTGCTGGAAGATGTCGAGCACGCCAGCCTGTGCCGGGCCATCGCCGCACAGGTGAACGGAGTGCTTGCGCCAGCAGCCGCGTTGCCATTCGAGCTGGCGGGCATTCAGAAGTTGCAGCAGCAGGCCCTGGCCAAGCTGGCGCAACTCGACGACACGGCCGGCCGGGCGCTGCTGCTGGAATTGCAGGACCAGGTGGCAGGCACGGTGCAGATGGCGCAGGAGCGCGCGAGGCTGGCGCCGCAGGTTGCCGGATTGGACGGGATCCTGTTTGCGCTGAACCGCAGCAGACAACTGCTCACGGCGGAGTGGAAGGCGCTCAGGGAGGCAAAAAACGAGGCGGCGAACGCCCTGGCCGCGACCGGCAATATGACGGTGGTCGAGAAGACGCTGGCGATGTTCGACGCGACGTCCCAGGCCGTCAAACGGCGCGAAGCCATGAGCCAGAAGCTGGACAAGCTGCTGGACGGCGGTTTGCCCAAGGAGATTCTTGCGTTCCTCAAGGAATGCCAGGCTGCCGACGTCACCTTGACCCCGGAGCAACGGGACGCGTGGGACGAGGCACAGCCGACACCCGAGAACAACTACAAGATCGACGAGGGAGAATGCTTTTCGCATTCGCGCGACCGTCACACGCTCGAGGGCATCTTCAAGGCCAGGGCGCTCAATACCGCCTATGTCGGCGACTCGGTCGCGATCTTCGCCAGCTTGGAGGATTTGCGCGCCGCCTTGGCCGCGCCGCCGAGCCTGCGCAAGAAGTGGATCGCGCTCGGCAGCGGCAAGTTCTCGGCGCAGTCGAAGGGCGTGGAGTATCTCTGCACCAGCATGCTGGGGGACACGGTGGTGCTGGACACCTGCTATCCGAAGAACCGCAAGTATCCGAAGTCCGATATCCAGAGTCTGATCGAAAAGGTGAAAACCCGCCAGATCGCCAATGTCGAGACGTTCTACAGTGAAGTCGCCAAGTTGAAACAGGTCTGATCGGCGGCGCGGCCGGGATGGGATCGCCGATGATCGTGCCGCTGGCCGACTGTCCGGCGGTGCTGCCGGTGCTGGCCGGTTGGCTGCACCGCGAATGGCTGCAGCGCTGGGGCCTGACCGAAGCCGAGGCGTGCGACGAGATGCGCGGCCGCCTGAACACCGATGCCATGCCGCTCGCCTGGGTGGCGCAGCTTGGCGGGCGGCCGGTCGGCACCGTCAGTCTGGTTCCGGACGATCCGCCGGTGGGACCGGGGCGGATTTGTTGCCTGTCCGGCCTGTATGTGGTGCCTGCCTGGCGGCGGCGCGGCATCGGCGGCCGGCTGTGCCGCCACGCGCTGGCACAGGCGCGGCGCCTCGACTGCGGCCCGGTCGGGCTCTATACCGACGGCCACGAGGAATTCTACCGCAGGCGTGGCTGGACCTGCGAGACCCCGGCGGTGATCCCCGGCAGCGACGGACCGACGCTGGTGCGGTTCATGCAGCCGGCTTCGTTTCGGCGAACGCATCGGGGTTCGGAAAATCGCTGAAGCCGCCGAGTGTGCCGTCACGGACCCTTGGAGCGGTCTGCCACCGCAGCGCCCAACGCGGATGAACGGAATGTGTCGCAATGTCGCCTTTGGCATTGTCGCACACCCCGCCCGGCGCGCTATGGATTGACCGGGTATGCCCAGGTTCGGTTTGTAGCCGGAACGAATGCTGCCGGTCTCGGGGTGTGCGCGTTCCGGCGCAGCGCCGGGTCCGAGCGGGTCGTCGGGTTCGGCGTTGCCGGCACCGCCGCGAACGGCACCGGGAACGGGATGCTCGGGCAATGAGCCTGCTGCCGCGGCGGTCCGGGGCGCCGGCCACAAGAAACGTGCGTTCGGACGTGGGCTTGATCGTGCTGGACTAGGCGCGACAGCGGGAGGGCGAGATGGGACAAACGATCAGCTCCGGCCAGACGTTCTACGTGGAGAGCGGCCAGGTCGTGTCCGGCGTCGTGCTGCTGAGCGGCGCCCGCGAGGTCGTGCTGAGCGGCGGCGTCGCCTCCGACACCGTCGTCGACAGCGGCGGCCTCGTCGAAGTCTACGGCGGCGGCATCGCCAGCAGCAGCATCCTGAGCGGCGGCGGCGCGCAGTACGTGTTCGCCGGCGGCAGCGGCGAGTTCAGCATTCCCACCTCCGACGTGACCTCCGGCGAGACGCTGTTCGACCTGCCGGTGACGTTCGCGACCCAGCTCGCCGTGCTCTCCGGCGGCACCGCGTTCGAAGCGGCCATCAGCAACGGTGGGTTCCTGCTCGTCAGCTCCGGCGGCACCGCGATCGGCACGGTGGTGAGCAACGGCGGCATCGCCGAAATGCTCGCGGGCGCCAATGTGAGCGGAACCGCCATCTCCGACGGCGGCAATGAAATCCTCAACTTCGGCGCCAGCGCGAGCCTGACGTCGGTGCTCGACGGCGGCTCGGAAGCGGTCGAGTTGGGGGGCTCGGCATTCGGCACCGTCGTCAGCGGCGTCGGCTTCCAGGAGCTGTCCGGCGGCAGGAGCTTCGACACCGTCGTCGACAGCGGCGGCTTCCAGCACGTCCGCAGCGGCGGCGTCGCCAGCGACACCGTGGTCAACAGCGGCGGCTTTGCCGTGCTGTTCGCCGGCGGCATCGCCAGCAACACCTCGGTGTTCGCAGGCGCCAGCATGACCGTCGGCGCGAGCGGCCTCGGCGTCGACACCACGCTCAGCGGCGGCGGCGAGTATGTCCGCACCGGCGGCTCGGCGACCGGCACCGTGGTCGTCGGCGGCGTCGAATACGTCTCCGGCGGCGTCGCCTTCGACACCACCGTCGACGACCTCGGCTTCCAGTCGGTCACCGCGTCGGGCGTCGCGAGCGACACGGTGGTGCTGTTCGGCGGCAGCGAATACGTGTCCTCGGGCGGCACCACCTTCGGCTCGATCGTCAGCGCGGGGTCCGAGATCGTCTCGTTCGGCGGCATCGCCTCCGGCACCACCGTGCGCGGCCTCGGCGCGCTCGACCTGTTCACCGGCTCCGCGGTCGGCGCCCTCATCAGCAGCGGCGGCAGCGACTACATCGGCTCGGAAGCGTCCGCGACCGGCACCTCGGTGTTCGCCGGCGGCACCGAGGTCACCGACGAGGGCGGCGTATCCTTCAGCGCCGTCATCTTCAGCGGCGGCACCGAACTGGTCAACCCGGATGGCCACGCCAGCGGCACGACGTTGAGCAGCGGCGGCAGAGAAGTCGTCAGCTTCAACGTGTACACCGAAAGTACCTCGATCGGCAGCGGCGGATTGCTGACCATCGTCTCCGGCGGCTCGGCCGGCCTCACGTTCGTCGGCATTGGCGGCTCGATCGACCTGCAGAACCTCCCCTGGGGCGGCAACAGCGCGGCGATCTACAGCGCGGCCGACGGTTTCCTGACCGTCACCGAAGGCGAGACCTCGTTCTCGATGTCGCTGGCCGGGGGCTATGCCAACGACACGTTCCTGGTCAGCCAGGACGGCAATGGATCGCTGGTCAGCGTCGTGTTCAACGGCGAGACCGTGAGTTCCGGCGAGGTCTTCGTCGTCAGCAGCGGCGACGTCTTCTCCGATGTCAGGGTGCAGGCCGGCGGCAAGGAGGTCGTGCTCGACGGCGGCGTCGCCAGCGGCACGGTGATCGCCAGCGGCGCGCTCGTGGAAGTCTACGGCGGCGGCACCGCGACCGGGTCGGTGATCAGCGGCGGCGGCGCGGAATACGTGTTCAACGGCGGCATCGGCCAGTTCGACATGCCGTCTACGAACGTGACCTCCGGCCAGACCGTGAGCGGCCAGCCGGTGAACTTCGCGACCGAGCTCGTGGTGTTCTCGAGCGGCACCGCACTCAGCGACACCGTGGGCAACGGCGCCTTCCTCGCGGTCAACTCCCTCGGCATGGCGCGCGACACCGTGGTCAGCGCGACCGGCCTCGTCGAGATCTTTTCGGGCGGCACCGCGCTGAGCAGCCTGGTCAGCGAGGCGGGCAACCAGGTCGTCAACTTCCAAGGCCTGGCCAGTGCGACCTCGGTGTCGCTCGACGGCGTCGAGTACGTCGACGGCGGCGGCAGCGCGACCGGCACGGTGCTCGGCGATCTCGGATTCCAGTCGGTGTCCGGCGGCGCGACCTTCGGCACGGTCGTGAACAGCGGCGGCATCCAGGGCCTGCATAGCGGCGGCGTCGCCCACGCCACGCTGATCAGCGGCGGCGGCTCGGCGGTGGTGTTTTCCACCGGCATCGCCAGCAACACATCGGTGTTCGCGGGCGGCGCGATGGCGGTCGAACTCGGGCGGCTCCGCCTTCGCCACGTCGGTGTTTGCCAGCGGCAACCTCGACGTCCTCCCGGGCGGAACGACCAGCGGCACGGACCTCGCGGGCGGCACCGAAACCGTCTCCGGCGGCACCGCGTACGGCACCGTGGTGCGGAACTTCGGCAGCCAGATCGTCGTCGCCGGGCCGGAGACCGGCGGCCCGATCAGCGGCGCCGCCGTCGCCCAGGGCATCGCCCCCGACGCCATCGCACCGGGCGTCACCAGCCTCACGGTGGTCGGCAGCGGCGGCGACGAAATCGTCTCCTCGGGCGGCCTCGTGTTCGGCACGCAGGTCGATAGCTCGGGCACGTTGATCGTCGACACCTCGGGCGCGGCCGCCTACACCCTGGTGAGCGGCGGCGGCTTCGCGCTGGTCGGACTCGACGGTCCCGGCGTCGCCAGCAACACCTCGGTGTTCGCCGGCGGCACCGAGGAGGTGTTCGCCAGCGGCCTCGCCGTCGACACGCATGTCAGCAGCGGCGGCGCCCAGACCGTCGACGACAGCGGCCTCGCCAGCGGCACCTTGGTCAGCGACGGCGGCCAGCAATACGTCCTGCTCGGCGGCTCGTCGTTCGGCGCCGTCGTGCTGCGCGGCGCGCAGATCGTGGTCAGCGCCGGCGGCTCGGTCAGCGGCCTGACGGTGAGCCGGGGCGGCGAAATCTACCTGCCCAGCCTCGCCTACAGCGGCAACGGCGCGGCCTCGTTCGATGCCGACAACGGCTTCCTCACCGTCACCGAAGGCAGCGCCTCGGTGTCGTTCGAGATGGCCGGCAACTACCCGAGCGACGACTTCCTGGTCGCGCCGGACGGCAGCGGCTCGCTGGTGACAGTCACCGACGGCAGCGTCGTCAGCGCCGGCGAGACCTTCGACGTTACCAGCGGGCTGATCGCGTCCGGGCTGACCGTCGAAAGCGGCGGCACGGTCGTGGTCGAGGACGGCGGCACCGCGACCTTCGCCGACGTGTCGGCCAGCGGGATCGTCATTCTGCAATCCGGCGGCGTCGAAAGCGACACCCTGCTGAACAACGGCGCCACCGAAATGGTCTCGGCCGGCGCGGTCGCCCACTTCACCAGCGCGTCCGGTGGCGTCCTCTACGTCGTCGGCGGCTCCGCCGTCGGCGCCGTCATCAGCGCCGACAGCTACGATCTCGTCTACGATGGCGGCTCGGCCAGCGGCACCACCGTGGATTTCGGCAACGAGATCGTCTCCGCGCACGGCAGCACGTTCGCGACGGTGATCAGCGGCGGCGAGCAGATCGTCAGTTCAGGCGGCTCGGCGTACGGCACGGTCGTCGACAGCGGCGGCCACCAGGACGTGCGCAGCAGCGGCTATGCCAGCGGCACCGTCGTCGAATCGAGCGGCTCCGCAACCGTCTCCTCCGGCGGTCTCGCGTTCGGCACGCTGGTCAGCGCCGGCGGCCAGCTGTTCGTCTCCGGCGGTTCGGCGATCGACACGACCGTCGTCCGCGGCGGGGAGGTGGAGCTCTCGGCCGGCGGCTCCGCCGACGACACCGGGCTCGGGGGCGACGAACTGGTGGAGGCCGGCGGCACGGCGAGCCAGACCTTCGTCGGCAGCGGCGCCGCCCTGGTCGTCAATTCCGGGGGCTTCGCCGGCAATTCGGACGTGTTGTCCAACGCGGTCGTGGAGAACGGCGGCGGCGTGATCAGCGAAACGTTCGTGAGCGGCGGCAGCGTCGAGACCTACGCGGGCGGCTCGGACCTGCTCACCAGCGTCTACAGCGGCGGCGACACCGTATACTCCGGCGGCGTGACCTCTCTCGCGGCGCTCAGCGGCCACGGCAGCCAGACCGTCTCCGCCGGCGGCACCGCGTACGGCACCGACGTCAACAGCGGGGCGGCGCAGTTCGTTTCCCTGGGCGGCGTCACCAGCGACACCTCGCTGCTGGGCATCGGCGCCTCGCAGGAGGTCTACGCCGGCGGCTCGTCGATCCGGACGATGGCGAGCGGTGGGACCGAAACCGTAGCGTCCAGCGGCGCGGCGCTGAGCACGGTGCTCAGCGGCGGCGGGGAACTCTATGTGAACGCGGGCGGGTTCGCCACCGGCACCGTCGTCTCCAGCGGCAGGGTCGTCGCCGGTGGCAGCGCCGTCGGCACGCTGGTCCGCCTCGGCGTCGAAGAGGTGGTGTCCGGCGGCACGACCACCGGCACCTCGGTGTTCGGCGGCGGCGCGCAGGAGCTGTTCGGCGGGGCGCTGGTCAGCGGCACCGTGCTCAGCGGCGGCAGCCAGTTCCTCTCCGGCGGCACGGCATTCGGCACGATCGCCAGCAGCGGCGGCCGGGAACTGGTGCTGCCGAGCGGCACCGCGAGCGGCACCGTGCTGTACGCCGGCGCCACCATGCTGGTCTCCGCCGGCGGCTCGGCGTTCGGCACGGTGGTCAACGTCGGCGCCTCGATCGACCTGCCGGACCTCGCCTACAGCGGCGCCCGCGTCGCCTCGTGGGAGTCGTCCACCGGGATGCTGACCGTCACCGAAGGCAATGGCTTCGATCAGTTGAGCCTGTCCGGCGACTATGCGAACGACCTGTTCATGGTCGGGCCGGACAGCGGCAGCGGCGCGCTGGTCACCGTCACCAACGGCAGCGAGGGCATCCCGGTCAGCGCCGGCGAAACCTTCGACGTGACCAGCGGCGAGACCGTGTCCGGGCTGATGATCGAAAGCGGCGGCGTCGTCGTGGTCGAGAACGGCGGCACGGCGCTCGCGGCGCATATTTCCGGCGGCGGGTTCGAACTGGTGCAGGACGGCGGCGTCGTCAGCGGCACTGTCGTGTTCGCTTCCGGCAACCTCGTCTTCTCGTCCGGCGCCGTCGGCACCGGCAACACCTACGTGTCCGCCGGCGCCACCATGACGGTGCTGAGCGGCGGCCTCGCCGAAGGCAACATCCAGGTGTCCGGCGGCGAGGTGGTGGTCTCCGGCGGCACCGTGTTCGGCGGCAATTTTTCCGGCGTGATCCTTGAGGCCGCCTCCTCCGTCTCGGCCTTGGAAGAGGTGGCGGGCGGCGTGGCCAGCGGCGCGATCCTGTTCCGCCTCGCCGAGCAACTTGTCGCGGGCGGCAGTGCGGTCGACACGACGGTTTCCAGCGGCGGCCTGCAGGTCGTGGACGGCGGCGTCGCACTGGACACGATCGTCTCGGCCGGCGGCACGGAGATCGTGCACGGCCAGGTCAGCGGCACCTCCGTGTTCTCCGGCGGGTCCGCGCTGATCGGCAAGGGGGGCGTGGCGAGTGCCTTGACGGTCTCGGGCGGCTCGGCGACGGCGACGGCGGGCGGCGTGATCAGCGGTGCGCAGGTGTTCTCCTCCGGCGTGCTGACGCTCTCCAACGCCGGTTTCGCCAGCGGCGTCATCGACGTGTTCGGCGGCGGCACCCTGGACGTGCAGTCCGGCGGGCAGCTCGGCGGCAGCGTGCAGGTGTCCGGGGGCACGGTGTTCGTCTCCGCCGGCGGCAGTGCCGTCGGCGGCGTCTTGATTGGCGGCGGGACCGAATTCGTCCAGGGCGTCGCCAGCGATGCCGTGGTCGACTCGCTCGGCGTGCAATCTGTCGAGGCCGGCGGATCGGCGATCGGCAGCCTGGTCGCCGGCGGCCAGGTGACGATCGCCAGCGGCGGTGTCGCGAGCCTTGGCGTGGCCAGCGCCGGCGGCCAGGAATTCGTCAACGCCGGAGCGATCGCCAGCGACGTTACCGCCGGCGCGGGAGGCGTGATCAGCGTCGACGGCGGGTCCGGCGTCGGGCTCGTGGTCGGCGGCGGCACCGACGTCGTGTTCGGCGGCGGCTCGGTCAGCGGCACCACGCTGGATTTGGGCAGCGAGGTCGTCTCCGCGCATGGCACCGCGACCGCCACGCATGTCAGCGGCGGCGAGCAGATCGTGAGTTCGGGAGGTTCGGCCTTCGGCACCGTGGTCGGCGCCGGCGGCAGCGTGTACGTGTCCTCGGGCGGAGTGGCCAGCGCAGCCGTCGTCAGCACAGGCGGCTCGATGGTCGTCATCGACAGCGGCTTCGCCGACGCGACCACCGTGAGCGCCGGCGGCCTGCTGTTCGTGTCGTCGGGATCGGCCCTCGATACGGTGGTGAGCAGCGGCGGCGAAGTGGCGGTGCTGGCCGGCGGCACGGCTGTCGGCACCATCCTTCGCAAAGGCAGCGCGGCGGTGGACCCCGCCGGGTCGGCCACCGGGACGCAGGTGAGCAGCGGCGGTACCCTGACCGTGGGCTCCGGCGGCATCGCCAGCCACACGTCCGTATTCGACCA
>CAVOOS010000009.1:0-315742 GCA_963697635.1 uncultured Solirubrobacterales bacterium | reverse complement strand
CGATGGGGGAATGCGGGCCGACGTAAGCGGGGCCTGAGCGGCACGTTGCGCGGCGCGCAGTTTATCGGGCCAGCTATCGTCCTTCGGTGAGGACGAGATGATGCTGGAAGTGGCGTTGGAACCAGAGGACGCTCCTACGAGTGATCGTACGAGCGCTCGTCGTCGGCCGATCGAGGTGATCACGCGTGGAGAGCGCCGGCGGCGTTGGACGGCGGAGCAGAAGCGCGATATCGCCGCGGAGAGTTTGCAGCCAGGGACGTCGCCGGTCATGGTGGCGCGCAAATACGGCATCAGCAGCGGCCTGCTCTATACGTGGCGGCAACAGCTGCTGTGCGGCGCGCTCACCGCAGTGGCCGCGACGCAGCCGCGTTTCGTGCGCGTCGATGTGGTGCCGAAGTCCTCGTGCCCCGCCGCGGCGACATCCGCCGTGCCGGTGGTGCGACCCGCGAGGCCGATCGAGCCGGCCCCGGCGCAGCCAACGGTGGCAGCGGCAGGGCGGATCGAGATTGTTCTGCGGCGCGGCGCGACGGTTCGGGTGGATGCGCAGGTGGACGAAGCTGCCTTGCGGCGGGTGCTGGCCGCGCTGAAGCGGTCATGATCGCGGCACCACCTGGCGTGCGGGTCTACCTCGCCTGCGGCACCACCGATATGCGGCGGGGGATGGCGGGACTTGCCATGCAGGTGCAGCAGGTTCTGTCGCAGGACCCTTTCGACGGCTGCGTCTTTGCCTTCCGTGGCAAGCGTGCGGGCCTGATCAAGGTGCTCTGGCACGATGGCATCGGGCTGTGCCTGCTGACCAAGCGGCTGGAGCGCGGCTATTTCATCTGGCCGACGACGAGCACGGGTGCAATCTCGCTGACGGCGGCGCAACTGGCGACATTGCTGGAAGGCTGCGAATGGCGGGCGCCGGTTGCAAGTCGTAGACCGGAGCTGGCAGGTTAACAGATCTGCGTCACCCAAAAAGCTGCTGGCGGCGACGCGGTGGCATCGCTCATGATGCCGTCATGCAGATCGACCTGACCACCCTGCCAGACGACGCCGCTGTGCTGCAAAGCATGATTCGCGATGTGGTTGCAGTAACCGTGCAGCGTGATGCGCAGGTGACAGAGCTGACCGCCGAGATCGAGAAACTGCAAGCGGTGATTCACAAGCTGCTCCGCCACCGCTTCGGTCGGCGGTCCGAGCAACTGTCGGCCGACCAGCTGAACCTCGCCATCGAGGATCTCGAGCAGGAAGCCGCGGAGCGCGCGGCGGCGAAGGACGCTGCGGACCAGTCAGAGGCGCAGCGGCAGCGCCGCCGCGCCGCCCATCCCCGGCGCAATCTCGGCGCGCTGCCGGCGCATCTGCCACGTGACGAAGTGGTGATCGATGTCGACAGCAAGCAATGCCCCTGCTGCGGCGGTACGCTGCATCTGATCGACGAGACCCGCACCGAGATGCTGGACCGCGTGCCCGCGCGGCTGCGGGTGAAAGTCATCCGGCGCCCGCGGTATGGATGCCGCGCCTGCAGCGAGGCGGTGGTGCAGGCGGCCGTACCGGACCGGCCCATCGATGGCGGGATGGCCACCGAGGCGCTGCTGGCGCAGATCGTGATCGGCAAGTTCTGTGATTCGCTGCCGCTGTACCGGCAAGCCGAGATGCTCAAGCGCGAGGGCATCTGCATCGATCGCTCGACCCTCAGCGACTGGGTAGGGCGGACCTGCTGGTGGCTGCGCCCGCTCTACGAGCTGGTGGTCTCGACCGTGCTGTCCGCCTCGAAAGTGTTCGCCGACGATACCACGCTGCCGGTGCTCGACCCCGGGCGCGGCCGGACCAAGACGGGACGGCTGTGGTGCTATGTGTAGCGGACTGCAAACATCGGCGGCTGGGATCGCAATCATCGGTCGGGCGTGCCCACGATCATTGCAACGGGCCTGAGGGGCCTGGCCCACAATCATCGCAACTGGGCGCATAAAGGCTGCAACTGGGATCGCAATCATCGGGGTTGTGCCCACACTGATTGCACCGGACGGCGGGCGGAGGTGGGCAGGGAAACGACCGGTTTGTTGCCCCTCAGAGAGGATGCCGTCAGTCTTGCGACGGGCAATTCCGGCCAAAGAACTCAGTCAGACTATCAACGGTCAGTTTCTCCGCCCTGCGACGGGTTCTCTGACCGGCGAAGGCCGCGTGCGATCGGCTGCGAGCAGAGGACCGAGAGCTATGCCCGGGGTGTGATCGCCAGCTCGAGGCGGCAGCTTGAGTTGCAGAGAGTGGGGGCACGCCACGGATGATTGCGATCCCGCTTACAATCGATGTGGGCTCAGTTGCAGTGATCTTGGGTCGTGACCCACGGAGCGTCGCAATCAATCCGGGCACGGCCGACCGATGATTGCGATCGCACGCGTGGATAATTGCGGTTCACTACACCTATTCCCCCATCAGTCCCGGGTACCCCCGAGATCCTGATGCTTCCCTCACTGGCGGGCGCCACACTCGGCGTCATGCAGGTCAGCGCCGACGCATAGCGCACGCCGAGGCCGGCGGCGGGCGAGAGGTCGCGGACTCCGGGCAACGGCGCTACAGTTGCGCGTTCGGACAGGGGGCCCGCCGTGTCATGGCCGATGCAGCCAAGGACGCTTGGGTGGAACGGGTGCTCGGCGTCACGCGGCCGGGAGCAGGCGCAGCGTGGGATCCCGCCGTGCTTGCCAGGGCGGCGGAGGGTTGGCAGCGCGCGATCGAGGCGGTGGACCGGCAGATCGAGGCGCTGCGCAGGCAGCTCAGCGGATCCGACGACGAGGAGCTGAACGAGATCGCCGAGTTCGGGCTGGGGGCGCTGACGGGCGGCCACAAGGTGGCGGTGACGGCCGCGCTGCTCGACGCGCAGGCGGGCAATCCTCGCGGACGGCAAGCCCTGCGCGCCGCGGTCGCGGGGTTTCGCGAGCACCTGACGCGCGACCCGCGGATCGCCGCCTGCGACGACAACCCGTTCGAGCTGCCGATGACCATCTCAGCGACCCTGCTGCCGGCGCTGGACGGCATCGCTGCCTGCCTGCCGGGCAGATAGTGGCGCCAGGCCGGCAGATCAGGCCGGCAGTTCGACCGAGGTCGGCGGCATCTGCGAGAGCACTTTCATGCCCTGCGGCAGCGCGCCGATCTTTTCGCAGCGGATGCCGTTGGTTTTCGCGAACGCCTCGATGCGTGTTGCGGCGCCGGGATCGACGTCGTTGGACAAGTAGATCGCCTGTGCGTCCTTGCTCATGTCGAAGCCGCCGTACAGGTGCGCCTCCCAGTTCAGGTTGCCGGCAAACATCTGCGGGGTCTTACCGCCCGCGTTCAGCAGCGCGTCGACGAACGCTGCGTTCGCGTCGCCGCCCGTCAGCATGTCGTAGATCAGCATCTTGATGTCCTTGCGCTGGACGGCGCTGGATGCCTTGCCGCCCGCGCGCACGATGAAGGCAATGCGCTCGCGAACCGCGTCCTTCAGCAGGAAGTGCGCGTCGCCGTAGTAGTTGGCGCCGTGCCGTCCGTCCGAGCCGCCCTTGGCCTGGTCGAAATACGGATTGGCGGCGGCGAAGACTTGCTGGTCCTCATAGGGCAGCTCGTCGTGGCGTCCCTCGCGGTCGTCCTTGTTGCGGCGCCAGCGCATGTAGTTCTCTCCGCGCTTTTCCTCCCAGCCGGTCTTCTTGCCGCCGGTGACGCCGACCTTGGCATCGACCTTCACCGCCGCCGGATCGCTCGGGTCGGCCTTCGGGTCGACCACGGGCTGCTCCTTGCCGATCATGTCCTTCATCGTCGCCTCGCCGCGGCTGTAGACGACGTCGGAGCCGTAGTCCTTGCCGTGCGTGGGCTCGTTCTTGCCGGGATCGGAAAACAGGCTCTTGCCGGTGAAGGTGACCGTGAGGGGAACGCTCGCGATCCACTTCGCGACCGCGTCGGCGATGCGCTTGGCGCGGTCGGCATCGGCCTTGGGGTCAAGCTCGTAGCGCGCGGCGATCTTGCCGGCGATGGCGTCGTCCAGGCTTTTGCCTTCCTTGCGCATTACCTCCTGCGCGTCCTCCTCGTCGGCGCGGGCGAGCAGGCGCAGATGCGCGTATTGCCGCTCGTTGATCGTGCCCGAAGGCTTGGTCGCCTTCGACGGCGGATCGCCCGTGGCCGGCACGTTGTCGAGCGGCGCGCGCGGTGCGTGGCCGGACGGTAGGCCCGGCGCCTGGATGTATTCGGGGTCGACGTCGCGGGGGCTTTTCAGGTTGGCGAAGCCCTCGGCGAGCGTCTCCGGCGTGATCTTGCGCAGCGGGCTGTCCGGTATCTCCACCTTCTCGCCGGGCGGCTCCGCCAATTCGGAGGACGCTTTGGCCGGCTTTGCGCGCGGCGCGATGGGAGCGCCGATGCGCGGCTCGCGCCGGTCGGACGGCGCATCGTCCCACGCGTCCACGTAGGGCGCGAGCTGGTCGAGCATCAACTCCTGGCCGGGGACGCGCAGCGTGGCGCCGACCGGCAGTTGGTCGTTCTGCTTCAGCTTGGCGATGCCGCGCAACTCCTCGGTCGCGCTGCCCTCGACCTTGTCCGGCGGCACCGCGACCGGCACGATCCGGTTTGCGGCGATGATCTTCTTCCAGCGGGCCGGATCGCCCAGGTAGGCCTGTGCCAGCGTGCCGGGCGTGTCGCCGGCGACGACGACATGCACCTGCTGCGAGGTCGGCTTCAGCTTCAGGCCGGAGCCGTCGTCCTGCCGCTGCGGCTGGTCGGCCTCCCTGTTGAACTGCACGGTCTGGGTTGTCGGGTCATAGCCCTGCCGGCCCAGCTTGCTGGTCCCCACCATGTCGGTGAACTGGCGCTCGCTCAGCTCGCCGGTGGTTTCGCTGATCTCGAACCCCGTGTTGTTGGTCTTCGAGCCGGCCCGGGTCGCGCGGCGCACCTCGTCGCCGCTGAGGCTGCCGAGGTCCATCTCGAACTGCTGGCGCAGCAGCTTCAGCATCTCCGACGGCTTGATGCCGGCCGCCTGCGCCATGTCGCGAATGCGCTGCACCGCATCCTCGGGGTTGATCTTGCCGGTCATCAGCTTGCCGACCGGGTCGTCCATCACCATCGCCTGCGCGAGCGCGACCGCATCTTCGGCGTCGGCGGGGTCGTCATCGCCCTTGGCGAGCTGGTGGGTCATCTTGTCGGCATAGGCGCCGACCAGCGAGCGGGCGATCAGCGGCTGCAGGTTCGGGTCGTTCTGCTCCATCGCGATGCGGCGCGCGCCGACCGCGGTGATGGCCGCCAGCCGCATGGCCTTGTTGACGAGCTTGCCGGTCGGGTCGGCGTCTTCGTCGCGCACGAAATGGGCGTCGAACACATCCAGCCGGGCGCGCGCGTCGTCCATAGCGGTGCGCCCGCGATGATCCTTGTTCGGATCGTTGAGCTGCTGGCCGATCGCCGGCACGGCGGTGGCGATGCCGCCGATGACGGCGCGGGAGACGGCGCGCTGGCTGCCGTCGGCGGGCGCGAGCCTGGCGGCTGCACGCACGTCTTCGATCAGCGTCCGGGCAGCGTCGCGGTGCGCGGCCATGCGGTCGGCCTGCTCCTGCGTCGCGGTGTTGTCGGCGTGGCGGACGGCATTGACCGTCTTGAGCATCTTCGTGGCGCGCTCGTCCGCGCGGTCGAGCAACTGTTCGGCGGTGTCGTCGTCCGCCACGTCGCGGACGCCGGCGCGGGCGGTTGCGATGGCCTCGTTGGCGGCATCGAGGGCGCGGTTGAAATGCTCGGTCGGCGCGGCGAGGTCGGCGCCGCTGCGGCCGTCGACCTCCTGTCCCAGTGCGGCCGCCTGCCGCTCGAGGTCCGCCATCGCGACCCAGGCGGCGCCGGGGTCGGTGGTGCCGACCTCGACCTGGGCCATGATGCTCTGTTCAAGCTGGTCCGCGCGGCGCCGGGCATCGAACATCAGGTGCTGGACCAGCCGCTCGGAGCTGGTAGTGGCGGCGTCGAGATCCGAAAGCGCCGCCCTGACGCGATTTCCGAGATTCTTGGCGAGCCTGCTGTCGGGCAGAAAGGCCGCCTTGAATTTTTCCAGCTTGGACATCGAAGCGCCCTTTCCGAGGTCTGAAGGTGGATCAAGCAACAACAATGCGAAAGGATGCCACAGCGGCGCCGGCGCCGGAACCGCCCGTCGCAAGGATTGCCGCGGCTGCCGGGACGGGCATCAGACGTGGTCGCTCGCCACCACTAGAGCAACTCCCGACCGGATAGAATCGGGGGCTTCCCCGACGCGGCGCAGATCCAACTCACCATGCTTGCTGGAGCAGGAGGCCAGCATGCAAGGCGAAGTCCTTGTCCGAAGACCTGCGGATCCGGCTGATGATCGCGGCAGTCGAGGCCGGCATGTCGCGGCGGGCGGCCGCGGAGCGGTTCGGCGTGGCGGCTGCGAGCGCGATCCGCTGGGTTCGCGCGTGGCGTTCGACCGGCGCGACCTGCGCCAAACCGCAGGGCGGCGACCAACGCTCCTATCGCATCGAGGCGTTTCGCGACGTCATCCAGGCGAAGGTCAATGCCGACGTGGACATCACGCTGGCCGAACTGGCCGACCTGCTGCGCAGCGAACACGACGCCCGCTTCGCGCCGAGCTCGATGAGGGCATAGCGTCGGTTGTCAGATAGACAACGCGAAGGAAGGACATTCAGCGCATTGCCGCCGTCCACTGAACGGGATCGCTCCATCTGGGACGCGTGACGCTTGCGGGACCAATTCTGTGGACGGGAAATGCGCCCACCGAGTGGCCTTCATACGGTCGTCCACAGAATGGACGGTTTGCGGACATGCGAGCCGCAGCGCCGGAGTTCACATCCGTTCTGGTAGTGTGTTGTCTATCTGACAACCGACGCTATGCCCTCTTTATGCAGCGGACTTCTGCACATCGCTCGGCCGTCCTCGCGTTCTTGCCATGCGACACAGGCCAAATGGGCGTATAGGACTACGATGTTTTTCCCAGCCATCTGCTCATGACGACGCGCGGGGCGACCTCGAAACCTAGTTGCTCGTAGAAGCTCACCACCTTGGTGTTTGTCTCTCGAACCAGGAGCTGCACTTTCACTATACCCCGTTCGCGGAGCCAGTTCTCTGCCGCCTGCACCATGCGCCGGCCCACGCCTTGGCTGCGCGATGTAGGGCGGGCGGCAACGTAGTAGAGCCAGCCTCGATGCCCGTCATGGCCGACCATGACGCTGCCCGCTACTTCGCCGGCATCGTCAACGGCGACAAGCACGTCCGAGCTGGGACCAGCTTGCGCGAAACGGAAGTCGGCGACCGGATCATTGTATGATACAACCAGATCGCAGGTGCGCCACAGCGCGACAACGGCCTGCTCGTCTTCGGCAGCCTCTGGCGGTCGCCGGCACTGCGCATGCGCTGCACGACGAATACACCGACCTGATCTAAGTCCTGCTGCCCATCTGGCAGACCGAATTCGGCCTGGGCTACGGGATGCTGGCTGCGCTCCGCGGGCTCTACGCCGGCGCTCCAGCTTCCCTCCGGCTGGCTCGTCGAGCGGGTGGACGGGCGCATCGTTCTCGCTGTTGGCACCGCACTGGCGGCCGGGGGTTACGCGCTCACCGGCTTCACGGGCAGTCTGGCAGGACTATGCGCGGCGCTGGCGATCTCGGGCGCTGGATCGAGCACGCAGCATCCCATCGCCTCCGCCGTGGTGTCCCGTGCCTATGGAGCTATCGTCGCGCGGCCCGCTTGGGACATACAACTTCACCGGCGACCTCGGAAAAGCGGCAATTCCGGCGCTGACGTCGCTACTGTTGACCCTGATGCCCTGGCGCGGCGCGCTGTGGCTGCTGGCGGTGCTCGGCGCGGTCGTGGCGGCCGCGGTCCTCCTGCTGATGCCACCGATTGCGCGGGCCGGCCGTTCGCAACCGCTCCGCACCAAGGTCGGCCGAGGCCGCGGCGGCTTCTGGCTGTTATTCGTTATCGGCGTGCTGGATACCGGCTTGAGAACGGGGTTGCTGACCTTCCTACCGTTCCTCCTTAAGGCCAAGGGTGCGTCCATGCCGACGGTCGGTGTCGCCCTGGCGCTCGTCTTTCTCGGCGGCGCGGCCGGCAAATTCGTCTGTGGGTGGCTCGGCGCCAGGGCCGGCGTTTTGAAGACCGGTACTCGCAACGGAAGGCGGAACGGCGGCATGCATCGTGGGGGTGCTGGTGTTGCCGCTTGTTCCGTTGTTCGTGCTGCTGCCGGTCGTGGGCGTCATGTTGAACGGCACGTCGTCCGTGCTCTACGGCACGGTTCCGGAACTCACGCCGCCCGATCGGGCCGAACGCGCCTTTGCCCTGTTCTACACTGGTACAATCGGATCGGGCGCAATCTCCCCCGTGTTCTACGGTGTGCTCGGTGACTGGGTCGGCGCTTATTGGGCTACTGCGGCAACCGCGATCGTCGCGCCGGCGACTTACCCGCTCGCACTCGCTCTTGCGCCGCGTCTTGCGAACGTCCGGGACAAAGAGCGCAGCCTGCCAGAAGACTGTCGGCGCAGGTCCAGTATTCCAAACACATGATTGGAATGCAGACCTGGGACATTTCAACTCTGCGTCTACAGCAACAGCGGCCTCCGGTGGAGGTCCGTCCGCAATATGGTTTGACCGACGCGGCCGATCATTGGCCGCCCAGCGTTTGCCGTTCATCCAGAGCGGAACCGGCTTACCGTTCGTCCGCTTCGCGACCGTACAACAGCAGCAGTGCCAGGATGATCACGCCGTAGGTGATGCTGCGGCCGTATTCCGGCATGTTGAGCGCCATCAGCACGCTGACCAGCGTGACCAGCGTGATCGCGCCCGCGACCGCGCCGACATAGTGACCACGGCCGCCGGCGATGTAGACGCCGCCGATCACCACGGCCGCGATCGACTGGAACAGGTACGGGTCGCCCAAGCCCAGCGACGCCTGGGAGCCGAAGCCGAGCAGCATGATGCCGGCCAGCGCCGCGAACAGCCCGCTCAGCACATACAGAATGACCGTCGTCCGGGTCACGTTGATCCCGGCGAGAAAGCTGGCGCGGGCGTTGTTGCCGATCGCGTAGGCGCCGCGCCCGAACCCGGTCCAGCTCAGCACGAACGAGGCAACCACGATCACGGCGAGCCAGAGATAGAGGATCGTCGGCACGCCGAGCAGCGTCCCGCGCGCGGCCGCGCCGAGGATCGGCGGCGCATACGCGGCGCAAGACGGGCAGGTCAGGCCGCCGCTGAGCCCGAGCGTCAGCCCTTCCATCACCCCGTTCATCGCCAGCGTCATCACCACGGCGGGCACGCCGAACACCGCGATGCCGACGCCGTTGCACAGGCCGACCAGCGCGCCCATGCCGAGCGTCAGCAGCAACGCGAGCGGCGTGCGGGCATCGCTGCTGGCGGCGCTGCTCATCATCAGGATCGCGGCGCCGTTCAGCGTCCACGGTACCGACAGGTCGATGCCGCCTATCAGGATGACGAAGGTCTGGCCCGCCGCCACCAGGCCGACGAAACAGGCGATCGTCAGGATCGCGCCGATGCTGTTGAGACCGGCGAAGCCCGGCCGCACCAGCCCGCCGATCACGAACAGCAGCACCGCGGCCGCCACCGCATACAGGATGCGCCGCTGGTCCCGCGACACCAGCGCGCCGAGGCGATCCGTCAGGCCATTGCCGCGCGCCATGCCTCACGCCCCTCGCCGCATGAAGCGGCTGAGCCCGCCGGTCAGCAGCACCGCGATCACCAGGAACAGCCCCTCGAAGAAACTCTGGTAGAGTGGGTCGATGTCCGAGAAGAACAGGATGTTGACGATCATGGCGCTGACGAACGCGCCGAACATCGCGCCGACCGGCGAACCGCGGCCGCCGAACAGGTTCACGCCGCCCAGCACGACGGCGACGATCGAGCGCAGCGTGTAGCCGTTGCCGGTGGTCGCATCGCCCGCGGTCGAGGTCGCCGCCATGAACAGGCCCGCCATCGCCGCGAACACCCCGCTCAAGACATAGGCCGCGACCTGGGTGCGGATCACCGCGACGCCGTTGGCCTGCGCGGCCGAGGCGTCGTTGCCGACCGCGTAGATGCCGACGCCGAGCGAGGTGCGCCGGAACCCCGCCCAGAACAGCGCCAGCAGTACCACGTAGAGCAGCGACACCGGGCCGCGCGTGTTCGCGAGCACCGCTGTGTACACCCCCGGCACCTGGCCGCCCGGTTCCGGCAGCACCCGGATCGCCACGCCCTGGTAGATCGACAGCGTCGCCAGGGTCACGATGATCGGCTGCAGCCGCCCGTAGGCGATCAGCACGCCGTTCAGCAGCCCGCACAGCGCGCCGACCAGCAGCACCAGCACCGAGCAGCCGATCATGCTGGCAGCGGTGTCGCCGAGGCCGATCGCGGCGATGCCGTTGGTCAGGTCGATCACCCCGCCGACCGACAGGTCGATGCCGCGCGTCAGCACCACGATCGTCTGCGCGAACCCGGCCAGCACCAGCGGCATGGTGTTGTTCAGCGTGGTGGTCAGCTCGAAGTTGCCGGGGAAGCGGTGCTGCGCCAGGAAATAGATCGTGCAGTAGATGACGATGCTGAGCACCAGCAGCGCCGCCGCCAGCGCGAGGCCGGCGTTCTGCCCCAGCCGATGGCTCCAGCGCGGCCGCCGCAGCGTGCCCTGCATCGTCGTGGCGCTCATGTCGTTTCCGGCTCCATTGCGACGATGCCGGCGCCGGCGTCGCGCACCGCGGCCGCAACGATCTGCTCGGCGGTGATGCCGGGGCCGGCCATCTCGGCAGCGATCCGGCCTTCGCGCATCACCAGCACGCGGTGCGAAAGATGCGCCAGCTCCTCGGCGTCGCTCGAATAGAGCAGGATCGCGTGGCCGTTGCCGGCAAGCTGCATCACCAGTTCATAGATTTCGTGCTTGGTGGCGACGTCGACGCCGCGGGTGACGTCGTAGAGCAGCAGCACCTGCGGCTCCGCGAGCAGCCAGCGGCCGATCAGCACCTTCTGCTGGTTGCCGCCGCTGAGCGCGCCGACCGGCGCGCCGAGCCCCGGCATGCGCACGTGCAGTCGGCCCGCCATCTCCAGCGCCAGCCGCCGCTCCAGCAGCGGGCGCAGCACGCCGGCGTAAGTGATCCGCCGCAGGATCGACAGCGTCATGTTGTCGCGGATGCTCATCGCCAGCAGCAGGCCCTCGGTCTTGCGGTCCTCCGGCACCAGCGCCAGCCCCACGGCGCGGCGCACCGCATCGCGCGGGCTGCGCAGCCGCACCGGCTTGCCCTGCACCAGCAGCGCGCCCGCGGTGATCCGCTGCGCGCCGAACAACGCCAGAAACAGCTCGCGATGGCCGTGCCCAGCGAGCCCGCCGACGCCGAGCACCTCGCCGCGGTGCAGCGTCAGCGACACGCCGTCGACGCCGCGGCTCGACACCTGCTTGGCCTCCAGCGCCGGCACGCGCGCGGGCATCGCCGGCACCGGCGGATACAGTGCCTCGACCCGCCGCCCGGTCATCAGCATCACCGCATCGGTCTGGTCGATCTCGCGGAACGTGCCGACATGCCGGCCGCCGCGGAACACCGTGATGCGGTCGGCAATGTCGCGGATCTCGTTCCAGCGGTGCGAGGTGAAGATGATGCAGGTGCCGCGCGCGCGCAGCCGGCGGATCTGCGCGAACAGCCAGACCACCTCGCGCTCGACCAGCGAGGACGTCGGCTCGTCCAGCAGCAGCACCTCGGGATCGTGGCTGATGGCGCGCACGATCTCGACGATCTGCCGGGCCGCCAGCGAAATATCCTCGACCAGCGCCAGCGGGTCGATGTGTTCGATGCCGAAGCCCGCGAGCACCGCCTCCGCCTGCGCCTCCATACGGCCGCGATCGATCAGGCCGAGCCGGCTTCGCGGTTCGCGCGCGATGAACAGGTTCTCGGCGACCGACATCCACGGGAACAGCGTCAGCTCCTGGAACACCGTCCAGACGCCAAGCCGGTGCGCGTCCTGCGGGGCGGCGAGCTCGACCGCCCGGCCCTTGATGACGATCCGGCCGGCATCCGGCCGCAGCCGACCGCCGAGCACCTTGATCAGCGTGCTCTTGCCGGCGCCGTTCTCGCCGACCAGCGCATGCACTTCGCGCACCGACGCGGACAGCGCGGCATCGACAAGCGCATGCACGCCGCCGAAGGATTTGGATACCCCGCTGCATTCCACCACAAGCGCGTGATCGCTTGCAGCGGCTGCCATCGGCAGATCCGATGCCGGCGGGCGCGGTGACGGCGCCCGTTCGTCGTGCGTCGTCACCGCTCGGTCGTTCGGTCAGGCCGTGGCGGGCGGCAGCCGCACCTCCAGCTTGCCCGAGCACGGCGTGCCGTTGAGCGCTGCCTCGATGCAGAGCTGCACGATCGCGTGCGGCCCGGAATCGGTGAACAGGCAGTTCAGGCTGTCCGGCTGGTCGGGGAAGACGTTGACGCCGACTTGCAGCGTGTCGTTGGTGACGATCGGCGTCGGGATCTTGATGCTTTTCATCGGGTAGGTGCCGCGCAGCACGGCGCGCGCGAGTTCGAGCGAGACCACGGATTCGAACGGCGCGTCGTCGTAGGAGATGCCGTCGACCTTCTGGCCCATGTAGCCCATCATGAACTTGCGGAAGCCGTTCTCGCCGGTGCCCGCGGTCGGCGGCAGCGGCACGCGGTTGGCGGCGACGAACGCCTTCAGCACGCCGTCGCAACTGCTCTGGCACCAGATGCCGTCGACTTTCGGCAGGGTCGGCAGGATCGCCGCCGTGTTGGTCTGCGAGGCGGCGGTGTCCCAGTTGCCGGTATAGCGCGCCACCACCTTGATGCCGGGGTTCTTCGCCCACACCGAATCCGCGCCCTTGTTGCGCTGCTCGTCGTCGAACGTGCCGGCGACGCCCGTCACCATGATCACGTTGCCCTTGCCGTCGAGCTTCTTCACCAGCCACTCGGCCCAGGTGACACCGAAGCCGAACTCGTCCATTGAAACCGTCAATCCCTTCGGCATCGTCACTGTGTTGTCGAACGAGACGATCACGATGCCGCGGTCGGCGGCCTGCTGCAGGATGCCGTTGAGCCCGGTTGGCGACGCGGCATCGATCAGGATCGCGTCGACGCCCTGCGAGATCAGATTGGAGAGCTGCTGCGACTGCTTGCTGACGTCGTTGCCCGAGTTGAACCAGCTGCCCTCGACCTCGGACTTGTACGGCTCCATCTGCAGCGCCGCCTTGAACAGGTTCTCCATCGTCAGCCGCCACTTGTTGCCGATGAAGGAGTTCGACAGCGCGATCTTGAGCTTGCGATCGGTGATCGGCGCGGCGAGCGCGCGCCCGAACGGAAAAGCGGCGCCGATGCCGAGCGCCGCCAGGCCGGCCCCGCCAAGGATGTGCCGGCGCGTCAGATTATTGAGCATTGTTTTGAGTCCTCCCGCGATTTTGTCAGGTTTTTTCAGGCAGATCGACGTTGCTTGTGACCCCTCAACCAATCCTTCTCCGCTGCGCTGCACGACTATAGCCTCAGTGCGCCGCCGCCCGGCCTCGGCGCGAGGGACAGAACCGCGGGAGGCTACGGCTTGCTGGGCGGAGGGGTCAACCGGGTTCAGCCGACGGCGCCATGCGAACCGGCGACGCAGACTGCATTGGGAGATGTCGGCCACGTGAGAGCTCGGCGTCCGCGGGATCAGGCCGGAAATCGGTGGCACGGCTCTCATCGATGAAGGCGGCGCTGAGACATGCTCGATGCTCGCGAGCTATGCCTGCCCCGAGCTGTAGCCGCCCTTCCCCAGCGGTCGAACCATCAACAAAAACGAGAATGTCGCTCAGCCGCGTCCGTCCCGCTCCGGCCGCTTTCGCAGTTGGGCTTTCGGATCGCTCTGAGAACGTCGGTGGGCACCGGTTGTCACTGAGCATCGGCCTGCTGTCCGGATCGACTGCATGCGTCCGGCGGAGGCGGGATTCCGGGCCGGCGTCCGCCTTGTCGTCCATCAATCATCCTGTCCGCAAATCCGCCGATGAGGCCGTTTTCCGGACACCGCGGCCTCGGCCCATCAGACGATCATCTGACGGACAGCGCCCGCGCATCTGGCCACGCAAGGCCATTCGCAAGTTTTTAGTTGCCGCGATGCCCCCGTAACGCGCCTAGTTGCCCGCTGGTGCCAGCCCGAACACTTCGAGGCCGCTGTCGTTTGCAACGTAGACGCGGCCGTTGGCGACCACCGGGACCATGTTGGGATCGTGCGCGTAGCTGGCCCAGGTTCCGGCCGCGCCGACGTACAGCGAGGTCAGCGGCGTGCCCGGCGCGCCAACGCCGAACGCATAGAGCCACACGCCCGGGCCCTTCGGCTCTATCGGGCGGGTCACCGCCCAGACGATCGTGTCGCTCGTGCCGTTGGAGGACACGCTGGTCCAGAAGCCAGGGTCGAGGCCGGTCTTGAGAGCCGGCGAAACGGCGCGCTGCACCAGCGTGGGCGACGGCTTCGATTGCAGCGCGAAAAGTACGACCTGGTTGCCGGCGCTGCTGACCAGCGTCGGCGTGCCGTCGTTGAAGTAGGATGGGCCGCACCAGCACGGGCCGACCGTGGCGGTATCCAACACCTTGTCCGGCCCGCCTGCAGTGAAGCCGCCGAGATCGGTGCGGTTGAGCAGATAGAGCGTGCCGAACTTGCCAGTGGCGGCGGCCATCGGCGGCTCGCCGGGGCCCAGCTTCGGGATCAGCATGACCCCGCCGGAACCGAAATCCAGGTCGTGCTGATCGAGATAGACGAGGTTCGACGGCGTGAACCGGTCGAGGATCGTCGTCGTGTCGAGCGACAATCGCACCACGCTGTGTTCCGCATTGTTGACCGGATCGTAGCTGGTGCCGGACGGGTCGGAGTTGCCGGTGACGTAGTAGATGCCGTTCTGGTCGGCCGTGAGACCGCCTTCGGACATCCAGATGCCGGTGATGAAGCGGCTGGCGGGCGAGGTCGCCAGCCGGTTGGTCAGCAGGGCGTAGGGCGGTCCGGCCGCGTCCGGATCGACCGGCTTCAGCGTGTCGGCGCCGTAACCCATCACCCAGCCGCGCGCCCGCGCGCCGTCGCAGAAGGTGCCGAACGTGACGTATACCTTGTTCCTGAACTCCAGCAGCGCCGGGCGCTGCCGCTCGATCGCGCCGTTGAAGATCAGTGTGGAACCGTCGGTCAGCGTCGCCTCGGCGCTGATCAGCACCGGCGGGATCTTGTCCTCCAACGTGGACAGATCGAGAGCGTGCAGATGGTACTCCGGTTTGTACTTCGATCCGACCAGGTCGTGGGTGTAGGCGACCACATACATGAGCTGCCGTTTGAGGTCGATTACCGGGGTTCCGGTAATGCCGACGCCGACGTCGATGTGCGAGCAGCCGCGCTCCTGCGCCACCAAGGTGCCAAAGTTGACCTGCTTCAGGATCGTGCCACGGGTCGGGTCGATCGCGTAGACCGAGTTGTTCTGCGTAGCGACGTAGACGACGTCGTGAGTGCCGGGATTAGGGTCGCCCTGGACGATCACGTTGGGCACGACCAGCGGCTGTGCGTCGATCGGGCCGTCGAGCGGCACCGTCGCGAGCAGGCCGAACGTCCCGGCCGGGCCCGGCGTGCCGACATTGACCGGAGTAAGCACCGTCTCGGTCTGGTTCCAGCCATCGCGCGAGATGTCGTAGTGGTGGGTAACGATGGCGGTTTGCGCGGCGGCCGGAGTGGCGCCGAGGACTAGCGCCAGCAGCCCCGCCGCGATCGCCGCGGGGCTCCGCGAAACGTGGCGCAGGGGTGGGACGAGACGGAGAGATAGCGGCATTAAGGCTCCTTGCGTGACGGCCGACGGCAGGTTCGGGATTGCTTAGCAAAGGTTAACAGAACGGCGATCGCAAGCCCAGCGACAGTCGACACATCCCAACTCGGCTCCTTCCGGCGCCCTCGCCGCTATCCCCGGAATTGATTCCAAAAAAGGCGTTGATTGCGACCTTTGACACTGGCCGGGCAGGGCATGTCGATCTGGCTGGTTCTGGGATGGCATCGGCTCGCTCAACGACAACTTCAACGGCATCGGTTTCGTGATCGTCGGCGTGTTCATCTTTGCCTGGATCGCCTCGCTGATCATCTACCGCTACGCCCGCCTCGATGAGCTGGAAGTCGCCCCGACGCGGGGCCGACATCGCGGCGCCGGCATCGGGCGACCGGGCGCCAGCGCCTTCCATTCTGGTCGACGCGGTTCGGGGGAGAATGCGCTATCGCGCAAGGCGTGAGTGGCGCACGGCGCACGGCGAGATCAGGCCGCCGGCGCCGGCGCCGGCGGCTGCGCGGTGCGCATGGGCAAGCGCGCGCTGCCCAACCTGCTCGCCCAGGCAGCGGCGGTGCTGGACGTGCTGCTGAGCGCCGCGGTGGTCGTGCTGTCCCGCAGCCGGCGCTAATCGCCGGCCCGGCACATCGCCGGAAACGTCCAATCCGACTGCGCCGCCTCGCGCGGCATCCCGGCGGCGCCACGGTTGCGCGCCGCCTGCACCACCCGCATGCCGAGCGGCCAGCGCGCCTTGATGAAGGCGATCGCCGCCAGCACCTCGCCGTCGCTCAGCACTGGCGCGAACGCCGGCATGAAGCGGCGCTGCCCTGGCGCGCCGGCGACGCCGCCGAGCTCGACGATGCGGATCAGCTCCGCGTCGCCGCGCTGCCAGGAATGGCCGGTCCAGTCGAGCGCCGGCGCCCGCCGCGCGCTGTCGGCATCGGCCGCCTGCCACAGCGGCTGGCCCTGCAACCGGCGCCCGTGGCAGGCCGCGCAATGCGCCGCATAGACCCGCCGGCCGAGCCCCACCGCCGCCGCGTCGTCGGCATCGGCGAGCCGGAACGCCGCACCGCCCCGCGGCCGCAGCGCCAGCGCCCCGCCGCCGGCGACCAGGCCGCCGAGCGCCGCAACCAGCACGACACGCAGGCGCCACGAGTGCATCGTCGGCAGCGCCTCAGCCCGGCGGCTTCGGCAGCACCCGGATGATCGCCATCATGCCGTGCGTCCTCGTGCCCGAGGATGTGGCAGTGATAGACGAAATCGCCGACCACCCGGCCGCGGAAATCCATGCGCACGGTGATGCTCGGATAGGGGCCGGTGCCGGACCAGAACGGTACCTGCACGGTGTCGAAGAACTGTTGCTCGTTCTCCGGCAGCACCTTGCCGTCGCGCGCCAGCAGCTTGAAGTGGATCTGGTGCATGTGGAATTCGTGCACTTCCGCGGACCGGTTCTCGATCGTCCAGTCCTCCACGGCACCCTGGGTCGTGGTGATCGCCGGCGGATTGGTCGGGCTGAACACGGTCGGCTTGGCGCCGTCGACGGTGATGAAGAAGTTGGTCTGTTCGCCGCCCTGGGTCACGCCCGTGGCGGTCGGCGTCTCCGAGAAATACAGTTTGCGCCGCGCCGTCACCTGCGCGCGATCGAGCCCCTCGAAGCGCTGCGGCCCGGGCGTGGCCGAGACCGCCGGCAGCCGCGGCAACGACCCGCCCGCCCCGTTTTCCGGCTTCAGCACCGCGAGCGTGCGGGCCGGATCGTTGTCGCCCGCGGGTCCGGTGGCGATGTTGAGCGTCTCCAGCGTCGCGGTGCCCACGGCCTCGGACGGCCCGGTCACGATGAACTCGGCGCGCCCCGCCGGCGGCAGGAAGATGTCCTTCATGGTCAGCAGCTTGCCCGTCCGCGACCCGTCCTGCGAGCTGGCGCAGACGCCGTCGAGCGCGACCACCTGCGAGCGGCTGCGCGACGCCGTCGAACATCACCTGCAAATCGATGATCGTGTCGGCGGACGCGTTGACGCACGCGCCAGAACTCGGTCTGGCTCGGCGCCATCGGGATCACCGCCGGCTCCTCTTCCGGGTAGGCGATCGGCACGTAGTTGAGCGTGACGTCCCAGGACGGCACGGAACCGCCGCCGCCGCCGGCACCCGGCGGTTCAAAGCCGGAGACGTTCTGGTCGCGGATCAGCAGGATGCGGCTCGGCAGCTTGGCGACGGCCGGTTGCAGGTTCTGGATGCCCTCCACGACGATCGCGCCCGAGGCGCCGCCCTGCACCGCGGCTTCCGAGAGGCCATGCACGTGCGGGTGATACCAATAGAGGCCGGGCGGCTCGTCGTGCGGCAAGGTCACGCTGTAGCTGAACGTCTGGCCGGCATTGACCAGCGTATGGATCACTTCGTCGGCGTGGCAGACCGGCGACGTGTTGGTGCCGTGGAAATGGATGTTGACCGACGTCGCGTCCATCGTTGGCGAGCCGCAGATGTCCGATGCCACCGACATCGTCTCGCGCTGCGCGTCGGCGGCCAGCGTGGGCAGCATGTTCTGCAGCGTGATCTTGAGCGTGTCGCCAGGGTTGAGATGCAGCGTCGGCGATTCGACCCCGTCCGGCGTGATGAAGCAGAACAGCGTGCGGTTCTCGCGGTCGACCGAGGTGACGTAGTCGAACGTGACGCTGAGCACGCCGCCGCTGCTGTACAGGTCGACCGGCTCCGCCACGTTGCTGCCGGCGGCCGGGCGCGGGCATTTGGTCGGCGCGGTCGTGGAGGCGAACGCGGCGGTCGACAGCAGCGCCCAGACGGCTGCGGCCATGACCATCGTCAATCCCCGGAACAGCATTCGGCTTACCTCCACCCACACCCGCGCAGATGTATCGGGTTGGCTGTCAATGCGCAGCCTGAAACGTGCGCGGGATGCCAAGCTCGGCCCGCTCCCCTGCAAGGGTCGCATGCCGGACGGGGCGGGGTCGCAAGCGGGGACTTTGGCGGGAGTGCGGTAATTCTCGTGAAAATGCCGGTGCGGCGATCGGGTGTTACGGAAACTGCCGACCGTTCCCGCACCCTGCCACGAGGCCGACATTATTGCGTCCGACCGTCTGGTCCCATCAGAACGCTCCGGGGACCCGACGTGGCCAAGGCGCCCATACCGCTGCTGCCGACCCTGAAGGAGACCATCATCGGCCTCGTTCGCCAGGACCACGCCGATCTCACCGCATGCCAGCTTGCCGTGCTGCTGGTCTGCTCACTCGATGATGGCCCACACACCGTGCGCGGCCTGGCTCGGTACATGCGCGTACCCAAGCCGCGGATCACCCGGGCCCTCAACCGACTGGAGCAGTTGGAGTTCGTGAAGTGCGTCGACGACCCCACCGATCGGCGCAGTATCAACGTCGGCCGCACACGGGCAGGACGCGAGTATGCTGAACGCCTGAGCAAGTTGCTTGCGAGCGCGACGCGAGCCGCCAGGGCTGTAGCGCGCCAAAGCGCCGCTGCCGTTTAGCCCCGATAACCGGACTTCCCGAACCCAAAGCCGAAAGTCCGACCGTCCAGCAAAGGGTCGTTGGACTGAACGGCTTCGCCGTAGGGGAGGCGAAGATCACGCGACAGCGGAGTTGAGGGTATGTTCCGTGGGCCGGTGCGGCCGCACCGGCTTGGTGCTCGAAGCAAGGGAGACCTCAATGACACCGTTGCGCCTACGGATGACCGAAGACATGTCGTTGGCGGGGTTCACCCCCGGGACGCAGGCCATCTACATCGACGCCGTTCGCCGTCTGGCGGCGCACTACCGGCGCTCACCGGATCAACTGAGCGAGGACGAAGTGCGCAGCTACCTGCTTGGCCTGCGCGATCGGGGCGCGGCGCTGGGCACCTTCAAGACCAATCACGGCGGCATCCAATTCCTCTACCGCCAAACACTCGATCGCGACTGGCCGCTGTTTTGGAAAAAAAAGGATTCGCCCACCCCGGCAAAAGCGTCTGCCAGAGGTCCTGTCCGACACCCAGGTCCGCACGGTCCTGGGCGGCGTCCGCAATCCCGTCCACAAGACCTGTCTCACCCTCATGTACGCCTGCGGCCTGCGCATCAGCGAGGCCGCGACCCTGCAAGTCGGTGCGATCGACAGCGCCAACCTGCTGGTTCGTATCATCGGCAAGGGTGACAAGGAGCGGCGCGTGCCGCTGCCGCAACCGACGCTGCACGACCTGCGCAAGCTTTGGCGGACCCATCGCCATCCGCGCTGGCTGTTTCCCAATCGCGGCGGCACCAACACGCTCAATCAGCAGGTGCTGGGTCGCACCTTCAAGGCCGCCGTCCGTCGGGCGGGAATCACGCGGCGGGTCACACCGCACGCGCTGCGCCACAGCTATGCGACGCGGCTGCTCGAAAGCGGCGTCGACACCAGGGTCGTGCAAATCCTGCTCGGCCACGTCAACATCGCCACCACCGCCATCTACACCCACCTGACCGAACCCACCCGCGTCCTGCTCAGAGACGTCCTCGACAAGGTGATGAGCGGCCTCTGACGCGGCTGATCCGCTGTGATCGAAGTCGCGGACGTCTTCCGCCGATTCGCGGGCGACTATCTGTCGGCCCATGGCGCGTCGATGCTGCCATCGCATCAGCGCGCCATCACCGACATCCAGGCCTGCCGCACCGAGCTCCTCGGCGGACACCTCTGGCGCTGCCAACAGTGCAGCGCCGAGGTGTTCTCCTATCATTCCTGCAAGAACCGGAGCTGCCCAAAGTGCCACACCGACCAGACCGAGCGCTGGCTCGAGGCCCGCCGCGCCGAGATGCTGCCGACCCGCTACTTCCACATCACCGTGACCGTGCCCGACGAACTCCGCGCGGTGCTGCGCGCCAACCAGCATGACGGCTATGCCCTGCTGATGAAGGCCGCCGCCGAGGCCATCATCGAACTCGCCCGCGACCCCCGCCATGTCGGCGGCACCGTCGGCGTGCTCGCCGTGCTGCACACCTGGACGCAGCAGCTGCTCTATCACCCGCACGTCCATTGCCTGGTGACCGGCGGCGGCATCTCCGATGACGGCCGCCATTGGCACCCGGCGCGCAAGAGCTTTCTCGTTCCGGTCAGAGCCCTGGCAAAGCTGTTGCGTGGCAAGCTCCGGGCGGCGTTCGAGAAGCGCCGTCCCGACCTGGTTCTGCCCGAGGCCGCCTGGCGCAAGCCCTGGGTGGTCCATTGCACTGCCTGGGGCGACGGCGAGCAGGCCGTCATCGACTACCTCGCCCGCTACGTCTTCCGCGTTGCCATCACCAATACCCGGGTCGTCGGCCTGGACGATGAGGCCGTCACGATCCGCTACAAGCAGCGCAAATCGAACCGCTGGCGGACCAGCCGCGTCCCCGGCCACGAGTTCATGCGCCGCTTCCTCCAGCACGTGCTGCCGAAGGGACTGCACAAGGTCCGCTACTTCGGCTTGTGGCATCCCGCCAAGCGCGAGCATGCGGCCCGAGCCCGCCTGCTGCTTCTGCTCGACCGTTCGGCGACACCGCGCCAGGCCGATACGAGCAAGGACACCGCTGGCCCATCCGCCGAGCACGCACCCTCCGACGGACCGCGGACCTGCCCTTGCTGCGGTGAAGGCATTCTCGTGCTCGTTCGCCGGCTGTCCCCGAAGCAGGCCCAAGGACCATGATCTTTGAGGTCTGGTCCCTCAGAGCAAAGCCGCGATCGGCCTCGCGTGCGTCCGGCATGCCACGCACGACCATTGCCCGGCGCGCGTTCCGGGCATACTTGTGGCCGCCCGACAGGCGGCATCCGACGCACACCCACCAGTCACGGCGCCGCGATGGCAATCACCTCGTGCCCTCCGGGGCCAGTACAGACCGCAGCCCGGCCGGCCAGCCCGAGACTGATTGCTTGAAAATTCCATAGGTCTCGCCTGAAGGCTCGGCCCCAACCGGGTTCAGTCCAACGGAGTTTCTGCATCGGCTTCGCGATGCAGAAACTCTTAAGTCGTTTTCCGCACACTCTGGGACCGTCCCCGACATGGATTAGAAAATCGAGGAAAATCCTGCACGACAAACCATGTGGGATTGCTCTGCTATACGGAAACCAAGACGCAGAGGTTTTCCGACACCTCTCCAAAATCCTTATCGTAGAATCCGCACGTTTCGTGCGTTCCGGCCGAGACGGCGATGATAGCGTGACCTGCTACGAAATTTCTTCCAGGCTCTCCGCGATCCGGGTCAGGTCGTCGCCGCCGGCCATGTGCGTCATCAGCGCATCCTGCGTCAGCTCCGCCTTCTCGTAATTGGTGGAGATGCTGCCGCGCTTGAGGATCTCGAAGGTGTCGCCGATCAGGAACGCGTGGTGGACATTGTGCGTGATGAACACCACGCCGATGCCGCGCGCCTTGGCGCGGCGCACGTAGCGGAGCACCAGCTCCACCTCCTTGACGCCGAGCGCCGAGGTCGGCTCGTCGAGGATCAGCACCTGGGCGCCGAAATAGATCGCCCGCGCGATCGCCACCGATTGCCGCTCGCCGCCCGACAGCGTCATGATCGGCCGCTCGACGTCCTGCACGTCGATGCCGATCCGCCGGATCTCCTCGGCCGCGATCCGCTTCGCGCTTCGCGTATCGAAGCGGCGGAAGATGCCGCGCCCGGTCTCGACCTCGCGACCGAGGAAGAAGTTGCGGTAGATCGGCATGACCGGCACGATCGCGAGATCCTGGTAGACGGTGGCGATGCCGCGGTCGAGCGCGTCGCGCGCCGAATGCAGCTCGACCCGTTCGCCGTTCAGGCGGATCTCGCCGCCGTCGGGCCGCAGCACCCCGGACAGGATTTTTATCAGCGTCGATTTGCCGGCGCCGTTGTCGCCGAGCAGGCACGTGACTTTTCCCTTGTCGACGCGCAGCGCCACCCCTTCCAGCGCGGCCACCGGCCCGAACGATTTGCGGATGCCCTGCGCCTGCAGCAGCGCCGTCTCGGTCATCGGCGCCGGCCCTGGCGCATCGCGACATCGCGCGCGTATTTGTTGGCAACGACGGCGAGCACCAGCACCGCGCCGACGAACGAGTAGAACCAGTTGTCGTTGATGTTGGTGTAGAAGAAGCCCTGGCTGATCATGCCGAACATCAGCGTGCCGATCGCGGTGCCGATCGGCGAACCGAGCCCGCCCGTGGTCGCGGCGCCGCCGACCACCGCCGCGACGATCGCCTCGAACTCCTTGCCGACGCCCTGCGCAACCTCGGCCATGTCGGCGAACAGCATGTTGACGACTGCCACCAGCACCGCCGCGCTGGCGGTCGCGACGTACAGGCAGATCTTCAGCGTTTCCACCGGCACGCCCATCTTGATCGCCGCGTCGCGATCGCCGCCCGATGCGTAGATCCAGTTGCCGAAGCGTGTGCGCGACAGCAGGTAGGCGCACAGCAGCACGAGCCCGAGCCACCAGAAGATCGAGACCGGCATGCCCCGGATCGTGCCCGCGAACACCGGCAGCAGCGGATCGCCGCGCAGCGCGTCCTTGAGCTGGTAGATCTGCGTCGTGCCGGTCAGCAGCAGCGTGACCGCCAGCGTCAAGCCGCGCAGGAAGAACATCATCCCGAGCGTCGCCAGGAACGACGGGATGCCGAGCCGGACGATCAGCAATCCGTTGGCGCAGCCGACGATCGCCGCGAGCACGAACCCGCTGAGCAGCGCCGCCCACAGTGGCCAGCCCAGATGCACGATCGGATACGCCACCGCGATCCCGGCGGCGCCGACCATCGTGCCGACCGAGAGGTCGAACTCGCCCGCCACCAGCAGCAGCGTGATCGGGCTTGCGATGATGCCGATCTCGGCCGCCACCTGCAGGTAGTTGCGGGTGCCGGTGAACGTCAGGAAACCCTGGTCGCCGGCGTTGATCGCGAAGAAGGCGAACACCGCGACCGTGCTGACCAGCGCGGTCAGCTCCGGGCGCAAGATGATCGCCCGGAGCCGCTGCCAGATCTGGCCCGTGCCGCTCGGCCGCCGGGCGACCGCCTCGTCAGCGGTGCTCATCGCAGCCGCTAGCGGACATTCTGCGCGCTCAGCCCGATCACCTTCTCGGCGTTCTCCTTGGTGACGACGCCGGGCCCGGTCGGCACGAAATCGAAAGCCGGCTTGATCGCGAACCGCAAGTCCATCGCCAGCATCACGACCGGCATGTAGCCTTCAAGATACTGCTGCTGGTCGAGCGCGAAATCGACCTTGCCGTCCTTCAGCGCGCTCAGCACCGGCGCGCCGAGGTCGATCGTGCCGAAATGCATCTTGTCGGCGCGCGCGCCGAGCTGTTCGCGCACGACCACCATCGCCGGGCCGCAGCAGCTGCCGATCGAGAACACGCCGTCGATCGTCGGGTCCTTTTCAAGCGCCGCGAGCATGGTGTTCACCAGCCGGGTCGCATCGCCCAATGTTTCCAGCGGCACCTGCACTTCGGTCATCTTGCTGGGCGCGATGCCCTGCTCGAACCCCTTGATGCGCAGGTCGACCAGCGGGATGCCCGGCGGCGTGGCGACGACCAGCACGTTCTTCGCCCCGGCCTCGCGCAGCCGCTGCGCGCCGATCAGGCCGAGATCCTTCTCGTCGCAGCCGACGAACGCGAGCGCGCCGGTGTGCGCGGCCTCGCCGAAGCCGCCGTTGCTGAGCACGACGGGGATGCCGGATTGCACCGCCGCCTTGATGGTCTCGTTCAGCGCCTCCGGATAGGTGTCCGAGACGATCAGCCCGTCCGGCTTGGTCGCGATGGCGTCTTCCAGCATGCGTTTGACGTCGGCCGCCGTGGTCAGCAGGTTGGTCTGCTGGTTGCCGCGGAACACGACATCGACCCCGAGATCCTTGCCGGCCTGATTGTAGCCCTTGATGATCGGGCCGTAGAACGGATTGCCCGGGCCGGCGCTGGTCACGAACACGAACCGCAGCTTCTTGGCGTCGTCGGCCCGCGCGGGGGCGGCCCAGAGCACCGCGACGCCCAGCAGGATTGCGCCGAGCGTCGCGACCGATCTTGCGATCCGCCGCGTCGCCGGCCTGCTTGATTGCTTCATTGCAAAGTCCTCCCTTGTTCTTTCGCGTTTTTCGCCGCGACCCGGCCAAAAAAGCTACGGGCCGCGTGTGTTAATGTCAACATATCGGCCCGCGCGGCGCCGCGGCGACGGTCCGCTCACGTGCGTGCCGGCCGGTCGCAGGAACGGCGCAGGATCACCTCCGGGTGCAGCGTGATCGCGCGGGCCGGCTGATCGTCGCCGGAGAGCCGCGACATCAGCAATTCCGCCGCCCGCGTGCCCACCACTTCCATGTCCTGCCAGATCACCGTGAGCGGCGGATCGACCAGCGAACTGATGAACCCCGCGTCGGTGCCGATCAATGAGAGGTCGTCGGGGATCCGCAGGCCCAGTTCGCGGATCGCCTGCATCGCGCCGAAGGTGAGTTCGCCGGCGCCGACGACGATGGCGCTCGGCCGGCGGCTGGTGTTCAGCAGTTCGAGCGTCGCCTGGTATCCGTTGCTCGCGAGTTCCTGCCGCAGGCGGATCAGCGACGGGTCCAGCGGCAGTCCCGCCTGCCGCATCGCCTCGACGAACGCCGCGTGCCGCTCGTGGCCGGGGCGGATGGTCAGCGGCGGGATCAGCAGCGCGATGCGCCGGTGCCCCAGGCCGCTCAGGTAAGTCACGACATTGCCGATGCAGCGCCGGTGTTCGGTGAACACCGTGTCGGTCTGGAACGGCAGGTCCCGGTCGACGACGACGATCGGCACGCGGGACTGCTGCACCAGATCGCGGATCCGGTGCAGCGTCTGGTCGCCGAGGATCGCGATCACGCCATCGACCGTGTTCTGCTGGAACGAGGACAGGAACTGCGCTTCCAGGTCCGGCGAGAACCCGGTGATGCCCAGCACGAGCCGGTAGCCGTGGCGCGCGAAGAACTGCTCGGTGGCCTGCGCGACGGCGGCGTTGGTCGCGTTGATCAGGCTCGGCAGGATGAAGCCGACGCTGCGCGTCGAGTTCGTCCGCATGCCCTTGGCGAGCGCGTTGGGCCGGTAGCCGAGCGCCGCGATCGCGGATTCCACCTGCCGCTTGGTCTTGGCGCTGACATAGCCGTTGCCGTTCACCACGCGCGACACGGTCATGTTGGAGACGCCGGCCTTGCGGGCGACGTCGACGATCGTCGGCTGTCCGAAGGAACCCATGCTCGCACCAGAATCCGTGGGCCGACGCGAATGGCCGCGACGGCGCATCCGTCGGCCGGCACCTCATATCGAGCCGGGTATATTGACGTCAACATAAGCGGCGGCATACTGCCCCGGCCGCCCGGCAACGACGCGCCATCGGAACGGCGTGCCATCGGGGCGGAAGGGGGATACCGCTTGGACCACGGCATCCAGGGCTTCGTCGCTGCCGGATACGAGCCGGTGCGCCGGGCGTTCGAGCGGAATTTTCGCGAACGGCGGGAGCTCGGCGCCGCCTTCGCCGTCGTGCGCGACGGCCGGCCGGTGGTCGACCTGTGGGGCGGCGCCGCCGACCGCGCCGCCGGCCGTTGCTGGCAGCAGGATACGCTCCAGCTGGTGTTCTCCGGAACCAAGGGTTTCGTCTCGGTCTGCCTGCTGATCCTGCTGGAGCGCGGGCTGCTCGACCTCGATGCGCCGGTCGCGCGCTACTGGCCGGAGTTCGGCAAGCCGGCGATCCGCATCCGCGATATCGTGGCGCACACCGCCCGGCTGCCGGGCCTCGAGGTTCCCGTCGGCATCGACGACATTCTCGATGCCCGGCGGATGGCCCGGCTGCTGGCGGAGCAGTCGCCCAACCAGGACCGGCGCGCTGCGCACTGCTACCACGCGCTGACGTTCGGCTGGCTGTGCGGCGAAGTGATCCGCCGGGTGTCGGGGCTGTCGGCGGGCGCGTTCTTTGCCAGGGAAGTCGCGGGTCCGCTGGGTCTCGAACTCTGGATCGGGCTCCCTGCGGAGTTCGAAAGTCGGGTGAGCCGATTGGAACTTCACGCAGGCTGGGGCGCGGCGTCGTTCCTCGATCCGGCGCTGTGGGCGCGCGACCCGCTGGTGCAGTCGATCTGGGGCAATCCGGCCACGTTCACGGTGGAGACGATGCCGTGGAACCGGCCCAGCCACCATGCGGCCGAAGTGCCGGGCGCGAACGCGATCGGCACCGCCCGCTCGATTGCCCGGTTGTACGGCTGCCTCGCTAGCGGCGGCGCCCCGCTCGTTTCGCCGCAGACGGTGGTGCTCGGCCGCACGGCGCTGGCGGATGGCTATGACGAAGTCCACGAGGCCCGCCGGCGCACCGGCATCGGCTTTCAGTTGCAGACCGACGTCATGCAGTTCGGCCCGCCGGCGGATGCGTTCGGGCACACGGGGGCCGGCGGATCGAGCCACGGCGCCTGGCCGGCGCAGCGTGTCGGCTACTCGTATGCGATGAATTTGATGCACGACGACCGCAGCGGCGACGACCGGGCGCAGCGCCTGCTAGCGGCGCTCTGGGACTGCTGCGCAGCCTGAACCGGCGGCCTTTAGGATTCGAGGCGAAACAACCACTTCATTCCCCTCCGACGTCATCCCCGGGCTTGACCCGGGGATCCACGCCTCGCCTGCGCGCTGGATTGCCGGGTCAAGCCCGGCAATGACGGAAAATGGATCGGTAATTCTGCGTCGGGCACTTACCGGCGCTCGGATCGCGGGGCAGGGACGCCTGGGGCTGCACGCACATGAGCAGAGCGGCAAAGCGCTCGGTCGGGTACCGAGCGGGGGTGTGTGCATGGCGGAAAAACTACACGTGCTGCCCGCCGTTGATGTGCAGTTCGGTGCCGTTCACGTAGCTCGCCGCCTCGCTGCACAGGAAGAAAATGGCCGACGCCACCTCGGACGGCTTGCCCAGCCGGTGCATCGGCACCTCGCGGTCGGCGAACGCGGCCGTGCCGGGGGACAGGATCGCGGTGTCGATCTCGCCCGGGGAAATCGCGTTGGTGCGCACGCCGAGCGGCGCGAACTCCGCCGCCATCTCGCGCGTCAAGCGTCAGCAGCGCCGCCTTGCTGCCGGCATAGGCCGCGCCCGCGTACGGATGCACGCGCGTGCCGGCGATCGACGTCGACATTGACGATCGAGCCCTTTGCCGCGGCCAGGTAGTCGATCAGCCCCTGCGCCAGCAGGGCCGTGGAAAACAGGTTGACGTTGAACACCTGCAGCCACGTCGCGTAGCTCGATTCGCGCACGCCGAGCCGTGTGCCGCCCGGCCCCTTCGGCGAGATGCCGGCGTTGTTGACCAGCGCGTCGAGCCGCCCGTCCGGCAGCCGGCGGCGGATTTCGTCGAGGCCGGGGCTGAAGTGCTCGACGTTGCCGAGGTCGAGCTGGATGTGGTTCTCCGGGCCGCCGAGCCACGGGCAGCGCGGCGAGAACGGCTGCCGCGACAAGGTCAGCACGCGCCAGCCGGCGTCGGCGAAGGTCTTGCCGGTGGCATGGCCGATGCCGCGGCTCGCGCCGGTCAGCAGCAGGATGCGCTGGGTCATGCGGTCGTCCTCCAGGTCGCGGGGTCGCGTCGCCGCAGCCTAGCACGAAACGCGCGAAACCTGTTTCCGCGGCGCCGATCCGCGTTACCAATGCGCGCCGGAGCAAAAGGGGACGGTCGGATGCCGCACGCCGCGACCGTCCAGGCAGGCACGGGAAAAAAATCGGTCCGCATGGTCGCCGCCGCATCGATCGGCAATGCGCTCGAATGGTTCGACCTGCTGATCTACGGCTATTTCGCGGTGACGATCGCAAAACTGTTCTTCCCGAGCGACGACGAGACCGTCTCGCTGCTGGCGGCACTCGGCACGTTCGGCGCCTCCTACCTGGTGCGGCCGCTGGGCGCGGTGGTGCTCGGCGCCTATGCCGACCGCGTCGGGCGCAAGGCGGCGCTGATGCTGTCGATCGTGCTGATGATGCTCGGCACGCTGGTCATGGCGATCGTGCCGACCTACGCCACGATCGGCGTCGCCGCCCCGGTCGCGGTGTTGCTCGCGCGCCTGCTGCAAGGCTTTTCGATCGGCGGCGAGTTCGCCGGCGCGACGTCTTTCCTTGTCGAGCACCGCGCCGACCGCAAAGGCTTCTTCGCGAGTTTCCAGTGGGCCGGGCAGGGGTTTGCCGCCGTTGCTGGCCTCGCTGTTCGGGGTCGGGCTCACCACGCTGCTGACCGCGCCGCAGGTCGACGCCTGGGGCTGGCGGGTGCCGTACCTGTTCGGCCTGCTGATCGGCCCGATCGGCCTCTACATGCGCCGCCACCTCGACGAGACGCCCGAATTTCTATCGACCGTGCCGGCGCGGACGCCGCTCGCCGACCTGCTCGGCCAGCACTGGCCGCGCATGCTGCTGGCGTTCGGCAGCGCCATCGTCTCCAACAGTTCGAACTACCTGATCCTCTACATGCCCACCTACGCGATCCGGCAACTGCATCTGCCGGCCTGGAACGGTTTCCTGGCGACCTTGCTCGGCGGCCTCATCCTGACCTTCGGCTCGCCGCTGGTCGGCCACTGGTCGGACCGCGTCGGCCGCACCCGCATCATGCTGACGGGCGCCGCGGTGCTGGCGATCTCGGCCTGGCCGGCATTCTTCCTGCTCACTGCGAGCGGCTCGGTCGCGGCGCTGGTCGGTGTGGTGTGCTGGCTCAGCCTGTGGAAGACCGCGTACAGCGGGGTGCTGCCGTCGCTGCTGGCCGAACTGTTCCCGACGCGCATCCGCGCCAGCGGCATCGCCATCAGCTACAATCTTTCTGTTCTTGTGTTCGGCGGCTTCGCGCCGTTCGTCGCCGCGTGGCTGATCGCCGCCACCGGCAGCAAACTCGCGCCCAGCTTTTACCTGATCGCCACCGCGGTCGCGAGCATCGCGGCGCTCCTGGCGGTTCGCCGCCGTGGCCTGGACAAGACGCCTCGGCATGGGATCGCGCCGCGCGACCCCATGCCGTGACGCTCAGATGCGGGCGCGGCCGCGCCGCCGCAATCCGCCGACCATCATCAGGCCGAGCAGGCCCGATCCGAACACCGCGATTGTCGCCAGGTTCCGGCACCGCCGCGCCGGTGACGATCCCGGTATTGGCCGCCGACTGGTAGCCGTAGCTGACCAGTTCCGTGCCATCGACCTCGGCATAGCCGTAGTGCAGGGTGCCGCCGAGGTCGAAGTCCAGCCCGATGAAGTCGTCGGCCGCCGGATACGGGATCGTGGCCGCCGCCACGAATGCCGAGAACCCGTACACCTCGCCGGTCTGGTCGATCGTCGCCCCGGCGCCGAAATCGGCGACGCCGCCGAGGATGCTGGTGACCATGCCGCTGCCGGTGGTGCTCACCGCATCCGGCGGATCGCCAGGCAGCGCGCCCGGGATGGCGCTGAAGATGAAGCTGGCCGTGCCCAGCGTGATCGTCGCGGGGGACGACGCGAAGCTGCTGTCCGGGGTCTGCACCATCAACGACGCCTTGGCCGAACCGCCGCTCGCCAGCAGCGCCGTTCCGATCGACGAGGGCGGCCACGATGGGCGGCCGCCAGCCTGTCGCGCGGCCGCTCATTTGATCACTCCGTTCATGCCCTTGGGGAAGAACAGCCCGTGCGTTGCGTTGATCTTTGCCGTAGACGATGTTGAGCACCTGCCGCGTGGTACGGGAGAACGCGACGCTGGTGCTGTCGGCGGGCACGATGTTCGCCATGCCGTTCAGCACGACGCCCTGGTCGTCGTCGGCCTGCGACAATGCGGCGCGCACTGCCGAGATCGCGGTGGTCGCCGCGGCCTGCCCCATCTGGAACAGTTGCAGCCGGACTTCCGAGGCATGGTACGCCTCGACCGCCAGGATGCCGGCCGCGGCCGACAGGATCTGCTTGTTCTGCACCAGCGGCGCCGCGCCGTGGTACGCGGTCACGCCGACGTCCTCGAAGATGTAGGCGCCGAGCAGGAAGTTGGTGTCGCTCGCGAACGGGTCGAACGGCGTCGGCAGACCCGCGGCGGCGGCGAGCGTGTTGAAGCTGCTGGAGAGATCGATCGCCGGTTCCGAGACCGCCATCGAGCCCAGCACGGTGCGCAGCAGCAGCACGTGGTTCATCTCGTCCATCGCGATTTCGGCGGCGTACTGGGCGACGTCGGTGCTGGAGAAGCTCACCATGCTGCCGCCGGTGACGCCGCCGGCCGCCCCGGTCGAGCCGGACGTGTCCGCGGCGGGCAGGCCGATGCCGGTCACGGCACGCAGGTAGAATTCGGCCTCCAGGTATTCGAGGTTGAGCGCGAAGTTCAGGATGTCGGCGTCGGTCACGCCCTGGGCGAGCGCCGGTTTCGCGCCCGTCAGCATCGCGCCGCCGGCAGCGAGCGTTGCGAGTGCGAGGGCACCCGAACCGGAGGCACGCAGGAAGTTGCGACGATCCGGTGCGGTCCGGTCGTCGGGGTTCTTGTCTGGCATCCAAATGTCCTTTGATTTCATCGGAAGCACACGGCGGCGTGAAGTGTTACGTTCCTCCTCGTGTATTATCTGCGCGTTCAACGGATGAAATTTCAGAATGGATGTCGCCATGTGGATCACGAAAATTGGAGTGATCGCACTTAGTATTGTAAAACACACTACCGTTATTTCGCTGCGCCAGTCGTTCTTCTCCTAGAATCGCGAACAGTATCTTGACCGCCTTTCCCGCGTGAGCCGGCGTTGCCAAACGGATGTCGTTGCCGGCCTGGGCATTGACGCGCGTCATAGGCTATCGTAAATAGCCTTCAAGGCTAACGGAGATAACCATAGGAGCGGCAGATGTCCGATTTCGCGCTGGCCTCGCCCGGCCACACCGGCAGCATGCGGGCGCTGCTTCGGGTCGAAGCCGCGTTCGAGGCACTGGTGCTCGTGGCGCTCTATGCGCGGCTCGGCGCAAGTTGGTGGTGGCTCGCCTTCCTGTTCCTGGCGCCCGATTTGTCGTTCCTCGGCTACCTCGCCGGCCCGCGCGTCGGCGCCGCGGCCTACAACGCCGTTCATGTGGCGATCGGCCCGGCGCTGCTCGGCCTCGCCTCGCTGCTCCTCGGCGCGCCGCTCGGCGTCGCGATCGCGCTGATCTGGGCGGCGCACATCGCGGCCGACCGGGCGCTCGGCTACGGCCTCAAATACGCGAGCGGCTTCGGCGACACCCATCTCGGCCGCATCGGCCGGACCGGATAGACATGTGTCCGGCGCCGGCCCGCACCAGCGACGCCGCCATCGTCGCGGCGGCGCGGCGCCTGCTGGAGCGCGACGGCCCGGCCGGCGTCACCATGCAGGCGGTCGGCGCCGCCGTCGGCGTGCGCGGTCCGTCGCTCTACAAGCGCTTCGCCGACCGCGCCGCGCTGCTGCGCGCGGTCGAGGATGCGGCGCTCGCCGATCTTTCGGCGCGATTGCGCGAGTGCTCCACCGGTCCGCCGCGCGCGGCGCTGCGCCGCATGGCCGCAGCCTATCGCGAGTTCGCGCTCGCGGCGCCGCCGGTCTATGCGTTGTTGTTCTCGTCCGAGTCCTGGGACGAGGCGCGCATCGCCGCACGCCAGGCATCGGTCGCGTCGCTGCTGCAAGCGACCGGCAAGTTGGCCGGTCCGCCCAACGCGCTGCCGGCGGCACGACTGCTGACGGCGTTCATGCACGGCTGGGTCAGCATGGAAATTGCGGGAGCGTTCCGGCTCGGCGGCGACATCGAAGCCGCCTTCGAATATTCCCTTACGACACTCATTAACGGTATTGCCACGGATCAATCACTCACGGACTCGTGAATTTTAATTTGCGTTCCCTGTCTCGATTTTTTATTGTCCGCGCGTCGCGTCCAAAAAACGCCTCTGCGTCCTGCATGGGACGCGTGTCGACCGGAACGCTTCCGGGGCCGTCCCGGAGCCGCACAAGGAATTTGTCGAGAACCGCCAACCCGAGTTTCCCGGGAACTCCGCAGACCGCCACGAGGAAAATCCGCAATGGACCGAGCCCGCTGCGCTTCCCGCGCCGTGATTGCCGCTGCTTGCGCCATCGCCATGCCAATACTTGCCGCGCCTGATGTCGACGCCGCGACACTGACCGTCGGGCCGGGCCAGACCTACAGCACCATCGCATCGGCCGTTGCCGCCGCGCGGAACGGCGATACGGTCGAGGTGATGGCCGGCCTCTACATCAACGATTTTCCCGACGTGCGAAGCCGGATCACGATGGTCGCGATCGGCGGCCGGGTGCGCACGCGCGCCGCCGGCTTCATCCCGAACGGCAAGGGCATCCTGGTCGTCGACAACGACCTGACCATCACCGGGTTCGACTTCGTCGGCGCCAAGGTGACGCAGGCGAACGGCGCGAACGGCGCCGGCATCCGCTACGACAGCGGCAACATGACGATCGACGACTGCTACTTCGCCTTCAACCAGGATGGCCTGCTGGCCAATGCCTGGCCGGGCGCCACCATCACCATCCGCAACAGCGAGTTCTACCACAATGGCGCCGCCACCGGCCCGAGCGCCGGCTACACCCACAACCTCTACGTCAACGGCGTCGCGACGCTCGACATCGAGAACAGCTATTTCCACGGCGCCCAGGTCGGGCACGAGATGAAAAGCCGTGCCGCCGTCACCATCGTGCGCAACACCCGCATCGCCGACGGGCCGACGGGCACGGCCAGCTACAGTATCGACCTGCCGAACGGCGGCCAGGCGACGCTCGAAAACAACCAGATCGAGAAAGGCCCGCGCAGCGAGAACCCGACGCTGATCTCGTTCGGCGAGGAAGGCGCCTATGCCGGCTCGGCGCTGTCGGTCTCCGGCTCCCTGCTGGAAAACCTGCTGGTCAGCCCAAGTACGCTCGCGGTCGACAACGCCGCCGGCGGCGCGGCGACGCTGACTGACAACACGGTGTTCGGGCTCACCACGGCGCAGATCCTGCAGGGTCCGGGAACCGTCTCCGGCACGAAGTGGCTGCTGAAGGACCCGCCGATCCCGTCCGGCCACCCGTGGCGGTGATGCGGGCCGTCACTGACCGGGCGCGCGTTCCAGCGTCCGCCGCATCGCCTCCGTGCCCTCCGCGATCATGCCGCCGACCAGGCCGGCCACCGCGTCCGGCAGCACGTCGGTGATCCAGACCACGCGGCAACGCGCGGGGCCGTCGGGCATAACCTGGATCGAGGCGTTGTGGTGCTCCGCCCGCCCGCCGGTCGCCGAGTAGGCGAGCCGGCGGTGCGTGTCGTCGACCTCGATCAGGCGCTCGCGCACCACCAGCCCGTTGCCGAACGTGACGATCCGGGCGCCGTCCTCCAGGCGCACGTCGGTCACGAAGCCGGGCGCGAGCCGGCGGTGCACGGCGCCGACGTCGCGCACCACGTCCCACACGGCATCGGCGTCGACCGCGAGGGCGATCTCGGTCCGGATCGTCGGCATGATTTTGCGTCCCGTTACGTGGCGTGGCCGCAATGCGCTTCCAGGCGGAACCCGTCCGGATCGATGACGAACGCGGCGTAGTAGTCGGGGCCGTAATCGGGCCGCATCCCGGGCGCGCCGTTGTCGCCCCCGCCGGTGCGCAGCGCCGCCGCATGGAACGCATCGACCGCCGCACGGCTGGGGGCGGTGAAACAGAAATGCAGCCCCGACTGCGAATCGGCCGGCACCGGCTGGGCAACCCCGCTGACCCAGAACGCCGGCGATGCCGCGCCGTAGCCCAGCGATCCGCCGCCTTCGTAAACGCACGAGTAGCCGAGCGCGCCGAGCGCCGCGTCATAGAATTTCTTTGCCGCCGCGACGTCGCGGACGCCGACGGACACATGGTCCAGCATTTTTCCGTTCTCCCGGTGATGTGGATCGGCCGTCTAACCATATCGACGGTTAGAGAGTGCCGCGGAGTGCCGTTTGCTGTCAACCCCCTTGCCGGTTAGGATCCGGCGCATGACGATTCGGCCGGCGCAGGCGGCGATCGGTTTCGGGCGCGGCCCGCCGGAGGATCTGTGTCTCGGCTTCGCCAACACGCGCTATTGGCGCGGCACCGACACCCCGACCGAGGAGTTGCTTGCCCCCACCGACCTGCTGCGCTGGTGCGCGGCCTCGGGGCTCGATCAGGGAACGCTGGAGCGGATTTCTTCCCGGTGGGCGGCAGAGCCGGCGATTGCCAACGCGGCGCTGGAGCAAGCCATCAGGCTGCGCGAGGCGATGTATCGCGCATTCGCCGCTGGCGGTGCTGCCGACGCCGCCGACGTCGCCACGCTCAACGACTCGCTCGGGGCGTCGGTCGCGCGCTCACGCCTGCTGACCACGCCCGACGGTCTGGCCTGGGCGGTGCCGGAGGGGGAGAAGGTAGAAATGCTGCTGGCGCCGGTGCTGTGGTCGGCCGGCGACCTGCTGGCGGGGCGGCGGCTCGCGCGGGTGCGGCGCTGCGCCAACGACAAATGCGTGTGGCTGTTCCTCGACGAAAGCAAGGCCGGCACCCGCCGCTGGTGCATGATGTCGGCCTGCGGCAACCGCGCCAAGGCGCACCGGCACTACGCAAAAGTGCGGGCGAAGCGGGAAGGGGACGCATGATCCGTCACCCCGGCGAAAGCCGGGGTCCACGCGCCGTACAGAGTTTGGATGCAGCCGCACTGGATTCCGGCTTTCGCCGGAATGACGAACATGCTGTCGCGGACTGAACCCTACGCCGCTCCCACCACCAGCGTCGCCGCGGCCAGATCCTCGATCGCGCTGCCGACCGACTTGAACAGCGTGATCTCCGACGCATCGCGTCGCCCCGGCACCTCGCCGCGGCAAAGCGAAAACAGCGTGCCGGCGATGGCGTCGCGCGCGATCACGCCGGCCTGCAGCGGCTGGATGATGTCGCCGCCCTCGGCCAACGCCGCGTCGGTGTCGACGAACACCCGCGAGCGGCGCACCGCGTCGTCGTCGCACTCGCGCATCGTCGGCATGTAGGCGCCGACGAGATCGAGATGCGTGCCCGGTTGCAGCCACGCGCCAAGCACCAGCGGCGTCTGCGACAGCGTGGCGCAACTGACGATGTCGGCGGCACCGACCGCCGCCTCCAGGTCGTCGGTCGCCGTCGCGGCAAAGCCTTCGGCGCGCAGTCCGGCCGCCAGCCGGTCGGCACCGGCGTGGCGAATGTTCCAGACGACAACGGAGGAAATCGGCCGCACCGCGGACCACGCCTGCGCCATCAGCCCGGCGACGTGGCCGCTGCCGACGATCAGCAGGCGCTGCGCATCGGCGCGCGCGAGATACCGCCCGGCCAGCGCCGAGGCCGCGGCGGTGCGACGGCCGGTGATCTCGTTGCCGTCGATGATCGCCACATGTTTTCCCGTCGTGCCGTCGCACAGTAAATAAGTCGACGAGACGGCGTTCAGGCCGAGCGCGCCATTGCCGGGAAACACCGTGACGATCTTCACGCCGAGCGCGCTGCGTCCCTGCCAGGCCGGCATCAGCAACATCGACGAATTATCGGGCAGCGCGTGGCGATGCCGCAGCGGCGTCTCGGCGCCGGCGACGAAGGCGGCGTGCAGCGCGTCGACCAGTCTGTCCATCGGCAACGCGGCGCGCGTGGCGGCGGCGTCGATCAGGCGCGGTCCCTGGCTCATCCGAGGCTGTTCCGTTCGTGCGGCTGACGGCGAGGATGCACCGGATTCGCGGCCGCAAGAAGGGAGAGGGTTGCGCGCCCCGCCGCCGCCTGGGAGATTTGCGCCGTTACGGAGACCCTCATGAAAGTCGTCATCGTCGGCGGCGGCGCCATCGGCAGCTCGTCGGCCTACCACCTTGCCACCCACCCGCGCTTCCAGGGCGAGATCACCGTGGTCGAGCGCGACCCGAGCTATGCCCGCGCCTCCTCGATGCTGTCGGCCAGCGGCATCCGCCAGCAGTTTTCGACGCCCGTCTCGATCCAGATGTCGCAATACGGCCTCGGCTTCATCCGCGACGCGGCCCGCGCGCTCGCGGTCGACGGCGACGCGCCGCTGCTGGCGTTCAAGGAGCACGGCTATCTTTTCCTCTCGACCGACTCCGGTCTTTTGACGTTGCGCGAGAACGTCGATCTGCAACGCAGCCTCGGCGCCGATATTTCTCTCCTTGACCCGGCGGCGTTGAGCGGCCGCTTCCCGTGGCTGTCCACCGACGGCCTCGCCGCCGGCGCGTTCGGCGAACGCGGCGAAGGCTCGTTCGACGGGCCGGCGATGCTGCAGGCGCTGCGCCGCCGCGCCCGTTCGCTTGGTGTCCGCTATGTCGCCCAGGAGGCGACCGGCTTTTCCCGGGCTGGCGACGCCGTGGACGGCGTGCAACTGGCCGATGGCAGCGTGATCCCGTGCGACGCCGCCGTCGTTTCCGCCGGCCCCTGGTCGGGCTATGTCGCCAAGCGCCTCGGCGTCGACATGCCGATCGTGCCGCGCAAGCGCATGGTCTACGTGATCTCCTGCCGCGAAAAATTGGAAAGATGCCCGCTGGTGATCGACCCCACCGGCATCTGGTTCCGCCAGGAGGGCGAATTCTTCCTGTGCGGCCGCTCGCCCGGCGAGGGCGAGCCGGACCCGGACGAGCCGCCGCTCGAAGTCGACGGAAGACATGTTTTTCGATTACGTCTGGCCGGTGCTGGCCGAGCGCGTGCCGGCCTTCGCGGCGGTGCGGATTTCTTCCTCGTGGGCCGGCTACTACGAACTGAACCTGCTCGACCACAACGGCATCGTCGGCCGCCATCCGGCGGTGCCGAACGTCGTGTTCGCCGCCGGCTTTTCCGGCCACGGCATGCAGCATTCGCCGGCGACCGGCCGCGGCGTGTCGGAACTGATCGCGGACGGCGAGTACACCACGCTCGACCTGTCGCCGCTCGGCTGGGCGCGGGTGATCGCCAATGCGCCGATGTGGGAGAAGAACGTCGTCTGACGCCGCTCAGGCGGCACTCGCCGGCTCCGCCGCCGCCGGCACGCCGAGCGCCTGTTCCCGGCATTCGGCCAGCGCCTCGCGCAGCGAGGCCGCGTAGCGGTCGGCGCCGATCGCCGCGCGCAGCCGGTCGTCGCGCAGCGTCTCGGCGGGCAGCAGGCCCACCAGGATGGCCGCGTCCGGCAGCCGGTGGCGCAAGCGCCGCACCGTATAGCGCATCTGCGACGCCGAGCCGGGACCTCCCGCCGAGATCAGGCAGATCATTTGCACGTCCGCGATGTCGACCGCCGCCAGCGCCGCCCGCGTGCCAGCGACCGCGTGCGGCATCACCCGCGCGCCAAAACCGTGTTTCGCCAGCAGTTGCCCCAGCATCGCCGAGGCGGCGCCATCCAGCGCCGCGCGCCCGGCGACGCACAGCACCGCGGAGCCCGCGCGCCACTCCGCCGGCAGCTCCTCCGGCTGCACCCGCTCCGGCTCCTGCGGGCGGGCCGACTTCCTTCCGGATGCGCAGGAACCCGGTCGGGCCATGCTCCTCGGCCTCCGGCTGGCGATCGTCGTACTCCGCCATCTCCTCCAGGAAATTCTCGACGCCGTCGAGGATCGCCGCCACATGCGCCTCGCCCAACGCGCCCCGTTCCGCGTCGACCGCCGCCATCTGCAGCCCCGGCACCGCCACCTCGTCGTAATACGCCGACAGCGAGCGCTGCTTCAGCAGTTCCTCGGCGTCCTCCAGCACGTCGTCGATCTTGCCCGCGACCATGCGGTGATAAAAACTCTCCACCGGCGTCAGCGGCGGGCGGTCGCCGAGCAGCACGTCGAGGAACTGCAGCCGGTCCACGTGCCGCCCCATCGTCACCACGCACAGCGTCAGCGGCATCGACAGGATCAGCCCGATCGGACCCCACAGCCAGCCCCAGAATATCGCCGAGATCACCACCGACAGCGGCGACAGCCCGGTGCTGTTGCCGTAGACCAGCGGCTCGACCGCCTGGCCCATGATGGTCTCGCAGACCACGAACAGCGCCGCGGTCCAGGCCACCATCGACCAGCCGGGCTCGACCGCCGCCGCCAGCGCCAGCGGCAGGGCGGCCGAGATGAACGCGCCGAAATACGGCACGAACCGCAGCAGGCCCGCGAGGATCCCCCACAGGGCCGGCATCGGCACCCCGATCAGCAGCAGGCCGAAGCCGATCACGCAGCCGAACACGGCGTTCAGCGCCAGCAGGCTCAGGAAGTACCGGCTCAGCCGCCGCGCCGCGTCGTCCATCGCGGTGATCGTCCGCAGCAGGTCGTCGGCGCCGAACAGCCGGATCAGCCGGTCGCGCACGTCGCCCTGCTGCAGCAGGATGAAGATCGCCACCACGAACACGATGCCGGCGGTGGCCAGCGGCGACAGCACCGGCGAGACGACGCGCTCGGCGATCTCGATCGGCGTCGCGCCGGGCTGGTGGATCTCGACCGGGATCGGCTTGGGCGCCGGCGCCGCAGCAGACCCGGCGGGCGCCGGCTGCCCGTCGGCGCCGGCCGCATGTTTTGCGGCGCCGTCGAGTGCCGCCTTGCGCGCCCGCTCGATCTGCCGCTCCAGCCGGTCGATGAGGCCGGACAGGCGGCCCACGGTCGCGCCCTGCACCGACTGCAGCTTGTCCTGCACCGTGCTCGCATAACGCGGGATGTCGCCGGCGAGGCCCGCGACCTGGGTGCCGATCACCCCGCCGATCCCCAGGATGACGCCGATCGCCAGCACGACCGCGAGCAGCACCGCGGGCACCCGGCCGAGCCGGATGCGGCGCAACAGTTCCACCAGCGGCGCCAGCAGGAACGACAGCAACACCGCGAGCGTGACCGGGATCAGCACCGCGCGCGCGACATAGAGCGCGGTCACGATGACGACGGCGGCGGCGAGCGTCATCAGCCCCGCGGCGCTGGGCGCCGGGGCGGGCGCGACCGGTATCCGCGACCGCGGCGGCAGGATCGGCAGGTCGGGCATGAGCTGAAAATTCTCCAGGGCGGGAAAGGCTGCAGGACGGTGCCGCTCCTGCAACAACGTCCGAGCGGACGAATGGCTCCCGCGCGCAGGCGTTGCGTTTCACGGCGCCGGCCGCCGCGCGGCCCAGGGCTGCGCCGCCTCAAGCTGGCTCGCCAGCCGGATCAGCATGTCCTCCTCGCCAAACCGGGCGCCGAACATCACGCCAACCGGCAGCCCGTCCGCGTCCCAGTGCAGCGGCACCGACATGCCGGGGCCGAACGTCATGTTGCCGAGCTGCGTGAACGGCGTGCGCTCCAAATTCTCGAAGCTCAGCTTGTCGACGATGCCCGTGCGCAGCAGCAGCTTGCCCGCGTCCATCGCGGCCAGCAGCCTGGTCACGCGCTGCAGCATCGCCGGCGTCTCCAGCTCGCCGATCCGAGCCGGCTGCATCGCCACCGTGGGCGTCATCAACAGGTCGAACCGCGTGAAGTAATCGCCGAGCGCGCGCGCGAAGCCGTTCCACTCCTCCAGCATGTCGGCATAGACCCCGGCCGAGATCGCGCGGCCGATCATCGCGACGGCCCGCGTGTCGGGATGGAACGCCCGCTCCGGCTGGCCCGTCGTGCGCCGGATCCGCGCGACGACCGCCGCCACGCTGCCGAAGTAGAGATGCATGTAGCAGCGCGCGAGCAGCTTGCCGTCGATCGCGGGCGCCGCTTCCTCGACGTGATGCCCGAGGCTTTCCAGCAGTGTCGCGCTGGCCAGCACCGCGTCCCGGTTGCCGGCATCGACCCGGCCGCCGATCGGCGAGGTCGGTCGAAAACCCGATCCGCAGCCGGCCCGGCGGCGCGCCGACCTCCTGCATGTAGGGCCGCGCGGGCGGCGCGATCACGAACGGGTCGCCGGCGAGCGGCCCGGCAATGGCGTCGAGCAGCGCCGCCGAATCGCGCACCGTCCGCGTAAGTGCGTGCGAGACGACGCAGCCCTGCCAGACTTCGCCATTCCCGGGCCCCTCGGAGACGCGGCCGCGCGACGGCTTCAATCCGAACAGGCCGGTGAACGCGGCAGGAATGCGGATCGAGCCGCCGCCGTCGGAGGCACCGGCCATCGGCACATAGCGCGCGGCGACCGCGGCCGCCGCGCCGCCCGACGAGCCGCCCGGCGTGCGCCCGGTGTCCCACGGGTTGCGCGTCGCGCCGTGCAGGATGGTCTCGGTCGTGGCCTTCAGCCCCAGTTCCGGCGTCGCGGTCGAGCCGACGATCACCAGTCCGGCCTTCAGGTAGCGCTCGACGATCTCGGCATTGCGCGTCGGCACGTTGTCGGCGAGTGCGACGCAGCCCATCGTCATCGGCAGGCCGGCGTAGTCCTGGAAGATGTCCTTGAGCAGAAACGGCACCCCGGCGAACGGGCCGGAGAGGGGCTGTGCCGCCTGGATGCGCGCGCGCTCGCGGCAATCGTGGGCAATGGCATTGAGCTTCGGTTCGCCCGCGTCGATGCGGGCCAGCGCCGCCTCCAGCACCTCCGGCGCCGACACTTGTCGCGCCGCGATCAGGCCGGCGAGACCGGTCGCATCGTGGTCGGCGTATTCCGCGAACATTTTTCCTCCGATTCACCGCCCGGTGGCAGACTGCCGTGAACGCGGTTCGGGCAAAACATGTTCTTGAACATGTTCTGCCCAGCGGCCACCGTAACGGCCGACGTAATCCCAGAAGATGCGAGGCCGCGATGCCCACCGTATCCCCCGATGTCGTGCCCGTGCGCCTTCGCCGTTCGCCGGCGACCGTGCCATGCTGACGAACCTGCCCTATGTCACCGCGCTCTATGCGGCGCTGCTCGGGCTGTTGGCGGCGCTGCTTACGATCAACGTGATCCGGCTGCGGACCCGCTACGTCGTCTCCGCGGGCGACGGCGGCCACGCCTCGCTGGCGCAGGCGATCCGGGCGCACGCCAATTTCGCCGAGCACGTGCCGCTCGCGCTGCTGCTGATCGGGTTCGCCGAGGCGTCCGGAACGCCGAAGCCGATCATCCACGTGCTCGGCATCGTGCTGGTGCTGGCGCGGCTGTCGAGCGCGATGGGCTTGTCCAGCTCACTCGCCGACAAGCTGCCGCGGCGCGCCGGCGCGGGCCTGACCGTGCTGGTCACCATTGCGGCGTCGCTGCTGATCCTGGGTCGGTTGGCGAATGTCGTGTGAGCGGGCGAAGAACTACATCTCCAGCCACGGATGCCGCAGCGTCAGCCGCACGCGCAGATCGAGTTTTCGCGCCCGCGTTTCGGTGCGCAGCATCGATTGCTCGTGCACGCGATACCGGCACAGGATTTCCGGCACGTAGGCTGCCTCCAGCCCGTGCTCGATGCACTTGCACCAGAAATCGTAATCCTCCCAGCCGCCCTCGACATGCGTGTAGCCGCCGACTTCCTTCCATGCCCGCTTGCTGACCAGCGCCATCGCATCGACGTAGTTGCGAATGGCAAAATTCTCGCGGCGCCAGAAGTCCGCGGGGCCGATCCGCTGCTGCGCGCCGAAATATTCGAGCTGCGTGTAGGCGGCGGCGAACGGTTCCGCGCGGAGCACCGCATGCAGCCGGCCGATCGCGCGAGGATACAGCGAGTTGTCGGCATCGAGCACGAACACGAACTCCGCCCGCGCATGTTCGAACGCGGTGTTGCGGGTTTGCGCCAGCCCCTGGTTGGCGGGATGGCGCAGCAGCAGCACGCGAAAGAAGCGTTCCGCGTGGTGCGTCAGCCATTCTTGCGCCACCTGCAGGGAATCGTCCTGGTCCGACGCGTCGTCGACTACGATCAGCTCTAGCGCGCGGTGCCGTTGCGCGGCGACGGAGTCCAGGCATTCCGGCAGGAACCGGGCATAGTTGAACAGGCTGACGGCGACGGTCACGAGGTCGCCCGGCGCGGCACCGCCGTCGCCGGCCTCCAGCAGGACGTCGGCGGCAAGCGGCGGCATCATGGCGCGGCGTGGGCGTGCAGGAACGCCAGGATGCTCGCCCCGGTCGCCGCCGGGGTGACGGCATCGGCGAGTAGCGCGCGGGCGTTGGCCTGCACCCGCGCCGCCGCCTTACGCCCGTCGTCGCTGCGGATCAGCCAGGCAATCAGCGGAAGGATCTGCCGGCTCGGCACCTCGAAAAAATGCTCGCCCGGCACCAGCAGCGGGTGCGGCAGGCAGGGTTCCGAGACCACGACGGCACCCACCGCAAGACCCTGGCGCACGATGCGGTGCCACTCCAGGTAGCCGAACGCGTCGCGGTGCAGGTTGAGCACGATCCTGGCGTGCCCGCCGACATGCTGCGCCAGTCGCGTCAGTGCGCCATCCGGCGAGCCCGGCATGATCGGGCCGCGACCCTCGCGGCGGTAGTGGATCACGCTCTCGAATTCGGCGAGCGCGCCGGCATGCCGGGAAAACCATTCCTCGCGGTGCCGGCTTTCGGTGCCGAAGAACGCGACGTCGATGGCGCGCGCGGCGAACGGCATCGCCGCCTCGGCCGGTGCGCGGGCGGCGGCGGGAAGCACGCGGAACAGCGGATGCCGCCGGTCCTCCGCGGTCAGCGCGGCCAGGCTCGGCGCGGGCGACAGCAGCAGGCTCGGCAGCCCCGCGCCGGCGAACAGCGCGGCCGCCTGCGGGCACAATTCGATCACCCCGCGCGACGCCAGCAGGAACGGCAGCCCGCGCCCGAACCAGCGCGTCTGCGGCTGCTCGGTGTTGAGCACGACAGCGCCGGCCACAAGGTCGTCGCGCACCCAGGCGACGCCGCGGCCGAGATGGAAGAACTCGTGCGGCGCGATCACCACGCGGAGCGGCGGGCCACTGTCGAGTGGCGCCGTCTCGTCCAGCACCTCCGCCATCGCCCCGGCCGCGCGCAACCCGGCCGCGACGTCCTCGGCGATCTCGCGCATGAACATGTTGCCGAGCGAACTGACGTACACCCCGACCCGCAACGTCGCCGGCGGCGCCGGGGCATCCGGCTGCGGCGCCGGCAACGGCGTGCCCAGATGCCGGGCCAGCGTCTCCGGCCGGAACAGCCGCCGCTCCTCGAAGCCGCCGACGAACAGCGCATGGAAGTAGGGGTCCATGCCGGCCCGCAGCACGTCCGAATAGGTCCGCAGGTAGTCGTCGGGCCGGAAGCATGCCAGGTGGCGAAGCCGTTGCATCGCCCGTTCGCGGGAGCGGCGGGACAGCGCGCGGACCAGGCGGCGCGGCGTGAGCCCGGTGCCGCCGTAGCCGGGCGACGCCGCCTGTCGGCCCAGCAGCCGCCCGAGCAGCGCCGTGGCCCGGTGCAGCCGGCCCGGCGGCGCCGCGACTGCGGGCGCCGCGTCGTCGCCGTCCGCGGCGCCGTCGTGCATGGGCGCGACCAGATCGGCGGCGGCGTAGGCTCGGTCGTTCATCGGCGCCGGGTCCGTGCAACTGGCGGGCGTGCTAAGGGTGCGGCGCCACGGAGGCAGTGTCGATGGTCAGACGCCGATTGAACAGCGCGTTGCGCATCGCCCTCGCCGGGGCGCTGCTGCCGGCCGCCGCGCACGCGGCGGAGACCTGCGCCCCGCCGGTCGCGGAGGCCACGATATCGCTCGCGGTCGAGCACGGCAGCGCGTTCGTGCCGATGACCATCAACGGCCGTCCCGCGACGTTCCTGCTGGACACCGGCGCCGAATCGACACTGCTGTCAACCGAGGCGGCCAAGCGCCTCGGGCTTGCGGCGCACTACACCTACAGCCGCCGGATCGCCGGCTTCGGCGGCGTGCTGCCGACCGGCGAGGTGCATCCGGACAGCGTCCTGGTCGGCGGGCTCGCCATGCCCGGCTTCTTTGCGCTGGTCGCCGCGGTGCAGCTCGCAAGGCTGCGCGGCGAGGCGGCCGACGGGCTGCTCGGCGCCGACATTCTGGCCGAGCACGACCTCGACATGGACCTGCTGGACCGGCGGCTGACGCTCTACGCCCCGGTCACCTGCGACGCGCCGCCGCTGCCGTGGGGCAGGGGGGCCCACGGCACGGCGGCGCATGTCTCGATGCGCCGGCACCTCGTGTTCGACGTGCAGATCGCCGGGAAGGTGCTGCCGGCGTTCATCGATACCGGCGCGCAGGTGAGTTTCATCGACGGCGCGGCGGCGGCGCGGCTCGGGGTCGACGCGGCGGCGCTGCGGCAGGACCCGACGGTGAACGTGCGCGGCGTCGCCAGCGGGGAACGCGGCCTGCGGCGGCACCGGTTCGCCCGGCTGGACGTCGCGGGCGTCGGCTGGACCGGGCCGGTGCTGGTGGTGGCGCCGCTCGGGCTCGACGACGCCGACGTGATCCTGGGCGCCGACTTCCTCGACAGCCACCGGGTCTGGTTCGCCTATCGCGGCCGCCACCTGTTCGTGGGCGCGCCGAGTTGAAGTGCCTGGCGGCGATGCAACCGGCGGTGGCGGCGCGGCCAGGCGCTACAGTTTGCTGGCGACGAAGCTGAACGTGTTGGCGATGTTGCCGCCAAGATGGGTGATGGAGCTGATGATCGCGACCGCGATCAACGAGGCGATCAGCCCGTATTCGAGTGCGGTGACGGCCTTTCGGTCGCGGGCGAATTTACGGAGGAGCGACAAGACGATGTACCTCTGATCCAGGCGCGGGGGTTGCTGGGACGGACCTGCGGCAGGCCAGGGGCGCCGTGGCACGGAGCGCCGAGGTACCGAGCGGAGTGTGGAACGCGGTGGGGATTCTCATCAGGCGGGACATTTTTTACGATTTTACACATATCTTGTGCTGCAACAGTTTGTCAACAAGCAAATTCACGGCGCTGCGACGCAAGCCGCTTGCGGAGCGGCGCGGCATTGCGGCGCTGGCGCATCGCTGCTAGGCATCCGGCAGAGGCGAACAGCCGGTCGGAGCGTAGCGCAGCCTGGTAGCGCATCAGTCTGGGGGACTGGGGGTCGTGGGTTCGAATCCCGCCGCTCCGACCAATCGAGCTTGGACCCACGCCGCGGGTGCGCAATCGTGGAGACCCTGGTGCGAGCCAGTCCGTGGTGCATGATCCTCTCGCTGCTGGCGGTCGGCCTCGGCGGCTGCCAGTACCGCGGCCCGGTCGGTGGCCCGGGGACCACCACGGTCACGTTGCCGCTCGCAATACCGCCGCCGCTGCCGTCGCCCCCAGGCGTGCCGGCGCTGCCTCCGCCCGGCGTCGGCACGCACGTGCCGCCGGCCCAGGGTGAATACGCCGGCACCGCGAAGGCGCTGACCAATCCGGGCCAGCGATGCGCCAACACCGTCCGGATCACGCAGTGGCAGGTGCAGGGCGACCAGGTCAGCTACCGCAGTTTCCAGGGCAAAATCGCGCCCGACGGCGGCCTGCGGATGCAGTTTGGGGATGCCTACATCATCGGCACGTTCAACGGCTCGCACTTCGCGGGCCGCTACTGGCGCCCGCAGCCCGGCTGCACCTACGTGATCGCGGTCGACCCGCTCTAGTTATTCCGCCGCCAGCGGTCGCGCCGCCCCCGACAGCTCGCGGAAATGGTCGCGAATGTGCTCGGCCGCGCGCAAGGCGAGCGCGGAGATGGTGGAGGTCGGGTTCACCACGCCGCCGGTCGGCAGCACGCTGCCGTCCATGATGAACAGGTTCGGCACGTCCCAGCTCTGGTGCCACTTGTTCACCACCGACGTCTCCGGGTCGGCGCCCATGCGGCAGGTGCCGATCATGTGCCACGCCGGCGTGCGATAGACGCCGTGCTCGTCGAGGTAGTCCTGCAGCCGGTACTCGAACGCGCCGGCCGCCTTTGCGACCTCCACCAGCCGGTCGAGCTGGAACGCCATCATGCGGCGGTCGTTCTCGCCGGGCCGGTAGTGCAGCTTCGCCACCGGCACGCCTTCGGCGTCGCGCTCGGTCGGGTCGAGCGTGATGCGGTTGTCCGGGTTCGGCAGGTCGTCGCCGATCGCGAACAGGCCGAGCCCGCGGCCGAAATGCCGCTCGAACCACTTGTGGTGATTGCGACCCCACGGCGCCTTGACCTCGCCGAGCCAGCCCGCGGCCACTTCGGCGGCCGACGACGTGCTGGTCAGACAATTGAACTGAAACCCGTTGACGAAGCCTCGGGAGATGTCGGTCTCGGCGAACTCGCGGCTGATCATCGAGGCGACGTAGCCCATGTGGCCTTCGATCGGCTCGGTCGACCCAGAACTCGCAGGCGGTCAGGGTGTGGTGCAGCAGGTTGCGGCCGACCTGGTCGGAGCTGTTGGCGAGATTGTCGCTGGCCAGCAGCAGCCGCGGCGTGCCGACGCCGTTGCCGGCGACCAGCACCACGCGGGCCGCCTGGAATTCCGTGCGGCCGGTGGTGCGGTCGAGAAATTCGGCGCCGGTCGCGCGCCCGTCCTTGCCTTTTTCCACTCGCAGCACGCGGGCATGCGTCCGCAACCTCGCGCCGGCCGCCAGCGCCTTTGGCCAGACGGACAGCGAATATTTGCTCATCGATCCGCGCGGGCAACTGGAGCAGATGCCGCAGCCGTTGCAGGCCGGGCGGCCGTCGTAGTCCTCGGAGATCACCGCCGCCTCGACCGGCCACCAATGCCAGCCGAGCTTGTCGAATGCGCCGGCCAGCGTCCGCGCCGCCTCGGTGGGCGGCAGCGGGCCGGTCGGGCTCGGCGGGCGCGGCGGCATCGCGGGGTCGCCCGCAAGGCCGCTGGTGCCGACCAGCCGGTCCGAGGCATCGTAGTACGGCGCGAGTTCCTCGTAGGCGAACGGCCAGTTCGGTTGCAGCCCGTGCTCGTCGCCCTTGCGGAAATCGGACGGGCGGTAGCGCGGCCAGATCCCGCCGTAGATGTTGGTGGAGCCGCCGACGCCGTTCCACATCAGCACGTTCGACGAATCGGTGCGCACCGGGAAGTCGTCGGGGTGATGGCGCTTGTTGACGTCGGCGTTCCAGCGCGTCTTGCGCTGCCAGCTCCAGTCCGGGCTGTAGTGCGGATGGTCGCCCGCCTCCACCCAACTGCCCTGTTCCAGACAGACGACATCGAGATCCCGCGCGCGCCAGCACCATCGCGGCGATCGAGCCGGTGGCGCCGGCGCCGATGATCAGCACGTCCGCCATCGGCGTGGTCATTGCTTGCGTCCCCAGTTCTGCGTGCGCTCGTCGGCGAGATCGAGCGTTTCGACGGCGACGCGCGTGACCGCGTCGGTCGGGATCCGATCTGCCGCGCCCGTGTTTCGGCGCGTCGCGCTCGAGGTCGAAGCGCGGCAGCTTGTAGCCGGCGATGTGCGACATCAGCCGGTACTGGTGGCCGTGCGCGTTGATCGCCTGCACCACGACCGGGCTTTCGTAATACGCCATGTACGCGGCATCCCGGACGAATCCAAAAAAATCCTTGTCGCGGGCTTCGAAGGCGGCGACGGCGGCGACGCGCGCCGGTTCGTCGGCGGCGAGCAGCGCCGGCGCGTCGGCGCCGATCGCCTCGACTACTTTGTCGAGCGCGTGATTGCCGCGTTCCTGGATCAGCCGCGTCGCCAGCACCGATTGCACGCCGACCGTGGCGCCGCTCGGCCAGCCTTCGTCGCCGGGCAGCAGCGTCTCGACCAGCGCCGCCAGCAGCTGCGCGACCTCGACCGGCGCGGCCGGGCTGCTCATCGCGCCGCACTCCGATCCGCGCGGTGCCACATTTTTCCGGCGATCACGGCGCCCTCGGCAAGGATGCGGCGGTCACCGACCATGATCTCGCCGAGCACGTCCTCGTAGTCGAATTTGCCCTCGCGCACGGTCAGCAGCGTCGCATCGCCGACCGCGCCCGGCCGCAGCGTGCCGAGTTCCGGACGGTTCAGCGCCTTCGCGGCATTGACCGTCGACGCGGCCACGACCTCGGGAAGTTCCATGCCGAGACATAGGAATTTCGACATCGTGGTGACCTGGTCGTAGGCCGGCCCGTCGATGCAAAGAATATGAATGTCGGAGGAGATGGTGTCCGGCTTGAACCCCGCCGCCAGCATCGGCCGCGCGGTGGAGGACGCGAACGAACCCTTGCCGTGGCCGATGTCGAACAGCACGCCGCGTTCGCGTGCCCGCAGCACCGCCGGCCGAACCTCGCCATTCGGCCGCATCGGCGCGTTCGGGAACGGGCGGAAGCAGTGCGTCAGCACGTCGCCCGGGCGCAGCCGGTCGCAGACTTCCTCGTAACTGGGCGGGGGTTCGTCGATGTGCACCATCACCGGCAGGCCGACCTGCTCGGCCGCCATCAGCGCCGAGATCAGCGGCGCGATGCCGGTGTCGCCCGAGGTGATGCGGCCGATCCGCACCTTGATGCCGATGATCACGTCGCGGTTCGCCTCGACCACCTCGACGGTGTCGCGCACCGCGATCAGCCGCGAATCCAGGCTTTCGCCGACCATGATGCGCTTGGAGAAGGCGAAGATGCCGGCATAGGAAATGTGCAGGTAGACCAGGATGCGCACGTCGCTGCGCTCGATCACGTGCTTGCGGAAGCCGGGGAAATTGCCGGGGCCGGCGGAGCCGGTGTCGACGCAGGTGGTGACGCCGCTGCGCCGGCCGAAATCGTCGGCGTCGATGCCGAGCGAGGTGCCGCCCCAATAGACGTGGGTGTGCAGGTCGATCAGCCCGGGCGTCACGATCAGGCCGCGCACGCTTTCGACTGTTGCGCCCTCGGCATACAGATTGTCGCCGATTTCGGCGACCCGGCCGCCGGCGAAGGCCACGTCGGTGACGCGGTCGAGGTTCTGCGACGGGTCGAGCACCCGCCCGCCACGCAGGATCAGGTCATACGCCATGTGCGATCGCCTTCATGTCCAAGACTTCCTTGCTCCGCCGGGACCGGCCTTCGGCGCAGCGTATCAAGTCCGTCGCCGCGCGTCTGCATGCTCCGGCATGGTCGCGCAGGATGCCGGATCCCGATGGCCGCGATCAAATTCCGGTCAGCCGCGGCACGCGCGGGCGAATGCCCGGTGCGTACGGCAGTGTTACTGTTTGCGGGGTCGTCGTTGCACGATACCCTGTTGCGCGCCTTGAAACGACCGCCGAGGAGCCTGCGCATGCCCGAAGCCTTCGCCGACCATTCGCAGTCGCCCGCCGCGGACTTGTTCACCGGCGGCGGCGAGATGGGCGCGCGGATGCGCAGCTACGACTGGGCCGCGACCCGGCTGGGCCCGCCCGAGGCGTGGCCGCAGAGCCTCAAGACGACGATCGGCATCATGCTGACCTCGCGCTACGCGATGTGGATGGCGTGGGGGCCGGAGCTCACGTTCTTTTGTAACGATGCCTACGAGCCGACGCTGGGGGTCAAGAGCACCTGGGCGCTGGGCGCGCCCTCGGAGCAGGTCTGGGCCGAGATCTGGGGCGATATCGGCCCGCGCATCCGGCGGGTGCTGGAGACCGGCACCGCCACCTGGGACGAGGCTCTGCTGCTGTTCCTGGAGCGCAGCGGCTATCCGGAGGAAACCTACCACACCTTCTCCTACAGCCCGCTCCGCAACGATGCCGGCGAAATAGGCGGCATGCTCTGCGTGGTCACCGAGGAAACCGAGCGGGTGATCGGTGAGCGCCGGCTCGGCCTGCTGCGCGACCTCGCGGCCGGGCTCTCCATCACCAAGAGCGAGGCCGAAGTGGCGCTGGAGGTGCAGCGCAGCCTCGACACCGACGACCGCGACCTGCCGTTCACGCTGACCTACCTGTTCGAGCCCGACGGCGCGACCGCGCGGCTGGTGTGTGCGAGCGGCCTGCCGCCCGGCCATCCGGCCGCCCCCGCGACGATCGCGGCCGACGCGACCTGGCCGTGGCCGGTCGCGGCGTTGCGTGGCGATGGCGCCGCCCCGGTGCTGGTTGCCGATCTCGCGGCGCTCGGCGAGTTGCCGAGCGGCAGTTGGCAGCATCCGCCGCGGCAGGCGCTGCTGCGCCCGATCGCGCAGCAGGGCGAGGACAGCGCGGCCGGCTTCCTGGTGACCGCGCTCAACCCGTTCCGGCCGCTCGATGCCGGCTACGAGGGGTTCCTTGGGCTGGTCGCCGGCCAGATCGCGGCGAGCCTTGCCAACGCGCACGCCTACGCCGAGGCGCGGCGCCGGGCCGAGGCGCTGGCCGAACTCGACCGCGCGAAGACCGCGTTCTTCTCCAACATCAGCCACGAATTCCGCACGCCGCTGACGCTGATCCTCGGGCCGCTCGAAGACATGCTGGCGCAGCCGGGCGGGGCGCTCGGGGCCGGGGTGCGCGTGCAAGTGGAGACCGCGCACCGCAACGGCTTGCGCCTGCTGAAGCTGGTCAACACGCTGCTCGACTTCTCGCGCATCGAGGCCGGGCGGATGCAGGCGACGTTCCGGCCGACCGACCTCGCCGTCGCCACCGCCGATCTGGCGTCGAGCTTCGGGTCGGCGATGCAGAGCGCCGGGCTCGCGTTCACCGTGGACACGCCGGCGTTGCCGGTGCCGGTCCATGTCGATCACGACATGTGGGAGAAGATCGTCTTCAACCTGCTGTCGAACGCCTTCAAGTTCACCATGCAGGGCAGCGTGCGGGTGAGCCTGCTGCCGTCCGCCGACGCGTCGCATGTGGTGCTGACGGTGCGCGACACCGGCGCCGGCATCCCGCCGGGGGAGCTGCCGCGACTGTTCGAACGGTTCCACCGGGTCGAGGGGGCGACCGGGCGGACGTTCGAGGGCAGCGGCATCGGGCTTGCGCTGGTGCAGGAACTGGTGCGGCTGCACGGCGGCCAGATCGCCGTGGACAGCGAGCCCGGCGTCGGCAGCATCTTCACCGTGTCGATCCCGCTCGGCACCGCCCATCTGCCGCCGGAGCGGATTGCCGAGGCGCAGCCCGACGGCCCCGATGAGCGGCGCACGCAGAAATACGTGGCGGAGGCGCGTCGCTGGCTGCCGGTTGCGGGCCCGGTCGAGGATCGCGAGACGCTGGCCGCGCAGGTCCACGATGCCGACAGGCCGGGCGGTCTGCCCGCCGGCCGCGGCGGCCGGCTGCTGCTGGCGGACGACAATGCGGACATGCGCGACTATGTCCGCCGGCTGCTGGAGGGCCGCGGCTACGAGGTGGAGGCGGTGGCCGACGGACGCGCGGCGCTGGAAGCGATCCGGCGCGCGCCGCCCGACCTCGTGCTGTCGGACGTGATGATGCCGGAGCTGGACGGGTTCGGCCTGCTGGCGGCGATCCGTGGCGACGAGCGGCTGCGCGGCATCCCGGTGCTGCTGCTCTCCGCGCGCGCCGGCGAGGAGGCGCGGGTCGAGGGGGTCAGCGCCGGGGCGGACGACTACCTGACCAAGCCGTTCTCGGCGCAGGAGCTGATCGCGCGGGTCGACGCGAACGTGTCGCTCGCGCGCGCCCGGCGCGAGGCGTTGCAGGCCCTGCGGTCGCTCAACGAGACGCTGGAAACCCGGGTCGCCGAACGCACGCGCGAGCGGGACCGGCTGTGGCGGCTGTCGCGCGACCTGATGGTGGCGGTCAAGCCCGACACCACGGCGATCGCGATCAATCCCGCCTGGACCGAAACCCTGGGCTGGGACGAGACGGCGCTGCTCGGCACCAGGCTGCTGGAGCTCGTGCATCCGGACGACCTGCCGGGCGTGCAATCGGCGCTGGCGCTGCTGGCAACCGGCCGCAGCGCCCAGGCGGAGTGCCGGATCCGCCACCGCAGCGGGGAGTATCGCACGATCGAGTGGAGCGCCGCGCCCGACGACGGTGTCGTCTATGCGGTCGGCCGCGACGTCACCGAGGCGCGCGCCGCCGAGGAGCGGCTGCGCCTGGCGCTGAAGATGGAGACGATCGGCCAGCTCACCGGCGGGGTCGCGCACGACTTCAACAACCTGCTGACGGTCATCGTCGGCAACATCGAGACGATCCGGCGCAATCTGGGCGACGGCAATGACGGTCGCGCCCCGCGCCTGCGCCGCGCTGCCGAGCAGGCGATGCGCGGGGCGGAGCGGGCGGCCTCGCTCACGCAGCGGCTGCTGGCGTTCGCGCGCCGCCAGCCGCTCGAACCGAAGCCCATCGACATCAACCGGCTGATCCTCGGCATGTCGGACATGCTCAACCGCACGCTGGGCGATCATGTCATGGTCGAGACCGTGGTCGGCGTGCGGTTGTGGCCGACCTACGCCGATCCGAACCAGCTCGAGAACGCGCTGCTCAATCTCGCGGTCAACGCGCGCGATGCGATGCCGGACGGCGGCAAGCTCACGATCGAGACCTGCAACGTCCATCTCGACGAGCATTACACCCGGCTCGTCGGCGAAGTGACGCCCGGCCAGTACGTGATGATCGCGGTCAGCGACACCGGCACCGGCATGAGCAAGGCCAACCTGGAGCAAGCGTTCGAGCCGTTCTTCACCACCAAGGGCGTCGGCCACGGCACCGGGCTCGGGCTGTCGCAGGTGTACGGCTTCGTCAAGCAGTCGGGCGGCCACGTGAAGATCTATTCGGAGCTCGGGGAAGGCACGACGGTCAAGATCTACCTGCCGCGGCTGGTCGGCAACGAAGCGACGCACGACGTCGCCGAACGACACGGCGAGACGCCGCGCGGCGAGCAGGGCGAGCTGCTGCTGGTGGTCGAGGACGACGCCGACGTGCGCAGCTACTCGGTCGAGGCGCTGCGCGACCTCGGCTATCGCGTGCTGGAGGCCGAGCACGGCGAGGCGGCGCTGCGGCTGTTGCGGCGGGAGCCGACGATCCGGCTGCTGTTCACCGATGTCGGGCTGCCCGGCGGGATGAACGGCCGGCAGCTCGCCGATGCGGCGCGTCGCGAACTGCCGCGGCTGCAGGTGCTGTTCACCACCGCGTATGCGCGCAACGCGATCGTCCACGGCGGCCGGCTGGACCCCGGCGTGCATCTCATCACCAAACCGTTCACCTATGACGAACTTGCGGTGAAGGTGCGGGACGTGCTGGACTCGGCCATGCCTGCCGCACGCATCCTGGTCGTCGAAGACGAGCCGCTGGTCAGCATGATGGCCGTGGAGGCGCTCAGCGATGTCGGCTTCGTGGTCGAGGATGCGGCCGATGCCGCCGAGGCGTTGTACAAGCTGCGCGGGTCCGAGCGGTTCGACGCGGTGATCCTGGACATGCGGCTGCCGGACCGCTCGGGCGACGATCTCGCGCGCGAACTGCGCACGATGCGCGCCGATCTCGCCATCGTGATCGCCAGCGGCTACGACAAGATCCCGCTGCAGGAAATGTTCGCGGGCGACCCGCGTGTCGTCGTGGTGGCCAAGCCCTATCTCAGCAACGATCTGCGGCAGGCGCTGCGGCAATTGGGGATCGAGAGCCCGGAGCCGGCCGGGTCGGCGCGTTAGGCCCCGCACGATCGGCCGGACACCGAAACGGCCCCGCCATGCCGGCGGGGCCGCCTTCAGACAGGTGCGACGCGCGGATCAGATGCGCGGCGTATAGTAGTCGTCGAGACGGTGGCTGTATTCGTCGTCGTCCCAGGCCGGCGTTTCGGAGGCGGCATAGGCGGGGCCGCGTTCCAGCTGCTCGCGGCTGACGTTGACGACGTAGCCGCCGAGGTTCGGATCGTATTTGAGCGTGTTCCACGGCAGCGGATGGTATTTGTCGCCGATGCCGAGAAAGCCGCCGAAGCTCATCACCGCGTAGCGGGTGTTGCCGGACAGCTTGTCGATCATGAGGTCGTCGATGGTGCCGATCTTGGTGCCGCCGGTGTCGTAGACGGTCGTGCCGTTGACCCGGCTCGCCGAGATCATCGCGCCGTGGCTCAGCGCATTCTTGTCCGTGTAGACGGTTTCGTCGTTGTAATCGTTCATGTGGGCTACTCCCTGGTTGGGGGAAGCACGGGCGGTCGCGCTGGCGGCGCGTCAGGCCGGTGCGGGCCGTCCATCTTGCTTCCTGAAGTTACAATGCGAGAAAGTCACGCGCGGTTCCGGCCCGGCACAGACGGGACTGGCCGGGCAGTCGTTCAGCAAAGACGTGAGGGGAACCGCGCGCCGATACGGCGCATTGCTGATTTGGACTTCAAGTATGCCTGAAAATAGTTGGCCGAACAATCCGGAGCTGCGTCATGTTCGAACCCGCTCTGACCGCGCCCTGGGCCTGCGGCATGCCGCAATTCGCCCTGGCGAACCGGGCATCGCCCGACGCCCTGATCCGCGCGGCGCACGCGGCGATCGGCGCCGGGCAACTGCGGCGGGCCATCGCAGTGCTGAACCGGCTGGCGGAACAGGCGCGCTGCCGATCGGCGGCGCGCCCGCAACGCCGACCGGCTAGCCGGCCATCAGCGATCGGCGCAGGCCGTTGGCGGTCCAGCTCGAGGCCGTCACGGTGCCGTTGACGATCTGCTGCGCGTTCACCGGGCGACCGTAGTAGGCGGCGTTCGCCTCGCCGAGCGGCTGGATGATCGAGCCTTCCAGCGTGATGCCGCCGTACGCGCCCTTCGACTTGGCCCAGGCGATGATGTCGGCGCCGCCCGCGGTCAGCGCCGCCTGCGCGGCCGACCCGACCACCAGCACGGTGAGCCCGGCCTCCGCGCCGATCTTGAACTTGTCGGACATGAAGCCCTGCAGCGCCCGTTCGCTCATGATGAACATCACAAGCTCGGACACCTCCAGGCCGATCTGCAGGCCGAACGACGCCGACCCGATGGCGTAGAACGCCGGCTGGCCCCACGCGCCGCCCCTGGACTTGGCGATCATGACGCCTTCGCCGCCTTCGCCACCGACGAAGAAGCCGCCCTTGACGAGCTGCGGCACGATCATCACGGCGCGGCACTGGTGGAACAGCGCGCCGGAGGTGCCGAACTGCGGATCGTGCTTGGCATCCGCGATCACCGCCTGCGCCTGATCGAGGATCACCTGCGGCGTCGCGGCGTGCGCCCGCCCGGGCAGCATCGTCGCGAGGGCGCCGCCCGCCACGCCGAGGGCCAACGCGCGGCGCGTCAGCGCCGCCGGCAGGATGGAGTTGAATTGCGACATGATCACCTCGATGCGTGAATGGGCCGGAAACGGGAATGGGCGCGCCGCCACGGCTGCCCACGGGATTGGCGACGACGCTGCGCCGGCGACTGGGCTCGAACGCGTCGCGCCGACCATGCGTGTTCTCTCCTCTGCGTGAACACACGATGCAACATGCAAAGAGTCATTGCGGGAGTTGGTTCCATGCGGCGCCAACATTTTGGCGCGGAACCGATCGGCGGGACGCGGCGCGGACCGTCAGGCCGCGCCGGCGGGCTCGGCGACCGGCGGCATGATCCGCAGCGACAGCCTGCCGCTGGTGTCGTCCTGCAGTACCTGGGCGCCGAGCTGGCGCACATAGGCCGCCATCAGCTTGCGCCGCAGCAGGTCGAACTCGATGCCGTGCCCCCAGTCGCCGCTGATCGAGATGCAGCGGCTGCCGTCGGCGGTTTCGGTGGAAACGGTGACGTGGCCGTGCGAGGCCAGCGCGCGATCCAGATACGGGGGCAGGCTGACGGAGAGGAACAGCCCGAGCGCGATCGCCTGGTCGAGTCCGATCGCGCCTTCGAGCGTCGGCCCCTCGATCGCGATCTGGTCGGCCGGCACCCCGGCGATGACGCGCAGGGCCGCCACCAGTTCGGGCAGCAGTTCGGAGGCCGCGACTTCGACCATCGGGCCGGTCGCGTAGACCAGCCGGTACGCCACCGCCATCGACGCCACGTGTTCTTCGATGAAGCGGATTTCTTCCTGCGCACTCGGCTCGGCCATGCGCTTCTTCAGGTTGATCAGGCTGGCGATGATCTGGAAGTTGTTCTTGACCCGATGATGCAGCTCGCGGACCAGCGCCTGGGTCTCTGCGTCCGCGGTCATGGTCACACGTTCATCGGCCGTCAACCGCGCGGAAGCGACCCGACGCTCCCGGTCGCGGCCGCATCGAGTGCCGCCTCCCAGGCGACATCGGGACCGAACGCTTCCTGGCGGCCGACGGCCAGCAGCTCGGACAGCTTGGCGCGCGCGCGATTGACCCGGCTCTTCATCGTGCCGACCGCGCATTTGCACAGGCCGGCCGCCTCCTCGTATGAGAGGCCGGAGGCGCCGACCAGCATCAGCGCCTCGCGGTGGTCGGGCGCCAAGCGGAACAGGGCGGCGCGGAAATCCTGGAACTGCATGTGGCTGTCCTGCGTCGCGTGGGTCGCCAGCCGGGCCGCGTACTGGCCGTCCGGATCGTCCACCTCGCGCCGCCGCTTGCGCAGCTGGCCGTAGAACTCGTTGCGCATGATCGTGTAGAGCCACCCGACCATGTTCGACCCGGGCTCGAACGAGGCGAGGTTGGCCCAGGCCTTGACCAGGGTCTCCTGCACCAGGTCGTCGGCCATGTCCGAGCGCCCGCACAGCGCGGTCGCAAAGGCGCGCAGCCGGGGCAGTGCGGCCAGCATGTCCTGCTTGGGGCTCGGCACGGCGGACACGGTCGTCGCGTCGGCCGGCACGGCTGGCGTCGGCTGGTTCATGGCTTCGGCGCCTGCTTGCGCTCGAGCTCTTCCAGCAGCCTGACGAACCGGTCCGGGATCGGCTGCTGCGCAACTTCCTCGTAGACCGCCTTCAACTGGCGCCCGATATGCTGCTGCAACTCCAGCCCCAATCCGGGGGCGCGCCGGCCGCAATCTGGCCCGGATCACTGATTGTCGCATGCGTCTTCATCTTGGCTTTCAGAGGCGGCTTGGCAGTGTCGCGTTCGCCCATTCGTCAGTCCAATACTTTCACGACGGCCCGGTTCCCGGTCGTCTGTCTACCTGGCGGCTTCGCGTGTAGCCGGACGCGCGGCGCTTCGCCACCCCCCTGTCCTTGCGCACCATCGGCGATGTGAACTCCGGCATGGCAGAAATCGTTCCATCCTCGCGGAACCTTTTTCGCACCGACACGTTCGGTAGGGGTTCGGGAATGTCGCGCGCCACCGAGTCGCGCCAAGATGGGGGTCTCATGAGCGTATCCGCCACGATCGCGCGTCACGTTCCGATGCTGCGGCGGTTTGCCCGCGCCCTGACTGGCGACCAGGTCAGCGGCGATGCCTATGCGCTCGCCACGATCGAGGCGATTGCCTCGGGCGACATCGCCGTCGGCAATGCCCGGGACGCGCGGCGTGCGTTGTTCGGGCTGTTCGTCTCGGTCTGGCGTTCGATCCCGCTCAACGCCATCGGCCGGCTCGACGAGCGCGCCTCCGAGGTCATGGCGGCGGCCGACCGCATGCTGGATGACATGAGCCCGCTGTCGCGCCTCGCGTTCCTGCTGCGCGGGCTCGAGGGTTTCTCGATCGCCGAAATCGCCGGCATGCTCAAGTGCGAGCCCGAGGACGTGGACGGGCTGCTCGCCCAGGCCGGGCGGGAGATTGCCGCGCGCATCAGCACCGGCGTGCTGATCATCGAGGACGAGCCGATCATCGCGATGGATCTGGAAGCGCTGGTGCTCGATCTCGGCCATCGCGTTACCCAGATCGCGCGCACCCACACCGAAGCGCTGGCGGCGTTCGACGCCGACCCGCCGGGCCTGGTGCTTGCCGACATCAACCTCGCGGACGGCAGCTCTGGTCTCGATGCCGTCAACGAAATCGTGCAGGAGCACAGCGTGCCCGTGGTGTTCATCACGGCATATCCCGAGCGCCTGCTGACGGGCGAGCGGCCGGAGCCGGCATTCCTGATCACAAAGCCGTTCCAGGCCGAGACGGTGAAGGCGATCGTCAGCCAGGCGCTATTCTTCGAGCGCAGGGCAGGTCCGCGCAGTCCGGCCGTCGCCGCCGGTTAGCGCGGCACGGCCCACGCGATCCGCGCGCGGCCGGGCCTCGCGACGCACGTGCTGTTCTCTTGCGTCCAATGTTGCCCTGTGTCATGCCTGACGGAGGGGTTCGCGGTGTGGAATTGCCGCCGTTCCCAAAGCCGCGGCTGTGACACAGCATATGAGCGACGCTGCCATAAATCGTCTTGATGCCATCGACCACCCGGAGGCCGCTCCGGCGCCGCCGGAGATCCGCGAAGCCACGAACGTCGTCGAAGCCGGGGTGATGCGGCGGGCACTTGCGGCACTGGCGATCGGGGTCGCGCTGCTGCTCGCGCTGTGCGCCTATGCGGCAGCGCTGGTGCAGCGGGACGAGCGCGCAGGCAACGCCGCAATCGAGGCATCGCTCGCGATCGTGGCCGTCGGCATCGTCGGCCTGTCCGCGCTGATGTTTGCGCACATGCGACGGCAAACGCGGCGCCTCGATGCGGCCCGGTCGCAGTTGCGCACGATGGGGCAGGGGCTGGAGCGCCGCGTCGCCCGGCGCACCCGCGAGTTGGCCGAGATCAACCAGCGATTCGACCTCGTGCTGCAGGCGTCCGGCATGGTCGCGTTCGCGCAGGACCGTGACCTGACCTACACATGGTTCGGCGGCGCCGCGGCAATGTTCCCGTTCGAGGATGTCGTTGGCAAGTCCGACGCGCAGCTGCTGCCGGCACGATCGCGCGCACCGGTCGAGCGGCTGAAGCGGCGCGTCATCGACACCGGCGCGCCGGCGTGCGCCGAGGTGCCGATCGAGATGAACGGCGCTGTCCGCTGGTGGGATCTGGCGGTTGCGCCGGCTGCGACGGCCGACGGTGGGGCGGCGGGGATCGTCGGCGGCGCCGTCGACATTTCGGCGCGCAAGGCGGCCGAGGAGCGCGTGCAGCAGCTGATCGGCGAGGTGACGCACCGCGCCAAGAACGTGCTCTCGGTGGTCCAGGCGATCATGCGCCAGACCGCGATGCACAGCAGTTCGCTCGAGGAGTTCTGCAGCCGCTTCACCGAACGGCTGAATTCGCTCGCCACCTCAAGCGACCTGCTCGTGCAGCAGGATTTGCAGGGCGCCGCGCTGCACGATCTGGTGCGCTCGCAGGTCGGCCATTATGCCGATGCCGACGGCACGCAGATCGAGATCGAAGGCGCGCCGCTGATGGTGCCGCCGCTGTCGGTGCAGCACATCGGCATGGCGCTGCACGAACTCGCCAGCAATGCCGCGAAATATGGCGCGCTGTCGACCGCGCAAGGCCACGTGCGCGTCGCCTGGGATGTCTCGACCGACGGCAAGGGCGGGCGCGTGTGCCGGCTGTCGTGGTCGGAGACCGGCGGCCCGCCGGTACCACGGCCCTCGCGCAGCGGGTTCGGCCGGGTGGTCATCGAACGGACCGTGGCGCACGCGCTGAACGGCAAGGTCGATCTCGACTACGCGGCCGACGGCGTGCGCTGGGCCATCACGTTCCCGCTGCCGGCCTGAGCAGTTTCTCACGGAACCATTCCGGCGCACCCGGCGTATTCCCCGCAAATGCCGCGTCCGTGAATGCGGGCCTGCGCAGACCGGAGTTGGCGAATGAGCGACAACGACGCACGGCAGACCGTCTGGAAGCACATCCAGTCGATCGGCACATGCATGCTGGTGACCGCCGGCGACACGCATCTGCGCGCGCGGCCGATGCGCGGCATCTTCAAGCCGGAGGACAACGCCATCTGGTTCTTCACCGACGCCGACAGCTACAAGGACGTCGAGATCGCGAAGCGCCCGGACGCCTGCCTCACGTTCATCGACACCCGCGACCAGAACTTCGTCTCGGTATCGGGCACCGTCGCGCGCGTCGACGATCGCGAGCAGCTTGCCGAACTCTGGAACGAAGGCGCGGAAGCGTATTTCCCGAAGGGCAAGGACGATCCGTCCGTGGTGCTGCTGAAGTTCACGCCGGCGCGAGGCGAGTACTGGGACGCGCCGTCCAATCCGATCGTGCTCGCGATCAAGTTCCTGCAGGCGAAGCTGACCTCGGAGCGCCCCGATCTCGGACTGCACGACGAAACCTCGCTGGCCTGAGCAAGCGATGGAACGAAACCCGTGTCCGGCGGGTTTTGATGTGCAGGTCCCGGCGACAGTGGCGGCGCGCGAAATGCGCTGTCGGCGTCGTCGGGTTCGCTGAACACAAGGAGTATCGAGATGGACAAGGATCGCATTGCGGGCGCCGGCAAGCAGATGAAGGGCGAGGTCAAGGAAGCCGCCGGCAAACTGACCGGCGACGCCAAGCTGCGCGCCGAGGGCAAGAGCGACAAGCTGGAAGGCAAGATCCAGAACGCCGCCGGCAGTGCCAAGGACGCCGTCCGCGACGCCGCCGACAAGGCCGACCGGTCGTAACCTGGAGCCAATGCACATGTCATCCGCCACGACGCAGAACTTCCGCGACCAGGCCAGCGACATGGCCGATCGCACCACCCACAGGATCAACGACGCGGCGAACGCCGCCAGTTCCGCGGTGCGCGACGCGTCGCGCAAGGTGTCCTCGACGATGGGCGACATCAGCGACCGCGCGAACGCCGCGAGCAGCGACCTGAGCCACCGGGTCGAGCAGCAGCCGCTGACCTCGGTGCTGATCGCCGCCGGCGCCGGCCTGCTCGTCGGCATCCTGCTGGCCCGTCGCTGAACTGACCCGACCAGCGTAGAAGCCGCGTCCGCCGATGGCGGGCGCGGCTTTTTGCGTCGGCCGCGCGGCGTGGCGGATGACCAAATCCCGCCGCAGTCGCGGAACCCGCCGCGGCCATGCGGGCTTTAGGAGCGGAGACCGCGTACGCCGATGGTGCAGCGGCGCCGACGGCCGCGGAAGGCGAGGAGGTTCCGTTGCCCGCACATGCCCCAAGCACCCCTGCCGCCCAGGTCGCCGGGATCGCCGCAGAATCGCGGGGTCAGCGGCCGATCGCCTGGGCCGCGATCGGCGCGACCGTCCTGCTCATGGCAGCGGTGCCGTCGATGGAGCACCACACGCAAAATGCGAGCCTGTGGCTGGTGACTTGGCTCGGCCTCGGCGGCATCGCGGGCCTCGTTGCGCGGTGGCTCGGCAAGGGCGCGGGCGATGGCGGCGCGCTCGACACCGTGCTCGCGATCGTCGGCGCGATGGCGGGCGGCCTCGCGCTCGCGGCGATCGGCCCGGCGCCCGCGCGGATCATCGACGCCTATGGCAGCTTCATCGCCGCCATCACGGCGATCGCCGTGCTGCTGCTGCACGACGCCGCCGCGCATCGCCGCACCGGGTGAGCCGGCGTCAGAGCGTCACTCGATCCACGAGACGACCATCCCCACCACCGTCAGCGACATCACGACCGTCGCGACCCAGCCGAGAATGCGCAGCGGCGCCGGCAAGGTGAAGCCGGCCATGATGTCGGTACGCATCGAGAGCCGCATCATCGCGATCATCACCGGCACCGCGACCACGCCGTTCAGCACCGCACTCCAGTACAGCGCCTTGATCGGATTGATCGAGGTGAAGTTGAGCCCGACGCCGATCGCGGTCGCCACCGCGATCACCGTATAGAACGCGCGGGCGCGACCCGGCCGGCGCGCGAGCCCGACATGCCAGCCGAACAATTCGCCGATCGCGAAGGCACCCGAGCCGGACAGCACCGGAACCGTCAGCATGCCGGTGCCGATGATGCCGGCCGCGAACACGACGAAGGTGAACGGCCCGGCAACGGCCCGCAGCGCCTCGGCGGCCTGTGCCGAGGTCTCGATGTCGGTGGTGCCGTGCGCGTTCAGCGTGGCGGCCGTGGTGACCACGATGAAGAACGCGATCACGTTGGAGATCGCCATGCCGATATAGGTATCGACGCGGATGCGGGAGAACTCCGCCGGGGCCTGCTCGGGTGCGCGCACCAGCGGTCGTGCGCCGGCCCGTTCCTTCTGGTCCTCCACCTCCTCTTCGGCCTGCCAGAAGAACAGATAGGGGCTGATCGTGGTGCCCATGACCGCGACGATCGCCATCAGATAGTCGGAACTCGTGGACAGCGGCGGCCAGATCGTGGCCAGACCGACCTCGGCCCACGGCACGTGCACGACGAACGCGCAGATCACGTAGGCGAACAGCGACAGGCACAGCCACTTCAGGATCGAGACATAGCGCGCGTATTGCGCAAACGTCTCCAGGGCGGCGCATGCCAGCCCGAACAGGCACACGTACAGCAGCGCCGGCCCGTGGATCAGCAGCTTCAGCGCCGCGCCCATCGCGCCAAGGTCGGCCCCGAGATTGACGGTGTTGGCGATCAGCAGAAGGCTGACCAGGCCGGCCGTGAGCGAGCGCGAATAGTGGCGGCGCAGGTTGCCGGCGATGCCGTAGCCGGTGACGCGGCCGATGCGGGCGCTGATTTCCTGGATCGCGCACATCAGCGGATAGCTGAACAGCAGCGTCCAGGCGAGGCCGTAGCCGAACTGCGCGCCGACCTGCGAATAGGTCGCGATGCCGCTGGGGTCGTCGTCGGAGGCGCCGGTGATCAGCCCGGGGCCCATGATCTGCAGCAGCTTCTTCGGCTTCGGCTCGGCGACGGCAGGCGGCGCAGCGATGTCCACGTTCGGCGCTCCCGTGCGCAGTTGCGGCGATGCAGGCTACCAGCCGTAGCCGCGCCAGCCGTAATGGCTGTGCAGCCGCTTCTCGTAATCGGCGTTGATCACCTCGGCCGGCTCCCAGGGCGGGCTCGAACTCGATCTGCTCGCGCGTTACCTCGACCGCGATCCGGTGGTCCGGCACCTCGATGCCGGTCACCGCATACGGCGACAGCAGCACGTGCTTGCCGACCCACCAGTTGCTCGTGTCGACGATCATGTAGCGGACGCCCCAGGTGCCGTCGTCGATCAGGAAATTCTCGACATGGCCGATCTCGCCGTCGCGGGCGAGGATGTGGTAGCCGGTCGCGTCGTACAGGCTTTGCAGATGCGGGTCGCCCTGCTCGGCCGGGACGGGCTCGCGTTCCGGCGGGTTCGGCGCGCTGAAACCGAAATACGGCGGCGCCGACAGCGGCGAGGCGATCGCGCCCGTGCCGAAATAGGTGCCGCCGTATAGCGGATCCCAGCCGTAGTAGTCGTACAGGCGGTTCTCCAGCTGCTGCGACACCGGCTGGTCGCGCAGGATGCTCGGGCTGTCTTCCACCTGCTGCTTGGTCAGCGCGACCGACAGCTCCCGCGCCTCGTGGTCGGCGCCGGTGACGGCCGACGGATGCAGCAGCACCTTGCGGGAGGTCAGCCAGGTGCCGGTGTCCACCACCACCCAGCGCACGTTCCAGCGCGTGTCGTCGAACAGCAGATCGGCGACGGTGCCGATGCCGCCGTCGCGCGCCGCGATGGCGTAGCCTTTGAGCGCCGATCCGGCGAACAGCATGGCACAGCCCTTTCCTGATCCGCTCTGCGGGGTCACGATGCGTTGAGGCTAATTCGCGATCGCGGTTCCGGTTGCGTCCGCGCAGCGATTTTCCGGCGCGGACACGAATTGTTCTGTCACGGCAGGGTCGCGACCTTGTCCATGAAGCGGCGCACCCGCGCCGGATCGACCGGGTTCCAGGTGATGCCGTCCACCTTGAAATGCGTGCCGATCACCACGCCGGCCGCGATCGACATCACCTCGGCCACGTTGTCGATGTTGACGCCGGTGTTGGCCAGAACCGGAACCTCCTTGACCGTTTCTGCAACTTTGCGCAGGTCGGAGATCGCCGCCGGCTGTCCGGTGATCGGGCCTGAAACCAGAATCGCATCGGCCAGCGACGAAAACACCGCGCTGCGGGCGCGCAGCTCGATCGGCCTGCGGTCGAGCGGGTCGGCGAACTCGGCGTTGATGTTGAACAGCAGCTTCAGGTCCGGCCGGCCGAGCTCGGCGCGCAGCTTCAGCGCGTCGGCGGCATTGGGCTGCCACAGGCCCATGTCGGAGGCGAACAGGCCGGTGAAGATCTCGCGCGCGAACGCGGCGCCGGTGGCGGCGGCGATGGCGACCGAGGCGACCGGGTCCCACAGGAAGTTCACCCCGAACGGCACCGACAGCTCCGGCTTGAGCGCGCTGACGATCGCCGTCATCGCCGTCGCCGATTCCAGCGGCGCCTTGAACCGGTACGGGCGGTCGTTTTCGTTGCCGAACATGATCGCGTGCGCCCCGTTCGCCTGCAGGTGCCGCACATCCCGCCCGACCTCGTCGATCAGCTTCTGCATGCCGCCCTTGGCGTCGAACAACGGGCTGCCCGGCAGGGCGCCGATATGCGCCATCGCGATCACGATGTTCCGGGTCTGGGCGAAGCAATCGAACATCGTGCGGCTCCGATGCTGCGAGGGGTCTGGCGATCAGGCTTGACTCGATCAGGCTTAGACTCGGGGGCGACTCGGGGGAATCTGTAGGAACAAATATGGAACTTCAGCCCTGTCCCGTGTCGTGTCAACTCCCTCTCTCGCCGCCCTGCGGGACCGGCTGCGTGCCATCGCGCCGCCGGCGCCGCATGGCGGGATCGCGTTCGGGGACGCCCGCGTGGACGCCTGCCTGCCGCCGGGCGGGCTGCCGCTGGGCGCGCTGCACGAGATCGCGGCGGCCGGGCTCGAGGCGGAAACCGGCGCGCTCGCCGCCGCCTTCGCGGCCAGCTGGCTTTCGCTCCTGCGCGACCGGCGGCCGGTGTTCTGGGTCGCGCCGGGCCGGCCGGGGCGGGCGGAGGCCGGGCTTGCCGATCTCAACCCGGTCGGGCTGCTCGCCTACGGGTTCGATCCGGCGCGGCTCGTGCTGGTGCAGACCGAGGGCGACGGCGGCGGGCGCGGCACGCTGGCGGCGATGGAGGCGGCGCTGCGCGGCGGCGCCGCGGCGGCGGTGGTGGGCGAGGTCGGGCGGATCGGCCGGCTGGGCGCGCGGCGGCTGCATCTGGCGTGCCTCGCACACGGCACCACCGGGGTGCTGCTGCGCCGCTTCCCGCATGGCCGCGCGGTACGGCGGGAGCCCGATCGCGATGCCGGCGACGCGGCGTCGGTGGCGACCCGCTGGCAGCTGGCGCCGGCGCCCAGCGGGCCGGCGGGCGGCGTGCTCGCGGGCGGGCGCGAGCCCGGGGCGGCGCGCTGGCGCGTGGAGCTGCGCCACGCCCGCGGCGGCCGGCCGGGCGGCTGGCTGATGGAGGTGGCCGATGCGGATCGAGCGGCGGCGATGCCTCTGCGTGTGGTTGCCGGGCTGGCCGACGCTGCGGCAGCGCCGGAGCGGGCAGTTCGCGCCGGATAGGCCGCTCGCGACGGTCGAGGCGGTGCGCGGCGTGCGTCGGCTGGCCGCGGTGTGCCCGCTCGCCGAGGACGCGGGCTTGCGCGTCGACATGCCGCTCGCGCAGGCGCGCGCGATCTGCCCGGAGCTGGAGGTGGCCGAGGCCGACCCGGACGGCGACCGCGCGGGTCTGGCCGCCATCGCCGCCTGGGCCGAGCGGTTTTCTCCATTGGCCGTCGCCGACCCGCCGGACGGTTTTTTGCTTGATATTTTGGGGTGCGCGCATCTGTTCGGAGGCACCGAGGGCGCGCTGGCCGCCGACCTGCTGGCGCGGCTCGGGCGGGGCGGGTTGCCGGCGCGGGCGGCGGTGGCGGGGAGCGCGGCAGCGGCGTGGGCGCTCGCGCGCTGGCAGGCGGCGCCGCTGGCCGTGCTGCCGGAAGGCGAGGACGCGGCGGCGCTCGGCCCGCTGCCGCTGGCGCTGCTGCGGCTCGAGCCGCGCAGCGTCGCCGGGCTGATCCGGCTCGGCGTGCGCACCATTTCCGACCTCGCCCGGCTGCCGCGCGGCGAGGTTGCCGCCCGGTTCGGACAGGCGCCGGTGCTGCGGCTCGACTACGCGTTCGGCCGCGCCGCCGAGCCGATCGCCTGGCCGCACCCGCCCGCGCCCTGGGCCGAGCGCCTCGCCTTCGCCGAGCCGATCGGCACGCCCGAGGATTTGTCCCGCGCCCTCGCCGTGCTGGCCGAGCGCCTGTGCGCGCGGCTCGCGGCGGCGCGGCAGGGCGGATTTTTGTTCGTCGCCACGTTTTTTCGCGTCGACGGCGAGCGCCCGACATTGAGCGTGACGGCTGCGCGGCCGGTGAACGGGGCCAGATACCTCGCCAAACTGCTGGCGGGAAAACTCGACACGCTCGACCCCGGCTTCGGCATCGATGCGATTCTGCTCGTTGCCGACCAGGTTGCACCGGCGTTGCCGACCCAGCCCGGCCTCGCCGACCTGCGGGAGGAAGCGCCGGTCGACCTCGCGGCGACGCTCGACGACCTGGCCAACCGGCTCGGCGAGGGCCGGGTGTGGCGCCCGGCGCCCTATCCGAGCCACGTGCCGGAGCGGGCGCTGCGCCGCCTGCCGCCGCTGGCCGCGCCGGCGCGGTGGGAGGCGCCGGCGCCGCGCCCGGTGCGGCTGCTGCGCCGGCCGGAGCAGATCGAGGCGACCGCGCCGGTGCCGGACGATCCGCCGATCTTGTTCCGTTGGCGCGGCGTGGTGCATCGGGTGCGCGCGGCGAGCGGCCCGGAACGGATCGCCGCCGAATGGTGGCGCCGCACCCCGGACGCGACGCGCGAGCCGGCCGACCTGGTGCGCGACTACTACCGCGTCGAGGATTCCGCGGGCGCCCGGTTCTGGCTGTTCCGCACCGGCCGGCACGCCGGCGCGCCGGCGGCACGGTGGTTTCTGCACGGGGTGTTCGGGTGACCGGCGACTGCTCGGTCTCCAACCTTGGCGGTCGTTTCGCCTCGCACCCTCAGTCCGCCGTCGGGCCGGCGTCGGCCAGAACGGTCGGAGCCGGCAAAAGTCCGGCGAGCGGCGCGAGGCGCACGCAGTCTCGCCCGCTGCGCTTCGCGGCATAGAGCGCGGCGTCGGCCAGCGCCGTCAGCGTCTCCGGACCGCGTTCGACGTGCCCGATCAGGCTCGCGACGCCCACGCTGACGGTCACCAGGCCATGCCCGCCCGCCTCATGCTTCAACGCCCGTGTCGCAAGATCGGCGCGGATGTTCTCGGCGACGCTCCGGGCGCCGTCCATTTCGGTGCCGGCAAGCAGCAGCGCGAATTCCTCGCCGCCGTAGCGCGCGGCGAGGTCGCCCGGCCGGCGCGCCGCCGCGGCAATCACCGCCGCGACCGACTGCAGACAGGCGTCGCCGGCCGGATGCCCGTAGAAGTCGTTGAACGCCTTGAAGCCGTCGATGTCGATCATCAGCAGCGCCAGCGGCGACTCCTCGCGCGCCGAGCGCCGCCATTCGCGGGCCAGCGTGAGGTCGAACGCGCGACGGTTGTCGATCCTGGTCAGCGGGTCGGTGTCCGCGAGCGTGCGCAGATGATTGTTCAGCAATTCGAGCTCCTCGTTCGCACCCGCGAGCCGGCGCAGCAGCAGCGACTGCGCCTCGTCCGCCTGCAGCAGGCGCAGGATGAGCCGGTGCTGCGCCTTGCCGGCGGAGAGCGCGCCGGCGATCTGCAACGCGGCGAAGATCGCGAAGGCATTGATGTAGAGTGCCGACGAGAACAGGCTGGCGACCAGCAGCGGCAGCGACGCCAGCAGCACCTGCCCGATCACCTGCGCCGGCAGCGCGCTGTTGCGCATCGCCGCCGCGGTGAGCATGCCCGCCTGCACGGCGACGATCACGAGCGCCAGGTCGCGGTCGGGCTCGAACAGGATCGCGAGGTTCCAGCCGCCCCAGATCGCGCCGGCACACCAGGCGCTGAGCACGGCGCGCCAGGCCCAGGCGCGCAGCGGATGGCGCTGCGGGTTTCGCCGATACTGCAGGGATTGCACGATGCGGGCCGCCGCGACGAGCAGCATCGCCGCCGATCCGGCGAGGTACCAGGCCGACCCGGTGCCGACGAAGCCGATCAGGCCGAGCAGCATGAACACGCCGCCGCCGATCACGACCGGCGGGATCGGGCCGAACATCAGGTCGAGCAGCTTCCAGGCGACGGCGGGCGGCACGCGGCCGAACTGGCCCAACAGGTCGCTCGATAGGGCCACGCCGGGGATCCCCTGACAGCCGCCGCTATGCGGATCGGGCTGACGGACCTAGCGGGTCCAGGTTAACAATGCGCCAAACGGGAGCGAACGGCGCGCGGCCGGGGGTCGCGTTGCCGCGGAGGCCCAGGTTTTCTCACCAGAGGCCGGGAACCATCCTGAACCTGACGCGGCTTGCGTACTCCTCGTAGCCCGGCAGCTCCCGCCGCAGCATGCGTTCCTCCCCCACGGCCCGCATGCCGATGCCGAGGGCGCCGACCGGCACCGCCAGCAGCCCCCACCAGGACCCCAGCAGCAGCGGCGTGCCCGCGAACATCAGCAGCGCGGCGGCATACATCGGGTGGCGGACGATGCGGTACGGGCCGTCGGCGATCACGCGGTGCCGCCGCTCGGCCTGCACGCGCACCTGCGGCGCGGCGAACGTGTTGAAGCGATACACCTGCCAGACGCCGAACATGCACAGCGCGATCAGAACGGCGCCGATCGCCTCCAGCCAGAGCGGCACGTGCGACCACCCGAAGCGACGCCCGTCGAGGGCGCACAGCGCCAGCCAACCGATGAACACGGGCAAGCCGACGAGCATGAAAATGCGGTCCCAGGGGCGTTGACCGCTCTGCATCGGCGCGGACAGCCGCGACGCGAGCAGGGCCGGATCGTGCCGCACCAGCCAGCGGTTCACCGCGGCGCTGGTTACCGCGACCTCGGCCAGGAACACCCAGCCTTGCGGCCAGCGCCAATCGCCGGCGGCAAGGAACAGAATGGACGCCAGCGCCGCGAGCGAGATGGCCGTCTGAACCAGCATTCGCCTGATCATCGGTGCACAGTCCGTCTTCATCCGGTCGGCGTCGACAGCATACTTGAAATTCGCAACGGCATCCGTGCCGGCCTGCACCGCGCCGGTTGATCGCGGCGGTGGCGCAGGCATATCGTCGGCGCGAACGATCGACGGCGCCGCCATGAGGTTGCCGAAGCTGCTCGTTCTGGCCTTCCCCCCGGAGCGCTGCCCGCTTGCGGAGTGGTGGCGGGTGTTTCCGCCTGCGGATGTCCCGCCGAGCCGACCGCCCGGGGCACCCGACGGCCCGGCCCGCGGCGCCGCCGCGCTCCGCGAGGGTGCGCTGCTCTACGAAGTGGACGGCGAGCCCGTGTCGAGACCGCGGATGGCCTGAGCGGGCGGAGACCCGATGCACCGTCGCGGCCTGCGTTCGCGCATGGCGCTGCGCTGATGCGCCCTACGCCTGCTGCGGACGCTCACGGTCGCGAACCGAGCGGCAACCCTGCCAGCCACCCCGCCACATCGGCGAAATTCGCCTCCGCTCCCGCCGGGTTGGCGTCGGCGCGCAGCGTCGCCGACCCGTGCACCCCGGCCTGCGCGCGCGCCTGCCGCTTTACCGTGGCAGGGCTGGCGGCGAGCAGCGATGCGGCCGCGGCTTCCTCCTCGGGGTCGGCGGCGGACGTGACATACACCGGCATTTTTACCGATGCCGCCGCCGCGCGGACCGAGACGGGCAGGTATTCGCCCGGGGAGAAGGCGACTACGGCCGAAATCTCCGCCGGGTGTTTTGCGGCCAGCAGGAAAACCAGCGCGGCGGAGTAGCTGCTGCCCCAGGCGACCGGGCGGACGCCGGGCCATTGCGCGCGAGCCCAGGCCAACGCGGCTTCGAGGTCCCGATAGGCGGCCATGTAGCCGGGGTCGGCGCGGAACGCGGCGGCGGTGAGGTTGCGGGCGCCGAACAGGCTGCCGCCGGAGCGCGCGTCCACCGCAAGCGCCAGCCAGCCGAGGGCCGCGAGGCGCGGTGCGATCGGGGAATATTCCAGCCGGCTCGATCCGGCCTGGTGGAACAGCAGCAGCACGCCGCGCGGCGCGCCGCTCGGGCGGTACAGGTCGGCGTGCACCACGACGCCGTCGGCGGCCTTGAACTGGACCGCCTCCGGCCCGGCGGCATGGGCGAGCGCGGGCGGCAGCGACAGCAACGCGGCAAGCAGCGCGCGACGCGACGGCATGGCGACCTCCGGGACGGTTGCAGGTTGGTCCCGGGTGGGCGCGCGGCGTTACGGCATGTCGAGCGGGCGGGCCCGGGTGACGTCGAGCGGGTGGTCGAGCAGCGGTTCCACCGTTTCGATGAAATGCACCGTGTGCGGCAGGCGCGCGTGCGCCTCGAACGCGGCTTCGTCGACCCAGCGCGAGTGGACGTAGAACAGGCGCGGGTCGCGGGTGGAGCGGTAGACGTCCTGCTCCAGGCAGCCGGGCTCCTGCCGCGTCGGGCCGCGCACCGCGCGCAGCGCCGCCGCGACCTTTTCCTCCTCACCCTCGCGGGCGTGGAAGCGGCCGAAGATGAACATTTCCACTCTCTCCTCCCGGGTCACGCGATGAGCCCCGCGCGGGCCAAAAAGAAAAAAGTCTGGCGGGTGATGCGGTTGGCGTGGCGGGCGAGGAAGGCGGGCAGGGCGGCCAGCGGCACCGCCTGCAACGGATCGTATTCGGCGTTGCCGGCGGCGGCGTGCGCCTGCAGCAGCGCCGCGGCGCTCCAGCGCGTGCGCACCTCGATGCCAAAATCGAAAATGCCGCTGCCGGGATGTTCCACGAGGCAGAAGCGGACGGGGATGCTCCACGGCGTCCGGCGGCAGGCCGAGTTCCTCGGCCAGTTCGGTCAGCAGTTGGCGCACCGGAAGAACCTCGGCGCCGTCGGCGGCGCCGGGGTCGAGGCTGCCGGCGGGCGGGAGCTGCCACTCGCCGGGCTGGTAGACGGCGCGGGCCGGGCGGCGCCCGAACAGCACGAATCTTTCGTCGCCCGCGCCGCCGACGATCATGCCGCCGGCGGCGACCGGACAGGCGGCGAGCCCGGGGGCGAGGTCCGGGCGGTCCATGCGGGCGACGACGCGGCGATACTCGGTCCAGTGGCCTTCGATCAGCGTGGGCGAGATCGTGTCGGCGCTGAACACGCGGCCGTTGAACAGCGCGCCGCCGGTGCGCGCCTGCGCCGCCAGCCACAGCCGCTCGACCTCGGCCTCCAGTGCGTCCGGCAGCGCGGGCAGCGGGCGGGTGACGCGGACGCGCACGTCCGGCGCGATCTCGTGCGCGCGCCACTCGGTCATTGGCGCGGCGCTGCGGTCATGCGGGCAAGCTCCTGATTGCGAAAGCGGATTTTCGTCGGGCGGTGATATGTCGGGCGGCGGGGCGGGGCAAGCGATGATGACGTGACCCGGGATCGCCGGGCCGATATACCGGGGCGATGTCGTCAAGATCGCGCGGTTTCTGGGCTCGGGTTTTCGGGGGTGGCGGGGGCGGGGGCCGCGCGGAGACCGGGCTGTTCAAGCCGGCCGGGCCGCGCACGGACGACCTGCCGGCGGCTGGGCTGCCGCCGGCGTCGCCGCCCGGGATCGTGATCGACCCGCCGCGGCCGGACCCGCCGCCGCAGACCATGCCGGCCGACGTGCCGCCGCCGCCGCCACCGCTCACGCTCGCCGACGTGGCGCGGCTGAAGGCGGGGCCGGAGGCCGCGCCGGAACCCGAGCCGCTGGCGCTGGCGGCTCCCGTGGCCGAGGTGCTCGCGGACCGGCCGACCCAGCTCGCGAGCGTGCTCGCCGAGCAGCCGCCGCCGGAGCCGGCGCGGCCCGTCGTCGCCGTCGAACAACCGCCGCCGCCGCGCGTGCCCGCCGGCTACGCCGAGCTGATCGATCTGCCGGCCGTCGCGGTCGCGGTGCGGGGGCCGGGGTTCTGGGCCGGGCAGATGCCGCGGCTCGCGGTGGCGCCGGTGGCGCCACTGCCGGCGCCGACGCCGCTGCTCGAAGGCACCGAGCCGTTCACCAACGCCTATCCGATCAACTGGCACCGCACCGCGCGCCCGCTGCCGCCGCGCGACCTCGCCTGCTACTTCGCGACCGACGCCGTCGTCTCCGGCCCCGGCCACATCTGGCTCGGCGACCGGCTGGTGACCTCGACCGAACTGATGCCGGCCTATGTCTACCGGCAGCACAACCTGCCCGCCGACGGGGTGCGGCTGCTCGAAGCCCATGCGCTGAAGCTGCGCGAGATCGCGGCGCCCTGCGTCGTGCTGCTGGGCCACGGGCTGCAGGTCTACGGGCATTTCGTGATCGAGCTGCTGTTCCGGCTGCTGCTGGTGCGGCGGGCGCTGCGCGGCACCGGGCTCGCCGTGCGCTGGCTGCTCGACGCCGACGCGCCGGCCTGGCTCGCGCGCATCCTGCACGACGAACTCGGCGTGGCGCCCGACGCGATCGAGTTCTTCCGTGCCGCCGAGGAGCGGGTGCTGCTGCGCAACGCGATCCTGCCGGGACTGGTGCACTGCGAGGAGGGGTTCCATCCGTTCACCAACGCGCTGATCGAGGATCTGCTCGACCAGCCTGGCGCCGCTGCCGGAGGTGGCGCCGGCGCCGCTTCTGTTCATCGCCCGGCGCGGCTTCCGCAACCCGCATTCGCCGAACCGCGAATGCGAGAACGAGGCTGCGCTGGTGGCGCTCGCGGAAGCGCGCGGCTTCGTCTCGATCACTGCCGAGGACCTGCCGTGGCGGCAGCAGCTGGCGCTGTTCGGTCAGGCGAAGATCGTGCTCGGGCTGTTCGGCTCGGCGCTGCACACGGCGCTGGTGTCGCCGGCGGGCACGCGGGTCGGCGTGCTCGGGCTCAACAATCCGACGCAGTCGGAGATCGCCTCGCTGCGCGGCCACCGGATCGGCTACCTGACGAACGGGTTCGAGAGCCGCGACCAATACCGCGTGCCCGAGGACGCGTTCGCGGCGTTCCTGGACGCGCTGTGTGCGCCGGCGACGACCGAGCGGCCGGCCACCGAACGCCCAGCCCGGCCGGCGTCGGCGCCCGCTGCCGCCGCGATCGAGCGGCCGGGGCCGGGCCACATGCACACCGGCCGGCTGATCGTGGCGGCAGCGGCAGCGCCGCGCGCGCCGCTGCCGCTGCTCGCCGGCACCGAGCCGTTCGCGCTGCCGTCGCAGCGCGCGTTGCATCGCGAGCCCAGGCAGTGGCCCGCGCGCGAGGCGGTGTGCGTGGTCGCCGAGGACGCGATCGTCGGCCCGGGCGGGCTCGTGTGGCTCGATGATGCGGCCGCGGACGCGCCGGTCGACGCGCCGGACCTGCTGGCGCGCCCGCTGGGCCTCGCGCCGGAGGCTGTCGCCGCCGCCGCGGCGCTGCCGCTGCGCGACATCGACACCCCTTGCGTCGCGATCCCGGGCCCCGGGCCGGACAACTACATCGGCTTCATGGCCGAGACGCTGCCGCGGCTGCTGCTGGCGCGGCGCGCGGTCCGCGACGGCGGGAAGATCCGGCTGCTGCTCGACGCGGCGGCGCCGAGCTGGCTGGTGCGGATGCTGCGGGTCGATCTCGGGCTCACCGAGGACGAGTTGGAGCGGTTCGCCCCCGCGACCGAGCGGGTGCGCGTGCGGCGCGCGCTGCTGCCCGGCGTGCTGTACGGCCCGGGCGGGTTCCATCCGCTGCTGAGCGAGCTGCTGGACCAGTTGATCGGCCGGCTGGCGCTGGCAGATGTGGCAGCCGCGCCTCGGCTGTTGGTGCAGCGCCCGGTGCCGCGCGGCGCATCGCCGGAGCAGGCGCGCGGCGACTGCCGCAACGAGGCCGCGCTGCAGGCGTTGGCCGAGGCGCAGGGGTTCGTGCCGGTGATGCTGGATGCGCTGCCGTGGCGCGAGCGGGTCGCCTGGCTGCGCGGCGCAAGCGTGGTGCTGGCGGGGCCGGGGGTCGCGCCGACCGCGCTGCTGCTGGCCGACGCCGGCAAGCGCGTGGCCGTGGTCGGCGCGCGCGGCGGCCTGATGACCGAGGTCGGGGCGCTGCGCGGCCACCGCATGGCATATCTGTCCGAAGGCGTGCCGCCGCGCGGCCCGTACACGCTGCAAGAGAACCGGTTTGCCGAGTTCCTCGCGGCGATTTGCGAACCCGACGCCGAAGTGCCCGCGGCGGCTTAGGGCTCGATACGGAACAATATTCGACTCTGACGTAGGGTGGAATGCGACTTTGCATTCCACCGTCTTGCTCAGACAATACCAAGCAACGCACAGAGATTTGCGATCGCCAGGCGGTGGAATGCGAAGCGCATTCCACCCTGCGAGGCAACTTGCCGACGCTGTTATTGTTGTGCGTTGCCTTGGTTCGTCGCGGGGGCGGGTCAAGGCGGCGCACGATCTGGTTCCGCGATGGCGCACGCTTGCCATGCCAGCCGGCACGGACTTCGCAACAACGAGCGAAAAAACAGATGCCAGAGGCAAACAAGAACGACGGTGCAGTAGGCGAAATGGAGCAGTTGTGATCCGAAAGCTATTGGACGGCTCGCCGCATGAGAGCAGTTGAGCCCGTATGAGCCTCGATGATCACGCAGTTCCGTCGCCCTCTCCGACCGATCCTGAGACGGAGGAGTTGCTGCATCGCGCGCGGCGTCTGCGCTGGGATGCGGATACTCTCGCGATTGCGATCGTTGAGTTGCGGGCAAAGGTCGAGAAGGCGATCGCGGCGGCGGATGCGGCCCAGCAGAAGGACAACGACCCGCAGTGAGCGCGGGGCCCGACTTGCCATGACGCCTGGTCGGCGGCTCGCGATCACGATGCATTGAGCGGCGTAGGCCGGTCATCCGCTGTTGGTCCGATCTGCCGGAGCAGGCGACTGGATCACCCCGAAGGCGCGCGATCGCGACCCGGTGTTGCCCAAGGCGAAGCCTTCCGCGGCGAGGCCCCGCTTCAGCAACTCGCGGACAGCCGCGGCGCGGCTGGGCATGCGATGGGTGAAGCGGAAGTCTTCGAGCGCCCGCAACTCGTCGTTGTCGAGCATGATCTGCAGGCGCTCGCCGCGGGCAAGCGGCGTTCCCTTCGCAGTCCGTTCAGTCATGGCGAATTCCCGGGTTGCCGTCATCCGACCGCGCGCAACCTACTCATTTGCACGTAAATGATCAATGGCTCATTTGGCGCCGCTTACCTCGGATGAGGAGCCGGCGCAGAGCAAAATGAGCCGTCGACTGTAAATGCTAAACAAGCATGAAATGCGGAAAGCAATCATCTGGAACAAGCCTTGATGCCGCGATGGAAGAACACCATTTTGGCAGACATGCGCTGATGAGGTTTGCCGATGCATGCGCGAATTGTGGTCGTTTATGACGACCCGGAGTTTCTTGAGGTGCTGGCATCGGCGTTTGGCCGGGCTGGGCATGAGGTCGTTGCATTCAATGACCCGGTGGCCGCCTTGGAAGGTTTGCAGGCGGCGCAACCGATCGAGGTGCTCGTTACCTGCGCGCAGTTTCCGCCGGGCAAGCCGGACGGCATCGTCCTTGCCCGGATGATCCGCGTGAAGCGCCCCGGCACTCGGGTGCTGTTCATCGCGTTGCCGGAATTCAGGGAGCTGGCGGCGGGGTTGGGCGAGTTCATGGAGCTGCCCGTACGCGTGCCCGAGGTGGTCGAGGCAGCGGAACGTCTGCTCGGTTTGGCCAAAGTTCGGCGCGAAACAACCGCTCCGGTCCCCTCCGACGTCCTGCCGGCCTGACCGGGGAGGCCGCCTGGCGGCGCGCCTTCGCGCCAACGAAGAAAGCGGTGCAATGCAACGGCATTGCCCCCTACGGTCGCGCCGTTGGGCCTCGCCGAGATCGGCAATCGCAACCTGGCAGGGGGCGGAATGAGCACGGCGCCGCGCGTCGACATCGACCTCGATGCGTTCTGGCACGATCCCTATCCTGTACCTGGCGCGCCTGCGCGCGGAGGCGCCGATCGCCTACGTGCCGCAACTCGGCGGCACCGTGATGGCGCGGCACGACGACATCATGGTGTCGGAAAAACTGATCGAGGTGTTCAGTTCCGACCAGCCCGGCGGGCTGATGACGCGGCTGATGGGCCACAACATGATGCGCAAGGACGGCCCGGCACACGCCGCCGAGCGCAAGGTGATCTTTGCGTCGCTGGCGCCGCGCGCGGTCAAGGCGCACTGGACCGCGCGCTTCCGGACGCACGCCGAGCGGCTGCTGGCCGACTTGGCGCCGCGCCGCGCGGCCGACCTGTTCGACGCTTTCGCCCGGCCGTTCTCGGGCGAGTGCCTCAAGGACATCACCGGCCTGACCAACGTGCGGTTCGACGAGATCGATGCGTGGTCGCAGGCGATGATCGACGGCATCGCCAACTATGCCGGCAAGCCGGAGATCGAGGCGCGCTGCCATGCCGCCACCGCCGCGATCGACGCCGCCATCGACGAGGTTGCGCCCGCGCTGCGCGGCGCGCCGGACCTCAGCCTGCTGAGCGCGATGCTGGCGGCCGAGATGCCGATGCAGAGCGTGCGCGCCAACATCCGCCTTGCCATCAGCGGCGGCCAGAACGAGCCGCGCGACGTGGTCGCCGGCGCGACTTGGGCGTTGCTGACGCATCCCAAGCAGCTGGCGCAGGCGTTGTCCGGGCAGGTACCGTGGCTGAACGTGTTCGAGGAATTCGCCCGCTGGATTTCGCCGATCGGCATGTCGCCGCGCCGGGTGGCGCGGCCGTGGACGCTGCACGGCGTCGATTTTTCGCCGGATGACCGGGTGTTCTTCCTGTTCGGCTCGGCCAACCGCGACGAAGCGCAGTTCGCCGAACCCGACCGGTTCGACATCGCGCGCGACACCGCCAAAAGCATCGCCTTCGGCGCCGGCCCGCATTTCTGCGTCGGCGCCTGGGCCTCGCGATCAATGGTGGCCGACGCGGCGCTGCCGGCCGTCTTCCGCCACCTGCGCGGCCTGCGGCTCGACGCGGCGGAGCCGGTGCGGATCGGCGGCTGGGCGTTTCGCGGCGTTTTGAATTTGCCGGTGGTCTGGGACGGCGGCGGAAAACTGTGACGTCGCGCTCCTTGCCCCCGCCTCACTCGCCGCGGCGCTCGCGGGCCAGCTTCAGGACGCCGATCACCATCGCCTGCAGGTCGGTGCAGTCGACCAGCGGGGGGCGGCTCGGGCGCGGCTGCGCCGGGTCGGAAAAACCGGCGCGGGTCGGAAGGTAGCCGACCACCTGGCCGCGCAGCGCGGCGATGCCGGATTGCGCGCGGTCGCGCCAGTCGACGCACACCACGCTCGCGCCGCGCGGCGCGAACAGCGCGTTGTGCGCGGCCGGCCCGTAGTCGGCGACGATGCATTCGGCGCCGGCATACATCGCCAACTGCTCCGCCGGCGGCACATCCTGCGGATGCACCGTCGTGAAGCCGATGTCGCGCATCGCCTGCTCGACTTCCGCCTCGTTGTCCGCGCCGTGCCAGCCGCCGAGGAAGCGGCGCGAGAGGCACAGCCGCCCCGGCGGTCGGGGCATCGGCAGGCGCGGGCCGACGACGCGCGCCAGCAACGCTTCGAGCAGCGCGCTGAGCTCCGGGTGGAAGTGGAAACTGTCGTGCATGACGCTTGGCAGCACGAAGCATGGCGCGCGGATGCGCTGGCGGCGCGAATTGTAGCGGATGGTCTCGCCGGCATCGAACAGCAGCGCGACGAAATCCCGCAGCCATTGCGGCGCATCGCTCGGCACCGCCAGCGGCAGCGGCCGGCCGAGCGCGCGCAGATGCGCAAGCAGCAGCAGCCGCGGCAGCATCTCCAGCAGGAATCGCCCGTAGCCCATGTCCGGATGCAGCGCGACGCCGACCGCCGCATCGGTCTCGATGATCTCGGCATCGGGGCTCAGCAGCGCGCCGGTCCAGGCCTCCGGCATCGCCAGCCGGTCGGGCAGCACGGCGGCATTGAGCGCGGCCGGCTGCACCGCGTCGTTGACCCAGACGCGCCCGCCCTGCTGCAGCAGCCCGAGGCCGCCGAGTTCGTGGCCGGGCACGGCGTAGAACTCGGTGGCCGGGGCGAGGATGCGGCTGCGGTGGGCGGTGGTGACGTGCTCCGGCAGGTGGCCCGGCTCGAACAGCAGGCCCAGTGGCGGGCTTTGCGTCTGCAAATGCAGCCGCAGCCGGTGCGGCTCGGCGGGGCGGCCGAGCGTGTCGACCGAGCGGTGGTCGCGCCAGGTCTCGATCCGGTTCGGGCCGGCGTAGGCGGCGGCGATGGCGGCGGCCGGCTTCAGCGCGCCGACGCGGGCCGGCAAGTGCGGCTGGCGCAGCGGCCCGAGCGCGATTTGCGCCGTCGCGGCCGGCGCCGCTTCGGCCGGCCGGTCGGCTTCGCGGTCGGTTTTCGGCAGCGCCCGGCCGGCCTCGGGCGCGTCCGGTGCCGTATCGGTGGGGCCGCGCAGCATCGCCCAGGCATCGACATCGGCCGCCGGGGGCGCCTGGTAGTCGGGCGACGCGCTCTTGCGGGCGCCGAAGCGGAAAGGCGACTTCATGGTGCGGGTCATACGCCAAACGACCGCCCGGTGTCCTGCGCCGGATGCGGTGGCCGGGGCTTGACGCCGCGCCGCCCCGGCGCGCCACACTTGCCGCGCTGCGGGGGAGGAAGATCGGATGTCGCGAAAGCTGCGCGTCGGACTGGTCGGGCTGGGCCGGGTGTTCGACCTCAACGTGCGCGGCTATCTGGACCATCCGGAGGCGGCGGTCGTGGCGCTGTGCGAGACCGATCCGGCGTTGCTGGCGCGCCGCGCGGCGGCGTTCCCGGACGCCCGCGCGACCGCGGATTTTTCCGAATTTCTGGGCTGGGATCTGGATCTGGTCGAGATCCTGACGCCGCACCCGCAGCACGAGGCGATGACCGCGGCGGCGCTCGCGGCGGGCGCGCATGTGAGCGTGCAGAAGCCGATGGCAATGACGCTGGATGAATGCGATCGGATGATCGCGGCGGCCGATGCCAGCGGCAAGCGATTGAAGCTGTTCGAGAATTTTGTCTTCTACCCGCCGCTGGTGCAGGCGAAGAAATTGCTGCGTGAAGGGGCGATCGGCAAACCGCTGCATTTCCGGATGAAAGTAACAATGGCGGATCGCGCGCAGGCCTGGGAGGTGCCGGCGGCGGCGAGCGCGTGGCGGCACGCGCTGGCGGCGGAGGGTCGCGGCGGCCCGATGGTGTTCGACCACGGCCACCACATGATGGCGGTGGCGCTGTGGCTGTTCGGCGACGTGCGCGACGGGTTTGCGCGGATCGAGCGCACCGAGACCGCGTCGGGCGTCTACGACGCGCCGGCGACGTTGACGTGGCGGCATCTCGATCCGCCGGTGCACGGCATGTGGGACGTGTCGCTGGCGCTGAAGATGGTGCTGCGCACCGACTACTACGCCGACGCCGAGCGGTTCGAGATCCAGGGCGACGAGGGTTTCTTGATCGTTTCCCGGTGTTCCGACCGGATGCTCGACGAGCCGGTTCTCTCCGTTTATCGCGGCGGGGAGGTGCGGAGCTTCCACAGTCTCGACAGCGACTGGGCGAACAGCTTTCCGCGCTCGACCCGGCATTTTATCGATGTGCTGGCGGGGCGGGAGAAGCAGGAAGTGCTGACCGCGCGCGAAGGGCGGCGGGTGATCGCGCTGTTTGATTTGTTCCAGCGCAGCAATGCGGAGGGCAGGGTGGTCGGGGCGCAATAAAGCAAGCTGTAGGGTGCAGTTCCACTTGGAACTGCACCCTTGACCGGCGGCAAGCTGGTGCGGTGCCAAGGGGCACCGCACCCACAGCGCGCTGCCACTACTTCAGCGCCAGCGCCTTTTCCAGCATGCTCCACGGCAGCGCCCAGACCAGGCGGTTGGCGCGGCCCGCGGGCGGGCCCCAGCGCTCGCGGGCGTGGATGACGAAGCCGCGCTCGGCCACGCCCTCGAGCCCCAGATACGCGAGCCCCGCCGCTTCCGCGAGCAACTGGCCGTCGTAGCGGCGCGTGCCCTCCGGGAAGAACTCCAGCACCCGCGTCTGCGGATGCGCCCACAGCGCCATGTCCATCGCCGGGCCGTGCACGCCGGTGACGATGTCGGCGCCGTAGGCGAGCCGGACCTGCCGGTGCCACGGCAACGCCGCCACGTCCGCCGCCGCGACCTCGTAGCCGGCGGCAGCGAACAGGCCGAACAGCCGCTCCCGCACCGGCTCCGCGAGCGTGCGCGGCGGGGCCGCGCCGGCATAGAGCACGCGCGGCCGGCGCCCGGGCAGACGCGCCGGCTCGGACGCCTCCGGCAGGCCGCAGGCGGCGTGCACGCGGGCGCGGGCGTCGGCCGCCCATTGCACGACCTGCGGCATCATGCCGCCGATCAGCGTGCCGGTGGCCGGATTGCGCAGCGCGCCGTCGACCACCAGCACGGCGGCTTCGCGCAGCGCGCCCTCATGGTCGCCGGTCACCCGGACGCCGGGGAACAGCGCCGCCAGCATCTCCGCCTGCGCCGCCGCCGCGGCGTTGGCCGGTGTGGCGTCCGGCGGTGTGGCGTCCGGCGGTGTGGCGTCCGGCGGGGCGGCCGGCAGCACCCAGGGCTGCCGCCCGACATAGACCCGCGCCGGCCGCAGATGCGGCAGATATTGCCGTTGCAGCACGAACGCCGCGAGCAGCACCTCGCCGAACGCGTGCGCGCGGCCGACCCCTTCGGGATGCCGCAGCACCAGCGCGAGGTCGCGGCCGCCGCCCACTCCCGCCATCGCCGCGGTCGCCGGCACCGGCCGCGCCGCCGGGGCGTCCGCCGCCGGCACGATCCGCACCGCCCCGTCCTCGCCGACCGACAGCGCGACGTTCGCCAGCATCCGGCCCGGCGACCAGTCCGGCACCGCGGCCCCGGCCTGCGGCGGCGGCGCCAGCGAGGGCGGCGGCTGGATCCGCCCGGCCCACTCCTGCGCCTGCGCGCCGAGCAGCGCGACCGCGGGCACGCCGCCGTCCGGGCTGATCGGGTTGGCGGCCAGCCACGCCTTTGCCTCGGCAAGCTCGGGCGCGCGGGCGAGTGCCGCGCGCCAGTTGGCGCGCGCGGCCGCCCGGTCGCCGGCGGCGATCGCGGTGCGCGCATACAGCAGCTCGACCAGCGGATCGTCGGGCGCCAGATGCGGACGCAGCTGCTGTGCCCGTTCCGCGGCGGTCGCGGCGGCGCCGAGCCGCAACGCGCAATGCAGCGATTCCATCAGATAGACCGGCCGGCCGCGGGCGTCGCAGACCTCCGGCCGATCGCGCAGCTCGGCGTCCAGCAGCGCCGCGGCCTGGGCGATCTGGCCGGCGCCGAGCAGCGTGCCGAGCTGCGCCAGCACGCGCCGCTCCGCCTCGTCGGGCGGGCGCTTGCCGGCGCTGTCGGCGGCCGCGACCGGCGCGGCGGCGGGCACCACCAGGCCGGCCGCAGCCGGCGCGGGCGGCGCCGGTGCGGCGGCGGGCGGCGGCTCGGCCGGTGCCGTCTGCCCCGGCGGCTCGGGGTCGGGCACCAGGGTCGGCCGCGGCGGCCGCGCCATCGGCTCGGGCACCGGCGGGGCCGCGCTCAGGATCTCCTCCCACGCCGGCAGGCCCGGGCCTTTCGGCGGCAGCTGCGGCACCGGGCGCAACTGGAACAGCGGCGCCGGCGGCGGTGGCCCCGCCGCGCCGGCGTCGCGGCCGAACAGCCGCTGCCAGAACCCGGGGCGATCGGCGGGATCGCGATCGGCGGGCGGGCGCATCAGACCAGCCTCGGATCGAGCCAGCGCGCCCACGCCATGGTCGAGGTCGGCGCCCCGGGCGCCATCGCGGTCTGCAGCGCCACCCGCACCTGGCCGGACACCGGGCCGCCGAAGTCGAGCACCAGCCGGCCGGATTTGCGTTGCTGCATCACCACCTCGCCGCGGGCGGCGGTGCTGCCGTCCTCGCGCTGCACGGCGGCGGTGAACACGATCGGCGGGCAGGGCCGGCCGGCGTGCAGCACGCCCGAGACGAAGCGCCGATGCCCGTCCGCGCGCAGCGTGAACAGCGCGCGCGCCGGCTTGCCGCCCGGCGCGTTCGGGTGCAGCTGGCAGCTGCCGCCGTCGTAGACGAAGAAGCCGAAGCCGTTGGTCGGCACGTCGGCGAGCGTGAACGGCGTGAGCCCCGGCTCGGCGCGCAGCAGCGGCAGTTCCGCGGGCGTCGGCGGCATCGCGGTGCGCGGCTCGCGGCGGACATACAGCTCCATCTCGCCGAGCTTGCGGTGCTCGAACACCTCCTCGTCGAGCGCCTTGCCGACCCATTCGGTGGCGCGCGGCGAAATCTGCTCGTGCAGCCGCACCAGCGCCGCGTCGAGCGGGATCAGCCAGGCGGCGTTCGGGTTGGCGAACACCTCGCGCTCGCTGCCGCTGGCATCGCACAGCACCATGTCGACGGTGCTCCAGCCGGCGCCGGCGATCAGGTGCTCGACCGTGACCGCCTCGATGGTGCGGTCCTCGGCGAGTTCCTGGTCGTGCAGCCGGACCGCCCAGTCCGCCTGGAAGCGCAGCGTGTCGGCGAGCCGGGCGGCGTGATGCCAGACCGCGCTCTGCACGCAGGAAATCCGCCGCCAGGCGCCGGTGTTGAGCCGCAGCAGCCGGACATTGTCGGGCAGCGGCTCGACCGCGAGGATGCGCGCGCGCGGGAAGCGCAGCGCCAGATCGACCGCGGAATAGCCGGCGTAGGCGCCGAGCACCATGATGCGCTGCGGCGTCGGACGCATCTCGAAGGCGAGCGCACCGTCGCGGAACACCTGCGCCAGCACCGCGAGGTCGGGGGTGCCGCAGCGGAAATAGAGCGGCGTGCCGAGCTCCGGCAGGTTGGCGGTCTGCAGGCCGGTGTGCGCGACCGCGATCCGGTTGAGGTGGTCGAAATAGGCGGAGCGCAGCGCCCGGTCGCGCGGCGCGGCCAGCATCGCGGCTTCGAGCTCCAGCTTGCGGCCGATCGCAGTGGGCGCTCCGGGCCGGACGGCGGGCGGCCCGGCGGGCGCCGCGGCTGCGGGGGGCGGGGCTGCGGGCATCGCCTGGCCGGGCGGCGGGGCTGGCGGTGGTGCCGCTGGCGGCGGCGCAGATGGAGGAGGCGGGGCGGGCGGCGGCGGGAACTGCGGCGTGACGTCCGGCGGGAACGGCGGCCGCTGGGCATGCTCGGTCGCGGCGGGCCCGGCGGCCGCCGTGGAATTGGTCGCATCGGAAGCAGGCATTGGTCTGGGCGGTCCCTGGATCAGTCCTACGTATCGGGCCAAAGTACCTGAACGGCCGTGGCCGCGCGCGGCAGCATCGGGCATTTGCGCGGCAAAGGCGAGGCTGACGCGCCGCCGCATGGCTGGGGCGGCGCCGCGAGGGGAGCGAGCAAGCGATGAGCAGCGATCATGGACACGGCGACCACACGCATGCGGACCCCGACCCGCATGCAGACCCCGACCCGCATGCGGACCATTGGCGCGAGCACGGCGTGCGCGTCATCAAGGGCGACCGGCTGGACGCGAACACCGCGCAGACGCCGGGCATGTTCCGCCAGGCGGCGATCAATGCCGCGCGCGTCGGCGCGCAGAAGCTCTGGGCCGGCACGGTCAGCATCGCGGCGAACGCGAAGACCGGGGCGCACCACCACGGCGCGCTGGAGAGCGTGATCTACGTGGTGCGCGGGCGCGCGCGGATGCGCTGGGGCGACCGGCTGCAATACGTCGCCGAGGCGGACGCCGGCGACTTCATCTTCGTGCCCCCCTACGTGCCGCACCAGGAGATCAACGCCAGCGCCGACGAGACGCTGGAATGCGTGCTGGTGCGCAGCGACAACGTGGCGGTGGTGGTGAACCTGGAGATCGAGCCGGTCGAGCGGCCGGAGGCGGTCTACTGGGTCGATCCGATCCACGCGCCGCCTTAACTACTCGCCAACCCACTGATCCGGCATGCAAACGCCGGCCGCAATCCGCGCGCCGGCCGGAGCGCGTTGCGGGTTGTCGACAGTGTTCACGAAGGCTTGACGATTTTTTTGCGGAAATGTGTCGAGGGTCCTGGCGGAATGAGTGCGACTCAATTACATTTTGAATGCGTCGCAAGCGGCCGGCGCTGGTTCTCGGCCGCGTTGGCATTGCCCAGGGAGTTGTCATGGCCACGAGCCCGCACACGCGTCTGCCGCAGATCCTTCGTGACACGGTGGTCAGTCTGGTCCGCCGCGAGGGGCCGGACCTGACTGCCCGCCAGCTGGCGGTGATGCTGATCTGCTATCTGGAGGACGGACCGCAGACCGTGCGCGGTCTCGCGGCGCGGCTGAACGTCGCCAAGCCCGCGATCACCCGCGCGCTCGATCGGCTCGAGCAGTTCGAGCTCGCGCATCGCCGGCAGGATCCGCGCGACCGCCGCAGCATCGTCGTCGCCCGCACCCCGGAAGGCCATGCCTTCCTGGAAAGCCTGCAGGGCATGCTCGACGAGGCCGCGCGGCAGGTACAGCCGGGCAGGGCGCAGTCCGTGAAGGCCGACGCCGAGCTGCGCGTCGGCTGAGCCGGGCCGGGCGGGGGGTCGCACAGCCACCCGTCGATCCGAGGAGCGATGACCGGGGATCGCCGCCGGCGAGCGGCGGCAGGCGCGTGCGTGGCGTTGCCGCAGACCTCGGTATGTGAAGCGTTAACCCTGCCCTGCTAGCGAACCGCCCGACCGCAGCGGAGGCGCCGGGTGGGGCACAGCTATGCCTGGAAGGGCGGCAACGGCAGCCTGGCGCTGGCCGCCGACTGGATCGACGAGAGCACCGGCCAGACCGCGCTGGCGGCGCCGGGCGCCGCCGACGGCGCGACGCTCGCCGGCGCCGCGAGCGGGCTGCTGCTGGCCACCGGCGCGCTCGACGTCGCGTCGCTGGTCACCAGCCTCGGCGTGGCGCTGGGCGGGCATGTCACCGCCGGCACGCTCGCCGCCGCCGGCACGCTGGTGCTGGACCCCGGCGCGACACTCGATGCCGCCACGGCGACGGTCTCGGGCGCGCTCGCCGCGGTGGGCGCGGGCGCGGCGGCGCAGGTTTCCGGCACGTTGACATTGAGCGGCGCGGCCACGGCGACCGGCGGCGGCACGCTGGCGGCCGGGGCACTGGCACTGGCCGGCGGCACGCTGTCGGTCGATGCGCTGTCCTCGGCCGCGATCGGCGGCGGCGCCGCGGCATCCGGCACGATCGCGGTGCGGGCCGGCGCCGCGATCGTCGGCGACGGCGCGCTGGATGCCGGCGGCATCGCGCTCGCCGGCACCATCGCCGCGGCGGGCGGCGCGCTCGGGCTGTTCGGCGCGGTTGCCGGCAGCGGCACGCTGTCGATCGGCGCGGGCGCCACGCTGTTCGCGGCGGACGCGGTCGGCAGCGGCCTGACCGCGGCGTTCGCGGCTCCGACCAGCGGCGCCGGCGGCACGCTGGAGCTGCTCGGCGCCGGTGCCAGCTTCGGCGCGACGATCGCGGGCTTCGCGCCCGGCGATGCGATCGAGATCGCCGGCGACGCGATCAAGACGGCCGCCTGGGCCAACGGCGTGCTCACGCTCACCGACACCGCCGGCACGGCGCTGCCGCTCGCGCTGCCGGATGGCGGCGGGCAGACCTACGAGACCGGCCTGTTCGTGCCGGTGCCGGACGGCCTCGGCGGCACCGCCGTGCTGCTGGCCCCGGCGGCGATCGCGCCGCCCGAGGGCAACGTCACCTACACCGTGCCGGCCGGCGCGTTCCAAACGTTCACCGCAGTTGCGGCGCTGGGCCACATCGTGGTCGCCGGAACGCTGGTTGCCGAACATCTCGCAATCAACACCATTTCCGTGACCGGCACCCTGGTCGCGGCCGGCGGCAACGGGGCGTTCGACTGCCCGTCGGCGGCGGTCTCCGGCCTCGTGGTCGCGATCGGCCCGCGCATGACCGCCTCGGTGAAGGGCGACCTCGTGCTGTCCGGTACGCTGGCGGCCGAAGCCGGCGGCCTCGACGCGGTCGGCACGCTCACGCTGGCCGGCGGCGCGCTGACGGTCGATCCGGCTTCGGCCATGACGCTCGGCAGCGCCACCGCCGAAGCCGGGCGGATCGCGCTCGCCGCCGGCGCGACGCTTGCGGGGTTCGGCCGCATCGATGCGAGCCTCGACGACGCCGGGCTGCTGCTGGTGCAGGGCGGGCTGCTGCGGCTCGATGCGCCGGCCACCGGCGCGGGCGCGGTGCAGATCGGCGGCGGCGGCACGCTCGCGGTGTTCGGCACGCTGGCGCTGCCGGTTACGTTCGCGGCCGCCGCCACGCTGCAACTGATCGGCAGCGCGAGCCTGGTCACCGGCCCGCTCAGCGGCTTCGTCGCCGGCGATGCGCTGGACATCGCCGACATGGCGATCGGCAGCGCCGCGTGGTCCGGCGGCACGCTGTCGCTGTCCGCGGGCGGGACGGTCGTGGAGACGCTCGCGCTGGCCGGCACGTACGGCGGAAAAACCTGGCAGACGGCATCGGATGGCGCCGGGGGCACGCTGGTATCGCTCGGCACGGGCGGCGGAGGGCAGCCGCTGTTCGTGACCGGCACGCTCGCGGTCGCCACCGCGATCGAAGCGCCGAGCGCGACCGCCGAACTCCGGCGCGCTGATCGCGATGCAGGGCGGCACGCTCGCGGTCGGCGCGCTGCGCCTGCTGGCGGGGGCGACGCTGAGCGGCGAGGGCGTGGTCGGCGGCACGCTTGCGGTCGCCGGCGGCGTCACCGCGAGCGGCGGCGCGCTGGTGGTCGCGGGGCCGATCTCGGGTGCCGGCACGCTCGCGATCGCCGCCACCGGCACGCTGTTCGCCGAGGCCGGGTTCGCCGGCGCGACGCCGGTTGCGTTCCAGGGCGAAGGCGGCACGCTCGACCTGTTCGCGAGCGCGAATGCCGCGCCCTGGCCCGATCAGCGGGTTCGCGAGCGGCGACGGGCTCGACATCCTGGCGGCCGACGTGACCGGCGCCGCCTGGGCGGCCACCGGCGGCGGGCTCGGCACGCTCGACCTGACCGGGCCGGCCGGCAGCCTCGGCAGTTTTTTACTGGTTGGCAACTACGCAGGCGCGAGCTTCGTTGCGCATCCGGACGGCAGCGGCGGCGCCGTGGTGGCGCTTGCCGGTGGCAGCGGCGGCGGGTCGGAGGTGCCGTGCTTCCTCGCCGGCACTCGCATCGCGACCCCGGAGGGCACGTGCGCAGTGGAGGCGTTGCGGCCGGGCGACCGGGTGCTGACGCCGGCCGGGCCGCGCCGGCTGCGCTGGGTCGGACGCCGCGACTGCGACACGCGGGTGCAGCCGGAAGCGCGGCCCGTGCGGATCGCCGCCGGCGCGCTGTTTCCATTGCTCGGCGCGAAGCTGCCGACCGCCGACCTGCTGGTCTCGCCGCAGCACGCGCTGCTGCTGCGCGGCGTGCTGGTGCCGGCGGTCGCGCTGGTCGGCGCCGCCGGCATCCGGCGGGAGAGCACCGGTAGGAATTGTGTATTTCCACGTGGGGCTGGAGCCGCACGCAACGGTGTTGGCCGAGGGCGTGCCAGCCGAGACGTTCCTGCCGCTCGCGGCGGCGGCGCGGTTCGACGCCGAGTTCGGCGAGCGCCCGCAGCCCGGTGCGTCGTGCGCGCCGCGGCTGGAGGGCGGGCCGGCGCTGGTGGCGCTGCGCCGCTTGCTGCTGCCGCGCCTGCGCCGTGCGTCGTCGCCCGGCGCATTGCGCGGCCATGTCGAGCGCGCGACCGCGTTTCCGGGCACGACCCGGCTTGAGGGCTGGGCGCTCGACGACGCCGCCCCGGCGCGGCCGGTGCGTCTCGACGTGCTGCGCGACGGCGCGCGGGTCGGCGTCGCCGTCGCCAACCGCTGGCGACCCGACCTCGACCGCGCCGGGCTCGCCGGCGGCAGTTGCGCGTTCGCGCTGGACGTGCGCGGCGCCGGGCCGTTCCGGCTGTGTCGTCGCACCGACGGCGCGGAGTTGCCGGCGCTGGTTCCGTGAGCCCCGTGCTTGCCTACAGGCGCGCCACCTGGCCGCTCTCCAGCGACCGCCGGGCCGCGTTCGAGACCGCCACGGCGAGGCGCGCCTGTTCCGGCGTGCCGAGCGTGGGCTCGATGCCCTTGCGGACGCAATCGACGAAGTAGGCCGCCTGATTGTCGTAGGCGTCGCCGGGTTTGGGCGGCAGCGGATACGCGCGGCCGTCTGCGTGCACCGTCAGCGACGCGCCGCCGCCCATTTCGACGCTCACGCCGCCGGCGCGGAACAGCAGTTCCACCACGCCGCCCTCGCAGAGCACCTTGAGAGCCGACATGAACGGGTAGCCCTCCGGCATCATCTGGCTGCCGTCGACGCAGCCGTTGGTGGCGCCGTAGTCGACCAGCGCATGCACGTCGTTCCACAGGCCCGGCCGCAGTTCCCTGCCGCGGGCATAGACCGAAACCGGCGCGCCCAGCAGCCAGTTCAGCATGTCGAAATCATGCACGCACAGATCGAGCACGGCGCCGCCGCTCACCGCCGGATCGAGGAACCAGTCGCCCCAGCCCGGCGGCTGCGACAGCCGCGCCGCGGTCGCCGAGATCGGAGCGCCGAGCTTGCCGGCATGGACGAACTCGACCAGCGACACGTATTCGCCCCAGAAGCGCAGCACATGCGCGATCATCAGCGTGCGGCCGGTGGCCTGCGCCGCCGCGAACACGCCGTCGGCGTCGGCGGCGTGCAGCGCGAGCGGCTTTTCGAGCAGCACGTGCTTGCCGGCCTGGAGGGCGGCGATCGTCGGACCGGAATGCAGCGGCGTGGGCAGCGTGTTGCTGATCGCCTCGATCGTCGGGTCCTCGATGATCGAGCGGTCGTCGGTGGTCGCGCGCGCGCCGACCTCGCCGGCAAGCCGCTGCGCCTTGTCGAGATGGCGCGACGAGACGGCCACGATGCTGACGCCGGGGATTTTGGCGTAGGCGCGGGCGTGCGTCGTCCCCATGAAGCCCGCGCCGAGGATTCCGATCTTCATGACGGCCCCTGTCGTGATCCGCAATCCGGGTTGGTCGGCAGGTCAGACCATGCAAGGGGCTGCCCGCCCAGCGCAAGGGCGCGGAGCATGGGGCCGCTCCGATCTCGTCGTGAAATGGACGAGCGCAGGCCGCACGCCGGTCGGGCCGGACGCCGGGGACCGGCACCAGGCGGGGGCCATCTGCGGCCCCAACAGCCAGCCGAACACCCGCCGCAGCCCGCTGCCGCGCGGTTTTGGCGCACCGCGCACCGGCGCCGCCGGCCGCGCTGCCGGGGCCGGCGCCGCGGACCCCTCGATCAGCACCTCGATCGTCCGCCGCACCCGCCCCCGCGCCCGGTGCAGCAGCACCCGCTGGTTCTCCGGCGAGATCGACAGCAGGGAACACGCCTCCTCGGCACTCGCGGCTTCGACGTCCCGAAGAATAATGACGGCCTTCTGGCCGGCCGGCAGCGCCTCGATCGCGTCCTGCACGTGCGCCCACAACTGCCGGCCGGCGACCATGCGCTCCGGGTCCAGCTCGTCCCACAGCCGCGGCGGCTCGGTCCAGTGGCCGTCAGGAACAAAACGCTCCAGCGGCACCGCCCGCTCCTGCCCCTCCGCGCCCTCCAGCGCCGGAAGCGCCACCAGCCGCCCTTCGCGGCTCGCGCGGGTGCGGGCGCGGTTGAGCACGATCGCGAACAGCCAGCTCGCCAGGCTCGACCGCCCCTCGAACCGGCCGATGCCGGAGAACACCGCGAGCCAGGCGTCCTGCACCACTTCTTCCGCTTGCGCGCGGCTGCCGATGATGGCGCTCGCGGTGCCGACCAGCGAGCCGTGGAAGCGGCGGATCAGCCGGCGGTAGGCGCCGCCGTCGCCGCGGCGCAGCAACGCCAGGAACTCCGGGTCGTCGAACTCCGATTGCGCTGTCGCCGGCACACACCCTCCGCGCACGCTGCGGCCCCTGCGCTTGTAACGCGGGCGGGCCGCCTGAGTCTTGTGAAAGCGGGGCGCCATGCCGGCGGCTCGACGGAGACGCAGCATGCCGAGGTGCCGGGACATGACCGAGCTGTCCACCGACTACTTCGAAAACACCCTGGGTTTGCGCAGACGGCTCCTGGTGCGCTTGCACCTGGCGATGTGCAGCATGTGCCGGGCCTACTACGACCAGCTCGCGAAGACGCTGCGGCTGCTGCGCGGCCGGCCGCTGGGCGCGCCCGATGCGGCGACCGAGGCGCGGCTGGTGGCGGCCCGCCCGAGCGAGGGAGGGACGGCGCCATGACCTATCTGCGGTCGCGCAACGCCGTGCCCGGAACCGGCGTCGATCGCTACGGCATGCAGCACGGCACCGCCGCGCCGGCGGCGCTGTCGGCGTTCGGGGCGGCAACCGAGGGCGTCGCGGCGTACCGGCGGGACACGCTGCCGGCGATCGAGCGCGCGCTGGCAATCGCGCCGCAGATGGCGGGCGCGCTGGCGCTGAAGGGCCTGCTGCTGGTGCTGGCGGGGCGCGCGGAAACGCTGGCGGCGGCGCGGGCGCTGGCGGCCGATCTGCCGCCGCAAGGCACGGCGGACGAACTGGCGCTCGGATCGGCGCTCGGCGCCGGCGTCGCCAGCGGGCTGCTGGCCGCCGCCGCCGTGCTCGACGCGCATCTGGCGCGCCGGCCGGACCTGCTGCTGTTCGTCAAGCTCTCGACGATGCTGCGCTTCATGGGCGGCGACGCGCCGGGCATTCGCGCCACCACGACGCGGGTGCTGCCGGCATGGTCGCCGGCGCAGCCGGGGTTCGGCTACGTGCTCGGCTGCCACGCCTTTGCGCTGGAGGAGGCCGGCGAGTATGCGACCGCCGAAACCGCCGGGCGGGTCGCGGTGGAACTGGCGCCGCACGATGCCTGGGCGGTGCACGCGGTCGCCCACGTGTACGAAATGACGCACCGGCCGGACGAGGGCGCGGCGTGGATCGAGGCGCGGCGTTGGGATTGGTCCGGCTGCAACAATTTTGCCTACCATCTGTCCTGGCACCTGGCGCTGTTCCATCTCGAGCAGGGCCGTGCTGGGCGGGTGCTTGAGCTGTACGACACGGAAATCCGCCCCGACCGGTCGGAGGACATCCGCGATTTCTCCAACGCGGTGGCGATGCTGTGGCGGCTGCGCCAGCACGGCGTCGATGTGGGCGGGCGCTGGACCGAACTGGCGGAGATCGCGCGCCGCCGCCGGCGCGAGACGACGCTGGTGTTCGCAGCCCTGCACCGGCTGCTGGCGCTGCTCGCGCACGGCGACATGGCGGGCGCGGGCGACGTCGCCGCGGCGCTTGGCGAAGCGGCAGGCGGCCGTGACGAGCAGGCGCAGGTGGCGGCGCGCGTCGGCGCCCGCCTCGCCGCCGCGCTGCTGGACCAGGCGGCGCCGCTCGGCGGCCTGACGACGGAGCTCTGCCGGATCGGTGGCAGCCACGCCCAGCGCGACGTGTTCGTGCGCAGCCTGGCGCTGCTGGCGGCGCAGCGCGGCGACCGGGCGGCGGTCGCCGGGCTGCTGGAGGCAAGGCGGCGGCTCAAGCGCGACGACCGGTTCGTCGAGCTGCTGGCAGCCTGAGTATCGAATTCGATACAGAAAAGTTTTCGTTTTATGCTTTTTTAGACTTGCGGCGGTTGCAATAGCGATCATACTGCTGATCGCGTCAGGTTGCGCAGTCGCGTCGGGGCCCGGTTGCCGGGTCGTCGCATGGCGGCGTCACCGGCCCCGCCACGTGAGAGTGCCCGACAATGCGCCGAACCACCATCCGCCCGAAGCTGCTGGCCGCTGCCGCCGTGCTCGTGGTCGTTCCGATTGCGGCGCACGCAACGAGCATCACGGCCGCGCAGATCATCGGCCAGTACAACGTTGTCGCCGAATCCAACGTCAGCAGCACGAACGACATCGAGGGCGACGCCGTGATCGGCGGCAATCTCAACGGCGGCCCGACATTCTTCAACAACAGCAGCCGGCTGCCCGCCAACGCCTCCGCCTTTGTCTACGGCACGGTGAACGTCAACACCAACATCGACGACGGCGGCACGCTGTATTACGGCGCGATCGCCGGCGGCGTGAACGTCAACCTCAACGGCGGCGCGCACGACCAGCAGGGCGGCTTTCCCAACCAGCTCTCCGACTACGTGGACCCGCTGGTCGCGATGTCGCTGCAGCTCGCCAAGCAGGCGCAGCAGGGCGGCAACACCACGAGCGTCGCCAGCAACACGCTGACGTTCAACGCCAATGCCGGCGACGCCAACGGCATCGCCTATTTCGATTTCACCACGGTCGCGCTGGAGGCCTTGCTGAGCAGCGCGAGCACCTTGAAGGTCAGCCTCGGCGCGGGCGTGACGTCGGTGGTGATCAACGTCACCGGCGCCGGGGCCGGCAACAGCTATTCGTTCACCAGCCCGTCCGGCCTCAACGTCTCCAGCGCGCTGCAGGGCGTGCTGTTCAACTTCTACGACGACACCAGCCTGACGCTGGACAGTTGGGAAACCTCGGTGCTGGCGCCCGACGCCGACACGCAGACCAGCAACGCGTTCGAGGGCTTCCTGTTCACCGACACGCTCGACGCCGGCGGCGAACTGCACAACCTGCCGTACAACGGCAACCTGCCGCCGCCGGTGGGCGTGCCGGAGCCGAGCACTGTTTTGCTGGTTGCGGCCGCGCTCGCGGCGCTCGGGGTGCGCCGAGCGGCGGCCTGAGGCAACGCGCAACAATGACAGCGCCGGCCAGGCGGCTCGCACCTGGCCGCCGCCTTGCCGCCCGGTAGATCGACCGCACGCACCCCGACAATTTTTCTTGCCCAGGCATCGCCAGTTCCACTAACATGCGCGCATGCTCAACCCCCCACCCCGCACTCCGGCCGAGTGTCTCGCCACAATCATCTTGTGGCTGAGCCGGACCGTCGACAGCCACAGCATGTGGGGGAAACTCGCCCGGCCGCTGGCCGTGCTGATCCTCGATCGGATCCGAGCCATCAAGCATCGCTTCGACCGTCTCGCCGCCCGCATCGAGGCCGGGCAGTTCACGCCGCGCCGCCCTTCGGCCACGCCGCGCGCACGCACCCCCAGGCCGCCCCGCGCCCCCAATCCGCTGCCGCAAAAGTTTGCCTGGATGGTCCGGCTGGTGCAGGAAACCGCCGTCTACGGCTCGCAATTGCAGAACCTGCTGCAGCAGCCCGAGATGGTGGCGCTGATGCAGGCCGCCCCCGCCGAGATGCGTCGCGTGCTTCGCCCGCTCTGCCACATGCTGGGGGTCCGCCCGCCGCCGATCCTGGCGCCGCCTCCCCGGCCAAAACCCCCGTCGCCGGCGGCGCTCGCGGAACCGGCGAAACCCGCCGCCCGCAAGCGGCCGAAAAAACCGGAAAAACCCCGCTACGTGTTCGGCCTGCGCTACCCACCGCCCTTCCCCGATCCGGCCTGAGCGAAGCCGGCGCCTGGACGCGACCATTTTATTACGAAACAGCAACGATATGCCTCGCTCCGCAACTGCGTCAACTCAAGATCGCAGCGATTGTTGTGCCGCTGCCTAAGCCGCAGCCTGCGCGCGGACGAAATCTCGGATCAGTCCGGTCGCCTGGCGCGACGCGGCGGCGGCCGGGTCGCGCATGATGAAGGTGTGCGGCTGCCCGGGAAATTCGTGCAGGTCGATCCGTCCGCCGCGCCCGCGCCAAGCGGCGGCAAAACGGCTCGCCATGTCCGGCGTGACGTTGTCGTCGGCGAGGCCCTGGATCAGGATCGCCGGCGGCAGGCGTTCGATCGGCTCCTCGTCGAGAATAAGTTGTGGATTGCCCTCCGCCATCGCCGCCGCGTCGGGCCAGTAGGCGTGGTGCGCCTCGACCAGCCGGGCGTTGCCCTTCTCCGTCACCATCCGATAGCGGGCGGACGGGTCGGCGACCGGCCAGCATAGCGCGAGATAGGGCAGCCGCGCGTCCTCGTCCGGCGCCTCGGCCAACGGCCACGCGGCATAGCGCGGATCGGTCGGGCGCAGGGCGTTCAGCAAAAGCTGGTGCGCGCCGCTGGAGGTGCCGAGGCCGCCGACCAGCTCGCGCCGGCTGCCGACCTCTTCCGCGTGCGCCTTCAGCCAGCGGGTGGCGAAGTGAATGTCGGCGATCGCCGCCGGATAGCGGTGCTGCGGCGGCATCCGGAAATCGATCGCCAGCACGACGATGCCGCTGCCGGCGAGTGCGGCGTCGAGCGGGGCGTTGTTGAGCCGGTCGCCCGACGTCCAGGCGCCGCCGTGCACGTCGAGCAGCGCCGGGAACGGCCCGGCGCCGCGCGGCCGATACAACCGCGCGAGCAGTGGGCCGGAGGGCTCGCGGCGATACTCCAGGTCGCTGGCCTCGACCTCGTGCGTCGCCGCGATCGGCACGCGCTCCGGGTTAATCGAACACCCCGTAGACCACGTCCTCCACCTCGCCGGTGCCGAGGTTGACCAGCAGCAGGTCCGGCCCGAAGCGGACCCAGGAGTAGCCGGGCAGCGGCGCCTGCAGCCCGAGCGAGGCCCAGCCCGGGTAGAAGTAGTTGGGGGCGAACAGCAGATTGGGCAGTCGCGCACCGATCGTCCATTGCCGATAGCGCCAGCCCGGCGGGTAGGCGAAGGCGGGGCCGTGGATGCGGCCGAAATACTGGCCGCGGTGCCAGAACTGGTTGCCGCGCGGCGGCAGCGGCCGGACGGTGACCGGCGGCGGCCGGTAGGCGCCGGGGTGCGGCATCGGCCGCGGCGGCGCCGGGTTTGGCCGCGGCGGCGCGGGGTTTGGCCGCGGCGGCGCCGGGCGCGGCGGTGTCGGCCGGGGCGGCGCCGGCGCGGCGGCTGCCTTGGCGGCGCCGGGCGCGGCGGCGGAGTCGGCTTGCCCGGCGCGGCGGGCGCCGGCTTGACCTGCTGATCGTTCTGCGCCGCCGCGACCTGCGGCAGCAGCAGGCCCAGCGCCGCCGCGATGATCAGTGCCCGTTTCATCCGAATCGCTCCACCGCCGATATGTCGAAGCGGCAATAGGACCACGCCTGGGACAGAATGCAACTGTGCACCGCCGGTCCCGGCTCACGTTTCCGGCGGGTCGCGCAGCCGGCGGCGCTGACGGCGCGCCATGAACCGGAGAAGGATTGGGGGGCCGCGCGGCGCGTAACGAATGGGACACGTTTTGCGTGCACATCTTGGTGATCGGACCAGGGACGCAAGAAATGCTGAAATCGGTGACCGTGAACGGCACGACGATCGTTGTGCACCAGGATGGATATGAAGGCTACTGGATGGGCGTCGAAGGCGGCCGATGGGAGCCGGAGACGTTCCGGGCGCTCGACCGGCTGCTGCGACGCGACTGGCGGATGGTGGACATCGGCGCATGGATCGGGCCGCTGACACTGTACGCGGCACGGAAATGCCGCTCGGTCGACTCGTTCGAATGCGACCCCGTCGCGCTGCGGGCGCTGCGCCGGAACCTCGACGAGAACCACGACATCTGCGGGAAGGTGACGCTGTACGAGTTCGCCCTCGGCGAGGAGGACGGCTTCATCACGCTCTACTCGCGCACTCTCGGCAACTCCGAGAGTTCGATGCTGCGGCGGCATGAGCGGGACGGCGTGGTCCTGGAGTGCGTCCAGTCGTTCACCAGCGGCGTGCGCGACGTACGAAAACTGTTTGGCGACCGCGGCTATGCGGCGGACGACATGACTTTCGTCAAGATCGACATCGAGGGCGCGGAGTTTTCCCTGGTCGGCCGACTGCGGCCGTTGATCTCGGAGTCCCGCTGCGTCTGGTGCGTTTCGGTGCACGAACTCAACGTCAACCCCACGCAGGTTCCCGCGGCACCGGTGCGGGCCGCGGAGCTGGTACGGCTGCTCGACGCGTTTGCCGCGCTGAACTGGTTCGACATGCGGCTTCAGCCGTTGGTCAAGGCGGACGTGCTGTCCGCGATCATGAGCGGCCAATGGCCGATCCATCAGACCTTCCTGTTCAGCCACCGGGATGCCCTGAACTGAACCGGCGCCACCGGCGGTCTTGCCGCGGGCTTCAGGCGATCTGCGGTTCCGGGCTCTCCCCCGGCGTGCCGTCCAGGAAATCGAAGTCGCAGCCGAGATGCGCCTGCGTCACCGAGCGGCGATACAGCGCGACGTAGCCGCGGTCGCCGCCGGGCAGCTTCGGCTGCACCCAGGCGGCGCGGCGGCGGGCCAGTTCCTGCTCCGACACCAGCAGATCGAGCCGTCGGTTCGGCACGTCCAGAAGAATACGGTCGCCGTCGCGCACCAGCCCGAGCGGGCCGCCGATCGCCGCCTCCGGCGAGACGTGCAGCACACAGGCGCCGTAGCTGGTGCCGCTCATGCGCGCATCGGAAATGCGCAGCATGTCGCGCACGCCCTGCTGCAGCAGTTTTTTGGGGATCGGCAATTGGCCCCATTCCGGCATGCCCGGCGCGCCGACCGGGCCGGCGTTCTGCAGCACGAGCACGGAATCGGCGGTGACGTCCAGATCGTCGCGATCGACGCGGGCCTTGAGGTCGACAATGTCCTTGAACACGACGGCCGGGCCTTCGTGGACCAGAAGATGCGGCTCGGCGGCGGAGGGCTTGATGACCGCGCCGTCCGGCGCCAGCGAGCCGCGCAAGACGGCGGTGCTGCCCGGCCCTTTCACCGGATTGTCCAGGGTGCGGATCACCTCGGGGTTGTAGATTTCCGCGCCGGCGATCGCTTCTCCCAGCGTGCCGCCGGTGCACGTGATCGCATCGAGATGCAGACGGGAAGCAAGCTGCACCAGCAGCGCCCGCAAGCCGCCGGCATAATAGAAATCCTCCATCACGAAGGTGCCGGAGGGTTTCAGGTTCGCAAGAAGAGGAATGCCGGCAGCCACCCGATCGAACGTGTCCATGGTGACGTTGACGCCGGCGCGCCGCGCCATCGCCAACAAATGAACAATCGCGTTGGTCGAGCCGCCGATCGCCATGTCGGTGATGATCGCGTTCTCGAACGCGGCTTCGGTGAGGATGTCGGTGGGGCGCAGATCCTCCCACACCATCCCGACGATGCGCCGGCCGCTGGCCGAGGCCATGCGCGGGTGGCTCGCATCGACCGCCGGAATGGCGGAGGCGCCGGGCAGGCTGATGCCCATCGCTTCGGCGATCGACATCATGGTCGCCGCGGTGCCCATCGTCATGCAGGTGCCGGCGGAGCGCGCGATGCCGTCCTCCAGCTCGCCCCATTCCTTGTCGCCGATCACCCCGGCGCGGCGGTCGGCCCAGTATTTCCACACGTCGGTGCCGCTGCCGAGCGTCTTGTCCTTCCAGTGGCCGCGCAGCATCGGCCCGGCCGGGACGTAGATCGCGGGCACGTTGGCGGAGAGCGCGCCCATCAGCAGCGCCGGCGTGGTCTTGTCGCAGCCGCCCATCAGCACCACGCCGTCGATCGGATGGCAGCGGATGATTTCCTCGACCTCCATCGCGAGGAAGTTGCGATAGAGCATGGTGGTCGGCTTCATCATCTGCTCGCCGAGCGACATCGCCGGCAGTTCGACCGCGAACCCGCCCGCCTCCTGGATGCCGCGCGTGACATCCTTGACGCGCTCGGGGAAATGGGTGTGGCAGGTGTTCAGGCCGTTCCAGGTGTTGACGATGCCGATCACTGGTTTGCCGGTGAATTCGTCGCGCCAGAAACCCATCTGCTTCATGCGCGAGCGGTGGCCGAACGAGCGCAGGTCGTCGGGCGCGAACCAGCGCATCGAGCGCAGGCTTTCCGCGGTCTGGCGTTGACGGTCGCGCATCGAATTCCTCCCTCGGCGAACGCGGTGTTGTCGCGCCGGGCGGGGCGCGGGGCAAGCGGCGGTCAGGCGGGCGGGCGGAATGCCAAGCCGAGGCGCGCGGCTGCCTCGGCCAGACCACGTTCGCGCGCCCAGAGCATGGTGCCGCCAGTCAGCCGCGCGGATGCCAGCAGATGGGCGTCGACATAGCCAATCCCGAGGCCGAACAGGGCTTCGCGCTCAATGAACTCCAGGACTTCGTCATCGTGGGCGAGAACAGCTTGCGGCAGCAGGCGCAACTCTCGCAAAACCACGGCCCGCTGACGCATCGACCCGAGCATCACCTCGCCGATGACATGAGGATGCACGAGCACCCTGTCGGCCGAAAGAAGGCGAACAAGCCCGTCCTGCGGGGCGCGAATGTGATCGATCCAGATCGATGTATCGACCAGAATCACGCCGGCTTGGTGCGCCGCCGCCGCACGAACGGCGCGAGATCGGGTTGGCTCCCCCCAAGTCTCGCGAGCCGCCGCGCCGCCTCCCGCTCGACCAGCGCCTTCAGCCCCATCCGCACCAGCTCGGTCTTTTCCTGAACGCCGGTATATTCGCGGGCGGTAGCCAGAAGCTCGTCATCGATGACAATGGTCGTGCGCATGTCGCAGCCTCATATCTGAGGCACGGGAAATGTCATCATTTGATGCCGACTTCAATGCCCCAATTGGCGGGGATGGTTGGGGAGTGGGCGCCGGCAGCGATCGCCGGCGCCCGACCCCGGCCGCTCAGGTTCGCGACGCAATAACCGATAAATGCTCTCCAGAATAGATCGGTTGTTCTGCGTCGGACGGCTACATCTGCGCCCAGAAATTGTATTCGCCGAGCGCGCCGACCTGGGCGTCCTCGGCGAAGGTACCGCCCATGTACAGCGTCGTCGAATTCATCGAAAGATTAGCGGTGTAGACCTGGAACGTATCGTTGTTCGTCGTGCTCTTGCGCAGGAACTGGATGCGGCCGCTGGACGGGCAGTAGAATCCCTGGATGGTGTTGCTCTGGCCGCCGGAGACCGTGTCGGCGATCGTGCCGACGATCGACTTGCAGGTGCCGGCGCCGCCCTGCTTCGTGATCACCAACTGCAGCGGGCTCTGGTTGGCGAATGCCGTCCAGGTGCCGACCACACTCGGCGGCCACGCCGCCATTGCGGAGCCGGCCGACATCAGCGCGCCGCAGAACGCGGCAGCCATCAAGAATTTCGTGTACATGGTGTATGTTTCTCTTGCCGGTAGTTGCACGTGATGTGAAGTCACGCTGCGCCGCTACATGCGGGGCGGCTTGTTCATACCGGCAGCGTCCAGGCCGATGTTGTGAGCCTGCTCACAGGTCCCGCGTGTTTCGGAGTTTTGCAGTACACCGAATTTCTGTGACTATTTTCGGGGTGGATCGAATCCGGGGAAGCGTGCGGGCGGGCAGTCGCGCATTCGCCAGTCTCATTGACATGGCCGCAGCCCCCGCGAACGATGCCGCAAGGAACCGTCGCCGGAGCCGGCGTCATGATGCGCGTGTCTCTGTTTCTCGCCCCGCTGGTCCTGCTGCCCGCGCTCGCCCGGGCGGATCAGGCCGCCGATGCCGCGCAATGCCGGCAGGCCGCCGGCAGCTTTCTCGCCGGCACGGTCACGCAGGGTCCGATCTTCAAGCGCAGCAACGAACGGAAGCAGGGCGTGTTCCTGTCGCACACCCACGTGACGCTGCAGGCCGACGACGGCAGCAGCTACGACGTCGCCATCGATAACGTGTTCGCCAACCTCTATCAGCGCAACCGGGCGGCCGTGCCGGCGCCGCTCAATTCCATCAGGGTCGGCGACCGGCTGGAAGTGTGCGGCGAGCCCTTCCCGGGCGGGATCCACTGGGTGCACACCGACTGCGGCGCCACGCCGACCCCCGACAGGCCGAACGGCTGGGTTCGCACGGTGGATGCCGGCGGCCGCGCCGGCGACAACATGGAAGCCAACCAGACATGGTGCAAACTCTGGCCGGATTGACGGTGCGCATCATCATGCCTTGGCGCCGGAGCCGTCCCCCTCATCCCGCCAGACGAACAGCATGGTCGCCGCGACGAAGCAGAGGATCTTCGAAATCACGTTCAGCGCGAGCGGCAGCGGCGCATCGGGAAAGGCGAAGCCGAACGCCGCCCAGACCGCGAAGACCGCCAACATCCCTGCAACGGCGTAGGCGGAGGACGCGGTCACCCGCATCGACGGCAGCAGCGTCAGCAGTGCGACCGTCGAGACCTCGACCAGGAACAGCGGCAGGAAGAACAGCTGCCGGTACAGCATCGGATGCCCGGGGATCGGCGGATTGGTCCGCGCCATCACGATCAGATCGAACGGCAGCTCGAACAACATCGGCGCGGCGGCGGTGCCGAAGACGGCGCTGGCCAGCGCGACCTTCCAGCCCCAGCGCCGCGCGAGGTAGAGAATGACAAGGAAAGCCACCGCCGCGTCCACAAACGTGCCGACGCGCACGCGCGGCGCGACGAAACCCGGATAGGCCTGTTTCACCTGCAGCCCATAGACGAACGTGGCGACGCCGACGTCATAGATCGCCAGCAGCCAGCTCGCGATCATGAACCCGGCGGCGGTGCGCCCTGGTCGCGCGACCCGGAGCGGGGCAGGCAGCCGTTTGCCGGCATAAACAAATCCGCCGGCCAGCACGAGCAGCAGGACCGCCAGCAGGATCGCCTCGCCGCCGCCATAGGACATCCAGGAGGCGGGCGCGTACGGCGGGGGCGCGGCCTCGTGGGCCTGCGCCAGCCACAGCCGCGCGTCGGCGTGCGGCAATCCTGCGAATAGCCGTGCGGGCGCCCGACCCGGCGCCATCGCAAACAACGGCGGCAGCGGCCCGATCGGCCCCAATCCCGACATGAACGCGGTCGCGACCAGCGCTGGCGTGATCATGCAATCGTTCTCCTCTTACCGCGGCCAGGAATGTAGATACCGCAACAGGCGACGTTGACGGGATGGGCCGACGCCGGGAATGGCTTTTCCCGCGCGCCGCCCGAAACGCGGTGACGTAATCGGCGCGAGTTACCTCCGCATGACGTTTCCCGACGCGAATTAAAGACAGCGTCAAGGTTTGCGTGCTCAGCTGCGCGCCGTCCCGGCAATCGCAGATGGACGACGTGCAGCGCGACAGATTTCCAGCTTATGCGGTGCAGCCGGCGCCAGCCGCCGCGTCGTCGCCCGGCGGTTCGGGCGCGTGACCTACTTCGAACGATTGCACGGCGAGATCGGCGCGCTGGTGTCGAAGCAGGTGTTCTTCATCGGCGGATCGCCCAAGTCGGGCACCACCTGGCTGCAACTGCTGCTCGACGGGCACAAGGCCATCGCCTGCAAGGGCGAAGGCCAGATGGTCAATCATCTGGCCCAACTGCTGATGGAAAGCCTGCACAAGCAGAATCAGCTGCTCGCCCAGAAGAACGCCACCGTGTTTGCCGAGCTGCCGCCCGTGCCGCTCTACACGCGCGACGATCTGGCCTACCTGTTCGGCGCGGCCGTCCTGCTGTTCCTGGCCAAGGTCGATGCCGGCGCAAGCGTCGTCGCCATCGGCGAAAAAACGCCGGACAACGTGCGCTATTTCGACGTGCTGCTGGCGATCTTCCCGCGCGCGAAGTTCATCCACCTGGTGCGCGACGGGCGCGATTGCGCGATCTCGGGCTGGTTCCACGCCCGGCGCATCCGTCCGGACTGGGACACTTGGCAATTCGCCCGGCTGGAAAGCTACGTGGACATGTTCGCGCGGGAATGGGCCATCGACCTGGCCGAAGGCAGCGCCTTCGCGGCGGCGCATCCGGAGGCGTGCCTGACCGTGCGCTACGAGGATCTGGTGGCCGATCTGGCGCCGACGCTGCGCGGCGTTCTCGATTTCCTCGGCGCCGCGAGCGACGCGGCGTCGCTCGCCGGCTGCCGCGACGCGGCCGCGTTCGCGCGGCTCAGCGGCGGCCGGCCGGCCGGGCAGGAAAACCGCGACTCGTTCTTTCGCAACGGCATTCCAGGCGACTGGCGGCGGCACTTCGACGACGATCTTGCCGCATTGTTCCGGCACGCCGCCGGACCGTGGCTGGAGCGCTTCGGCTATGCCTGAGTGCCCACCCGAGATCACAAGCGCCGTCATCCCGGGGTCCTAAGACTTTTGCCCAATGTCGGCACGCATCGGCGCCGGCCTAATGATGGGGCGCCGGAATTGCCGGGGTCGTCGCGCGGCTGAAATACTTCCAAGACCAGCCCGCCACAATTCCGGCAACAGTCCAAATGGTCGTCGTGTGACAGGAGAGTGACGTGTCGGGCACCCAGATCTTCGAACTCGACGTGGACCGCCGACGCCTCGGGCAACTGGTCCGACGGCGGCAACTGGTCGACGCAGGTTCCGTACTATTACGGCAACCCGCCGCAACAGGGGATCACGCTCGAGCCGGTCGTGCCCGGGGCGGACGACGCCGTGTCGCTGGCGCCGGGCGGCACGAACCCGTTCACCGTGACGTTCGACACCACCGATACGGTCCATTCGCTCGGCTCGAACAACTACGCGACGCTCGCGGTGCAGGGCGGCGCACTGACCATCTCGGATGGCGGCGATTTCGGCGGCGCCGTCAACGTCACCGCGGGCACGGTCGATGCCGCCGACGGCTGGTCGGTGTACGGCGGCTTCAACGAAGCGGCCGGCGCCGATGTCGAGGTCGATGCCGGGGCGCTGTCGGTCAGCACCGGGACGATCGCCGGCACTGTCACCGGCGCCGGCAACCTCTACATGATCGGCGGCGACAGCTTCACGCTCGCGGCCGGCGTCGCCATCACCACGGGCTCGTTCGAGCTCGGCGTCAACGGCGACGGCTTCGGGTCGGTCACCACGCTCGCCGGCAATTTCGCCTATCACGGCACGTTCCTGCTCGACAACTACTCCGGCAACGACGCGGAGCTGGCGCTGAACGGCCACAACGCGACCATCTCCGGCACGTCGAGCCTGGATGCCGAGGTCGACGGCCCCGGCACGTTCACCGTGACGGGCACGTCGAACGTCGCCGACGGCGGCTATTCGCAGCTCTCCATGCTCGGTGGCGCGGTGCTGGTCGATGCCGGCACGATGACGCAGTACCAGTCCACCGAACTCAGCTCGCTGCTGCGCGTGGACGCGCACGCGGTCTGGGACATCGTGAGCGATACGGGCATCTACAATTCCGGCACCGCCGCGATCCAGAACAACGGGCTGTTCGAAAAGACCGGCGGCACCGGCATCAGCTATGTCGATGCCAACGTCACCAACACCGGCACCGTCGCGGTCGACGCCGCCACGCTGCGGTTCTCCGGCACGCTCGACAACACCGGCACGCTCACCGGCGAGACGCTGATCGTCACCGGCATCGCCACCACCACCGGCTCGGTCGACCTCGCGCAGCTGGTGCTGGAGGGCGGCGGCACGATCGGCGGCAAGCTCGGCGGCACCGGCGAGATCGACGTGGAGAACGGCGGCAGCTACGCGATCAAGGCGGGCACGGTGCTCAACATCGGCACGCTCGGCATATACGGCAGCAGCACCCGGCTCGGCATCGCCAGCAAGGAAAGCTTCGGCGGCGCGCTCAATCTTTCCTATGCCACGCTCGAGCTGGGCTCGTTCGGCTTCGCCGCCACCGGAACCGCCACGCTGTCGAACGGCCTCGCCGAAGGCAGCGGCTCGCTGACGCTGGACAACGCCAGTCTCGACAACTTCACGCTGGCCGGCACGGCGACGCTGGTGGATGGCGGCACGATCACGCAAACGGGCGGCGCCCAGCTCGGCGGCAGCCAGACCGACACCGTCACGATGACCATCGGCGCCGCCGACACCTACGACATCACCGGCGCCAACTGGCTCGGCAACCCGAACATCGACGGCACCGGCACCGCCACGATCGACAACGCCGGCCTGTTCGAGATGACCGGCACGTCCGGCTACGCGACCGTGTTCCACGCCGACTTCACCAGCACCGGCACGCTGGCGGTCCAAGGCGGCGGGCTCGCGTTCGACGGCGGGCAGGACACGCTGTCCGGCAGCATCGAAGGCACCGGCTCGCTCTATCTCGACACGTCCTGGACGCTCGGCAAGGCGGCGGTCACGGTCGCCTCGCTGGAGAACGCCGGCGCCGGCACGCTGGAGGTGCCGTCGACGACGCTCGCGAACGGGTTCACCAACGACGGCAGCGGCACGCTCGACCTGAACGGCCACAGGCTGGCGCTGACCGGCACGGCGAGCCTGGACGGCCTGATCGGCGGCACCGGCACGCTCACCGTGTCGAACGCCGTCGAGCAGAACGGTTTTGCGGTGTACGGCTCGGCCAACTACGTCGATGCCGGCGTGATCATGCAGGACGGCGGCGCGCAGCTCGGCGCCGGCGCCACCGACGCCGTCACGTTGACGGTGCTGGCGCACGCCACCTACGACATCACCGGCGCCGACTGGCTCGGCAACCCGAACATCAACGGCACCGGCACCGCGACCATCGCCAATGCCGGCCTGTTCGAAATGACCGGCACCGGCACGGCGACCGTGTTCCACTCCGATTTCACCAACACCGGCACGCTGCTGACCAACGGCTCGCTGGTGCTGGCCGGCCAGACCGCCTCGCTCGCCGGCCATCTCAGCGGCTCCGGCTGGCTCGCGCTCGACACCGGCTGGACGCTGCAGACCGGCGCGGTGGTGAACGTGGCCACGCTGGAGAACGGCGGCGACGGCAACCTCACCGGCGCCTTCACCTATGCCGGCACCTACTACAACGACAACGGCGCCACGCTCGACCTGCACGGCCACTCGCTGACGCTGAAGGGTCCCGCGACGCTTGCCGGCGCGATCGGCGACGGCGGCACGCTCTCGGTCGCCAACGCGACCGACGGCGGCTTGACCGTCTACGGCGCGGCGACGCTGATCGACACCGGCCTGGTCACCCAGAACAACGGCGCCGATCTCGGCGACGGCAGCACCGACACCGTGACGCTGCTGGTGCAGGCGCAGGCGACCTACGACGTTTCCGTGGGCGCGTGGCTCGGCAACCCGAACATCGACGGCACCGGCACCTCCACGATCGTCAACTCGGGCCTGTTCGAGAACACCAGCACGGCTTCGGTCGATGTCTGGCACTCGGTGTTCACCAGCACCGGCACGCTGCTCAGCACCGGCGTGCTGGACCTGATCGGCCCGACCGCAACGCTCTCCGGCACGCTCGCGGGCTCCGGCGACATCGACCTCTCGACCACCTGGACGCTCGCCGCCGGCGCGACCGTGAGCGTGGCGACGCTGGAGAACAGCGGCGCCGGCACGCTGCTCGGCAACGCGACGCTGCAGGGCGGGCTCGCGGACGACGGCGGCAGCACGCTCGCGCTGAACGGCCATGCGCTCACCGTGGACGGCGCGGCCACGCTCGACGGCACGATCAGCGGCACCGGCAAGCTCACGCTGAACGGCGATGCGGCGAGCCTCGGCAGCAGCGCCGCGATCAACGTGCAGACGCTGCAGATGCTGGGCGCGGCGTCGCTGACGCTGGGCGGCAATTTCTCGTTCGGCGGCAGCTTCATCGACAGCGCCGCGGCGTCGACCAGCACGATCGAGCTCGACGGCAAGACGCTGATCCTGGGCGGCGCGTCGACGCTGACCGCCGGCGGCAAGGGCGCGGCGACGTTCGGCGGCGGCACGTTCGAGAACACCGGCAGCCTGACGCAATCGGGCAAGGTGACGCTCGGCGACACCTCGGGCGCGGTCGGCCTGACCAATGCGGCGAGCGGCATCTGGGACATCACCGCCAATGTCGGGCTCGGCGTGTCCGGCACCGGCTCCTCGATCGCCAACGCCGGCCTGTTCGAGAAGACCGGCGGCACCGGGCTGTCGGTGATTTCGGCGGCGTTCGACAACACCGGCACGGTCGAGGTGACCACCGGCACGCTGGAGTTCTCCGGCGGCTTCCTCAACAGCGGCACGATCCTGGGAACGCTGACCACGTCCCACGGCCACACGTTCATTACCGCCGCGCACGCGTAGCGGCGGGCCGCCGGCACCAGCAAGCTTGGCCCGGACCGCCCGACAGTGCGGGTTCTGGGCTACGCTAGCTTGACACAGATCTGTTTCAGAGCGCAGTCTTCCTGAAACAGATTTGTCGGTGACCGTCATGGCGGCCCAAATTCTACCCTTTCCAAAAGTGGGCGCGCCCACATCATCGCCTATCGCCTGCTTTCTGCGGGTCGGGGAGGCGCACCGGAAGTTGGCTGAGCTTCATGCAGCCGGCCACCTGCCATTCAGGCAGGCCGTGTTCGAGGCGTCTCGCTTTCGTCACCAGCGCGAACTCGTCGCGGCAATGCGCGAGTCGGGTGCGCGGATCGTCTTAGACACCGAGGCGGCGGAGTTGGCATCGCCGGCACGGTGCGGCGGCCACTCCCGACGTGCTCCTTGGGCCCCGGAAGGAGGAGGATTGCTCGGTCCAGCCCGCTTTCGTGGCAGCGCGCTCGATGATTTTGTCAGCCAAGCCGCCCGCTTCGCTGTCGAAAACCGGGTGCATACCATCTTGGCACCGAGCCACTATCTTGGCGATCCCGCTTTTCGTGATTGGCTAGCCGTTGACAGGGACGCCTGCCTTGCGTTGAGGCGAGCGCTCGACCGCGAAGGCGGAAGCCAAATTGCAATTGATTACCAGGTCATTCTTGCCAATACTATGCTAAACAACTCTGCAGTCCGCGGCTCCGTAATCTCCACACTCAGCGATCTTCCGATCGAGAACCTGTGGGTTCGCGCTTCCGGTTTCGGCGCTGACGCCGGCCCGCTGGCGGCGAAGCACTACCTTACATCCATCGTAGGCTTCCACAATCTTGGTAAGCCGGTCGTTGCTGACTACCTCGGTGGCCTCGTTGGCCAAGCTGCACTGGCCTTTGGCGCCGTCTCGGGGATCGCCCAGGGCATCTCGGAGCACGAACGCTTCGACGCTCGCGACTGGCACAAGGAACCCGAGCCGTTCGAGGACGGCACTCGATTCGCGCGAGCTGTGCGTGTTTCAATCCCTGGCCTGGACAAATCGGTCAAGAGGAATGAACTGGAAGTGCTCGCGAGCGCCAGGACCGGGCGGCGTTTGTGTGGCTGCAACGACCGCGCCTGTTGCCCGCATGGCTATGCCGAAATGGTGGCTGATCCGCGTGGGCACGCCGCCCGCCGCTTGATGCAGTCAATCACTAATCTGGAGGCGGTTCCAGACCTGCGCCGGGAAGCTCACTTTCTCAACGGCCCCATGGCGGAAGCAGACAGGCGTGGACGCGAGATCAAAGCGCTTCGCCCGCCTCCGTCGGAAGCGGCCCGCCATGGAGTTATATTGGACGAGTTGATGAGGCGCCTTGCCAGTCATAGCCATCGCAACGAGAAGCTACGCGCCTCTTTCGAACATCTGCACGAGACGCGAGGGTTGGAGGGACCACGCGCGCGTCCGATCCAGATGACGACCCCTCCGGAGTTCAAGTCTGGCTCTCATCAGCAATGAGCATCAAGTCAGGGGCTATGCCCCGCTACATTGATGAGTTGAGCCAGATCGGCGGCCTGACCGGCACCGACATCGCCAACATCGCGGATGTCTCCAAGGCCACCGTGTCCCGATGGCGAGCGGGGTCGGTGAAACCGCAGCCGAACACCCAGCTCGTCCTGTCCGACCTGCGCTACATCGTTGGGCGCCTGAGCGAGGTACTACACGCCGGAGGAGATCCGGACATGGTTGTATGCGCGGCACTCGCAACTTGAGGGGGAGCGCGCCATCGACCTGATCAACGCAAACCGATCGGAAGAAGTCTTAAGAATCCTCGATCGCCTCAACTCGGATGTGTACCTTTAGCCTATGGCGGCACGTCTTGCACGCGACAGCAGTCTATTGGACGCGGTCGAAGCGCTACCGGTCGAACGTTATGTCGGGCCGGTCTGGCGCGTCGTGCGGGACGGCCGCGATCCGCTGATGTGCAGCGCGGTCGGCGGCAGGTGGGACGATCGCAGCTTCGACGTGCTTTACACCTCGACGCGGGGCGACGGCGCGATTGCCGAGATGTTGTTCCATGTCGGGCAAGGGCAACCAGTCTTCCCGTCGCTGGTCAGGTACAGACTTTTCGAGCTGCGGGCTTCGATCGAGGCGTGTGTCCGCGTGGCGACGCTGGGTCAGTTGGCGGCGCTCGGGCTGAAGACCAGCACGTTCGGTCGGCTATCCTATCTGGATCGCGAGCAGGAATATCCGAGGACGCAGGACATCGCGGAGGCGGCCTATTTCCACGGCCGGGACGGGATGATCGTTCCGAGTGCGCGTTCCGATCATCCCAATCTTGTCGTGTTCTGCGACCGCGCCGGCCCTGCTGCGGTCGAGGTCGTCACGGACCACGGTTTGATTGACTGGGATGCATGGAAAAGGAAGCCGTTGGGCTGCTAGGTCCTGTCAGCAAAGTTGGTCCGCGCGCTATCCTGCCTGCCGCACGCACGGACCCGAAGAAAATGCCCCGCCCCACCATCATCGACTGCGACCCCGGCACCGACGACGCGATCGCGTTGTGGCTCGCGCTCGCTTCGCCCGAAATCGACGTGCAACTGGTCACCGTCGTCGGCGGCAATGTCGGGCTCGCGCACACGCTGCGCAATGCCCGCGCCATCGTCGGGCTGACCGGCAAAAAAATTCCCGTCGTCGGCGGCGCCGACCGGGCGTTGCTCGGGCCGTTCGCCGACGCCGCCTACGTGCATGGCGACAACGGCCTCGGCGGCGTCGAATTGCCGGACGGGCCGGCCGCCGCACCCGGCCTCGCGGTCGATGCGCTGCGTACCGCGCTGCATGCGGCGGCGCCCGCGTCGGTCACGCTGGTCGGCCTGGGCCCCGCGACGAATCTTGCCCTGCTGCTGGCAACCGAACCCGCACTCGCCGCCAAAGTCCACGAAATCGTGCTGATGACCGGCGCGCTCGCCGACGGCAACGTCACGCCCTCGGCCGAATTCAACGCCTGGAGCGATCCGGAGGCGCTGGCGATCGTGCTCGCGGCCGGCGCGCCGGTGACGCTGGCGACGCTCGACGTCACCGATCAGGCGCTGTGCACGCCCGCCCATGTCGCGGCGCTGCGGGCGGCGGGGCAGGGGGCGTGCGCGCGCGCCGCCGCCGCGATCTGGGAGGCGGTGCCGCCGTCCCGCCGCGCCGGCGGGCTCGGCCACCAGCAGCACGACGCGACTGCGATCATGTGGCTGGTGTCTCCCGGGTTGTTCACGTCCCGTGACGTGCATGCGTCCGTCGATCTCGGCCCCGGCCCGGGGCGCGGCCGCACCGTGATCGACCGCTGGGGCCGCACCGCGGCGACGCCGAACGCGCGCTTCCTGGAAACCCTGGACCCGCAAAAGTTCTTCGACGTGTTGATCGGGCGGGTCGCGAGCCTGCCCTAGACCTGCGCCGGCGCGGGCGGCTCGCGGAACCGGGTTGCGGCCAACTCCGCCTTCAGCGCGTCCACCGTCTCGCGCAGCGCCAGCACCACCGGATGCGGCTCGCCGCGCGGCACGGCGTAGCGGGTCGACGCGAGGAAGCGCAGGCGGTGGCCGAACTTGGTCTTGCCGGCGAACGTGATGCGCACGGTGTGCAGGTCGGAGACGGTGCCTTCGCCGACATGCAGGATCTCGGTCAGCGGGATTTCCGCGGGCTTGCCGGAGCCGGTCGCGACCAGCAGGTTGCGCCCGTCGGTCGAGACCTTGCGCAGCAACCCGGCCCACGCCGCCACCATCGGCAGCAGCAGGAAGAACAGTACCACGATGAAGAACACCAGCCGATGCAGCGTCGGCGCCAGCCCGCTGGTGCCCGCGCCGTGGAACACAATGAAGTGGTGGAGCAGCAGCCAGATCAGCAGGTAGCAATCGAGCGCCCACAGCAGCATGGGCACGATCTGCAGCGCCGGGGTCAGGCGCGAGGACAGGCGCTCCCGCCCCAGGGTCGGTGTCGCCACGCTATTTTGCTATCGTCACGGTCATGTTCGGCATGATCACCGTCATGTACGGCGCGGTCGCCTTCTCGCCCGGCTTGGTCGGCGCGGGGACGGCGTTCTTGATCGGCGGCAGGCTTTGCAGGAACGCCGCGATCGCGTGCTGGTCCGCGGGCGTCAGCGCCGCGAAGTCGTTGTATGGCATGGTCGGGATCAGCCGCGTGCCGTCCGGGGTGAGGCCGCGGGTGAACGCGGTGATGATTTCCGCCTCGGTCCACTTGCCGAGCCCGGTCTCCTTGTCGGAGGTCAGGTTCGGACCCCAATGGATGCCGAGCCCCGGCACCTCGAACCCGACATCGGAGCCGGCGAGGGCCTTGGAAAAGTCCGGCTTGCCGAGGAACACGCCGGGCGTGTGGCAGTCGTTGCATCCCATCACGCGCACGAGGTAGGCGCCGCGCGCCACCGCGTCGTCGGCGCGCGCCGACCCGCCGGCAACCGTGGCACAGAGCGCAGCCGCCGCGCCGAGCGCGGCCATCCGAAGCAGCATCATGCAACCTCCCTGGCGCCGCGAGCCGCGCGGCCCGCCCGATCGGTACCCGGAACGAGGCCGCGCCGCAATCCCTACTTGGTGCCGAACAGCCGATCGCCGGCGTCGCCGAGGCCGGGCCGGATATAGCCGTGGTCGTCGAGGCAGCGGTCGACCGCGCAGGTGAACACCGGAACATCCGGATGCGCGTGCGCGAGCACGGCCAGCCCCTCCGGTGCCGCGATCAGGCAGACGAACCGCAATTGGGTCGCGCCCGCCGCCTTCAGCCGCCCGACCGCTGCGGCCGCCGAGTGCCCGGTCGCCAGCATCGGATCGACCACGATCACCAGCCGGTCGGCGATGTCCTCGGGCACCTTCATGTAGTATTCGACCGGCTGCAGCGTGTGCGGGTCGCGATACAGCCCGATATGGCCGACCCGCGCGTTCGGCACCGCCTCCAGCATGCCCTCCAGGATGCCGTTGCCGGCGCGCAGGATGGATACGAGGCACAGTTTTTTCCCCGAGATGTGCCGGCCCGTCATCGGCTCGAGCGGCGTCTGGATGTCGACGTCCTCGAGCGGCAGATCGCGCGTGACCTCGTAGCAGGCGAGCAGGCTGATTTCGCGGGCGATCCGGCGGAAATCCGCCACCGGCGTCTCCTGCCGCCGCAGCAGCGTGAGCTTGTGCTGGATCAGCGGATGGTCGAGCACGGTCAGGTTTTTGGGTAATGTCATGGCAGCGGGCTCCGGGGCGCGGGTGCGCCGGATGTACCCGTGCGGCGCGAAGCTGGCTAGGGTCCGCGCGGCCTCAAGACATCAGGCGCGCCCGATCGGCCGGCGTCGGCGGCGAGGATCGCCGTTCTGTTGCCGCAAGAGGCTCCATCACGCCATCATCTCCGCTGCATTCGCAACCGTCGCGCGCAGATACGGCCTGTCGTAGTAGGCCTCGATCCGGCTTTGCACGCGCGCCCACGCCGTCGTCATCGCCACGTAGAAGATGGCTGCGACGCAGTAGGCTTCGAGCACGCGGAATTCGATCTGCGCGATCTCCTGTGCATGGCGCAACAACTCCTCGACCGAGATCACCGATGCAAGCGACGACGTCTTCAGCATGCCGTTGAACTGGTTGCCGAGCGGCGGAACCACGACGCGGACGGCCTGCGGTAGAATCACGTTGCGCATCGTGGACCAGTAGCCGAGGCCGAGCGCCCGCGCCGCGTCGGTCTGGCCGGTGCCGACCGACAGGATGCCGGCACGCAGGATCTCGGCGAAATAGGCGCCCTCGTTGAAGCCGAGCCCGATCAGCGCGGACGGGATCACGTCCAGCCGAATGCCGAACTGCGGCAGCCCGGTGTAGATGATGACGAGCTGCACGAGCAGCGGCGTCCCGCGCCACAGCCACACGTAAAACCCGGCAACCCAGCGCAGCAGTCGGCTGTGCGACAGGCGCATCATTGCGGCGACGGTGCCCAGCACAACGCCGATCGCCATCGCCGCGCAGGTCAGCCAGATTGTCGTCCAGGCCCCGGCCAGCATGTAGGGGCTGACCAGGTACTCGAAGAAGCTCGTCCAGCTCCAGTTCATCCGGGCCGGCCCCGGTCACGCCGATGCGCGGCGGTGGCCGGGCCGGTCACGGCGTATAGTAGTATTGGATCTTGCCCGGGTACTGCGCCCATTTGTCGATCGGCGCAGCACCGTAATAGTCCATGATCTGCTTGTAGGTTCCGTCCGCGACCATCGCGGCGAGCGCGGCCGTGACGGCGGCGGCAATCCTGGTATCGCTGGTCGCAAAGGCCAGCGGCGAGCCCGGAAACAGCCCCGACACCGCCATCGTGAACTTGCCCTGCTTCTGGTAATAGGCGCCGATCAGGTCGCCCACGAAGACCGCCTCCACCTGGCCGGCACCAAGCGCCTGGAACGTGTCGCCGTAGGTGTTGAACGCGTGGATGTCCATGGGCGGTAGACCGGCCTTTACCTGCTCGTCGTTCAGGCTCCGCAGCGTCTTCTCTTCGAAGCCGGCGATCTCGACGCCGACCGACTTGCCCGCGAGAATCCTTCGGCTCCTTCACGCCCTTCGGGTTTCCCTCCGGCACGATCAGGGAGAGCGCGTTGACGGTGTAGGGAATGAGCTGCATCACCTTGGCGCGGGCCGGCGTGAAGAACAGGCCGGTGTCGATCATGTCCCAGCGCTTGTTCTGCAGACCCGGGATCTGCACTTCGAACTGCACGTTCGCGTATTCCGGCGTCACGCACAGCCGGCGAGCGATCTCGTTGCCGAAATCGACGCTCATGCCGACGATCTTGCCGGACTTGTCGATGTATTGCGAAGGCGGGATCGTGGCGTTGATGGACATCGTCAGCGTGCCGGGTTTCGTCAACGGCAGGTCCTTGGCCCCCGCCGGGCATTGCACCGGCGGCGGCGAGACCGGCACCGTCGTGGTTTGTGCCGATGCGGTCGCGCCGGCCATGACGCCCAGCGCGACCGTCGCCACTGCCAATCGCATAACGGACCCTGCCATCTCAGCGTTCTCCTGTTTTGCGGCGTTGCCGCGATGTGCAAGCCACGTACCATGCCGCCGGCCATGATTTGCCGCCACTGCCGCGCGTGGCGCAAGATACCGCCGGTCCTTCATGGCGTGCTTCACCGGGGGAGAGCATGACCGCTTTTCGTGGCACCTTCACCGTCTCGATCACGCCGTTCGATGCGGCGGGCGCGCTCGATCTTGCGGCCCTGGCGCGCTTCGTCGAGTGGCAGATCGCCGAGGGCATCCACGGCCTGATCCCGCTGGGTTCGACCGGCGAGTTTCTGTCGCTCTCCAACGACGAGCTCACCGCGGTCGCCGAGACCGTGGTTCGCACGGCCGCCGGGCGCGTGCCGGTGATCGTCGGCACTGGCCACGAGGACACGCGCGAAGTGGTGCGGCGCAGCCGGGAGGCGGAGCGGCTCGGCGCCGACGGCGTGATGATCATCCCGCCGTTCTATTGCACGCCGACCGAGGAGGAGCTGTATCACCACTACAAGACAGTGGCCGACGCGATTGGCATTCCAGTAATGATCTACAACAACCCGGCCGTCAGCAATGTCGATCTGACGCCGCCGATCGTTGCCCGCCTCGCCGGGATCGACGGCTGCCGCTACATAAAGGAGTCGACGCTCGAGGTGACGCGCGTGCGGGACATCATTCGGCTCTGTGGCGACCGGCTGACCGTGTTCGGCGGCGTGCTCGGCTTCGAATCCTTCGTCGAAGGTGCGCAGGGCTGGGTCGCCGTCGCCTCGAACGTCGCGCCGCGGCCGATGGCGCGCCTGTTCGAACTGGTCGCCAACGAGGGCCGGGTCGCGGAGGGCCGTGCGCTGTACCTGCACTGGTTGCCGATCATCGAGGCAGTGTTCGGCCAGTATTTCGTTGGCGGCACGAAATCGCTGCTGACCCACATGGGCTTCGGCGCGGGCCTGCCGCGCCCGCCGCGGCTGCCGTTGCCGGCGGCGCAGGACGCGCGCATGCGCGACCTCGTGCGGCAGTTCGCACTCAGCTTCCCGGCCGGGTAGTCGCAGCTTGCGGCTCGGCAGGTCGGCGGCGCCTGTCGCAATTCAGGTTGACGGCCGGCAGATCGATGCGGTGCCCGGCGAGAGCGTGGCTGCGACGTTGTTCGCCCACGGCCTCGTCGCGCAGACGACCGGTGCGGACGGGCAGCCGCGAGGGGCGTTCTGCGGCATGGGCGTCTGTCACGACTGCCTCGTCACGATCGACGGGCGGGCCGGCCAGCGTGCGTGTCTCGTGCCGGTCGCGGCTGGCATGGACGTCCGGCGAGCGGGTGCGTATCGCCCGGACCCGCGCGATCTTTCCGATCTCGCTGCGCTGCCGGCCGGTCCGCCCGCCCGCCGCGAAACCGATGTCGCGATCGTCGGCGCCGGCCCCGGCGGGCTCGCGGCCGCCGCCACCATCGCGGCCGCAGGGCTGCGTGTCATTGTGCTGGACGAGCGGCCGAAGCCGGGCGGCCAGTATTACAAGCAGCCCGTCGGTTCGCCGCCTTTGGTGCGCGACCGCCAGTTCCGCGACGGCGCGGCGCTGATCGTGCGCGTCGCGGCGGCCGGCGCGGCGATCGAGTCCGAAACGCTGGTCTGGGGCGCGTTCCGCGGCGACGACGGTGCGGGCGAGCTCGGCCTGCTGCGCGCCGGCGTCGCATCGCGCCTCGCCTTCCGCTGGCTGGTCATTGCGACCGGCGCGTTCGAGCGTCCCGCCATCGTTCCCGGCTGGACGCTGCCCGGCGTGATGACCGTGGGTGCGTGCCAGACGCTGCTGCGCAGCTATGGTGTGGCGCCAGGGCGGCGGGTCCTGTTCGCCGGCAACGGCCCGCTGACGCTACAGACCGCCGCCGAGCTGCTGCGAGCCGGCGGCGGCGTTGCCGCGGTCGCCGATCGCGCGGCGCCGCTGGGCGCCCTATGGGACGGCCTGGCGATGGCCGCCGCCTCGCCCCGGCTTGTGGCGGAGGGATTGGCAATGCTCGCGCGCCTGCGACGCGCCAGGGTGCCGCTGCTATGGCGGCACGGCGTGCGCCGGTTGGAGGGCGAGACACAGGTCGCGCGCGCCGTGCTGGCGCCGCTCGGCCCCGACGGCAGTGCCCTGGCGGGATGCGACGTGACCGTCGAGGTGGACGCGGTCTGTCTCGGCGGCGGCTTCGCGCCCGCCTCGGAACTCGCCCGCCTGCTCGGCTGCGCCCACGTTGTCGATCCGGCGACCGGCCAAGCCGAAGTGAGGCGCGGCGACGATGGCTCGACCTCGCTGCCGGACGTGCTGGTGGTCGGCGAGGCGGGCGGGTTCGCGGGCGCCCAGGTGGCGCTCGCGCAAGGCCGGCTGGCCGGCGCGGCGATCGCCCGGCGCGCCGGATTGCCCGCCTTGCCGGTCGCGGCGGCGCGCGCCGCCATGGCGCGCGCGCGACGGTTCCAGGCGGCCCTGTGGTCGGCGTTCGCCGCGCCAGCCGCACCGATGCCGGCGGACAACACGATCGTCTGCCGCTGCGAGGCGCTGTCCCTTGGCCGGCTGCGTGCCATTGCCCAGGCGGAGGGAGTTGCGGACGTCGCGACCCTCAAGCGACTGACACGGGCCGGCATGGGGCGATGCCAGGGCCGATACTGCGCGCCCGAGCTTGCCCGCATCCTTGCGGCACCGCCGCCCGCCGAGCGCGACCTGCCGGCGCCGCAGATGCCGTTGCGACCGATCCCGCTCGCAGCACTTGGGGTGGAGAAACCGGAATGGGGCGGCCATCGCCGCGCCCTGCTGCCGCCGCTCGACGCGCCCGAGGCCGAACCGCTGCCCGAGCGGTCGGCGGAGACGGTGGTGGTCGGGGCCGGCGTGGTCGGCCTCGCAACCGCCTACTTTCTGGCCCGCGCCGGCCACGACGTGATGGTCATCGACGCCGGTCGGCCGAACGCGATGGCCTCCGGCGGCAATGCCGGCAGCCTGCACGTGCAGCTGCTGTCGTTCGACCACGGCGCAAGGGCCGAGGTTGGGGGCTCTCCTGCTGCCCGCACGCTGCCGCTGCAGCGCGACTCGGTCGCGCTGTGGCAGGCCCTCGAGCGCGAGATCGGCCGCGACTTCGAGATCGCCGTCACGGGCGGCGTAATGGTCGCGGAGACGGAGCAGGATTTGCGCTTCCTCGCCGACAAGACGGCGCTGGAGCGCGCCCAGGGCATCGAAAGCCACCTGATCGACGCGGCCGAGCTGGAGCGGCTGGAGCCGCATCTCGCGCCCGGTTTCCTGGGCGCCGCCTATTGCGCCCGCGAGGGCAAGATCAACCCGCTGGTCGCGACCCAAGGCCTGCTCAGTGCTGCCCGGGCGGCGGGCGCGCGCATCTGCGACATGACCAGCCTGCACCGCATCGAGCGCGACCGCACGGGGTTCCTCCTCGACACGAGTTGCGGGTCGATCCGGGCCGGTCGCCTTGTCAACGCTGCCGGTGCGTTCGCTTCGCTGGTTGGCGCGCTGCTGGGGCGCGAGGTGCCGGTGTTCGGGGCGCCGCTGCAGATGATCGTGACCGAGGTGGCGGCGCCGATGGTGCGCGGCCTGGTGGCGCATGCCGACCGCCATCTGACGCTGAAGCAGGCGGCGAACGGCAACTTCCTTATCGGCGGCGGCTGGACGGCGACGCTCGACCCGGTGCATCGGCGTCCTCGCCCTTTGCGGGAGAGTCTGCGAGGGCAACCTGTGGGTGGCGCAGCGTGTCGTGCCGGCGCTGTGCAGGCTGCACGTGCTGCGCAGTTGGGCGGCGATGAACATCAACATCGACGGTGCGCCGATTCTCGGCGAGGACCCGCGCGAGCGGGGGTTGTTCAACGCCGTCTCCTCGAACGGCTACACGCTCGGGCCGATCCTGGGGCGCATCACCGCCGATCTGATTGTGCGCGGCCGCACCGAATGGGACATTGCGCATTGCGGCGTCGCCCGCTTCGCGCGGGCGGATTGCGCCCCGCGGTAACGCCGGCCGGCTGCAATCGGTGGCACTGGGTTCTGGCCGATTGGCAGCCGCAAAGGGGGGGGGTAGCGCGTTGAAATCCCGTCGATCCGGGATGGTAGCGGCGGGCGGATTTGAACCACCGACCAAGGGATTATGATTCCCCTGCTCTACCGCTGAGCTACGCCGCCATCCGGTCGCGCGCGGGGTGCCGCGCGGAGGCGCGGGAGATAGCGCCTCGCATCCGCCCGCGTCAACCGCCGCCGCTCGGCGCCGGCAGCAACCCTGCCGCTTGCAACGCCGCCCAGGCCCCCTCCGGCACGGTCCGCGCCAGCGCGTCCGCCGCCGCCGCCACTTCCGCGGGCGAGACCACGCCGGGGATCACCGTCGCGACCGCGGGGTGGCGCAGCGGGAATTGCAGCGCCGCGACATGCAGTGCCACGCCGAACGGCGCGAGCGTCGCCGCGAGCCGTGCCGCCCGCTGCCGCAACGCGTCCGGCGCGTCGGCGTAGTTGTACTGGCTGCCCTCGACGCCCCCGGTCGCCAGAATTCCGCTGTTGTACGGCCCGCCGGTGATCACGCTCACTCGGCGCTGCAAGCACAGCGGGAGGAACGTCTCCGCCGCGCCTTGCTCCAGCAGCGTGTAGCGCCCGGCCAGCAGCACGCAGTCGATATCGGCGCGGCGGACGAACGCCTCGGCGACGTCCGCATCGTTCACGCCGATGCCGATCGCGCGGATCATGCCCTGCGCCTTCAACTCCGCCAGCGCCGGGTACGCGCCCTCGAGCCCGGCGCGGAACATGTCCGGTTGGCGCGCGCCGTGCGTGAAGCGGTCGACGTCGTGGATCAGCACGACATCCGGCGGCCCGAAGCCGAGCCGCTCGCCGCTTTCCTCGAGCGACCGCGTCACCCCGTCGCGGCTGTAGTCGTAGACAACGTCCAGCGCCGGCCCGCCGGGAAAGCCCGGCTTCGCGCCCGGGCGCAGCAGCCGCCCGACCTTGCTCGACAGCACGAACGACGCGCGCGGCTTCGCCCGCAGCGCATCGCCGAGCCGGCGCTCGCTGACGCCAAGGCCGTACAGCGGCGCCGTGTCGAAGTAGCGGACGCCGGCTGCCCAGGCGGCTTCGATCGTGGCCGCCGCTTCATCGTCGGTGAGCGGCTTGCGCGAACCGCCGATCGGCCCGCCGCCGAACCCCAGCGTCGTCACCTGCACGCCGCTCGTGCCGAGTTGTCGCGTTTCCATCATCCCGTCTCCGTCCGCAAACAATCCGCATGATCACGAGGCACGGCGTTCCGCCAGTTCCTGTGGCCGGCGCCCGAGAATGATCATCTCCAGCACGTCGTCCTTCGTCACCGATGCGGTCGGGCAGGTGCCGACGAGGCGGCCGTTCTTCATCACGGCGAGCCGGCTCGCGAGGTCGAACACGTCGTTGATGTCGTGGCTGATCAGCATGATGCCGATGCCCTGCCGCGCCAGTTCGGCAATGAGCGCGCCGACCTTGCGCGTCTCCTCCGGCCCGAGCGCCGCCGTCGGCTCGTCCATGATCAGCACCTTGGCGTTGAAATGGATCGCCCGCGCGATCGCCACCGCCTGCCGCTGGCCGCCGGAGAGGCTGGCGACCAGCTTCGAGAGCTGACGGCAGCCGCAGCTTCAGCCGCTCCAGCGTGAGCCGGGTCTGCTCCTCCATCGCCTCCTCGTTCATGAAGCCGAACCATCCGGTCAGCTCGCGGCCGAGGAAGAGATTGGCGACCGCGTCGAGATTTTCCGACAGCGCGAGCGTTTGATAGATCGTCTCGATGCCGAGCGCCCGCGCGTCGCGCGGATCGAGCGATTGGCGACGGCTCGCCGGCGAAGCGGATTTCGCCGCTGTCGGCGGCGAAGACGCCGGACAGGATCTTGATCAGCGTCGACTTTCCCGGCGCCGTTGTGGCCGAGCAGCGCCAGCACTTCGCCTTGCCCACAGCTCGAGCTCACGCTCCTCGACCGCGTGGACGCCGCCGAACGTCTTGACGATGTCGCGGAATCTCGACGAGGGGCGTCATGTCACGCGCGCTCCGCCGGCGCCACGCCATGTCGACCCACACGGCGGCGATCAGGACCGCGCGAGCACCATCCGCTGCAACGGCGTCGCGACGCCCATCAGGATCATGCCGCTTTCCAGGCTCTGCATGATGAGCGCGCCGACGATCGCGCCGTAGACGGTGCCGACGCCGCCCGCGAGCGAGGTGCCGCCGATCACCGCCGCCGCGATCACGTTGAGTTCGGTCATCGTGCCGGTGACGCTCGCGCCCGCGTTGAGCCGCGCCGTGATCACGATCGAGGCGAGGCCGCACAGCAGCGCCCATCAGCGCGAACACGCGCGACCGTCATGCGCCGTGTGTCGATGCCCGCCAGTTCCGCGCTTTCCGGGCTTGCCGCCCATCGCGAAGATGTGGCGGCCGAACCGATGCTTGCGCGCGATCGCCGACATCGCGACAGTGACGCCGATCAGGATCAGCACCGGGATCGGGATGCCCATCGCGACATTCGACCTCGGCTGCGTGTAGGCGTTCATGATCGCGGCGAAACCGACGATGCCGGCGCCCAGATCAGCGATCAGCAGCACGCTCATCGCCGGCGATGCGGGCCGGCCATGCCGTGCCTGCGCCCGCCGCCGCGCGCCGCGCCAGACGAACACCACGACGGTCAGCGATCGCCGCGGCGCAGACGACCCAGCTCCAGAAGCGCGCCGATCGTGCCGTCGATGCCGCCGCCCAACAGCTGAAACGTCTTGTTCAGCGGCGCGATGGTGACGCCGCTGTTGATGTAGAAGGCGGCGTTGCGGAAGAACAGCAAGCCCGCCGAGCGTGATGACGAACGAGGGAACGCGCGCCGTAGGCGATCAGCAGGCCCTGCGTCAGGCCCGATCAGCACTGCCGGTCGCCAGCATCGCCAGCACCGCGATCCACCAGGTCGCCGCGCCGTCGATCGGCAGGATCGCGTTCTGCAACAAGCGCGCCGAAGACGCCGATGAAGCCGATCTGCGAGCCGACGGAAAGGTCGATGTGGCGCGAGACGATCACCAGCACCATGCCGCACGACATGATGCCGACCACGGCGACCTGCAACGACAGATTGAACAGGTTGCGCGGACTGAGGAAAATTCCGTCGGTCAGGGCGTGCAGCACAAGGCAGATCGCGGCCAGCCCGCGAGCATGGCGAGCAGCCGGACATCGACTCCGGCCGCCGGCGCGACTCTGTCGGAGAGATCCGCGTCGGCCGGTAGCGCGTCGGCGGCCAGCGCCAGCCGATCACTTGCAGGCGGCCGGCGGGTTGTCGGTCACGCCCTCGCAGAGCTTCGCCTTGCTGATCCAGTTGGCGTCGACCACGAGTTGAGGTTGTCCCTGGTGATCGCGACCGGCGGCAGGAGCAGCGACGGCTGCGTCTCGCCCGATACTTCGTCTTGCACGGCTCCGCCACCTTGTCGATCGGCTTGCCCTCGGCCAGCTCGATCGCCGCCTTCGCCGGCGGCCGCCCGAGCACACACGAGTTCTTCCACACCGTCACCGTCTGCTGTCCCTTGGCGATCCGGTTCAGCGGCGCCTCGTCGCCGTCCTGGCCCGAGAGCGCGACGCGCGAGCATTTTCTGCTCGGCGAGCGCGGCGGCGACGCCGTCGGACATGCCGTCGTTCATCGCCAGCACGGCGTCGACCTTGTTGTCGGTCTTGGTCAGGATCTGCTCCATCGCTGCCTGCGCGACGTCGGGCTTCCAGTTCTCGATGTTCTGCTTGGCGACGATCTTGATCTGGCCCTTGTCGATCAGCGGCTGCAGCACTTCCATCTGGCCCTGCGGAACAGCTGCATGATGGTCTGCGAGGCGTCGCCCTCGAGCATCACGCAATTGCCGCTTCGGTGCCCTTTCACCATCGCCTGCGCCATGCAGCCTGCCGACCGCGACGTTGTCGAAGCTCGACGAACAGGCATGCCGGTGGTGTCGATCGGCGCGTCGTAGGCGATCACTGGGATGTCGTTCGGCCTTGGCGCGCTCGATCGCCGGCAGGATCGCCTTGCTGTCCTGCGCCAGGATCACCAGAACTTTCGCGCCCTTGGCCAGCAGGTCTTCGACGTCGGTGAGCTGCTTCTGCGGATCGGCCTGCGCGTCGGCGCCGATGTATGTGCAGCCCGGCCTTGTCGAGCACCGACTTCAGCCCGGCCTCGTCGATCTTCCAACGCTCTTCCTGGAAATGCCGCCAGCTCACGCCGACGATCGGTTGCTGCGCCAGCGCGGCGGTCCCGGAAATGGCGAGGCCGGCCGCGGCGGCGGCCGCGAGCATCACCCGACGAGCGAACGGCATGACGTATCTCCCTTCTTCCGCGCCATCGGTTGCGTCCGGGCGCCTGCATGTGCCCGCGACACTGCCCCTTTCCGCGGCGCAAGGGAAGCCGGCGCCGGCTTTGCATCGCGCCGTCGCCGTGGCAGGCTCCGCGCAACAATAGGGGAGGGGGCTCGGGTGCCGGGCGACAAGACACTGCGTGCCGGCGACCTGTCGGCGCTCGCCACCAACATATTCCGGGCCGCCGGCTCCGGACGCCGCCGAAGCGGCGATCATGGCCGAGCATCTGGTCGAAGCGAGCCTGGTCGGCCATGACTCGCACGGCATCATCCGCATCGCGAAATACGTCGGCTGGGTCGCCGCCGATCAGGTCGTCCCCAATCAGCATGCAAAAATCGTCCGCGACGCCGGCGCGCTGGTGGTGGTGGACGGCGGCGGCGGCTACGGCCAGGTGGTCGCGCGCGAGGCGATGGCGATCGCCGCCGAGCGTGCGCACGCCCACGGCTTCGCGGTGATGGCGATCCGCAACACCGGCCATCTCGGCCGCATCGGCGCGTGGCCGGAACAGCTTGCCGCGGCCGGCCTGGTGTCGGTGCATTTCGTCAACACCTCCGGCTTCGGCATCCTGGTCGCGCCGCACGGCGGTTCCGACCGCCGGCTCTCCGCCAACCCGATCGCCGCCGGCGTGCCGCTGCCGGGCCGCGCGCCCGCGATCCTCGACATCGCCACCTCAGCGGTCGCGGAAGGAAAGCTGCAAGTCTGGCGCAACGCAGGGAAGAAAATCCCGCCCGGCCTCGTGCTCGACGGCGCGGGTCGGCCGACCACGAGTGCAGAAGCGTTCTACGCCGACCCGCCCGGCGCCATCCTGCCGTTCGGTGGCCACAAAGGCTCCGGCCTTTCGTTCTTTTGCGAAGTGCTGGCCGGCGCGCTGACCGGCGGCGGCAGCAGCCATCCCGGTTCCGCCTCCGCGCATCGCCTCGTCAACAACATGCTTTCTCTGGTGTTCGACCCCGCCGCGTTCGGCCCCACCGACGCATTCGCCGCCGACATTTCTCGGCTGGTCGAATGGGTGACGGCCTCGCCCCCCGCCGAACCGGGAAAACCTGTGCTGCTGCCCGGCGACATCGAGGCGGCGACGCGGGAACAACGTTTGCGCGACGGCATCCCGCTCGACGCCGTCACGATTTCTCAACTTGCCGACGCCGCCAGCCGCCTCGGCGTCGACGCCCATATCCTGGAGGCCGCCGCATGAACCCGCAGTTCGATCCCGCGCCGATGCGCCCCAACCCCGTGCGCGCCCGCCTGATGGCCGGCGGCGCCGCGTTCGGCACGATGGCGTTCGAGTTCTTCACCCCCGGCCTGCCCTACGTGCTGGCGCAGGGCGGCGCTGAGTTCTGCATCTTCGACATGGAGCACAGCGGCGCCAGCATCGAGACGATGAAGGCGATGATCGCCGCCTCGCACGGCGCCAACCTCGTGCCGATGGTGCGCGTGCCGGGCTGCCACTACCACCTGATCGCGCCGGTGCTCGACGCCGGCGCGATGGGCATCATGGTGCCGATGACCGAAACCCGCGAGCAGGCGGAGAACATCGCCCGCTGGTGCCGCTACCGCCCGGACGGCCTGCGCGGCCTCGCGTTCGGCATCGGCCACGACGAATACGCGACCGGCGACATCATGGCGAAGATGAAGGCCGCCAACGAGCGCACGCTGGTCATCGCTTTGGTCGAGACCGCAACGGGGATAGAAAACATCGACGAGATCATGGCCGTCCCCGGCATCGACGTCGGCTGGCTCGGCCATTTTGATCTCACGGACAGCATGGGGATTGCGGGCCAGTTCAACGACCCGCGCTTCATCGCAAGTGTCGAAAAACTGGTCGCCGCTTGTCGGCGAAATGGAAAAGCGCCCGGCTTCCTGCCCGGGTCGCCGGCGATGGCGCGCGAATGGGCCGCCCGCGGCTTCCGCTGCCTCGGCTTCGGCCCCGACACCTCGCTGCTGCGCCAGGCCCTCGCCGACGGCCTGAAAGTCTGTCGCGAAGCCGTCGCTGCCGCCAAGTGACTGGTCCGCTCGACGCCGTGACGCTGCGCAACGCGCACGGCGCCACCGCGACCATCCTGCCGCTCGGCGGCATTCTTCGCGCGCTGACGATGCCGGACCGGCACGGCCGGCTCGCCAACGTCGTGCTCGGGCTGAATCGGCCGGAAGACTACTTCACGCAATCCGTCTACTTCGGCTGCATCACCGGGCGTTACGCCAACCGCATCGCCCACGCGCGTTTCACGCTCGACGGCACCACCTACCGCCTGCACGCCACCGACGGCACCAGCCACGTGCACGGCGGCCGGCGCGGCTTCGACAAGGCGATCTGGTCGGTGCGGCACGTCGACCACGGCACCGTCGCGTTGCACTACCGCAGCCCCGACGGCGAGGAAGGTTTTCCGGGCACGCTGGACACGACCGTCACCTACACGCTCACCGATGCCCAGGAGCTGCGCATCGACTACGCCGCCACCACCGACGCGCCGACCATCGTCAACCTCACCAACCACAGCTATTTCAACCTGGCGGGCGAAGGCAGCGGCGACGTGCTCGGCCACGTCCTCACGATCGCCGCCGAGCGCTACACGCAAGCCGACGCGATCCTGATCCCGACCGGCGAGTTTTCCCCCGTCGCCGGCACCCCGTTCGACTTCCGCACGCCGACGCCGATCGGTGCCCGCATCCGCGAACCGCACCCGCTGCTCGTCGCCGGCCGCGGCTACGACCTGAATTATGTCCTCGACAACTCGGCGCCCGGCAACTTGGTCTTTGCCGCGCGCGTCCTGGAGCCGGTCAGCGGCCGGACAATGGACGTGCACAGCACCGAGCCCGGCCTGCAGCTCTACACCGGCAACCTGCTGGACGGCACGCTCGTCGGCACCGGCGGCACTTTGTACCGCCAGTCCGACGGGTTCTGCCTGGAAACCCACCATTTCCCGGATTCGCCCAACCGCCCCGAATTCCCGTCCGTCGTGCTGCGCCCGGGCGAGGCATTCGCGTCCACGACGGTCTACCGCTTCGGCGTCCAGGAACGCTGAGCGGGAGCGATTTGGTTTCACGAGCATTTTGGTGGCGAGCACGCAACAGCTGCGGCTATGATCCTTTGTTGCCGACCCGCCTTCCGCAATGTCCGACGGTTTCCAGTCGTGCAGGGAGAACGAACCGATGCGCGGTCGCTGGTGGTTGCCTCTCGTCGCACTGCTGGCGCTGGTCGCGGCGCCGCCGTTCGCCGTGCCGGCGCGCGCCGCCTGGGGCAGCTACGTTTCCGTCGGCAAGGCGCTGCTGGAGTCCGATCCGTCCTGCGCCACGGAAAGTCCGGGCGTCGCGTTCTGCGCCGCGGTCGGCCCCGGCGGCAAGCTGATGTTTGCCCGCAACATCGCCTACACCTGGACGCCCTGGACATCGGCCGCCGACGTCGTGACCTCGGCGCCGAGTTGCACCAGCGCCGGCCAGGGCTTCGTCGTCTGCGCCGCCCGCAGCGCGTCGCTGGAGCTGATCGCCTACCTCGACGCGAGCGGCACGGTCTCGCCGGGCGTGACGGCAAAAGTCATCATCGGGTCGGCGCCGGGCTGCGCGCCGGTCAGCGGCGGCGCCGGCGTGCTGTGCGCGGCCCGCAGCCCGAGCGGCGAACTCGTCGGCGCGCTCTACAACGGCAGCGGCACCTGGGCGAGCACGTCCTGGACGGTGATCAAGGCCGTCGCGTCAACCGTCTACTCGCCGGTGAACTGCACCATGCTGGGCGACGTCGCCGGCGACGTGATCTGCGCCTGGCTCACCAAGGGCAGCGCTGTGGCGACGCGGGTGTTCGCGCAAGGCACCGGGAAATGGGGCGGCGAGAACGATCTCGGCGGCACCGCCACCAATCCGCCGGTCTGCACCGCCGACGGCCTGGACATCTATGTCGGCTGTTTCGCCACCGGCACCGACAGCGCGCTGTTCGGCAATCTCTACGGGCCAGGCCCTGACAACACTATCCCGGTCTGGGGCGGCTGGGGCAGCTTCGCGGGTCTGGTGCACGGCTATTCGTGCGTCGACGACGGCGCGACCGCCGCGACCGTCGCGTTCGCCTGTGGCGTCACCGGCCTGATCGACAGCGGCTTCTGGACCAACGAGTACAACGGCTCGTCGTGGAGCGGCTGGGTGCAGCAGGGCACCGCCACGTTCATCGGCGCCCCGTCCTGCATCGTGTTCAACGCGGCGGTGACGCCGGTACAGGTGATGTGCGTGGCGACACAGCAGAACGGCATGGCGGTCAGCATCACCGGCCCATGACGGCCGGGTCGCTCGGAAAACGCGCGGTTGCAGCAAGCAGGAGGAAGGAAACGATGGCCGCAAAACTCTTCGGATGCCTCGCCCTGGTCGGGGCGCTCGTCGCCGGGCCGCCGCTCTCGGCGCCGGCGCGCGCGACCTGGAGCACGTTCACCACGATGGGCAAGACGGTCGTGACCTCCAACGTTGCCTGCACGGGCCTCGCCCCGGGCAACGCCGTGTGCGTCGGCATCGGCGCCACCAGCAACGTGCTGGTGAACCTGTACAACGGCGGCAGCGGCGCATGGACGGGCTGGAAGACCTACGCCTCGACCTCGTCGACCAAGTTCGGGTTGGCGATCTCCGATCCCGGCTGCAGCCAGGCGGTCGACGTGTCCGGCACCTACTACGTGGTCTGCGGCTTTCGCGACACCAAGATGCAGCTCGAGCCGTTCTACATCGCAAGTGGCACGAGCACGACGCTCTCGGTGTTTCCGCCGGTCAAGCTCGGCCTCGGCTCGGCGCCGAGCTGCGTGGCGTTGAGCGGCGTGCACAGGTGCTGTGCGCCGGGCAGAGCACCACCGGCACGCTGGTCGGCGCCGTGATGAACGGCAGCTCCTGGAGCACGGCGACCTGGACCGCGCTCCCGGCGGCATACCTGACCTCGCCGGTCGAGTTGTCGGTGAGTTGCATGCAGGCGGGCTATTCGGCCGGCCAGGCGGTTTGCGCCTGGGCGACCGTCGCGAATGCCGGGGCGGCCGACCTGTTCGACGGCGCCAGCACGTCCTGGCAAGGCCAGGTCAACCTGGGCGGCGATCTCAGCAATCCGCCGGTCTGCACCGGTCTCGGCAGCGCCAGCGAAAGCGGCGGCGGCTACTGTTTCGCGACCGGCACCGTCAGCGACGTTTACTCCAACCTCTACAGCGGCGCCGGGTGGGCCAGCAGCAGTTGGGGCGGCTGGAGCGGGCTCGGCGGGCAGGCGCACAGCTACAGCTGCGCCGACTACATCTACAACACCAACTATGTCGGCATCGCCTGCGGCGCGATCTCGATCTCCGACAGCGCGTTCTACACCAGCGTCTACGGCACCGGCTGGACCGGCTGGACGGAGCAGTTCGGCGGGCTCACCGTCGCCCCGACCTTCGTGCGCAGCCCGACCTGCTTCGTGTTGAGCACGCATGTCAGTCCGGTGTCGGTAACTTGCGTGGTGGTAAAGTCGGACGGACAGACGGTCAGCACCACCGGCCCCTGAGGCCGCTACGCCGCCGCCTCGTCGGGCAGCGCGCCGGCGGCGAACTGGTCGAGGCGCCACGCCGCCTCCGCCAGCACTGCGTGCCAGTCGCCCGGGGCGGGCTGGCGAAGCTGCCGCAGCGTCGGATACCACGGGCAGCGCTCGCCCTCGCGCAGCCAGCGCCAGTCGGTGTCGAAGCGGTTCAGCAGCCAAACCGGCCGGCCCAGCGCGCCGGCCAGGTGCGCCGCCGCGGTGTCCACCGAAATCACCAGGTCGAGCCCCGCCACCAGCGCCGCCGTCTCCGACAGCGTCGGCAGCTCGCGCGTCCAGTCGGCCAGCGCGATCCCCGGCGGCGGCGGCGCGCCCGGCTGCAGCGAGACGAAGCTGATGCCCGCGACCTCGCCGAGCGCGGCCAGCAACTCCGGCGGGATCGAGCGCCGCGCGTCGGCGGCGTAGACCGGGTTGCCGGCCCAGGCGAGCCCGACCGGTCGCCCCGGCAGCTTCGCGAGCCGTGCCGCCCAGCGTTCCGCCGCCGCAGTATCAGGCCGCAGATACGGCACCTGCTCCGGGATCCGCGCGATGGTCAGCGCGAGCGCGAACGGCAGGCTCGGCAGCGGGCATTCCAGTTCGGTCGCCGGCACCGGTTCGCCCGCGACGGCCACTTCCACGCGCGGATCGAGCCGGTCCGCGAGGCCGCGCAGCGTCGCCGGCACCTCCAGCACGATCCGCCCTTCGTCGGCCAGCGCCGGCACGAAGCGCAGCATCTGGATGCTGTCGCCCAACCCCTGTTCGGCGTGCAGCAGCAGCGAGCGGCCGGCCAGCGGCAGCCCGTCCCAGCGCGGCACCGAGAAGCCGCGCGGGGGGGCAAAACCGCGCCGCCGCCAGCGCCATTCCAATCCCGAAAACCCGTCCGGCATCCGGCCGCCCAGCAGTTGCACGGTGCCGAGCGTGTAGTGCGCGTCGGCATGCGCCGGATCGAGTTTCAGTGCGCGCCGGCAGCACCACTCCGCTTCCGCGGCGGCGAGCCGTCCCTGCGGCGCGAGCACGGCGGCGAGGTTGTGCCAAACGTCCGGATCGTCCGGCCGCAGCGTCGCCGCCCGCCGCAGCAGCGCCTCCGCCTGCTCCAGCCGCCCCTGCGCGCGCAGCAGGTTGCCGAGATTGGTGTTGGTGGCGGCGCGGTCCGGCGCCAGCGCCAGCGCTGCGCGATGGCACGCCTCCGCCCCCGCCGGGTCGCCGAGCGCCTCCCGCACCAGGGCGAGGCACGCCAGCGCCGGCTCGCCTTGCGGGTCGAGCGCCAGCGCGGCGCACAGCGCCACCGCCGCATCGGCGAACCGGCCGAGCCGGTGCAGGCAGGCGCCGAGGTTGCCATGCACGTCGGCTTTCCCCGGCGCGGCCGCCGCCGCGGCGCGCAATGCCCGCTCGGCCTCGCCGAGCCGGTTGGCACTGAGCAGCACGAGCCCGAGATTGGCCCAGGCGTCGGCGTTGTGCGGGTCGAGCCGCAGCGCCTCCCGCAACGCCGCCTCCGCGCCGCCGAGGTCGCCGGCGGCGAGGCAGACGGTGCCAAGGTTGCTCTTGAACTTTCCTTCCATCGGCCGCAGGCGCGCAGCGCGACGCAGGTGGTCGATGGCGGAACGGTGATTGCCTTTCGCGTGCTCGGCCAGCCCCAGCAGGTGCAACCCGTCCGCATGGTCGGGAGCAGCCGCGACCAGCTCCCGGTAGCATGTCTCCGCGTCCGCCAGCCGGCCGGCGCGGTGGTGGACAAGCCCTTGCTGCAGCAGCGTCGCGTCGACGGGGGCATCGGTGATCATGCCGCAACATGCGCGGCACCAGGTTGCCGAAATGCAAACCCGCGGCCGTCAGACCTGCGTCGCCTCCGCCTGCCAGCCGGCCAGCGCCACCGCGTAGCGACGCGCGGCGGCGCGCAGATCGTCGGCGGTCCCCTCGTCATCCACGGCCCGCGCGAGCACCATGCCGCCGACGCATAAGGCGACGATCGCCAGCGCGCGCTCCCGGTCCGCGGCCGGATCAGGGGCGCCATTCCCGGGCGAGTAGGCGTCGGGGCCGAAATTCTCGGCGAAGATGCCGGCCATCATGCCCATCACCTCGCGATACGCCGCCTTCGCCGCGCCGCCGCCGCGCGCAACGTCCGTTGCCAGCCCGATCATCGGGCACGAGCCCTCGACGTCTTCGAGATGCGCGCGCGACAGGTAGGCGTCGAGGATGGTCAGCGCCATGCGCTGCCCCTGCGGCGCCTGCGTCACCGCCTGCATCTGCCAGCCCGGCGGCTCGGGCGTGCGCACGAACTGGGTGATCGCCTCGGCGTACAGCTCCTCCTTGCTGGCGAAATAGCTGTAGAACCCGCCGCGCGTCAGGCCCGCGCCGGCCATCAGCTCGTCGATCGAGACCTCGGTGAGCCCGTTGCGGTTGAACAGGCGGCGCGCCGATTCCAGGATGCGCCCGCGCATTTGCTGGCGATGTTCGGCCGGATACGGCATCGTGAACTTCTCCCCCAAAACGTCATCCCATCATGCCCCGGCGGCAGAATATGTTCTTGAACATAGTTTGCCCGGGCAACACGCTCCGGGCAGCGAAACTCGGGAACAAGGGAGAGTGTCATGGCCAATCCGTTCGTGCATGTCGAACTCAACACGCAGGATCTCGGCAAGGCGAAGCCGTTCTACACGGCGCTGTTCGATTGGAAGCTGGAAACCGAGCAGATGGGCGGCGGCATGGAATACACCATGATCAAGGTCGGCGAGGGCGTCGGCGGCGGCATGATGAAGCACCCGATGGAGGGCGCGCCCTCGATGTGGCTGCCGTATGTGCTGGTCAGCGACGTGAAGGCGTCCACCGAGAAGGCGCGCTCGCTCGGCGCCACCATCATCCGCGAGCCGATGGACGTGATGGACGCTGGCACGCTCGCCATTTTCCTCGATCCCACGGGTGCCGCATTGGGGTTGTGGCAGCCGAAGGGGCGGTGACCATTCACGTCGGCGAACGAATCCGACCTCGCTTGTGGCACCGGAGGCCGGGAGGAGGGGGGCGAACTTGCCAGTTTTGGGGACGCCCCCTCCCTTGAGCCCCCGGTCAACACCAGCGCGCGGCCCGGCCGCTGGATGGTTTCGAACACGCTTCGCGCGTTCTCGATCGCGATGAACTGCGGCGTCGGGTCGAGCGCGGGGGTGAAGCCGCGCAACCGGTTGCCCGCCCATGCTGACGCCGGCTGCCCGAACACGATCGTGCCGCGCCCGTTCGCGGACTCCGTGAGCTGCGTCTGCGGCATCTGCTCGCGGCTTAGCGCGACGAACGACGAAAAGGCGCCGCTGCGCAGGATCAGCACGCGCCGGTCGGTGACGGCGTATTGGGTGTTGAAGCGCAGCCACGCGTCGAAGATGAAGCGGCCGATCACGAAATACACCCCGACCGCCACGAACATCCCGCCCCACAGCAGGAAGAACCAAGGTGCGTTGGTGCGCGCGACTGTGCTTTCCCAGAACACCGCAAAGCCGCACCAGGCGAGGCTGAACGGAATCAGCAGGCCGTCGCGCGGCGATAGTCGCAGCCCCTGGCCCGGTTGTCCGCGCCACAGCAGTTTTTCCCCCGGCATTAGCCGGTTGGCGATGTCGTCCATGAAAGCCACCACGCTCCCGCAGCCGCTGCCGCGCGGCGCGGGATATGGTCAGCGTCCATCGGAATGATGCGAGCAAGCAAGCGCCATCCTGGCCGGCGCGGTACGCATGAGGCGTGATGCGACCTCACGCCACCGCCATCGCACGCATTTGCGCATCACCGACGGCAGCGCCTCGGCATGCAGCTCAGCCATCGGGCGCAGAAACCCCGTCGGCGATCGATCCTTCGCACCACGCGCGGCAAACACGTGATGCGCAGCTCGAAATGGGTGAAGCCCGTGCCGCACCTCGCCAGCCGGCGCCAGTCGGCGCGCATCGGCGCGAGCGCGCAGCACCTCTCGGTCGCCCCACGGTTCGCCGCGCCAGTCAGTGCCCGGCAGTTCGGTCATGCCGCCCAAGCAGCCCGCGCGGCGGGCGCCGGCGCAGCAGCACATGGCCGGCGGCGTCGGTCAGCCAGAAATGCACCCCATGCCGCAGCGGACGCACCCGCTTCGGCGCCCTGCCGCGGCAGCTCGGCCGCAATCCCAGCCGGCCGCCGGCACAAGCGGCCACCCATGGGCACACCGCGCAGGCCGGCGCCGATCGGCGTGCACACTGTTGCGCCAAGATCGAACAGCGCCTGCGCGAAATCGGACGGCCGTTCGCGCGCCGCATCCGGATCGCCGCCCAGCGCCGCGGCCGTCGGCGCATCGCCGGCTTGGCGGCGGGCAGCGGCGCCTCGATGGCGAACAGCCGCGGCGGCGACGCGCTCGACGTTGCCGTCCACCGGCACCGCCGGCACGTCGAACGCGATCGCGCCGACCGCGGCGGCCGTGTAGGGGCCGATGCCCGGCAGCGCGCGCAGCCCGTCGAGGTCTGCGCGGAAACCCGCCGGCCGCCGCCACCGCCCGGGCGCAGGCGTGCAGGTTGCGGGCACGTGCGTAGTAGCCGAGCCCCGCCCACGCGGCCAGCACGTCCGGCTCAGCGGCGCCGCCGCCAGCGCCGCGACTGCTCGGAAACCGGGTGAAGAAGCGTTCATAGTAGGGTATGACCGGCGACGACGGTGGTCTGCTGCAGCATGATCTCGCTGAGCCAGACGCGGTACGGATCGGCGGCCTCGCCCGGCTCGCGCCCGCCAGGGCAGCCGCCGGCGGTGACGGTCGTACCAGGCGAGCAGATCGACGGCCGACGGCGCGAGCGGAGGGACACGGGCGGGGTATGGCGGCCGAAAGACAACAGGACAAGCCGCCGGTATCGCGGCCCGACTCGCCGCGCGAACCGGGGCGATTCGTGTTCGGCCCGCGCCCGCTGTCGGCGCTGCTGCCGCCGCTGATCCGCCCCGCGTTCCGCGGCCACGGCGCCGGCGCACGGCGCAGCTGCTGGCGGACTGGCCGGCATCGTCGGCCCGGCCTATGCGGCGCTGACCACGCGCCGCGGCGGCTTGCCGGCGGCACGCTGACGATCGCCTGTGCCGGCCCGGTGGCAATGGAGCTGCAGCACGTCGCGCCGGAGCTGATCGAGCCGCATCAACAGCGACGCTCGGGCGCGTCGCCGTGAGCGGCCTGCGCTTCGTGCAGGCCGCGCCGCCCCGCCCGGCCGCACGGGCGCCGGCCGCACCCCGCCCGGCGGTCGAGGCCGCCGCGCCGCGGTCGCCGGCATGCCCGAGGGGGAGCTGCGCGACGCGCTGGAAGCCTGGGCCGCGCCGTGCTGGCGCGAAGACCTCGACTTCGCGCGCCCCTCGTCGGAGCGGACGACGGTATAGCCTGCACACGCTGAGCGAGGTACACTGATGCCAATTCAACGCCGCCGCTACCCTGCTGATCGCTAGTTCGCCGTCGCTGGCGCTCGGCGCCCACCTGGCGCGCGCCGACGACGACCCGCGCATGGCGACCGCGCGCGTCGGCAGCGACAAGGCGCCAAGGTGATGGTCACCGAATGGTTCTCGCTGACCTGCACGCACTGCGCCGGTTCGCGCGCGAGACGCTGCCGCAGATCAAGACCAACCTGATCGATACCGGCAAGCTGCGCTACTGCTACGCGACTTCCCGCTCGACCAGGTGGCGCTGACGGCCGCGATGGTCGCGCGCACCCTGCCGCCCGAGCGCTACGAGCCGTTCATCCTGGCGCTGTTCGGCAGCCAGGACCGCTGGGCGTTCGCGCGCGGCGTCAACAACACCGACGAGATCTTCGAAGATGGCGGCGCTCGCCGGCATGTCGCGCGAGACATTCGACGCGACCCTCGCCGACACCGAGCTGCGCGACGCGATCCTGGCAGCAGCAGGACGACGCGCAGAAAACCTTTCATGTCGAACTCGACGCCCACGTTCATCTTCGACGGACCGAGAGAAAAACAAAGCCGCGTCGGGGGAGATGACCTACGACGCGTTCGCCCAGGCTGGTGAAAGACGTCGGCGGGTCGGTCTGACCGATCGGAGTAGCGGTTTGCCCGTCAGTTTCGCGCGCCTGCGCATCGCCGGGTTCAAGAGCTTCGCCGAACCGGCGGTGTGGAGATCCGGCCGGGCCTGACCGGCATCGTCGGCCCGAACGGCTGCGGCAAGTCGAACGTGGTCGAGGCGCTGCGCTGGGCGATGGGCGAAAGCAGCGCCCGCAGCCTGCGCGGCGGCGAGATGGACGACGTGATCTTTGCCGGCACCGCCGCGCGCGCCGGCGCGCAACATCGCCGAGGTCACGCTGCGCTGGACGACACCGCCGGCGTCGCGCCGCCGCCGTTCCACGAGCAGCCGGAACTCGAGATCATCCGCCGCATCGAGCGCGGCGTGCGGCAGCGTCTTACCGCGTCAACGGGCAGCGAGGCGCGGGCGCGCGACGTGCAGACGCTGTTCGCCGACCTGGCGTCGAGCGGCGCGCGGGCGTCGGCGATGGTCAGCCAGGGCCGCGTCGGCGCGCTGGTCGCGGCGCGGCCGGAGGAGCGGCGCGCGCTGCTGGAGGAGGCCGCGGGCATCACCGGCCTGCACGCGCGGCGGCACGAGGCGGAGCTGAAGCTGCGCGCGGCGGAGGCCAACCTGGCGCGGGCCGAGGACCTGCGGGCCAGCTTGGAAACCCAGCTTGGCGGCCTGAAGCGCCAGGCCCGGCAGGCCAGCCGCTACCGCAACATCTCCGGCGCGATCCGCACCGCCGAGGCCGAGTTGCTGTCGATCCAGCGCGCCCGCGCCGACCTTCTTCAAGTATCGTCGGCCGATGCGCTGTCGGCGGCGCGGCGCATTGTTGCCGAGACGACAGCGGCGGCGACCGCCGCGACGACGCGGGCCACCGACGCCGCCGCCGCGCTGCCGCCGCTGCGCGACCGCCGAGGCCGACGCGCGCACCGCGCTGGAACGCCATCGCGTCGCGCAGGAGCAGCTGCCGTCGAGGAGCAACGCCGGGCGCGCGGCGACGCTGGCAGAGGCGGACGCCGGGCTGGCGCAAGTGTCGCCGCGACCTTCAGCCATGCCGAACAGACGGCGCGCGACGCCGCGGCGGCGATTGCGCGGCTGGCCGGCCGAGGCGACGCGGATCGCCGGCGAGGACGCCGCGCATCCGGCGCGGATCGCCGAGGCGGAAGCCGCCGCGGCGCGCCGCGGACGCGGCGGTGCGCGCCGCCGACGCGGACGCCCAGCGCGACCGAGCACGCCGCCGAGGCCTGCGCCGCCCGCCATCGCGCGCTGACCAGATTCTGTCGCAGTGCCGAGCAGCGCGCGCGACGGCTTGACGAGCAATTGGCCAGACTGCGCGACGAATTTTTCCGGGCGTCGGCCGATGCGGTCGATCCTCGCGGGTCGCCGCCGCCGTGGCGGAGCGCGAGGCGGCCGAGCAGGCAGCCGCGCAGGCGCGCGCCGCCGCCGAGCAGGCCACGCAGGCGCGCGGCGCTGCGATCGAGCAGGCGGCGGGCCGCCGCGCCGAAGCGCACCGCGCCGCCGAGCAGCTACGGGCCGAGGCGCACGCGGGGCTGGCTCATGCCCGCGAAACCGCCGCCGTGGCCGAAAGCACCCGCGCGAAACTGGCGGCCGAGGCGCAGGCGCTGGCGGAAATCCTGGCGGTCAAGGACGGCGACGCTGGCCGCCGCATGGTCGATGCGCTGGCCGTGCCGGCCGGGCTGGAAGCGGCGCTCGGGCGCCGCGCTGGGCGAGGAACTGAGCCTCGGCGCTCGATCCGGCGCCGCCGCGGCATTGGCGCGAATTGCCGCCGTTCGACCCGCCGCCGCCGCCGCCCGCCGGTTCCGTCGCCGTTGGCCGCGCTGGTGCAGGGGCCGCCGGCATTGGCGCGGGCGCTGTCGCAGATCGGTCTGGTCGAAGACGACGCCGATGCCGAGGTGGCGCAGCAGTCCGCTTGGCGCCGGGCCAGGTCGCTGGTCTCACGCGGCGGCGCGATCTGGCGCTGGGACGGCTATACCATTCGCGCCGGCACGCCGACCCAGGCGGCGGTGCGGCTGCAGCAGCGCAACCGGCTGGCGCGCTGCGCGACCGATTCGCCGCCGCCGAGCAGGCGGCCGACGCCGCCCGGAGGCGCGGGCTGATGCGGAGGCGGCGGATCGCGCCGCGCGCGCCCAGGCCGAAGCCGGCGAGCGCGAGGCCCGCGCCGCGCCGAAGCGGCCGAACACGCCGCCAACGAGGCCGAGGCGCTGGCCCGCACGGCGCGCCGGCAGGCCGAACTGCGGCTGGAACAGGCGCGCACCGCCGAACACCAGCTTGCCGCGCGCGCCGCCGAGCGCGTCCGCCCGGGCGGCCACGCTGGAGCAACAATCGGCGCGGCTCGAAGCCGACCGCGGCGAGGCCGCCGCGGCCTTGCGACGGCGCGCGAACACCTGGAGACTCGCCGACCCGGCGGCTCGGGCGGCGGTGGAGCAGGCGCGGGCGGCGCTGAATGCCGCCCGCACCCGCGACACCGCAGCGCGCGCGGGAGCGCGATGCGCTGCACCGCGCCGCCGCCGGCCGGGCGCATCGCGCGCCGCAGCGCTCGCCGCGCGAAGCCGACGACTGGGCGCAGCGCGACCAGGACGCCGAGTTCGCGGGTGATCGACCTGTCAGCCCGCGCCGTGGAGGCGCGAGCGGCGCTGGCGCAGGCTGGAAGCGGCCCCGGCGCGGATCGCCGCCCGCCGCGCCGACGCCGCGACGGCGCTCGAGCACGGCCGAGGCGACGCACCGCGCGCCGCGCCGACGCGCTGAGCCGCCGCCGAGGCCGAGGCCACCGAGGCCGACCGCGCCGGCCGGCGCCGCCGAAGCGGCGCTGGCCGCCGCGCGCGAGGACGCTGGTGCGCGCGGAGGGCGTGCGCGCCGCAGGCCGACCACGCCTGGGGCACGGTCGCCGAACGCATCCTGGAGCGGCTGGGCGCCAACCCGGCGCTGCCCGACCCGCCCGCCGACCTGAGCCCGGAGACCGAGGAAAAAGCCCGCCGCCGGCTGGAACGCTTGCTGCAAGCGAACGCGAGGACATGGGGCCGGTCAACCTGCGCGCCGAGGTCGAGGCCGAGGAGGTGGAAAAGCAGATCGCCACGATTGGCCACCGAGCGCGCGGAGCTGACCACCGCGATCGCCAAGCTGCGCGGCTCGATCGGCCATCTGAACCGCGAGGGCCGCGAACGGCTGAACGCGGTGTTCCAGCAGGTCGACCAGCATTTCCAGGCGCTGTTCACCCGCATGTTCGGCGGCGGCCGGGCGCATCTGGCGCTGGTCGGCTCGGACGATCCGCTGGAGGCGGGGCTGGAAATCTACGCCCAGCCGCCGGGCAAGAAACTGGCGACGCTGTCGCCTGCTGTCGGGCGGCGAGCAGGCGCTGACCGCGCTGTCGCTGATCTTCGCGGTATTCCGCTGCAACCCGGCGCCGGTCTGCGTGCTGGACGAGGTCGACGCGCCGCTCGACGACGCCAATGTCGAACGCTTCTGCAGCTTGCTCGAGGACATGGTGCGCGAGACCGGCACGCGGTTCCTGGTGGTGACGCACCACCCGCTGACGATGGCGCGGATGGACCGGCTGTATGGCGTGACCATGCAGGAGCGCGGCGTTTCCCGATTGCTGAGCGTCGACCTGCGGCAGGCCGGCGACTTCGTGCAGCCGATCGCGGCGGAATGATGCGGACGATCCGTGGTATTGTTGTTATAACACAGCGATCTGGACGTGCGAACGCGGGCGGTGCTCGGGCCGGGTTTTTTTGCGGGCGGCTTGGCGACGAAGCGGGGGCTGTCGGGAAACAACGGCGGCAGCCCCTTGTGGAAGTCGCTGCGCGATCGGGCCAGCGGCGGTGGCGTTTCCCGCTTCAGGCGCGGTGCGTGCGGCGGCTGTTCGGGGCGTCGTCGCGGCGGTGCGCTGCGGTTTTGCGGGGTGTAACGACCGGCGCCGACGCGGCGGCCGGGTAAGCAAATCGCTGCTTGATGCGTCGGATCCGGTCGACGATCAGCGAGATCAGCGCCAAGGGCAGCCGCTCCCCGCCCATCATCGCCAATACGGCCTTCGTCAGGCACTGGAGCGTGGTGGCGAACCGCTCGGCGGGGTTGGGGGCGAGGTGGTCATGCGCGTTAGTCAATATAAATGACTTTTCTGCGCAAGCGAAATCCCAGCTGGTCCGGCAGGGTGTTGACCCCATCGCTCAACGGCGGTCGGAGCGCGCCGACACGGCCGCAATGAGCCGGCTCAAGACCTTTGCCGAGGTAGCGGAGGCGTACATAACGGCGCACGAGACAGGCTGGCGGAATGCCAGGCACCGCCAGCAATGGCGGAACACGCTTGATTTGTACGTGAGGCCGGTGATCGGCGATCTTGGAATCGCCAGCATCGACACTGTTGCCGTCATGCATGTCAATCGGCGTGGAAAACTGGCACTGACTTAATCTCGGTGAAGCTCCGAGGGAGAGCCCGCCATGCGGAAGGCCGCGTTCAGACGATGACGCCCACGGGATTGGTCATCGATGCGGTCACAACGGAGGTCGAGAAGTTGCTGGTGTCGACGCGGGCGGCCGGGACAAGTGCCGCCTGCCCCGACCGTGACCGGCCGTCGAACCGGGTGCATAGTCGTTATCATCGGCGGCTGCTCGATCTTCCATCGCGCGGTCGCGCCGTTCATTTGCGTGTCGAGGTTCGCCGGTTCCGATGCGACAACTCTGCATGCCAGCGCCGATCTCGCTGAACAACTGGCCTACGACGTGGCCCCACGGGCAGCCAGACGCACATCGCGGCTCGAACGGATCGTGCACCATCTGGGGGTTGCCCTCGGTGACCGCCCTGCCGCGAACCTGGCGCGGCGGCTGATGCTGCCGGTCAGCCGCGACACGTTGCTTCGGGCGGTGCGGCGACGAGCGCCGCCGCGCAACGCCGAGCCGATCCCGGTTTGCGTCCTGGGAATTGACGACTTTGCATGGAAGCGCGCCAGCGTTACGGCACGCTTCTCTGTGACCTGGAGCGGCGCCGGATCATCGATCTGCAGCCCGATCGGGAGGCCGCAACGGTCGAGGCCTGGTTGGCTGAGCACCCCGGGATCTCTCTTGTCTCGCGGGATCGCGGCGGCGGGTACGGCCAGGCCGCGAGCCACGCGGCACCCCAGGCTGTGCAGGTCGCCGACCGCTGGCATCCGATGGAAAGCGCCAGCGCTGCCTTCCTGGAGGCGGTGCGGCGATCGATGCGCGCCATTCGCCAGGCGCTCCGATCGGCCACGATCGACCCGGCGCTGTTGACCCGGGCCGAACGCAATCAGTACGACGGCTTTGTGCGACGCCAGGAAGACAATCAGTCGATCAAGGACCTTGCCCGGCAGGGAGCGTCGATCAAGGACATCGCGCGGCGCACCAGCCGGGGCCGCAAATTGGTGCGCAGCGTGCTCCGCGGCAGCGACGCGATGTCTTTCGCAGCCGCGCGTCGACGCTTGAGCCTCATCTGGCCCGGCTCGGTGCGGAATGGACGGCAGGCTGCCGCAACGGCGCCGAACTGTGGCGCCGACTGCGCGCCGCCGGATTTAGAGGCAGCCTGCGGGTGGTGACCGAGTGGGCGACCCGATGGCGCCACAGCGAGGCAACCGGGCCGGAGCTGACCCGCAAAACGCCGTCGGCGCGAAGGCTGAGCCGGCTGCTGACGATCAGGCGCAAGCACCTGTCCAAGGCCGACGCCGTCACGGTCGCCACCATCCAGACCGCAATGCCGGCACTCGCGACGGCGCGGAACCTGCTGGACCGCTTTCACCGCATGCTGCGTGGCCGCGACATGGAGGCGTTGGCGGCCTGGATCGCCGAGACCGAGAGCAGCCTGCTGCAAGCGTTCGGCAGAGGCATCAAAGCCGACTTCGCGGCGGTGAAGGCCGCGCTGTCCAAGCCATGGTCGAATGGCCAGACCGAAGGGCAGATCACCAAGCTGAAGCTCGTCGAGCGTCAGATGTACGGCCGTCCCGGTCTCGATCTCCTCCGAGATCGCCTCATCGTGCCAGCGAGATCACTCACCTCAACCTGCACCGAGATTGAGTAAGAGCCAATTTTCCGCGCCGAAACACAATCAATCGGAATTCACCAGAGATCGGCCCCTTGCCGGCGTTCGCGAACCCCGGCATTCCGCGACCGGTCGCCGGTTTCGCTCGGCGAAGCGGGCCGCAAGGGCGGCGCGCACGCCTGCCGCTTCGAGCGGATGGCGCTGGCAGCAGCGGGAATGTCGGCCGCGCGACTTGAAATGCTCGGAGAACTGCTCGCGACCACGCTGCCGCCGGTCTGCGGCAGCAAGGTGTTGCAGCCGATCTGGACAAATGAAACGATGAACCGCGCGTACATGATGGTGCGGCTCATCGGCGACCTTGAGCGGAGCAAGCCGCTGCATCCGAGCGATCATCTCGCCGCGGGCGCCGAGCGCCGCCTCGCCGGCGAGCTTGCCGCGGCGCTCAGGACACTCGATTTCACCGACGACGGCACGGCGCTGCCATGCTCGGCGCTGCTGCGGACACTGCTGCGTGATCTCCTCGAGTTATTCGGCTCGGTCGCGCCGCGGGCGCGGCTGGAGAGCTGCATCGAGCCGATGCTGCTGCCCGCCTACAAGCGGCGGGCTCTGGCGCTGGCAACGTTCACGCTGGTCGGCGACGCACTGTTGAACACCCGGTCGCGACGAGGCTGCGGTGCAACGCGCGTCACCCTGCGCGTCGCTTCGCCGACGCACGGCGCCCTGCGCGTCGCCGTCGAAGATGCCAGTTCCGCATTGGCGAACAGCGCGGCACCCGGGGGCGTCGTCGACGACATGGCGTCGCTGCTGGAATGCGCGCCGCTGTTGCTGTCCGACGCGCCCGGCAGCGCCGCGGTCCAACTCGTCTTCCCGCTGAGGGCGTGAGCGCGGCACCCGCACGCAGCGGAACGCAAAGGAACCCATCGATGCCATCCTGGACAATCGATCCGACGTCGCGGCGCAGCAGCATCGCGCGCGGTTGCGTCAAGTTGTTGCCGGTACTGGCGGCCACGATCGCGGTCACCTGGGCCGGCACCGCCCATTCGGACGACGCACCGAACCAAACTCTCCGTGGTGGTTTCGGGCGTCACCAACGCCCGCGGCCACATCCGGCTTGCGGTCTGTACACGCGCGACCTTTCTGGGCGCGCATTGCCCCTATGTCGCGAGCGCGCCGGCGCGGATCGGTGCGGTGACGCTGCGTGTCGACGGTGTCGCACCGGGCGAATACGCCGTGCAGGCGTTCCATGACGAAGACGACGTTGGCAAGATCAAGTTGTCGCTGCTCGGCATTCCGGAAGAGGGCTTCGGCTTCTCCAACAATGCGCCGATCCTGATCGGCCCGCCGCGCTTCTCGGATGCCGCCTTCCGGCTCGACCCGGGCGACGCACAGCTCTCGCTCCGGCTCCGCCATTTCGACTAGGCTCCGGTGACCGTGAGAGTGCATGCGAAATCATTGTGAAGCATTGCAGAGCTTGCTGAGCGTGAAACGGATCGATGCCCATCTCACGCGCATCGAGCGTCGCGCAGTCCCTGCAGAAGTCGTTTCGCCGCGACCAGATCGGTGGTGTCGAAACCCTCCGTGAAGCGTTCGTAGATCGGCCGGAGGCAGGCGATTGCCGCAGCGGAGCGGTTCCGCGCCCTGTGCAGCGTGGCGAGACTGATCGCTGCGCGCAGTTGCCAAGAGAGCGCATCCTGCGTTTCTGCCAACCGGAGCGACTGCCGGAAGCATGGTTCGGCGGAATCCCAGGCCCCTGGCGCGCCGACCATCAAAAGCAGTTCGCCCTTGACGCACAGCAACTCAGCGACGATCCATCCCTTCGCGGTGCCGTTCGGTACGGTCGCTCGCATCTTCCACCGTCTCGAGCCCTTTCGAGGTCTGCCCGGCACGGCCCAGCGCCTCCACGAGTTCAGCGATGAAGATGAGCAGCCGATACCCGGACGGGGCGGCACGACATTCTTCGAAGGCGGCGCACAACTGGGCCAATCCGGCCTGCGGGTCTTCCCGCTTGACGAGGAGAACGCCCCGATGGGCGCGCCCGAGCGCATGCCAGAGCGGCAGGGCATGTCTGCTCGACGTATCCCGCAGGAGCTCAATGTGCGTTTCGGCCAGATCGAGATGGCCAACCCACAGGGCGATCGGACATGCCGCAATGGCCAAGGCGTGACACAGCTAGTTCGCATGATGATCCGCCTTCGCACGTTCGACCACGCGCTCGACCATCGCCAGCGCCTGCTCCGGGAGACCTTGCAGCCACAGGATCCGGGCCAGAAGGCCAACCGGTTGCTGGTCGACATGAAAGCGAATGATTCCAGCTCCAGGCTCCGGGGCGGCATCATCGGCGATGGCGCGCTCGAGGTGACGCCGGGCGTCGCCTTGACTGCCTTGATAATGATACGAGAAACTGATCATTCGATCCGCGATGAGCCGGTCGGGAGGCGTTGACGCGACGGCAGCGAACTGCTGTGCCAGCATGAGGGCTTGGCGATCATAAATCAGCCACAGACCCCAGAGCGCGCGCAATTGGTGGTCGACATCGGAGAGCATCCTGGCGAGCTCAAGAGTTCTCCTCCACGCTGCCTCGATTTCGGCAGCAGCAGCTCCGACCCATGCCATCGACGCGCCAAACGCGGCCTGGAGCTTCATTTCCAGGCGAGCGTTCGATCTCCGCGCCGTGCCAAGGGCCGTGAGCGCCCGCTCGACACGGGCGCGGCACTCCCCGGTGAGCGACAGGTACATCGCACGGGGTATCCGGCAGCAGTCAGCGCGATGCCTATCGAGGTATCGCCACCTTGCGAAAAGGCCCAGCCGAGAGCTGAGCGCAAATTGTCGATGTCGCGGCCATAGCCCGCCAGCCAATCGACCGCGGGCCGCACCTTCAGATTCGCTTTCAGCGCGCTCAAAACGGCCGCGGTAGTAGTCGGCGTGGCGAGCCGCGATCCGCTGGCGCTCGCCGCTCTGCTCGAGCTTCTCGATGGCGAAGGCGCGGGTCGTGTCGAGCAGCCGGAAGCGAGGTGTCGGCTCCGCTGACATCCACGGCGAGCAGCGATTTTTCCACCAGATCGGTCAGCCGGTCGACCGCATGGCGCCTGTGTTTGCCACGTCCATCGCCACCGCTGCGGCGGCCTCGACAGTCAAGCTGCCGGCAAAAATGCCGAGCGCCCGGAAGAGGCGTTGCTCGTCCTCGCTCAGCAGGCCGTAGCTCCAATCGACGACGGCCCGCGTCGTCCGGTGCCGCGGCATTCTCGGCACGGCGCTGCGCCCCCGAGGAGCGGTAAGCTGTCCGTCCAGACGGGCGAGAAGGCCGCCGACCCCGAGCGCCGCGACCTGAGGAGCAGCGAACTCGATTGCCAGCGGCAACCCGTCAAGCCTCCGGCAAATCTCGACAACCTGCCGAGCGTTCGCATCCGTCAGCGCGAAGTCCTCAGAATTCGCCGTGACGCGCTCGACGAACAGTTGCACGGCGGGGAAACCCACGGCCTCGGCGACCTTCAACTTAGATGACGGCTGTGGAATGCTGAGCGGTGCAAGTCGGTGTACACGCTTTCACTCCCGAGCCCAATCCTTTCCCTGACTGGTTGCGAGAATGCGGAGGCCGGAAGTTCCGTTCATGAGCGCCGCCACCAGGCTGGCCGCTGCGTCTATGACGTGCTCGCAACTGTCGAGCAGCAGCATGTGCCTGTCTCTAAGCCCAGCAGCCAAGCAGAAAGTGGGTCTTCTGTGTGGATTGCCACGCCGAGCACGGTCGCCACGGCGCTCGGCACCAAGCCGGGGTCACCGAGCGGCGCCAGTCGACCATCGAACGCCGTGCTCACAACTGGCGACCATGCGCTCGGCGACGCCGAGGGCGGTTGTGGTCTTGCCGATGCCGCCCGACCCGACGATCGTCACCAGGCGGTGGCGCGAAAATGCGCGACGAGCGATGCCACTGCTTCCTCGCGGCCAATCATTCGAGTTGCCGCGACGCGGCAGATTATGCGGTCGCCGCCGGTCCGACAATCGCGGGACGGCGAGTGCCCGGGAGGACTTTTCACGGCGTACGGCGCGACGAAATAGTAGCCTCGGCCTGGAACCGTTGACGACGTTGCGATTGGCGCCTTTGCCGTCGCCGAGGGCACGCCGCAAAGCGCTGACCTGGATCTTCAGATTGCTTCTTCGACGAACGTTCGCGGCCAAGCTCGGGCGAACAGTTCTTCCTTGCCGACGACCTCCCCAGCCCGTTCGACCAGGGCGGCAAGGATGTCAAACGCGCGGCCGCCGAGCAATACCGGCGTCTTGCCCTCAAAGAGAAGCCGTCGCGTCGCAAAAAGTCGAAAGGGGCCAAACGAGATTGCGCCTTCGTCCATAGGAAAACTGCCCACTGGACGGCATTCTGTCACCGGTGAGCGGGTACCCAGTGTAGCTGGATGGTTGCCGCTTTGGCCAGACTGTCAGGTCTCAGATTCTGCCTGGCGATCACGAAGCAGTTCGGGGCCGCCACATCGTCGTACGCGCCATTTGCGGATGCCGCCTTGGCTGCGAATGCCGGCTTCCGAGCGGCTGCCGCGAACACTGTCGCCATGCGCGCGGCCGAGTTCTTCGAACGGCGCCGCCTGGAGATCCGCGGCATCATGCACGTTCGTGGTGGCCATCTCGACGCCGCGGATCAGTCCGCTTTCTGGTCCGTCACGAAATGCGCCGTCCTACCGCGCGCGCCGGCCTGCGACCCCAGTGGTCGGCCAGCCGATGCAGTCCAGTCTGGAGAAAGTTTGCACTCCAGACGAGAAAAGCGTCAGTGCAAGGACGCTAAGCGATGCAAAGTGGTGTTCACGACTGGACGGAAGCGACGGCGTCATCAGGGTCGCGGATCAACCCCGCGCCGCCGCAGCATCGTCCCGGTGAGCTCGGGAGCAAGGCATGGGCAGTGCAGCCTCGAAAGCATCGGCGCCAAGTTGGCGTTGTCAAAATTCTCAAGCGTGACCGCACCCGCTTCCTATCTCGTCCAGATGCCCCAACCGCACCGCAACGGCTGCCCGCAGGGATCGATGATGACATCCTAAGCCCACGTTCGGCGTGCTGCCGGCGTCGCTTGGCTGCTGCGCCAAGCTTGACGTTGCCGATCCCGCCAACAGGACGGCCCCGGTTGCGCAGAGCATCCCACTAGATCCGCGGCGGGATGCCGCAATTGGGCTTCTCCGATGCAGCAAGCTCGAATGGATCTTCATCAGATCGAAACTCAGTTCGGCAGTGTGTACGCGATCACGTAGTCACCGATTTTCGTGCCGAACGAGCCATGTCCGCCGGCCGCGGTGACGACGTACTGCTTGCCGTCGACCGCATAGCTCATCGGCGTCGACTGCCCACCGGCCGGCAGGCGGTCCTCCCAGAGCTGCGCGCCGTTGGTGACGTCGTAGGCGCGGATGTAGTAGTCCGCGTCGATGTCAGGAAGGCGACGCCGCCCGCCGTGGTCATCGGACCTCCCAGACTCGGCACGCCCATCCTGAGCGGGATCGGCAGCGGGGCGCTGTCGCGGATCGTGCCGTTCCTGTGCATGCCAGACGATCTTCTTCGTCTTCAGGTCGATCCCCGCCATATAGCCCCAGGGCGGCCGCTTGCAGGGAAGACCGATCGGCGAAAGAAATGGGTGCAACACGACGCCGTAGGGCGTGCCGTACATCGGCTGCACGCCGATCTCGCTGCCCGGCGGATGGGCGTCGTTCGGCGCGGCAGGATTGTCGGGGCCGCGCGGCAGCAGTTTCGACACGAACGGCATCGCCATCGGGTTGGCGATGGCGATCTGGCGGACCGGATCGACGGCGATGCCGCCCCACTCGAACATGCCGAGATTGCCGGGGAACACCAGCGTACCTTGCAGCGACGGCGGGGTGAAGGTGCCCTCGTAGCGCATCCGATGGAACATGATGCGGCAGGCGAGCTGGTCGAAGATCGTGGCGCCCCACATGTCGGCGCCGGTCAGCTTTTCCTCCGGCCGGAAGGTCAGCTCGGAGAACGGCTGCGTCGGCGACGACGTGATCGCCGGGCGCGGCGCCCTGCGGCACCGGCGCGCTCCGGCGCCGGGACGATCAGCTGGCCGTTGCGCCGGTCCAGCACGAACAGATTGCCGGTTTTGGCGGGCTGCAGGAGCGCGGGAACGATGCCGTTCGCGCTGGGAAGATCGACCAGCGTCGGCTGCGACGGCAGGTCCATGTCCCAAAGATCGTGATGCACCGTCTGGTACGACCAGACCCGTTTGCCGGTGTTGATGTCGAGCGCAACCAGCGCGCTGGAAAACCGCTCGGCATCGGCATTGCGGTTGCCGCCCCAGATGTCCGGGGTCTGCACGCCCATCGGCATGTAGACGAGGCCGAGTTTGGGATCGTACGACGCGGTCATCCAGGAGTTCGGCGAGTTGTTGGTGTAGTGGTGCGTCGGCGACGGCAGCTCGTTCTCGTCGGCGGCGCCGGAATCCCAGGCCCAGACGAGCTTGCCGGTATGAATGTCAAACCCGCGAATGACGCCGGAGGGCTCCTCTGTCGAATAGTTGTCGATGACCGCTCCGGCGACCACGAGGATCCGGTCGCTGACAACGGGCGGCGATGTCGGCTCGTAGAAGCCGGGCGTCTTGACACTCATGCCGACCTGCAAATCGAGAGTGCCATGATCGCCGAAGCTGTCGCAGGGCTTCCCGGTATCGGCGTTGAGCGCGATCATGCGCCCGTCGTTGACCGGAAGGAAAATCGTTCGCGGACAGTCGGTCGGCGCGGGCGAGCCGTCCGCGTTCGTCGCTCCCGCTGGGGTTTCATGAAATGACACACCCCGGCACGTCAGGTGTTGGAACGTGGGATTGTCCTGGACCTTCGGATCGTACGACCAGCGCAGGCTGCCGCTCTTCGCATCGACGGCAAACAGGCGCTGATGCGGCGAACACAGATACAGCGTGTCGCGGATCTTGATCGGCGTGACCTCGAAGGTCGTTTCGACAGGGTCGTTTGCGCCGGGCAGATCGCCGGTGCGAAAGGTCCAGGCGACCTTCAGGGTCGCAACGTTGGCCGGCGTGATCTGCGTCAGCGGTGAGTAGCGTTGGCCGAACTGCGTTCGCCCGTAGGCAGACCAGTCCTCGTCCGGCTGCGCATCCGCCACCTGCGCAGCCGTAGCAGGGCTTGTCGGTGCAATTGTGCCGAACGTCTCGTGGTAGTTGGAGCCAAGGCTGATCGCCAGCACGACCACCGCCGCGACGGCGCTGCCGGAGAGCGCGAGCGCTGCCGCGTTTTTGGAAAACGGCCCGCGGGGATTGAGATGTCGGGTGACCCAGGGGGTCAGCAGCCAGAGGCCCAGCGGAAAAATCACATCGCCGCGCGCTGCCAGCGGCCACCAGTCGAAGCCGACTTCCCCGATCGCCCAAAGCAGCGTGCCGACCAGAACGACGGCATAGACCCATAGGGCGGCGCCGCGGCCAGCAATCAGCAATGCGCCGCTGAGCCCGATCCCAAGGCCGGCAATCGCGTAGTAAAGCGATCCGCCCAAGAGACCCAGCCAAGCGCCGCCGCAAAAAAGGAAAAGCCCGACCAAGGCGTAAATTATCCCCGTCGCGATGACCACCGGGCTCCGCCGCAGTGTGCCGTGCTCCGTCATTGCGAACTCCTGACTGGTTTTGCTTCAGGCTGGGTCGAGGGACGACTGATCGGGCCGCGGTGCCTATCGTTGCATCTGCATCAGCCGACCCATCGGCATCATCGCATGGTTGAGGTTGGCCATGATGATCATCGAGCCGAACACGATCAAGCCGACGACGAAGATACCGAAGGCAAGTGCCAGGAAGTTGTTGGTCTGGTCGGGCGCGCTGGAGATGTGGAGAAAGAAGACCAGGTGGACGCCCATCTGCGCGATGGCGAGCACCGCCAGCAGGATCGGGACGCCGGGCGCGTAGATGAGATCGGTCGACGCCACCCAGAACGAGGCAAGCGTCAGGACAACCGCATAGCAGAGCCCAATGAGATAGGTCCGTGGCGTGGCGCGGCTCTGCTCGCTGACGCCGGGCGCCCGGCCTTGCGCTTCGATTTCGTCGGTCACTAGCGGGCTCCCAGGTAAACGATCGTGAACACGCCGATCCAGACGATGTCGAGCGCGTGCCAGAACAGGCCGAAGCAGAAGAAGCGCCGCCGCACCATCGGCAGGAAGCCGAGCGTCGTGAGCTGCAGCATCATGATCAGCAGCCAGCAGAGTCCGATCGTCACGTGCAGGCCATGCGTGCCGACCAGCGTGAAGAAGGCCGACAGGAAAGCGCTGCGCGAGGGCGCATTGCCGGAGGCGAGCATGCCCGCGAACTCGGACCGTTCCATGCCGACGAAGCCCAGGCCCAGAATGAACGTAAGGATCATCCAGAGATAGGCAGCAGACTTGTCATGCCGCTGCACAGCGAGCGAGGCGAAGCCGCAGGTGACGCTCGAGGCGAGCAGCAACGCGGTCTCGACGAAGACATGGGTCTTGTCGAACAGCACCGCGCCCGGCGGGCCGCCATTCGTTTCGCCCGACAGCACCGCATAGGTGGCAAACAGGACCGCGAAGATGATGATGTCCGAGAGCAGGAACAACCAGAAGCCGTAGCCGACCACGACCCGGGTCGGCGCCGGGCCGCGCAACGAAAGCGGGACGACGCCGGAGCGGGCATAGGGTCCGGCCTGATCCGCGGCGCTCATGCCGCGATCTCCTCGGGCGCCCGGGATCGGTAGAAGGCGGCCACCTCTTCCGCCGAGACCTCGCTCTCGGTGTCCGTCCGCCAGGCTTGGCGGAGCACAACGGCCAGGGCGCCCAGCAGTGCCGCGATTGCCAGCCACCAGATGTGCCAGATCAGGGCGAAGCCCAGCACGACGGCGAAGAAGGCGAGAAAGAACCCGGTCGGATTGCTGCGCGGCAGGTGCAGCGCGATGTACAGTTCCGGCCGGCGCGAACCGCCCTCGCCCCTGGCCCTGTTGCTTGGCGGCCCAATAGGCGTCGGTGCCCTCGACAGGCGGCAGCAGGGCAAAATTCCAGGCAGGCGGCGGCGATGGCGTTGACCACTCGAGCGTGCGGCCATTCCAGGGATCGCCGGTGAGATCGCGATTGCGCTCGCGCGCGCGGATGCTGACGACGAGTTGCGCGACCGTCAGGCCAATGCCGACGAGGATCAGCAGACGCACCGAGGAGCGCGACGAGCATCAGCGGCTGCCAATGGGCATCGGGATAATGCTGCATCCGCCGCGTCGCGCCCATGAGCCCGAGGGCGTAGAGCGGCATGAAGGCCAGATAGAAGCCGACGAACCAGCACCAGAAGACCGCCTTGCCCAGGCGCTCGTCGAGCCTGAAGCCGAACGCTTTCGGAAACCAGTAGGTGTAGCCGGCGAGCGCGCCGAACACGACGCCGCCGATCGCCATGTTGTGGAAGTGCGCGATCAGGAACAGGCTGTTGTGCAGCACGAAGTCGGCCGGCGGGATCGCCATCAGCACGCCGGTCATGCCGCCGATCACGAAGGTCACCATGAAGCCGAGCGCCCAGTGGATCGGCACGGTGAAGCGGATGCGGCCGCCGTAGAGGGTGAACAGCCAGTTGAACACCTTCACGCCGGTCGGCACGGCGATGATCATCGTCATGATGCCGAAGAAGCCGTTGACGTTGGCGCCGGCGCCCATGGTGAAGAAGTGATGCAGCCAGACCATGAAGGACAGCACGCAGATCACCATGGTCGCCATCACCATGGAGCGATATCCGAACAGCGGCTTGCCGGAGAACGTCGCGACGACCTCCGAGAACACGCCGAAGGCCGGCAGGATCAGGATGTAGACCTCCGGATGGCCCCAGATCCAGATGAGGTTGATGTACATCATCGGATTGCCGCCGCCATCGTTGGTAAAGAAATGGAAGCCGCAATAGCGGTCGAGCAGCAGCATGCGCGAAGGTCGCGGTGAGCACCGGGAAGGCCGCGACGATCAGCAGGTTCGAGGCCAGCGCGGTCCAGCAGAACACCGGCATCCGCATGTAGCCCATGCCGGGCGCGCGCATCTTGAGGATCGTGGTCGTCAGGTTGATGCCGCTGAGCAGCGTGCCGATGCCGGAAATCTGCAGCGACCAGAGATAGTAGTCGACGCCGACGCCGGGCGAGTAGGCAAGCTCGCTGAGCGGCGGATAGGCCAGCCAGCCGGTGCGCGCGAACTCGCCGACGAACAGCGAGAGGTTGACCAGCAGCACGCCGGACGCCGTGAGCCAGAAGCTGACCGTGTTCAGCACCGGGAAGGCGACGTCGCGAACGCCGAGCTGCAGCGGCACGGCGAAGTTCATCAGCCCGATGACGAACGGCATCGCCACGAAGAAGATCATGATCGTGCCGTGCGCCGAGAAGATCTGATCGTAGTGCTCCGGCGGCAGGTATCCCTGCGCGCCGCCCGCGGCGAGCGCGAGCTGCGTGCGCATCATGATCGCATCGGAGAAGCCGCGCAGCAGCATGACCAGCGCCGAGCAGCACATACATGACGCCGATGCGCTTGTGGTCGACGCTGGTGATCCACTCGCGCCACAGATACGGCCACCAGCCCTTCACGGTGACGAGGCCGATGACCAGCGCTCCAACCACCCCGATCACGGCGACCGTACCCATGATGATCGGCTGGTCGAACGGAATCGCCGCCCAGGTGAGCTTGCCCAGCATGTCAGTGCTCCTGTTGAGGCGAGCAATCGGCTGTCTGCCCGACCGGCCGAGATGGAATCGAACAGCCCCTCGGCGACCGGGGCGTAGGTGGCGGGTGCGACGGCCTCGCTTGGCCGCGCCAATGCGGCGTAGGCCGCCTTGTCGAGCGTGTTTCCCTGTGCCTTGGCGCGTCTCGACCCAACTGGCGAACCGGTCCGCGGGCAGCGCGGCCACCTCGAAGCGCATGTCGGAGAAGCCGTCGCCGCTGAACTGCGCGGAGAAGCCCTTGTAGACGCCGGCCTCGTCCGCCTGCAGGTTCAGCTGCGTGGTCATGCCGGGCATCGTGTAGATCTGGCTGCCGAGCTGCGGCACGAAGAACGAGTTCATGACGGTGGCCGAAGTCAGACGGAACCGCACCGGCCGGCCCGCCGGTACGACCAGCCGATTGACGCTGGCGATGCTCGCATCGGGGTAGATGAACAGCCACTTCCAATCGAGCGAGACGACATCGATCTCGAGCGGGGCCGTGGCGGCTTCGATCGCGCGCGGTGGATCGAGGTCGTGCGAGCTGATCCAGGCGATACCGCCCAGGAAGATGATGACCAGCGTCGGGATCGACCAGACGATCATCTCGATCCGGCCCGAGTATTCCCACGTCGGCAGGTAGCGCGCCCTCGTGTTGCCAGCCCGGAACCACCAGCCGAAGCCGATCGTCAGCAGGATCACCGGAATGACCACGGCGAGCATGATCGCCGTCGCGTTATAGAGGATGGTGAGTTCGGCAGCCCCGATCGGCCCATGCGGTGCCAGCACGCCCTCGCCGCAAGCGGCGAGGGGCAGGCCAATCGCGGTCACGCCGACGCCCCGAAGGATGGTCCAGGTTCTGATGGGCCGCACTGGGAACTCTCCGGACTCGGGTTGCGGACGGGGGCGACTGATTTCGGCCGCCACCGTCCTGCTCCGATCCAGCCGCCGACGCGGGGGCGGCGCGGCGAGTGATCGGGCTCGTTCGACGCCAGCGATTCTGGCGGCGGGCGCGCGCCGTCTCTATCCCCCCGATGGGGGGCCAGAGCGGTCGAGGCGGGGGACGACGACCGTCGAGGCGTGCGGCTACGGCGGCGACGGGCAGATGCGGGCCGCGCTCATCCGCGTTCTTCGGTTGCGTCGAGTGTCGCCAGCGCCTGCAGAAGCTGCCTTGCCGCGACCAGATCGGCGGTCTCGAACCCTTCAACAAACCGATCATGGACCGGCCGCAGGATCGCGGCCGCATCGGCCAGGCGGCCCTGGTCGCGCATCAGGCGGGCCGTGCTCGTCGCGGCGCGCAACTCCCAAGCCAACAACCCTTGCCGGCGCGCCTCATGCAGCGCCTGCCGGAACAGGCCGGCCGACGTCTGCACGGCCGCAGGCGTGGCCTCGGACAACAGGAGCTCGCCCTTGAGGCGCAGCAGCTCGGGCGTGATCCAGCCCTCCTCGGACTGCTCGACCGCTGCTTCGAGCAGCGCGAGCCCCTCGCCGATCCGACCGGCGTAGAGCAAAGCCTCGACCTGTTCAGTCAGGCCGGTCCAGAAGCGAAAGGCGGAGCCCGGTTCGGCGACCTCCTCCGGGCCGAGGAGTGGCGACCGCGACCTCGCGGCGGGATCGCCACCCCTCAGAACGACGGCTCTTTGGAAACCGATGCCGAAGTCGTTCCAGAGCGACAGGCCATGCTTTCCCGAATTGTCGAGCAGCATTGCGGTGTAATGCGCCGCAGCGGCGAGGTTTCCCGCCCACAGCGCGATCGGGCATGCCGCGAAGACGAGAGCGCCGCAGAGCGACAGCGAATGAGCGGCTGCCTCCCCCCGCTCGACGCTCAGTTCGGCCGCGCGCACCGCCTGATCGAAAAACCCCTGCAGCCACAGCACCCTCGCCAGCAGTGCCTGCGTCCACACCTGCACGTCGATCTGGAAGCGAATCACATCGCGCCGGTGATCGGCAGCGGCATATTGGGTCAGCACCAGCTCCAGGTGGCGCCGGGCGCCAACCTGGTCGCCCATATGATGTTTGGCCGCACCAAAGATGTAATCGCCGAAAAGCTGAGCGCTCAGGTCGGACCCGCTCCGCGCCAGGTTCTGGAATTTTTGCGCAAGTGGCAGCGCGCTCTGGTGCCGATTGCTCGCGGCGTACAGGAAATACAGGCCCCCGAGAGCGCGCAGTTGGTACTCGGTATCGCCAAGACTGTCCGCAATCTCGAGTGCCTTCGTGAAGGCTGCGCCCATTTCGGACGGCTCGCGCGTTGCCGTACCCAGCGCGACGTTGAGCCGCAATTCGTCGCGCGGCTCGCGCATCCCCTCGGCGCCGAGCGCGCCGAGCGCCTGCTTGGCGCGGCCCCGGCATTCCCTGAGCAGCGAAAGCCGCAACCAGAGCGGAACCGCCGCGGCGGTCAGCAGCACGCCGATCGATCGATCGCCGCCCGGAGAAAAGGCCCAGTCGAGCGCCGCGCGCAAATTGTCGATCTCGCGGGCGTACTCGCCGAGCCATTCGTCCGCGGGCCGCGCCGCCACCTCACCTTCGGCACGCCCGAAAAGATCGCGGTAGTACGCGGCGTGGCGGCGCGCGATGCGTCGGCGGGCGCCGCTCTCGTCGAGCTGCTCGATCGCGTAGGCGCGGGTCGTGTCGAGCAGGCGGAACCGCGGTTCGGCACCGGTGACATCGGCGACGACCAGCGACTTCGCCACCAGATCGGCCAGCTGGTCCATTGCAGCGATCCGCGTCTTTGCGGCGGCCACGGTCGCAGCAGCGTCGACCGTAAAGCCGCCGCTGAAGACGCCGCATGCCCGGAAGAACTGCTGCTCGTCTTCGTCCAGCAAACCGAAGCTCCAGTCGAGGACGGCGCGCATCGTCCGATGTCGGGGCGGCGCCGTGCGGCGCCGCCCGGCCAACAGCGGCAAGCTGTCGTCGAGGTGCGCGGCCACGCCTTCGACACCAAGCACCTCGACGCGCGGCGCGGCGAACTCGATGGCAAGCGGTAACCCGTCGAGCCTGCGGCAGAATCTCGACCACCAGCGCAGTGTTCTTGTCGGTGAGCGTGAAATCCTCGACGGTCGCCGTTGCACGCTCGACGAACAATTGCACGGCAGGATAAGTCGCCGCTTCGGCGGCGGTCAGTTCCGGCGACGATGGCGGGCTGCTCAGCGGTCCGAGGCGATAGTGGTGCTCGCCGGCGACGCCGGGGGGTTCCCGGCTGGTGGCCAGGATTCTTGACGCCCGGCGCTCCGCCGAGAACCGCCGCCGCCAGGCAGGCCGCCGCGTCGATGACATGCTCGCAGTTGTCGAGCAGCAGCAGCATCCGCTTGTCCCTGAGCCCGGCGACCAGGCCAGGCAGTGGATTGTCGCTGCGGATCTCCAGGCCCAGCACGGTCGCAACCGCGGTGGGCACCAGGCGCGCATCGCCGATCGGTGCCAGATCAATCATCCAGAATCCCGTGCTCGTAGTCGGGGATGACGCGCTCCGCGACGGCGAGGGCGACCGTGGTCTTGCCGATGCCGCCGGGCCCGACGATCGTCACCAGGCGCTCCCGCGAGAGGCGTGCGACGAGCGCCGCCACGGCGTCGTCGCGGCCGATCATCCGGGTGACCGCGAACGGCAGATTGTGCAGCCCGGTCGGCGCGATCGATTGGGGCTGCGGGTTCCGTGACGGCTCCTCGAAGTTCACCGGCGCGACGAAATTGTAGCCACGCCCTGGCACGGTGACGATATAGCGATGGCCGCCCTGGCCGTCGCCGAGCGCGCGACGCAAAGCGCTGACCTGGATCTTCAGGTTCGACTCCTCGATGAAGATTTTCGGCCAGGCCCGGGCGATCAGTTCCTCCTTGCCGACGACCTTGCCCCCGCGTTCGACCAGCACAGCGAGGATCTCGAAGGCGCGGCTGCCAAGCCGAACCGGCTTGTCGCCCTCCAGCAGGAGTCGCCGTGCCGCAAGCAGCCGGAACGGGCCAAATGATATCGCGGAACCGTCCATGTGATCGTTCCAGGTATCATATTTCATTAGCCAGATCCGCATGACTTGGCTACGGCCGCGCGCCCGCCGCCGGGCGATCCCACACGGCGTTTGCCAGCGGCCGATCACGCCACCGGCCTGGCATCAAGCGACGTGCATTGTCCGCCCCGTCGCGTGCCGCGGCAGCCCGTGCGCCGTCGCCACCGCACTCGAGGTCTCGCGGCAGAGATTAACCGGGACTTACCGAATTTCACCGGACAAAGCGCCCCCCCGCTCCTAAATGACCCGGCGCAACATGCAGCTTTCTGACGTGACGTCGTCAGCCAAGGAACAGAGATTTGACAGGAATGGTCGCTGATCAGTTCCCGGAGACCCTTGCACTTTTGCGCATCGGACGTATCGGCGGGATTGTCGATGGCCGTTCGAGTGGCCTCGGCGACGCCGTTCGGCCGCCCAAGGCGGTGCGTTTTGCCGAGTTCGAGAAGACCGGATCGTACCCGGGGCCATTTGCCACGCCGAGCGACAACACGCCGTTGGCTCGATCTTGGGACCGCCCGCTGCGGGCTCCAAAACTCGAGGTGCTCTGGCGGTGCAGGACGCGGCAGAGCCTGACCGGCGCCTCGCTGCCGCAAATCCGCCGGGGCTTGGTGCTGGCATGGCGTCTCATGCTGGCGCTGCGGATCCATCAAGCCCGGCAGGCAATCGACCAGATCGAGCAGCAACTCGACGATGTCGCGACGGCTGCGGCGGCGGAGCTTCGTGCGACAACGCAGCTGGTGCGCGCGGTGGGCCTCGCCCTGCAGGACGACAGCGTTGCCGCGCTCGCGATTGCCATTTCGTATTTGCGGGAGCACGCCGCAGCCCGTGGCGGTTACGCTGCCTCGACGCTCTGCAGGGTGGGGTTCTGGCAGCTCGGCAGGTTCGATTCCTTTCATGCGTTGCCAAGGCACCAGCCGCGCGTGCGGTGGTCGAGATCGCATGCCTTATCGGCGATGTTCGACCTCTCGATCGAGGCGGCGGTGGCGCTCGAACAGCTCAATCTGTCGACCGCCAAGCGCCTGGCGTTGGACGCCTTGACCTTGGCCGACAGGACCGGCGCGGCGGCCGGGCTCGCGGCCCTTCCCGCCAGCGTTGCCGCGCAGGCGCTCTACGAGGAGGGGTGTTTCGACGACGCCCACCGCCTGCTGCTCGATCGCCTTCCCGCGATCAACGCGGAAGGCTCGATCGAATGCGCGCTGCGGGCGTATGTGGTGCTCGCGCGGATCGCGCGGCAGCAGCATCACCCCGATCTCGCGGCCATCCTGCTGCTCCAGGCCGAAGCCCTGGGCGAGCGCCGCGCCTGGCCGCGGCTCGTTGCCGCGTCCGTTGCAGAACGGGTATCGCTTCTGCTGGAGGCCGGGCGGATCAAGGAAGCCCGCCTGAGCGCCGAGAATCTCGACCAGTACATCGAGACCCATCATACCGGATCGGGCCGCGTCTGCGCCGAGATCGCGCAATCGCGGGCGCTCGCACGATGGCGCGTATCCTGGGCCGAGGCACCCTCGCGGGAGGCCGTCGCGGCGCTGCGGCAACTTTACCATCGCGCAGTCGAGCGGCGCGACCTGTATGCCGGCTGCCGCCTCGCGGTCGAACTGGCGGGGATGCTGGCGTCGATCGGCGAGGACGAACAGGCGGACGCGTTGTTCTTTCATGCGATCAAATCGGGGGCCGCCGCCGGCCTCTACCAGGTCTTCCTCGAGCGGGGCGAAGGATCGGCGGCGCTGCTGCGGCGGGCCTACGATCGCGCCAATGCGGCCGGGTCGTCGGCCCGCGAAGTCCTGCCGTTCCTGGGCAGTCTGCTGTCGCGCTGGGAGGGCCGCCACGGGGAGAATGCCCCCGCACAATCCACGGGTTCGGACAGCGAAGTGCTCACCGGGCGCGAGCGCGACATCCTCGGCAGGATCGGCCAGGGCTTTGCCAACAAGCAGATTGCGCGAGCCCTCGCCATCTCCCCCGAAACCGTGAAGTCGCACATCAAGCGCATTTTCCTGAAGCTCGCGGTCGGCACCCGCGCGGAGGCGGTATCCCGCGGCAAGTCGCTCGGCCTGCTGTAGCGCCGCAGCGGCGAAGCCCCCGGGGAAACGCCGCATACTCCCCCATCAGGGGGATATGCCGCGGGGGCTGCTTCAACGCACGCTTCGCCGAATGAGGCTTTCGCGCCTGCGGCCAAATGCGGTCCGACGCCGGACACGCCGTCGCCGCGCGCTGGTTTTGGACATGACACAGCGACACGTGAGGTTTCGCGATGAGCAAACGAGTAGCCGACGTCCTGATCGAGACGCTGCAGGCGGCCGGCGTGAAGCGGTGCTACGGGATCGTCGGCGACACGCTGAACCGGATCGCCCACGCCATCGATCGCAGCGAGATCGAGTGGGTCCATATGCGGCACGAGGAGGCCGGCGCCTTCGCGGCCGGGGCCGAAGCGCAGTTCACCGGCAGCCTGACGGCCTGCGCCGGTAGCTGCGGCCCCGGCAGCCTCCACTTCATCAATGGGCTTTACGAGGCCAACCGCAATCGCGCGCCGGTCATCCTGATCGCGACCCAGATCGTGCGGCAGGACATCGGCTTCCAGTCGATCCAGGAGGTCGACTTCAAGGAGGTGTACAAGGGCTGCAGCGTCTATTGCGAGATGATCCTGACGCCGGAGCAGGCCCGGCGCAAGACGGTCGCGGCCTGCCAGGCGGCGCTGACGAAGCGCGGCGTCGCCGTGCTGATCGTGCCGGCGGACATCGCCAACGCCGCCGCGCACGACGAAGCGCCGTATGCCGTTCATGCGCGGCGCCCGCTCGTTCGCCCGACCGACGCCGATCTCGACGAGATCGCGGCCATTCTCAACGAGAGCGACGCGATCACGATCTATGCCGGCGCCGGCTGTGCCGGCGCGCATGACGAAGTCGTCGCGACGGCGGCGCGGCTGAAGGCGCCGATGGCCCACACCTCGCGCGGCAAGGACTTCGTCGAATACGACAATCCCTACAATGTCGGCATGACCGGCATCATCGGCGAGCCCGCGGGCTATCATGCCGTTCTCGATTGCGACGCGCTGCTGCTGCTCGGGGCCGATTTCGCCTGGAGCCAGTTCTATCCGGACAAGGCCAAGATCATCCAGATCGATGCCGACCCGACCCATATCGGCCGGCGGCACCCGGTCACGATCGGCGCGGTCGGCGATATCAAGGCGACCTTGGAAGCGCTGCTGCCGCGTCTCCAGCAGCACGACGACAACAGCTTCCTCGACCAGTCATGTGGAGCGCCACCGGAAGGACCGCGCCGCGGCGACGGCCGAAACCGCGTCCGGCCCCGATGCCACGATTCCCGGGACGTACCTCGCCAAGGTCATCAACAAGCACGCGGCCGAGGACGCGTTGTTCGCGATCGACGACGGCACCGTGCTGGTCTGGACGCTTCGCCATGTCGATACCGGCGGCAAGCGGCGGACCTTCGGCAGCCTGCTGCACGGCACGATGGCGAGCGGCGATGCCGTCGGCCATCGGGTTGCAGAAGTGCCAGCCCGGCCGCCAGGTGGTCTGCATGGCGGGCGACGGCGGCTTCAGCCATGCTGCTCGGCGATCTGCTGACCGTGGTGCAGGAGAACGTGCCGATCAAGATCGTGGTCTTCGACAACGGCAAGCTCGGCTTCATCGATATCGAGCAGAAGTCGGCCGGCATCGATGCCGATCTACACCGACCTGAAGAACCCCGACTTCGGCAAGGTCGCCGAGGCGATGGGCCTTTGGGGACGTTGCGTCTCGAAGGCGGGCGAGCTGGAGGAGGCGATCGTGGACCTGGCTCGCGCAGCCCGGTCCGGCCCTGCTCGATGTGAAGGTCAATCCGATGCAGCTGGTGATGCCGCCGTCGCCGTTCGTTCGCCGGAGGCCGTGGTCGGGATGGCGGTCTACACCGCCAAGGCGATGCTGCACGGCAAGGGCCACGACGTCTGGGAGATGGTCGTCGAGAACATCCCCTGACGACATCGGGCGAGTGCCGGCGCTCTTGGCGCGCTTCTTGTTGACGATGGAGGAGGTCGCCGAGACCTTCCGCTGGTGTCGGAGTACGAACGGCACATGACCTTCCGAGCGCATGTCCGCATCCCCCAATTCCGGAGCTTGCGCTCCCTGACAGGGGATCTCGCGGATGTGGACGTGGCGGTCGTGCGGGCATTGCTCGGCGTCGCGGAGACCGGCTCGGTGCTCTTCACCGAAAATGAGCTGGTGGTGAACACGCTGGCCTACCTCGCGCAGCATCTCGTGGTATTGCTCGATCCCGACGACATCGTGGCGGGGCTGCAGGATGCGTACGATCGGCCCGAGTTTCATCGGGCAGGCTATGCCGTGTTTCACATCGGCCCATCGGCGGCCGGCGACATCGAGGGCGTGCTGATCCTCGGTGCCCAGGGCGTGCGGACGCTTACCGTCGCCTTCATCCCGCGCTCGCAACCGGGGCGCCGCGCCGCGGCAACATGAGGGGGCGCCGGTTCTGCAAGACCGCTGTCGTGGCGCCGTTCCTCGCATTCGCGCTCGGCGGGTGCGAGGTGGGCGGCGCGCCCTCGTTCGTGATCGCTGGCTCCTACTTCCCGGGCTGGATGCTCTGCGCGCTGGTGGGGATCGTCGCGGCAATCGCCGTCCGCACCGGCTTCGTGGCTTCGGGCCTCGCCAACGTGCTGCCGTTGCAGCTTTTCGTCTGCAGCGCGATCGGCCTTTGCTGCGGCCTGCTGCTGTGGCTGCTGTGGTTCGGGCAATAGCGATGAAGGCGGCAGGCACGCGTCGTCGCGCCCCCTGGGCCATCGTCGTCTCGCTGGCGATCGTCGTGGCGGCGATCGGTTTCGGGCTCTACGTGCTGCAGCGCAGCTCCGTCATGCCGACCACCGACGACGCGAGCATCGATGCCGACGTCGTCCACGTCGCCGCGGAAGTCGGCGGCCGGATCGTCAGCATCCCGGTCGAGGAGAACTCCCGTGTCGGGAAGGGCGACCTGCTCTTCCAGATCGACCCGGTGCCCTACCAGCTCGCGGTCGACCTGGCACGCGCGAACCTCGAGGTCGCCAAGGCGGCGCTCGAGACGCAGCGGCGCTTCCTGTCGACCCAGCGATCGGCCGCGGTCGTCGCCGCCGATCAGACACAGAGCGCGGAGACGAACCTCGAACTCGCCAGCCGCACGGTCGAGCGGCTTCGCCCGCTTGCCGCCAAGGGCTACGTGCCGGCCCAGCAGCTCGACCAGGCGCAGACGTCGCAGCGCGACGCCACGACCGCGCTGCAACAGGCGCGCGAACGGCAGGCCGCGGCGGTGCAGGCGATCGACACGGACGCAGGCCGCGATCGCAACGGTGCAGGCCCGGCAGGCGGAGCTGGCGATCGCCGAGCGCCATCTGCACGACACGACCGTCCGTGCGACCCATGCGGGACGGGTCGTCGGCCTCGCCGTGCTGAGCGGAGAAATGGTCGCGCCGGGACAGAGCCTGTTCACGCTGGTCAACGACGAGGAGTGGTTCGCGGTCGGCAATTTCCGCGAGACCGACCTGCACGCCATCGCCGTCGGCGATTGCGCGACCGTGTTTTCGATGATCGACCGCGCGGCGGCAATCAAGGGCGTCGTCCAGGGCCTTGGCTCCGGCGTGCTCGACACCGATCGCGTCAACCTCCCGCGCTCGGTCCCTTACGTCGGGCGTTCGCTCAACTGGGTGATCGTCGCCCAGCGCTTCCCTGTCCGCGTCCGCCTGGTCGATCCGCCGCAGAACCTCGTGCGGCTCGGCGCCACGGCAGTCATCGAGATGAAGCATGGCGCCAGCTGCAGGTGAGCGACGCGCGACGATGTTCGAGGGGATCGGGGCACTGCTGGCGCCGTTTCCCGGCCGGCTCGAGTTCGCGGCCCGGCTGGCGCTGATCTGCGCGCTGACCGCGCTCGTGGCCGAAATCTACCAGACGCCGGAACCGGCGTTGACGGTCTACGTCGCGTTCTTCGTGATGAAACCCGACCGGGCAACGAGCGTCGTCACCAGCATCGTCATGCTGCTGCTGGTATCGCTGATCCTCAGCCTCGTGCTGGCGCTCACCGTGCAGGTCATCGAGCAGCCGTTGTGGCGCGTTGCGGCGATGACGCTGATGTCGTTCTGCCTGACCTTTGCGGCGTCCGCGAGCAAGCTCAAGCCTGTCGCTGGGATTGTCGCGCTGATCACGGCCTACGCGCTCGACCTGCTCGGTTCCGTGCCGGGCGGCGAGCTGGCGGTCCGCGGCATCCTCTATGCGTGGCTCTTCGTCGGGATACCGGCGGGCGTGTGCATCGTGGTCAATCTCCTTCTCGGGCCGGCCCCGCGGCGCCTCGCCGAACAGGCCTTGGCGCATCGGCTGCGCCTCGCCGGGGCGATGCTTCGTGCGCCCGACACGGGCACTCGGAAGGCATTCGAGGAATGCCTGCACGAGGGCCTCGGCGAAATCCCGGCGTGGCTGAGGTTGGCGGGGGCCGAGAGAACATCGCCCGCACGGGACATTGCCTCGCTGCAGCAGGCCGCACGGTCGACGGTCGTGATCCTGTCGGTGGTGGACTTCCTCGCCGGCGGCCTGGAGCCTGCGCTTCCCGCGTCCATTTGCCATCGCATCGCCGAGACCCTGGCGGGCATGGCCGCCATCCTCGGCAAGGGCGGCTATCCGGTGGAGATCGAACTGGAGAGCGGCGAGGACGAGGCGGGGCTCGCGCCGGTAGCGGCAGCCGCGCTCGCGGAACTGCGCGCGGCGCTGTCGGCTTTTGCCGAGCCCCCGGCACCCGATCCTTCGCCGCAGCCGGCGGCGAAACCCAAGGGCGGCTTCTTCCTGCCGGACGCATTCGTCAATCCGGCGCACGTCCAGTACGCGCTGAAGACGACCGGCGCCGCGATGTTCTGCTACGTCGTCTACCTGCTGCTGGACTGGCCCGGCATCCATACCTGCCTGATCACGTGCTTCATCGTCTCGCTCGGCACCACGGCCGAGACGGTGGAGAAACAGGCGCTACGTTTCATCGGATGCGGGGTCGGCGCCGCCGCCGGCATCGCCGCCATCGTTTTCCTGATGCCGAACGTGACCTCGATCGGCGGGTTGATGGGCGTCGTCTTCCTCGCCGGTCTCGTCGCCGGCTGGATCGCCGCGGGCGGCCCGCGCATCTCCTATCTCGGCTTGCAGCTCGCCTTCGCGTTCTTCCTGAGCGTCATCCAGGGCGCGGCGCCCGCCTTCGACATGACGATCGCGCGCGATCGCACCATCGGCATCCTGTTCGGCGATCTCGTCGTCGCGATCGTCTTCACGCAGATCTGGCCGGTGACGATCGTCGAGCGCATCGATCCGGCGATCGCAGCCCTGCTGCGCCAACTCGCCGCCGTGGTCTCGGCGAAGAGTGTTGCACAACGCTGGGGGCTTGCCGCCGAGGCCCGAACAAAGCTCGCAGCCATCGAGCAGGATCTCGATCTCTCCCGCTACGAACCGCCCTCGATCCGGCCTGCCCCGGCCTGGCTGGGCGAAAGACGAGACATCGCCGGCATCCTGTCGTCGCTGCAGGGTCCGCTGCTGATCGGCGCCGACCAGGAGCCCGCCGCATTCGCGGGCACGGCGCTGCGGCTCGGACGACTCGCGGAGAGCCTCGACGCCGCAGGGCCCGAAGGCCCCGCACCCGAGACGGCGGCCGCGCCCGGAGGTTCCGAGCCGACGCCGCGCCCCGTCGGCGCCAGCGGGATCTCGGCGGCCGTCGAGGCGCCTCTGGTGAAGTTGGAGCAGCTCTTGGGGAGCCTATCCGAAAATGCAACGCAAGACATGGCCGACCATGCGCCGGCGTGATGGAATGGTGGCCGCCGTCCTGTCCCTGGTCTGGCTGGCCGGCTGCGCGACCTCGGCCCTCGACATGGCGCCGGAGCGGCCTGACCGGCCGTGGGCGCCAGCCACCACCGCGAGCGGCGAAATCATCGCCGGCGAAGCCCAGGTGCCGCCCACGGCGGAAGGTTATGTGCTGCCCGCCAATCCGGCCCTCGGCCAGGTTCCGTCACCGCCCGGCGTCGACGCCACCAGGGTCTATTCGCTGTCCCGGCTTGATCGACCTGGCGGAATCGAGCAATCCGGCAACCCGGATCGCCTGGAACGACGCGCGCCGCGCGGCACTTGCCGCCGGCATCGCCGAGAGCGCGTTTCTGCCGAACATCACCGCGACCGCCATCGGCGGATACCAGGGCAGCAGCGGCCACCAGACGGCGCTGGGGACCGGCTTCAGCAGCAGCCCTTCGCTGGATGGCACGGTCTCGGCGGTATCCCTGCAATGGCTGCTGTTCGACTTCGGGCGAGCGCGCCGCCGTGGTGGACGCGGCGAAGCAGGGCTCGGTGATCTCGAACATCGCGTTCACCGCCGCGCACCAGCAGCTCATCTACGGTGTGAGCCTTGCCTTCTATAGCCACGCCGCCGCCCAAGCGCGTCTCAACACCGCGACGCGATCCCTGAAGAACGCGCAAGACGTCCAGGCCGCCGCGGAGGACCGTTACCAGCACGACGTCGGCACGGTCACCGAGGTCGCCCAGGCCCGCCAGGGCACGGCACAGGCCAATCTGGCGTTGGTAGAGGCAACCGGCAGGGCGGAGGACGCCTATCTCGCGCTGATCACGGCGATGGGCATCTCGCCGCTGACCAAGATCAAAATCGCCGACGCGTCGGGCCGCAAGCTCGCCCCGTCGATGGCGGCCCCCGTCGAAAGCATCATCTCGGACGCCCTTGCCCGGCGCCCGGACATGCAGAGCGCGTACGCGGCGCAAAAGGCGAGCCTCGCGAATGTGCGGGCGGCGCAGGCGGAGTTCATGCCGAAGTTTTTCCTTTCGGCAGCCGGCACCTACATCTCGGGAAACCTGAACGTCACCAGCCTGCCGTCCGGTGGACAGCAGCCGCCGACAGTCAACATCAACGGCAACCACCTCGGCGGCAGTATCTTCGCCGGGGTGACGATCCCGCTGTACGACGGCGGCACGCGTGACGCCCAGCTGGCCCGGGCCCGGGCGGAAGCCGACAGCGCCGACGCCCGGCTGACCCAGGTGCGGGACGACGCCGTGCGCCAGATCGTGCTCGCGGACAACGCCCTTCGCACCAGCCTCTCGGCCTACTCGGCATCGCGGACCCTTGAGGCGGCCGCGCAGACGACCTTCAATTCGGCGCTGGCCGCCTATCGCAGCGGCGAGGGCACCATCACCGACCTCACCATCGCCGAGACGCAGCTCCTGCAGGCGAGAAACGCCGTGACGGACGCCTATTCCACCGCCCTGTCATCGGCGGCGACGCTTGCGTTCGCCACGGGCGCGCTGGGTTCCGCGCCAGCCAATGAGGGGCAAGGCGTTCAGTGACGCGGACACTTATTCCGGTCATCGTCCTGGTAATGGCCGCGCTCGTAGTTACCGCGAGCTTCAGGCGCTACTCCGACCGGGTCCGCCTCGCGTTCGACGGCGCCTGCCTCGCGGTCGCGATTTTCTGGGTTCGCCATTCACTGGGATCAGAGATCGCGGGAGGCGCGTTTGTTTTCCGACCTCTCGGCGAGCGGGATCTACGTCGCGACCGCATTGATCGTATTGAGCTCGGTATTTGCCCTGCCCGTGCAAGGAGGAGCGGGCCGAACTGGAGGCCCGGTCCAAGGACTACACGTCACCGCATCGGAACGTCGTGCGGGCGAAAATCGCCGAGCGTGATCTTCCGAAAGGTCACCAACGGATTCCGTTCCGAATGGGGCGCGCAAACCTATGCCGCCTTCCGTTCCGTCGTCAGCACCGCAAAGGCCAATCGACGCACCATCCTCGACGATCTACGCGCCGTCCTCGCAATGCCGTTCGCCCCGAACGCCATCGCCCAACCACGGTGAGCAATTACGGGCCAGGACGTGGCCGGATAACAGAGCATGGTCGTATCAAGCAGGCCAATAAACCTATTCTTTGACTTTGACTGAAGGCGGCTGGCCTCAGTTCTTAGCGGCAACCAGCGCGAAGCCGGTGCAGTTCTGCTTTTTATGAAGCATGGCGGATCATCAGTTCGTCGAATTTCGGATTGCGCCCATCGCCTGCCGTAAGCCGAAGCCATTCACCTTTGCGTGTTTGAATGAATTGCTTCCCCGGCCCGCGCAGGCCGATTGGGCGTTGAGTTCGTGGGGCCACTGCCAAGCCCGAGGCCCCCTCCGCCTGGACGGCTGGAGTTCGCCGGCCCTGAGACCTGCAGCGCAAGGCTGTGATAGGGATTCGGCAACCAACCGACGCGGGAGTGCATGCCAACGTGTATGCCGATTTACCTCTTGAGCGACCCTCTCCATGAAATTCAATATTCAGTCGACAGCAAATGAGGGTGGGAGAAGCAAGTCCTCCCCCTTTGTGGGGGCCGGTTGAGCGGGCGTGTGGGAGGAGACAGCCTGATGGCGGGCTGATATTAGCGCGCGCCTTTTCCGAACAGCTTCGCGAACAGCCGCTCGCTCTCGGCCAGTCCTTGGTCCGTCAGCACCACGGATTTCGCCTTGCCACGCGGGTTCTCGATCATGCCCTTCTCGTAGAGCCGGTCCATCGCGTCCCAGTCGTGCCCCTTCCAGGCGCGAACGCCATCGTGCAGCGTGAGCCAAAGCAGGCCAAGCACGGCCTGGTCGATCCTGTCGGTGTCTTCTTCCATCCCGCCACCCTACGGCTTGCAAACCGCCTGGTCCGGCGGCGGCATCTCCCCTTTGTGCTTCGCGGTCGCCTGCACCGCGACGTTGCCCAGGCTGTCGGTGCCGCTGCCGGTGAAGGTCGCGCCGTTGTCGTCCGACCGCAGCGACAGGGTGAACTGGCTCTGCCCATGCGCCGCCGGATCATAGCTGCGGTAGCCGGTGAAGCTGATCTCGGTCGGCGCGCAGGTGGCGCGCGCCTGGGTGAACCACGCGCTGCGCGGCGTGTGCGCGGTGCCGCTGCCGGTGATCCGGCAGGTGCCGTTGCTGAGGTCGAGGTGCCACACGTCGTTGGTCGGCGTGCCGTAGCGGCCGGAACGCTCGCGCCACGAGATGTCGACGCTGTAGTCGCCGCCCAGCAGGTCCTCGGGATTCGGCAGCGCCTGCGGCAGTTCCATGAGGTGGTCGAGCCGCGTGACGTGCGCGGAGGGCGCTGCGACCATCACCACCATCGCGGTGTCGTCGTGCCGCGTGCAACTGAGATCGGTCGGTCCCTTCACCGTGAAATCGGTCTGCAAGGGCGTCGGCTGGCACACCACCGTCGGGCTGGTCGCGATCACCTGCACGTCGGTGGGGGCGGCGACGTCCGGCATCGGGGTCCAGCCGAGCCGGACAAGGAAGTTGCACTGCTGCGCGGTCTGCTCCAGCCGCGCGTGCAGGCCGGGCGGCTTGTCGCAGGCGGCGAGCGCGGTCACGACCGTCGGCGTGACGCCTTTGACAAATCCGGAAACCTTGTCGGCGAGGCGCTGGTCGGTGCGGGCGGCGGCGCAGAACGCGTGCTTCCAGTCGAGGAAATCCTGCGCGCCGTTCGGGTCGTAGCCGAGCGTCGCCTCCAGCACCTCGGGCGCGATGCCGAGCGCCGTGCCGGCCTGGCGCAGGTCGGACTCCAGCGCGATGTTGGCCTGGCAGACCCAGTTGCGGAACGCCTCGCCGCGCTCCGCGTCCTTGAGCCCGGGGCGGGTGTCGTAGGCGCCGAATTGGGCCAGCGCGGCACAGCTTTCCGGCGCCTGCGCGCGCGCGACCGCGGCCGGGCCGACGGCGACGAGGGCGGCGCAGAGCAGGCGAGGCCATTCGGTCACGAGGGGCGTTCCGTCACGGTGTCGGGCGCGCACGATAGCCCGTGCCGGCGGCGAAGGCACGTGGCCCTGGGTGCCCGGTGCGACGATGACGCTGGGGCCAGCGACGTGATAGGATTCCACCCATGTCAACCGCCTTGCGCAAGCCGATGACGGTCGCCGAATTCCTGCAATGGGAGGAGCGGCAGGACCTGCGCTACGAGTTCGACGGCGAACGGCCGGTGGCGATGACCGGCGGCACCCTGACGCACGACGATATCACTTTCAACGTGCGCAAGGCGCTGGATGCCCGGCTGGGGCAAGGACCCTGCCGGCCGTTCGGCCCGAACGCCAAGATCCTGGTCGCCGGCAAGGTGCGCTACCCCGATGTCGTCGCGAGCTACGCGCCCCAGCATCGGGCGGGGACGATCGTCCAGGCGCCGGTCGTCGTGTTCGAGGTGCTGAGCGCTTCCAGCTCGCACACCGATCGGATCGAAAAATCGCAAGAATATCTCGCGACCGAGTTGATCCAGCGCTATGTGATCCTGGAACAGGACAGCATCTCGGCGACGGTGCTCGAACGCCGCGGCGCCGTCTGGCAATCCACGATCGCAACCGGGACGGATGTCCTGGCCATGCCGGAACTCGGCGTCAGCCTGCCGCTCGCCGAATGTTACGCCGGCGTCGAGTTCGGCGGGGCCGACGATCCCGGCGCCCCGGCAGGCGCGAACTGACCGACCGGGCGAAATCAGCGGGATCTCACGCGTGGATCGGCGGCAGCCGGTCGCGCCAGGGCATTTCCTGCTCCAGCACGGTCGCCAGCGCCAGCAGCGTCGCCTCCTCGCCGTAGCGGCCGACCAGCTGCACGCCCATCGGCAGCCCGTCCGCCGACCAGTGCAGCGGCAGCGAGATCGCCGGATTGGGCGCGATGTTGAACGGGAACATGAACGCCGCGTCGGCCCACTTGGCGTTGTATGTGTCCAGATCCGGCTCGCTCATGTCGTAGTAGCCGAGCGGGCGCGGTTTTTGGGTCAGCGTCGGCGTGACATAGACGTCGTACGGCAGCAGGTCGGCGGCGATGTCGCGCGACAGGCCGCGCAGCGCATTCATCAGGTTGACGTGCTCGACCGCGGTCTGCGCGCGGCCGCGCTGGATCACCGCCCAGGTGGTCGGCTCGACCTCGGCCTCGGTCACGGCATGGCCGACCATCGCCGCGAGGTTGTCGAACACCGCGGCGGATTCGGCCGGCGTCATCGCGGTGTAGGTCTTCCAGGCGACGGCGCCGTCGAGCGCCATGTTCTTCTCCTCGACGCTGTGCCCGAGGCGCTCCAGCACGGAAGCGGTGTTGCGCACGGCCGCGACCGCCTCCGGGTCGATCGCGGTGCCGTTCGGCGGCGTGACGGTGAAGCCGATGCGCAGCTGCTCGGGCGTCCGCTCGGCGAGCGTGGACCAGCGCTCGGCCGGCATCGGCGGCGTGTAGGGGTCGCCGGGCAGCCAGCCGGCCATCGCATCGAGATAGCCCGCGGTGTCGCGCACGGTGCGGGAGACGCCGAAGAAATACGCGCCGCCGTACCAGTAGTCGCCGAACGGCGCGATGGTGACGCGCCCGCGCGACGGCTTCAGCCCGACCACGCCGCAGTTGGAGGCGGGCACGCGGATCGAGCCTGCGCCGTCCGACGCCTCCGCCAGCGGCACCAGACGCGCCGCGACCGCCGAGGCCGAGCCGCCCGAGGAGCCGCCGGCGGTCACGTCGGCGCGCCAGGGGTTGTGCGTCACGCCGTACAGTTTTGGTTCCGTCGAGATGCTCCAGCCGTTTTCTGGCGCGTTGGATTTGCCGACGAGGACAAAACCGGCGGCCTTGATGCGCCGCGTCGCTTCGCTGTCGATCGGCGACACCAGGTTTTTCATCCAGGCGCAGGAATTGGTCAGCGGCGCGCCCTGCCACATGGAAGCCAGTTCCTTGAGCAGATACGGCACGCCGGCGAACGGCGCGTCGGCCGGCACGGTCGGCAGCTGCGCGCGCGCCATGTCGTAGAGCTTGTGGATCACCGCGTTGAGCTGCGGATTGACCCGGTCGATCACGGTGATCGCCGTCTCCAGCAGCTCGGCTGGCGCGACCTGGCGGTCGCGCACCATCGCGCCGAGCGCAACCGCGTCCGACCCGGTGTAGAGCCGGACCAGATCGTCCGTGACGTTTGCCATGATGTTCCCCCCGACGGTGCCTGCACGCAGCCCCATCGTGCCGCGCCGAGGGCGGTCGCGTCCACCCCGGGGGGATCGCTGGCCGCGCCGGGGCGGCGTGCTACAGTCGGCGCCGAGGGAGAACCGACATGAACAAGCCGCTTCGCGTCCTGGTGGTGGGCCTGGGCAACATGGGCGCCTCGCACGCCCGCGCGTATCACAAGCTGGACGGCTTCGAGCTGGCCGGCCTGTGCGCGCGCTCGATCGCCAACCGCACCGACCTGCCGGAGGCCTGGGCCGCCGTGCCGCGCTACGCCGACTACGGCACGGCGCTGGCCGAGCTGAAGCCGGACGTCGTCTCGATCAACACCTGGCCGAACACGCACGCCTCGTTCGCGCTACGCGCGATCGAAGCCGGGGCGCACGTGTTCATCGAGAAGCCGCTGGCGGAGACGGTGGAGGCGGCGCAGGCCGTGGTCGACGCGGCGGTGCAACACCGGAAAAAACTGGTGGTCGGCTACATCCTGCGCGTCCATCCGTCGTGGACGAAGTTCATCGAGATCGCGCGCACGCTGGGCAAACCGCTGGTGATGCGGATGAACCTGAACCAGCAGTCGGTCGGGCCGGCGTGGAACTGGCACCGCAACCTGATGGAGAGCATGACGCCGCTGGTCGATTGCGGCGTCCATTACGTCGACGTGATGTGCCAGATGACGCAGTCGCGCCCGGTGCGGGTGCACGGCATCGGCGCCAAGCTGTCGGACGAGGTGAAGGTCGACAACTACGGCCACCTGCACGTCGAGTTCGAGGACGGCTCGGTCGGCTGGTACGAGGCCGGCTGGGGGCCGATGATGAGCGAGGTGGCGTTCTTCGTGAAGGACGTGTGGGCGGCCGAAGGGCGCCGTCTCGATCGTGGTGTCCGAGCAGGGCGCGGCGGCGGCGGCGGCGGCCGAGGCGACCACGTCGTCGGACATGGACACGCACGTCAAGACCAGTACGATCCGGGTGCACCACGGCGCGCTCAATCCGGACAACTCGCTGAAGTATCCGGACGAGGTGTTCCGCATGGACGACGAGCCGGGACACGACGAGCTGTGCGAGCGCGAGCAGCTTTTTCTTCTGAACGCGATCCGCGGGAACGTGCGATCTGACGGACCACATGAACGACGCGGTCAACAGCCTGCGCATCGTGCTGGCCGCGGACGAGAGCATCCGCACCAAGCAGGTGGTGACGCTGTAGCCGGAAACGGCGCCGGCCCGCCAAAAGGGGGCGGGCCGGCGGGAAGGCGATGGAAACCGGGCGGCTGGCCGCCCGGTGGCGCTTCAGTGGGTGCAGTAGCTGCCGTTGTGGCCGACATAGCCGGCCACGGTCACGCAGCCGACCTGGTCGCCCAGGCAAACGCTCTGCGAGCCGTTGGCGCAGTAGACGTCCTGCTGGCACTGCGGCTGGTCCTGGTAGTACGCCTGCGAGCTCGAGTAGCAGTGCACGTACAGATCTTGCCCGAACGAGCCGCTGCCGCAGGAGGCGTAGAACTCCTGCCCGGAGTTCACGTTGCCCTCGTAGTAGCACTGTGCGCCGGACTGGTAGGGGTTGGCGCAGTTGGTGACGACCAGGAAGGCGCTGCTGCAGCCGTCGTGGCCGCTGCAGCCGGCGAGGCCGCCCTGCAGGCCTTGCGAGCTGACGCAGTCGCTGGGCTTGTAGCAGAACTCGACCTGCTGGCACTGGCCGTATTCGCTGCACAGGTTGCCGTTCGGCGTGCCGCAGCCGTAGCCGTTGTTCTGCGTGCTGCAGCCGTTGTTCCAGCCGTTGCCGGACCCGCTGTTGCCGCCGCAGCCGCCGCTGCCGCCCCAGCCGCCGCCGCACCCGCCGCCACTGCCGCAGTTGCCGTTGACGCCGGTGTAGTCGGCCGAGTTGAGGGCCGACACCGCGGAGGTCACGCCGTTGAGCGAGACCGTGCCGGTCACGTCGGCGGTGTCGGTGTGGTAGCCGCTGACCGCCGTGATCGAGGAGATGTCGGAGGTAATCGACTGCCCGACCGCCAGTGACGCGATGGTGGTGCTGCCCGGGCTGCCGAACTTGAAGTTGGTGATCGAGTTGCCGACGTCGGTGACCGACAGGTTGGTGAGCCCGATGCCGCCGTTGTTGGTGACGATGACGCGGAAGTCGACCGAACCGCCGGTCTCGATGGAGGGGTTGTTGAGGCAGTTGCCGACGTCTACCCAGGTGCAGCCGCCGTTGACGCTGACCTGCTTGTCGATCGTGACCGAGCCGCAGACGCCCTGATAGTTGGCAGTGCTGCACGCGGTCAGCAGCGCCGTGCCGGTGACGCCGAGCGCGATCGTGCCGGTTGCGGTCGCGGTGTCGGTGTTGCAGCCGCACAGTGCCGTCGTGGTGGCGATGTCGGAGGTCACCGACTGCCCGACGGCCAGCGTGCCCGTCGGGTCGGCGGTGGTGAAGGTGAAGCCGGTGATCGAGCCGCCGCCCGCGTCCTTGACCGACAGGCCGCTGATCGCGACCGAGCCGGTGTTGGTGACGACGACTTCGAACTCGACATTCCCGCCCATCAGCGCCTGCGGCGGGCTGTTGGCGTTGTAGGTCTCCCAGCTCGACCCGCCGTTGACCGAGACCAGCTTCTCGATCGTCACCGATCCGCACACGCCGGTGTAGGAGGCGACGTCGCAGGCGCCGACCACGGTCGTGGTGCCGGGGCTGCCGCAATAGCCGCCGCCCGTGGTGATGGTGCCGGTGACGGTCGCGGTGTCGGTGTTGGTGCCGCACAGCGCGGTGACGCCGACGACGCAGGAGGTGATCGACTGGCCGCCGGTGATGGTGACGCTGCCCGAGCCGCAGTTGTTGTTGTTGCCGCCCCAGCCGCCGCCGCAGTTGTTGTTGCCGCCACCGCCGCAGTTGTTGTTGTTATTGTTGGAGCTGAACGTGAATCCGCTCGGCGCGCCGTTGCCGGCGTCGGTCACGGTTATGCCGGAGATCGTCGAGGTGCCGGTGTCGGTGACGATGACGCGGTAATAGACCTCGCCGCCCATCACCACGTTGACGTTCTGCAGATTGCCGCTGCCGACGTTGTACCAGGTGGTGCCGTTGGTCGAGATCTGCTTGTCGATGACGATGTTGCCTTTGACGCCCGTGTAGTCGGCGGTGTCGTTGGCGGTGACGGAGGTGGTGGTGCCGCTGACGGTGCCGGTCACGGTCGCGGTATCGAGGTTGTGGCCGGCCAGCGCCGGGGTCAGGCCGATGTCCGACGTGATGCTGGCGCCGACCGCAAGCGTGGGGATGACGGTGACGTCGCTGGTGCCGAACGCGAAGCCCGTGACCGCGCCGCCGCCGATGTCGCTGACCGAGACGTTGGTGAGCGCGGTGGTGCCGGTGTTGGTGATGACGACCTGGTATTCGACCATGCCGCCGATGTTGGCGGTCGGGTCCTGCAGGTTGCCGACGCCGACGTCCTGCCAGGTCTTGCCGCAATTGACCGAGACCTGCTTGTCGATGGTGATCGACCCGGTCGGGGTGTTGGTGACGGTTGCGGTGGTGGTGTTGACGAGCAATTCCACGCCGCTGTAGCCGACGATGCCGCTGGTCGTGCCCTGGGGGATCGAGTTGGTGACCACGAGGGTCGCGACCACGTTGGCGTAGTCGCCGCTGACCGATATCTGATCGCTCGCGCCAGTGTCCGACGCGCCAGGGTAGAACGTGCCGGTCGACAGTACGTTGTTGGATTGATCGGTGACGGTCAGCACGGCCGTGATCGAGCCGCCCGAACTCGTTGTCGACCGCGATTTCGGCGAACGCACTGCTGATCACGTTGCCGGCAGCTATGCCGATATCGGCCGAGTAGGTGATGGACTGCGTGACTGCCGCGGTCGGATTGGTCGCCTGGATCTCGGCGGTCGTGGCGCCCCAAACGACCCCGAACTGACCCGGTATTTGCGGCACGGGCGGCGGGACATCGATTGCCTGATAGCCGCCCGTCCCCAACGCGATGGGCTGGACATAGCTCGAAAAGCTGGAAGCGAATGTATCGAAGCTGCCAGGGCCACTGTCAGTCTCGGTCACCAAGACGTCGCTCAGCGTCAGCGAGCCGATCGTGCCGCCCTCAAAATCCGTCGTGGTTGTTGCGCTCATGTTGATTTCACCTTGTTTTAAGAGAGCCGTGGCCGTGCCGCGTCAGGTCAGATACAGCCCGCAACCCCGCGCCGGCGGAGATTGGGCAGGCGCGATGTCTGCGAACCGTCTTATCGGCGAAGACGTTTACGGCGAGCGACGGCTGCCGCGGTCATCCCGAACAACAGCAGCGACAACGATGCCGGCTCGGGCGCCGGAATGAAGTCCTGGTTCACCGAGGTGATCGAGAGCGTTTCGCCCTGCGTGGGCGTGCCGACCTTGATGTCCTTGGTCACTTCCAGGGCCGAATACCCCGCCGGCAGGCTCACGTATTCCTCGGGATCGTCATAATGCGGGGTCGGCACCAGGCTGTAGGTATTCGAGAAGTTGTAGACGTTCTCGCTGGTGGTCATCAGCGGGTCATCCACCGGCTTGCCGCCGTCGCTGCCGTTGATCAGCAACCCGACCTTATTGAATGCAACGCTTCCATACACCTCGAAGATGAGCGTCACGTCCGAGGGGGCGCCGCCCGCCGTCGACACGATGGAACCGGTGTTCGGGTCCTCGATGGTGATGCCCGTTGCGAAGCCGTCCGTTCCCCACTGCAGCCCGTTGTAGCTGTTGCCACTGTTGCAGGTCACGCCGTTGTTGCAGGTCACGGAGACGAGCTGGTACGTTTCTGAGCCAATCGTCAGATTGGTCCCGATCGATATGAACCCGGCATGTGCCGGTTGAGCCAGCCCGGCAGCGCCCATCAGCGCCGCGGCAACAGCCATTGCAATACGATTTATAGGCTCCGTCCTCCACCCCGATGCCGGCCGGCCCGGCACCCCCTTGGCAGCCCGGCACCGCTGCAGACGGCGCCTTTCCTCGACGACAGTTTCATATCCGGATACGATGGGCGGATGCAACAGTTTCGTTTGTCTCAATAACGGCGAATGATTCACGTTTGCCGAGACGTTACAATCTATGGTTGCGGACCCGATCGCAACCTCCGTTGCGTTTCCATCCGCACAGCCTTGTTTCTGATAGGCTGAAAAAGTTGCTAACGCGCCAGCACCGCCGCGCAGCCGGGCCGGCACCTAGCAACAAAGTAATTGGCTTGCCGCCGTGCCCGCACGTGCCGCAGGCGTCCCGCAAAATGCGATGCAAAACCGACAGGCCGCCCTGGCACGCCGGATGCAGTGTTAGCCGCCGTCGGCCACATGCCCCACCGGCAGCTCAGGAGGCGAAGATGTCAAAGAAAGCGCGGCGACCCGCCGAGGCAACACTGTTTTCCGCCGACGCGGCGGCGACGTTCCATCAGGCGGACGTGCTGTACGCGCTGGAGTGGGCGGCGGTGGCGCCGGGCCTCGGCGGCTGGAACGTGGTGCTCGACGACGAACGCCGTACCCGCCTCGTCTCGGTCGTGCCGCCGGGCGCCGAGCAGCCGGCGTTCTTCGTCACCCGCGACGGCAAGCACGTCACCGTCACCTGGTTGCGGCAGAAGGTGGTGGACGGCTCGCTGGTCGAGGTCGGCCGGTTCGCCAGCCTGCGCGAGGCGCTGTTGACGCTGTGCCCGCTCAGCGACGACCAGAAGGAACTGGTCAACGACTCGATGGAAGTCCTCTACCCGCGCTCGCTGCGCGAGTCCTGAGCGGTTGCGGCGAAAGCTGGATCTCGACCGTCGCCCCGGCCAAGGCCGGGGAGGCGGCGTCGCGGATTGCAAATCCGTTGTTAGAGCGCCCCGATAGGAACGCGCTTCCTTACCGGACCAGGGCCGGCTTCCGCTCGGCGGCCAGCGTGTCGTCGATCGCGCGGGCGCGGGACGCGGCCGGGCGGGCGCTGATCCGCGCCCAGTAGCGCTCGAACGCCGGGCGCTTCTCCAGCGTGCCGAACATCAGCCCGAAGCCGATCTGCGAGCCGACATAGACGTCGGCCGCGCTGAATGCGACGCCGGCCAGGTAGTCGCCGGCCGACACCGCCGCCTCCAGCGTCTGCTCCACCTCGGCGAAGCTGCCGTAGCCGACCATCCGCTCGCGGCCGGGCGGGATCACGAAGCCGAGCGCCCGGTTGGTGGTGGCGGCCTCCAGCGGGCCGGCGGCGAAGAACAGCCAGCGATAATACGGCCCGCGCGCCCGGTCGCCCGGCGGCGGCGCCAGCCGGGCCTGCGGGAACGCGTCGGCGAGATAGGCGCAGATCGCGGCGCCTTCGGTGACCACCGTATCGCCGTGGCGGATCGTCGGCACCTTGCCCATCGGGTTGATGCCGAGATAGTCGGGCGCCTTCATCGACGTGCCGTATTCAAGCACCTCGGTGCGGTAGGGCTGGCCGACTTCCTCGAGCATCCACCGCACGATGCGGCCGCGCGACGACGGGTGGGTGTAGAACACCAGCTCCTCGGGCATCGGGCCGACTCCATGTCCCGCAGGCTCTTACCATGTTTCGGCGCGCTCGGGAATTTGCGCCGGGCGCGCGTGCGCCGACGGTGGACCCACGGCATGTTCACCGCGCATATCTGATATTCACGAAACATGTGGATCCGGCTCGCCGCGGTCGGCATTACCGTCGACACGTCCGTGCTGAGCAAGACGCGACGGTTTCTGCCTCGCGAGTTATTGAACATCGAACAACAAGCCTATACCATTGAGCCGGAGTTACTGAATATTCTGGAACGTAGCTGCCGCCTCCGAGCGGAGATTGACGCAGTTTTTTTCTGGTCTGGCGGGAACCGTTGGCCCCGCAAAGAAATATTAGAGGATGATTGCAGTTCGGCGGTCCGGCCGCCAACACGCACCAAGCTTCACCGATGCCCGGGACACCAACGAACGGCTCACGGGCATCCGCGGCAGCGACGCCTGCCGCATTCCGCACCGACAGGAGTAGCACCATGCAGTATCGACGCATTGCCCAACTGGCCCTGCCGCTGACGCTCGCGCTCGGCGTGGGCTCGGCCCTGGCGCAGCAGACCGTGATCGTCGCGCCGGCGGCGCCGCCCGCGCCGCAGGTGGAGACAATCCCGCCGGCGCCGATCGTCTCCGGCCAGGTCGAATACTGGCAGGCCGGGCACTGGACCTGGACCAGCGGCGGCTGGATGTGGACCGCCGGCCACTACGTGATCCCGCCGCAGACCACGGCCACCTGGGTGCCCGGCCAGTGGGTGACCCAACCGAGCGGCGGCTACGTCTGGGTCGATGGCCATTGGCAGAACGGCTGAACGAATTTCCGAGATCAATTCCAGAAGGAGAAGACCATGCGCCGCACTTTGATCGCCACCGCGCTGCTGCTCTCGCCGCTCGCGCTGGCCGCCTGCGTCAATGTCGAGAAGGCCCCGCCGAGCCAGGTGGTGGTGCAGCCGGCGCCGCAGCCGAGCCCGTCGACGACCGTCGTCGTGCCGCCGCCGCCGGCGCAATAGCGGGGGGGCACGCGATGCTCCGCTTGACGAGTGCCGCGATTATGGCGGCACCGCTGCTGGTGGCGCTGGCGGCCTGCACCGACGTGCAGCCGGCGCCGACGCAGGTGGTCGTGCAGACGCCGCCCGCGCCGCCCGTCGCGCAGCCGCCGTCGATGCTGCTGATGTCGCCGGCACCGCCGCCGCCGGCCCGGGCCGAGCTGGTGCCGCCGCCCCCGCAGGGCGCCGGCAACGTGGTCTGGCAGCCGGGCCACTGGCGCTACACCGGTGCCGCCGGCAACCCGTGGGACTGGAAGGCCGGCGAATACGTGCCGGCGCCGCCCGGCCGCACGGTCTGGACCCCCGGCCAATGGATCCCGCGCAACGGCGGCTGGATGTGGAACGAGGGCCACTGGGCCTGATCGCCCCTGGCCCTAATTCCCTTGCGCTGATGTCCGCAAAACCCCCTCCCGGTCCGGGAGGGGGTTTTTCGTGCGCGTCAGCTGTTCGGCCCTCGCTCCGTCGAGATCGGCTGCCAGCGGCGCAGGCTGCCCGCCATCAGCACCGACGGGTTGACGCAGGCCATCGGCCAGCGCCCCTTCAGCACCAGCGCCAGTTCCTGCCCGACCCGTCGCTTGCGCGCCGGGTCGAACCGCGACGACGCCGAGGCGACGTGCGCGGTGAAGGTCACGTTCCGCATCTGCAGCAGCGGGTTGTCCTGGCGGGGCGGCTCGACCTCCAGCACGTCGAGCGCGGCGCCCGCGATCCAGCCCTGTTGCAGCGCGGTGACCAGCGCCGCCTCGTCGACCGTCGCGCCGCGGCCGGTGTTGATGAACAGCGCCGACCGTTTCATGCGGCGGAACTCGGCCTCGCCGAGCAGATGCCCGGTCTCCGGCGTGCCGGGCACGTGGGCGGACACGAAGTCGCTTTCCGCCAGCATTTCGTGCAGGCCGGCCGGCGAGACGCCGTACGGCAGCATCGCCAGCTCGGAAACGTACGGATCGTGGGCGAGCAGGCGCAGGCCGAACGGCTTGGCCCGCAGCGCCACCGCGCGGGCGATGTTGCCGAAGCCCACCAGCCCGAGCGTCAATCCCCACAGCCGCGGGAACTGGTAGAGGTGCGCGCGCCCCTCGCGCCAGCGCCCGTCGCGCACCAGCCGGTCGTGCTCGACGAGGCGGCGAAACCCGCCGAGCAGCAGCGTCATCGCGTGGTCCGCGACTTCCTCGACGAAGGTGTCCGGGCAGTTGGTGACGGGAACGCCGTGCTCGGTCGCGGCGGCGATGTCGACGTAGTCGACGCCCACCGAACCGAGCGCGATCACCCGGCAGCGCTTCGCCGCGGCGATCATGCGCCGCGTGACCTTGCCGGTCGGGTAGAACGCGTCGGCATCGCCGATCGCAGCCACCACCGCGTCCTCCTCGGCCGGCACCGGGACGAACTCGGCGTCGAGCCCGGCGAGCGCTTCGCTCTCGTGGTCGAACGGCGCCGTCGCCGTGGTGAGGATCTTGAATTTCGCCATACCGGTGCTCTCCCTCGCGTTGCCGCCGACTGCACCATGCGGACGCGGGGGCGGCAAGGGTGGGGCGGTTCAGGGCCGGGTTGCATCGGTCGGGACGCGCGAACCCATGTCGGCGGCGGTGCCACCGTCGTGTCCCGGACGCCATTCCACCTCATCCCCCCTCCGCGAGCCGCTCCGCGAGCCAGCGCGTGGCCGGGCCGGGCGGGGCGTCGGCGCGGTGGATCAGCAAAAGCTGGAACAGGATGCCCGGCCGGTCGGGCGCGATCCGCACCAGCCGGCCGGCGCGCAGATCGTCGCAGACCATGTGCGCGGGCATGTTGCCCCAGCCCAGGCCCGCGCACAGCAGCGCGTGTTTTGCTCCCAGGTCGCCGAGCCGCCAGGTCCGTGGAGAAACCACGCCGAAATCCTGCCCCTCGGTCAGCCGCGAACGGTCGGTGAGCACCAGTTGGACGTGGTCGTGCAGCGCCGAACCGGTCAGCGGCGCCGCCGCGAGCGGGTGGGTCGGCGCGCAGACTGGCAACAGCTCGATCTGGCACAGCGGCCGGCGCTCGATCGCCTCGGCGCGGATGCCCATCGGCCCGGTGATGCCAAGGCCGCAGGTGCCTTGCAGCACCTGCTCGACCACCGCGCCCAGCGCCTCGACGCGCAGCCGCAGCCCGACCGTCGGATATTCCCGGTAGAACGCCTCCAGCGCCGCGACCAGCCGCGCGGTCGGGAACATGACGTCGACGGCGAGCCCCACCTCGGCCTCCAGCCCCGCGGTGAGGCCGCTGGCACGGGCGCGCAGGTCGTCCACGAGCCGCCCGACCCGGCGCGCATCCGCGAGCACGGCGCGCCCGGCCTCGGTCAGCACCGGCCGGCGATGGCCGCGCTCGAACAGCTCGAGGCCGAGCATCTGCTCGAGGTTGGCGACCGCGTAGCTGATCGCCGACTGCGCGCGACGCAGCCGGCGGGCGGCGGCGGAGAAGCTGCCGGTCTCCGCGACCGTTGCGAACACGCGCAGCTGGTCCAGCGTGGGCGAGCCGGGTTCGGTCATGGGTTTGTGTATATATCTAAGTTCAAGATGGGTCTGATCGACCGAATTCGGGTTTTCCTGATGCTACGCTCGGTCTATCTATCGCCGCAAGCCGGGCCACGCCGCCCGGGAGGCAGGAGGTTTTGCATGGCCATCAATGTGTTGATCGCGTTCTACTCGCGCAACGGCGCGACCGAAGCGCTCGCCAAGGCGATCGCCGAGGGCGCGCAGGCCGAGGGGGCGGAGGTGCGGCTGCGCCGCGCCCGCGAGCATGTCAGCGCCGACATCATCAACAACGTGCCCGGCTGGAAGGAGAACATGGAGCGGATGAACGCGCTCTATGCGGCGCCGACCGCGGACGACGTGGAGTGGGCCGATGCGATCGTGTTCGGCGCGCCGACGCGGTTCGGCGTGATCTCCTCGGAGCTCAAGGCCTTCATCGACAGCCTCGGCGGGCTGTGGTTCCAGGGCAAGATGTTCAACAAGGTCGGCTCGGCGTTCGCCGCGACCGCGACCAATCACGGCGGCGCCGAGATGACGGTGATCGGGCTGTTCGCGATCATGTCGCACCTCGGCATGGTGATCGTGCCGAACGGCTATGGCGACCCGGTGAACTTCCAGGCCGGCTCCCCGTATGGCTCGCACACCGCGGTCGACGGCCAGCATGTGACCGCGCCGGCCGATGCCGACCTCGCGGTCGCCCGCATCCAGGGCAAGCGCGTCGCCAAGGTGGCCACGGCGCTGAAGTCGCTGCGCGGCTGATCGTCTGATTGTCACGCCGATCCGGCGGGCGGCCCGTGGCCGGACCCGATCGGTCACTCATGGAAACAGGGGTAAAACGATGAACCGTCTGCAAACCGCGATCACGCCGGCCGTCGGCCGGGTGCTGATGTCGCTGATCTTCATCCTCTCGGGCTACGGCAAGCTGATGGCGGCCTCCGGTACGATCGGCTACATCGCCTCGAAGGGCCTGCCGCTGCCCGCGGTCGGCTACGGGATCGCCGTGATCGTCGAGCTGGGCGGCGGACTACTGCTGCTGGTCGGGCTCGGCACCCGCTTCGTGGCCCCGGTGCTGGCGCTGTTCTGCCTGGTCACGGCGTTCGTGTTCCACGGCTTCGCCGACATGAACAACCAGATCCACGCGATGAAGAACATCGCGATGGCCGGCGGCTTCCTGTACGTCGCCGCCTACGGCGCCGGCGCCTGGAGCCTGGACGCGCTGCGCGGCGGGCGCCGCGACGGGTTCGGCCGGGCGGCCGTGCAGGCCGGATAGCCGGGCGCAGCGGCCCCGCGGCTGCGGCCGCGGGGCCGGCGCTGCCCTGGCGTGCGGCGCAAAAGCTGGAACCGCCGGTTCGCCCGCCCTATGCTGCGAGGCTTCTCCGGTTGGGACCGCCATGATCTGCCCGTTCTGCCAGTTCGATATCGACGTCGAGACCCTGGAGTGCCCGCGCTGCAACGCCGCCTATCCGCATCCGCCCAGGCCGTTCGGCTTCCGCATCCGTACCATGCTGGCGCTCGGGCTGATGATGACGACGATGTCGTACATTCTGGTGACCTGCGTGATCAGCTGGCTGCCCGGCGGATCCCGCAGCCTCATCCCCACCGGCTCGGCGCAGTTGCCGATCCAGCCCATGCCGGACCTGAAGAGCGCGGACGTGGACCAACTGATCTACAACTGGCAGTCCGGGCATCAGGCGGTCCCGACCGTCCAGCCGACCATCCACAGGTAACCGGTCGCCCGCGGGGCTTTGCGCGCGCACCGAAATCAGCTTGAGTGCCCCCTTCGAGCCACCCCGCCGCCGGGCGGTGCGGCCAACGCCATCAGGGGAGCCACCAGCATGAAACACCGGCTTGTTGCGATGTCCTGCGCGGCCGCGCTCGCGGCCCTGCTCGGGGCCGGCGCGGGTGCCCAGGCGAAGACCTTCGTCTACTGCTCGGAGGGCTCGCCCGAGAACTTCAACCCGATGATCAACACCACCGGGACGACGTTCGACGCCAACCTGCCGATCTACAACCGGCTGGTCGAGTTCAAGTTCGGCACCACCGAGGTCGGCCCCGGCCTCGCAGAATCCTGGGACGTGGACGAGGACGCGAAGGTGTTCACCTTCCACCTGCGCAAGAACGCGAAATGGCAGTCCAACAAGACGTTCAAGCCGACCCGCAACTTCAACGCCGATGACGTGATCTTCAGCTTCGAGCGGCAGTGGAAGGACAGCAGCCCGTACCACAAGGTCTCCGGCGGCGGCTACGACTACTTCGGCGACATGGGCATGCCGGAGCTGCTGGCCAGCATCGACAAGATCGACGACTACACCGTGAAGTTCACGCTGAAGCAGCCGAACACGCCGTTCCTGGCCGACCTCGCGATGGACTTCGCCTCGATCCAGTCGAAGGAATACGCCGATGCGCTGCTGGCGCTCGGCAAGCCGGAGCTGATCGACCAGGACCCGATCGGCACCGGGCCGTTCGAACTCGTGGCCTACCAGAAGGACACCACGATCCGCTACAAGAAGTTCGACGGCTACTGGGGCCCGGCGCCGAAGATCGACGCGCTGGTGTTCTCGATCGCCAAGGACCCGGCGGTGCGGCTGGCCAAGCTGCGCGCCGGCGAGTGCCAGATGGCGCCGTTCCCGAACCCGGCCGACCTGCCGAGCATCAAGGCCGACGCCAAGCTGCAACTGCCGAGCCAGCCCGGGCTGAACATCGCCTATCTCGCGCTGAACAACCTCAAGAAGCCGCTCGACGACGTGCGGGTGCGCCGCGCGGTGAGCATGGCGATCGACAAGCACGCGATCCTGGAGGCGGTCTATCAGGGTGCCGGCCAGCCGGCCAAGAACCTGATCCCGCCGACCATGTGGGGCTACAACGACGCGGTGCAGGATTACAAATACGATCCGGACGCCGCGAAGAAGCTGCTCGCCGAGGCCGGCCTGCCCAACGGGTTCGACACCGACCTGTGGGCGATGCCGGTCTCCCGCCCGTACAACCCGGACGGCAAGCGGATCGCCGAGCTGATGCAGAACGACCTCGCGAAAGTCGGGATCAAGGCGAAGATCGTCACCTACGAGTGGGGCGAATACCGCAAGCGCGCGCAGGCGGCCGAAGGCATGATGGTCGAGCTCGGCTGGACCGGCGACAACGGCGACCCGGACAATTTCTTCGTGCCGCTGGCCGGCTGCATCGGCGACAAGCCCGCCAGCAACAACATCGCCAAGTGGTGCAACAAGGATTTCCAGGCTCTCGTCAGCAAGGCGGCGACCGTGACCGACCAGAAGGAGCGGGCCAAGCTGTATGAGCAGGCGCAGGTGATCATGCACGACCAGGCGCCGTTCTTCCTGATCGCGCACTCGGTCGTGTATTTGCCGATGGCCAAGAACGTGACCGGCTACAAGATGAGCCCGATCGGCCGGCACCAGTTCGACGAGGTCGATCTGCAGTAGCGCGCGGCGGCAGGACCCCCCACCCAACCCTCCCCCGCAAGGGGGGAGGGCTTTGCTTCTTCCTCTCCCCTTGTGCGTGAGGGCCGGGGTGAGGGGTCTGGCCGCAGGATTGCATACGCAAAAAGATGTTCCGCTTCCTGCTCCGCCGCGTGGCGTTGATCGTGCCGACCTTCATCGGCGTCACGCTGCTGAGCTTCATGCTGATCCACCTCGTCCCCGGCGACCCGATCGAGGTGCGGTTCGGCGAACGCGGCATCGCGCCGGCGCGGCTGGCGATGCTGCGCCACGAGGCCGGGCTCGACCGGCCGCTGTGGCAGCAGTTCCTGTCCTACGAAGCCCAGGTTGCGCGCGGCGATCTCGGGCAGTCGGTGGTCACGCACCAGTCGGTCTGGACCGAGTTCGCGACGCTGTTCCCGGCGACCATCGAGCTGTCGGTGTGCGCGATCCTGTTCGCGATCGCGATCGGCCTGCCGCTCGGCGTGATCGCGGCGGTGCGCCGCGGCTCGATGTTCGACTACGGGCTGATGGGTTTGTCCGTCACCGGCGCCTCCATGCCGATCTTCTGGTGGGGGCTGATGATGATTCTGGTCTTTTCCGTCGGCCTGGGCTGGACGCCGGTGTCGGGGCGGATTTCCGACGCTTTCTACGTCGTGCCCTGGAGCGGTTTTCTGCTGGTCGACGCCTGGTTCTCCGACGATCCGGCGGCCGCGTTCCGCTCGGCGCTGTCGCATCTGATCCTGCCGACGATCGTGCTGGGCACGATCCCGCTCGCCACGGTTGCGCGCATGACGCGATCGTCGATGCTGGAAGTGCTGGGCGAGGACTACATCCGCACGGCGCGCGCGAAGGGGCTGGGTGCCGTGCGGGTGATCGTGGTGCACGCGCTGCGCAACGCGCTGATCCCTGTGGTGACGGTGATCGGCTTGCAAGTGGGCACGCTGCTCGGCGGCGCGATCTTGACCGAGACGATCTTCTCCTGGCCGGGCGTGGGGCATTGGCTGATCGAGAGCATACAGCGTCGCGACTATCCGGTGCTGCAGGGCGGCACGCTGCTGGTCGCTTCGCTGGTCATGGTGGTCAACCTGGGCGTTGATTTGACCTACGGGTTTCTGAACCCGCGGATCCGCCGCTGATGTCCGTCACCGAAGCGCCCGCAACGGCCGAAGCGGCGGAGGTGATCTCCGCGCCGATGCCCGGCGGCGTAACACTGTTCTGGCGGGCGTTCGCGGAAAACCGCGGCGCCGTCGTCGGGCTTGCGGTGATGCTGACGCTGATCGTGGTCGCAGCGCTGGCCGACGTCGTCGCGCCGCATTCGCCGATCGAGCAGTTCCGCGAGAACTTCCTGACCCCGCCGGTGTGGCAGGCGGGCGGCGTCGACACGTTTCCGCTCGGCACCGACGATGTCGGGCGCGACATTCTCTCCCGCCTGATCTTCGGCGCGCGCCTGTCGCTGGTGATCGGGCTCTCGGTCGTCGTGCTGTCGCTGACCAGTGGCACCGTGCTGGGGCTGACCGCGGCATTCGCCGGCGGCACTGTCGATGTCGCGATCATGCGGTTCATGGACATCGTGCTGGTGTTCCCGTCGCTGCTGCTGGCGATCGTGATCGTGGCGATCCTCGGCCCGTCGCTGTTCAACGCCATGATCGCGGTCGCGATCGTGACGCTGCCCAACTACACGCGGCTGGTGCGCGCCTCCGCGCTGTCGGAACTGTCCCGCGACTACGTGACCGCGACGCGATCGGCGGGGGCCGGGCATCTCCCGCCTCATGTTCCTGACCGTGCTGCCGAACTGCACCGGCGCCGCTGATCGTGCAGGCGTCGCTCGGTTTCTCCGTCGGCAATTCTCGATGCCGCGGCGCTGGGATTTCTCGGGCTCGGCGCGCAGCCGCCGACGCCGGAATGGGGCACGATGCTGGCCGGCGCGCTGCAGTCCGTATCAGCGCGCGTGGTGGGTGCTGACCTTCCCGGGGATCGCGATCCTGATGACGGTGCTGGCGTTCAACCTGTTCGGCGACGGCCTGCGCGACGCGCTCGACCCGAAGTTGAAACGCTGATGGCGCTGCTCGAAGTCCGCAACCTGAGCGTCGAGTTCGCGACCGTCGCGCGGCATCTTCCGCGCCGTGGACGGCGTCGACGTGGTGCTGGACGAAGGAGAAATCCTCTGCATCGTCGGCGAAAGCGGCTCCGGCAAATCGGTCTCGATGCTGGCCGCGATGGGGCTGATCGGCTACCCCGGCCGCGTGCGCGCCGACGCGATGCGGTTCGCCGGCACCGACCTGCTGACCATCAGCGCGCGCCAGCGGCGCAAGCTGGTCGGCAAGGACATGGCGATGATCTTCCAGGAGCCGATGTCCTCGCTGAACCCGTGCTACCCGGTCGGCTGGCAGATCGGCGAGGCGTTGCGCGTGCATCATGCGGTGCCGCGGCGGCAGGTGCGCGACCGCGTCGTGGAGTTGCTCGACCAGGTCGGCATCCCCGCGCCGGCGACGCGCCTCGGCGCGTTCCCGCACCAGATGTCGGGCGGCATGAACCAGCGCGTGATGATCGCGATGGCGATCGCCTGCAACCCGCGCCTGCTGATCGCCGACGAGCCCACGACCGCGCTCGACGTGACCATCCAGAAGCAGATTCTCGATCTGCTCGTGAACCTGCAGAAGCAGCGCGGCATGGCGCTGGTGCTGATCACGCATGACATGGGCGTGGTCGCGGAGACCGCGCATCGCGTGCAGGTGATGTACGCCGGTCAGACGGTGGAGGAGGCGCCGACCGAGGCGCTGTTCGCCGCGCCGCGCCACCCGTACACCGCGGCCTTGCTGGAGGCGCTGCCCGAGCGCGCGATCGGCCGGCGCCGGCTGCCGACCATTCCAGGCGTTGTGCCCGGCATCGCCGACCGGCCGAGCGGCTGCCTGTTCAACCCGCGCTGCCGTTTTTCGACCGAGCGCTGCGTCGCGACGGTGCCGGCGCTGGCCGGGCCGCCCGGGCGGCGCGCACGCTGCCTGTATCCGCTGGACGCCGCCGGCCAGCCGACGGGCGGGGAGCGCGCGGCGGCATGACGGCGGCGATGGAAGCGCACAATCTGCGCCGTCACTACCCCGTCGGCGGCGGGTTTTTTTCCAAACGCGGCCTGGTCAAGGCGGTGGACGGGATTTCCTTCACGCTCGCGCGGGGCCGGACCTTGGCCATCGTCGGCGAATCCGGCTCGGGAAAATCAACGATCGCGCGCGTGGCGACGCTGATGGAGCCGCCGACCGAGGGCGAACTGCTGCTCGATGGCAGGCCGACCGTCGACGTCGATCGCGCGACAAGGCGGGCATTGCGGCTGTCCGTGCAGATGGTGTTCCAGAATCCCTACGGGTCGTTGAATCCGCGGAAAACCGTTGGCTCGATCCTGATGGAGCCGCTGACCATCAACGATCGCGGCGACCGGCGCGCGCGCGAAGCATCGGCGCGCGCGATGATGGACAAGGTCGGGCTGCGGCAGGAGCATTTCTCCCGATATCCGCACATGTTCTCGGGCGGCCAGCGCCAGCGCATCGCGCTCGCCCGCGCGCTGATGCTGAACCCGCCGATCGTGGTCGCGGACGAGCCGGTTTCTGCCCTTGACGTCTCCATCCAGGCGCAGGTGCTGAACCTGATGATGGATCTGCAGGAGGAACTCGGGCTCGCCTACCTGTTCATCAGCCATGACCTTTCCGTGGTGCGGCACATCGCCGACGACGTGCTGGTGCTGTATCTCGGCCGCCCCGCCGAGCAGGCGCCGAAGGAAAAAATATTCGCGTCGCCGCGGCATCCGTACACGCAGGCGCTGTTGGCGGCCACGCCGTCGGTCGATCCGGCGCACCGCAAGCGCACCGCGGTGGTGCGCGGCGAGCTGCCCTCACCGTTGAACCCGCCGCCCGGCTGCGCCTTTGCGACCCGCTGCCCGTATGCGACCGCGCTCTGCACCGAAGCGGCGCCGGAATTGCGGCCGCTCGACGGACATCTCGTGGCGTGCCATCACGCCGAGGCGATCGGCATGGAATTGGCGGCATGAGCAGGAAGGCGGCGGCATCCGGGGTGATCCCGTCGGCACTCGGCGGCGTCGGGCGCTTCGTCCGCCACATGCTCGAGGGGCCGGTCGGCGAGGTCACGCGGTTCGCCTCGCTCGACCACAACGTGCTCGGCGTGCTGCATCGCCGGGCGGTGGCGGAATTGGCCGAGTACATCGCCGCGCGCATGCCCGATGCGGTCGGGGTGAGTTCGCGCGAGCTGCTGTGGGCGCTCGCCTGCCGCGAGGCGCCGGCGGGCGGGCTGTGGCTGGAACTCGGCGTGTTCCAGGGTTATTCCCTCAATTTCCTCGCCGACCGCGCGCCCGGCACGGTGTACGGCTTCGATTCGTTCGAGGGGCTCAAGGAGGACTGGAAGGGCACCGGCCTGCTGCGCGGCACCTTTGATCTTCGCGGCCGGCTGCCGAAGGTGCGGCGCAATGCGGAGCTGGTGCGCGGCTGGTTCGACGCCAGCGTGCCGCCGTTCCTGGCGCAGCATCCGGAGCCGCTCGCGCTGCTGCACCTCGACTGCGACACCTACGAGGCGACCGTGATCGCGCTGGACCTGCTGAAGGCGCGGCTGACGCCGGGCACCGTCATCGTGTTCGACGACTACCACGGCTTCTGGGGTTTTCGCGAAGGCCAGTTCAAGGCGTGGGCGGAGTTCGTCGCGCGGGAACGGCTGGCGTATCGCTATCTGGCGTTCAACCGGCACGCGGTCGCGGTGAGCGGAATTGCCGCTATTGTTGCTGTATCGCAATGAAATAGACATGCGGAAGCGGCGGGCACGGAAGTCCGATTTTTTGGCGGTCGCCGCGGCGGGGCGGTGGCGTTTTTCCGGTTTGCGCCCGGCCGGGCATGGCGCCCGCCGGGGCGGGGGACCTGGGGGAGCGTGCCGGCTGGGGGCCGGGGATCGGACCCGGCGGCTGCACCGGCCCTGACCGGGAGTTTTTCCGGTGTCGATGTTTGCGGGCGGGCCGAACGGCCCCTTGCCCGGCGGGGTGTTTTCGGCCGGACCGAGGGTTGCCGCTGTGCGATGGAGGGGGTCGCGGCCGGCTCGGCCGGGGCCGGGGCCGGCAGGGTCCGCGCGATGGCGAGGATCGCCTCGATGAGGCGGTTGATCAGACTGATCAGGAGCGCGGCCAGCCCGCCCCCGCCGCCGCTGGCGGCCAGGCCCCGGGCGAGTTCCTCGAAACTCTCGGTGAGCCGATCCTTGGCGGCTCGAGGGGGTGGGGCGGTGGGGTTCATGTCGCGAAGTTAGTATTTCTGACGGTACTTGTCAAGAGGAGAATTGCTGGTTGGTCTCGATCGGTCGCCTGGTATCTGGACGCTGCCGCCGGTCGCTCGTGTCGCCGACTGGCCATATTCGTCGTTCGGTTCGCTCTGTGGCGCGCGGACTGTATCCCGCAGATCGGGGCATAAGCGCCGCCGATCCCGCCGATTTGGGCGAGCGCCGGTGAGTGTGGAGTGCGCGGATCGCAACGGCGGGTTTCACCCGCCCTACGCGGACCCGGTATCCGGGCTACGCTTGCTTGCCGCCCTTCGCGTCGAGCGTTACGCCGCCCGCAGCGGCACCAGCCGGCCGGAGACCGCGGTGGGGGCGTCGGCGGTCAGGTGGTCGCGCACGCCGGCCTTGCCGTCCTCGTGGTACTCGGCGTCCTCGTTGACCTGCCAGACGTCGTAGACCTGCCGGCCGGCGATGATGTTCCGCACCGTCAGCATCGCGGTCATCATCGCGTGGTCCTGGTTGTTGTATTTGTGCATGCCGTTGCGGCCGACCATGTGCAGGCCGGGGTAGCCGCCCTCGACCTCCGCCCGCAGCGTCGCGACGTGCTCCTGGTAGCGGTCGTCATAGACCGGATAGGCCTTCGGCTGGCGCACCACGGTGCCGTCCAGCATGTCGCCGGGGCGGGCGAGGCCGAGCTGCACCAGTTCCTGGCTCGCGAGCTTCACCAGCTCCGCGTCGGTCGAGTTCCACAGCCCGTCGCCGTCGAAGCAGAAGTATTCGAGCCCGTAGCAGTTCACGTCCGGCTGCGGCACCATCTCCGGCGACCAGGACTTGAAGTTCTGGATGCGGCCGACCTTCACGCCGGGTTCGTGGACGTAGATCCAGTTGTCGTTGAACAGGTTGCGCTCCTTCACCACGAGCGCCACCAGGATGAAGTCGCGATAGCGCAGCCCCTGCGCCGCCTCGACCGCCGCCGCCGGCATCGGCGGCGCGATCGCGCGGCTCAGCTCGCGCATCGGCATGGACGAAATAACGTGCTGACCGGAGAACACGTGCTCGGCGCCCTCGCGGTCGCGCGTGCGCACGTTCCAGGCGCCCTCGGCCGTACGCTCGACCCCGATCACGGTCTGGCCGAGCCGCACCGTGCCGCCGTTGGCGCGCACCCGCTCGGCCGCCGCTTCCCACAGCATGCCCGGGCCGCGCCGCGGGTAGCGGAAGCTGCTGACCAGCGTCTTGATCGTCTGCTCGGACGAGCCGCCGCGTTTTTGCGGCCGCAGCGCGTTCCACACCGCCTTCGACAGCGACAGCCCCTTGATGCGCTGGGCGGCCCAGTCGGCCGAGATTTCCTCGCAGCGCATGCCCCACACCTTCTCGGTGTACGTGCGGAAGAAGATCTCGAACAGCCGGCGGCCGAACTTGTTGATCACCCACTCGCTGAAGTTGCGCGGATCGGGGGTCGGGCGCAGCCGTGCCTGCGCGTAGGACAGCACGCACCACGCCGCTTCGAGCGGCCCGAGCTTGCGCAGCGCGTCGAACGCGCGCAGCGGATAGTCGAACAGCTTGCCGCGATAGTAGATGCGCGACTTGCGCGGCCGCTCCAGGAAATCCTCGCCGAGCAGCTCGGTCCACAGGTTCTCGACCTCGCGGCATTTGGAAAAGAAGCGGTGGCCGCCGATGTCGAAGGCGAAGCCCTTGTAGGTGACGGTTCTTGAAATGCCGCCGACATACTCCGGGTCCTGCTCCAGGACGGTGACGGGCACCCCTTCCTTGCTGAGCATGTACGCCGCGGTCAATCCGGCCGGCCCGGCCCCGATGCAAACGACCGACATCGCGATCGCGTCCTTGGCAGTTTCAATTTTTCACTCTTTACCTCATGGAGTGAGAATTGCAAGCGGCGGGTGCGCCATCGCACGCCCCGCGTGCGCCGGGCAGGCATGCTACGGCATGCTGGTTGACAAGGATTGCTTAAAAATGATATCCGTATCTCGCAAATCGATCCGGTGCGTTCCATTCTAGGAGCGGAATTTGGTCCGTGTCGATCCCGCGGTGACGGTTTCGGGTGGGGATGGCATGGACAGACCGAGGCGCCCGGGGCGCCGCTGGATCGGAATGGCGGCAAAACTCGCGCTCAGCGCGATCGTGCTGGCGGCGATCGTCAGTCGTGTGGACATGGCCGGCATCGGCCACAGCCTCGCCGGGGCGTCGGCCTCCGGGCTCGCGCTGGCCGGCGCGGCATTCCTGGCCATGCCGCTGCTCGGCGGAGTGCGCTGGTGGGTGGCGCTGCGCGGCATCGGCGAGGCGGGGCGGCTCGGCGCGCTGACCGTCTGGTTCTCCACCGCGACGGTCGCCGCGCAAGTGGCGCCCTCGGTCGCGGGCGACGCGGTGCGCATCTGGCTCGCGGCCCGGCGCGGGCACGCGCTCGGCCCGACCATCCAGAGCGTGTTCCTCGACCGCGTGTTCCTGGTGCTTTCGCTGCTGGTGCTGGCACTGGCCGGCGCGCCGCTGCTGCAGGCGCGCACCGGCGAGACCGCACCGGTATGGATCTGCACGGCGCTGCTGCTGGCCGGCCTCGGCGGGCTCGGCGCGCTGATGGCCGCCGACCGGATCGATTTCGGCCTGTCCCGGCTGCGGCCTTGGGCAGCGATCATGGCGGCGGCGCCGACCACGCGCGGCCTCGTGCTGTCGCACTGGGGCGCCGGGCTCGCGCTGGGCAGCCTGCTCAGCAACCTCAATTTCGCGCTCGCGGGGTTCCTGCTGGCCCGCGCGCTCGGCCTGCCGACGACGCTCTCCGACTTCCTCGCCTTCATCCCGATGGTGACGCTGGCCGTCACGCTGCCGATCTCGTTCGGCGGCTGGGGCGTGCGGGAAGGGCTGCTGGTGATGCTGCTGGGCCGCGTCGGCGTGCCCGCTTCGGACGCGCTGGCGCTGTCGCTGCTGTTCGGCGCGGGCAACATGCTGTGCGGCATGCCGGGGCTGGCGGCATGGCTGCTCGAAGGGCGCCTGGCCGCGCGTGCGCCGGCCGTGGTGCCGGCGGTGGCGGCGCCGCCGGCGTAGCAGCGGCCGCCCCCGCCATGGGCAGTTGCCCTGGGTTACTCGACGAAAATGATCTTCGCCTTCTGCTCGCCGGGAATGCGCAGGTCGGCGACGTCCTGCACGATGTCGAGCTCCTTCGCGCGCTCGGCGTCGAACGCGACGGTTCCGCGCTGCATCCGCTGGATGTCCGCGTCCGACAGCTTCGTCCGCTCGCGATAGATCTGCGCGACGGCGGCTTCCACGTCCTCCAGCACCGCAAGCTGCTCCTGCAGTTGCTGCTCGTTGACGGTGCCGGGGACGGTCGACTGTGACGGATGGAACAGGAAATGCGCGTTGCGATCGGCGGACCGCCGCGCACCGGCGAGAAACAGCACGGCTGCCGCGGACGCCACCAGTCCCAGCGCATGCGTGTCGATCGTGGCCGGCAACGCGCGGATGAAGCTGTAGGCGTTCAGCGCCGGGAACAATTGGCCGCCGGACGAACTCATCACGATGGTGATGTCGGTCACTCCCGCCTCGACGATCCTCGTCAGCTCCTTGCGCAACGCCTTCATCGAGTTGGCGTCGATCGCCTGCTCGAAGAACAGATGGTCCGACTTCGACCGGTCGACCGCCTCGGCGTTGCCGCGAGCCGGCCGCGCGACCGGCGCGGGTGCCACGGCGGGCGCCGGGGCGGGAGGCGCGACGGCGGGCGCGGGCGGCGCCTCGGCCGGCGGTGGAGCGGTGACCTCGCCGCGCGCCGGGAGCGGCAGCAACGCGCTTCCCAGCAGCACCAGCGCGCGACGGCGGCGGAGTGCGGATCTTAGGGTTCGAGGCGAAACAGCCGCTTCCACTCCCCCTCCGACGTCATCCCCGGTCCCCGGATCAAGTCCGGGGATGACCCGGGGATCCACGCCGCGCCCGCGCGCTGGATTGCCGGGTCAAGCCCGGCAATGACGGAAAATGGATCGGTAATTCTGCGTCGGGCACTTGGTGGCGTCATCGTCAGACGAACCGGTTGACCAAATTCTCCAGGTATTCCAGCCGGCCGGATTTCGGCTGCGGCGCGGGGGCGTCGTGCGCCCGCCGCGCGATCTGCTCCAGTGTCACGTCCGGAAAGAACGGGCGCATGGCTACACCTTCGCCCAGCCGGAGCCGTTGCGGCTCGATGCCACCGCGGCGGTGATGAAGCGCATCCCGCGCACGCCCTCGACGATGCCGGGCACCAGCAGGCTCGCCGGATCGGGCTTGCGCTTTTCGATATGCGCGGTGATCTGCTCGGCGAGGTCGCGATAGAGCTGCGCGAACGCCTCCAGATAGCCCTCCGGATGCCCGGACGGCACGCGCGAGGCATGGGCGTTGCCGGGGGTCGCACCGGCGCCGGCGCGCGTCAGGATCTGCCGGCGGCTTGCCGAGCTGGGTGAAGTCGATGCTGTTCGGCGTCTCCTGGTGCCAGTCGATGCCGCCCTTGGTGCCGTAGACGCGCAGCCGCACCGCGTTCTCGTTGCCGACCGCGACCTGGCTCGCCCACAGCACGCCGCGCGCGCCGCCGCCGAAGCGCAGCAGCACACCCGCGTTGTCGTCGAGCTGCCGGCCCTCGACGAAGCTCGACAGGTCGGCGGCCAGCGTCTCCACCTGCAGGCCGCTGACGAACTCGGCGAGATTGAACGCGTGCGTGCCGATGTCGCCGATGCAGCCGCCGGCGCCGCTGCGCTTCGGGTCGGTGCGCCACGCCGCCTGCTTCTGCCCGGTCGCCTCGATCTTGGTCGCCAGCCAGTCCTGCGGATACTCCACCTGCACGAGCCGGATTTCTCCGAGTTCGCCGGCCGCGACCATTTCGCGCGCCTGCCGCACCATCGGATGGCCGGTGTAGTTGTGGGTAAAACCGAAAACCTTGCCGCTTGTGGCGACGACTTTCTCCAGCGCCAGCGCATCCTCCAGCGTGCTCGCCAGCGGCTTGTCGCAGATCACGTGGATGCCGGCTTGCAGGAACGCGATCGCCGGCGCCGCGTGCAGGTGGTTCGGCGTCACGATCGAGACGACGTCGATGCCGTCCGGCCGGGCGGCTTCCGCCTTCGCCATTTCGGCAAAGTGCGGTAACTGCGGTCCGGCGCGATGTGCAGGTCGGCCGCCGACGCATGCGCGTTCGCCGGATCGGCCGAGAGCGCGCCGGCCACCAGTTCGTAGCGGTCGTCCATGCGGGCGGCGATGCGGTGCACCGCGCCGATGAACGCGCCGCGCCCGCCGCCGACCATGCCGAGCCGCAGCCGGCGCGACACCGAGCCGTCGTGCTTGCCTTCGATTGCCATGTCAGCTTATCCCCAGCAGCTTGCGGTTGGCGGCGTCGTCCGCGCCGCTCGCGGCGAAATCGTCGAACGCGCGGCCGGCCGCGGTGATGATGTGGCTGGCGATGAACGGCGCCCCCTCGGCGGCGCCCTGCTCGCTGTCCTTGATGCAGCACTCCCACTCCAGCACCGCCCAGCCGTCGAACCCGTATTGCGTCAGTTTCGAGAAGATGCCGGAGAAATCGACCTGCCCGTCGCCGAGCGAGCGGAACCGGCCGGCGCGCTTGATCCACGGCTGGAACCCGCCATAGACGCCGCCGCGCCCGGTCGGGTTGAACTCGGCGTCCTTCGCGTGAAAGGCGCGGATGCGCTGGTGGTAGAAGTCGATGTATTGCAGGTAGTCGAGCTGTTGCAGCACGAAATGGCTGGGATCGTAGAGCAGGTTGGCGCGCGGATGGTTTTTTACCCGTTCCAAGAACATTTCATAACTTGCGCCGTCGTGCAGGTCTTCGCCGGGATGGATCTCGAAGCACACGTCGACGCCGGCCGCGTCGAACGCGTCAAGGATAGGACTCCAGCGCCGCGCCAGCTCGTCGAACGCCATCTCCACCAGCCCCGGCGGCAGCTGCGGCCACGGATAGATGTACGGCCACGCGAGCGCCCCCGAAAACGTCGCGTGCGCGGTCAGGCCGAGGTTCTTCGAGGCCTTGGCCGCGTACAGCATCTGCTGCACCGCCCATTCGGTGCGTGCCTTCGGGTTGCCGCGCACCTCCGGCGGCGCGAACCCGTCGAACAGCGTATCGTAGGCCGGGTTGACGGCGACCAACTGGCCCTGCAAATGCGTCGACAGCTCGGTGATCTGCAATCCTGCCGCGGCGACTGTGCCCTTGACCTCGTCGGCATAGGTCTGGCTCTCGGCGGCGCGCTTGAGGTCGATCAGCCTTCCGTCCCAGGACGGGATCTGGATGCCCTTGTAGCCGTGCCCGGCGGCCCAGCCGGCCATGCCCTTCAGAGTGTTGTACGGCGCCGCGTCGCCCGCGAACTGGGCGAGAAAGATCGCCGGGCCTCTGATTGTCTTCATGGGTTCCCTCCGATTGATCCGCCGCGATCCCGCCGCGCCGTTCGGCAGATCGTCTCGGGTCATCCTTTTGCCCGGTGCCCACCCTGTCAAGCCGCAACCGGCCGCGGCGCGGGCGCCGCCTGCCGCTCGTTCCTCTGCCGCCTTGCCAGAACTTCCCGGTACATTTATGTTTTGTCATCTCGTCGCGGCGAACTTGCGTTTTGACGGGTTCAAATGGGGAGGGTGGCAAATGACCAAGGGTAGAACGCTGGCGCTGCTGGCTGGCACGGCGGCGTTGGCGCTCGCGGGCGCGGCGCGGGCGCAGGAGACCGCCTCGGCAGTGAAGTGGGGCGACATGACCTCGGTGTCGCAGATCCTGCTCGACCGGGCCGCCACCGACGGCAACAATTTCCTCCACACCAACGGCAACTACCAGCAGACCCGCTACTACCCGAACGCCCAGATCAACACGACCAACGTCGGCGGCCTGCACCCGGCCTGGATTTTCCAGACCGACATCCAGGAATCGCTGGAAACCTCCCCGATCATCGTCGACGGCGTGATGTACGTCACGACGTCGTTCGACCACATCTATGCGCTGAACGCCCGCACCGGCGAGCAGATCTGGCAGCTACAAGCAGAAGCTCGGGCCGATCAGCACCTATTGCTGCGGCCCGAACAACCGCGGCGTCGCCGCATATGGCGACATGGTCTATTTCGGCACGCTCAATTCCAAGCTGGTGGCGCTCGACGCCAAGACCGGCGCCATGAAGTGGGAGACGCAGATCGCCGACCCCGAACTCGGCTACAGCGAAACGATGGCGCCGACCGCGATCAACGGAAAAATCCTGATCGGCACCAACGGCGGCGAGTACGGCATCCGCGGCTTCGTGAAGGCCTTCGACGCCAAGGACGGCAAGCTGCTGTGGACGTTCAACACGATCCCGGAGAACAGCCAGGGCGTGTGGGCGACGACCGACGCCACCGGCCGCGACATGCACCGCGACATCGCCGCCGAGAAGGCCGCCTACGCCAAGAACGGCGACCCGTACAAGACGCTCGGCGGCGGCGTCTGGCAGAACCCGTCCTACGATCCGGAGACCAACCGCATCTTCTTCGTGGTCGGCAACCCGTCGCCCGATCTCGACGGCTCGGTGCGCCCCGGCGACAACCTGTTCACCGACAGCCTCGTGTCGCTCGACCTCGATACCGGCCGCGGCATCTGCTACTTCCAGTATCATCGCCCATGACCTGTGGGACCTCGACGCGACCAGCCCGACGGTGCTGGTGGACGTCAAGGACAACCACGGCGATCTGGTCCCGGGCGTGCTGCACGCCGGCAAGACCGGCCACATCTACGTCCACAACCGCAAGGACTGCAGCCTGATCCGCTTCTCCGAGGCGATGGTGCCGCAGGAGAACATGTGGGTGCTGCCGACCAAGGATGGCGCGCGCATGCTGCCGGGCGCGAACGGTGGCGTCGAGTGGTCGCCGATCGCGACCAACCCCAGCGCCGGCCTCGCCTACGCGATCAACCTGCACCAGCCGATGAACTACTTCGTCGAGAATGCCGCGTATCCGTCCGGCAAGCTGTGGCTCGGCGGCGCCTTCAAGACGATCCCGACCGAGGAGCAATGGGGCAACGTGACCGCGGTCGACTACGACACCGGCAAGATCGTCTGGCAGGACAAGACCGCGCAGCCGATGATCGGCGGCATCCTGGCGACGGCCGGCGGCCTGGTGTTCACCGGCGAGGGCAACGGCACGTTCGAGGCGCTCGACGCCTATACCGGCTCGAAACTGTGGGAGTTCCACGCCGGCGCCGGCGTGAACGCGCCGCCCTCGTCCTACACCGTCGGCGGCAAGCAGTACATCGTCGTCGGCGCGGGCGGCAACACGCAGATGGACTACAAGCGCGGCAGCAACATCATCGCCTTCACGCTCGACTGAGCCGATCGGCAACAACGGGCGAAACGGGGCGGGGCCGGCTTGCGGCCCCGCCTTTTTGCGTCATATCCAGCGCTTCCTTCGACCTCGCGGACATCCCATGCGTCTCTCTCGGATCGCCTTCGCCTGCGCCGCCCTCGCGGCGGCGTGGCTGTTGCCGGCTGCCGGCGCCTGTGCCCAGTCGGTCGAGGACAAGGCGCAGGTATGCAGCGCCTGCCACGGCGAGGCCGGCGTGCCGGTGGACAAGTCGATCCCGGTCATCTGGGGCCAGAACGAAGGCTACCTCTATCTGGAACTGCGCGACTTCAAGCTCGGCAACCGCAAGAACGAGACGATGTCGCAGATCGCGATGACGCTCGAGAAGCAGGACATGAAGGATCTGGCGGCGTATTTCGCCGCGAAGCCGTGGCCGAACCTGGGACAGTCGCACGCGCCCGCGGATATCGTTCACCGCGCCGAGGCGATCGATGCCTCGGCGGTCTGCAAGAGCTGCCATCTCGATCATTGGCAGGGCGCCAGCGTCACTCCGCGCGTGGGCGACCAGGAGGAGCAGTATCTGCGCGAGACGATGACCCGCTTCCGCAACGGCGAGCGCACCAACAATCCGTGGATGGCCGCGCTGCTGAAGACGTTTTCCGACACCGACATCGACGCGATGGCGAAATACCTGGCCGGCTACTGAGACGCGGCGTGGCCAACCGAGCAAGGGCGCTCGACGCCGCGGCGGCGCCGGCGTTCGTGCTGATCTGGTCGACCGGCTTCCTGGTCGCGCGGCTGCTGCGCGGGCAGGTCGACCCGAACCTGTTCCTCGCCGCCCGGTTCGGCATCACGACGCTGCTGTTCGTCCCGGTCGCGCTGGCCGCCGGCGTCGCGTGGCCGCGCGGGCGGGACGCGCTGCGGCACCTCGCGGCCGGGGTGCTGATCCAGGGGCTTTATCTCGGCGGCGGCTATTGGGCGGTCGGGCACGGGCTGCCGGCGGCGGTGATGGCGCTGCTCGGCGCGTTGCAGCCGCTGCTGGTCGCGTTGCTGGCGCGCGCGGTGCTCGGCGAGCGGGTGACGCGCCGCACCTGGGCCGGGCTGCTGGTCGGCGTCGCCGGCGTCGTGCTGGTGATCGCGCCGCGGCTGGCCGCCGGCGGGCTGCTGGCGCGCGGCGGCGGCGTGGCGACACCCGTGGTGCTCGCGGTCGCGGTGGGGAGCATCCTCAGCCTGACCGCGGGTGCGCTGGTGCAGAAGACCTCGATCGCCGCCGCCGACCTGCGCTCGGCGAGCGCCATCCAGAATTGCGGCGCCGCCGTCACCTGTGCCGTGCTGGCGCTGGCGCTCGGCGAGGACCACTGGTCCGGCGGCGTCCAATCGCTGGCGGCGCTGGTCTGGTCGGGCGTGGCGCTGTCGGGCATCGCGACGACGCTGCTGGTGTGGATGCTGCGGCACGGCGAGGCGGCGCGGGTCAGCGCGGTGCTGCTGCTGGTGCCGCCGCTGGTCGCCGTGCAGACGTTTTTCCTGTTCGGCGACACGCTGACCGCGATCCAGGTTTTCGGTTTTGCGGTGACGATCGCCGGGGTCTGGCTGGCGCGGCATTGAGGGTTCGCTACATCGCAAGCACTGCCCTGACCGCGTCGTCGCCTGCCAGGTCGCGCGCCGATTTTCCCGCCTTGTCGCGCAGCCCGGCATTGGCGCCGTGCGCCAGCAGCAGCTTCGCGATCGCGGCATGGCCGCGCTCGGCCGCGATCATCAGCGCGGTGCGGCCGCGATTGTCCGCGTCGTCGACATGCGCGCCTGCCGCCAGCAGCAGCGTGACGGTCGCGATCCCGTCCGGCTCGGCGACGCCGTCGGCGTGTCCGGCCGCCCACATCAGCGCCGTGAGGTCGTTGCCGTAGCGCGCATTGACCGGGACGCCGCCGGCCAGCAGCAGCTTGACGATGTCGGGCCGGCCACGCGCCGCGGCGTAGACGATCGGCGCCTTGCCGGTCCGATCGGCGATGTTCGGGTCGGCATGGTGCGCCAGCAGCGTCTCGACGATCTGCGCCTCGCCGGCGAACGCGGCCGCGGCCAGCGGCGTGGAGCCGGAGCGGCCCGGCAGGTTCGCGTCGGCGCCATGTTCGATCAGCAGTTCCGCGGCCTGCGGATGGTGCCGCTCGATCGCCAGGAACAGCGCCGACGAGCCGCCGACGTTCTGGTGCGCGACGTCGGCGCCGCGCGCCAGCAGCAGCTTCATCACCTCGAGCCGGTTCTCGCGCGCGGCATGCGCGAGCGGCGCGTTGCCGAACCGGTCCTTCGCTTCCAGCAGCGCGCCGCCCGCGAGCAGCGTCTCGACGACGTTCGCGCAGCCGTTGTCGCTGGCGGCGAGCAGCAGAGTGCCGACCTGCGGCGGCGCCAGCGTCGCCTTGTCCGCCTCCCACCGTGCCGCGATGTCGGCGCACGCGGGCGTCTGGGCGTGCCCGGCGTGGCAGGCCAGCGCGGCCAGCATGGCACACCCCAGCGCGATGCTTCGTGCGCGTGCGATCATCTGTCGATTTCCCCCAGCGGTTTGGCCGCTATTCTAGAAAGCCGAGACGGCGCCGACAACGCGCCGGCCGGGCATCGGTCGCGCCTGATCAGTCCTGCGCCCCCGGAATAGCCCGCGACCGCTGCGGCGCGCTAGTTTGCCTCCGCTTCGTACGGAGGGCGCGATGAACAGTGCCGGACACCGCAACGACTACGCCGCCGGCCAGCACGACAGCCGCCCCTGGGGCGACTGGGCGGTGCTCGACGCCGGGCCGGGGTTCGCGGTCAAGCGGATCCGCGTGGTGCCGGGCGGCATCCTGTCGCTGCAGCGCCACCAGCACCGGGCGGAGCAGTGGACGATCGTCGCGGGCGAGGCGCGGGTGACGCGCAACACCGACACGCTGGTGCTGCACGCGGGCGAGTTGATCGGCATCGGCCTCGGCGACATCCACCGCATCGCCAATCCCGGCGACGGGGACATGGTGTTCATCGAAGTGCAGACCGGCCGCGACCTGCGCGAGGACGACATCGAGCGGCTGGAAGAACTCGGTACGGCCGGAGCTGACGGTTCGAGGCGGAACAATCGCTTCATTCCCCTCCGACGTCATCCCCGGGCTTGACCCGGGGATCCATGCCGCGCCCGCGTGCTGGATTGCCGGGTCAAGCCCGGCAATGACGTGAAACGGATGAATTATTCCGCCTCAAACGCTTGGAATTGCAGCCGCTTTGAGTTGCGTCCCGAGTGCGCGCGCCCTCGGTAGCGACCATCCAATCGCCAAATGCGGAACCGCAGCAATGAGGCAGTCCACACCCAATAGGTGACAGCGCGTGAACACGGGGCCGAGTCTTCCGCCGCACATGCGCTCAATCGCCAATCGAGCAGGCTTTCCGTGCACCAGGACCACCGCTGGGCGGATCTTTGTCAGGAGGAACTCAAAGGGGGCGATTCTCTTGTGACGAGCTTGCAGATCTGATGCTGATCGTGTTGACGCTGCGAAGATGTTGGTTTCAAGCACTTTCAACGGGCAAGCGCCCTTCTCGATCTCTATCAAACGTCGTCGCGTCGGGCTGATGGCAGGTTTGAGCACTTTGTAGCTGGCAAACCAAGCCTGCTTGTTAAACCCTTCGTGGCTCGACCAATATTGCCTGAAATCAGTGCCCGTCGCGGGATTGATGCCGACGACGAACGCCCTGCATTCGAACGGATTCCCTTCGCACACAAACGGCCGGAAATTGATCTTGTCCGGCGCTAGCGCCCACAGTTCGTCCCAGAATTGTGCCAGTTTGCCTATCATCGTGCTTTTTGCCTCGATCGACCTCATGGGGCAATACCCGCAACACCTCGTCCGCCGCGGCGACCGACGGCAGCCGCCCTTGCGGCGCCAGCGTCGCCATCACCTCGCGGAATGCCGCCCGCTGCGCGGCGGCGGCGGACACATCCCGCAGCAGTGTGCCCAGCGTGGCCGCGAGTTTCTCCGGGGTGCAATCCTCCTGCAGCAGTTCCGGCACCACGAGGCGGCCGGCCAGCAGATTGACCATCGCGACATGCGGCACCCGGATCAGCCGGCGCGCGGCGATCGCGGTGATCGGGTTGACGCGATAGGTCACCGCCATCGGCACGCCGGCGAGCGCCAGTTCGAGGGTCGACGTGCCGGACTTGGTCAGCGCCGCCGACGCGGCCGCGTAGGCGTCGTGCTTGTCCTGCAACTCGGTCACGATCACCGGCGCCACTTTCCAGCGCGAAGCCGCGTCACGCACCGTCTGGGCGACCGCGGCCGCGATCGGCACCACCGGCACCACGTTCGGCATGCTTTCGGCGAGCAGCGCCAGGGCGGCGCCATAGACCGGCAGCAGCCGCGGCGCCTCGTTGCGCCGACTGCCCGGCATCAGCATGACGACGGGGGCATCGGCCGCAACCCCATGCGCCGCCCGGAACCGCGCCGCATCGCCGGCATCGGCGCCGGACTCCAGAACCGGATGCCCGACAAACGTCGCCGGCAGCCCGTGGCCGGCGAAAAAAGCAACCTCGAACGGCAGCAGGCACAGCAGCCGCTCCCACAATCCGGGAAACCGTTTGACGCGGTGTTCGCGCCACGCCCAGACCTGTGGTGCCACGTAATGCACGCGCGGCACGCCGAGGCCGCCGAGCTGTTTCAGCAATCGCAACGTGAATCCGGGGCTGTCGATGGTCACCAGCACGTCCGGCCGTCTTTTTTCCACGTCGGCGGCGGTCTCGGCCAACCGCCTGCGGAGCTGGCGCAACTTGGGCAGCACCTCCATCAGCCCCATCACCGCCAGCTCGTGCATCGGGAAAAGGGAGGAAAAACCGAGCGCCGCCATGCGCGGGCCGCCGACGCCGGCAAACCGCAGATCGGGCCGGGCCTGCCGCATGGCAGACATCAGCCGCGCCCCGAGCACGTCGCCGCTGTGCTCGCCGGCCACCAGGTAGACCAACGTCATCCGAGCGCGACGACCGGGCAGGGCGGCGGGGCAGGGGGCCAGCTCAGGTGGTTGCGCACATCGCCCTCGCGCCGCACCGCGTCGAGCCGCGCCGGATCGAGATCGACGTAGACCCACTGCGCGGCATCGAGCGCGCCGCGCGCCAGTTCGCCGTCCTCGGGGAAGCCCTTATCGACCGGGCCGAACGCCGCGGCGTAACCGCGATTGTGGTCGAGCGTGCCGCACCACGGCGCCTCGCCGACCGTCGGCGCCATGCACACGAAGCACTGGTTCTCCATCGCCCGCGCGGCGGCGGCGATGCGCACCCGATGGAACCCGTGCAGCGTGTCGGTGGCCGAGGGCACCAGCACCAGCCACGCCCCGGCTTCGACCTGCGCCCGCACCAGCGCCGGAAACTCGGCATCGAAGCAGATAGAAATGCCGATCCGGCCGAGCCGCGTCTCGAACACCGCGGGCGGGGCGCCCGCGGCGATGCCCCATTCCTCGGCCTCGAACCGGGTCATCACGTGCTTGTCCTGGTAGGCCACGTGGCCGGAGGGGGCGATCAGCGGCGCCCGGTTGACGATCTTTTCCCCGGCGCGGAACGGCAGCGAGCCCGGCACCAGCCACACCCGGTGCCGCCAGGCGACCTCGCGGGCGACCTCCACCGCCGCCGGCGCGAGTTCGAGCGCGGTGCGCAACTCGGCGTCGACGTCGGGCGTGCGGCCGGCGGAAAATTCCAGCGGGGAATATTCGGGCAGCAGCAGTAGCCGCGCGCCGTGGTGCGCCGCCTCGGCCACCTCATGCTCCAGCCGCGCCGCCCAGCCGGCGAGGCCGGTGCTCGGGCGGACCTGCCATTGGAGCATTGCGACCCGCAGCGGTTTCACGGCAACGGCGCCCCGCGCAGCGACTTGATCCAGAACGCCAGCCGATTCTCTACCCGCTCCGCGCTATCGACCTGCTTCCAGCGCATGGTGCAGGCGAGGTCCGGGTAGTGGACAAAACCACGGTTGCGCCAGAACTCATCGAGCGGCACCGCGCCGGCAGGCCGCAGCGGATGGTTTTCGGGGCGCTGCACCGCGCAGAACGTGGCGAATTCGCACGCAGGCGCAGTCAGGGCGTGCGCTTCCCGGGCCTCGAAGAACTTCACTCCGATCCCCTGCCCCCGATAGGCCGGCAGCAGCACGGACTTGCCGAAGTAGAAGAAGCGGGAAAGGTCAAAACCGCGTGCGCGGAACGGCGCGGTGACGTTGTCGTCCTCGTCCGCGAGCGGCATGCACGTGGAGCAGCCGACCGGCTCCTCGCCATCGAACGCGACCGCGAGGCCGGCGCCCGCGCATGCGGTGAACCACGCGAGGTAGCCCTGCTCGTTCGTCGCCGACCCGTCGTACAGGTAGGGAAAATCGCGGAACACGGCGATGCGCAGCCGGGCCAGCGCCGGCAGATACGGCCGCATCGCCTCGCCCACGAAGAACTCGACTCGCACCATCCGCGTCATTCCCGTCGTATGGCCGGACAAACCACGGTTCGTCGCCCGATGCCAGCGCCGATGCGCGCTTGCGCCATGCGGAGATGGCGCTATCTCCGGCACACGGCAACGACCCATGCGGAGGCGGCAATGAAGCGCGTGATGTTCACCGGCGGCAGCGGCAAGGCGGGCCGTCATGCCGTCCAGTACCTCGTCGAGCACGGCTGCCAGGTGCTGAACCTCGACACCAAGCCGCTCGACAACCCGAACGTGCGCACGCTGATCACCGACATCACCGACAGCGGCCAGGTGTTCAACGCGCTCTCCGCCTACATGGGCCTGCGCGAGTTCGACCCCTCGCTGCGGCCGCAACCGGTGGACGCCGTGGTGCATTTCGCGGCGATCCCGCGCATCATGATCGTGCCGGACAACGAAGTGTTCCGCATCAACACGATGGGCACCTACAACGTCATCGAGGCGGCGATCAAACTCGGCATCCGCAAGGTGATCATCGCCTCGTCGGAAACCACCTACGGCATCATCTTCAACTACGAGCCGCGCGACCCGGTTTACCTGCCGCTGGATGAAGAGTATCCGGTCGATCCGCCCGATTCCTATGCGCTCTCGAAAGTCTGCAACGAGGCCACGGCAAAAGCGTTCGCGACGCGCAGCGGCGCCGACGTCTACGCGATCCGCATCGGCAACGTGATCGAGCCGCACGAATACGAGAATTTCCCGCGGTTCTTCGAAGACCCGGCGGGCCGCAAGCGGCTGATGTGGAGCTACATCGACGCCCGCGACCTCGGCCAGCTCGTGCTGCGCGCGATCGAGACGGACGGGCTTGGCTTCCAGGTGTTCAACGCAGCCCAGGACGATTGCTCGTCCGACCTGCCGACCGCGGAGCTGTTGCGGCGGTTCTACCCGAACGTCCCGGTGAAGACCGAGCTCGGCGAATACGAGACCCTGCTCTCCAACCGCAAGGCCAAGCGGATGCTCGGCTTCAGGCCGCAGCATTCGTGGCGGGCGGCGTTGCAGCAACGGGCGTGACGATGAAGAAGCGATGAAGTTGAACCACTAACGGGTTCGCACCGGCTGCGTCGGGCGGCGGCGGACCGTATCATCGGCCGCGCAAATCCCGAGGCCATGCCATGCGGTTTCCGAGTGCTCTCGCTGCGATCCCGGCGCTGCTGATCGCGTTCGCCGCCACGCGCACCGACGCGATCGAGGCCGATCCGTTCTGGAGCGTGATCTGCACGACGCCGGGCGAGCACTTCGTGATGCTGGCCGCGGCGGTGCCGGACGGCGTGCATGCCTGCGGCCCGCAGCCGACGGTGTTCCAGGAACTGCCCTCGGTCGGCGGGCAGGGCGACACCACCGTGCACCTGAACATCGGCTACGACGTGCAGACCTCGCGGCTGTGCTTCGTCAACCGCGTGTTGAGCGAGGCGCCGGTGATCCGCGTCGGCGCCGGGCATCGGCTGACGATCGGGCTCACCAGCGCGCTGCAGGACCAGGGCGCGCATCGCCAGCTCAACTGCCTGATCAACGCCTTCGGCGGCGGCACCACCTGCGCGCCGACGCCGGTGTTCCGGGAGGCGCCCGGGGCGGACGGGCCATTCTACCCGCTCGAGGCCAACCAGGCGCACACGCCGGACGGCACCGCCAACCTGCACGTGCATGGGCTCTATGTCTCGCCGCTTCCGTGCAGCGACGAGGTGCTGCGCAGCACGATCTACCCGATCAACTGGCGCGGCCCGGTGGCGCCGTTGCAGCCGTGCCAGGCCGCCCCCAACGAACTCACCTACACCTACGAGCTGCCGCCCGACCATCCGGCTGGCGTCTATTGGTATCACACGCATCGGCACGGCCAGGCCGAGCAGGAGACGCAGATGGGCCTGGTCGGCGCGATCGTCATCGAGGACGAGGGCGATGCGCATCGGCGGGCGATCGGCGTGACCGACGAGGTGCTGATCGTCAGCGACACGCCGCGCACGGCCTGTCTCGGTCCCACCTGCGACGGCCCGAACCAGCCGCCCACGGCGACCGGGCACACGCTGCGACAGCCCGATGCGGCAGCGGCGCGGCAGGCTGCGGCAAACGCCGAAGCGCCCGCCGCCAAACCCAAGAACCCGGTGCTCGATCCGCGGATCGATCAGACCGACCAGGCCGGCGAGTGCGCGCTGGGCGCCACGGGCGACGCCGGCGGCTACGAGCTGTGGACGCTGCTGCTCAACGGCGCGCCGGTGACGGACAACCCGTCCACCTGGCCGCCGGACTTCGAGGTGCTGCACAAGGTGATGCAGCCCGGCCAGCGGCAGATTTTCCGGCTGGTGAATGCCGGGGCGGACTCCTTCATCGCGCCGCAGCTCGCGCTGTTGCAGAACAACGTGCTGACCGTCCAGCCGCTGGAGGTGTTCGCGCGCGACGGCTTCGGCCTGGCCGATCCGAAGGGCAACCGGCGGTTCGGCACGTTCGACGTCGCCAAGACGCCGCTGATCGTGCCGCCCTCAGGCCGGATCGAGTTCGTCGTGCACGCGCCGCCGGTCGGGACCACGCTGTATTTGCAGAGCGGGCAGGTATTCCCAGGCTGCGGCGGCAACCAGTACCCGCCGCGGCGATTGCTACGCATCACCTCGGAAGGCACCCCGGTCGATCCCGGGCCCGCCGACGACCATGATCTGCTGGTCGGGTCCAGCCCGCTGGGCAGCTATCTGACCAGCCTGTACGAGAAGCCGACCGTGCACCGCACGCTGGTGTTCGCCGAATACGGGCGCGGTTTCACCTACGGCGTGACGAAATGGCTCAACGGGCCGCCGACGGCCGCGGACTACAATCCGAACCTGACCGATTTCTACCTGATCCAGGTCGCCGCCGACGACGGCGAGGTGCACCGGCACCACACCGCGATGATCCCGTTCAACGCGCACAACCTGGCGCCGCAAGTGGTCGTGCATCTGCACGGGCAGCCGAGCGTGACCGAGGAATGGCTGGTGGAGAACTCGACGCTGGAGATCCACGCCTTCCACATGCACCAGGTGCATTTCCGCGACGTCACGGCGGACAGCCCGGATCCGGACCTGCACCCGGTGCTCGACGTCATCACGGTGCCGGCGGCGCCGCTGATCGGCGACCCCCCCACCGGCTATCCGGGCGCGCCAGGCTTCGTGAAGCTCCGGATGACGTTCACCACCGCCGATATCGGCGAGTTCGTGTTCCACTGCCACATCCTCGAACACGAGGACAACGGCATGATGGCCAAGATCCAGGTGGTCGCCGACTGACCCCGGCCGGCTCGGCCCGCCGCCCTCAGGCGCAGCAGGCGACCGCGGCGCGCTCCGGCGCCGCGCGCATCACGCTGAGGTCTTCGCGGGCACGCATCCCGTCGCACGCAGCCCACAGGACTTTGGCGAGTTCGTCGACGCTCACGCCGTCGGCGTCCATCAGCAGACGGGTCAAAGGGTCGCGCAGCAGCGATTCGAAGGTCAGCGGTCTAACGGTTTCGTGATACATTGGGTCCCGCTCCATGCTTCTAAGGCGGCATTAGGGGCACGAGGGTGTCTCCTCGACCCTAACGGAAGATGAACAGGCGGACAGTCCGAATCGCCAAAATCGCGCGAACGTGTCTGCCGTCGATCCATTGTTACACCCTCACACAACTGCAACAGTTGTGACCCGAAGCTGTAACCGGTGACGCAATAGTCTCCCTGCGTGCGGCCGCGTCGGAGAGGGCGCGGATGCGCATGCCTGACACTTCAAATGGGGACGAACTCAAAATGAAAATCGCGGCAACAGCGTTGGCGCTGCTCGCGTCGACCGCAATCGGCACCGCCTTCGCCGATGAAGGCACCGTTCCGCTTTCCGGGATCCCGCAGTTGGACCATGTCTTCGTCATCATGATGGAGAACCACGGTTTCCTGGAAATCTACGGCAACCCGTACATGCCGTTCAGCAACGCCGAGGCGGAAACCGCCAATCTCGCGGTGAACTACTTCGCGGTCGCGCATCCCAGCCTGACCAACTACCTGGAAGTCGTCGGCGGCTCCAATTTCGGTATCCTTGACGACAACAACCCGATCTGGGGCAGCACCACTTGCACCAGCACGCTGACCGCGGGCGGCGCCACCAACGAATTCGAGCTCGGTCAACAACTGCCCGATCGCCGGCACCGGCATCGATTCGGCGACCCCGCTGATCGACTACACCAACGAGACGTCCGGGCCGCCGGGCATCCTGGAGCTCGACGGCCACCACCAGTATCCGGCCGCCAGCACGACCGGCAAAACCATCGCCGACCAGCTCGTCGCCGCCAACATGACCTGGAAGACTTATCAGGAAAGCCTGCCGGCCTCCGGCGCCTACGGCGTTGGCACCGCTGACGGCTATTTCAGCGACGCGACCGTGTTCACCAACGCCGAAACCGCGCTGGGCGAGACCAATGGTGCAGTCGAGGCGCTGTATCGCGCCAAGCACGACCCGTTCGTCTACTTCCTCGGCACCGAGCAGACGGCGGTCAACGGCCAGATCCCCGGCGTCGTCAGCTACGAGGGCGCGAACGGCCTGTGGGCCGACCTCGCCACCGGTCACGTGCCGAACTTCTCCTTCGTCGTGCCGAACCAGTGCCATGATCAGCATGCCACCGGCAGCTATCCGTTCTGCGCCGGCGACCCGCTCGACAACGGCATGCAGGCGGGGCTGAACCCCGGCCTGATGGCCGTCGGCGACATGGAAATCCAGTCGCTGGTGGCGGCGATCAAGGCCTCGCCGGTTTGGAAGAAGGGCAGGACCGCGATCGTCATCACCTGGGACGAGAGCGACTACGCGGTCGCCCCGATAACCAATCAGGTCTTCACGATCGTCGACAAGAACTATGGCACGCAGGGCGTCTGGAGCAACAAGTTCTACACGCACTTCTCGCTGCTGAAGACGATCGAAGCCGGCTTCCGCCTGCCGTGCCTCAACCACGCGTGCGACACCACCACGCGCACCATGTACGACCTTTTCCAGTAAGCTGAGCCGAGCCTCCGCGCCGCCGTCCCGCGACGGTGGCGCGGATGAGTTCCAGCCTCAGGCACGGGCGCGCGCGTTCTCCGCGTCGTACGGGCTGTCCGCCACCACGCGCGCCGGATATTTCTCGCCGAGCATGCGGATCAGCAGCTCGGTGCCTTCTCCGGCAAACTCCGGGCGGACGAAGCCCATCGCGATCTGCTTGCCGAACACGACGGAAAACCCGCCGCCGGTGGCGCGGCCGACGACCCTGTCGCCGGACCACAGGCTTTCCACGCCCCACGGGTCGGCGTCGTCCGGCCCGTCGACCAGCAGCGTCACCATCTTCCAGCGCAGCGCATTCTCTGCCCGTTGCTTTTCCAGCGCGGCGCGGCCGATGAAGTCGGCGTTCTTGTCGAGCCGCAAGAAGCGGTCGATGCCGCTCTCCCACGCCGTCACTTCCTTCGACAGTTCGGTGCCGACGGCGCGGTAGCTTTTTTCGAGCCGCAGCCAGTTCATTGCGCGCACGCCCACGAGCTTCATGCCGAACGGCCGCCCGGCTTCCTCGAGCACGTCGAAGACAGAATTGTGGTATTCGATCGGATGGTGGATTTCCCAGCCGAGTTCGCCGACGTAGTTCACCCGCAGCAGCCGCACCGGCGCCATCCCGAGCGTGCCGTTCGCGCCGGTGAGCCACGGGAACGCCTTGTTGCCGAGATCGAGCCGGTCCACCACCGGCGCCAGCATTTTTCGCGCGTTCGGCCCGGCGACGACGAACACGCCATACTGCGTCGTGATTTTTTGCAGGTGTACGGAGCGGTCGGCCGGCAGCATCCGGGTCAGATAGTCCCAATCGTAGGCTTCCATCGCGCCGGCACCGACAAGGTAAAAGCTCTCCGGCCCCTCGCGCAGCATGGTGAATTCGCTGCGCACGCCGCCGTTTTTCGTCAACGCGTGGGTGAGCTGGATTCTTCCCGCTTTCTGCGGCAGCCGGTTGGCGACCAGCTTGTCGAGCCACTCGTTCACACCCGGCCCGGTCGCAAGGTACTTCGCGAAGGCGCCGGCCTCGATCAGGCCGACATTGTGCCGGATCGCTTCCGCCTCGGCGCGCACATACGGCCACCAGTTGCCGCGCCGGAAACTCCACTGCTCGCGAAAATCGCCGCCCGGGCCGTAGAAGTTCGCGCGCTCCCAGCCGAATTTCTGGCCGAACACCGCGCCGCGCGCACGCAGCCGATCGGTACCGACGGCGCCGTGCGCAGCGGTCGCGCCGCCGGGCGTTCCTCGTCCGGGTAGTGCAGCACGAAGACATGCGAGTATGCCTCTTCGTTCTTCGCGATCGTATAGGGCCGCGTGCCGTAGGCCCCGAACCGACGCGGATCGAGTGCCAGGGTATCGATCTCGGCCTCGCCCTCGGTGATCATCTGGGTCAGGTATTTGCCGGCGCCGCCGGCCGCGGTGATGCCGAACGAAAACCCCTCGGCCAGGTAAAGGCCCGGCAAGCCAGGTGCCGGGCCAACCAGTGGATTACCGTCCGGCGTGTAGCTGATCGGGCCGTTGTAGACCGTCTTGACGCCGCCCTTCTCGAAGCATGGCATGCGGACAAACGCTTGCTCGATGTGCCATTCCAGCCGATCGAGATCGGGCGGCAGCAGCTCGGCCTTGAAGCCTTCCGGCACGCCGTACGCCGCCCACGCCGGCGCGCCCTTCTCGTACGGCCCGAGAATGAGCCCGCCGCGTTCCTCGCGCATGTACCAGCGCGCGTCGGCGTCGCGCAGGATCGGGTGCTCGGGATTTCCTGCTTTGCGCCACTCGACGATTTCGGGAATTTCGTCGGTGACGATGTACTGGTGTTCGACCGGGATCACCGGGATCGTCAGCCCCACCATCGCCGCCGTGCGCAGCGCGTGGTTGCCGGTCGCGGTCACCACCACGTCGCAGGTTATTTCCCCCGCGTCCGTGCCGACTTTCCATTCGCCGGACGGCAACTTGGTCAACGCGGTGACCGTCACGCCGCGATGGATGACGCCGCCGTTCTTGCGTGCGGCGTCGGCGAGAAGCAAGAGAAATATCCGCGGGGTTGATGTAGCCGTCGGTCGGATGGAACAGCGCACCCTGCAACCCCTCCGTGTTCACCAGCGGATATTTCCGCTTGATGTCCTCGGGCGACCACCATTCGTGCGGCGTGCCGATGCTTTCCGCCGTCGTCGCATACGTCTCGAACTCCTCCATGCGCTCGCGCGTCCGCGCCATGCGCAGGTTGCCGACGCGCTTGAGCCCGACATCGCGGTTCCACTCGGCGGAGAGGCGCGCATACAGGTCGATCGAATAGCGATGCAGCAGCCCGCCCGCGTAGCTCATGTTGAACAGCGGCAGCAGCCCGGCCGCGTGCCACGTCGAGCCGGAGGTCAGCTCGTGACTGCTCCAGCAGCACCGCGTCGGTCCAGCCGGCCTCGGTGAGATGGTAGAGGATCGAGCAACCGACCACGCCGCCGCCGACCACCACCACGCGCGCATGCGACTGCATTTTCCCCACTCCGCCTCCAACCCAGCGCGGAGCTTAGCAGCCGCCCGACCGCATGACTTGCGGCAATCCGGCGGGCCGGGCCGCCGATGTGTCGATCCGATGAAAGTGGCCGGCGCTCAGAGCGACAGCTTGTTGCTGGCCTCCGCCGCTGCCGCCCAGGCGTCCGCCGGCAGACCCTCGATCGCGATGATCTGCCCCTCGCTCGCGGCCTCCCGGATCCGGCGCAGCGCCACGTATTCGGGCGAGGCGTGAAACCGCAGAATGTGGTCCATCGAGGGGAATTCCACGACCACCACCCGGCGCGGGTCGGGCGCTCCCTCCAGCACCTCCCGGGCGCCGTTGCGGACGATCATCCGCCCGCCGAACGCGGCGATGACGCGCGGCGTGTGCAGCGTGTATTCCCGGTAACGATCCGGGTCGTGGACCGTGATCTGCGCGATCAGGTAGGCGGGCATCCGGCGTCTCCTGCGTGGGGTCGCCGGACGCTACGCCATCATGGTGGGCACGTCAGCGGAAGATGCCCGGCGCGCCGTTGCCGTAGGACCGATCTTCATTGCGGTTCAGCTCGGCGAACGCCCAGCCCCAGCCCGGCAGCGGCGGCAGGCTGCTCAACGCCGCCAGCGTCCGGTCCGGCCCAAGGGTGAACACCGGGCTCGCCAGCTGCGCCTTGGCCGCGGCCTCGTTGCCGGCTTCGAGCGCATCGGAGGCCGCCAGCAACCGGCTCACCACGTCCTGCGACGGCGCGTTCGGGGCAACGCCGATCGCGGCGCGCGCCTGCTGCCGCAGCGTCGACCAGGAGAGTTCGCCGCCGGGGGCGTAGCTGCCGAAGTTGCCGTAGAGCATGGTCTGCCCGGCCAGCCAGTCCTCGGCCGCCAGCGCCCGGGCCGCAACGCCGGGCTTGCCCGCGGTGTTGGCCGGATTGGCCAACGCCCAACCAGCCAGGCTGATCGCCTGGCCCTGGTTCAGCTCCGGGCCGCCCGACGGGTTCAGCGGCATGCTCGCGGTGTTGGCGCCGGACAGGTCGCCCTGGGCACAGCCGGCCAAGCCGAGCATGGCCGCAGCAACGATGATGAATTTCATTTTAGCGATCTCCTGCCGCTACAGAAAGAATTTGGTCTTCTCCTACGGGGCGACAAGCGCATTGGACGTCGAAAACCGGCAACACGAAACCGCGATTATGCGCTTGTAACCGCGCCCCCATACAGCGTCTCCGGCGCGACCTGTACGTCCGCGATCTCGTGCCACGCGCCGTCCCGCGCCGCCCGGTAGAAACAATCGCGCCGCCCGGTGTGGCAGGCGACGCCGGACTGGTCCACCAGCACCAGCAGCGCATCGCCGTCGCAATCGAGCCGCAGCTCGATCAGCCGCTGCGCCTGTCCCGAGGTTTCGCCCTTGCGCCACAGCGCGCCGCGGCTGCGGCTGTAGTAGCAGACCCGCCCGGTCGCCAGCGTCTCGGCGACCGCCGCGCGGTTCATCCAGGCCAGCATCAGCACCTCGCCGGTGTCGTGCTGCTGGGCGATCGCGGGCACCAGCCCGTGCTCGTCGAAGGCGATTGCGTCGAGCAGGGGGAGTCGGGCGGGGAGGGTTCGGTCATGACGGTCCGGCGTGATAGGGTTTGGCGTGAGCCATCATATGGGCCGTTGCCTGCCCGGGAGAAAGCGTGGAACCCTGCCGCCTCTGCCACGGCCCGACGCGCCACCGGTTCAGCGCGCGCATCCTGGAAAAATACCCGACCGACTACCGCGAATGCACCGAATGCGGCTGCCTGCAGACCGGGCGCCCGACCTGGCTCGCCGAGGCCTACGCGATCCCCGGCGTGCACATCGATGTCGGGCAGGCGGCGCGCGTGGTGCAGACCTGGCTCCGGCTGTGTTTTTTCCTCCGTAACATCGGCTTCGACCGTTCGCGGGCGTGCGTCGACTATGGCGGCTCGGCGGGGCTGCTGACGCGGCTGATGCGCGATGCCGGATACGACTACCATGCGTTCGACCTCTACGACGGGTCGAAATACGCCAACTATTTCCGCATCGACCGGCTGGCCCAGGTGTCGCCCGCGCTGGTCTCGGCGTTCGAGGTGTTCGAGCATTTCCCCGACCCGGCCGAACAGCTTGGCGGCATTTTGTCGAGTGGCGCGGACTTGGTGGTGTTCACGACGCAGTTCTATGAGGGGCAGGGCGAGGACTGGCCGTATCTGGTGCCCTGTTGCGGCCAGCACGTTTTTTTCTATACCGAGCGCGGGCTCGCCGCCTTCGCCGGCTCGCACGGTTTCGATCTGGTCCGCACGCCGGATTTCCACGTGCTCGCGCGCCGCGGCAGCCGCGAGGCGGCCGCAATCGCGGCCGAGGGCACAGGGATCATGGACGGCGCCTTCGTCGCCGAGCAGATGCTGTCAGTCGGCTGGGGCACCGAGGCGACGGCGCGCGATTTTGCCTACGCGATGGAGCGCTTTGTGCGCGAGTTGCGGGCGGCAGATGCCGGCGATCGACCCAAGGCACGGCCGGGATGGGTGGCCCGCATCCGCCGCGCCATTGCCGTCGGCCGCGTTACCGGACGAGGTTGACCTTGGCGAGGTCGATCAACTCGCGCGCGCGCCCGTCGAGTACCGCCCGCAGCATGAACAGGCCGAAGCTGCGCGCCTCGGCGAAGGTCGTCTTCGGCGGCATGATCAGCTCCTGCCGCGCGCTGACCACGTCCACCAGCGCCGGCCCGTCGTGCCCGAACGCGGTGGCCAGCGCCCCCTCAAGCTCCTGCGGCTGCTCCACGCGGATGCCCTTGACGCCCATCGCCTCGGCCATCGCGGCAAAATTCGGGTTCTTCAGGTCGCAGCCGACGTCGAGGAAGCCGCCGGCCTTCATCTCCAGCTCGACAAAACCGAGCGTGCCGTTGTTGAGCACCACGACCTTCACCGGCAGCCCGATCTGGGTCAGCGTGATGAAGTCGCCCATCATCATCGTGAAGCCGCCATCGCCCGACAGCGACATGACCTGCCGGCCGGGATGGCTTGCCTGCGCGCCGATCGCCTGCAGCATCGCGTTCGCCATCGAGCCGTGGTTGAACGAGCCGAGCAGCCGGCGCTTGCCGTTCATTTTCAGGTAGCGCGCCGCCCAGGCGGTTGGCGTGCCGACGTCGCAGGTGAAGATCGCGTCGTCGGCCGCCAGTTCGCTGACCAGCCGCGTGACGTATTGCGGGTGGATGATGCCGCTGTCCGGCCCGCTCTCGGCCAGCGCGTCGAGGTCTCGGCGCGCCTTGCGGTAGTGGGCGAGCGCGGCGTCGAGATGCGATCGCGTCCTTGTGTTCGATGAGCTTCGGCAGCAGCGCGGTCAGCGTCTCGCGCACATCGCCGACCAACCCCAGTGTCAGCGTGCAGCGGTTGCCCAGCGCCTCCGGCCGGATGTCCACCTGCGCGATGCGCGCGCGCTCCGGATAGAACTGGCGATACGGGAAATCCGTGCCCAGCATCAGCAGCGTGTCGCATTCCTTCATCGCGAGATAGCCGGAGGCGAAGCCGATCAGGCCGGTCATGCCGACGTCGAAGGGGTTGTCGTACTCGATGAACTCCTTGCCGCGCAGCGGATGCACGATCGGCGCCTTCAGTCGCTGCGCCAGCGCGACCACCTCGGCGTGCGCGCCCGCGCAGCCGGCGCCGCACAGCAGCGTGACCTTCGTGCCGGCGTTCAGCAGTGCCGCCAGCCGGTCGAGTTCCGCCTCGGTTGGCCGCACGATCGGCTGCGCGGGCACGAGCCAGGCGGGCGGCTTCGCGTCGGTCGGCCGCAGCGCGACATCGCCCGGGATCACCACGACCGATACGCCGCGCCGCGCCACCGCCGTGCGCATCGCGCGCTCCAGGATCTGCGGCAGCTGGCCGGGACTGGAGACCAGCTCCACATAGTGGCTGCATTCCTTGAACAGCATCTCGGGATGCGTCGCCTGGAAATAGTCGATGCCGATCTCGCTGCTGGGGATATGCGCGGCGATCGCCAGCACCGGCACGCGGCTGCGATGGCAATCGAACAGGCCGTTGATCAGATGCAGGTTGCCCGGCCCGCAACTGCCGACGCAGACTGCGAGGTTGCCGGTCAGGTGCGCCTCGGCGCCGGCGGCGAAGGCGCCGGCCTCCTCGTGCCGCATGTGGATCCACTCGATCCCGCCGAGGCGGCGCAGGGAATCTGTGAACCCGTTGAGCGAGTCGCCGACGACACCGTAGACCCGCTTGATGCCGGCCTGCTTCAGCGTCTCGGCCATGAAATCGGCAACCGTTCGAGCCATGATGTCGATCTCCCGTTCAGGACGGGAGACATTAACCGCGCAGAAGATGCCGCGTCTCGACGCTTTGCCGTGCGCGCCTTAGCCGCCGACCTCCCGCATCACCCCCAGCGCGTGCTCCAGGTCGGCGATCAGGTCGGCCGGCTCCTCCAGCCCGATATGGAACCGCGCCATCTCCCCGCCGAAATCGCCGCTGCCTGCGGTGCGGGTGATCCGGACCGGCAAAACCAGGCTCTCGTAGCCGCCCCAGGAGGCGCCGATGCCGAACAGCGCCAGCGCCTCGGCCAGCGCCTCCACCGCGGGCAGCGCGAACTCCGGCCGGAACACGACGCTGAACAGGCTGGACGCGCCGGAGAAATCGCGTGCCCACACCGCGTGGCCGGGGCAGGAGGGCAACGCAGGGTGGAGCACGCGCCCAATCTCCGGCCGCGTCGCCAGCCAGCGCGCCACCGCGAGGCCGCTGGCCTGCTGCCGGTCCAGCCGCACCGCCATCGTGCGCAAACCGCGCAGCGCGAGCCAGCAATCGTCCGGGCTCGCATACTGCCCGAGCGCCAGAGTGGTCAGCCGCAGCCGCTCCCAGTCCCCCGCGTCGTTCGTGGTTACCGAGCCGAGCAGCGCGTCGGAATGGCCGACGACGTATTTTGTCAGCGCCTGGATCGACACGTCCACGCCGTGCCGGAACGGCTGGAAGAAATGAATGCCCCAGGTGTTGTCCAGCAGCACTTTTATGCCCTGCGCCCGTGCGACTTCCGCGAGCGCCGGCACGTCCTGCACCTCGAACGTGTTGCTGCCTGGGCTTTCCAGATAGAGCACGGTCGTGTTCGGCCGCAGCAGCTCGCGCAGCCCGTCCGCATTCAGCATCGGGTCGTAGAACGTCGTCTCGATGCCCATCCGGTGCAGGATCAGGTTGGCGAAGTTGCGCCCGGGGCCGTAGACGGAATCCGGCATCAGCAGATGGTCGCCGGCCTTCAGGTAGGCGAGCAGCGGCGTGGTGACCGCGGCGAGGCCGGAGCTGACGATCTGGCAGCGCGTGCCGCCCTCGATCTCGGCGATCGCGTCCTCCAGCGGGTAGTGCGTCGGGGTGCCGGACACGCCGTACGACAGCACCTGGCCGAGCTTGTGGCCCTGCCGCGCGCGGCGGTCCTCCAGCGTCGGCGACAGCACCGTCGAGCCGCGGTGCACCGCCGGGTTGACGAAGCCGCCCGCCGATTTGCCGGCACGGCCCATGTGCGAGAGCCGTGTGTGCCAGTCCTGGTCCTTGGGGTCGGTCATCCGCGTCAGGTCTCCACCGGCGTGTCGGGGCGGCCGCCCCATTCGGTCCACGAGCCGTCATAGACGGCGCCGACCGGCAGCCCGGCGCGCGCCATCGCCAGCGTGATCACCGCGGCCGTCACGCCGGAGCCGCAACTGGTCACTACGGGTTTCGATCCGTCGGCGCCGGCGGCGGCGAGTTTTTTCCGCAGCGCTTCCGGAGGCAGCATTGTCAGGTCGGGCGTCAACAGCTCCGTGAACGGCATGCTGCGCGCGCCCGGAATGTGGCCGCCGCGCATGCCCGGCCGGGGTTCCGGCACGGTCGCGTCGAACCGGCCGGCGGCGCGCGCGTCGAGCACCAGGTCCGCGCCGCTGCCGAGGTTGGCCAGCATGTCGCCGATGCCGCGCACGCAGGCCGCGCGGAAATCCGGCCGGAATTTCTTTTCCGCTGGCGCCGCCACTTCACCCGCTTCCAAAGCCCGCCCTTCGCGCCGCCACGCCGGCAGGCCGCCGTTCAGCACCACGGCGCGGTCGTGCCCGAACAGCCCCATCAGCCACCAGCCGCGCGCCGCGGAAAAGATGCCGCGCTGATCGTAGAACACGCACAGCGTGTCGTTGCCGATGCCGAGTGCGCCGACGAGCCGGGAAAACCGTCCGGCGCTCGGGATCATGTGCGGCAGGTCGGTGTCCGGGTCGGCGATCTCGTTGATGTCGAAGAACCGCGCGCCGGGAATGTGCGCCGCCGCGAACTCGGCCCGCGCGTCCTTGCCCTCGTTCGGCAAATACAGCGTGGCGTCCAGCACCGCGACGTCGGGTGCATCAAGATGGGCTTGCAGCCACTCGGTTGCGCCGAGCGGCGCCGTCTCCGGCATCTCTGTCATCACAAAATCCTATTCCGCCAGCGCGACGACGACGCGCCGGTTCTGCCGGCCCTTGTTTTCGATTTTCAGCACGCGCAATGCGCCGATCTCCCCGGTGCGGGCGACGTGCGTGCCGCCGCAGGGCTGTAGGTCGACCGGCGTCTCGCCCGCGCCGATCCGCACCAGCCGCAGCCGCCCGGTGCCGCGCGGCGGCTTCACCGACAGCGTGCGGACCAGCGCCGGGTTGGTATCGAGCACGCTCTCGTCCACCCATTCGGTCGTCACCGGGTGGTCCGCCGCCACCAGCGCGTTGAGCCCGGCCTCGATCGCCTCCTTGGTGGGCGGGTCGGACAGGTCAAAATCGAGACGCGACTTGTCGGCGCCGATCTGCCCGCCGGTGACGGCGGCGCCGGGCAGCACGACGCACAGCAGATGCAGCGCGGTGTGCATGCGCATGTGCCGGGATCGGCGGGTCCAGTCCAGCTCTGCGACGACGCTTGCGCCGGTTGGCGGCAAGGCTGCGCCCGGCGCCGGCACGTGCAGCACGGTTTCCCCTTCGCCCTTGACGGTGTCGGCCACCGTCATCTCGCCACCCGCGAAACGCAGCACGCCGGCATCGCCCGGCTGGCCACCGGCGCGCGGGTAGAACACGGTGCGGTCGAGCACCACGCCCTCGGGCCCGCTCGCCAGCACGGTCGCGGGCGCGGTGCGCAGGGTCGGGTCGTCGCGGAACAGCAGGTCGGTCATGCGACCCCCCAGGCGGCGCGGACGTGCTCGCGCCGGGCCGCCAGCCACAGCAGCGCGACGCTGGTCACGACGTTGGGGAATTTTCCCGCGAACGCCGCCGCGATGGCGCGCTCGGCCGGCCACAGCCGGATGCGGATGTCCTCATGCTCGGCCGCCATGCCGGCGGTGCCGATCAGGCCGTCCGCGTCGGCGGGCGGCGCGGTGACTTCGCCGACATGGAGGAAAACCCGCTCGTCGGTGCCGCCGGGGCAAAGCAGAAAATCGCCGATCTCGATCAGCCGGCGCGGCCGAAGGCCGGTCTCTTCTTCCGCTTCACGCAGCAGCGTCGTGGAAGAATCCTCGCCCGGATCGCAGAGCCCCGCCGGCACCTCGACCATCACCGGCTCCATGCCGGCGGCGAGCGCCGGCAGCCGGAACTGCTCGATCAGCACGACGGCGTCGGCAACCGGGTCTGTACGGCAGCAGGGCGGCCGCCCGGCCGCGGCGCCACAGTTCCCAGGTGCGCAGGCCGGACATCGCGCCGTCGAACCGGCGCTGGCGGAATTTTATGCGTTGCACGGCGAACCGCCCGTCCCAGACGGTTTCGTCGGCTTCGATGCGGACATCGGGGTGGGCGGGCAGAGGGGAGGGGCCGGTCATGGCGGCGCACCCTAGCGGCGGGCCGCGGCGGGAGGAAGTGGGCGGCCGCGCGGCCCCAGCGACGTGCGAGCCTCAGGCCGCCTCGGCGCGCGGCCCCTGCAGCGCGATTGTCGTCGGGTATTCCGCGGCGAATTGATCGAGGCATTGCAGCACGCGCTCCGATTGCTGTCGCAGGTCCGCGACGGCGCGCTTTGCATCCCCCATGTCGTGCGCGGCAAGCGCGGCAAGCGCCTTCGCCCCGCACGCGTGCACGGCGTGATGCGGCTCGTTAATGGCGCGGAAGGACGGCAGCGCCATGGTGGCGGCGTCGGAAACACCATCATACCAGCGGCCGAGCCGGCAGTGATGATGGTTCGGCAGGGCGCTGTCCGGCATCTTGCCGGACTCGACAGCGTCGGTGACGCGCTTGACGAACGCAACATGATCAGTTTTGGTAATTTTTGCCAACTCGCTGACCGTGCTCAGACTGAGTTGGTCGACCTCGGCTGCGGGCAGCCCGTCGCCGGTAAAGCTGATGAACAGCCCGGCCTCCGATCGCGCCACGACGCGGCCCTGCAGGCGCTGGCCGAGGCGTTGCAGCACGACCGCGATCTGTTGGCCGACCGCGCAATCCACCGCCGTCGCGCACAGGCAGCCGCGCTCGGAAATATCGTGCAACACGGCTTGCTCGGACTGGGCGCCGTGCACGATGGTGGCCTCGAGATGGCATGGGCGGCGGCGCTCCCGCCGGCGATCCACTTCGTGCGTCGAAGTTCGCACCACGCGTACCAGGGTCCGCTCCAAATCGTGGATCGTGGCATCGAGGACCGTCGAGTTTTCCAGCACCGCGGCGGCGTCCTTGCCGGTTTGGCTGGCCTCGGCGGAAACTTCCTTGGTCCGCTCGGTCATCTGGTTGGCGGCCGCGGCGGTCTCGGTGACGTTGCGGGCGATCTCCGCGGTCGCGGCACCCTGCTGCTCGACCGCGGCGGCGATCGAGCCGGCGATTGCGTTGACCTCGCCGATGGTCTGCTCGATGCGCCGCGACCACGGCGACCGAGGCGCCTGGTGGCGCAGCGCACCTCGGCGATATGGCGGCTGATCTCGCTCGGTCGAGCGCGCGGTCTGGGTCGCCAGTTGCTTGACCTCGCTCGCGACCACCGCGAAGCCCTTGCCGGCATCGCCGGCGCGCGCCGCCTCGATCGTGGCATTCAGCGCCAGCAGATTGGTCTTGGCGGCGATCTCGCCGATCATGTCGGCGACGCTGCCGATCCGGCCGACCTGCTCGTTCAGCGCCTCGATCGTCTGCGCGCGTCGCCGGCCGGCCTCGACCGCGCGTGCGACGACCGCGGTCGACTGCTCGACCTGGCCGCCGATCTCGCGGATCGAGGCGGACAGTTGCTCGGCGGCGCTGGCCACCGTCTGCGCGTTGGCGAGCGCCTGCGACGCCGCGGCGGAGCCGCGCCTCCGCCGCCGCGCCGGTGCGGCCGGCGGACCCGCTCATCTGGCGGCCGCCTGTGCCATCACCGCCGTCCGCCGCTCGACCTCGGCCATCGCGCACGCCGCGCTTTCGGCTTCGATCCTTCCGCCATGCCACTCAGCGCCTCGCTTCGGGTCCTCGGCGCGCACCGCTCGCCGCTGCTGCTCGGTGGCGAGCCGCGCCGCCTCCCGCATCCCGTCCTTGAACACCACGCACCGCCTCCGCCATTTCGCCGACCTCGTCGCGCCGGCCGGCGCCCGGAATGGCGGCGTGCCAGTTCGCCGTGCGCCAGCCGCCCCATCGCGGTTTCAATGCGCCCAGCGAGACCGGTGATGTCGCGGTTGATCAGCCAGGCGGCGAGCAGAACAGCACAGCATGATCGCCGCCGCGCGATGCCGACCAGTTCCCACAGTTTGGCGAGGAACGCCGCATCCAGATCGTCGATGTAGGCGCCGGCCAGAACACCAGGTCCCACGGCGCGAAGCGGCCACAAGCGACTTCTTGCTGCAGCCGGTGTCTGACCCGGTCTTACGAACAGTATGTCGTCACCACGCCCTCGTCGGCGCCGCGCAGAGCCTCGCTGATGATCGCCGGTATCGACTTGCCGTCGCGTCCTCCGCAGGTGATGGCTTGCCTTCAAGCGCCGGATTGGCGCCGTGCATGACGAACACGCCGTCCGAGCGTCCGCGCCGAGATGTAGCCCTCGCCCAATCAAAGCGCATGCGCGCGGCTGTCGTGACGGAACAGGTCGATCGCCTGTGCCCTGGTGAGCCGGTGGCCCGCACCCTTGCCTTCCAGCGACTGGGCGAGCCCTACGGTCAGATCGACCATCAGCGCCGCAGCTTGTCGAGCACGGTCGTCGATCATGCGTTGACGCAGCACCGCCGCGGCGACGCCGAGCGAGCCGACCAGCGCCAGGGCGGACAGCGCCGATCAGCAGCGCCAGCTTGGTGCGGAGCCGCAAGCGGCTGAGCAGGTTCATTGCGGGACTTTCCAGAGTTCGCCGCGGAGTCTCGCCCGGCTGACATGAATCGACCAGTTGACGGCGCTGGCGCGTCGGCCGTCAATTCGATTCGCAAGCTTGGCCGGACTCCACCTCCGCGCCTATAACCGCCCCTACCCGTCCCATACGCGAGCGCACAGAAATGTCCGAGCCGTCCGCTCCTCCCTCCGGCCCGCTGAGCGGGTTGCGCGTGTTCGACCTCACCCGCGTGCTGGCCGGGCCGACCTGCGTGCAAATGCTCGGCGACCTCGGCGCCGAAGTCATAAAAATCGAAAAACCGGGCAGCGGCGACGATACCCGCGGGTTCGCGCCGCCGTTCGTGCCGGGCTCGCAGGAAAGCGCCTACTTCGTCGGCGTCAACCGCAACAAGCAGTCGGTCACGCTCGACATCGCCAAGCCCGAGGGCCAGGCGCTGGCGAAGCAACTGCTCGCGCACTGCGACATCCTGGTGGAGAACTTCAAGGTCGGCGCGCTGGCCAAATACGGGCTCGACTACGAGTCGCTGCGCCGCAAGAACCCGGGGCTGATCTACTGCTCGATCACCGGCTTCGGGCAGACCGGGCCGTATGCCGCGCGCCCCGGCTACGACAGCCTGATCCAGGCGATGGGCGGCGTGATGAGCCTGACCGGCGAGCCGGACGGCATGCCGCAGAAGGTCGGCGTGCCGGTCGCCGACCTGTTCGCCGGCCTGTATGGCTGCATCGGCATCCTCGCGGCCCTGCGCCACAAGGAGCGCACCGGCGAGGGCCAGCACGTCGACATAAGCATGCTGGACGCGAACGTGGCGTGGCTCGCCAACCAGGGCATGAATTTTCTGGCCACTGGCGAGAACCCGGAGCGGCTCGGCAACCAGCACCCGAACATTGCCCCGTACCAGGTGTTTCCGACCGAGGACGGGCATGTCGTGCTGGCGGTCGGCAACGATCCGACATTTCAAAGATTCTGCGCGGCGTTCGGGCTCGATGGCCTGCCGGACGACCCGCGCTTCGCCACCAACACCGCGCGCGTGCAGAACCGCCAACTGGTGACCGACACGCTCGCGCCGGTGCTGCGCGCGCACCCGACCGCGTGGTGGGTCGAGCAGCTGGAGGCGCAGAAGATCGGCGGCGGCCCGATCAACCGGCTGTCGGAGGTGTTCGCCGACCCGCAGGTGCTGGCGCGCGGCATGGTGGTGGAGATGCCGCACCCCGCCGCCACGGGCGGGCGAACCAAGGTCATCGCCAATCCGGTACGGCTGTCGGCGACGCCGGTCGACTATCGGGTATCGCCGCCGCTGTTGGGCGAGCACACCGATGCGGTGCTGCGCGATCACCTGGGTTTGGACGACGCGCGGATCGCCAAGCTGCGGGAGCAAGGCGTCGTCTGATGTGGCCGCGCCGCGGCGAGGTGCGTTACCTGCTGCACGGCGCCTTCCACCGCCTCGCCTTCGTCGAAACCGGCAGCCCCGCCGCGCCGCCGCTGCTGTGCGTACACGACCTGACGCGCAACGGCCGCGACTTCGACGTGCTGGCCGAGGCGCTGTCCGACGAATTCCGGGTCGTTCTCCCCGATCTGCCGGGCGTGGCGACTTGGATTGGCTGCCCGACCCGACGCTGTACCATCCGGCGAGCTATGTGCAGGCGCTGGCGCACCTGCTGGCGGTGGTGGGCCGGCCGGTGGCGTGGCTCGGCACCGGGCTCGGCGGGGTGTGCGGCATGGTGCTGGCGGCGGCGCCCGGCCACTCGCTGACCCGGCTCGTGTTGAACGACGTCGGCCCGCTGATCCCGGCGCCGGGGCAGGCGCGCATCCGCGACAGCTTCCGCCAGCCGTCGGTGTTCCCCGACCTCAAGGCGCTCGACCGGCGGCTGCGCGCGATCCACGCCGGGTTCGGCCGGCTCGGCGACGCGCAATGGGCGCAGCTCGCCCGGTCCTCGGCGCGGCGGCTGCCGGACGGGCGCGTCACGTTCCACTACGACCCGGCGATCGGCAAGCCGATCCTGGAGCACGACACCACCGACCAGGATTTCTCGGCGTTCTACAGCCGGGCGAGCATCCCGCGGCTGGTGCTGCGCGGCGAGTTCGAGCGACATGCTGGACGCCTCGACGGTCGCGCGCATGCAGGCCGGCGGAGCGCAGGCGCTGGTGGTGCCGGGCACGGGGCACGCGCCGGCGCTGATGGACCCGCCCACAATCGCCACGATCCGCACATTCCTGCGCGCGTCGTAAAAAAATATCCCGCAGCGGGGAACCGGCGATGCCGCGCCCGCGCTGTGCCGGTAAGCGCCGATCGCACAACTGGCGATTGCTTTTTACGATAAAGTGTATTTTGGTATTGCTCCTGGTTGAGCAACGCACCACGTTTGCGCGACAGAGGACGACAGGGCATGGCAACTTCCATCGCGACAGCGCGGATGCAGTCTGCGCGCGGCTTCGCCGATCCGGCGACAGTGGCCCGCGAGCAGGATTATGTGCCGGACATGGTTCGCGTGATCCACGGCGCGACCCGATGGTACGCGGTGCCGGTGTGCGCCGCGTTCTCGCATCGCTGGAGCAGCACGCCGTGGAGCCGCTGGGCGTTCGGCTGGGACCGCGAGGTCACCTGCCGCCGCTGCGGCCAGATGCGGCACGAGCGCGCCAAGCTGCATTCCGATCTGCCGTACGAGGACGATCGCTGAGTCTCCGTCCGGCAACTTTCGCCACGATTTCAAGCTTGGCCTCGACCCGTCATTCCGGCGAAAGCCGGAATCCAGTCGAACCGCACCGGCTTTCGCGTGGGCCCCTGCTTTCGCCAGGGGCAGGCTCTGGACCCCGGCTTTCGCCGGGGTGACGCGATCAGGTGGCGAAGACGGAGTTTGATCCCGGACGGTCGCTGAACCACCGGAACGCCTTGCAGGCTTGCGTGCAGTGCGGCCTAATCCCCCCGGGGAACTGGGAGAACACGCATGAACCGCCGGCTTCTGTTGACCGCGCTCGCAGCACTGCCGCTGGCCGCCGCGCCGGCCGCCCGCGCCGCGACGCCGCCCGACACCGTCGTGATCGCCAAGCAGATCGACGACATCATCACCCTCGACCCGGGCGAGGACTACGAACTGTCCGGCGTCGAGATCGCCACCAACGTCTACGACCGGCTGCTGCGCTACGAGGCCGAGGACGTCTCCAAGCTGGTCGGCGGCGTCGCCGAGAGCTGGACGATCAGCGACGGACGGCAAGGAGTTCACCTTCAAGCTGCGCCCGAACCAGGTGTTCCAGGACGGCAGCCCGCTCACCGCCGACGACGCCGCGTTCTCGCTGCAGCGCGTCGTGATCATGGACAAGACGCCGGCCTTCCTGCTCGACCAGCTCGGCTGGACCAAGGACAACGTCAAGGACGCTGGTGACCGCGCCGTCGCCGGACACGCTGAAGTTCACGATCAAGACCGATCTCGCGCCCTCGCTCGTGCTCAACCTGATGACCTCGATCGTCGCCTCGGTCGTCGAGAAGAAGGTCGCGCTCGAGCACGAGGCCAACGGCGATTTCGGCAACGCCTGGCTGAAGTCGCACTCCGCCGCGTCGGGCGCCTACAAGCTGATATCGTGGAAGCCGAACGAGAGCGTGATCATGGAGGCCAACCCGAAGTTCTCGCCTCGGCGCGCCGACAACAAGCGGGTGATCGTGCGCCACGTGCCGGAGACCGCGGCGCAACTGCTGCTGTTGCAGAAGGGCGACGCCGACATCGCCCGCGACCTCTCGCCCGACCAGCTGGCGACGCTGAACGGCAACAAGGACATCAAGGTCGAGTCCTTCCGCGGCGATCCGATTCCTGGTACATGTCGATGAACGTCGCCGACGAGCACCTGAAGAACCCGAAGGTGCGCGCAGGCACTGAAATACGCGGTCGACTACGACGGCATGGTCAACAGCTTCCTCAAGGGCCGTTTCTTCGTCCACGAGACCTTCCTGCCGCAAGGCTTCCTGGGTGCGCTGGACTACAACCCGTACCATCTCGACATCGCCAAGGCGAAGTCGCTGCTGGCCGAGGCCGGCTATCCGAACGGCTTCGACCTCAAGCTCGACACCCCGAACACCTCGCCGTTCCCGGAGATCGCGCAGTCGGTGCAGCAGACCTACGGCCAGGCAGGCGTAAAGGTCAGCATCACGCCGCAGGAGATGAAGTCGGTGCTGGGCGTGTATCGCTCGCGCAAGCACCAGTTGCTGCTGATCTCGTGGGGGCCGGACTACTTCGACCCGCACACCAACGCCGACGCCTTCGCGCGCAACACCGACAACTCCGACAAGCCCGCGACCAAGCCGCTGGCGTGGCGCAATTCCTGGGACATCCCGGAGATCAGCAAGGATGACCGCGGAGGCGGCGCGCGAGCTGGATACCGCCAAGCGCGTGAAGCTGTACGAGGACCTGCAGAAGAAGGTGACGGACGAGGGTCCGTTCATCCTGCATGTTCCAGACCTCGCAGCCGGTCGCCTCGCGCAGCAACGTCACCGGCTTCAAGGCGGGCCTGACCGAGGATATTACGTTCTATCGGCTGGTGAAGAAGCAGTAGGTCGGATCAAGTCGCCGATGACAAGGCCGGGCGACGCTTCCGACCGTCATTCCGGCCGAAGACTTCGTAGGGTGGGTTGCCCTTGCAACCCACCGCTTCAGGGTTCGGCGCGGCTGGTGGTGGGTTGCCCTTGCAACCCACCCTACGGCTACTTGACTCGGTTCCTGCGGAGACTGCGCCCCCTCCCCTTGCGGGAGGGGGTTGGGGGAGGGGTCGGACATCCTGTGTCTGGTGACCGCGCGACCCCCCACCCCGGCCCTCCCCCGCAAGGGGGGAGGGAGAAGGACAACCGCTCGCGCAAGAGGGCAGGGTGAGCGGCATCGAACAGAAGCCCGAATTGACCGCAGGCGCCGCCATTCCGCCCGCCGAGCATGTTTCGGCCGGCTTCGGCCCCGACCCCCGGGCGCGATCCTCTCCCGCGGATGGATGGCGGGGACGGCATGGCTGGCTCGGCGTGGCGCGCCGCATCCTGCGCACGCTCGGCTCGATGGTGCTGACTTTCCTCGGCCTCACCGTCGTTACGTTCTGCATCGGCCGGGTGATCCCGATCGACCCGGTGCTGGCGATCGTCGGCCCGAAGGCGTCGGAGGAAACCTATGCGCACGTGCGCGCCGAGATCGGCCTCGATCTGCCGTTGCCGGTGCAATACTGGCGCTATCTCGACAAGGTTCTGCATGGCGACTTCGGCACCTCGGTGATCACCTCGCAGCCGGTGCTGACGGACATGCTGAACGTGTTCCCCGCGACCCTGGAACTGGCGCTGCTGGCATTGCTGATCGGCGTCGTGCTCGGCGTGCCGCTCGGCGTGGTCGCGGCGACGCATCGCGGCCGATGGCAGGACCATCTCGTGCGTCTGGTCTCGCTGTTCGGCTATTCGATGCCGGTGTTCTGGCTCGGCCTCGTCGGCCTGCTGCTGTTCTACGCGAAGCTCGGCTGGGTCGAGGGGCCCGGCCGCATCGACGTCGGCTACGAGGACGTGGTGCCGACCGTCACCGGCCTGCTGACCGTCGATGCGCTGCTCGCCGGCGACCACGACGTGTTCGTCAACGCGCTTTCCCACCTCGTCCTGCCGGCTTCGATCCTTGGCTATCTGTCGCTCGCCTACGTAGCGCGCATGACGCGCAGCTTCATGCTGGGCCAGTTGCGGCAGGAGTATGTGCTCGCCGCATTGGCGAAGGGGCTGAGCCACACCCGCGTGGTGTGGGTGCATGCGCTCGGCAACGTCTGGGTGCAGTTGATCACGGTGATCGCGCTGACGTTCGGCAGTCTGCTTGAAGGGGCCGTCTTGACCGAGACCGTGTTTTCTTGGCCCGGGCTCGGCCTTTACATGAAGAACTCGCTGTTCAACGCCGACCTCAACGCGGTGCTTGGCGGCACGGTGTTGGTGGGCGTCGTCTACATCCTGCTCAATCTCGTCTCCGACCTGCTGTACCCGCTGGTCGATCCGCGCGCGCGGGAGTTGCGATGAGCGCGACCACGCTGCGCACCTGGCTGCTCGATCCGGCGCCCGCGAGCCGGCGGCAGGCGCGGTTCGGCCGCTGGTTCCGCGCCTGGCGCAGCTTTTCGGGCAACGGCCTCGCGATGGCCGGCCTCGCCATCGTGCTTTCGCTGGTGCTGATCGCGATCTTCGCGCCGCTGATCGCCGATCCACAGGCGGCGACACTGCAAAACCTCGCAGAGCGCCTGCAACCGGCGTCGGCCGCGCACTGGTTCGGCACCGACGAACTGGGCCGCGACATCTTTGCCCGCACCGTGTTCGGCTCGCGCATCACGCTGACCATCGTCGCGCTGGTGTCGCTGATCGTCGTGCCGGTCGGCCTCGGCATCGGCCTGCCCGCCGGCTATTTCGGCGGCGCGATCGACGCCGTGCTGATGCGCCTGACCGATATCTTCCTGGCGTTTCCCCGCCTCGTGCTGGCGCTGGCGTTCGCCGCCGCGCTGGGCCCCGGCATCGACAACGCGGTCATCGCGATCGCGCTGACCACGTGGCCGCCCTATGCGCGGCTCGCCCGCGCCGAGACGCTCACCCGGCGCCGCGCCGAGTTCGTGCAGGCGGCGGTGCTGCAGGGCGCCTCGCACGGCAGCATCCTGTTCCGCCAGATCGTGCCGCTGTGCCTTCCCTCGGTCGTGATCCGCCTGACGCTCGACATGGCCGGCATCATCCTCACCGCCGCGGGCCTGGGGTTCCTGGGTCTCGGCGCGCAGCCGCCGGCGCCGGAATGGGGCGCGATGATCGCCTCCGGCCGGCAGGTGCTGCTCGACCAGTGGTGGGTTGCGACCATCCCGGGCATTGCGATCTTCGTCACCTCGGTCGGCTTCAACCTGCTCGGCGACGGGCTGCGAGACGTCGCGGACGCCCGCAGCGCATGACCGCAGCGAAGCTGCTGACGGTGAAAAACCTGCGGGTGACGTTCCCGTCCGAGCAGGGCGATTTCGTCGCGGTGCGCGACGTGAGCTTCTCGCTCGGCCGCGAGCGGCTCGGCATCGTCGGCGAATCCGGCTCCGGCAAATCGACGACCGGCCGCGCCATCATGGGCCTCGTGCCGGAGCCGGGCCGCGTCACCGCCGACGAACTGCGGCTCGGCGACACCGACCTGCGCAACCTCGACCAGCGCGGCTTCCGCCGGCTGCGCGGCCGGCGCGTGGCGATGGTGCTGCAGGACCCGAAATACGCGCTGAACCCGGTGATGAGCGTCGGCCAGCAGATCGCCGAGACCCACCGCGCGCATTTCCGCGCCGGCACCGCCGCGGCCCGCGCGCGCCGCGCTGGAGATGCTGGACGGCCGTGCGCATCCGCGACCCGGAGCGGGTCTATCGACTTTACCCGCACGAGCTCTCCGGCGGCATGGGCCAGCGCGTGATGATCGCGATGATGCTGATCGCCGAACCCGATCTGCTGATCGCCGACGAGCCGACCTCGGCGCTCGACGTTACCGTGCAGACCCAGGTGCTGGCGATCATGGACGAACTGGTGCGCGGCCGCGGCATGGGGCTGATCCTGATCAGCCACAATCTGCACCTCGTCTCCGCGTTCTGCGACCGCGTGCTGGTGATGTACGCCGGCCGCGTCGTCGAAACCTGCGATGCGGGCCGCTTGCGCGAGGCGCGGCACCCCTACACGCGCGGACTGCTGGCGGCGCTGCCCGAACTCGGCCGCCGCCGGGAGACGCTGCCGCAGTTGCAGCGCGACCCGGCCTGGGCGGAGGGCCCGTGAGGCCGGCGATCAAAGCCCTCCCCCTTGCGGGGGAGGGTTGGGTGGGGGGTCGCGCGGCCGGAGACTTCACTCGTCGGACCCCTCCCCCAACCCCCTCCCGCAAGGGGAGGGGGCTTTCGCTGCCTGTGGCCGAGTATGCGCACATGGATGGGGCGGAGGCGTTCGCCCATGATCCGGCTCGACCGCGTCACCGTGCGCTACGGCCACGGCGCGCACGGCATCGCTGCCGCGCACGATATTTCCTTCAACGTCGCGCCGGGCGAGGCGTTCGGCCTGGTGGGCGAATCCGGCACGCGGCAAATCGACCGTGCTGCGCGCCATCGCCGGCCTGATCGCGCACGCCGAGGGGCAGGTGGCGCTCGACGGCGACGCGATGCCGACCGCGCCGCACACGGCGCGCAGCGGCGATTGGTGCAGATGGTGTTCCAGGACCCGTACGGCTCGCTGCACCCGAACCAGACGGTCGACCAGACGCTGGCCTCGCCGCTGCGCGATCCAGGGTCTCGGCGACGGCGAACAGCGCATCGCCGCGGCGCTTGCCGAGGTCGGGCTGGGGCGCGGAGCACCGGTTCCGCTACCCGCACCAGTTGTCCGGCGGCCAGCGCCAGCGCGTCGCGATCGCCCGCGCGCTGATCGTCGCGCCCCGCATCCTGCTGCTCGACGAGCCGACCAGCGCGCTCGACGTCTCGGTGCAGGCCGAAATCCTGAACCTGCTGGCCCGGCTGCGCCGCGAGCACGGGCTGACCATGCTGATGGTCAGCCACGACCTCGCGGTGATTGCGCATCTGTGCGAGCGGGTCGGCGTGATGCAGCACGGCGCGCTGGTGGAGCTGACCACCGCCGACGCGCTGGCCATCCGGCGCGGTGGCCCACGCGCACACGCGCGAGCTGCTGCGCTCCAACGCCGGGTTCGACCGCGGCGAGTAGGCGGCGTAGAAAGACGGCAGCGCACGGCGTGTGGTTGCGATCGGGAGCGATGAGACATGGGAGACGCGCGAAAACTGAATGTGGCGCTGCCCGGCGATCAGGTCGACGCCCTGCAGCAAGCGGTCGCCGCCGGCGAGTATGCGACGACCAGCGACATCATCCGCGAGGCGGTCCGCGACTGGCAAGTCAAGCGGGCGCTGCTGCCCGAAGAGATTGTTCGACTGCGGCAGCTCTGGGACGACGGCAAGGCAGGTGGCGAGGCGGGACCGCTCGATTTCGACACGCTGCGACAGGAGGCACGGGAGCGGCTGGCTCAGGGCCGCCAAGGCAAGCGATGATTGCCGCGCGCCTGCTTTGGCGGGCGCTGGCGCGGACGGATTTGCTGGACATCTACGAAACTGCCGCTCACGGCAGTCCTCAAGCTGCAGAGCGGCTCTACGACGCGAATCGAAGCGAAGACCAGATTGCTGGCCGACCATCCGCGCCTGGACCACGGCGGTCGGAGATCAGGCCGGAGATGCGCATCCTGATCGTCGGCCGGTATCTCGTCCTGTACAAACGGACCCCGATACCAACGAAGGGCCGGTGCGGACCGTCGAGGTGGTTCGCATCGTCGATGGTCGCCGTGACTTGCCGAGGCTGTTTCGGTCAGGCTTTTGAGGGCGGCTGCCGGGGGCGACCTGCTTCCATTCGGGCCCAATTTCATCCCCGCGCGGACCCGTGATACAGCGTCGCCGATCACGCCCGCGCACAGGGGTTCGCCATGAACGAGCAATCGCCCGCCGCCAGCCTGGACCGCTTCTTCTCCGCCCCGCTGGCCGAGACCGATCCCGAACTCGCCGCCGCGATCGGGCACGAACTCGATCGCCAGCAGGACGGCATCGAGCTGATCGCGTCGCGAGAACATCGTCTCCGCCGCGGTGCTGGAGGCGCAAGGCTCGGTGCTGACCAACAAATACGCCGAGGGCTATCCCGGGCCGCCGCTACTACGGCGGCTGCGTCTATGTCGACGTGGCCGAGGAACTGGCGATCGACGCGCGCCAAGCAGCTGTTCGACTGCGCCTTCGCCAACGTGCAGCCGCATTCCGGCGCGCAGGCCAACCAGGCGGTGTTCCTGGCGCTGCTGCAAGCCGGGCGACACCATCCTGGGCATGAGCCTCGGCGGCCGGCGGCCACCTGACGCATGGCGCCGCGCCGAACCTGTCCGGCAAGTGGTTCCACGCCGTGCAGTACGGCGTGCGCGCGCGACGACGGCATGCTGGACTACGACGAACTGGAACGCCTGGCCCGGACGGAAAAGCCGAAGCTGATCATCGCCGGCGGCTCGGCCTATCCGCGGTTCATCGATTTCGCCGCGCATCCGCCGCGTGGCGGACGAGGTCGGCGCGTATTTCATGGTCGACATGGCGCATTTCGCCGGCCTGGTCGCGGCGGATCTGTTCCCCAGCCCGCTGCCGCACGCGCATGTCGTGACCACCACGACGCACAAGACGCTGCGCGGCCCGCGCGGCGGCATGATCCTGTCGAACGACCCGGAACTCGGCAAGAAGATCAACAGCGCGGTGTTCCCCGGCCTGCAGGGCGGCCCGCTGATGCATGTCATCGCCGGCAAGGCGGCGGCGTTCGGCGAGGCGCTGCGGCCGGAATTCCGCGTCTACCAGAAGGCGGTGCGCGACAACGCCCGGGTGCTGGCGGAGACGCTGAAGGAGCAGCGGGCTGGACATCGTCACCGGCGGCACCGACTGCCACCTGATGCTGGTCGATCTGCGGCCCAAGCGCGTCACCGGCAAGGCGGCCGAGGCCAGCCTGGAGCGCGCGCACATCACCGCCAACAAGAACGCCATCCCGTTCGATCCGGAGAAGCCGACGATCACCTCGGGCGTCCGGCTGGGCTCGCCGGCCGCGCACCACGCGCGGCTTCGGCGCCGACGGAGTTCCGCGAGATCGGGCTGATGATCAACGAGGTGCTGGAAGGTCTCGGCCGGTCCAACGACGGCACCAACGCGGCGGCCGAGGCAGGCGGTCGGCGCGCGGGTGCAGGCGCTGTGCGCGCGGTTCCCGATCTATCCGGGACGGTGAGCCGACCATGCGCTGCCCGTTCTGCGGCTCCGACGACACCCAGGTGAAGGACAGCCGGCCGACCGAGGACAACGGCGCGATCCGCCGCCGCCGGTTCTGCGGCACCTGCGGCCAGCGCTTCACCACGATCGAGCGGGTGCAGTTGCGCGAGCTGACCGTGGTGAAGACCGACGGCCGCCGGGTGCCGTTCGATCGCGACAAGCTGGCGCGCTCGATCCGGATCGCGCTGCGCAAGCGGCCGATCCAGGAGGAGCGGATCGAGCGCATCGTCAACTCGATCGTGCGGCAGCTGGAGGCGTCGGGCGAAAGCGACATCCCGAGCAAGCAGATCGGCGAACTGGTGATGGATACGCTGAAGGAGCTGGACAAGGTCGCGTATGTGCGGTTCGCCAGCGTCTATCGCAATTTCCGCGAGGCGAAGGATTTCGAGGATTTCGTCGGGCGGATCTGCGGCGATAGCGCCACGATCGGCCGGCGCGATGGGCACCGATGCGTCGTCGATCACATGCGCGCGGCCGCTCGGCGCTGGCGCGCCGCGGCCTTGGCAACGCTGGCCCAACCCCTCCGTCGGCTGCGTCATCGTCCGTGACGGCCGCGTGGTCGGCCGCGGCCGTCACCGCGCCCGGCGGCCGGCCGCATGCCGAGACCGCTGGCGCTGGCGATGGCGGGCGAAGCGGCGCGCGGCGCCACCGCCTACGTCACGCTGGAGCCGTGCTGCCACCACGGCCGACGCCGCCCTGCACCGACGCGCTGATCGCCGCCGGCATCGCCCGCGTGGTCGTCGCGCACGCGCGATCCGCGACCCGCGGGTCAACGGCGCAGGGCATCGCCGGCTGCGCGCCGCCGGCATCGAGGTCGAAGACGGGCTGCTGCGCGAGCCGAGGCCGAGGAGATCAACGCCGGCTTCTGCCATGCGCGTCCGCGCACGGCCGGCCGCTGGTGACGCTGAAACTGGCCTCCACGCTCGACGGCCGCATCGCCACGCCATGCCGGCGAGAGCCAGTGGATCACCGGCGCGCCGGCGCGCCGCGCTGGCGCACGCGCTGCGCGGCCGGCACGACGCGGTGCATGGTCGGCGTCGGCACCGTGCTGGCCGACAATCCGGACCTGACCTGCCGCATCCCCGGCTTCCGGCCGACGCCGATCGTGCGCGTCGTCGCCGACAGCCATCTGCGCACGCCGCTGACCGCGCGGCTCGTTGCCACGGCGCGGCGACGCCCCGACCTGGTTCATCGCCGCGCCACGGCGCCGATCCGGCCGGCGCACGGCGTTGCGCGGACCTGCGGCGTGACGGCTGATCGAGGTCGCCGGCGTCGCAGATGCCGGCGTCGATCTGCCGGCGGCGCTGCCGGCGCTGGCCGAGCGCGGCCTGACCCGGGTGCTGGTCGAAGGCGGCGCGCAGTCGCCGCGGCGCTGCTGCGCGCCGACCTGGTGGACCGCATCGCCTGGTTCCACGCGCCCGCCGTCATGGGCGGCGACGGCTGGCCGGCGGTGCAGGCGTTCGGCGTCGAGACGCTTGGCCGATGCCGCGCTTCGAGCGCGACTGCGCTAACCGTCGATCGGAGACGACATGCTTGAAACGCGACGGTATCACAAGGCAGCGACCATGTTCACCGGCATCATCACCGCCCTCGGCACGGTCGCGCGATCGACCCGATCGGCGCCGGCGACGACATGCGGCTCGTCATCGCCACCCCGGTCGCCGACGCCGCCTGGGCGGACACCGGCAAGATCGCCCTCGGCGCCTCGATCGCCTGCTCCGGCTGCTGCCTCACCGCCGTCGAGCTCGGCGCCGACTGGTTCGCCGCCGACGCCTCGGCCGAAACGCTGCTCGAAAACCACGCTCGGCACCTGGACGCACGGCACGCGCGTCAACCTGGAACGCTCGCTGCGCGTCGGCGACGAACTGGGCGGCCACCTGATGTCTCGGCCATGTCGACGGCGTGGGCCGACGCGGTCTCCGCGACGCCGGAAAACGCCTCCACGCGCTGGGTGTTCCGGTGCCCGACGACCTCGCCCGCTTCATCGCGCCGAAGGGCAGCGTCGCGGTCGACGGCGTGTCGTTGACCGTGAACGAGGTGGACGGGCGACACTTCGGCGTGAACATCATCCCGCACACCGCCGCCGTCACCGGGTTCGGCACGCTGCGCCCGGGGCGAGCCGGTCAATATCGAGATCGACATGCTGGCGCGCTACGTCGCCCGCCTGGCAGGAGTACCGATGAGCACCGCCGACCTGCTCCACGCCAGCCTGTCACGACTACCTCTCCTCGATCGACGAACTCATCGAGGAAGCGCGCAACGGCCGCATGTTCATCCTGGTCGACGACGAGGACCGCGAGAACGAGGGCGACCTGGTGATCCCGGCGCAGTTCGCGACGCCCGACGCGATCAACTTCATGGCCCGCCACGCGCGCGGCCTGATCTGCCTGGCGATGACCCGCCAGCGCGTCGAGCAGCTCGGCCTGCCGCTGATGACGCAGGCCAACGGCACGCGGCACCAGACCGCCTTCACCGTCTCGATCGAGGCGCAAGAGGGCGTCACCACCGGCATCTCCGCGCCTGACCGCGCGCACACCATCGCGGTGGCGATCAACCCGGACAGCGGGCGCGACGACATCGTCACGCCGGGCCACGTCTTCCCGCTGGTGGCGCGCGAGGGCGGCGCGCTGGTGCGCGCCGGCCACACCGAGGCCGCGGTCGACATCGCGCGCCTGGCCGGCCTGAACCCGTGCCGGCGTGATCTGCGAGATCATGAACGACGACGGCACCATGGCGCGGCTGCCGGACCTGATCGCGTTCGCGCAGCACCACAACCTCAAGCTCGGCACGATCGCCGACCTGATCGCCTACCGCCGCCGCACCGAGCGACTGGTCGAAGCGCGTCGAGGAGTCGGTGCTGCACCACGACATCGGCGGCGACTGGCGGCTGATCGTCTATGCCAACACCGTCGAATACGCCGAGCACCTGGCGCTGGTGAAGGGCGACTTTGCCAAGCCCGGCGCCGGTGCTGGTGCGCATGCACGGCGTCGACCTGCTCGACGATTTCCTGGGCGCCGCGGCTTCCTCGACGCTGCGCAGCGGCGATGCAGATGATCGCCGAGGAGGGCAGGGGCGTTGTTGTCCTGATGCGCGAAATGCGGCCGACCGAAGCTGTCCGAGCGCGTCCGCCGGCTCGGCGGCGCCAAGCGCGAGGGCACGGAGTTGCGCGACTACGGCATCGGCGCGCAGATCCTGCTCGACCTCGGCGTGCGCGACATGGTGCTGCTCTCCAACACCCAGCGGACCATCGTCGGGCTGGAGGGTTACGGCCTGACCATCGTCGAGCAGCGGCGGATCGAAACCGCGCCGGAGTAGCGGCGATCGGCGCGCTTCAGCCGCCGCAACCACCGCCGCTGCCAGCCGCCCCCGCCGCCGCAACTGCCGCCTCCGCCGTCGCCGCCAGATACAGTGCGCCGCAGATATTCGCGGTAGCCGCCAAACTCCGTCGCCAGCAGCACCGTCGGGCCGAACAGCGCCATCGCCGTGAGCAGCCCCGGGTCCGCGGCACTGCACCGGGATTGCCTGGTGGCGGCGCGTGCCTGCTGCAGCAGGCGGCGGCCCGCCGAGGTGGCCGAGAGGCGCCAGCGCAGCAGCAGCCAGCATGCGAACGCCGCGGCGAGCAGCTCGACCACCAGCAGCACGACCGGCCGCCCGTGCGCCAGGCCGAAGCAGAGCCGCACGACCCCGAGCGCGAACACCGGGGCGGCGATCAGCGCCAGCAGCCGCGTCTGGCGCCGCCGCTCGGCCGCACCGGGCAGCAGCCCCTGCGCGACCAGCCCCTCGCGAAGCTTGCCCAGCGCGGTGCCGATTGCGAGCGGGCCGGAGTACGTCCTGCTGCCGGCCGCGGCGTGCAGCGCCGTCTGCAACGGGGTCGCATCCGGCGGAAGCTGGCCGTCGCTCAACAGCCTGCGATGCTTGGGGTCCAGTCCCATCAGGCCGTCCCGGAGCAGGCGGAGTTCGGCCGTCTGTCTGGCTCTCGCGGCGCCGCCCGCCAGGTAGGCGGCCGCCTCCGGGTCCAGCCTGTCGGCGCTGGCGGGCGCCGCCGTATCTTCCGCTCCGAGACCCAGCAGCAGCGCCAGCAGCGGCAGCGTGACCACCCAGACCAGCAGATAAATGCGCAGGAAATCGGGTCCCTGGATCGCGCCGGGCTGCGAGGAGTTGTACAGCGTCGCGCACCCGGCGATCCCGGCGAGCGCCGCCGCCCCGCCGAGGCGCGCGAGCACGCGATGCAGGCCGGAGCGGCGTGGCCCGGCGCGTCGGTCGTCCGGCCAGATGTCGCGCGGCGGCGCTTCGCCGAATTCGGCGGCGTAGCGGTCGAGCGTGGCACGGTATGTCGCGGCGTAGCGTTCCGCTTCGGCGGCGCCGCCCCGGCTCGGGGTGTGGTGCAGCTTCCTGCCGAGCGTGTTGGCGCAGAAATCGTCCCAGTAGCGGCGCGTGTCGAGCAGGTGCAGGTGCCAGACCAGATCGACCGCGGGCGACGGCGTGGACATCTGCGGCCCGCTGACCGCCAGGAGCACGAAGCGGCGGTATTCGGTGACGACGCGGCGGGCGTGGCGGGCGGACCAGCCGTATTCGCTGCGCAGGCGGGCGGTGAACGTCACCGGGTCGTCCGGGACATCGAAGTCGTAGGCGGCCAGCCGTGCCGCCAGATCAGTCATTCCGTCGTCCGCACCCGCGCGCATCGCGTTCCGGCGTCCCGTGTTCGCTCCCGTCCGTGCCCATTATAGCACGGATGCAAGCGGCGATCCGGCTGGAAGGGGTACGGCCCGGCCTGCGCCGCATCGACACGCACCGGGCGGGGGCGTAGAGCAACCGGCCGTCTTCGCCCGCGCCACCCCTTGGGGTGGATCGGGTAGATTGAGGCAGGGCTGTTCCACACGACATCCGCGACGAGGAAAGGACCGATGTCCAACGCCTTGTATGACCAGGATTTCTATGCCTGGACCAACGAACAGGCCGCGCTGCTGCGTGCCCGCAAGCTGTCCGACCTCGACATCGAGAACATCGCCGAGGAAATCGAAAGCATGGGCCGCGCGGCACGCAACGAGCTGACCAGCCGGCTCGCGGTGCTGCTGACACATCTGCTGAAGTGGACGGTGCAACCGGAGCGTCGCAGCCGTAGCTGGCTGCTCTCGATCCGCGAGCAGCGTCGCCAGGTCGCCCGACACATCAAGCAGAGCCCGAGCCTTCGACCGCAGTTCGCCGAGATCATGGCCGATGCGTACGGCGACGCCCTGCTGGTCGCCCAGCGCCAGACCAAGCTGCCGGAAGAGGCGTTTCCTGCCGAATGCCCGTGGACCTTCGATGAGGCCATGACGACGGAACTCGACCAGGCGACACACGGCGAACCGGCCTCCGGACCAGCGCGCGTGACGCTGCCCGATCGACAGTGAGGAACGGATCGATGTCCAACACCCTGTATGACCAAGATTTCTACGCCTGGGCCAACGAACAGGCGGCGCTGTTGCGCGCCCGCAAGCTGTCCGACGCTGACATCGAGAACATCGCCGAGGAAATCGAGAGCATGGGGCGCAGCGAACGGAACGAACTGACGAGTCGGCTCTCCGTTCTGCTGACGCATCTGCTCAAATGGGAGTTCCAGCCCGACCGCCGCGGTCGGAGTTGGTTGCTGACAATCCGCGAGCAGCGCCTGGAGGTGACATCGGTCCTGGCGGAAAATCCAAGTTTGCGCAGCCAACTCGGCGAAATTCTCGAGAAGGCATACGTGAAGGCATGGTTTGCCGCCCAGCGGGAAACCGACCTGCCGGAGGAGACGTTCCCGGCGGAGTGCCCCTGGACGTTCGATCAGGCGATGAATGGCGAGCCGGCGCCGGGCCTGAGCGCCTGACCCACCACGTCATCCCGGCGAAAGCCGGGATCCAGCTTCACCGACGCCCGATCTGTCATCCCAACTGCTTCCGAACCGACCGAACTACTGAGAAGACCATCGCATGAGCACGATCGACGCCGCCCGCCCCACGGCGCCCCACCTCGAAGGCCCGCCGCCGCATCTGCTGATCGTGCGCGCGCCCTACTACGCCGACATCGTCGACGGCCTGCGCGACGGCGCCGCCCGCATCTGCCGCGAGGCCGGCGCCACGTTCGACGTGCTCGACGTCGCCGGCGCGCTCGAACTCGCCGGCGCCGTCCGGCTCGCGGTGCGGGGCATGCGCAAATACGACGGCTTCGTCACCCTCGGCTGCGTCGTCAAGGGCGACACCGACCACTACGAATACGTCTGCCGCGAGGCGATGGCCGGCATCACCCATGTCGTGCTGCAATTCGGCCTCTGCCTCGGCAACGGACTGCTGACCGTCCACACGGTGCGGCAGGCGCTGGACCGGGCGACAACCGATGGTCCAAACAAGGGTGCCGAAGCGGCGGCGGCGGCGTTGGTGCAAATCCGCGCGGCGCGCTGGCTCGGCGCGGTCTGATGCGCACGCCCAAAGCCGAACGCGGCCGTCCGCGCACCGCCGCCCGCGTCGCCGCAGTGCAGGCGCTGTTCCAGAGCGAGCAGTCGCAAACCAGCCCGGAAGCGGTGATCGACGAGTTCATCCGCCACCGACTCGGCGAACTGCCGGGCACCGGCGGGTTCGAGGAAGGCCGCTCGCCGGACGCCGACGCCAAGCTGTTCGCGCACATCGTCCGCATGGCCGCGCAGCGCCAGGACGACATCGACCCGATGCTCGCCGAGTCGCTGCCGGAGGACTGGCCGCTGTTGCGGCTCGACCCGGTGCTGCGCGCGGTGATGCGCGCGGGCGTCGCTGAGCTGCTGATGGCCGACGGGCCGCCCGGCCGCGTCGTGATCAACGAATACCTCGACGTCGCGCACGGCTTCTTCGTGGGCGACGAGCCGCGCATGGCCAACGGCGTGCTGGATCGTCTCGCCCGCCTGCTGCGCCCGGCCGAGTTCGCCGCGGCACCGTGAGCGACCTGCCGACCGAATTTGCGCGCATCGCGCAGCATTTCCGCCCGCTTGCCGGCCCGGGCTCGCTCGACCTCACCGACGACGCCGCGGTGCTGGCGCCGCCGCCGGGCCGGGAACTGGTGCTGACCGCCGACGCGATGGTCGGCGGCGTGCATTTCCTGCCCAATGACCCGCCGGGACTGATGGCGCAAAAGCTGCTGCGCACCAACCTGTCGGATCTCGCCGCGATGGGCGCGGCGCCGCTCGGCTACCTGCTGACCGTCTCGGTGCCGCGCGACACGCCGGACGCCTGGTTTTTTGACTTTGCCGCCGGCCTCGCGAAAGACCAGTCCGAGTTCGGCATTTCTCTGCTCGGCGGCGACATGACCTCCACGCCCGGCCCGGTCACGCTGTCGCTGACCGCGCTCGGCACCGTTGCGCCGGGCCAGGCGGTTCGCCGCTCCGGCGCGCGCCCCGGCGACGGGCTGTGGGTCACCGGCACGATCGGCGACGGCGCGCTCGGCCTGCTCGCGGCGCAGGGCAAGCTCGCCGACCCGACCGGCTTCCTCGCCGCCCGTTACCGCCTCCCGACGCCGCGCCTTGGCGTCGCGCGCCACGATCTCGTGTCGGCCGGCATGGACGTCTCCGACGGCCTCGTGCAGGACGTTTCGCATCTGTGCCGGGCGTCCGGCTGCGGCGCCGAGATCCTTTCCATGCAACTGCCGCGCTCGCCCGCAACCCGCTCAGTCGGCGAGCAATTCCTGCCGCTCTGCCTGACCGGGGGGGACGATTACGAGCTGGCGCTCGCGGTGCCGCCGGCAACCGAGTCGGCGCTGATCGCACACGCCGCTTCGCTCGGCGTCGCGGTCACGCGGATCGGCCGCTTCCTCGAAGGGCCAGCCGCCGTGCGCGTGCTCGGCCCCGACGGCGCGCCGCTCGCGCTGCCGCGCGGCGGCTGGAGCCATTTCCCGTAAGCCTCAGAAGTTGCCCGGATTTGTCGAGGTGCCGGGCAGTCCCTGGGTCGACTGGCCGAGCGACGGCGCGGTGCCGAACCGGCCGACATTGCCGAGCAATTGCTGCATGAACGACGCCTCCGTCCCCGGCGAGGGCGTGGTGCGCGACACCACGTTCACCGGCTGCGAGTCCTGCATCGTGCGCTTCTCGATCCCGCGCAGCACGCCCTTGTCGTCGAACGTCATGACATAGGCGTGCTGGTCCTGCACCCCCTGGGTGCCGCCGATCACCGGGTGGGTCACTTCCGAGATGTAGATCCAAGAATTGTCGTCGAACGCCGCCTTGATCGTCGGCGAGCCGAGCAGCGCGCTGACGTCCTGGCGGGTCGAGGTGCCGACGACGAGCTGCGTCAGCAGGTCCGGGTCGACCTTGTTGCCGCGCACCTGGTCCGGGAAGCTGAAGAAGTCGTGCGTGCCGCAGCCGGCCAAGGTGCCCAGCACGATCGCGGCCAGGAGCAGGTGACGCATCGGCCTGAACGGGGCGCGGAGTTGGCGTGTGAAGCGCATCAATAAATCCTTGTTGCGGCGGCGCCGAGGGTCGCGGCAGGCGGGGAAACACCTGCCCCGCGCCGGCGGCGATTGACCGCGCCGGCGGCGACGCTACGTGTCCGCTCTCATGGCGGCGCGCGCGTGTCAACCGAGACGCGCCCGGCCGCCGCTGGGGGACCAGATCGGTGTTGCGATTCCTGCGCGGCGACCGGCACGAGCGGACCGGCTACGAGCTGTATTGCGCCGTGGTCGCGGCAGCGCGGTCGCCGGCGTTCTATGCCGAGCTCGGCGTGCCGGACACGCTGGACGGCCGGTTCGACCTGGTCGGGCTGCACGCGTTCCTGCTGATCCGCCGGCTGCGGGCGCTGCCGGCACCGGGGGCGGCGCTGGCGCAGGCGGTGTTCGATGCGATGTTCAGCGACATGGACATGAATCTGCGGGAGATGGGCGTCGGCGACATGTCGGTGGGCAAGAAGGTCAAGCAGATGTGGGAAGCGTTCCACGGCCGCGCCGCCGCCTACCAGGCGGCGCTCGAAAATCCCGATGCCACGGAGTTGGAGGCGGCGCTGGCGCGCAACGTCTGGCGGGGCGCCGCCCCGCCCGGGCAGGCGGCGACGCTGGCCCGCATGGTGCGAGCGCAGGATGCGCATCTGGCGACGCAAGGGCTTGCCGGGCTCGCCGCCGGCCAGGTTTCTTTCCTGAACCAAGCGGAGGCGTTGGCATGACCGCCGGCCCCGAGTTTTCGCGCCCGATTGCGGTGGACAGGCTCGGCGCCAAGCCGTTCGAGGTGGAGGTTACGGCAACCCCGGACGAGTGCGCGGCGCTGGCCCGGCGTCTCGCGATCCCGGCGGTGCTGGCGCTGTCCTGCCGCTTCCGCCTGCGCCGCGGCGACGTTGGCCGGATCGCCGCCGAGGCCGAGCTGCGCGCCCGCGTGGTGCGCGAATGCGTGGTGACGCTGGATGAATTCGAGGCCGACGTCGCCGAAGCCTTCCGCCTCGTCTTCGTCCCCGCCGGCACCGAGGACGACGACGACCCGGAATCCGACGACGAGATCCCCTACGACGGCGGCGCCATCGATCTCGGCGAAGCGGCGGCCGAGCAATTGGCGCTGGCGCTCGATCCCTATCCGCACAAGCCGGGCGCGGAGCTGCCGGCCGAGGCGCAGGGTGCGCCGGAGTCGCCATTCGCGGTGCTGGGAAGGAGGCGGCAGCGGAACTGACCGCCCGACGCTTCCCGACCTTGTCGCGGAATGGCATGCTGGACCGATGCATCCCACCCTCCTGTTGGCGTCGTTCGCCGCTGGCGCGGCGTACACGCTCACGCCCGGCCCCGGCTTCGTCGCGTTGCTCGGCATCGGCGCCGCGCAGGGCAGGCGGGCAGGGGCGGGGTTCATCCTCGGGCATTTCGCCGGCGACGTGCTGTGGTCCTCGCTCGCGCTGCTGGCGATCGTCGGCGCGCACGCGGTCGGGCCGCTGGTGTTCGACGTGCTCGGGCTTGTCTGCGGCGTCTACCTGGCGTGGCTCGGCGCGAGGGCGGTGGGCGCGCGTCGGCGGCCGGCGGGTGCGCCCGTCGCGATCGTGCCGCGGCCGCTGCTGCGCGGCATGGCGTTCGGGCTGACCAACCCGAAAGGCTATCCGGTCGCGGTCGCGACGTTCACGGCGCTGCTGGCCGGGCATGCGGCCGAGCTCGACTGGACCGCGCTGCCGCCGCTGCTTTGCGCGGCCTGCGTTGGCTTCCTGTCCGGCGACGTGGTGCTGATCTGGATCGCCGGTGCGGCGCGGGTGCGGCGCGTCTACCGGCGGCACGAGGTCTGGATCGTGCGCGGCTCCGGCGTCGTGTTCCTGGGCTTTGCTGCCGCGGCGCTGGCCGGCGCGGCTCCGGGCATCCGGCGGGCGTTTGCGCGCTAGGCACGCCTGCCGGGTGGCCGGCCGAAGGGCGCCGGGCTAGTCTGCGGCAACTCCGGAGGGAACCCCATGCTGATCGGCATCAATGCCTTGCTGACGCCCGACCTGCTGCACGCCTTGGCCGCGATGGGCCACGGCGACAGCATCGTGCTGGTCGACAACAACTACCCGGCGACGCGCGGCCGCCGCACGCTCGACCTCGCCGGCGTGAACGTCGTGCACGCGCTGCGTGCGGTGCTGTCGCTGCTGCCGCTCGACACGTTCATTCCGAACCCGGCGCAGGTGATGCAGGTGGTCGGCGACCCGACCGCGGTGCCGCCGGTGGTGGCGGAAATGAACGAGGTGCTGGTGGCCGGCGGCCAGAAGCCGGCCGAGGGGCTGGAGCGGTTCGCGTTCTACGCGGCGGCAGCCGAGACCTACGCGATCGTCCGCACCGGGGAACGCCGGTTCTTCGGCAACATCATCCTGACCAAAGGGGTGGTCCCGCCGCCCGAGCAGCACGAAGGAGCGCACCGATGAGCACCCCGCGTTATTCCCCGCATGGTCCGCTCGGCATGGGCGGCGCGCCGCTCGGCAACATGCCGACCGCGATCGACGACGACGTGGCGATCGGCGCCGTCCGCGCCGCCTGGGAGGCCGGCATCCGCCACTTCGACACCGCGCCGCACTATGGCGCAGGGCTGTCGGAGCATCGGATGGGCGCGGTGCTGCGCCACCACAAGCGCGGCGACTACACGATCTCCACCAAGATCGGCCGCGTGCTGGAGCCGGCGGCCGACGTGCCGGAGTTCGACCAGGGCTTCTACAACGGCCTCTCGTTCAAACGGCGGCTCGACTACACCTACGACGGCACGATGCGTTCGCTGGAGGACAGCCTGCAGCGGCTCGGGCTGCCGAGTGTCGACATCGTCTACATCCACGATTGCGGCGAGGACTGGCTCGGGGCCGCGTGGCGCGAGCAGTTCGACGTGGCGATGGCGGGTGCCGCGCGCGCGCTGACCAAGCTGCGCGAGGAAGGCGTGATCAAGGCGTGGGGGCTGGGCGTCAACGTGGTCGAGCCGTGCATCCTCGCGCTCGACCGCGCCGACCCCGATATTTTCCTGGTCGCCGGGCGCTATACGCTGCTGGATCACACCGCATTGAAAGAATTGCTGCCGAAATGCGCGCCGCGCGGCGCGCGGGTGGTGATCGGCGGGCCGTACAACTCCGGCCTGCTCGCCGGCGGTACGACGTTCAACTACGAGAAGGCGCCGCCGCATTGGGTGGAACGGCGCGACAAGCTCGCGGCGATCTGCAAGCGGCACGGCGTCGACCTGAAGGCGGCGGCGTTGCAGTTCGTGGTGGCGCATCCGGTGGTGGCGGCGGCGATCCCCGGCCCGCGGACGCGCGAGGAGCTGACCCAGAACGTGGCGGCGATGGCCCAGAAGATCCCGGTGGCCGTGTGGGCGGAAATGCGCAAGGAGGGCCTGATCCCGGACGAAGCGCCGACGCCGGGGTCGTAATCGACCGGACGATGCCAATGGCGCCTTCGGGCGCTATGCACGGGAATATGTCGCATGGATGATGTGGAAGAATTGAGTGTTTGGCTGCCACCGGCGTTGGTCACGGAATTGCGGCTGGTGGCAGAACGCGGCGAATTCGGCAGTGTCAGCGACATCGTCCGCGACGCATTGGTCGAGGGGCGGCGTCAGCATGACGTCGCCGCTCTCCCGGACGATGAGCTCCGCCGACTGGTGCAGGAGGGCATCGACAGCGGCCCGGGCTTGGATGCTGGAGAGGCGTTCGGGAGGTTGTGTGCTCGGTATTCCGGGCCGGCGGCGGTGTGAAGCGAAGTCGCATCTCGTTCTGTTCCGGGACTTGCCGGACGCGGAGGCGGTACGAGTGGAGCGCGTGGTGCATGGCCCGAGGAAGCTGAGGCGGCTGCGCTAAGGGTTCGACGCAAAACAACAGCTCCATTCCCCTCCACCGTCATCCCCGGGCTTGACCCGGGGATCCACGCCGCTCCAGCGCGCTGGATTGCCGGGTCAAGCCCGGCAATGACGGAAAATGGATCGGTTGTTCTGCCTCGGGTCCTAACCGCTATCCGGTCCGCCCCAGCACCGCTGCGACCTCGTCGATCGCCGCCGGATCGTCGATCGTCGGCGGCGGGTTCGGCGGCTCGCCGTCGGCCAACCGGCGCAGGCTGGCGCGCAGGATCTTGCCCGAGCGCGTCTTCGGCAGCCGCGGCACCACCAGCGCTGTCTTGAACGCCGCCACCGGCCCGATCCGTTCGCGCACCAGCGCCACCAGCTCGCGGGAAATCTCCGCCTCGGCGCGGGCGACGCCCGATTTCAGCACCACCAGCCCGATCGGCGTCTGCCCCTTCAGCTCGTCCCTGGCGCCGATCACCGCGCACTCGGCGACGTCCGGGTGGGACGCCAGCACTTCCTCCAGCGCGCCGGTGGACAGGCGGTGGCCGGCGACGTTCATGATGTCGTCGGTGCGGCCCATCACCGAAACGTCGCCGTCGGCGTCGATGATGCCGGCGTCGCCGGTGCGGTACCAGCCCGGGAAATCGGCGAGATAGGAGCTTCGATAACCCTCGGCGTTGCGCCATAGCGTCGGCGCGCAGCCGGGCGGCAGCGGCAGGCGGATGGCAAGATTTCCCGACGCACCGCGCGGCAGGATCTGTCCGGCGTCGTCGAGCGCCTGCAAATCGTAACCGGGGCAGGGGCGGCCGCCCGAGCCGGGTTTCGGCGGGAACAGGCCGAACCCGGCAAACCCGGCGGTGATCGCCCAGCCGGTTTCGGTCTGCCACCAGTGGTCCACCACCGGCTTTCCCAGTTTCTCGGCCGCCCACACCGCCGTCGGCGGGTCGCAGCGCTCGCCGGCCAGGAACAGGGTCTGCAGCGCACCGAGATCGTATTTCGCGAGCAGCTTGCCGTCCGGGTCCTGCTGCTTGATCGCGCGGATCGCGGTCGGCGCGGTGAAGAACGCCTTTACCCGATGCTCGGCGCAGACCCGCCAGAACGCACCGGCATCGGGCGTGCCGACCGGCTTGCCTTCGTACATCACGCTGGTCGCGCCCACCAGCAGCGGTGCGTAGACGATATAGCTGTGGCCGACCACCCAGCCGACGTCGGACGCGGTCCAGAACACGTCGCCCGGGCCGATGCCGTAGATCATCCGCATCGAGTTGTGCAGCGCGACCGCGTGGCCGCCGACATCGCGCACCACACCCTTCGGCTTGCCGGTCGTGCCTGACGTGTAAAGGATATACAGCGGGTCGGTCGCCGCAACCGGCACCGCGTCGTGCGGTGTAGCCGCCGCTTCGGCCTCGGCAAAGTCGTGATCACGGCCGGGTTTGAGTGTCGCCGTCGCCTGCGGGCGTTGAAGAATCAGGCAGGCCTCCGGCTGGTGCGCGGAGAACCCGATCGCGGCATCGAGCATCGGCTTGTACGCGACCACCCGCCCCGGCTCCAGCCCGCACGAGGCCGAGACGATCACCCGCGGCTGCGCGTCCTCGATGCGCTTGGCGAGTTCGGCGGCGGCGAAACCGCCGAACACGACGGAGTGGATCGCGCCGAGCCGGGCGCAGGCGAGCATGGCGATGGCGGCTTCCGGCACCATCGGCATGTAGATCACCACCCGGTCGCCGGCGCCGACGCCGAGCCGTGCCAATGCCCCCGCCACCCGCGCCGTGCGGTCGTGGAGCTCGCGATAGGAAAAGCGCTCGATGCGGCCCGCCATCGCGCTGTCCCAGATCAGCGCCGTCTGCTCGCCGCGCCCGGCCGCGACGTGGCGGTCGAGCGCGTTGAAGCAGGTGTTCAGGCGCCCGCCCGCGAACCACTGGCCGAATGCGCCGAGCGAGCGGTCGAACGCGCGGTCGAACGGCTTGTCCCACGTCAGCGCCGCCGCCTTGTCCGCCCACCACGCTTCCGGATCGGCCGCCCAGCGCGCGTATTCGGCGGAATATCCTGAATTGGCCATCGGCCGCCCCTCCCGATTGCGCTAGTCAATTTCTTGCCGCGCCGAACCGGATATTGCCACCGCGAGCCGTCGTGCGGATAGGGCGCCTCGCGCTTCGCGAGCGAGCAGGCCACGCGCGCCGACCACCCGGGACGCTTTTTGCAGGGAGACGCGGCATGCAGGCCGACCTAGCCAGCCGGATCAGGAATACTCCGGCTTTCGTGGAGCTCGAAGCGAAGCGAGGCCGGTTCAGCTGGCTTCTGACGATCGTCATGCTGGTGATCTACTACGGCTTCGTCGCGCTGGTGGCGTTCGCCAAGCCGGTGATGGGGATCGACATCGGCAGCGGCGTCACGCTCGCCTTCCCGCTCGGGCTCGGGGTGATCGCCAGCGCGATCGTGCTCACCGGCATCTACGTGCTGCGCGCCAACGGCGAATACGATCGGCTCACGGCCCGCATCCGGGAGAGCCTGCGATGAGATTCTTCGCACCGCTCGCGGCACTGGCCGCGACGCTGCTCGCGCTGCCCGCGTTTGCCGACGAGGCGATCGGCCAGACGCAGAAGCAGGCGACCAACACGACCGCGATCGCGATGTTCGTCGTGTTCGTGCTGTTCACGCTCGGCATCACCTACTGGGCCGCCAAGCGCACCCGCTCGGCGGCGGCGTTCTACACCGCGGGCGGGCAGATCACCGGCTTGCAGAATGGGCTCGCGATCGCCGGCGACTACATGTCGGCAGCGTCGTTCCTCGGTATTTCGGCATTGGTCTACAGCAGCGGCTACGACGGGCTGATCTACTCGATCGGCTTCCTGGTCGGCTGGCCGATCATCATGGCGCTGATGGCGGAGCGGCTGCGCAACCTCGGCCGCTTCACCTTCGCCGACGTGGTCAGCTACCGGCTGTCGCAGACGCCGCTGCGCGCGCTCTCCGCCACCGGCACGCTTGTGGTCGTGGCGTTCTACCTGATCGCGCAGATGGTCGGCGCGGGACAGCTGATCAAACTGCTGTTCGGCATCGACTACGCGTACGCCGAGGTGATCGTCGGCGTGCTGATGATCCTGTACGTGACGTTCGGCGGTATGCTGGCGACGACCTGGGTGCAGATCATCAAGGCCTGCCTGCTGCTCGCCGGGGCGACGCTGATGGCGTTCCTGGTGCTGTGGGCGTTCAACTTCAACCCGACCGCACTGTTCGCCAAAGCCGTCGAGGTGAGCCCGAAGCACGCGGCGATCATGCAGCCGGGTGCGCTGGTGGCGAGCCCGATCGGGGCGATCTCGCTCGGGCTCGCGCTGATGTTCGGCACCGCCGGGCTGCCGCACATCCTGATGCGCTTCTTCACCGTCGCCAACCAGAAGGAAGCCCGTAAGTCGGTGTTCTGGGCGACCACGTTCATCGGCTACTTCTACATCCTGACCTTCATCATCGGCTTCGGCGCGATCGTGCTGGTCTCGACCAACCCGGCGTATCTCGACGCCAAGGGCGTGCTGCGCGGCGGCGGCAACATGGCGGCGGTGTGGCTCGCCGACGCGGTCGGCGGCAACCTGCTGCTCGGCTTCATCTCGGCCGTCGCGTTCGCCACCATCCTCGCGGTCGTCTCCGGCCTGACGCTCGCCGGCGCCTCGGCGGTCAGCCACGACCTCTACGCCAGCGTGTTCCGCCACGGCCGCGTCAACGAGCGCGACGAGATGCGCATCTCCAAGGCGGCGACCGTGGTGCTCGGCATCCTCGCGATCTTCCTCGGCATCGAATTCGAGAAGGAGAACGTGGCGTTCATGGTCGGCCTCGCCTTCGCGATCGCCGCGAGCTCGAACTTCCCGGTGCTGATCCTGTCGATGTACTGGAAGGGGCTGTCGACGCGCGGCGCGGTCGCCGGCGGCTGGCTCGGGCTGGTCGCGGCGGTGGTGATGACGGTGCTGAGCAAGGGCATCTGGGTCGACGTGATCGGGATGCCGGCGGCGATCTTCCCCTGGGGATCGCCGGCGATCTTCTCGATGCCGATCGCCTTCGTCGGCTGCTGGCTGTTCTCGATCACCGACAGCAGCCGCAGCGCCGCGGCGGAGAAGGAGAGGTTCGAGGCGCAATACATCCGCTCGATGACCGGCATCGGCGCGGAGGCGGCGGTTTCGCACTGACCCCAGCCGGGCGTTGCCTGCTTTGCCGCCCGCACCCCCTGCGGGCGGCAAGCCATGCCTGGCTCCGGTCGTATTTCATGCCCCCGCCGCGCGGCGGCCATGCTTCGGTCACATTTCGCGCCCTGCATGCGGCATGAGAACGACACCGGAGGAGGCCATGTTCGCCAATGATTTCCGCCGGATCGCGCTGGCGCAGGGACTGCTGTCCGTCCCGCCGTTGTGGCCGCCGCCCGGCAGCCCGCCGCTTTGGGGCGAGCCGCCCGAGCCGGAACGCGACCCCGCGGATCACGCGCCCGAGCCATGCGAGGATCGCGACGAACCCGCATGACTGGCGCTTGATCCACGTTGATCATATGTGTACGAACGAATTTCCCGGACCCTCGGGGTAATTTGTTCGGAGAGCGCGGTGTCGCGCCCATTGCTGGCGGACCCATTGCTGGCGGCCGGTGTTGCGGGCGACGCGGCGGCCGGCGGCCGCGACCCGCTGGAAGGCTACCTGGTCGAGGACCAGGTCGGCTTCCTGTTGCGGCGCGCGCATCAGCGGCACGCGGCGCTGTTCGTGGAGCGCATGGCGCTGCTCGACCTCACGCCGACGCAGTTCACCGCGCTGATCAAGGTCGTCGAACTCGGCCGGGTGACGCAGAACCAGCTCGGCCGGCTGGTGGCGACCGACCCCGCGACGATCCAGGGCGTGGTGCGGCGGCTCATGCTGCGCGACCTCGTTCGGCGCATGCGCGACCCGATGGACCGCCGCACCGCCGTGCTGGCGCCGACCTCCGCGGGGCTGGAGCTGGCCGGCCGCGCAGTCGCGCTGGCGCGGGAGATCACCGAGGCGACGCTGGAGCCGCTGGACGGCGCCGAGCGCGGTCGCTTCCTGGCGCTGCTGCGCATGCTCGCGTAAGGACGGATCGATGGACGCTGTCTCGCCGACCCTGGATTTTGCCGCGCTGGCCAGCCGCGCGGGGCTGGTCGGCCTCGACCGGCGGTTTGTCGGTGCGCTGGCGGACGCCGATACGGAACTGCACGCGCGCCTGATGGCGGCGCGCGCTGCCCCCGACGCGCTCGATGCGAAGGCCGAGGGCGAGCTGATCGTGGCGCTCGGCCCGCATCTGGAGGCGTTCGTCGGCGAGCTGTTCGGCATCGGCGCCGATCTGGACGCGATCGTGGCGGCGACCCGGCGGCTCGACCCGGTGCATGCCTGCAAGCGGCTGTTCGTGCAGCGGCAGGCGGTGAAGAAGTTTCCCGATCCCACCGGCTTCGACGGCGCCGCGTTGCGGGCGAGCCTGGAGACCGCGATGGGCGAAACGTTGAACGAAACGGCCTTCGCCGCGCACGTGGCGGGCTGGGAGCGCGAGCAGGACGGGGAAAAACTCGATCTGGCGCTGCGCTACGCCGCCTGGGCGACGCTGACGCCCGCGGGTCGCGAGTACCATCGCGGCGGCACGCTGTTCCGCGTGCCCGGGAAAGTCGACCCCCAGCATCTGGTGCCGGTGGAGACGATCGAACGCGACGGCGTCACCATGCTGCGCCTCCCGGAACACGACTGGCGGCATCGCGACGGTTTTTCCCTCACCGACGCCGGCATGGGCGCGCAGCAGGCGCTGGACCAGGTGAACTACTGCATCTGGTGCCACACCCAGGGCAAGGATTCGTGCAGCAAGGGCCTGAAGGACCGCAAGACCGGCGCGTTCCAGAAAAGTCCGTTCGGCGTCACGCTCGCCGGCTGTCCGCTCGAAGAAAAAATCTCCGAGATGCACACGCTGCGCGCGCAGGGTTTTGTCCTTGGCGCGTTCGCGACGATCGCCGTCGACAACCCGATGATGGCGGCGACCGGCCATCGCATCTGCAACGACTGCATGAAGTCCTGCATCTTCCAGAAGCAGGAGCCGGTCGACATCCCGCAGGCCGAGACCTTGATCCTGAAGGAAGTGCTGAGCCTGCCCTGGGGTTTTGAGATTTATTCGCTGCTGACGCGGTGGAACCCGCTGGACATAAGGCGGCCGCTGCCACGACCTGACACGGGAAAAAAGGTGCTGATCGTCGGGCTTGGGCCGGCGGGGTTCACGCTCGCGCATCACCTCATGAACGACGGCCACACCGTCGTTGCGATCGACGGGCTGAAAATCGAGCCGCTCGGCTTCGACCCGACGCAGCCGGTGCGCGATACCGATACGCTCTACGAGAACCTCGACGATCGCGTGATGGCGGGCTTCGGCGGCGTCGCCGAATACGGCATCACGGTGCGCTGGAACAAGAACTTTCTCAAACTCGTCCGACTGCTGCTGGAACGTCGAGCAGAGTTCGCGATGTTCGGCGGCGTGCGCTTCGGCGGCGGCGCGACGCTCGGCATCGATGACGCCTTGGCGATGGGCTTCGACCATATCGCGCTGTGCATGGGCGCGGGCAAGCCGACCGTGATCGACATGCCGAACGGCCTTGCGCGCGGCGTGCGCCAGGCCATCGCGACTTCCTGATGGCGCTGCAACTGACGGGCGCCGCGAAGACCTTTCCATCGCCAACCTGCAACTGCGCATGCCGGTCGTGGTGATCGGCGGCGGATTGACGGCGATCGACACCGCGACCGAAAGCCTCGCCTATTATCTGCGTCAGGTCGAGAAATTCGCATTGCGCTACTCGCACGCTGATCGCCGAGCGCGGCGAGGCTGAGGTGAGATCGCGGTGGAACGAGGAAGAAGCCGGAATCGCCGACGAATTTCTGGCGCATGCCGCGGCGATCCAGGCCGAGCGCGCCGCCGCGGCACGCGAACATCGCAGCCCCGATCTGGCGAAGCTGTTGGAGCAATGGGGCGGTGCCACGATTGCGTACCGCCGAAAGCTCACCGATGCGCCGAGCTACACGCTGAACCACGAGGAAGTCGCAAAAGCGATGGAGGAGGGCGTGCGCTTCGCCGAGGGGCTGATGCCGCTCGCGGTCGAGGTGGACGCGTTCGGCCACGCCGCGGCGCTGCGCTGCCGCAAGCCGGACGGCAGCGAGGCCGTGTTGCCGGCGCGCGCCATCCTGGTCGCCGCCGGCACCCAGCCGAACACCGTGCTGGCACGCGAAGACGCCTCCGTCGTGCTCGACGGCAAGTACTTCCGCGCGATCGACGAGCACGGCAACCCGCGCACGCCGGCGCGCGGGATGTGCAAGCCGGACACCGCCGACGTGCTGATGCACCGGTCGACAACGGCCGCATCATCAGCTTCTTCGGCGACCTGCACCCGAGTTTCTTCGGCAACGTCGTCAAGGCGATGGGCAGCGCCAAGCGCGGCTATCCGGTGATCAGCACGTTGCTGGCGCAATGTCGCGCCGGCGTCGGAAAAATCCGGCGCGGCGCTGATCGCTGCATTTTCGCGAAAGCTTCGTCGCGACCGTGCATGCGGTGCACCGGCTGACGCCGACGATCGTCGAAGTGGTGCTGCGCGCCCCCGCGCAGGCACGCGCGTTCCGCCCCGGCCAGTTTTTTCGCCTGCAAAACTACGAGATGCACGCGGCGCGCGTCGCCGAGGCCGGCGTCGGCGCGACGCTGCTGGCGATGGAGGGGCTGGCGATGACCGGCGCCTGGGCCGATCCCGAGCGCGGCCTGGTCTCCGTGATCGTGCTGGAGATGGGCGGCAGTTCCGACCTCTGCGCCATGCTGAAGCCCGGCGAGCCGGTGGTCCTGATGGGGCCGACCGGCACGGCCACGGAGATCCACGCGAACAGCACGGTCGCGCTGGTCGGCGGCGGCCTCGGCAACGCGGTGCTGTTTTCGATCGGCGCGGCGCTGCGTGCCGCCGGATCGAAGGTGCTCTACTTCGCCGGCTACAAGGCGATGCGCGACCGCTACAAGGTCGAAGAGATCGAGCGCGCCGCCGATGTGATCGTCTGGTGCTGCGACGAAGCGCCCGGGCTTTCGCGCCAGCCGCGCCGCAAGACTATACCTTCGTCGGCAATATCGTCGCAGGCGATGGCGGCGTATGGCGGCGGCAAACTCGGCACGCCGCATATTCCGCTGAGCAGCGTGCGACCGCATCATCGCGATCGGCTCGGACCGCATGATGCAGGCGGTTGGCGCGGCGCGGCACGGCGTGCTGGCGCCGTTGCTGCAACCCGGCCACACCGCGATCGGCTCGATCAACTCGCCGATGCAGTGCATGATGAAGGAAATCTGCGCGCAATGCCTGCAGCCGCACATCGACCCGACGACCGGCGCGCGCAGCGTCGTGTTTTCCTGCTTCAACCAGGACCAGGCGCTGGACCGGGTGGATTTCCCGGCGCTGAACGAAAGGTTGCGGCAGAACGGCGTGCAGGAGAAACTGACCGCGCAATGGATCGACCGCGCGCTGCGCCTGCTGCACGCCCGCCCGGCGATCGCCGCGGAGTAGTGGTTCGGCACAAGGACGCATGCCCACATCGTCGCTGTTCGAGAAGGAGCTGGCGGACGACGGGCGGATCCTGAGCTCGCTGTCGTGGCTGCGCCAATCCGGCTTCTCCACGCGCGTCGCCGACGAGCGCATGGTGATCTACGCGGCCAACGGCGCGATCTGCGCGTACTGCTACAGCGCCGACGAGGTGGTGGCGTTCGCCCGCCGCCAGTCGCCGGTGCGCGGCGCCGGGCCGGCCGCGCCGATCGCCCCGGATACGCCGGCCAGCGCGATCCGCATCCGCGACCTGGAGGAGACCATCCGCTACCTGCGCGAGCGCTGGCACGTCACGGTCGCCGAGCGCGACGAATGGGAGCGCCGCGCCCGCGTCGCCGAGCACGAGACGGAAACGCTGCGCGCCGCCGCGGCCGTCGCTCCGGGGGCGGCGGCGGCGGCCAAGGACGCCGACCCGAAATACGCCGCGCTGCGCCGCTTCCTCGCCCGCGAACTGCACCCGGACGCGGCGCCCGCGGCCGACGCCGTGCGCTCGGTCAAGTCCGAGCTGTTCAAGCTGGTCTGGGCGGAGATCGCGAAGCTCGACAGGGGGTAGGATCGGGCGCCGGATGACCGGCCCGGAATTGGCGTGTAGTGTGGTGGCGACAGGGAACGGGGTCGGCTCAGGTGATCGGCGTCGAGGCAGGCAAGACGATCGAGGACAAGCGGCGCACCGGGTTCGTTGCGAAATACCTGTCGGGCGGTGCCATTCTCGACATCGGCTACCGCGGCTACACCGACGCCGAGCCGGTCGTTGCGCAGGCGATCGGCATCGAACTGGACTACCCGGGCTACGACGGCCGCACCCTGCCGTTTCCCGATCGCAGCCAGGATGCGGTGTTCTCCAGCCACTGCCTGGAACACATCGAGGATTTCCGCAACGCGATCCGCGAATGGCACCGCGTGCTGAAGGTCGGCGGCTTCCTGATCATCGCCGTGCCGCACCAGTTTCTCTACGAAAAGCGCCGAAACCTGCCGTCGCGCTGGAACGCGGACCACAAGCGGTTCTACACGCCGGCCTCGCTGCTGGCCGAGGTCGAGCTTTCGCTCGCACCCAACAGCTACCGCGTGCGCCAGCTCAGCGACAACGACCTGGGCTACGTCTACGCCATTCCGCCCGAGCAGCACGCCGGCGGCTGCTACGAGATCGAGCTGGTGCTGGAACGCATCGAGCCGCCGGCGTGGGAACTCGAGACACCGCCATCCGAACCGAAGCCGGAGCATCGCTCGGCGACGCCGGCCTTGCAGCCGGTCGGCGTCGCCGCAGTGCTCATGCAATTCTGGGCGGCGCTACCCGCCGGCGTCCGCCACGCGATCCCGCGCGGATTGCGCGCGCGCGGCGCACGCTATCTCTGGCGCGGCCCGGCCGATCGCGGCGGCGCTACCCCTTCAGTCCCGCCCTGATCTCCGCCACGCCCCGCTTCGCCGTCCCGTCCGCGGAAAAATTCGCGGGGTCGAGCCAGCCGAGAATCGCCTCCCGCGCCGGCGGCCATTCGTCGCCGATGATGCTGAACCACGCCGTCTGCCGCAGCCGTCCCTTCACCACGAGCGCCGCCCGGTGCTCGCCCTCGAAGGTGAACCCCAGTCGGTCGGCGGCGCGGCGCGAGGGCGCGTTCAGCGCGTTGCACTTCCACACCAGCCGCCGGTAGCCGAGGTCGTCGGCCGCGAGCTTCAGCGGCAGGAACATCGCCTCGGTCGCCGCGCGGGTGCGCTGCATCGCCGGTGCCAGCCAGATGTTGCCCAGCTCGATCGCGGAATTGGCCGGCTCGATGCTCATCAGCGTGAGCCAGCCGGAGGCGACGCCGGTCGCGACCGGCCGCACCGCCCAGACCACGTGATCGAATTTTGCCGCGAAGTCGGCGATGAATTTCTCCAGCGCCTCGACCGACGCGAACGGCCCGTAGCCGAGATAGGTCCAGCTCGCGTCGCCGCGCGCGGTCCCCGCTTCGGTCGCGCGGAACAGCTCGGCGGCGTGGCGCGGGTGCAGCGGCTCCAGTTCCACGTAGCGCCCGTGCAGCTTGCTGCCGCGCGGCGGCAGCGGGCGCGGCGTGGTGTCGACGATCGGGCCGATCGGCAGGTCGCTCATGCGAGGATCTCCGGGATGCGGTCAGCGGGGGGCGTGTTGCGGGAGCGGTGGCAGCGCACGATGCCGTCGATCACCACCATGCCGATGCCGGGCAGATCTCCCCGACGCACGCTGTCGAGCAGGTCTTTCCCCGAGGAGTGCTGCGCCCGGTCCATGAACACGAAATCCGCGGCACGGCCAACCTCGATCAGCCCGGCGTCCAGTTTTCGCAGCCGCGCCGTGTTGCCGGTGGCGCAGGCGAACACGATTTCCGCCGGCGCCTCGCCGAGCGCGGAGAGCAGAGAAATCATGCGCAGGATGCCGAGCGGCTGCACGCCCGAGCCGGCCGGGCTGTCGGTGCCCAGAATAACCCGGTGCATCTGGTCGAGCTCGCGCGCGTAGCGGAACGCCGACAGCGCCGCCAGTTCGTTGCCGTTATGCACGATCTCGATGCCGCGGTGGCAGCGCTCGCACAGGCAGCGGATCTGCGACAGCGGCAATGCCGTGTGGCCGCCGTTGATATGGCCGATGATGTCGGCGTCCGCTTCCAGCACCGTGTCGGCGTCGATGTAGCCGGAGCCGGGGACCGAGGGGCCGCCAGTGTGGATGGTGCTCTGGATGCCGTATTTCCGTGCCCAGCCGACCATTTCCTTGGCTTCGTAGCCGGCCTTGACCGTGCCGAGCCCGACTTCGCCCAGCAGCGTCACCCCGGCCGCGGCCAATTCGGCAAAATCGTTCTCCACCATGCCTTTTTCCAGCACCGGCGCGCCCGCCAGCAGTTTCACCCCGCCGGAACGGAAGGCCGAGAAGGCGCGTTGAGCCGTAATGGCAAATGCTTTCAATCCGATCACATCGCGCGGCCGCCCCGGCAGGTGCACCTCGCCGGCGGACACCATGCTTGTCACCCCGCCATGCAGCGAAGATTTCGATCCAGCCGAGCTGGTTCTGCCGCGGCGTCCAGTCGCCGAACACCGGATGCACGTGGCTGTCGATCAGCCCGGGCGCGACCGCGCAGCCATGCGCATCGATGGTGACACCCGCGCCCTCGGTATCGAGATCGGCATACATTCCAATTGCGAGAATCTTTCCGCTTTCTGATATGATCGTATCCGCGTCCAACACCGGCGCTTCCAGCGCGCCCGACAGCAGCAGGCCGATGTTCCGTACCACCAGTGTCCCGCGTTGCGTCTCCGGTCCGGCAGCCAGGCCCATGACGGCGATCCCCCCTGCGCGCCGCGCCGACGGGCGGGGCGCGACGCAGTGTATCAGCACGGATGCAGCCGCAAAGCCGAGTTGCATTCGCCGGCGCGACCCCGTATGGTGGGTTGGTATGCGCAAGGAATGGGGCATGCTCCGCCGACCCGACCGCCTGCTGGCGGCGCTGGCCTGCGTCATCGCTTTGGCCTTCGCCGGCCCGCGCCCTGCCGTGGCGGCCGCTGACGATTTCATGCGCGCCCAGGTTGCGGGCGGCGCTCAATGTCGACCTGCACGGCGCGCCGCTGGTCACGCTGATGATCAACGGCAGGTTGGCGCATCTGCTGCTCGATACCGGCGCGGAACGCACCATGCTGACCGAGACCGCCGCCCGTCGGCTTGGCCTGCTGACCAGCTTCGACCACGTGCAGACGGTGCGCGGCATCGGCGGCAACGTGATGGCCGGCGAGGTGACGCCCGAGTTGCAGGGCGCCGGCGGCGGCAAGCTGCCCGGGGTCGCGTTCGCAGTCGTGCCGGTGGCGCTGCCGGCGGTCGGCGAGCAGCAGGTGGACGGGCTGCTTGGCGCCGACATGCTTGGCGCCTACGACCTCGACCTCGATATCGGGCACCACGTGATCCTGTTGTACGATCCGCCGCAGTGCGCCGCGCCCAACCTGCCGTGGAGCCGCGGCTACGAGACGGTGCAGGCGCAATTGTCCCGGCACCGCCACATCGCCTTCCCGATCACGCTGGACGGCCACCGGCTGACCGCGTTCATCGACACCGGCGCGCAGCTGAGCCTGATCGATGCCGGCGCCACCAGCCGCCTCGGCGTCACCGACGCGGCGCTGCGGCTCGACGAGCCGGTGGAAATGCAGGGCGTCTCGGCGCAGGTGGTGACGGCGCGGGAGCACCGCTTCGGTCAGCTCGGCATGGCCGACGAGGTGTTGCTGTCGCCGACCGTCGCGGTCACGCCGCTGCAACTCGACGACGCCGACCTGCTGATGGGCACCGATGTGTTGCAGCGCGAGCGCATCTGGCTGTCCTACGCGACGCGCCGGATTGACGTGGCGCGGCCGGAGTAGCCGCCGTACGCCGCGACATCCGCCGTCACGGACGATAAGGGGCTACAGTGCAGCCGCGACGTCGGTCCTGGAGAAATCGTCACCGACGAACAGCAGCGGGCATTCGTGCTGCATGGCGACCTCGTAGGCGAAGCAATCGCCGAAATTGAGGCCGGCCGGGTTGCCGCCCTTGCCCCAGCTTGCATAGGCGGCAGCGACCCTTCGCGCGGCAAAGGTCGTGACCGGCACGACCTGGAAGCCGTATTCGTCGAGCAGTCGTGCCATCTCCTCGGCCACGTTCCGTCCGCTCGCGGCGATCAGCGCTTCGGCGAACGTGCCGGCGGAGATCAGCACGTCCGTTTCTGCGGCAAGACGGGCAATGCAGGCGGCCGCCGAAGGCTCGCGCAGCACGATGGCCATCAGGGCCGAAGTGTCGACTGCGATCACGCGAGCAGGCCGGCCTCGTTGTAGAGGAAATCCTGGCTGCGCGCCGCGTCCGGCCCCGGCACGGCCTTGGCGGATCCCGCCGTGCCGACTTCATCCAAAAGCTTCCGTCGGGCGGCGCGATTGGGCACCACCGCAACACCGATAGGGACCAGCCGGGCTACATCCTGGCGGCGTCGCGTGAGAACGACCTCTTCGCCGGCTTCGGCGCGCCGAAGCAGGTCGGTCAGCCTGATTTTTGCGTCTGCAACGGAAATCCGCATCGACTCCGGCCCCCACGCCGGCTGCCGACATGGTCCATGTTAAGGACCGTGTCAACGCCGGCCGGGAGCAGAACTGCCGGATGCGGGATTTACTGCGCCTTCCAGGGCGGTGCGCCGAGGTTGACCTGCTTCGGGCTGGTCTCGGCGCCTGCGATGGCACCGGCGCCGCCGCCGATCACCGCGCCCGCGGCCACACCCACGGGACCGCCGACCAAGCCGACGGTCGCGCCGGTCGCGGCACCCGCGGCGGCGCCGCCTTCCACGCGGCCGGGCTCGCTGTGGCCACAGCCGGCGAGCAGAGCCAGCGTTCCAAGCAGGGCAAGTGTACGGATCGTGTTCATGGTCAATGCCTTTGTAACGATGCCCGGTTCCTCCGGGCCCAGGGTCAATGTTGACAATCACCAGCGTGGTGATCGTCAGAATTGATCAAAGAACTCCGTGAACGAGCGATGGTTGCAGCGTTCACGCAAACAAACGTTCTGCGCGCAGGTATTCACCCGGGTTTGAAGCCGCTGCGGCGGCTCCCGGCAAGCGGCAGAGCGAGGCTGCCGTCGGCATCAGACCTGCAAATGCGTCCGCCGCACGGCCTCGCTCGCCAGCAGATCGGGCATCGACCCGTGCCAGACGATCTGGCCGCCCTCGATCACCGCCGCGCGGTCGGCGACGCGGGCGGCGAAATGGAAGTTCTGCTCGGCCAGCAGCACCGCGACGCCGGCCGCCTTCAACGCGACGATCGCGTGCGCCATCTGCTCGACGATCACCGGCGCGAGCCCCTCGCTCGGCTCGTCGAGCAGGATGGCGCGCGGGTTGCCCATCAGCGTGCGGGCGATCGCCAGCATCTGCTGCTCGCCCCCGCTCATTCGCCCGCCCGGCCTTTGGCGCATGCTTGCCAGGTTCGGGAACAACCTGAACAGCCGCGCCTCGGTCCACGGCTCCAGGCCATCGCGTGCCGGCCGCCGCCCGACCTCGAGGTTCTCGGCGACCGAGAGGTCGGCAAAGATGCGCCTCTCCTCCGGCACGTAGCCGAGGCCGAGCCGGGCGATCCGATACGGCTCCCAGCCGGCAACTTCATGTCCGGCGAAGCCGACCTGGCCGCCGCGCGGCCGCACCAGCCCGATCAGCGTCTTCAAGGTCGTGCTCTTGCCGGCGCCGTTGCGGCCGAGCAGCACCAGCACCTCGCCCGCGCCGAGCGCCAGCGACACGCCGTGCAGGATATGCGCGCGCCCGTAGAACGCATGCAGATCGGTCGCCGTCAGCATTTTCTCGAGTGCCGACTTTCTGCCCCTCCTCCCCTTGCGGGTTTGGTCCGCGAAGCGGACCGAAGCCGGGAGGAGGGGGGCGCGCAGACGGGAAAAAGCATCAATGCCCCCCGCTCGTTTCGCCCGAGCCCAGGTACACCTCGCGCACCCGCGCGTCGGCGCGCACCGACGCGGCGTCGCCCTCGGCGATCAGTTCGCCGTGGTGCAGCACAAGAATCCGGTCGGCGGCGCCGAACACCACGTCCATGTCGTGCTCGGTGAACAGCACCGCGAGCTGCCGCTCGGTCGCCAGCCGCCGCGTCAGCGCCATGAGCGCGGCGCGCTCGGCCGGCGCCATGCCGGCGGTCGGCTCGTCCATCAGCAGCACGCGCGGCGCGCCCGCCAGCGCCATCGCCAGCTCCAGCCGCTTCAGGTCGCCGTATGCGAGCACCCCCGCCGCGCGCCCTGATTGCGGCAGCATGCCGACCTGCTCCAGCAGCGCCGCCGCCGCCTCGGCCCGAAGGAACCGTGCGGCGCGCCAAAAACGAAAAACCTCGGCGTGGTGGCTCAGCAGCGCCATCTGCACGTTTTCCGCGACCGTCATCGAGGCGAACGTCGCGGTGATCTGGAACGTCCGGCCGACGCCGAGCCGACACACCCGACGCGGTGCCAACCCGCCGATGTTTTTTCCATCCAGCCGCACTTGCCCGCCGTCAGGCCGCAACTGGCCGTTCAGCATGTTGAAGCAGGTCGACTTGCCGGCGCCGTTCGGCCCGATCAGCGCCAGCATCTCGCCCGCCGCCACCGCGAACGACACGCCGCGCACCGCCGGCACGCCCCGGAAACTTTTCTGCAAACCCTCGACCGCCAGCACGCTCACGCCCAGCGCCCGCGCCATGCCCTTTGCGCGGCGCCGGCAATGCCTTCCGGGAAGGCCAGCACGAGCGCGACGATCGCGGCCCCCAGGAAAAACCGCCACCAGTCGGTCGCCTGCAACAGCGTGTCGTACAGCCCGGTGTAGACCAGCGCGCCGACGATCGGGCCGCTGATCGTCTGCACCCCGCCGAGCAGCACCATCAGCAGCGCATCGACCGAGCGGCCGATCGAGACGTAGCTCGGGAACACGCTGCCCTTGCTGAACGCGGAGAGGCCGCCGGCCAACCCCGCCGCCGCGCCGGCGAGCGCGAACGCGGCGAAGCGCACCGTCCCGGTCGGCAGCCCGATCGCCTCGGCGCGCAGCGCCGAATCGCGCGACGCCCGCAGCGCATATCCGAACGGCGCATACAGCACGCGACGCAGCAGCATCGCCCCGCCGACGCAGACCACCAGCGTCAGCCAGTAGTAATGCCGCGGGTCGGCCAGCACGCGCGGCGGCCAGACCGACAAGATCCCGTTGTCGCCGCCGGTGATGCCGGACCACTGGAACGCCACCGCCCAGACGATCTGCGCGAACGCCAGCGTCAGCATCGCCAGATAGACGCCGGAGAGCCGCACCACGAACCAGCCGAACGCCGCCGCGACCGCGCCGGCCGCAATCGGCGCCGCCAGCAGCGCGAGCGGGAAGGGGGCGGCCCACGCCGTCGTCGCCAGCGCCGCGCCGTAGGCGCCGAGCCCGAACCACGCCGCATGCCCGAAGCTGGGCATGCCGCCCGGCCCCATCATCACGTGCAGCGAGGCCGCGAACAGCAGCGCGATCAACGCCTCGGTCAACACCGAGAGGGCGTACGGGCCAAAAAACAACGGTGCAACCGCCAACAGGACAAAAATGCAACCCGCGAGCCAGCGCAGCGCCGGCGCGGCGGGCCGCACCAGCGGCGCCGCCTCCGCCTCGCGCACGGTCGCGCCGGCGCGCCCGAGCAGCCCGTTCGGCCGCAAAACGAGGGTCGCGGCCATCACCGCGAACACCAGCACCAGCGTCGCCTTCGGGATGTACATCGCGCCGGCCGCCTGCAGAACGCCGATCAGCACGCTCGCGAGGTAGGCGCCCGGCAGGCTGCCGAGGCCGCCGACCACGACCACCACGAAAGCGTCGGTGATCGCGGTCAGATCCAGTTGCAGGTTCGCCGTGCCGTCCGGCAGCGCCAGCGCGCCGCCGAGGCCCGCCAATCCGGCGCCGAGCGCGAACACAACAGTAAAAAGTTTGCGCTGATCGACGCCCAAGGCAGAAACCATGTCGCGGTCGGCGGTGGCGGCGCGCACCAGCGTGCCCCAGCGGGTGCGGTGCAGCAGCAGCCACAGCGCCCCGAGCACGACCGGCCCGGCCGCGATCAGCCACAGGTCGTAGCTTGGAAACCGCTCGTCGCCGAGCCGGACGAAGCCGCGCATCCACGGCGGCCGGGACAGCGGCAGATCATCGGCGCCCCAGATCGCCTGCACGATGTCCTGCGCCATCAGCACGACGCCGAACGTCGCCAGCAGTTGCAGCAGTTCCGGCGCGCGGTAGATCCGCCGCAGCAGCGCGATCTCCAGCACCGCGCCCAGCGCCGCCAGCGCAACGGCGGTCGCGGCCACACCGAACAGGAATCCGCCGGGGTCGCGCGGCAAATGCGAAAGCACGGTCCAGGCGACGTAGGCGCCGATCATGTAGAGGCTGCCGTGCGAAAAATTGACCACGCGGGTGACGCCGAAGATCACCGTGAGCCCCGCCGACACCAGGAACAGCGCCGACGCCCCGGCAAGCCCGGTCAGCAGTTGCAGGAGCAGGAAGGTCACGCCGGCGCCGGCACAGCTCCCCCTCCCCTTGCGGGAGGGGGCCGGGGGGAGGGGTCGGACGAGTTTCGCGCCTGATCGCGCGACCCCTCCCCCAACCCCCTCCCGCAGGGGGAGGGGGCTTTCGCCTGGCGGTATACGGCGCTCATCTCCCGGTCAGGCGGCGCCACAGCGATTGCGTCGGCGCGCGACGCAGCACGACGAGGTCCTGGAAATTGACCAGGCCGCCGACGCGATAGGCCTCCACCGGCATCACCCGCCCCCAGCGGCGGTGCGTGAACGCCTCGCTCTGGTAGGTGGAGCGGTAGTAGTTGGCCGGCGCCACGCCATCGAGCGCCGGGTCCAGCTTGTGGTCCATGATGCCCTCGCGCGTCAGCATCCGCTGCAGCCGCTCGGACAGCCCGAGCGAGGCGAGCGGGCCGAGCACGCTGGTGACGAACACGCCCCCCGGCGCCAGCACGCGGCGGATCTCGCGCAGCCACCGCATCTGCACGGGGGCGGTGAGGTGCGTCATCACCGAGGAGCCGAGCACCGCGTCGAACGCGCCGTTCGGGTAGGGCAGCGGCGGATACGGCCCGGTCGCGTCGAACCGCGCGCCCGGGATGTGCTGGCGGCACCAGCCGATCGCCTCGGCGTCGAGGTCGCAGCCGGTCAGCGCGATCTCGGGGCAGAACAGGTGCATGAAGCGGGTGGCGCGGCCGGAGCCGCAGCCCCAGTCGAGCACGCGCGGGCGCGCGACGCCGGGCAGGAATTCGCGCAGCGCGCCCAGCATTTGCCCGGCGATGCTGTAGCCCGATAGCCGAAACTTCTCTGCGTCGCGCTTGCCGGAGACGCGCTCCCGCAGCACCTCGTCCGGGGTCGCGATGCCGTGCGTGTCCTCGCCCGGCCAGTAGTCCTCGGTGCGGACCACTTCGCGCCCGCCGACCAGCCCGATCGCCTCCAGATAGAGCGGCTTGCCCTGCAGGTCGCGCACCGGCCCCTGCGCCAGATAGCGGCTGCACGCGGCGTGGGGCACTGTGGGAAAGGACTTTGCGACGTCCGGGCGCGGGTCGATGCCGGCGGTGCCGAGCACCTCGCCGTTCAGCCTGACGCGCACCTCGTCGATCACGTGGTCCGGGTTCAGCAGCCAGCCGTCGACTGCGCCCCAGACCTCGGCGATCACCACGCCGTCGATCATGCCAAGCGCGCCAGCCAGATTTTGTTCCGTTTCGCTGCGCCGGAAGCGCAACAGGTCGCCCGCGACGTGCGCGGTCGGGGCGGCGGCGAGCAGGGAGGCGTTCAAGACAGAAGCTCCCCATGTCGGAGCGCGCGGGACCCCTCACCCCAGCCCTCTCCCGCAAGGGGAGAGGGGGCTTTCTTCTCCTCCCCCCCTTGCGGGGGGAGGCCGGGAGGAGGGGGACGTTCAAATGCGGAGCGCCGAACGTCCCCCTCCCCCAAGGGGGCTCCTTCCGCTGCGGCCCTCACGACGCCCGCAACTGCTTCACGACGCTGTCCGGCGGCAGCGCCGACGCGCCGTCCACATACCGCCAGTCGACCATCGTGCCGCGCCCGTCCTTCAGCGCCGTCTTGCCCACGTAGGTGCCGAGCGTCGACTGGTGGTCGATCGCGCGCCACGTCGCCTTGCCGAATGGCGTGTCGAACGACGCGCCCGGAAAGCCCTTGTCGGCGAGCGCATCGGTGTCCATCGCGCCGGCCTGCCTGATCCCCGCGACGATCGAATGGATCAGCGCGAACCCGACCACCGATCCCATTTTCGGCCGCTCGTTGAACTTCTTCGTGTATGCCTCGATGAACGCCGTGTTCGCCGGATCGGTGACGCTGTCGACCGGATAGCCGGTGACGATCCAGCCCGTCGGCGTCTCGTCCGCCAGCGGAGCGAGGTATTCCGGCTCCCCGGTCAGCACCGAGACCACGCCGCGGCCCTCGAACAGCCCGCGCGTATTGCCCTGGCGCACGAAATTGGTCAGGTCGGCGCCGAACGTCACGTTGTAGATCGCCTCCGGCTTGGCCTCCGCCAACGCCGCGACCGTCGCGCCTGCGTCGATCTTTCCCAAGGCCGGCCACTGCTCGGCGACGAATTTCACGTCCGGCCGCGCGGCGCTCAGCAGCTGCTTGAACCATTTCACCGCGGACTGCCCGTATTCGTAGTTCGGCGCGACCGTCGCCCAGGTTTTTGCCGGCAGTTTCGCCGCGTCCGGCACCAGCATCGCCGCCTGCATGTAGGTGGACGGGCGCAGCCGGAACGTCAGCCGGCTGCCCTTGCTCCACACCAGCGCGTCGGTCAGCGGCTCGCCCGCGATGTAAAGTTTTCCGCGCTGCTTGGCGAAGTCGCTGAGCGCCAGGCCGATATTGGACAGGAACCCGCCGGCCAGCAGATCGACCTTCTGCTCGTCCAGCAGTTCGCCGGCAAGCCGGATCGCGTCCTGCGGCTTGCCGGCATCGTCGCGGCTGATCACCTCGAGTTGTCGTCCGAGCACGCCGCCGGCCGCGTTCACCTGCTCGACCGCGAGCATCCAGCCGTTGCGGTACGGCAGCGTGAACGCCGGCACCGCGGTGTAGGAGTTGATCTCCCCCACCCGGATTTTTTCCCCATCCGCGCGCACGCGGGCCGGGGCCGCGAGCGTCGCGGCGGCGGAAGCCAGCAGGGTGCGGCGGTCGAGGTGCATGACGGTCTCCGTGCGCTGCGGAGTCGGAAGACTCCGCGCCGGTGCGGGCGCCGTCAACCCGATATGGCATCGGCGGCGGATCCGGACCGTGCCGCGCTACCGGACCGTTGGCGCCGTGAGCAACCGATCCTTTTTCCTTTAACGATTTATTGCTCCTAGGCAGGCGTCATGGTACGGTATCCATCAGGCGGGGCGACGGGTCGCCCGGCCTCCAACGCACCGGCATACCCACCAGGGGGAACAGATCTCGTGAAACAACTGTTGCTATGGATCGGGTTGCTGCTGCTGGCGGGAAGCGGCACCGCCCACGCCATCACGTCGGACACGACTTATTACTTTTACGGCACGTGCGACGACTGCCAGCGGCACCGCCGAGGCGCAGCTCGTGCTGCAGAATTATACGCTGGGGAACCTTATCGAGGACGACAATTTCGTGTCGTTCACGTACGACGGCACCAACCTGATTGCCGGATTTACCGTTGACCCCGGTCAGTACTACTCGGGCAACATGGCCGGGGAGATCGATGCACCGCTGCCGGCTGCGGAGTACTTCAGCATCGATCCGATCGTCGGTCAGTATTTCTACAGCTCTGCCGGCGGCTACTGGTGTGTCGCATACTCCTGCAGCGGCGACTTCGGCAGTCCGAACCTGTGGTCGAACGGGCCGCTTGCGGTGCCGGAGCCGGCGTCCGGCGCACTGGTTGCGGGCGCGCTCGCCGGCCTCGGCCTGTTGCGCCGGCGTCGCGCGCGCCGAGGCGTGGTCGCCGCGCACACGGCTTGATCGACGCGCCGGCGCCGCCGGCGCGAACCCCGACTCGCCATGCGGTCGCGGCGCGCAACGTGTGGCAGGTCCGCGCGTTGACGGGTCCGGCCCGGCATGCGAACGTTGCGCAGAATTTACAAATGCGTCGGCATTCGCGACTGTTGGGGAGAGAAAAATGATCCGCGGCGCCGTGCTCTGTCTCGCGGCACTCGCCGCGTCCTCCGGCGCGCTCGCGCAGACCGGGCCGCTGCACGTTGGCATCGCCCCGGGCCAGTCGCCGCAGGCGGCGGTGCGCGCGGCGAAACTCGCGGCGCTCGCAGCCCAACTGCGTGCCAGCTGGCAGGCGCGCAACGGCGCCGGCGCCACCCCCGGCTTCGCCAATCCATCCATCACCGCAGGTGCCGTGACGACGACGACGCTCAACGTGGTAGCGGCGCTGCCCGCGCCGATGCTGAGCCTGAGTTTTTCCACCGACACGCCCGGCCTCGCCGCGATCGACTGGGAGTTCGCATCCGGCACCGGCAACCAGTCGATCTCCGGCTCCTATTCGAGCCCGCAGCCGCTGACCACGGGCACGCTGGTGCTGCAATCGCACTATCCCGAAGTCGGCGGCACGCTGAGCCGCTACGCCGAGCCCGGCACCTGGTCGCTGACCTTCGTCTCGATCTGCGACACCGCGGGCGACTGCCAGTATTATTTTGCTCCGGCGCTGACGTCCGTGATCCCGCAGAACACGTTCACCGTCGTCAATTCGGGCAAGCCGGACATTTCGCCGCCGACGATCACCGCCGCGAAGATCCTGACCCCGACGATCAGCCTGGGCGCCCCGAACCCGGCCTTCGCCGTGACGCTGACCGTCAAGGACACCCTCTCCGGCGTCGCCAACGCGTTCGTCTACATCGCGCAGCCCGGCAGCACCGGCGGCAGCGCGACCGAAGCGCTCACGCCGCACCCGCTGCTCAAGGGCACGCTGGTGGCCGAGGACCCGATCAGCCCGACCGACCCGACCGGCACCTGGACGATCATGGGCTATCAGATCTGCGACGTCGCCACCAACTGCGCGTCCGACTTCACCGCCGCCGACATCACCAAGCTGTTCGGGAAGAATACGTTCACGGTGACGGAGTAGACGTCGCGAATACGGGCAGCGGAAAAACAGAAGTAATCCCAGTAGCCCGGCACCGCGTCTTCGGGACCAGCAGACCGCCGACGATTTTCCCGGGGCCGTCGCGCCCGTAATATTCATGCGCGCAGCGGTAGGCGAACACCGTGTGCGTCGTCAGCCACGGCAGCAGCAGCGATCCGGGTCGGCCGGCGCCGCCCGGTCAAGCGGGCTGGCCGCCCGCTCGCCGTTGCCGGCAGCGGACAGCGGCAGGCTCGTTGCGGCCGGAGCCATTTAGTATCGAAAACTTTACTGTTGCGCTTTGTGGCGACGATTGGTTAACATGTGCGCGTATGCACGGATGGCCTGTCCATCCGGCAAGATCGGCACGGGGGATGGGGCATGCGGCTGAACTGGAATCTCGCGGCGGCCGGACTCGCGGTGGGACTGATCGCCGGGTCGAACCCCGCGTTCGCCAATGTTCTGGACAATGGCAGCTTCGAGACTGGCGACTTCACCGGGTGGGCAACTGGTGGGAATTTCGAAGATGTCGAGGTCACCTCTTCAGATTTTTACACTTATAGCTCGGCTGAGGACGGCACGTACTACGCCGTGCTGGGTCCGGTGGGCAGCGATGCCACGCTCGGGCAGTCGTTCGCCACCGTCGCCAACGACACATACACGTTCAGCTTCTACCTGGCGGCCGTCGGCGATTCGCCGAGCGACTTCAGCGCCTCGTGGGACGGCACGTCGCTGCTCAGCCTGACCAACCCGACCACCGGCGGGGCGTGGACACAGTATTCCTTCACCGAGACCGGCACGGGCAGCGACAGCATCCTGTTCAGCTTCCGCGACGATCCTGCCTACATCGCCCTCGACAACGTCTCCGTCAGCGAAAACGCCAGCACCTCCGTTCCGGAACCGGCCAGCATGGTGTTGCTGGGCAGCGGCCTGCTGGCGTTTGCCGGGGCACGACGCCGCGCCCGACCTTAGGCAACGCACGACAACAGCAGCGCCGGCCCGGCGGCTCGCACCCGGCCGCCCCTTCCCGCCCCGCAGATCGACCGCACGCGCCCTGACAATTTTTCTTGCCCAGAGGTCCCCAGTTCCACTAACATACACGCATGTCCAACCCCCCACCCCGCACCCCGGCCGAGTGTCTCGCCACCATCATCCTGTGGCTGAGCCGGACCGTCGACAGCCACAGCATGTGGGGGAAACTCGCCCGGCCGCTGGCCGTGCTGATCCTCGATCGGATCCGAGCCATCAAGCATCGCTTCGACCGTCTCGCCGCCCGCATCGAGGCCGGGCAGTTCACGCCGCGCCGCCCTTCGGCCACGCCGCGCGCACGCACCCCCAGGCCGCCCCGCGCCCCCAATCCGCTGCCGCAAAAGTTTGCCTGGATGGTCCGGCTGGTGCAGGAAACCGCGGTCTACGGCTCGCAATTGCAGAACCTGCTGCAGCAGCCCGAGATGGTGGCGCTGATGCAGGCCGCCCCCGCCGAGATGCGTCGCGTGCTTCGCCCGCTCTGCCACATGCTGGGGGTCCGCCCGCCGCCGATCCTGGCGCCGCCCCCCTCCGCCCGGCCAAAACCCCCGTCGCCGGCGGCCCTCACGGAACCGGCGAAACCCGCCGCCCGCAAGCGGCCGAAAAAACCGGAAAAACCCCGCTACGTGTTCGGCCTCCGCTACCCTCCGCCCTTCCCGGATCCGGCCTGAGCGAAGCCGGCGCCTGCGCACGACCATTTTGTTCCGACAATGCAACAATATTGCTTAAGTCAAAGGCAAAAACCGCCGAATCGGCTCGCTCCACAACTGCGCTAAATCAAGATCGCAGCGATTGTTATTGTGCGTTGCCTTAGCCTTCGCAGCAATGAATATCAGAGCAGACTCGCCCCGATGTTCACGCTCAGCGCCAGAATGACCGTATTGAACAGAAACCCCAGCAGCCCGTGCGCCGCCGCGAGCCGGCGCAGCGTGCGGCGCGTGATCTGCACGTCCGACACCTGGAACGTCATTCCCAGCACCAGCGAAAAATAGAAGAAATCCCAGTAGTCCGGCACCGCGTCCTCGGGGAACAGCAGGCCGCCGATGATTTTCCCGCCGTCGTCGCGCTCGTAGTATTCATGCGCGTAACGGTAGGCGAACACCGTGTGGGTCATCAGCCACGACAGCAGCAGCGTGCCGGCGACCAGCAGCACGTGCAGGCTTTTCGAGGGCTCCGGCAAATCCTTCAGCAGCGCGAACTCGCCGAGGATCGCGACGAAGCTCGCGGTGACGGCCCCGACGGTGACCCAGAACACCGTCCACTCGCCGTCCTCCTGCCGCTCGGCATCCGCCGCCATGCCGCCCGGCCGGGTGCTGCTGAAGAACTGCGCCGACAGCACCAGCACCGCGAGGCAGGCGATGTCCCACGCCAGGATCGCGTGGGTGATCGGGTGGATGCGGCTGGACAGCAGCGGCCACGCCACGAGGCCGATGGCGGCGCTCGCGAACAGCCGCAGCCGGCCGCGGATGATCTTGACGATGTGGCTCAGCGCAGCCCGTCCTTGCCGACGATTTCTGCCACCTTCAGCCCGCCGATCCGCGCCAGCGGGCGGCCCGAGTCGGTGACGACGACAGCGACAACGATCTCGTCGCGGCGTGGCGCGTCCGGCACCCGGATTTCCATCGCGTCGAAATGGCTGCGCACGAACGCCGCGTCCTTGTGGCCGAGCGGCACGTCGATCGCCGCCCCCATGCCGCCGCGCTTTTTTGCACTTGGCACCAGCGCGGCGCCCTTCTCCACCGCCGCCCGCAGCGGCGCGCCGAGCTTCGGGTGCAGGATCGCCGCCGCGTGCTCCAGTTCGCCGTCCTCGCCGACGATCGCGGCCTTGCCGTAGCTCTCCGCCTGCGCCGGCTGGATGCCGAGCGCCCGCACCGCCCGCTCCCCCAGCAGTCCGCCGAGCAGTTCGCCGAGTGCGATCAGCTCGTCGAGGTTTTCCGTGAAGCGGCCGGAGTACGGGTTCTCGACCACCGCGATCGCCGCGGCCTTGCGGGTGGGCGGCTTCACCTCCTCGCCGATTTCGCGATGGGTTTCCTCGACGATCGTCAGCAGCTTGCGGATCATTTTTCCACCAGTTCCGGGGCCGTGATGCCGCATACGACGATCCGCCCGCGCAGCGCCAGCACGGCGCCGTGGATCAGCCGCGCGGCCAGCAGAGTGTTCGCCAGCCGGCGGCCGGCGTCCAGGGCGGCCTCGATCTCCGCCGGGGTCAACGCGCCGACATCCCAGGTGACTTTTCGTGCGCCAAGATCGCTGTCCGGGTCGATCTCGGCGGCCGCGCGGCGGGCGACGGCGGGATGGCCGGGCAGGTCGACGGCGTTGCCGACGATGGTCGCGGCGGCGTCGGCCTGCGCGGCGGTCGCGGCGAGGACGCTGACCGCGTCGGCGATGCCGAACGAAAAGCTGCGCCCGCCGCGCCCCTTGCAGGCCCGCCCCGACGTCGCCAGCCCGCGCGAAGGATTTTTCCCCAGGAGCTCGAACCTGCCGTCGAGCGCGGGCGCCGCGAGGTTCGCGACCAGCCCGCACCGCAGGCTTGCCCAGGCGGCCAGGAAAAAAGCAATATCGCCGCCGTTGTTGACGTAGGCCTTTTCCAGTGTGCGGCGGTGGGTCATCGCCGCCAGCACATGGTCGGCGACCGCGCCGGCGACGGCGGCCATCGGCGTGATCCCGGCGTCCGCGAACGGCGCGCAGGCGGCGTGCATGGTTCTCCCGATCGAGCCGTCCGGCGGCAGGGCGGGCAGGGGGGTTCGCAGCTTCGGCAGTTCGGCTGCACAGGTCGGGAAGAATTGCCGGAAACGCGGCGGCGGCCTGGCGGTAGGCCTCGCGGATTTCGCCAGGCTCACCCCAGGCGCGGCACAGGCAGTCGATCGGCCCGTGTTGCAGATGCAGCCGGCCACCGGGGAGCGCGGCGACTAAGGCGGTCACTGCTCCTCCTCCCCTTGCGGGAGGAGGCCGGGAGGAGGGGGTCGCAGCGACGGCGCTATCTCACCGAGAATAACTCTCAACACGCCTTCCAAATTCTCGGTTACCTCGTTGTTCCAGAAACGCAGCGTGCGGATGGACTGCGATTCCAACCAGTCATTGCGCTTCATGTCGCGCGCCGGGTCGGCGTGGGTCTCGCCGTCGACCTCGACGGCAACGCGCAATGACGGAATGTAGAAGTCGATGATGTAAGGCCCGTACGGCACCTGTCGCCGCACTTTCAGGTCGGCGAACATCTTGCTCCGAAATGCTCGCCACAGCAGACGTTCCGCGGGTGTCGGTTCCCTGCGCATTTTGCGGGCATGGCCCAGTGCGACCCCCTCCTCCCGGCCGCCTCCCGCAAGGGGAGGAGGAGGAGAAGAAAGCCTTCTCACCATCCCGGAAACTCGACGCCATCCGGCAGCACCACGGCGCGCGGCCGCGCGTCTGCCAGCACGTCGGCCACGCGCCGCACCCGCCCGACATGGCCGCCCAGCGCCGCGTAGTCGGCGAGCATTAGCGAAAATTCGATCGGCGCCACCAGCGCGGGCGTCGGCACGCTGCCGAAGCTGCCGGCGGGCATCGCCGCCACGTCCACCATGAAGGTAATGCCGCCGCCCGGCCAGACATAGACCGGCGCGCCGCCGCAGGTGACGCGCGTCCGGCCGGCTTGCACGGCGCGTGTCAGCAACACCGGGTTTTCGGTGGCGCCCGCGCGCAGGCTGCCGCCGGCGCCGGCCATGAACAGCACCGTGCACAGCGCCGGCTCGCAATTCTCGCCGATGCGCGCAACGGCGTCGGCAATCGCGCGCGGCATTTTTTCGGCCTGCGGGCGCAAGGCCTCGTCCAGCACGAACCACGCGGCGTGCTCGCCGGTGGTCGAGACCATCAGCAGCCGCAGCCCCGGCCACGCAATCTTTCGCATCGATGCGCTCGATGATCGCCAGCGGCTCGACGATGTCGGTGCCGCCCCAGCCGATGCCCGGGATTGGCGACCTGGAAATATCGGCCGGGCGTGGAGCGCCGCCCGCGCACCCGGATGCCGGCCGGCCGCATCCCCAGGAACTTGCCGGCCTGGTGCTCGGTCAGCACGCCGGTGATGTGGTCGTCGACCACGATCACCTCGTCGGCATGACCGAGCCACTGGCTCGCGAAAATTCCGATCGTCGCCGAGCCGCAGCCGACGCGCATGCGCTGCTCCGGCACGCCGTCCACCACGGGCGCCGCAGCCGGAGCGCACGATCACCGAGGCGCCGCCGTCGACATTCAGTTCCACCGCTTCGCCGTTGGCAAGCGCCAGCAGCGTCTCGCAGGTGACGACGCCCTCCTTCTTGCGAGCCGCCGGTCAGATGATGCACGCCGCCCAGGCTGAAAGCATCTGGCTGCCGTATTCGGCCGTGGTGACATGGCCGACCTGCTCGCCGCTGCGCGCGCACCGGCGCGCACTCCGTGCCGAGATGCCGATCGGTGTCGATCTTCACCTTCAGGCCGCAATACGAAAAAATGCCCTCGGAGACGACGGTCACCATGTCGACGCCGTCGATCTCGGCGCCGACGATGAACGGCGCGGGCTTGTAGTCGGGATACGTCGTGCCGGCGCCGATCGCAGTGACGAACACGTCTTTTGCCGCGATCGGGTTGCCGTCCCAGTCGTCGCCGGCGAAGCGCACCGCGTCCGGCGAGCGCGTCAGCACGGTCAGCGGGTCCATGCGCGTCGAGCCGCCCGTCGACATTGCCGTAGCGGTCGCAGGCGCCGGTTTTGCCGGCGCGGATGCGGCACAGCACGGGCAGGCATCGCAGGTGACGATGCCGGGCTCCGCGACAACGGCGGCGGCGAGCGCGGCTTCCTCGGGGCCCGGCGGGCCGGCGTGAGTGGTGGTCATGCGGTTTCGCGACCCCCGAAAAAAGCCCTCTCCGCCCCAGGGGGCGGAGAGGGTTGGGTGAGGTGGGGAAACTCCGCGCGGTTCGGATTCCCTCAAGCCTCGGCAAGCGGCCTTGCTGCGTCACGACCCATCTCACCCTAGCCCTCTCCCCCCGCAAGCGCGGGCGGAGAGGGAATTTCCTGTGTCCTGCGCTGCAACGCCGCCAACACGCGATCGGGCGTCGCCGGCACGCTGGGTGATGCGCACGCCGGTCGCGTGCGCGATGGCGTTCAGGATCGCCGGCGCCGTCGCGACCAGCGCCGGCTCGCCGACGCCCTTGGCGCCGTACGGCCCGAGCGGGTCGGCGCGTTCGACCAGGATGGTCTCGATCGGCGGCATGTCGCCGATGGTCGGGATCAGGTAGTCGTGCAGGTTCTCGGTGCGGCCCGGCACGTACTCCTCCATCAGCGCGAGCCCGAGCCCCTGCGCGATGCCGCCGTGGATTTGGCCTTCCACCTGCGTCGGATTGATCGCGCGGCCGACATCGTGCGCGGCGACGATGCGAAGCACGCGCACGGTGCCGAGCGACGTGTCCACCTCCACCAGCGCCGCCTGCGCGGCGAACGCGTAGGAAGCGTATGGGATGCCCTGGCCGTCGGCGTCCAGCGGCGTGGTCGGCGGGTCGAATCTTCCTTCGCCGCGCAGCACGATGCCCTCCGCCGTCGGCGTCAAGTTGCGACGGATCGAACAGAACCGAATTTCCCCCGTCAGTCACGCGAACCTTGCCGTGCTCCAGCGCGATGATCGCACCCGGTCCGGCATTGGCACGTCGCAGAATTTCGGCGCGCAGTGCCTCGCCCGCCTGCTTCGCCGCGTTGCCGCTCACGAAAGTCTGCCGCGAGGCGCTGGTCTTTCCCGGCGTCGCGCGTGCGGTCGGTGTCGCCCGCGACCAGCCCGATATCCGCGGCCGGCACGCCGAGCGCGTCGGCGGCGATCTGCACCATGATCGTGTTGGAGCCCTGGCCGATATCGACCGCGCCGGAGAACAGGATTGCCGCGGCCGTCCCGGGAAATCCCCATCACCATTTCCGACGGGTTGGCGAGGCTGGTGTTGCCGATGCCGTACCACATGCAGGCGATCCCCGGCGCCGCGCCGCAGCGGGCCGCTCTGGCGCCTGTTGAACGCCTCGGCCTCTGCCCGCAGCGCGTCCCATCGCGGCCGCGATGGCATCCAGGCATTCCGGCAGCGCCGCGCCCGCGCCGAGCACCTGCCCCGTCGCCGTCACGCCGCCGACGCCGAGCGCGTTGTGCCGCCGGATCTCCCACGGATCGAGGCCAAGCTGCGCGGCCAGCATGTCCATCAGCGCCTCGCCGGCAATCGCCGCCTGCGGCACGCCGAAGCCGCGAAACGCGCCGGAGGGCGGATCGTTGGTGTGGATCGCCGCGGTGGTGCACACGCACGTTCGGCACCGCATACGGCCCGGTCGCGTGCACCGGCACGCGGTTGGCGACCGTCGGTCCCCAGGACGCATAGGCGCCGGTGTCGAAATCGCCGTGGAAGCGGAACGCCGTCAAGCCGCCCGTCCGCGATCCGCGGCCGCCTCCGCGGTGATGCGCGCGGGATGCCGCTTGGTGGTCGCGGCCATGCTCTCGGGCCGCGTGTAGACCACCCGCACCGGCCGCCGCAGCAGCCACGCGGCGACGCAGGCGAGCGGCTGCAGCGACAGGTCGAGCTTGCCGCCGAACCCGCCGCCGACGGCGGTCGGGATCACCGCGCACCTGGGATTTGTCGATCCCAAGGATCGGCGCCAGTTCGTCGCGGTCCATGTACGGCGTCTGCGTGCAGGCAACCACCTCGATGCGGTCGCCGACCCGGCGCGCGTAGCCCGCCTCCGGCTCGATGTAGGCATGTTCGACGAAGCCCGTGCACACCGCGATTTCGGCACGTGCCGCCGCAGCGACCAGCGCCGCCTCCGGCGTCGCCGCGCGCGACGCGGCCGCGGCACAGCACGTTGTCGGGCGCGTGCGCGTGCAAATCGGGGCCGCCGTCGTCGAACGTGACCGGCGGCAGCACGTCCCATTCAATCGGCAGGTCCGCGTCGCGAATGCGCGGCCAGCGTTTCGGCGTCGCCGACCAGCGCGCAGACCGGCTCGCCGCGATGGCGCACGTAGCCTTCGGCCAGCACCGGCTGATCCTTGCCGGTCGGATAGATGCCGTACAGGTTGCGGCCGGGCATGTCGGCCGCCGTCAGCACGCGCACCAGCCCGGGATGCGCGGCCAGCAGCAGGGAAAAATCGCCGAGCGAAAAGCGCGCATGGGCGTGCGGGCTGCGCACCGCGCGCAGCGTCAGGCACAGTTCGTCCGGCAGCGCGTCGGCGCCGAATTTTTCCGCGCCCGTCAGCTTGGCGACGCCGTCCACTTTCGCAAGCCGCGCGCCGACCGCCCCTCGGCCTTCTGCCCTCTCCCCTTGCGGGAGAGGGCCGGGGTGAGGGGTTCGCCACGTCCAGCACCGCCTCGACGATCTTCCGGTATCCCGTGCAGCGGCACAGCACGCCGCCGAGCGCATCCAGCACTTGCGGCCTCGGTGGGCGACGGGTTCCGCGCAAGCAGGTCGCTCGCGGCCATCAGCATGCCCGGGCGTGCAGATGCCGCATTGGGCGGCGCCGTGGCGCAGGAACGCCTCCTGCAACGCCGACAGTTTTTCGCCATTCGCCAGGCCTTCGACGGTGACGACGTCGCGACCCTCGCAGCCGCGCCGCCGGCACCATGCAGGCGCACACCTGCACGCCGTCCAGCAGCACCGTGCAGGCGCCGCAGTCGCCGGCGTTGCAGCCGATCTTTGTTCCCGTCAGCCCCAGATCGTCGCGCAGCAGATCGGCCAGCCGCCGACCCGGATCGGCGTGCAGCACGACCGGCTTGCCGTTCAGCGTGAACGCCAGTTGTTCCGCCGGCGACCTCATGCCGCCACCGCCCGCGGTGCCGCCAGCACGGCGACGCAGCGCCGCACCAGTTCGAGCGCCGCGCCGCGCCGATACTCGGCGCTCGCGCGGATGTCGGCGATCGGCGCGAGCGGCGACAGATGCGCGGGCGACACCAGCGCCGGGTCGGGATGCTGCCCGACCAGCGCCGCCTCCAGCGCCGGCAGCCGCGCGGCCACCGGCGAGCACGCGCCGACGGCCACCCGCGCGCGGCTGATGCGGCCATCGGGGAAAAACTCGGCGACGGCCGCGACCATGACGATCGAGATCACCAGATATTTCCGGGTTCCCAGTTTTTCGAACGTCGCGCGGCTCGCCACCGGCGCCAGCGGGATGCGCAGCCCCAGCGCCAGTTCGTCCGGCCGGCGCGCGGTGCGGCGCGGCCCGAGCACGAATTCTGCCAGCGGCAACCCCCGGCGGCCCGACACCGAGGCCAGCTCAACCGACGCATCAAGCGCCAGCAGGCACGGAATGCCGTCGGCCGCCGGGCTCGCGTTGCAGACGTTGCCGAGCACCGTCGCCGCGTTCTGCACCTGCACCCCGCCGACCTGCCGGGCCGCCGCCTTGATGCCGTCGAACGCCGCCGGCAGCGGTGTCGCGATCAGGTCGCTCCAGGTGGCAAGGCAGGGCAGCCAGACGTGATCGGCCCGGATTTCGATCCGGCCCAGGCCGGGCAGCGCAAAAATATCGAGAATGTCATCGTCGGGCGTCGTCACGACGCGGGCGGGAAAATGGTCGGTGCCGCCGGCGAGCACGGTAGGCCGCCCGTCCGCCAGCGCCGCCAACGCGGCTTCCAGGCTGGTCGGGCGCAGATATCGCCCCATGCCTCGCCCTCCGATCGTTTGCACACATATGATCGGGCCGGGGCGCATCGCCTGTCAACGCCGGCCCTTACCGGGTTGCGTCGGCGTTGGCATCTTCCGGCCGTGTGCCCCAACCGCAGGAAGCGGCTGCCTCGTCATGTCCGATACGATCGTCTCCGCCGGCGAGACCCTCGACATCCGGTCCGGCTCCGCCGGCAGCGGCATCGTCGTGGAGGACGGCGGCCTGCTCGTCGCGCTCACCGGCGGCGTCCTCGTCGGCGCGATGATGGAGCGCGGCGGCCAGGCGGTGGTATCCCGCCGCGCCTCCGCCAGTGCGACCGTCGTCAGCAGCGGTGGCCGGCTGACCCTGTCCGGCGGCGCGGCGTTCTCCACGATCGTCAGCGCCGGCGGTGCGGTGCATGTGATGGCGGGCGGCAACGCGCGTTCCAGCCTGCTGAGCGGCGGCGCGCAATTCGTGTTCTCCGGCGGCGTTGCCGACGGCGGCACGGTGGCGGGCTCGGGCAGCGAGGTGCTGTCCGGCGGCAAGGCCAGCGGCATCGTCCTGGCTGGCGGAGGCCAGGTTTCCGTGCTCAGCGGCAGCCTGCTGTTCAGCGCCAGCGTGAGCTCGGGAGGTCTCGTCGCGGTGCGATCCGGCGGCATGGCCAGCGCCACGGCGATCTACAGCGGCGGCACCGAGATCGTGTTCAAAAGCGGCCTGGGCAGCGGCGCGGCGGTGTACACCGGCGGCTCGGCCGTGGTGTCCGGCGGCGGCACGCTGAGCGCCACGGTGGTCTACAGCGGCGGCGTGGCCGCTATTTCCGCGAAGGGCGTGGCCGACGCCGGCACGGTGGAAAGCGGCGGCTCGGTCGTCGTGTCATCGGGCGGCGTCGACACGGGCGACGCGGTGAATGCCGCGGGCTCCGAAATCGTGCTCGCCGGCGGCACGGCGAGCGCCGCGTTTGTGTCGGGCGACCTCGGCTTCCAGCAGATCGACAGCGGCGGCGTGGCCGACGGCACGGAGGTGGCCGGCGAGGGCACCGTGCTGGTCTCCGGCGGCACGGCGAGCGGGGCGCTGGTGGACAGTGGCGGCACCGTCCTGGTGTCCGCCGGCACGGCGAGCGGCGCGCAGATCAGCAGCAACGGCGTTGTTTCCATCGTCTCCGGCGGCTCGGCCCGCGGCACCACGGTCGGCGGCGGCGGCACGCAGGAGGTGAACTCCGGCGGCGTCGCCAGCGGCACCATGGTGAACGGCGGCACCGAGACGGTGTTCTCCGCGGGCGTCGCATTTGGCGGCACGGCGCTGGGCGGCGGCAACGAGATCATTTCCGGCGGCGGCGTGACCAGCGGCTTCGCGCTGAGCGGCGGCGGCAGCGAGACGGTCAGCTCGGGGGCACGGCCGATGCGACCACGGTCGCCAGCGGCGGCCAGCTGTTCGTCCTCGCCGACGGCCTGGCGAGCGGCGGCGCGGTGGCGAGCGGCGGCAGCGCGACCGTGTCCTCGGGCGGCGCGGCCAGCGGCCTGGTCGCGAACTCGGACGGCGCGGTGATCGTCTCCTCCGGCGGCATCGACTCCAGCCTCGTGGTGAGCGGCGGCACCGAAACCGTGTCGTCCGGCGGCGTGGCCTTCGGCACCCGCGTCGCGCAGCATGGTTCGCAGATCGTGGCCGGCGGCAGCGCCCCGGATACGCTCGTCAGCGGCGGCGGCCAGGTGGTCGTGTCGTCCGGCGGCATCGCTGCGGGAATGGTGCTGCTCGCCGGCGGCCAGGACGTCGTCGGCGTCAGCGGCGTGACCAGCGCGACGACGGTGAGCAGCGGCGGGAACGAGGTGGTCTCCGGCGGCACCGCCTTCGGCACGGTGGTGCGCAGCGGCGGCATGGAGGTCATCGGCGCCGCCGGCGCTGCCAGCGGCACGATGGTCGCCGTCGGCGGTACGCTCGACCTCACCGGCCTCGCCTATTCCGCCGGGATGACGATCGGGGGGCTCGACCGCGCGTTCGACGTGCTCACGGTGCGCGACGGTTCCGAAACCTACTCGCAACATCTGTCCGGCAACTACGAGGGTGAAGTCTTCACACTGTTCGCCCGACAGCGGCTCCGGCACCCTGGCTGTGCTGGAGGCGGCCTGTTTCGCCCGTGGCACGCGGATCAGGACGGAACGCGGCGAGATCGCGGTAGAAAACCTGCGCATCGGCGACGGCGTGGTCACGCATCCGGACGGCGCGCGGCCGGTGCGCTGGCTGGGCCGCTTCGGCGTCGACCTGGCGCGGCATCCGCACCCCGCGCGGGCCGCCCCGATCCGCATCCGGCGCGACGCGGTGGCGCCGGGCGTTCCCGCGCGCGACCTGCTGGTCTCCCCCGACCACGCGATCTGTTTCGGGGGCGCGCTGATCAAGGCGCAGTCGCTGCTCAACGGTGCGACGGTGACGCAGGAGGCGCCGGCGCGGATCGAGGACCTGGCACGTCGAGCTGGACCGCCACGCCGTGCTGCTGGCCGATGGCCTGCCGGCCGAGAGCTTTCTCGATCTCGGCAACCGCGGCACGTTCGCGGGCGAAGCCGGGGCGCGCGCACTGCATCCCGACCTGTCGCCGTCGGACATCTGGACCGAGCGGGCCTGCGCGCCGCTGCTGCTGGCAGGCGACGGCGTGGTGGCGGTGCGCGAGCGGCTGCTGGCGCGGGCGTTCCAACTGGGCGCGGCGCTGACCCGCGATCCGGCGCTGCGCGTCGTCGCGGAGGGACGCGAGGTGCTGGTGTTCGCGGCCCGCCCGCTGGTCTGGCAGGCGATGCTGCCGGCCGGCACGCGCCATTTGCAACTGCGCAGCCGCCATTTCGAGCCGGCCTGGTTCGCGCCGTCCGGCGCCGACCGGCGGCCGCACGGCATCGCGGTCCGCGACCTGCGCCTGCATGGGCGTCGCCTGCCGGCGACGGCATTCGGCCCCGGCTGGCACGCGGCCGAGCCGGGGTGGCGCTGGACCGACGGAAGCGCGAGCCTCGAACTGCCGCGCCTGCGTCGTCCCGCCGTGCTGGAGATTGTTGCGTCGCCGGGCGGCTGCTACTGGGACGTCGCGCCCGATGTCGGCAAGCGCTCGGCGACGGGTTAAGCCCGCTTGCGCGCCGCCGCCCTGGCCTTCGCCACCGGCTTTCGCTTCGCGGCCACCCGCCGCACCACCTTCGCTGCCGCCTTCGGCCGGGCGACGTCGTTGGCGCCTTCCGGCTCCGGCATGTGGCCGTAGCTCATCCGGCGCATCTGTTCGATCACGCGCGCCATCTCCTCGTCGCTGAGCACCGGCGGCTCGCCCAGCACCAGCGCCTGCACGTACATGCGCGCGAGCGTCTCGACCTCGTTGGCGAGCCACAGCGCATGGGAAAAATCCTTGCCCAGCGAAATCTGGCCGTGCTGGCCGAGCAGGCAGGCGAGGCGGCCTTCCAGCGCCTCGATCGCCGCGTCCGACAATTCCTGGGTGCCGAACGTCGCGTAGCGGGCACAGCGGATCGTGGTGCCGCCGGCAACGCCGGTCATGTAGTGGAATGACGGGATCGTCTTGTGATGCACCGCGAGCGTGGTCGCGTAGACCGAGTGGCAGTGCAGCACGACGTTGATGTCGGCGCGGTGGCGCAGGATGTCGCGATGGAAGCGCCATTCGGAGGAGGGGTTGTGCTTGCCCTCGAACACGCCGTCGAAGCCCATCTTCATGATGTCGTCCGGCTGCATGGTTTCATAGGCGAGCGAGGACGGCGTGACCAGGAACTGGTCCGCGTCGAGCCGCACCGATAGGTTGCCGGCGGTGCCCTGGTTGAGGCCTTTCGCATTCATCTGCCGGCAGGTGGCGACCATCTCGCGGCGCAGCGCGAGTTCCTGTGTCTTCGTCATTTTTCTACCTGTGTGGCGAGGGCGCGCCAGCGGGCGCGGTAGGCGGGCAAGCCGTCGACTTCTAGCCGTGCCGGCGCCTGCAAGGCGAGGGGGGCGGGGGCGGTGCGGGCGTCATGGCTGGCCAGCAGCGCGGCGCCGGCGGCGGTGCCGTAGCCGTGCAGGTTGTATTTCGTCTCACGACCCGGCCGCAGCGCCGCGATCAGCGCCGGATAGAGCGGGTCTTTGACGAACGTGCCATCGAGCACGACCAGGCCAGTGCTGCCGAGGGTTTCCAGAAGCAGATCGGTCAGCAGCGCCGTTGTCAGCAGCGCCAGGGCACGGCGCTCCTGGGCGTCCTCCGGCGGCGGGCCGGCGAAGGCGCCGCGACGCGCGCGTCCCGGCAACAAGCCGTCCTCCTCGCCGAAGCAGGGCACGGCAAAGCTGCCGTGCCCGATCATGGCGGCGAGCACCGCCGGATCGACCTGCGCCCCCTCCGGCTGATCGCCGGCAATGAGAAAGAATTCCCGGCCGCCCATGCACAGCGCGCCGGCGAGCGGGCGGCCTTCGGGGTCGGCGTTGCAGTGCATGCCGCGCGCCTCGTCGAGCGCCTCCGCCGGCGTCTCGTCGCTGAGCGCCACGATCCAGGTACCGGTGGAAACGACGGTCAGGCCGCGCAGGCCGGCGGCCTGGTAGCGGTAGAAATTGGCACTGCTGTCGTGGATGCCGCAGATGATCCGCGTCGTCGCCGGCAGCCCGGTGCGGCGCACCAGTTCAGGCTTCAGCGGCCCGAGCGTGGCCCAGGCCGGCGCCAGCGGCGGTATCTTGTCCGCCCAGCCGCGTGCCGCGACGATCGGCGCGAAACGCCGCTCCGGCACCGTCCACAGGTGCGACTGCGCGCCGTAGATCGTGTATTCCGCAGCCGCGACGCCGGACAGTCGAAACGCCCAGTATTGCGGCAGCCCCAGAAAGTATGTCGCGCGGGCGAAAACGTCGGGCCAGCCGGTTTCGAGCCACAGCATCTGCCGCGCCATGTGCGAGGCGGCGCCCATGATCGGGGTGCCGCGCTCGCGATAGCTGCCGACGACGTCGCGGTAGAGCGCTGAGAGTGCTGCCGGCGGCTCGTCCTCGTAGTCGATCATTGGCATCGCCGGGCCGTCGGCGTCCACCAGCACCCCGCCGGACCCGTGACCGCATGGAACGATCGCGGTGATGGCATGGCGCTGGCCGAGGCTCGTCAGGGCGCCGATCGCCCATTCCTCCAGGGCGCGCACGTCGTGGTGGCGGTACGGCGGGGGAGGGTAGATCAAGTTCGGCGTTGCCAGCGTTTCCAGGATCGTGCCGTCGGCATCAACGGCATTCAGCTTCACGTTGGTCTTGCCGATGTCGAGCACGGCCACGCGGGTCATCGTGCGGCCTCCGCGAATTCGGGGCGCAGCGCACGATAGAGGCGGCGGAACGCGTGCAGGCGATCGGCATACGCATCCGCGAGCGCTGGGTCGGGCTCGACCACCTCGGTGACGGGCGGCTCGGCCAGCACGCCGGCGAAATCGTCGACATGGAGAGCCAGCCGGGCGAGGCGGGCGGCCCCGAACGCCGGGCCGCGCTCGCCGCCGGCGAAGCGGCGCAATGGCAGGTTCAAGGCACTGGCGATCAGCCGCGTCCAGAACCGCGAGCGCGCACCGCCGCCGATGACGCCGGCGGAGGCGACGCGGGTGCCACCGGCGGCGAGCGCGTCGCGCCCGTCGGCGAGGCTGAAGGCGACCCCCTCCAGCGCCGCCTGCACCAGTTCCGCCCGCGTCGTGTCGCTGGCCAGGCCGAACACCACGCCGCGCGCATACGGGTCGTCATGCGGCGTGCGCTCGCCGGTGAGGTAGGGCAGCACCAGCAGCCGCGAGGGGCTTTTGAAGTTCGCTTCGACCTCGGCAAGCAGCGAGGAAATGTCGGCGTCTCCGAGCAGATGGGCAATGGACGAAAGCACGCTCGCGCCGTTCAGCAGGGCCGCCATCTGGCACCAGCGGCCGGGGATGGCGTGGCAGAACGCGTGCACCAGGCGCTCCGGCGCCGGGCGGTGGGCGTCGGCGGCGACGAAGATCTGTGCCGAGGTGGAGAGGCCGACGAACGCGCGCCCATCCTCCACGGCGCCAACGCCGACGCCGCCGACCATCGAGTCGCCGCCGCCCGCGGCGACCACGACGCCGGCCGGCAAGCCGAAGCGGGCGGCAATTTCCGGGCGGACGGTGCCGGTCGGTTCGCTGCCCTCGACCAGTCGCGGCAGCAGCGCGGGGTCGAGCCCGATCGCGGCGATGGCGCGCGGCGACCAAATGCGGCGCGCCTCGTCGAGCAGCCAGGTGCCGGCGGCGTCCGACGGGTCGGTCGCGCGCTCGCCGGTCAGGTGCAGCCTGATCAGGTCTTTCGGCAGCAGCAGCGACCGGGTGCGAGCGAACGCCGCCGGCTCGTGGCGGGCGAGCCACAACAGCTTGGGCGCGGTGAAGCCGGCGAGCGCCGGCACGCCGAGTTCGGCGGCCAGCTCCGGGCCGAGCCGCTTCAGTTCGTCAGCCTCGGCATGGGCGCGGCCGTCGTTCCACAGCATCGCCGGGCGGATCGGCCGGTCGGCGGCGTCGAGCAGCACGGTCGCGTGCATCTGGCCGGACAGCCCGATCGCCGCGACCTGCGCCATCGCGCCGGGGTTTTGCGCCGCGATCCGGTCGAGCGCGCCGGCCACCGCCTGCCACCAACTGTCGCAATCCTGCTCGGAGGCGAGCGCCGTCGGATGGCTGGTCGCGAGCGGCGCCTCGGCCGAGGCGCGCACCGCCTGCCGCTCGTCCACGACGAGCACTTTTGCCGCTGACGTGCCAAGGTCGATGCCGAGGAAGCAGCTCACGTCAGGCAATCAGCCCGTGCTTGCGCGCGAGGTTTCGAACGTACGTCACGCCCTGGTCCAGCACCTCGTAGCGATCCTTCGCGACCGGCCGCCAGACGCACAGCGCAGAGGCGATCTCCGGCGGCAAAGTGACAAAACTTTCGATCACCAGGTCGCCGGAGAAGCCGATCTCGGCGAGCGCGGCAAACGCGTCCTCCCAGTCGATCGTGCCGGTGCCGGGCACGCCGCGGTCGCTTTCGGAAATGTGGATGTACGGCGCGCGCCTGCCCGCGACCTTGAAGCCGTGACCGATACCCTTTTCCTCGATGTTCATGTGGTAGGTGTCGAGATGCACCGACGTGTTCGGGGCGCCGATCCGTTCCAGCAGCTTCAGCGACTGCGCCGCCGTGTTCAACAGATGCGTCTCGTAGCGGTTGCACGGCTCCAGCCCGACGGTCATGCCGAGTTCGGCGGCGCGCTTGGCGACCGGCCGCAGGGCCGTGACGATGTTGTCGTATTCCGCATCGGTCGGCGCGGTGCCCGATTTGTAGCCGAGCGCGGAATACGTCACGCCGCCGAGGAACGTGCAGCCAAGTTCGTGCGCCGTTTCGAGCGCCCGCAGCACGAAATCGCGGGCCGCCACAGGATCTTTCGTTGCCAGCTTGTCGTTCGGCAGGCACAGCGAGCCGCTCGGCGCCACCTTGTGCGCGGCGAGCAGGTCGCGTGCGTGCGGCACGTCGATCGTCTCCGGCGCCAGCAGCGGGATTTCGATGATCTGCAATCCGTAGCGGGCACACTCTGGCACCGCGAGCTCGGCGCTCGCGCGCGTCCAGGTTGCGGCCCAGAGGCTGAAATGCATGCCGATGCGCGTGGCCATTGGCGAACTCCTCCGAGCGGATCAGTGTCGCATGCGGGCGCGCACGGTCTGCGCGGCCATCACGCCGATGAGCACAAGCCCCCAGACGGCGAGCTTCAGATAGTCGGACAGGCCGAGCAGGTTCGAGGCCGACGCCAGCACCTGCAACACCGCGAGCGAGAGGATGAGCCCTGCGACCTTGCCGAAGCCGCCGAACGGATCGACGCCGCCGAGCACCGCGGCCAGGATGGTGATCAGCAGATAGGATTGCGCGTAGTCGGCGCTGGCCGAGTTGAAGCGCGCCAGCATCAGCGCGGCGGCGACGAAGCACAGCACGGCGGAGGCGAGATAGACGCCGACCAGCACGCGCCGCGTGTCGATCGCCGAATAGCGCGTCGCCTCGATGTTCGAGCCGACCATGAAGGTGGCGATGCCGAACCCGGTCCGGCGCAGCAGCAGGCCGACGACGACCGCCGCGACGATCAGCACGACGAACGGCACCGGCACGCCGAGCACGATCGCGTTGCCGGCCGCGGAATACTGCGGACGGCAGGCCGGAGATGATGGTGCCGCGCGTGAGATAGATGGAAATGCCGTCGATCAGCGACTTGGTGCCGAGCGTGACCAGGATCGGGTGCACGCCGGTATAGGCGACGATCGCGCCGGTGATCAGGCCCCACGCGACGCACACCAGCAGCCCCGCCAGCATCGCGACGACGATCACCAGCGCGATCTCGCCGCCCGGCGCGCCCGGCGCCAGCAGCGACTTCATCAGCCACGCCATCAGCAGCGCCGCCTGGTTGGCGGTGGCGATGATCGCGAGATTGAGGCCGCCCGAAATCAGCGGCACCATCATGGCGAGCGACAGCAGCCCGAGTTCCGGCATCTGGAACATGATCGACTGCAACGTGCCGGCGGTCGCGAAATCCGGCACGGCGATGCTCGACAGCACGACGAGGCCGAGCAGCAGCGCGACGAGGCCGGAGAGCCCGCCCGGCGTGTTGCCGCGCAGCATGCCCATCAGCGCCGCCAGATTGTCGTTGAGCGTGCGCGCCTCACTCACCGGCGGCGGTCCCTGCGGCAGCGGCGGCCGGGGCGGTGGGCAGGCGGCGCACGCGGCGGCGGCGCGCCGACAGCACCATCACCGAGGTCGCAACGAGAATGACAAGCCCGATCACGATCTGGAAGAAATACGGCGACACGCCCAGCAGGTTCAGGCCGTTCTGCAGGATCGCCAGCAGCACGATGCCGCACAGCACGCCGGGCACGCTGCCGAGCCCGCCGTTGAGGCTGGCGCCGCCCAGCACCGCGGCCGACAGCACCGGGAGTTCCTGGCCATACGAGCGCATTCGGCACCGCCTCGCCGACGCGATGCGCCTGGATCAGCCCGCCGAGCGCCGCCATGAAGCCGAGAAACCCGTAGACCAGGTAATTGCAGCCGGCCGATGCGGATGCCGATCCGCCGGGCCGATTCCGGGTTGCCGCCCATCGCATAAATCTGCCGCCCGGCATTGCTGCGCGTCATCATCAGCCACGTCAGCAGCGCCGCGACCGCGAGCGCGACGATCGGCAGGCTGATGCGTACGAGGTCGCCATCGGCGTTTTGCCACGATACGAATACGACGCGGTCGGTCCACCAATCCGGCAGATCGACAATGAACTTGCCGCCGGTCGCGTACATCAGCAGCGCGAAGAACACGCTCATGCTGGCGATGGTGGCGATGATCGAGGTGACGCGGACGAAGTGGATCAGCGTCGCGTTGATCGAGCCAAGCGCGACGCCGGTGGCGAGGCCGAGCGGGATGCACAGGATGCCCGGCCAGTGCCAGCGGGCGGCGAGGAAGCCGGCGATATACTGCGCCACCGAAGCGGTCGCCATGAACGAGATGTCGATGCCGCCGGAGACCAGCACCACGAACAGGCCGAGCGCCAGAATGCCCTGCACCGAATAGGTCTCGAGCAGATCGACGAAATTGGCGACGGTCAGAAAGCCGGGCGCGATCGTGCTGAAGATCGCCGCCATCAGCACGATCACGCCGAGCAGCCACGCCTCGTGGGCCTGCTGCAGGCGGACGAGGAGGGGGCTAGCGGGCATTTTCTGCCTTGCGCATCCGCACGCGGACCTGCGTGCGCGTGGATCGCCGGGTCACGCCCGGCGATGACGGAGCATGTTGGCCGGTCATGCGACTACGTCATGCCCGGGCTCGACCCGGGCATCCCGTGGCGCGCAACGACCCTACGCATAGATCTGCTCCTTCAGTGCGTCCTCGCCGACGGCGCCCGGCACGGCGTCGCCGACGATGCGGCCGGCGCGCATGTGCAGAACGCGGTCGCAGGTCGCGAAAATCTCCCCCACCTCATCGGAGATCAGCAGCACGCCGACGCCGCTCTCGGCAAGGCGGCGAACGATTTCGTAGATGCCCTGCTTGTTCTTGATGTCCACGCCGACCGTCGGGCTGTCGAGGATCAGCAGTTTCGGCGACGTGGCCAGCCACTTCGCCAGCACGATGCGCTGCTGGTTGCCGCCGGAGAGCGTCGAGACCGGGCGATCCAGGCCGGGGATTTTGATGTTCAGCCGCTCGACCCAGTTCTGCGCCATCCGCCGCCGCTTCGCCGCGCTGAGCAGGCCGAGCGCGCCGCGCAGCCGGTCGAGCACCGCCAGCACAAGATTGTCCTCGATGGACTGGCGCAGATTGAGGCCGAGATTGAGCCGGTCCTCCGACACGTAGGCGATGCCGGCGCGCAGCGCGTCCTTGTTGGAGCGCAACCGCACCGCGTGCCCGTCGACCGCGATCGTGCCCGCCTCCGGCTGCGTCATGCCGAACAGCGACAACGCGAGTTCGGTGCGCCCAGCGCCCAGCAATCCGGTGAGCCCCAGCACCTCGCCGCGACGCAGAACAAAATTCACGTCGGAATACTCGCCGGCGCGGGTCAGGTTGCGCACTTCCAGCAACGGCGGCGCGTCGATCTCGCGCGCGACCACGCGCGCGGAAATATCGAGGCCGGTCATCAGGCTGGCGATGCGGCGCTCGTCCACTTCGGCGACCGCGAACGTGCCGACCTTGCGGCCGTCGCGCAGCACCGTGACGCGCTCGGCGATTTCCACCACTTCGTCGAGCTTGTGCGAGACGAACACCACGGCGATGTTCTCCGCCTTCAGCCGCGCGACGATCGCCAGCAGCCGGTCGACCTCGGCGCGCGTGAGCGAGGAGGTGGGCTCGTCCATGAACACCAGCTTCGCCTCGGCGGCGAGGCCGCGGCAGATCGCGACGATCTGGCGTTCGGCGACCGGCAGGTCGGCGACGCGCGCATCGAGCGGCAGGTCGTAGGCAAGCCGGTCCAGCGCCGCGCGGGCGATCCGGCGCATCTCGGCAAACCGCGCGGGGTTCGCCAGGCCGGACAGCGTCAGATCGATGCCGATGTTCTCGGCCACGCTGAGGTTGGGAAACAGCGAAAGATCCTGGAAGATCACCTGCACGCCGAGCGCGTGCGCGTGCGTCGGCGTCAGCGGCAGCACGTCGCGCCCGCCGATCGCCACGCCGCTGCCGGGGTCGGGCGCGTGCACGCCGGCGACGATCTTGATCAACGTGATTTGCCGCAGCCGTTCTCACCGACCAGGCAATGCACCTCGCCGGGCATCACGTCCCAGTCGACATGGTCGAGCGCCAGCACGCCGCCGAAGCGCTTGGTCACGCGGGTAAGGCGGAGGAACGGGTCTGGCATGTTCTGAGCGAGCCGTGGCGACCCCTCGCTCCCGGCCCTCTCCCACAAGGGGAGAGGGAGAAGCGGAGAGGGCGCGCGAACCGCGCCGCGGCTACAGCCCCATCGCCACCAGCCGGTCGATGTTCTCCTTGTCGAGCGACTCCAGCTTCTGCGCGAGGATCAGGCGCTTCGCCGGATCGACGTGCACCTTGCCGACGTAAGGCATGTCCATGCCGTCGGTCGGTGTCTCGCCCTTCACCAGCATCTGGCCGACGCGCGACGAATTCCCCGCCCGCCACCAGCGGATTCCAGATGAAGCCGCCGCGGATGGCGCCGTCCTTGACGAATTTCACGCCCTGGCCCGGCGAGAAGCCGCCGACCAGCACGATCGACTTTGCCTTGCCCTTCTCCTCGAGCGCGCGGGCCGCGCCGATCGGGCCTTGCCAGCCGAACGCGAGGAATGCCCTTCAGGTCCGGATGCGCGCGCATCAGGTCGAGCGCGGTCTTGCGGCTGTCGTCGACGTTTTCGGCGACGCCGAATCGGTCGCCGACCGAGCTTCATGTTCGGCATACTTGGCCTTCTGCTACTCGATCGCCGCAGTCGGCCCAGAGCGTTGTGCAGCGGCACCGTCAGCGAGCCGACGTAGACGATGTATTTGCCCTTGCCGCCCATCGGCTTGGCGAACAGCTCCGTGTGCGCCTCGCCGAAGCCTTTCGCCGAGGCGAGTTCGAAGTCCCAGTCGTTGTTTTCTGGATCCGGGCCTTCGTGCGTCAGCGACCTTGATGCCGGCGGCCTGGGCGCGCTTGGAGCACCGGCTCCAGCGCCTTCGCGTCGTTCGGCACGACGCCGATCACGTCGACCTTCTTGGCGATCAGGTCTTCCATCGCGCGCACCTGCAGCGCCGCGATCGGCGCTGGGTCGGCCCGATCATCCAGGCGTCGACGCCGTCGCTCGGCGGCGTCCTTCTTGATGCCGACCTCCATCGCGTTGAACCAGGGAATGCCGCCGATCTTCACGACGATACCGACCTGCGGCTTCTTCTGCGCGCGCACGATCGCGGGGGCGCCGAGCGTGCCGAGCAGCGCGCCGCCGGCGAGGCCGGCCAGCGACTGGCGACGGGTGATGATCATGTCAGTGTTTCCTTCCTTGCTTGTTGTGCCCACCGTCCAAGGGCGGTGGTGTCCGGCGGCCGCTCGGCCGGCGCGCTGAAATCACGGATCTCGAGCGTGCAGGCGAGGCGGACCTGGTGCGGCGGAGAGGTGTCTCCGCCGATGCGGGCGATCAATCGCTCCCACGCCGTCAGCGCCAGCCGCTCGATCGGCTGGCGGACGGTGGTGAGCGGCGGCGACACTGCGCGCATCCATTCCTCGTCGTCGAAGCCGACCAGCGCCACGTCCTGCGGCACCCGCAGCCCGGACGAGGCGAGCGCGCCCAGCGCACCCAGCGTCGCGACATTGTTGAGCGTGAACACCGCATCCGGCGGCAGGCCGCCGGCCAGTCGCTCGGTCAGCCGGGCGCGGCTCTCGGTCAGCGTGTGGCCGACTTCCAGCACCTCGACCTCGGCCGCCCCGCGCGCGGCGCCGCGGATACCCTCGCAACGCTCCAGCACGTTGCCGATGCCGAGGCTGGCGGCGGCAACCAGGATGTGGCGGCGGCCGCCGGTGACCAGGTGGCGGGTCAGGTCGGCGGCGGCGGCGCGGTTGTCGACCGCGACGACATCGATTGCGCGCCCGGACGGGAACCGGTCGGCGGCGACCAGCGCGACGCCGGCCGCGATCGCGGCATCGAGCCCGGCGATCGTGTCGCCGCATGGAATGACGATCAGCCCCGCCGGCCGCCAGGTGAGCAGCGTGCGCAGCCGCGCCGCCTCCTGCGCCGGGTCGTCGCCTGAGGAGGCGATCAGCAGGTCGTAGCCGTCGCCGCGCGCCGCCTGTTCGAGGGCGGCCACGAACTCGCCGAAGAAGGGGTTGGCGAGGTCGGGCACCACGACGCCGGCGACCGCTGATTTGCGGCTGCGCAGGCGGGAGGCGCCGACATCGGCGATGTAGCCGAGTTCGGCGACCGCGGCTCGCACCCGCTCGGCGAGCTCCGGCGCCACGCTGCGGCGCGCGTTGAGCACGTTGGAGACGGTGGCCGTGGAGACCCCGGCGCGAGTGGCGACGGTCCGGATCGACGGAATCTTGCTGGCCACAGCGGCACCACGCCGCGCCCTGCCGGACGCGTTCCTCCTGGACTGCTCCCTCCCGATCGGCGAGAGCAATGTTGTTATACGTTTTACTGATCTGATCGCAATTTTCGCCGGCTGTCAACGGCCGGCCGCGGGCAATCCCGCGCATCAATCCCGCCAGTCATTCCCAAGTCGCCGCGAAATTGCGGCACAGCGGCTTCCATTTAGAAATCGCAAGGTCAAGAGCTCGTCAACTTCACACAATGTGACGGAACGAGTTGCTGGTAGGGAACGAAAGCATGAGCCCGTCCGACATCGCCGGCGAGATCGCGCTCGCTACGCAACAGTTCACCGTGGAGCGCGCCGTGACTGCGGCGCAACTTCACGAGGTGTTTCGCCTGCGTCACCAGGTCTATTGCGTCGAGCGCGGCTTCGAGGCCGTGGACGGCGAGGAGGAGACCGATGAGTGCGATCCGCGCGCGCGGCATGTGCTGGTGCGCTCCACCGCCGACGGCGCGGCGGTCGGCACGGTCAGGGTGATCGCGCCCGACCTCGATGCCAGCCTGCCGATGCAGCGCGTGTGCGACGCGGCGTATTTCCTGCACCTGCCGCTCTGCACCACCGGCGAGATTTCCCGCTTCGCGATCTCCAAGCAGCGGCGGATGTCGTGCACGGGTGCCGCGCTGCTGCGGATGCTGCTGCTGCGCGGCGTCGTCGAACTGAGCGCCGAGATGGGGCTGACGCACTGGCTCGCGGTGATGGAGCCGAGCCTGATCCGGCTGCACCAGCGCAACGGCATCCGCTTCCAGCCGGTCGGCCCGCTGGTCGAATACCACGGCATCCGCCAGCCGGCGTTCGGCGAGATCGGCGCGGTGCTGGCCGGGATCCGGCGAGAGCAGCCGCCGGTGTGGCAGTTCCTGACCGACGGCGGGCACTGGTTCGGCGAGCTGGAGCAGGTGGCCCTGGCCGCCTGACCCCGGCCCGGCGTGGTCAGCGGCGCAGCAACAGCGCGCCGATCAGCGGGCGCGAGGCGGCGGCGATGCGTTCGCGCAACTCGGCGGTTCGCGCATCGACCCGGGACGGCATCTCCAGCACATCGCTGTCCCCCGCGCCGCCGGAACGGGTCGCACCGGACCGTCCGGTGTTCCGGCCGAACGTCAGGCGAGGCGCGGTCGGGGTCGTCTCGGTCGGATCTTCCATCGAACTGAACCTTCCGCTGCGCATCGCCCGGCACCTACCGAGTCTGCCGTTGCGCAATGATTAATCTATCACGCTGACGCGAAGCTGACGACGGGCAAGACTGGTTGTCACGCGAATAGTATGGCGAGCTGACCCGTCTCACGGCTGGACGCCGCGGCGCACTGCGGCCATCGTGCCAATTCGTTGCGCAGAGCCCGGTTTCCAAGCCGGGCCACACCGGGAGGACAATGCCATGCCAGGCGTGCGGTTCCGTCTGCTCGCCGCCTGCGCCGTTGCGCTCAGCCTGCCCGCGCTCGCGGCGGTCGCGGGCACGGTCACGCAGACCAACATCGTCGCCAACGACGCCTCGTTCAAAGCCCTGGTCACCGACCCGACGCTGGTCAATCCCTGGGGGATCTCGACCGAGCCCGGCGGGCCGTTCTGGCTGTCCGACAACGGCACCGGCATCTCGCCGGTCTACAGCGTGGCGGGCAGCAAGCTCCTGACCGTGACAATTCCACCGCCGGCGGGGAAGTCCGGGCCTTCGGCGCCAACCGGGCAGGTCTTCAACAGTGCGACCAGCGACTTCGTGCTCAGCAACAAGAAGCCGGCCGCCTTCATCTTCGATACCGAGGACGGCACGATCTCGGGCTGGAACGGCGGCAGCAGTGCCGTGCTGGCGGTGGACAACTCCGCGAGCGGCGCCGTCTACAAGGGCCTGGCGCTGGCGCCGGTCAGCACCATCGCCTATCTGCTGGCCACGAACTTTCACGCCGGCGTGGTCGAAGTCTACAATGGCAGCTTTCAGCTCGTGAGCACCTACCGGTCGCCGAAGCTGCCGAAACTGTATGCGCCGTTCAACGTGGCGGTGCTCGGCGCCAACATATTCGTGACCTACGCGCTGCAGGATGCACTGAAGCACGACGACGTGCCCGGCAAGGGGCATGGCTACCTCGATCAGGTGACGTTGAACAGCAAGGGCAAGCTGAAGTTTATGCGCCGCATCCAGGCGAACGGGCCGCTCAATTCGCCGTGGGGCCTCGCGATCGCGCCGGCGAGCTTCGGCACCCAGCTCGGCGGCGCGCTGCTGGTCGGCAATTTCGGCAACGGCGCGATCAATGCCTACAACGTCACCTCCGGCGCGCTGATCGGGCCGCTGATGGCGACGGCCAGGAAGCCGCTGGTGATCGACGGGTTGTGGTCGCTGTTCCCAGGCAATGGCGGCAGCGGCGGCAGTGCCAGCGACATCTATTTCACCGCCGGGCCGAACGGCGAAGCGGACGGCCTGTTTGGCAGCCTGAGCTTCTCGGCGACCGCCGGTGACCTCGGCGAGTAGCCGCCCGGCTGATCGGGCCCGCCGACTGCGGCGGCCCCGATCGCCGGTCACGACGCCCGCGCCAGCCGCAGGTCGATCGGCAGCAGGGCCAGCCTGCGGGCCGCGAGCACCCGCTGGCGCAGCTCGGCGGTGATCGCATCGACGCTGCGCACGTCGTCGCCGCCGAGGCCGGCCTCGCGGGCGCTCGGCGGCACCACGCGGCGGCCGAAGGCGGGGCGGTACTCGAGGGTGCTGGTCGCGGTATCGAACATGGCCGTGGTCCTTGGTCGGTGGCGCGGTGCGGCGCGGTGGCGGGTTGAACGTGACGCCATCTGTAGGCTCGGCGATGGGCCGCCCTTGTGACCCGGGTCACAGGCACGGCGCGGTTTTCGCGGCCCCGCCGCATGCCGCCGCCGCGAAACGATCGGTGCATTCTTGCGGGGCGCGGCGCGCAGGCGTAAGCCCTTGTCACGGTCGCATCGCAGATCGCAGGGAGCGAGGCATGTCCGCAGCAGCCGGCACGACAGACGAAAAGCTTTCCGGGGTCAGGACCCGGCATCCGCGCGACTACTCGCTGACCGGGCCGCTGAACGCCGAGGCGGTCGCCGCCGGCCTTGCCAACGCCGATTGGTATCACACGCCGATCCCGCGCAAGCAGCTCAAGGAGCTGATGCAGCGCTCGGACGGGCCGGCAACGCGCGACACGCTGATCTGGCTCGGCTGCCTGGTGCTGTTCGGCGGCTTGGGTGCGTATTTCTGGCCGACCTGGCTCTGCGTGCCGTTCTTCCTGGCCTACGGCGTGCTGTACGGCTCCTCCGGCGACAGCCGCTGGCACGAATGCGGGCACGGCACCGCGTTCAAGACGCAGTGGAAGAACGAGGCGGTCTACCAGATTGCCTGCTTCATGATGGTGCGTAACCCGACCGTCTGGCGCTGGAGCCACGCGCGCCACCACACCGACACGATCATCGTCGGCCGCGACCCGGAGATCATCGCGCCGCGCCCGCCGGTGCTGTGGAAGATCGCCATCGCCTTCGTCGGCCTCGACACCTACCAGGCGTTCTGGAACATGCTGCGCTACGCCGCCGGCCACCTCGATGCCGCCGAGCGCGACTTCATCCCGGCCGGCGAGCAGCCCAAGGTGTTCCTGGTTGCCCGCATCTGGCTGGCGATCTACGCGGCGACGATCATCGCATGTTTCTGGATGGGCTCGATCCTGCCGCTGATGCTGGTCGGCCTGCCGCGCTTCTACGGGGCCTGGCACCACATCATGACCGGGCTCACGCAGCATATCGGGTTGGCCGAGGACGTGCTCGACCACCGGCTGAACTGCCGTACCGTCACCATCAACCCGGTCAGCCGCTTCGTATACTGGAACATGAACTATCACATCGAGCACCACATGTACCCGTTGGTGCCGTATCACGCGCTGCCGCGCCTGCACGCGTTAATCAAGGACGATTGCCCGCCGCCCTATCCGAGCTTCTGGGCCGCCTACAAGGAAATCGTGCCGACGCTGTTCCGCCAGTTGCGCGACCCCGAGTATTTCGTGCACCGCGGACTGCCGCCCGGCGCCGGCCGGTCCCAGCCGCAGGCGCTGGCCGCCGAGTAACCCGCCACATCGCAGAACGGAGCGACGACCGATGGCCGACGGCTGGGTGGACGCCTGCGCGGCGGACGACATCGACGCGGAGGACGTGATCAAGTTCGACCACGCCGGCCGCACCTACGCGATCTACCGTACCGAAGACGACAAGTATTTCGCGACCGACGGGCTGTGTACGCATGAAAAGGTGCACCTGTCCGGGGGTTTCGTGATGGGCACGATCATCGAGTGCCCCAAGCACAACGGTCGCTTCGACCTGCGCACCGGCGAGGCCAAGGGCGCGCCGGTGTGCGTCGACCTCGCGACCTACCCGGTGAAGGTCGAAGCCGGGCGCGTCCATCTGAAGCTTGGCTGAGTGCGCCGGCTGCTGATCGCGGGGTTCGCAGCGTCGCTTATCGCCCCGGCATACGCGGCAAAAACCTACACGGTCGGCGTCGGCGGCGAGTATCCGGACCTCAACGCCGCGGTCGCGGCGGCGCTGGCCGACCCCGCGGCGGTGCGCGACGGCGAGCAGCGGCAGGACATCGTGTTCGCGGTCACCGGTGCCGGCATCCGCGCGACCACGCCGCAAAAGCTCGCCGGCTGGCGCGCCGGCGCCTTCACCACCACGCTCCGCCCGGTCGCCGGCCAGGGCTTTCGCGAATACTTGCGCGCCCACCCGGACCGCCCGCTGTTTTTCGACGCGTCGTACGGCGCGTTCCTCACGGTCGACGACCCGGCTGGGTGCCTGCAGATCGACGTTGCCAACGCGACGATCTTCGGCATGCAGATCAGCTGCACCGGCGGTCCCGGGCAGATCGGGCCGGGGTTTACCGCGAGCCCCGGCGTGCTCGATTCCTCGATCGTGCTCTGGCAGGGCTACGCGCATCTCGCGCCGGGCGTGACCATGACTGCCGAGGGCGGCACGCTGCGGGTGCAGAACTCGCTGATCGTCGGCACCGATCCACGCGATTTCGATGACCATCGCCGCCGCCGGCAATGCCAGGATTTTTTCCTACGACACCATCCTGGCGATGGCCGGTCCCGCCACGACCAACCAGGGTGCCGGCATCTTCAGCGGCGTCCATGTCATCATGAACACCGCCGCATTCAATTTCGGTTCGTGCAGCGGCGGCACCGGCGGCGAGAACAACGCCTACGATTTCGATCCCGCCGACCCCGGAAAATCGTCGGGCAGCAACAATCTGACCTGTTTTCCGCATTTCCGGCATGGCGAGTTCGCGCATCGCGGCCAGGTCGGCGCTTCCTTCGCGCGCGAAATCGTCGGCCGCGCCGATTGGCGCCTCGCGCCGACCGCGCTGCAGATGCGCGGCACCGGCGCGCCGGCGGCGGGCGGCATCACCGTCGACATCCTCGGCCGGCCGCGCAACACGCCGGACGACATCGGCCCCTGGGCGTTTCCGGGCGGCACGCCGGTGCCGGACCTGCGCCGCGCCCAGCAGTTCGTAATCGCCGCCGGCACCACCGCCGCCTGGACGGTGCCGGCCGCGTGCAACGGCCCGGCCAACGCGATCGAGGCGCTCGGTGCCGGCGGCCCCGGCGGCAACGGCGTGGCGGGGCAGGGGCCGGGGCGCGGCGGCGGCGGCGGCGAATACGCGTTGCGCTACGGCTATCCGTTCACCGCCGCGTCCCCCGGCACGACGATCCCGGTCAGCATCGCCGGCCGCGCCGCGCCCGGGCGGCAGCCCGGCGACACGGCGTTCGGCGACCCGCCATTCGTGCGCGCAGTGGCCGGGCAGGCCGGCGGCAGCGGCCACAACGCACAGGGCGGGCTCGGCGGCCGCGGCGGCATCGGCATGGTGCTGCATGACGGCGGCGATGCCGGGGCGACGCACGGCGCCGCCGGCGGCACCGGCGGCGGCGGCGCGGCGGGCCGGACGGGCGACGGCGCCGGCTCGGGCGATGCTGCGGCGGACGGATCAGGCGCCGGCCCCGGCACCGGCGGCGGCGGCAACGACGGCGGAACCATGAGCGAACCGACCGGCAACGCCTCCAAGCAGGGCACAGCCGGGGGCGCGGGCACGGGCGGACGTCCCGGCGGCGCCGGCGGCGCCCAGGGCAGCCTCCCCGGCGGTGCGGGCGGCGCGAACGGCGGCGGCGGCGGCGGCGGGACGGTGTTCTGGTATGCCGCCGGCGACGGCGGCGCGGGCGGCGCGGGTGGCGCCGGCACCGGCTTCGGCGGCGGCATCGGCCCGGGCGGCGGCGGTGGCGGCGGCGGAGGACCCTCCGAGAAAGGTCTGCACGCCGGCGGCGGCGGGGACGGCGGCAGTTTTGGGGGCGCGGGCGGCGGCGCGGGGGCGCCGCCGGCGACGCAGAGCCCGCTTGCGGGCGGGCGCGGCGCGCCGGGGCTGATTGTAATCAGATGCGTCCGGGCGCCCTGATCGGCGCCCGGACGGCCAACTCACTCGGTCTTGCTGCTGGGCGATCCGCTGGAATTGGCCGCGCTGTTGGCGGTCTTGCCGGCCGGGTTGACGCCGCTCGGCTCGTTGGTGCCCTGCATCTTGGCGGAACCCACGGCCGTTTTCTGGCCTTCGTTCGCGCCCATCTTGGTGGCGGAATTGTCGTTCCCGGCGTTGCTGTTGCCGTTCGATCCATTGGGCGTCTCGGTCATCGCCGTGACCGCGGTGATCGAATCCGGGTTCACCACCATCATCACCTGCATGCCCTCCTTGTTCTTCGCGCGCACGAGGAAGGACTGCGGCATGATGTGGACGTCGGTGAACCCGGCCTGCTGCAACTCATTCCGGAGTTCCCTCGAGGCCGAGCGGGCGGCGGTGACGTCCTTGCTCTTCAGGTCCCACGGCGTCGCGTTCGGGTTGCCCGGTTCGGTCGCCTGGTTCGCCGACGACATTTGGCTCGATCCGGTCGTCCCGTTGGTCGCCGTCGTCGCGTTGGTTCCGGCATAGGCCGGCAGGCTGGCAGTCACGATCGCCGCGGCGGCGGCGAGGATCAGATAACGCATGGACAATCTCCTATGGCGCAACAATTCGCGCAGAGGTGAAAGTCGAGGCGCGTGCCGGGGTTCGCCCGGTTCCGGATCATCATCGGGTGCGCCGATCACCAGCGCGTGCCTCTGGCAGAAATACCTCTCCAAATGCCAATGTTCGGCGTCATGTGAGAACATTCCGAAAGAACTAGCTGCGGCATATGGCTCGGTCAGGCTGCCGCAATACCGGGAATTATTATGAGTTCGAATTACGGTCTCGTTTCGTTCTAGCCATGTCTGATTCACGGACAGCACTGTCAGCAAAGCGGACGGAACCAGCAGGGTAGTGCAGCGACCAAATCATTGGTTTACTTGGCCGCTTGGCGTGGCCTGCCGCTTGCTGTGCCGTTGGCGTCGTCCATCGCCCGACCAAGCAGCCAGGAGAACGCCAGATGTCCCGAATGATGCTCCTTTCCGCCGCGACCGTGATTGCCCTTGCCGGTGCCGGCGCCTATGCGGTCACGCACGCCGCTGACGCCACCCAGGATCCGCCTGCCGGCGCGGCGTCGGACGGCGGGCACGACTGGAAGGCTGGCGAGCACCACCACGGCTGGGGCATGCGCGGGGCGTTCATGCGCCATCGCTGGATGATGGCGCACAAGGACGGCTGGGGCCTGTTCGCGCCGGCACCCGACAAGAACCTGTCGGTCAGCGACGTGCAGACGATCGCCCAGGCGATCCTGCTGCGCCACGGCAATCACACCTGGAAAGTCGGCAGCGTCGCGCAGAACCAGGACAACACCGTCAGCTTCGCCTTCACCACCGCGGACGGCGGCGTCGTCGCGCGCTTCGCGATCGACACGCAGACCGGGCACATCCGACGCATCGGCTAGCCGTGTCGACGGCTGTGAGGCGCGGCGCCGTCGGTTGCTTGGCGGCGCTCGCCCTCGCGCTGGCGGCGTCCGGCGCCGCCGCGCAATCGACCGACGACAGCGGCCTGCCGGACGTCCCGGCCGGCACCGACCAGGGTCACCAGCAGCACCAGCACCGGCAGCACGCCCAGCCGCAGAAAGTCGCGCTGCCCGACCTCAAGGCCGAGCCGGACAAATGGCCGCGGCTCGATCCGGGAGCCGTGTTCTGCCGGACGGCTGCGGACCTGCGCCAGCATCTCGCCGCCATCGAGGCGCGGCTGGACGGCCACCCCGGCGCGGTTGCCGAGCCGCTCGGGTGCGCGATCGTCACGCAGCCGACCGCCGTCGTGGTGTTGACGCGCGACGGCCCGGCGCGCACCGAAGTCCGGCTCTCCGATGCGCCGGCCGAGACCGGATGGACCGACGCCTTCCTGCCCGCGAAGAGCGGCAGCCCGTGATGCGGCAGCGCATCGAAGACATGACCGTTGCTGTCGAGCGGCGGCCGTACCCGCGCGGTTTCGCCGGCATGTCGGCCGACCGGACCGCGATCGCCGTGGTCGGGATGCATCGCAGCGGCACCTCGCTGCTCGCGCATTTGCTGACCTGCCTCGGCGCCCACCTGCCGGCGCGGCACCTTGGGCCGGGCGCCGGCAACGCGCTCGGCCACTGGGAGCCGCTGCGGCTGGTCAGGCTCAACGACCGCATCCTCGCGGCGCTCGGCCGCAGCGCGATCGACCCACGGCCGATGCCGGCCGACTGGCTCACCTTGTGTCGTGCCGGGACGTTCGTGGATGCGATCGTGCGCCGGATCGAGACCGACTACGGCGATGCGCCGCTGCTGGTGATCAAGGACCCGCGGCTGTGCCGGCTGCTGCCGCTGTACGCCGCTGCGCTGGAACGGCTCGATATCGACCTGCGCGTCGTGCTGTGCCTGCGCCACCCGCTCGAAGTCGCACAGTCGCTCGCGGCGCGCGACGGCACCGAGCGGGCGGTCGCGGACATGCTGTGGGTGCGCCACGTGATCGAGGCGGAGCTGTTGAGCCGGCCGCACCGGCGCGCCTGGACGAGTTTCGACGCGCTGCTCGCCGACAGCGAGGGCGTGGCCGGCACGCTCGGGCGCAGCCTTGGCTTTTCCTGGATGGCCGGCACGCGCCCGGCGACGGCGGATCTGGCGACGATCGCGCGGCCGGAGCAGCGGCATTGGGTCGCCGACCGGCGCAGCCTCGATGCCGCCGCGTCTCCATTTCTGCATCGGATCTGGCAGGCGGCCTGCCACGGCCTTGCCGGCGAGGAGGCGACGGCCCGGGTGCAGTTCGACGAAAGCCGTGCGTTGCTCGAGGAATTGGACCGCTACCACGAGGCGCGCGAGCAGCGGCTGGAGGCGGTGCAGCATTCGATCTCGTGGCGCGTGACCGCGCCGTTGCGGCATCTGCGGCGCGCCGTGGTGGGCTGAGTTTTCGGTCCGGTCGTCGGCGGGGCCGAATGCATCAAATCGGCACCTTCACGAAAGCCCTGAGCCAGAAGCCGATGATGAACGACAGACCGGCGGCGGCCATCCCGATCACCAGCGTCTCCAAGCCGGACCTTGCCCAGCCCGCCAGCGACCAGCGGCTCTTCACCGCGCCGATCCCGAAGAACACAAGGCCGGTTGCGACCACACTCCACGCGAGGCTGTATGCGACGAGATAGCTGGCCAGCGGTACCAGCCCGCACGCCACGAACGCGGCGGTCGTGTTGAGCGCGGCCAGAACGGGCGACTTGACGGCCGGCGTCAGGCCATATTCCTCGATAGCCATCGTCTTTGCCCAGAGTTCCTCGTTGGCGGAGATGACCTCGACGATGCGCTCCAACTCCGCGCCGGCAAAACCCTTGAGGCCGAATATCTGCCGGATCTCCTCGCGTTCGCCGCTCGGTTCCAGGCTGATGTGCTTGCGCTCGATGGCGAGCAGGCGCCGGTAGTCGTCGACGTCGGCCTTGGTGGCGCTGTAGTTGCCCGCCCCCATCGCAAATCCATCGGCAATGAGGTTGGCCATGCCGAGCACCAGCACGACTGAACCCGGCAGGGCGGCACCGACGACACCCGCGACAATCGCAAAGGTCGTGATCGTGCCATCGATCCCGCCGTAAATCCAATCCCGCAGGTAATTGCCGCGTGTGCTTCCGGCCAGGCGCTTTTGGATCGCTTCCCTGGTGTGGCTGTGCTCGAGAGCATCGTGCGAGGCAGGGGGAGGGTTGCTCATGACCAGCTCATCCGAAGGCCCCTGCACTTTGCACAAAGGCCCGGTCACGTTGCTTGATCCAGGTCAAGCCTGATACGTGATCCCGCTACATAGCGGATGCGGAATCCGTCGCCCTGTCAAAGTCCGCCGGTGCCTATCCCGAAATCCCCGGCGACAATTTCGCCGCCGCCGCCTGCAACACCGGCAGGCACTTCGCCAGCGTCTGCTCGGGCGTCGCTGAACTCGCGTGGCAGCTCACGTTCATCGCCGCGATCACCTGCCCGGAGCGGCCGCGCACCGGAACGCTCAGCGAGCGCAATCCGATCTCCAGCTCCTCGTTGACCAGCGCAAACCCCTGCGCGGCGACGCGGCACAGTTCCTGGCGCAGCGCCGCCTCGGTCGTGAGCGTGCGCGGGGTGCGCGGCTTGAGCTCCGCCACCCGGAAGAACGCCGCGAGCCGGTCCGGCGGCAGCGCCGCCAGCAGCACGCGGCCCATCGAGGCGCAATAGGCCGGCAGCCGACTGCCGATCGACAGCCCGACCTGCATGATCCGGCCGGCCGCGACGCGCGCGACATAGACGATGTCGGTGCCGTCGAGCACCGAGGCCGAGCAGGATTCGCCAGTCGCCGCCACCACCTGCTGCATGATCGGCTGCGCCACCTCCCACAGGTCGAGCGACGAGAGGTAGGCAAAACCCAGATCGAGCACTTTCGGCGTCAGGCGAAAATACTTGCCATCGGTGCTGACGTAGCCGTCGTTGACGAGCGTATGCAGGAACCGCCGCGCGACGGCGCGGGACACGCCGGTGCGGGCCGCCACCTGCGACAGCGTCATGCTCGGCCGTTCGCGGTCGAACGCACGGATGATCGCCAGACCGCGGCTCAGCGACTGCACAAGTTCGGAGCGCGGCACCGCGTCCGCGGTTTCGATTTCGGCGATATCGTGGTCCATATGGTGCTCCATCAGGCGCAGCCGATGACGATCAGGCCGTCGGCGACATGCACCGGCACAGGGTCGAGAAAACTGCCCTCGCAGGCGCCGGCGACGCAGAACCCGTCGTCGATGCGGAACTCCGCGAAGTGCATCGTGCAGCGGATCCGCGAGCCGTCGTCGTTCAGGAACGCGTCGCCGCGCTGGTTCAGCTTCAGCGAAAAATGCGGGCAGAGATTGAGGTAGCCGCGCACGTCGTTGCCACGCCGCACGACGAACATCGAGAACGCGCTGGCGCCACGGCCGAACATATATTCGCGGCCGCGTCGATCCGGGATGTCGCCGAGCGGCCCGAGCACGGTGCCGATCGCGGGCGCGCGCGGGCGCAGCCGCCAATAGTCGGGAAAGGGCGCGTCAACGGCCGCGGACATTTTTTTTCATATCAAACACGGCCGCCAACTGCGCGATCAGCGCCGGGCCGAGCATCTGCGCGTCGGAAATCGTGACCGAGCGGCGATAATGCCGGGAAACGTCGTGGCGGATGCCGATCGCGCGCAACTCCACGGCACCGGCCGCCTCGATGCCGGCGATCACGTCGGCCAGATGGCGGTCCAGCAGCCCCGGTGGATTGGCGCGCAACGTCGCTGCCTCGGCCGGCACGCCGTCGGAGATCACCACCAGCACGCGCCGCCGCTCGCGCCGGTCGAGCAGTCGCCGATGCGCCCAGGCGAGCGCTTCGCCGTCGACGTTTTCGCGCAGCAGCCCGGGCAGCAGCAGCACACCGACGCCAAGCCGCGCGCTGCGGTACCCGACGTCCGCGGACTTGATGACGAGGTGCCGCAGATCGCCGAGCCGCCCCGGGTTTTTTGCGGCGCCTGCCCGCGCCCAGTCGGCGGCACTGCGACCGCCCGAGAAATCCGCAGTGGAAAAGCCGAGAATCTCGGAACTGACGCCGCATCGCTCAAGCGCACGGACGGAAAAGTCGGCGGCGATGGCGGCGAGCAGGATCGAGCGGCCGCGCATCGAGCCGGAACAGTCGATCAGCAGCGCCACGACGGTGTCGCGGAACGCCGCGTCGCGCTCGCGCTTGAACGACAGCGGCGCCTCCGGCCGCACCACCACCCGATCGAGCCTCGCCGCGTCCAGCAGCCCTTCTTCAAGATCAAAGTCCCAGCCACGCAGTTGCTGGGCCAGCAGCCGGCGCTGCAACTGGTTGGCGAGCCGGGTGAGCAGGCTGCGCATGCCGCCGGTCTCGGCATCCAGCCGCGCCCGCAGCCGTGCCAGCTCTGCGGCGTCCGCGAGGTCCGCTGGCACCAGCACGCGATCGTGCGCCGTGGTGAACACCGAGTACTGCGCCGCCACAGCCGCGACGCGAACCGTCGGGGCGGGCGGCGTCTCGCCGTCCTCCGCGTCGGTGGGCGTCGGCGACGGCAGCGCGACGGCGGGCACGTGCGTGGGGGCGTCGCCGTCTCCATCATGCCGTTCCGCGTCCGGTGCCGGGGCCGCAGCGGCCGATGCCACGTCGGCGCGGCCGATCGAGCGCAGCAGCGCCGCAACGAAATCGTTCGCCGCGTCGGCGTACCCGGCCTGGTCGTCCAGCCGGGCCAGCAAGGGCGCAATGTAATGGTGCAGCCGCGTCCGCACCCAGCGGTCCCACAATTGCAACCCGAGCGACGGCAGATCTTGTCCGTGTTCCGCCAGCAACCCGCGCAGCACCACCGCCATCGCCTCGGGCAACGGCAGGTCGGCCGGCAATCTGGCATTGGCAAAACCCAGCCGTTCCAGCCGCGCCCCGCTGTGCGCCGCCAGGTTGTCGAACGCCCCGGGCAGCGCGCGGGCCAGCAGCGCCTCGCACCGCGCCTGCTCCAACGCCTCGAATATTTTTCTCCGCTCGCCATCCGCCGGTATCAGCTGGGCGTGCAGCGCCGCGTCGTGATGGCGCAGGCGGGCGGCGATCGCGTCCGCGGCACCGCGCGTAACCCTCACCGCTTCCGCGATCGGCGGACGGCCTAGCGGCGGCAGGCGCGCGCGGGCGCCTTCCAGCACGCTGTCGGGCCGATCGAACGCCACTTCGAGCCCCGGCCGTTCCGCCATCGCGCGCAACGCGCCGGCGACCGCGCGTTCCGCCTGCGCGGTGGCACGCGCGGCCAGCAGGTCGCGCTCCCGCGCCGCTGCCGACCGCATGCTGTCAGGGTCCGCCCACAGCGCCAGCCATTCCGAGCCGTGCCGGATCACGCCCTCCGCATCGCGCCGCAACTCGGTGCTGCGGACGGCGGCGGTCACGACGATGCAGCCCTGGAACGCATGTTTCGAACTCTAGGCGGTTCGCAGTGAGGATGGAAGTTCGGTAACCGAACGAACGCTACGCCCGCCGCCGCGGCTCGCCGTGCAGCGCGTCGCGCAGCCGGCGGTGGCCGAAGCTGCGCACCTCCGCCTCCGGCGCCATCGCCTTGATGCTGCGCTGCATCTCCTCGCGCTTCTCGTGGATCGAGGCGATCACCGGTCCCATCGGGATGCCGACGTCGACCAATACAGCTTCCGCCAGTTGCAGGCTGGCCTCGATCGCCTCCGGCACCGCGTCCGACGCGCCGACGCGATAAAGGTGCGCGGCATGGCGCGCGTCGCGGGCGCGGGCGACGATCAGCAGGTCGGCGCGCTCGGCCCGCGCCGCCGCGACCAGCTCATCGACCGATTTCGGCGCGTCCAGCGTGACCACCAATGCCCGCGCGCTCGCGAGATCGAGCCCGTGCAGCAGCGCCGCCTGCGTCATGTCGCCCCAGTAGACTGGTTTGCCCGCTGCCCGCTGCCGCGCCACCCGGTCCGGGTCGCGATCCAGCGCCACGTACGGAATCCTGTGGGTTTCCAGCAGTGCCGCGACAGTCTGGCCGACGCGGCCGAAGCCGGCGATCACCACGCGCGGCGCGTCGGCCCCCGGCACCGGCTCGGCCAGCGACGGGTTGGCCGGCCGCCGCGCGGCACGGCGGGCGAGCGGCCGGGCCGCGCGCGACAGCAGCGGGATCGCCGCCATCGTCAGCGCCGCGACCGCCAGCGCGTCTTCGGCGACGTCCCGCTGCAGCAGCCCGACGACGACGGCCACCGCGAGAATGACGAAGCTGAACTCGCCGGCCGGCCCGAGCAGCAGCGCCGCCTCCAACGCGGCGGCCCAGCGCACACCGAACGCGCGTGCCAGCGGTGCGACGACAAGCACCTGCAACGCGACCAACGCGACCGCCCCGCCGAGGATCGCCACCGGCGCCGCGGCGACGCGGGCAAAATCCAGGCCCATGCCGACCGAAATCAGGAACACGCCGAGCAGCAACCCCTTGAACGGTTCGATCGTCACCTCGACCTGCCGCCGGTATTCGGTGCCCGCGAGCAACAGCCCGCCGATCAGCGCGCCGAGCGCCATCGACAGCCCAGCCGCCTCGGTTGCCAGCGCGCAGGACAGCACCAGCAGCAGGCAGGCGGCCAGGAACAGGTCCGGGCTGTGCGTGCGCGCGACACTGCGCAACAGCGGCCGCAGCGCAAGCCGCCCGAACGCGATGATGCCGCCGATCGCCAGCACCGCCTGCGCCGCGACCAGCCCCAGCCGCGCGCCGCCGCCAACTGCGCCGGAGCCCAGCATCCCGAGCGTGAACAGGATCGGCACCACCGACAGGTCCTGGAACAGCAGCACTGCGAACGCGGTGCGCCCGACCGGGGCCGCGAGCCGCTTCTGGTCCGCCAGCACCTGGATCACGATCGCGGTCGACGACATCGCACCGGCGACCGCCAGCACCACGGCCGGCGCCGCCGCCACGCCGAGCGCCAGCAGCACGGCCGCCAGCAACGCGGTCGAGCCGGCCACCTGCGCGGGGCCGAGGCCAAAGACCAGCCGGCGCATCGTCCACAGCCGCTCGAACGACAGTTCGAGGCCGATCATGAACATCAGCAGCACCACGCCGAACTGCGCGACCGGCGCGATCGCCTCCGGGCTTTCGACTGTGACGGCGGCGAGCCACGGCGCATGTTCCACCAGGCGCCCGAGGCTGTACGGGCCAACGGCGGCGCCCACGAGCAGAAAACCGACGACCGCGGAGATGCGCAGCCGGTGAAACAGCGGGATCACCACGCCCGCCGCCACCAGCACGATCAGCGCAACCTTCAGCGTCGAGGTATCGAGCGAGGCTTCCATGCGCGGCTCCGGCGGCGGCTGGGGCGCAGTGTAGCGGCGGATACCTCAATCCGAGGGCACATTGCCGTCGCCGGCGTTGACCGAGACCACCCCGTCGATGTCGGCGAGCTTGGCCGCCAGCTTGGAGACCGAGCGGGCGCCCTGAAGCTCCAGCACGACCGTCACGACGCGGCTCGGCATGGGCGGCTCCTCCAGGTCGGCACCGGCGGCGGGCGGGCGCGCCCGTTCGACGCGCAGGCGGCTGACCGCGAAGTCGTGCTGCGTGCACACCACCAGCACGTCGCGCAGGATGTCGCGGCCGTCCTGGTACGACACCTGCCAGCGCCGACGGCGTCCAGCGCGATCTCGGCAGCCGCCCGACCAGATGTGGAAATGCGAACACGACGACGAAATGTCCCGCCGCGACCACCAGCGCGAGCACCGGCAGGCCGGCGCCGCAGGCCATGCCGACGGCCGCGGTCAGCCAGACGATCGCGGCCGTCGTCAGGCCGCGCACGCTGTCGCGGCGCACGAAGATCAGCCCGCCGCCGATGAAGCCGATGCCGGAAACCACCTGTGCGGCAACCCGCGACGGATCGAGCACGACACGATTGTTGTCGAGCACGTCCATAAAGCCGTATTTCGAGACCAGCATGATCAGCGCGGCCGCGACCCCGACCAGCGTGTGGGTGCGCAGGCCGGCGCTTTTCTGGCGGATCTCGCGTTCCAGTCCGATCAGCGCGGACAGCACGAAGGCGAGGCCAAGCTCGCCGATCTGCATCCAGCCCTGTCCCGCCGGCTCGCCGAGCGTCATCCGACCGTTCCTCCGGATTGGCGGCTCCGAATAATCGCGCGACCCGCCGGGCGCGAGATTGACCGGCGGGCGCCTCCACGGGAAGCCCGCCGCCGCGGCGACGTCCGGCTGGGCTTGGCAACGCACTCCGTGATCACGATGTGCTGGGCCGGCCAAGCCGACGATCCCCGCGGCGGCGCGCACAGCAAGAGACACCCGACATGCACATCCAGATGACGACGCTTCCGAACGGGCTGCGCGTCGTCACCGCCCAGCTTCCCGGCTTCAACTCGGCCGGCGTCGCCGCGTTCATCAATTCAGGGTCACGCAACGAAACCGCCGAGGAGAACGGCATCGCCCATTTCCTCGAGCACATGGCGTTCAAGGGCACCGCCAGCCGCAGCGCGCTCGACATCGCGCGCGAGATCGAAAGTCTCGGCTCCAACATCAACGCCTTCACGTCGCAGTCGATGACCGCCTATTTCGTCACCGGGCTGGCATCGAACATGGAGAAGGCGGTCGCCATCATCGGCGACGTGCTGACCGCCTCGACCTTTGAGGAAGCCGAGATCGCGGTCGAGAAGGGCGTGATCCTGCAGGAGATCAGCCGCAGCAACGACAGCCCGTACCATCTTGCGCACAACAGCTACGCCTCGACCGCTTATCCCGGCCAGGCGCTGGGGCGCTCGACGCTCGGGCAGCCCGAGTTCATCAAGGCGGTGACGCGCGAGAACTTCGTCTCGTTCATCGACCGCTTCTATGTCGCGAGCAACATGATCGTGGTGGGCTCCGGCGACATCGAGCATGCCGCGTTCGTGCACATGGTGGAGCGCTATTTCGCCGCGATCCCGAGCCGGCCGGGCGTGCCCGCCGAGGTGCCGGCGCAATGGGTCGGCGGCTTCAACCGCACGACCTCGACCAAGTTCGACCAGGTGACGGCGCTGATCGGCTGGAACTCGGTGCCCGAGACCGACCCGCGCGTGCACGCGCACCGGCTGCTGGCGACCGCGATCGGCGGCGGCATGTCCTCGCCGCTGTTCCAGGAGGTGCGGGAGAAGCGCGGCCTCGTCTACTCGGTCCGCGGCTCGCACGACAGCGGGCCGGATTTCGGCGAGTTCGGGCTTTATGCCGCGACCACGCCGGACAAGCTGGAGGACGTGATCAAGGTGTCCTGCGGCGTGCTGCGCGACGCCCACGTGGCGATCGGCGGCGACGACCTCATTCGCGCGAAGAACCGCGATCTGGTGGCGCTCGCGACGGTCAAGGAGCAGCCGTTCGGGCTCGCGTATTTCCTGGCGGCGAACCTGCTGGAATACGGCCGGCTGGTGGAGCCCGACGAGAAGAAGCGCGCGGTGGAGGCGGTCACGTTCGACGACATGATCGAGGCCGCGCACATGATCTTCCGCACCAACCCGACGGTCGCGCTGGTCGGCCCGGTGCCGGAGACCGACTATCTCGGGCTGATCAGGGCGGAGATGGGCGCGAACTAGCGGCAAGGCCCGCCGCCACGGCGGCGGGCATTCGCCGGTATTAGTCGGCCGAGACGAACGCCGCCTTCTCGGCGTGCAGCACCGAACGGTCCTGCTGATCGGCGGCGATGTCCTGCTTGTCGGTCTTGAGGGCCTGCTTGTCGGCGGTCAGGTCTTTCTTGTCCGCCTGAATATCGTTCAGCCCGGCCATCAGATCGCCGATGTACGCCACGATGTCCTTGGCGATGAGCTGTTCGGCGAGCAGTTCTTGCTTGTCCAGCTTCTTCTCCTGCGCCAGCAGATCCTTCTTGTCGGCGAAGAGATCTTTCTTGTCGGCCGCGATGTCCTTGGCGATGAGCGTTTCCGCGAGCAGCTCCTGCTTGTCCACGTCCTTCTTGTCCGCCTGAAGCGCCTTCTGGTCGGCCAACAGATCCTTCTTATCGGCGACCAGGTCTTTCTTGTCGACGGCCAGAACCGTCTCGTCGGCGGCGATGTCCTTGGCAATGAGTTGTTCGGCGAGCAGTTCGTGCGTGTCGGCGATCAGGACCTTCGCGTCCGCCAGCAGGGCTTTATCGATCGCCAACAGGTCCTTCTTGTCGGCGATCAGGTCCTTCTTGTCGGTGGCAAGAGCCGTCTCGTCGGCCGCGATGTCCTTGGCGATGAGCTTCTCGGCCAGCAGCTCGTTCTTGTCCGCCTTCAGCGCCTGCTGGTCGGCCATCAGGGCCGTCTTGTCGGCCTGCAGGGCCTTGTTGTCGGCGATCAGCGTGTGCTTCGCCTGATGTACCGCCAGCGAGGTCGGGTGGCCCCGCTTGGCGCCCCGGAGCGCCGCGTGCGCCGTGGCATGGCCCGACCCGGCGCCGATGCCTCTGCCGCGCGCGCCGTCCGCCGCGGCGACGCTCGACGGCCCGGCGGCGGCCGCCCCGGCCCCGGCGCCCGCGCAGCCGTGTCCGTGGGCCTGCGCCGCCGGGCCGAACACCAGTCCGCTCCGCTCGATCGACCAGGGCGATGCCGACAACACCGCAGCGACTGCGGCGGCAGCGACAATCTGGCCGCGACGGCCGGGGCTTCCGCTCATGATCTCGCTCCTTCAAACGGGCCAGGGTCGCCGGGACCCGACGAACCTCGCTCCGGAATGCTATCGTAATCGCGTGTCGCACAACAACCGGCACCGCCGACCGATGGCGTTGCCTCCCGCGAACGGTTCGGGGCGATACGTGGCGGAATTGGGGCGGGCAGCGTCACATGGTCGGGACGCGCGAAGGTGTGAGACGCCGCCACGTTCATACTCGTGGATGACGCTCACGCCCCCGGCGCCACCACCTCGTCTGCCTTGACGGTGAAGTTGGCCAGCGTGTTCGGCCCGAACGTGGTCACGATCGCGACGTCGGCTGCGTCGCGGCCGCGCGCCATCAGGATGCGGCCGATCCGCGGCGTGTTGAAGCGCGCGTCGAACACGTGCCACTGGCCGCCGAGGAACGCCTCGAACCAGCCGGAGAAATCCATTGGCGCGTCGACCGGCGGGATGCCGATGTCGGGCAGGTAGCCGGTGCAGTAGCGCGCCGGGATGTTCATGCAGCGGCAGAACGCCACCGCGAGGTGGGCAAAATCGCGGCACACGCCGGCGCGCTCCTGGTACGCCTCGAACGCGGTTTTGGTCGGGCGCGCGAACTCGTAGCCGAACTTGATGTGGTTATGGACGAAATCGCAGATCGCCTGCACCCGGCCCCAGCCGGTCGGCGCGTGCTCGAACAGCTTCCAGGCGATGTCGGACAGCCGGTCGGTCTCGCAATAGCGGCTGCCGAGCAGGAAGATCAGCGTCTCCTCCGGCAACTCCTGCACCGCGTGCTGGCGGGCGTGCGGATGCACCGGGTCCGCGTGCCCGGTGTCGTTGATCACGGCGTGGGCCGAGAGGCGAACGCGGCCGGCCGGCGCCACGATGCGGCTGATCCAGTTGCCGAACGAGTTCCGGTAGCCGGCGATGTTCGTGCGCGGGCTGGTGATCAGGTGGTCGGGGACCACGAGATCGGAAACCCGGCTGTAGTGGACATGCACCGTCAGCAGCATCGGCGTCGGCTGCGGCAAGTCGTAGGTGAAATCGTAGCCGATATCGATCTGCAAGGTTTTTCTCCGAACGGTCGGTGTTTCTGGAAATTTTTCGATGCCGTCCACAGTTACTCCGTCTCGGTCCCGGAGGCTACCTGCGGCGGCTTGCCGGCGTCACGCCGCCCGCGACGGCGGGAAACCCTGGAGCCTGTAGGTCTCGTCAAGCGTGTAGCCGAAGCTGTCCATCTCCGCCGCGCAGTGCTGCGCGAACAATTCGGTCTGCCGGCGCGACCAGCCCGTCGTTCGCAGCGAGAGCACGCGCTGCGAGGTGCCGGCGGCCGTCTGCTCCGGGCGCTGCTCGCGGAAGGTGGCCACGAGCCCGGCCTTCTGCACGGCGGAGAAATTGAGAAATGCGCCGAGGTGCTCGCTGGTTGCCGCGGGAGTACGGATCAGTTCTTGCTGCTCGATCTCGACGCATTTCAGGTCGGGCAATTCCGCCCGCACCGCCCGCCACGCCGACATGGTGTTGGCCCAGCCCTTGCAGTGGTTCTCGAACGTTATCTCGGGGAATTTCTTCAGGCGCGAGGCGACGTTCTCGATGCCGCGGCGCTTGGCAAAGATGAAATGGGCTTCCGGCCAGAGCTGGACGAGCAGCGGGATCTGCCTGATCATCGCGGCATTGCCGCTCTTGTCGAACCACGGCGCCGCCGAATTGGCGCGCTCGACGATCTGCTTGAACAGCTCGGCGATGCTGGCCTTGAGCGCCTGCTTGTCGAGGTGCGCCATCAGGCAGTACGGGGTGTCCGCCCCGAACGCAGCGTAGTGCCGGTCGGTGACAAGGTAGATCTGTTCCAGAAGCGCGAAGAAGTTGCCTTCGTTGAACCCGAAATAGGCGGCGTTCCGCAGCGCCACCACGAGCAGGCTGGTGCCCGACCGGGGCGAGCCGACGATGAACACGGGCGAAGGATGCGGGGTCGACATGCGGTAACCTCGGAGCGGAGCGCCTTCCGCCGCGGGCTGGGCGGGCCGCGACGGTAGCATCGACGCGGGGACCGGGTCCGCCTCTATCCGAGCCACGCGTGCAGCAGCCACAGGCAGAAAATCGCGGCGGCGAGCGGCGGGCCGAAGGGCAGGGCGGTCGCGGCCTCCAGCCGCTCGCCGCGCATCCGCCGCGCCAGCGCAACGCCGAGGCCGAGCACGGCCGCCAGCAGCACGACGTTGCCGAGCGCCTCCCAGCCGAGCCACGCGCCGGCCACGCCCAGAAGCTTTGCGTCGCCCTGGCCCAGCCCCTCGCGCTTGCGCACCGCCCGATAGAGCGCGCCGAGCAGCAGAAAACCGAACCAGCCGGCGATTGCGCCGATCGCCCGGTCGGCCAGCGCCCAGGGCGTGTCGAGCCAGGCGACGCCCAGCCCCGCGACCAGCAGCGGCAGCGTCAGCACGTCGGGCAGGATCAACACATCCGTGTCGATCCACGCGAGCGCCAGCAGCGTCCAGCCGAGCCCGCAGCCGGCCCACAGTTCGGCCCCCTCCGCGCCGGTCGCGAAGACGGCGCCCGCGACCAGCACGGCGGCCAGTTCGGCATAAAGATGCGCCCGCGCGATCGGCGCGTGGCAGGCTCGGCAGCGGCCGCGCTGCGCCAGAAAACTCGCGATCGGCAGCAGTTCCAGCGGCCCGAGCGGATGCCCGCAGCTCTCGCAGCGGGAGCGGCCCCAGAGGTCGGGATGGTCGCGCGGCAGGCGGCGGACGATGACGAAAAGCAGACTGCCGGCGAACGGCGCGGCCACCAAGGCGAACCATGCGGTTGCCACGTTAACCCCTATTGCGGCGGTGTCACTTGCCATGCACCGCCGCAATGGAACAATAGTGTTGCTGGCGCCGGTGGCACCGGACGAGGACCTCGTGGACGCGATCACCGCTGGACGGACTGCGGAACAGGCGCTGGACGCGCTTGCGCTTCTGTTGATGGAGCAGGGCCACTGCGACCAGAAGACGGTGGAGCGCGCCCGCCGCGTTGCCGCCGACAGCGGCCAGCGGCTGGACAGCGTGATGATCCAGCTCGGCCTGGTCACCGAGCGCGGCCTCGCCGAAGCCTACGCTGCCTTGCTCGGCACGCGGCTGGTAACGCCGGACCGCTATCCCGAGGAGCCGCTGCTGCCGGAGCGGCTGACCACGCGCTTCCTTCGCACCGCCCGCGCGATGCCGATCGCGCTGGAGGAGGACGCGCTGGTGGTCGCCGCCACCGACCCGCTCGACCCGTTCATTCCTTCCGCCATCTCCGCCGCCACCGGCCGGCGGGTGCTGCTGGAAGTCGCGGTGCCGATCGAGATCGAGGCGGCGTTCGAGCGGCTGTATCGCGACGACGCGGCGGCTGCGGAAACCGCGGGCGGCGACGAGGGCAACGCGCCGCTGGAGGAGGACGCCGAGCGGCTGAAAGACCTCGCCTCCGAGGCGCCGGTGATCCGCCTCGTCAACCAGCTCATTTCCCGCGCCGTCGAGACCCGCGCGTCCGATATCCACATCGAGCCTTTCGAGGATCGCCTGCGCGTGCGCTACCGCTATGACGGCGTGCTGCAGGAGGCGGACAGCCCGCCGGTGCGGCTCACCGCCGCGATCACCTCGCGCGTGAAAATCATGGCCAAGCTCGACATCGCCGAGCGCCGGCTGCCGCAGGACGGCCGCATCAAGCTGGCGGTGCGCGGCCAGGAGGTCGATTTCCGCGTCTCCACCATTCCGTCGCTCTGCGGCGAGACGGTGGTGATGCGCGTGCTCGACCGCACCGCGGTCGCGTTCGACTACGGCAAGCTCGGCCTGCCGGCGCCGGTGATCGCGAAATTCTCCGATGCGCTGAACCTGCCGAACGGAATCGTCCTTGTCACCGGCCCGACCGGCTCCGGCAAAACGACGACGCTGTATTCCGGGCTGCTCGCGCTGAACTCGATCACGCGCAAAATCGTGACCGTTGAGGACCCGATCGAATACCAGTTGCGCGGCATCAACCAGATACAGGTAAAACCGCAAATTGGCCTGACGTTCGCGACCTTGCTGCGCTCCATCCTGCGGCAGGACCCGGACGTGATCATGGTCGGCGAAATCCGCGACCTGGAAACCGCGCAGATCGCGGTGCAGGCGGCGCTGACCGGGCATCTCGTGCTGTCGACGCTGCACACCAACTCGGCCGCCGCCAGCATCACCCGGCTGCGCGACATGGGGCTGGAGGACTACCTGCTCACCGCCGTGCTGCGCGGCGTGCTGGCACAGCGGCTGGTGCGTCGGCTGTGCAACCAGTGCAAGCAGGAATTGGAGGCGCCGCCCGAGATGATTTCCCGCTTTGACCTTGCCCGACGGACCAATCATCGCCCTGTGACGCTGTGGCACCCGGTCGGCTGCGCGCATTGCCGCGGCACCGGCTACCGCGGCCGGCTCGCGATCGCCGAGTTCCTGCAGCCGGACGCCGCGATCGAGCACCTGATCTTCGCCCACGCCGAACACAGCGACATCGAGAAGTCGGCGGTCGCGGCCGGCATGGAGACGATGTTCGACGCCGGCATCCAGGCGGCGCTGGAGGGCGTGACGACCGTCGAGGAAGTCATGCGCAGCATTCGCGCCACCGAAGCTTGAACGTGGCCGCGGTATCAAAGCCCCCTCCACTTGCGGGAGGGGGTTGGGGGAGGGGTCCTGCCGCAGAGTCCCGTTGGCCCGACCCCTCACCCCGGCCCTCTCCCGCAAGGGGAGAGGGAGAAGTGTTGGCCTAGCCATGCCCAACTTCCGCTACACCGCGATCACCCCGGGCGGCGAGACGATGCGCGGCGTGATCGACGCGGCCGACGAAGCCTCGGTCATCGAGACGCTGCGCAAGCAGGGCAACATCCCCGTCCGTGCCGAGCCCGCGGCGAGCGGGTTCCTGGCCGGGCTGCTGGCGATGGAATTCGGCGGCGGCAAGAAGCTGAGCCGGCAGGAAGTCGCCAACTTCACCCGCGAATTGTCGATCATGCTCGGCGCCGGCCAGGACCTGGATCGCTCGCTGCGCTTCCTGGTCGACACCGCGCCCAACCCGCGCGTGCGCAGCGTCACCGACAGCCTGCGCGCCGCGGTGCGCGACGGCGCCGCGTTCGCGGTCGCGCTCTCGCGGCATCCGAAGAGCTTCCCGAAGCTGTACATCGGCCTGGTGCGCGCGGGCGAGGCGGGCGGCGCGCTGGTGCAGACGCTGGACCGCCTCGCGCTGCTGCTGGAGCGCGAGCGCAGCCTGTCGGCGACCATCACCTCGGCGATGATCTATCCGACGCTGCTGGTGATCGCCGCGATCGGCGCGATAGATCGTCTGTCGAGTTTGTGATTCGGGCGGCTTAACCGCCACCGCCGCCACGACGCCCGATGCATGATTCCAGGTTGCACGATCCGACCCGCCGGATACCAAGATCGACCAATGTCGGTGGTCCCTTTGGCATAGCTTTGGACGTGTCCGACGAAGTAGGCCAGAATCGCGTGCCAAAGTGGTTTAGCGGGGTGTGTCAGATCGCCGTTCTTACCGAGAGTATGGATTCGGGCGTCTTGCGGATTCAGCCGACTCGATTTCCAAGGGCGACGAGTCTGGCCACCACCGCGCGTGGCCGTGCTGCCGGAGGGGAGGCCATTACGGGCAGGGTGGAAGTGTAGAAAACCGCGGCCACGGTGAACATCTAGTTAGACACACCCGCGGCCGCCAGTGGAAACCCAAGCCCAAGAAGAAACGAAAACGATAGTTGCTGTAGCGGGCGGGACGCAATACCATGCGCGATGGAAAGTCTTCATCGCCCAGTTCGGCACGGGAATGGCTTCCAGTGAATTGGAATCCCTCGGTCGCTTCCGTGACCTGATAACTGTCCATCGCTTCGAGTATCCGCAGTCACAATCGTCCATTGCCGATTGCGACGAAACAAACGTACCCGAGCATGGCTTGGCCGAATGCGAGGAGGCACTGGCCTCGGGTGTCTATTCATTTGTGATCTTGGACGAAGCCAACCTGGGGCCGATGCTGCAACTATTCCCCGTCAAACAACTCATTGGCTTACTCGACGCAAGGGCACCAGAGGTCGAGTTGGTCATCACCGGGCGATATGCCCACCCTTCTGTGCTGGATCGTGCCGATCTGGTGACCGAAATGCGTGAGCTTGTCACTATTACCGCCAAGGCGTTCTGGCTCGAACAGGCATCAAGCAATGAATGGCATGGGCACCGCCCGCCTCGTCGGCCTTCTTGTGCATTTCGCAGAAGGAAATGGTTACGTTGCGACGATTGGCCGTCAAGAGGGATGCTTCATCTGTCTCAGCACGAAGCTGCGGCGTCCGTCCCCCGGTCAAGCTGGTGACGATGTACCGGCAATTAGATTGAACGGATAGTACGGAATGGAAACCGGGGACTATTTGAAGAAGTGGGAGGACTGACTTCGGATACATCGGCGGTCATTTCGGCGGTGACAACTTCGGCGGTGACCTCGGTGAAGAGGTCTTTGCCCGCACCGCAGCCAGGACATGCCCAATCTCCGGGAAGAGCATTCCAGGGAACTCCCTCTTGATCTTTGTCGTAGACGTATCCGCAGACAGAGCATTCGTACCGGGCCATCACTCTCTTCCTCACATCGCAGAACGGATGGACTGGCGATATTCTACCATTGGGGAAGGGTTGCGGACAGCCGTCCCCGATACAAGAGCGGTGGTCTCCTCACCGGGACAGGAAGAAGACGCCGGTGATCTTAGCCCTTTTCGCGGCCCTTTTCGCTGCTTACTGCACAGGCGGTTGGCCTGCCGCCCGAGTCTTGCTCCGTTCGATGGACTGGAGAGCAAGATAATTATCACCGAACTTCGCCATGTTTTCGAGTTCGGTGTCATACTGATCGTAGTGACGTTCCTCATCGGCCACGAGGTCTTCGAACAACTTCTTCGAGGCGGAATCCGCGTTGGCACCACATTCGTTTGCCATGCGGTTATAGTCCAGCACACTCCCCTCCTCCATCTGCCTGGCATGCTTCAGCATCTCTTCGACTTTTGTGATCTTCTCGACTTTTTCCGAGGCGGCGATTTCGACCTCGCCCTTCAGGAAGAGGATTCGCTCGGCCAATCGCTCGATGTGAAGCATCTCTTCGATGGCTGTCCGCTTGAACAGAAGGGCCAGCAGATCGTACCCCTGGTCATCGCAATGAAAATGGAAATACATGTACTGGTGAACCGCCGAAAGCTCATCGGCCACCGCCTTGTTGAGCAACCCGACACTCTTCTCGTGCATGATCGGTCCTTTATGATTGGAGGTTTGTTCGAAGTGATACAAGAAAACGAACTACAAAAGCCGCACGGGAGGACGACCGGGCATCGGCCGCACTCCCGTGCGATTTGCCCACTCTCGGTTCAACTCGTCAACCGTCACAGGCAACGCAGAAACGCCACCAAGTCCTTCTTCTCCTGCTCGGTGAGCTTAGTTTCCAGAACGAGGTTGTGGAACTCCACCGTGTCTTCGAGGGTCAGAAGCCGTCCATCATGCAGGTACGGCGGCGAGTCCTTGATGCCCCGCAGCGGGAATGTCTTGATCGAACCGTCGCCAGCAGCCATGCAGTTGTTGTACAACTCCGGCTTGAAGAACCGCTCCGTTTGCAGGTCGTGCATCGAGTTGTCCGTGTAGTACGGCGGGGAATGGCAGATGGCACATTGGCCTCGCCCGAAGAACGCCTTTTGCCCCCGCATCTCCGAGGCCGTCGCCTTCTTCGGGTTCAGCGTGCCGAACACATTCAACTTCGGAGCGGGCGGAAAATCGAGGATGGCAAGCATCTCGGACATGAAATGGACTTGGCTGCCCCGCTCCAGGGTATTCACGCCCTTCTTGGTGGCAATCACGGGGTCGCCGTCAAAGTACGCCGCCCGCTGCTCGAATTCGGTAAAATCTTCGACGCTCTTCAGTGCCCGTTGGGAGCCGAACAATCGCTGGATGTTCAACCCTCGCAGCGGCGGTGTGTCGAGGCGATGACGGAACTCCTGGGGACGAATGTCACCAACTAGGTGCGTGGTGCCGTTGGTGTGTCCATTCACATGGCAGTCGAAACAGGTCACACCCGTACTCGGCTTCAACGACCGCCGATCATCCGTGGCGTTGAACTGCTGTTGCGGGAACGGAGTCACCAAAAGTCGCAAGCCCTCCAACTGCTTCGGATTCAACAGGCCGTTGAACAACTTGAAGTAGTTGGCAAGCGTCACGACCTGTCCTTGGGATACATCACCAAGATCGGGCCGAGTCGTAAGAAAGATCGCGGGCGGATACTCCGGCAGAAGATGGGTCGGCAGGTCGAAGTCCAAATCGAACCGGGTCAGGTCGCGGCCCTCCTGCTTCTTCACTTCGTCAATCTGCTGCTTGGGAAACACCATGCCGCCTTCAGGATGATTGGGATGCGGCAAGGGCAGGAACCCTTTGGGCCAGAGACCCTTCGCACGGATTTCCTCGGGGGTCATGGTGGCCAAGTCTTCCCAAGATTTCACGCCCGAAGGCAATTTGGCCCGCACACCCTCTTGGATCGACTTGCCACGGGACATGGTGACGCCTTTGGCGGGACGATCAGCCATGTCGTACCTCTCCTCCAAGAGCTTCATCTGCCGGGCCATGACCTCGGGCTTGGCGGCTGACATCTTGGCGAAGACCTTGTCAAAATCCTCTTGCATCACGACCGGGGCATAACTGTTGGGCGGCTGCTGTGCCCAGAGATCGGCTTGATGCCAGACAACGGCACCCAGCATGAAAACACCGAGGACCGCCAGAGTGGTCCTACCAAACGAACTGCACTTTCGACTCATCGTTTTGTCCTCCTATCTTGAAGTGCTTCGGCACGCCCACAACCAGGGGAAATCCCCAGTCACGGATTGAGCGTCCGAATTACTTCTGTCTCTTCTGGCAATCGGTGCAAGTTCCCGAGAATTGAACGCATAAATCATCGACCTCGAATCCCTGCAACTTCTGCTTCGGAAGGAACAATCGATCCAGGTTTTCGTCATCGATGTCAATGATCTTGTTGCAATGCATACAAACCAAGTGGTGATGGCGACGAATCTTGCCGTCAAAGCGGCCAGTCACTCCGGTCAGGTGAACTCGGCGGATCACTCCCAATTCCAAGAGAGTGTCCATCGTTCGATACACGGTCGTCCGAGAAAGCTGCGGTATGCGATCCTGCACCGCCTCGTAAACCTGATCTGCCGTAGGATGGTCGTCCCGCTCCAAAATGCCCTCCAGGATCACACGCCGCTGCATGGTCACTGGAAGGCCCTTTTGGCGGCATATCTCTTCAAACTCTTGGAGCCTTGCGGCAATTTCTTCTGGTTGCATTTTCTTTCCAGATGGTAAATCATACCATTCGCAGAACGGCCGTCAATAACCCGGTTTAGCCCTAAAACCATTTCCGTCCATTATCGACCGGGATACAAAACACATTGTTCTTAACGGAGTAATCCCCCGAAACGGTTATGGAGGCTGGGGAAATCAGCCGACAAGATTTTTCCTCGCTCTCATCTTCCCGTCATGTTGGCTTGCTAGAATAATGGAAATCGTCCACGCCCACTCCGATGCCGATCTCCTTGCGGTTCGCAACCTGTTTCTGGAGTACGCCGATTACCTTGGCGTTGACCTCTGCTTCCAGGGATTCCAGCAGGAACTCGACGGCTTCCAGGCGATTATACTTCACCTGATGGGCAATTGCTCCTGGCCATCGACGGCGACCGAGCCGTTGGATGCGTGACGATTAGGAAATTGGGCGAGGGCATCTGGGAAATGAAACGGCTCTACGTGCAGCCGGGACATGGCAGCAAGAGACTGGGCCGCAGTTTGGCAGAAGCCATCATCCAAGAGGCTCGAAGCATCGGATACGGGAAAACTCGGCTGGGCTTCGCAAAGCGTTGTCGGTTTGACGCATCTTGAATGTCACCGGCGCGGCCTGACCGCTTTGGGAACGGACGTGCCCGCGCCGACGTGTTGCCGTTCGGCGTACAATGCTCTATGTCGTGAGCGTGGCGCAGCGCTGATGGAAGACGCTGAGGTGATGCACGCTTGCAGCGAGCCCGTCTCCGCTTCCTTAAGCGCGGTCAGGGCGTCACAGGCGTGAATCTTTACCCGACGCGCCTGTCAGAGTCAACGCGGGTGGTCTCGTGCAAGCACGCACCGTAATTCGCGACCTGGCCTCCGCGCGTCCACATTCGGTTGGTGGTTTCACAAGTGTTCCTCCCACCGCGTTTTCCGCTGCTTCCGGCAAGCGTTACCGCGGCGACCGAGCGTAGGATTCGGGCATTCCGCCGCCCGCGCCGACCAACTGCGACGCTCCCAGCAGTTTTTCCAGATGCTCCGCGCCCTCCTGTTCTTCCAGGACGATATTCTCCAGCATCACACGCAACGGCGTGTCATTCTGACAGAGTTCCAGGGCCTCGCTGTAGAGCCGAACGGCCCCCTGTTCAACTTCTAGCGCCTGCTGAAGCATCTCGTGTAGATCGGCTGACTGATGCACCTCCGCGCACTCAATGGTCGGTATCCCGCCGATCGCGACGATCTTGTTGCCGATCTTCCGCGCGTGTTCAAAGCACTCGTCGGCCCCCTTGTGGAAGAACGGCTCATACACCTCCCGCCACACGTCTTGAACGCGGAAGCTAGCCTGGCTGTACTGGACGACCCCCTTCCATTCCCACCGCAGAATTTCATTCAGTTTGTCGATGACGGACTCCATTTTCATTATGCTTTGCTCCTTTTGCTAGTTGTCGCATACGAGCATGCGCCACCCGGCGGTATGCCGGGGGAGTGGCCGCATTTAATCAGTGAATTGTAACGAACACGTCAAGGCGAGCTAGGGCAGGATGACCGTTTCTTGGATCATCGGCGTCGTGACGCACGCCCTACAACCGTAACCATGTTCCGAACTGATAAGTTATCAACGCGCCAATATACGCCAAGGTCGTCATGTAGGTGAACGCAAAGACGGGCCACCGCCAACTGTTGGTCTCCCGCCGGATCA
>CAVOOS010000008.1:0-172076 GCA_963697635.1 uncultured Solirubrobacterales bacterium | reverse complement strand
CTAGTGGTCTAATCGAAACAGATATCCCCCGGGCACCCCAGATTTTGAGGTGCCGTCCGCGTGCAAGCAAGGGGAACGGTTCACGAAAGCTCGGGAAACTCGCAGCGCCTCCCAGCAAGTTTGCCAAGCGAACCGTATGAGTCCCTGCTGGAATTTCCATGTTCTATGGTGCTGATGAAAAGGCGACGGCATTGGCCGAGATGCCGGAAGTTCCTCGGTACTACGCCATCGGAAAGATTCTAAGACGCTACGTCCGCTAAGCGTCTTAGATCTGACACACGTGAAGCAGCCTAGCATATTCAGTGATGGCGAATTTGATGACTACCACTGGTTCGTATTCATGCAAGACTTTCTCGCTGACTTCACCAAACCTATAAAACGCCGACTGATCGTATTCAGATCGAATATGTACCTACCCAGGTTGTTACCGAATACCTCAGAGATGCAAAATTTGTCGCAGATGCCCCTGTCGACGGCATCAAAGATATCAGCGCGAGACGTCGCGGGGGGATCTGCTATGTCCTCTTCATGGATCGGTATAGCGTCGAGCCGCTGCCGGGCGAACTGAGTGGGGACGAGGTAGAGCACGAAAGATGGCGAATGCCCCGGAGCGGATACGCGCTCAGGCTGATCCTCCGATTCGTCACTACGGCTAGTCGATGATCAAAAGCAGCTCTCTCACCCAGTCGGCGAGATCTACCATGCCGGTGGTGGGCGCGTGACGATGCCTACGCTCGAGAGCGAAAAGCAGATTATTGAAACCCCCAGACGATGGAGAGTAGGCGGCGCAGCTTGCCTCAAAGACCCGCCCGGAAGCTGATAGGCAGCACACGGCGAAAGCGGGCCGAGCGCAGAAGGTCCGCTTGCTTAACTTCGCGCCCCGAACCGGACCGTCGCAAATCCACCCTGAGCCGCCTTATGCACCATCGGTGACCTCGGCGCGCGGCGGCGCCGGGGTGCGCGCAGCATCCTGCGTACTAGGCACACCCGGTCGGGCTACGCCACCACCACCGCTTCGGCCAACATCGGCGCCAGTTCGTCGCGATGAGCGCGGATGACCTCGCGGTCGGCGTCGGTGAGCAGCGCACCGGGGCAGGCGAGGATGGCACCGCCTTCGACCGTCGTCAGGACGATACCCCGCCGGCCAAGCGACGCCAGGAACTGAGCAGCGGACCATCGATCTACGGCGAGCAGCAAGGCGCTATGTTGATGGCGAGTGGCTGCACCGGTCGGTCGAGACGCGGTCATCGTTCGTCTTCATCCGTCCTGATGCCGCCCGGAGTGGCAGCCCCCCTGACCCGCCGGCAAAATCGGCCCATTTTGCCAAACGGATCAGCCCGTGACCACGTCCTGCCGCAGGTCCTTGAGCCGCAGCAACATGGACAGCATCCGTTCGAGCTTGCGGTCGAGATGGACCTCGTAGCGGCCGAGCCGCTCCAGCTTCTCGGGGTTCGAGCGCCTCGCCGAACGCCTGCTCGCGGATCAACGGACGGTTGGCCAATTCCTTCTTCCGCCCCTCCAACCACGGCAACACCTCTCTCCAGGAAACGGCGCAGGCCGCTCGGCGTCGGCGGTGGCGGGTTCCTCGCCTTCCGTCCAGTTCGTCGGGATCGCGGGCCAGCACATCCGCCCACCAGTCCCGCGCCTCGTCGCGCAGCGCGGCCAGCGCGGCCTCGTAGGGTCGTTGCGGCGGGAGTCGAGCACGTCGAGAGCACGGCGGGTCATCGCCTCGTCGTCCGCCGATGTCGCGGATTTCCTCCCGTATCGCCCGCCGTCGCGCGGATGGCGTCGACAACGCGCTCGGACTGTTCGGCGGCTGTCGAGATGCACCAGCGCCACCTTCACCGTCCCGCTGTAGGCGGCCAGAGTGCCTTTCAGCCCGTGCCGATGGGCAGCGGCCTCGGCCAGGCGCAGGCGGCGCTTTCGCCACAGGATGCCGGCCAGTTCCTCGACCAGATGCTCCTCGGTCGGTCCCTGCGGCGCGTGCTCGGCGACCAGCGCCGCAACGAGGGCGTGGTATTCGTCCGCGTTCTCCCAAGGCAGCACGGTGTAGCGCGACAGCACGCCGTGGCGCAGCGCGTTGAAGCGGGTGATCTCGGTGCCGCCGGTCTCCGGCGGGCAGGCTCGGTTTCGGTCGCTCATCGCCGGAAACTCCTCTTGCGTTTGGGTCTGTTCGATCGCGTCTAGCAGTCGTCAGGCCACGGCCACGAAGATTTCGTCGGCTCGCATCTCGGCTTCGAACGCGTGCTCGCGTAGGCGTTCGTATGTGCGCCACCACATGCCCTTGGCTTCGTCGGGAACGGCGCGGCCATGCCTGGATCGCCGCCGAGGCGTTCCCTGATCTTGTTGGCGCGGCGCAGAGCCCGGTCCCATCGGCCTCTCGTTCTGGCTGGCGTGCGCGAGGCGGTGGCAATGCCGGCAGAGGAAATAGCGCCCCGGCCAGTACAGCTTGGCGACGCGCCGACCGCAGGCGACGCCGTTCACCACGCCGGGACAGATGAAATACGGCCGTTCGCCGCCGAACGGCAGGGGACGCGGACGATGCGGACGGTCTCGTCGACGTCCTCCCATTCGCCGCCGCCGATGCGCACGCGATAGGTGAGGTGCAGCCGGTCGAGCTCGGCGCGCAGATTGATCGAGGCGACCTCTCGCCGTCACGGCTCCATTGCCATGCCGCCCCTCCAGCCGGCGCAGGCAGCCTTCCTGTGCAGCCGGTCCACGTCGATCGAATGGCAGGCTTCCACTTTGCCGCGCCCGAACCGCTCCGCCGTCCCGATCCGAAGCCGCCCATCATTCGCCTCCGCTTTTTCCGAAATCGTTTGGCAATTTAGGAAGCCCTCAACGGGCGCCTGCAGCAGAATTCCTGAAATCCATTATACGGTCAATCGGTTAGGCTGTCGACTTCGTGCAATCCGAGAGCACGCGGAAAGCTGCGTCCACCGCGCTACCTGCATCCAAAACCGTCGCGAACGCCCCTTTTTCTTTCCGAGTTACGCGTCACTGTCGTGTTTCCCGATACCCGCTCGGCACGATTCCGGCGGCGGCGGCGTTGACGAACTGCTCGAACGCTATCCTGACGGCAACCGGGTCCTGCCGCGCGGCAGTGTCCAACCAGCCCAGTTCGACGAACAGCGCAGCGCCCTCGGCGAACACCTCGAAGTCCAGCCGGACGATGCCGGCCGCCTTCCGGCGCGGCAGCGGCGCATGCGGGCGGCGGCAGCGGCGCGTTGCGCGTCACTCATTGGACGATTCCTCGGCTGGAACAGCAAGGCTCATCATCCCGGTGCAGCGTTGCCCTTGCTAGGGAATGCCCGGCAGCCGGTGCTCCTGCCCCGGCCGCGACCGATTTCCACGACGCCTCGACGGCCGGGGGGAGTTTAGTTGGGACGGGGAGGCCGGCAGCCCGGCCTCGACGCGCGCGCAGAGCAGGGGGAAAAAACGTACGCAAACTTCCATGAAGTCGAACGGGCGCGCCATTTCGGCTTCGGTTGCAAAACCAAGTTCGAGGATCAGCGCCCGCATTTTCGCCTCGTGCTGCTTTTCAGCCGCCTCCGGCGAGGCCGCGCGTTCCTCCAACCGTCTTATCCGCGATTTCGAGACTTATCGCGCCGCCTCCATCTGTCGAGACCGCTCGCGCCGACGGTGCGCCTCTAGCAACTCGACGGTCTGCGCCGGCAGCACCTCGCCGGCCGCGAGCCGCGCCTCGGTGTCGGTGACCCACTCGCGCCGCTCGCGCTCCATGCCCTCGGGGTCGGTTTCCCAGCGCAGCCGGGCGGCGCGCATCAGTTCGGCGAGGTCCACTTCTCGCCTCCGGCCCGGCTGCGGCTTCGACGCGTTCGAGTTGTTCGAGGCGCCGGTCGAAGCTTCTTGCTCATCGCGATTTCTCCCGGGCGGCCCGTTCAAGCGCGACCAGCCGTTGTTCATGGTCGGCGAGCTCGATCGCCTTCCGCTGGCCCTCGATCACGCCGGACACCGCGGACGCTTCGTCGGGGCGTGAGTTGACCCGCGCCCATCGCCTGCACCACCACCGCCAGCGCTGCCGCCACGCCTCCTGCCGTGGTTACCTCTGGGAAGTCGAGCGCGACCGCGCGCCCCTTCCTGACCGGCCAGGCCCGATCGAGCACGATCCGCGCCGCAACCATGTCACCGCCTTCGGCCGCCGCGATGACCTTCTGCAGCACGGCTTCGGCGCCTGCCTCGCCGAGCTGGTCGAGCAACATCAGCGCGGGCGGGCGCTGGCCCGGCGTGCGGCCTTTGGGGTTGCCGCTCTGCCCCTTCGCGAATGGCCTGCCCCGCCCTCGGCGTCGCGGCTGCTCTGGTCCTGCTTGATCAGCCATGCCTGGCAGTCCTGCGGCTGCTTAGATCATCATTTGCCGGTGCTGGGGATCAGCCTCGGCAGCCAGCGCATCGACGGCTGCCGCGGTTGCGACGTTTCGCCGCGCCGCCCAAACCGCCTGCCGCAGCCGGTGCTCCTGTCGCGCGGAACGGCCGGCATCGAGGAGGCGAACCCAGATTTCCGCCCAAGCCTCGCGGTTCGGAAGGCGGGCGGTGTCCTCGGCGACGCGCGCGACCAGATCTCCGTCGTCGCGGGCCGGGTCCATAATCTGCCGCCGAGTGTCGCGCTTGGCCATGTCGCCAAAGTGGCTCCGTCAGGTTGCCCGGACAAGACTATTACGATGGGGCCAGTTGATCACGCGCCGTCATACTGCCGTTCGCCGTCGCGCAGCGCCGTGCTGGCGATACACACCTTCCGGTCGAGCGTCCGCACTTCGACCCCCAGGCGCCGCGCCGCTCGGTCTCGTACTCGCGCCAGTCCGGCGCGGCGAGGCCGGCATGTCCGCGTCGCCCAGCGCCGCGGTTGTGGCGGCAGGCGGCGCGGCGATCAGCGCTCTCATGGCGGGATGTCGGGCCGACACCGATGCCCCGCCGATGCCCCGCAGCCAGTGGCAGGGCGGTGGTGCGCCAGAAAGCCGCAGAACGCCGCCGTTTTCACAGGCACGACCCGATGATTGACAGTTATCGGGCAGGCGCCCGCGTGCAGCCAATCCGGCGCAGTGAGTTCTTGTGGCGCTATGGCAACGTCGTGACAAACGGGACGGGATCGCTTCACGCGCGAGCGTGTGTGAATGCGGAGATAGAAAAGGGGGGTCTTTTTCATTTACCCCTCACCCGCAATCCCGTTTGTCACGCTGGTGCGGCAACGTAACCACGATCGGCGGTTGTCCGAGGAAAATTGCGGGCTCCACCCCCCCCCGGGGCGCGATAGGGGCAAAACTTCCCGTCCCGTTTGTCACGTTATTCCGCGTCAGCACCGTCATCCTTCGCCACGCCGGTGAGCAGCGCGCGGACGGTCGCCCGCCGCTCCGTCTCCTTCGCCGCGCGATCGGCAAACCGCTGATGGACGGCCGGGTGCACGATCCAGGCAACGGGATTGAACTCGCGCTCCGGGGTCAGCCATCCGCCAGCCACGAGCGGCGAAACGACACGCTGCACATCTTCCAACGGCTGCCCGCGGCACGCGCGCACGTTGTGCGCGAGGTCGGACGCCAAAACGCGGGCTTTCTGCTTCGTCAAAATGTAGCCCGCGACGGACCGTGTAGCCTCGATGTTGCCACCCGCGCCGCCCATGGTCGCATAGACCCGGGCGGCGTTCGGCAGGACGCTCTTGAACAGGAGCGTGCCCGCCATGATGGCCGTGCGCTCGGTCACGACGAATGGCACGTCATCGTCCTCGATCTGGCTGAGCACCAGGCACAGCCGCCCCCACACGCCCTGCAGCTTGCCGCAAAAGGCTGCGAAGGCCGGCCCGAGCGCGCCGGACTGCTCGATCTCGAACAGGCGCACCTCCACGTCCACGCGAACGGCGCGGGCCGGCTCAGAGAGCATGACGACCGTCTGGGGACCGACCAGCAGCAACCTTTCGATCAGCGCGCCGTACTCGTAGACCTGTTGCCCCGCTTCCTCATCGCGGCCGATGGATGCTGGCGCCGTGATGATCGGCACGAAGCGCTGCCACAAACCGTCTGCGGTGAGGTCGCCGAGTTGGCGCAGTCGATCTGGCTGGATGCCTCCTGCGACCGTCACGCCAAGGTTGCCGATAGGGGTTGTGCCGCGGACGACGCGGTCAGACACATAGGAGCCGCCGTTGTAGCCTTGCAGAAAGAAAGCCCGGTCGGCGCTGCCGCCTCGTCCCGGCGAGTACTTTTCCAGCGCCCCGAGCCAGCCTGTCAGTTCATCGCTGAAAAAGGCGATACCACGGTCCTGGCAACCGAGGATGTTTTCGATTGCCTCGATGGTTGAGCTGTCGGTGATCAGCCGGCGGCGGCAAACTGGCTCGGGAGTTTCGCTGCGGTCTTTCTTGGATAAGCCTTTCCACCTGTCATGTTCGACCTTCCATGCGCTGATATCGATTGCCTGCGCTCGCCTCAGTGGTGCCCACGCAGCCTCAAGGATCGGCGTTTTCTTCGTGCTCGGCGCACCCACCAGCGCCAACCAGAGGTAGGGCGGCACTCTCCAGCCATCGTGCTGCTTCATTCGCAGCCGGATCCGGCCGTCCAGTGCGGCGCTGCACGCGGAGAGAGCACCCCACGCGAGCGCGCAGGGATCGGCGCCGATCACGCGAGCGCGGTCTTCGACAAAGCCCTTGAGAACTGCTGGCAGCGTGTCAATCGGAAAGTCCGGCGGCTGTAGCGAATCCCAGGGGTCGAACAGCGCGGGTGGCGGGAGCGGTGGCAGAATGCCCTCTGCCTCCATGGCATCCCACTGTGCCCATTCTGACGCGCTCGGCTGCGGAGGGGCCTCGCCGCTCGCGGCGGCACCGTCCTCCGCCGTCAGGAATTCGGCCGCGGTCAGATCGTCAAGCGTCAGCCATCGGCGTTCCAGCATCCGCCGCACGAAGAACAGGCGATCTTGCCCGGTGCAGTGCGCATGCCGGCAGTGGACTGCGAACCCTTTGTTGTTGGCGTCACTGGCGTTGACGACGAAGGTAGCGCGATCGGTGCCTGTGGTGGTGTGCGCGTCGTCGTTTGGGCAGACGATATGATACTTCGTGCCGTCGGCGACGTGTCCGACGAAGTTGCCGGGGACGCGCGCCTGTAGCGCCTTGACGATCTCGAATTGCCGGCCGCGTTCTCTGGCCCACGCGCGAAGGTCGATGATTTCGCCTGTGTCCGGGTCGGCGTACTCTCCCGCGTCGATTGCGACGGTCGGCTTCGCTGTGAACAACCGGCCCGTCTGCTCCGGTGCAGCGGGTGTTGGTAGAGTCCAGATGTCACAGTCCACACCATCGATCACTCGCGCGACAGGCTCGCGGCCGTCGTCAGGGTATCGGGGCAGATAGAACAGCCTGTTCGCGTCAACGCAGGACTGGTCATGCGCCAGGCCAAGAGCAGCGGCCAGAGCCTCGATTCTTGCTTTCCAATCGGCGTTTGCCGAGGTCTGATCTGCATAGTCCGCTGCCCGCCACGGTCGGGAAAGGGGGAGCACGATGCGGAACTTCGGGCACGCCTGGTGCTCGAATGTCATGTCAACGCCGTTGACGGTGCCGATGCGCGCGCCTTCAGCCACGCGCGGCAGATAATGCTTTTCTCGAATTAGGAACTCGCGCGCATTGCCAGCCGGGTATGCCTCGAAAAACTTGCCCCAATGCGATTTCTTGGCCGTTGTCGTCGTCGTCAAATGCGAGTGCGTCGAGTGGATGATGCAGGCCCACCCGTGCGCCGTCACGGCGGTTTCGATTTCTTCCAGGGTATGGCCGCAGTCAGCGTCCAGCACAACGAGGTCAATTCGATCCGCATCGGCCTGTATCCTGCGGGTGCCGCGAAATGTCGCAGGCACGATGCACGAGCCCTCCTTTCGCCCGCGCTCGTGCTTCGTCAGCAGATCGGCCAGCGCCGGCCACGTTAAATTTCGCCGGTCATTCCAAACGGTCTGCGTGAGGCCTTGCCCGAATGTGCAAGCGAAGGTGCGGCCGGTCGCACCCGGCAGACTTGTGTCAAACGGCGTCATGACGCCTCCGGGTGGGCGGCGGCATCGCGTTCGCCTAGCAGCGCGAACAGCTTCGCCAGCTTGACGCACGAGGCGCCGGCGAGCGCGGTCACCGCATGCGCTCCTGCGGAGGGCCGTTGCCTTAGCCGGCGGTCCCGGTGATTTCGGCAGCGTGGTGCGCGAAGGTTCGCGAGGCTGCCCATTGATCGATTGCCGCCCGGCTGTAGATCACGCGCCGCGCGCCGGCCCGGACGAACGGCGGACCTTCGCCGGTACCGCGCCAGCGTTGGATTGTGCGCACGGAAATGGACAGCAGATCTGCGACTGCGTCTTCGTCAAGATACTTCGTTTGGTCTGTCATGGGTCGCCCTTCGATCGCGCAACGCGCCTTGCCGCGCGGCGGGCTTCCATATGAACGATCGAAAAGCTCGCAGCCACAAGAGATTGTGCCGGCCAATCCCCAGGTTTGGCCGGCACGATCAGCGAACACGACGCTTCCTTTCTTTCCCACCCAGACGCCTCGCGAGCGTCAGAAACTCCTGAAATCGTGCTGTGGACACGCCCATCTTTTCAGCACAAATCGGGTAAAGGACTCCTTCGCTTTAGCTCTCGGTTTCTCTGTGTATGTTTCCGAGTATAGAGATTGTGCAAAAATCGCTTGATCTTTTTCATTCCAATTTCTCTGTAGATAGTCGCGATAACCTGCGAAGGCGCCGCTGCGGGGGCCGGGGTCGCCCACAAGACCTAAATGGTCGAGGACGCGCTTCGACGCTTGTTCGGGAGTCATCGTCTCATCTTCGTCCAGTATCTTTTCCGCATCCCTCACAATCTCGCGAAAAGATTCTCGAAGATAATCCTGCAAGTCGTCCGGTAGCGCTTTGCCGACAGGCCACCCGGCCAATGCTGCCATTGCGAATATCGGATTGAGAGTGGCTCGATAGTCCCGGAGGGCTTGCTCAAGCGGTGCCGGGTCATACGCCGTTCCCAGGAGACTCGGCGGCATCGTGCTGGCGAGCGCCTCCAGCTTCTCACGCTCAGGCCCCTGTTTCGTACGAGCGGCAGCTTGCGCCTTTTGTCGATTGAAGCGGGTGCGCGCGTCCGCCCCAGCTAACCGCTCGGCTTCGCGAAGCTTATAGAGGCGCAACAAGGTCAAAGGCGGCCCCACGTACCGGGAGCCGGGAGGAAACCCGAAGATGCTCACCAGCGCACTCCGCAGCGTGCTCCGCATGGAACGTCGGCGGGGCAACCCGGTGCGGAGGGCCGGGCTTTCAGGGGCCATCCTAGCCCCGCCGGGCCGGAGTATACCGCTACCACTTGGCGCCGTTCTAGCCGGCGCGCGGCCGGCGCGGCGCGGCTCAGCCCGCCAGCGCCAGCTTGACCACGTTCGATGCGGCCGGGCCGGGCACCACGTGGGCCGCCCAAGCGTCCAGCGCGTGCGCTTGCTCGGCCGCGAAGTCGTGGCGCTGATAGACCGCTGCCACGCCGTGCAGTTTGCCCGCCTTGTGGGCCAGAAGCTTGTCGGCCACGATGCTGTCGATACCCAGTGCGGCGAGTTTGGACACGCCAGTCCGCCGGAAATCGTGCAAGCGCCACGGCACAAGTGGGGTTGCCGGCTTGCCCGATGCTTTGGCGGCCTTGGCGCGCGCCTCCATGATCTTCCGGTCAAGCTGCACCTTCGCTTTGGAGAAGCCCGACACGGGCGTGGCGCCGGTTGTGGTGAAGATCAGGTCTTGCCCGTCGGTCCGGGGCATTCCGGCCAGCACGTCGCGGCTGGCGCCGGACAGATGCACGACGTGCGGATTCCCGTTCTTCATACGCGCGCCGGGGATCGTCCATTTGGTCCCGTCGCCCGAAATCTCCGACCACCGCATCCCCGCCAGTTCCTCGCGCCGCTGCAACGTCAGAATTGCAAGGCGAAACAGGAGGCCGAACGGATACGCCATTGCGCCCGCCGCCGCCCATACCTCGGCCAATTCGGCATCGGTCAGAGCGCGGTCCCGCGCCTCGCCAAACGGCGCGATCGGCAGCCCTTTGAACGGATTGCCGGGAACCTTGCCGCGCTTCTCGGCCCAACTGAACGCGGAACGGGCGTAAGACATCGTGCGCCCCGCAGTGACCGCTTTTCCGTCCCGCACCAGACGGTCAAGGACGCGCAGCACCTCAGATTTCGTGATCCGCGCCGCCGGCCGCTTCATCAGGTCCGCGAAGGCGAACCGGATGGCCCGCACCGCCTCGGCCGCGTAGCGGGGGCGGCGCTTGACCAGATGGAGGGCGGCCCATTCGGTCACCAGTGCATCGAAGGTCAACGCCGTCTCGGCCCGCTCCCGTTCCGCCTCGGCGCGCGCCTTCGCACGCTCCGCGCGCGGGTTGACGCCCTTGGCGACGGCGCCGAGCCGCACGCGGGCCGCCTCGCGCGCTTGGTCGACCGTCAACGCACCCCACACGCCCAACGGCTCACGCACCTTCCGCTTCGTCGCCGGGTCCATCCATTGCGCGATGAAGGTGCGCGTCCCGGCGCGGGTCAGGCGCACGCCCAGGCCAGGGCAAGCGGTGTCGAACACGAGGCGGTCGCGCTGCCCCTCGGCCAGCGTCAACTCTCTCAGCAACCGGTCGGTCAGCTTCGGCACTGTCCCCTCCACGATGGTTTGCGGACCCCAAGTCTTGCGGACCCCATGCGGACCCGGCAGCGGGGTCCGCACCGGGTCCGCGTGGCGTCCCGTGGCGAGATATAATCAGTTGCTCCGGCATAAAGCAACGCTATTTGAGTAGTTTGGGCGTTCTCTAGCGACGTGTGGCGCCATGTAGCCGCAGACTTCTAAGCTGTGGGTCGCTGGTTCGAGTCCAGCAGGGCGCGCCAATTCAATCAATGCGATACGAGACGGCCGCCCGAGGGATGACATGGCGCAGCACGCAGCCGACCTCGGCACCGTCGGGGGCTTTCCCCGGACGCAGTCGCCTCAGGCGGGATCGGAAAACCACTGCCGCGGCGAGCGGCCGGCATCCGGGCCGAGGATCGAGAATCCGCCATCGACCGGAATGTCGACCCCGGTCATGAACGCGGCGTGATCGGAGCACGCGAACAGCACGGCATTGGCGACGTCGCGCCCGCGCCCGACACGGCCGAGCGGATGCAGCCCGCCACCAACGGCGTCCGCGCGGGCTTCGGTTCCGGCGAAACCGGCGAGCGCGGGCGACCAGGTCCACGCAGGCGAGACCGTGAGCACGCGGATGCCGCGCGGCGCCAGCGTGACCGCCGCGTTGCGGGTGAACTGCGCCAGCGCCGCCTTCGACGCGGGATACAGCGCCCGCCCCGCGGCGCCGAATTTACCGCCGACGCTGCCGATGTTCACGACCACGGCGCCGGGCCCCGTCATCGCTTCCGCCACCCGCGCGGTCAGCAATGCGGCGCCGACAAGGTTGACGTTCAGCGCCGCCAGCCACTGGGCGCGGGTGGCGGCAAGGCCCGCATCCGCGTAGCTCACCGCGCAATTCACCAGGATGTCGATCCTGCCGAAGCGCGAACGCGTCGCGCGCACGCACGCGGCGATATCGTCGTCGCTGGCAAGATCGGTCGGCTGGAAGACCGCACGGTCACCGAGCGCCGCGGCCGTCGCCGCACCCGCCGCCGCGTCGATGTCGGCGAGGACGACGCTGGCGCCGGCGGCGTGCAACCCGACCGCGATGTCGGCGCCGAGGCCGCTTGCGGCGCCGGTGACGATGCCGACCTTGCCGTCGAGCGAGATCACCTGCGCCACGCCGCGCCCAGATCGTCGACCTGGGCGACAGTGCCGAGCAGCGCGATGTTTTCGAGTGCCGCCGCGTGCAGATGCGGCCTGCTGCTGGCGCAGGCATCGGCGGCGACGGTGACGAAGAACCCCATGTCGGCGGCATGGCGGGCGGTGTGCTCGACCACCGAGTTGGTCGCGACCCCCGCAATCACCAGGTATTTCGCATCCAGCAGCGTCAGAGTTTCCTCGAGCGGCGAGCCGAAAAAGGCGTTGATGCGGGTGTGATGAATCACGAATTCATTGGGTCGCGGCTGCAGGCGATCGTGGAACGCCGCGCCCCAGGTCTGCTCCGCGACGGCGCCAAGAGAAAAAACGTTGTTCCAGATCGGGCCGTTGCGCAGCACGTCGGCGTGGTCGGCACGGAAGGCGATGCGCACATGCACGATCGGCACGCCGGCCGCGCGTGCGGCGGCGAACAGGCGTTCCGCAGCGTCGAGCACGATGCCGCGCTGCGCGTCGTCCGCGGCGAGGCCGAGCCGGATCTTGCCGTCGCGATGCACGACGTCGTTCTGATAGTGCAGCGCGAGCACCGCAGTGCGTCGCGCTGCGGTCACAGGAAGGTCTCCAGCGTGTCCTGCACGGCCTCGCAATCGATCAGGTCGACGCGCTTGAGCACGATGCGCCAGCCGGCCCCGTCGCGGCGCAAGCGATGCGTGTACTGGCCGCCGAGCATCCGCTGGTCACGCCGGCGCCACTCCAGCATGTGAAAGGTCGAGGCGACGACAACATCGCCGTCCTGCTCCGGCAGCAGCCGGATGTTGCCGACGATGCGCGCCGCCTGCGTCACCGGCTGCTGCGACCACGCGCGCTTCTCCTCGAGCCGCCGCGCGCGCACCTCGCGCAGCAATGCGTCCTCGTAGAACAGCGAGGCGTGGTTGAGCGGGTCGGTCTGGCCGTGCACCAGCGGCACCCAGTAGATGCCGCGCTCGGCGAACAGCGCGAGCCAGTCGTGCCAACGCCGCGCATCGAGCAGCGCGGCCTCATGGAACAGGAAGGCCGAGATCTCGGGCAGCATTCTTCATGCACCCCGCGCCATGTACTGCGCCCAGGCGCGAAACTGGTTGCGCATCGGCAGTTCGCTCAACCCATTCGCAAGAAAACCGCCGGGGATCGGCCGATCCCGACCGGCGTCGCGATGCAGGCTCACCCAATCGCCGCCGTCGCCGCTCAATCCCGTCTGGCAGCGTGCGTAGACTTCGATGTCGTCGGGCATCACGTTGGACGATGGCGAGTTGACCACGTTGGCGTAGGTCACGGCACGCTGGAACAACTCCTCGGGCGCGCCCTTGAGCCGGAACGTGTAGATCTCGACGAGCGTCCGATCGACGGCGATCGGGCGGATCACGCGCAGCTGCTGGAACGACGTGTGCGGCGAGCAGCTCGGATAGATGATCGAGTTGTGGCGCTGCACCTCAAGGATCTCCTGGGTGCGCTGCTCGCCGTAGGCCGCCTTCAGCGTCGCGATATGGGCGAGCGAGACCGGATCGGTCGGCGGCCGGAAGATCGCGCCCATGTAGCTGTGGCCGTTATCGAACGCGACCATCTCCAGTCTGTCCCAGAACTCGTAAGGTTCGCCGTTGCCTTCGATGACATGCAGCCGGAACGGCATGGCGCTGCCCGCGGGCAGGCTTTTGTACTCGGCGCGGGCCGCGTTCACCGAGGACTCGTGCGTCACCATCGGATGCGACGTATCGTTGAGGTTCTCGAAGAAGATCTTCCAGTTGGAATGCTGCCAGACGCGGAACACGCCACCCGCGACCTCGACTTCGCCGGCCGGGGCGCGGTCGCAGAAATTGTCGATCGAGCTCTTGATCCCGCCCAGAAACGTGTCGAGATCCGGCCCGTCATCGGCGAGGCTCGCGAACACGAAGCCGCGAAAGCTTGCCTGGCGGGCGACGCGCCGCACCGAGAAGGCCGGGTCCGCGATGTCGAAGCGCGTCCCCGCGTAGCCCTCGCGCACCGGCACGGAGTGCAGCGTGCCGTCGCAGCGGTAGCTCCAGCCGTGGAACGGGCAGCGCAGGAATTTGCCGACGTTGCCGCTCGGGAATGCGACGAGCTCCGCGCCCTTGTGCGCGCAGCGGTTGTGCAGCACGGCGACGCCGCCCTCCGGCGTGCGGATCATGAACACCTTCTGCCGCCCGATCAGCGCCTGCACGTAATCGCCGGGGTTCGGCACCTGGCTTTCGTGTCCGACATAGATCCAGGCACGGCCGAAGATGCGCTGCATTTCCAGGTCGAAGATCGCCGGATCGGCGTACACCGCCTTGTGGACCCGGTCCGCCTGCACCAGGCCGGCCAAGGCGCTGGTGCCATCGCTGCCGTCGTCCAGCGGGCTCATTCCGTGTCTCCACTCCCCTCGGCGCTCGCCGGCCCCGGTCCAGCTGCGGTCGCACGCTCGCAACAGACCGGGCGGCCATCGGCCCACGGCTTGTTCATCGCGCCGAACGCGGCGCGGCGCAATGCGGTCGCGGTTTGCGCGACACCAGGCTTGCCACGCGCGCGGTGCGTGCCGCGATCAGTCCTCTCGGCGCGCCGGCAATCGCCGCCGCCCGGGACGGCTCAGGCGCTGGCGTGCAGGTTCGCGGGCGCGCCGCCCCGATAGGCGGCCAGCATGCCCTGCACCATCGGCGCCTGCCCCGGTGGCGGCCTGATGCCGGCGACGAGGCGCTCGTGCAGCCCGTCCTCGCTCGCGGCCCGCAGCATCGTCTCGGCGAGCGCCTGGGCGTCGCCGGCAGCGAACAGCAGCCCGTCCACGTCGTCGCCGATCCGCTCCCGCATCGCGCCGATGTCGGAGGCGATCACCGGCTTGCCGAACATCCAGGCTTCCGAGATCACCAGGGCAAACGTCTCCCACCAGACGCTCGGCACGATGCACCAGTCGATGCGCCCCATGCGCGCGCCAAGCTGCCCGACCTCGTAGGCGCCGTTGAACGCGACGCGCCGCTCGTCGAACGGCCGCGCCGCCTCGGCCTCGCGGAACGCGGCGATTTCGGCGCGGCGCGCCTCGCTCGCGTAGCGCAGGTTGTCGCCGTTGATCTCGACGCAGAAATCGGCAAACCCCTGTGCGCGCAGATGCGCGACCGCCTGCAGGATCAGCCACACCGCCTTCTGGTCGACCATCTGGCCGAAGAAGCCGAAGCGGTTGCGCCGCGTGCCCGCGCGCTTCGGCCGCACGCCGCTCGCCGCGGCGTAGTCGCGCTGGCCGTTGGTGACATGCACGACCCGCTCGCGCGGCAGACCCCAGGCGACGTAATGCTCGATCATGTAGCGCGTCGGCGTGGTGAACACGTCGACCGCGCCGAAATGCCGCTTCACCCACAGTTCGCGCAGGAAGAACGCTTCCGGCGCGCGCTCCGGAAAGCACTGGTGGCAGCGCGTGGGGCTCGCGCGATCGCACAGCGAGCCGTCGGACAGCCGCAGCATCTGGCCGTTGGCGTTGCAGATGGCCAGGAACTCGTGCAGCGTGAACACGATGCGCGCGTCTGGCAAGATGCGGCGCGTGAACGTCAGCAGGTCGAGCCCGAGCAGCAGGAAGTGGTGGAAGTGCACCACGTCGGGGCGGAGTTCGGCCAGGAACTCGGCGTAGGCGTCGAGCAGCCGCGGGTCGGACGTCTTGTGCCACCAGTAGTCGTAGCCGCGGCTCAGGAACAGGAACTCGCCGGGCCGTCCGTCGAATCCGGTGATGCAGGCGCCGGCCTTGTAGTAGGCGCCCTGCGTCGGATCGACGGCGGCGAGCAGCGTTGCGTCCACCCCGGTCTCGCGGCGCAGCCCGTCGAACAGTTCGTAGGCGATCTGCTGCGCGCCGCCGCGCACGATTTCCGGATGGAACAGGCTGACCAGCAGCACTTTCAGCGGCCGCCGCAGCGCGCCGTGCCGGCTCATGCGACGCCCGCCGTCGCGGCAAACCGGCGTGGCTTCGGTGTGGGTGCCACCGGGTCCGCCATCGCCGGATGCGCCGGCGCGGGGCCAAGCAGCCCGGCGGAGACCATCGGCAGCCAGCGACGGGTGAACAGCCAGCGGTTCACCAGCGAGCCGCCCTCGTGGTGCTGCCGCCGCGTCGAGCCCTTGCCTTCGAGGTGCCACAGCCGGATCGCGTGCAGCCAGGAAGGCGTGCCCTGCTCCAGGCTTTTCAGGCACAGGTCGGCATCTTCGTAGTGGCCGAACACGTAGTCTTCGGTGAAGCCGCCGAGCCGCTCGAACCAGTCGCGGTCGACCGAGACGAAGGCCCCGGTCACCGCCGGCACCGGCCGCGCACGCGCGAAGGTCGCGGCCCAGTCGGGCGCGCCCTTGCCGTAGTGCTCGACGCGCAGCATCCGCCGCCGTTCGATCGCGCCGGCGAGCGGCATGACCGCGGCGACGCTGTCGAGCTCGAAATACATGCCGCCGTGCATCAGCGAGCCGTCGTCGTAGTACAGCGTCGTGCCGAACAGCCGCGTCTGCGCCGGCGGCGCGGCTGCCAGCAGCACGGCATGGCGGCGCGCCCAGTCGGCGTCGCGTGGAAACACGTCGGGATTGACGGCCAGCACGCGCGCGCTCAGCGCCGCGGCGACGCCGACGTTGTTGGCCGCGCCGAACCCGGCGTTGCCCGGCAGCAGCACGACGGTCTGCGGCAGTCCGTAGATGCGCTGGGCCAATCTGGCCTCGCGCAGCATGTCTTCGGCGATTTCGGGGCTGTTGCAGACGAACACGAACTCGTAGTCGTCGATCCCCGGCAGCCCCGCGAACAGCGCGTTCTGCACGAACAGGAACTCGGCGCGCCCGTACAGGCACACCACGATCGAGCCGGACGGGCGTCGACGCGGCGAGCCGAACCGCTCGACATGGCGGGCACCGACGATGCGCCGCGTGATCGCCGCGTTGAGCGCCAGCATTTGCGCGCCGAGCCCCGGTTCCAGGCAGGCCACGGCCTCCGCCTGCGGATTGGCGAGGAACTCGGCGCCGGCGAGGTAGCCGAGCGCCAGGTCGCGCAGCTCGGCCGGCGACACGACGCGCGCCGGCGCCTCGCTCGTCGCCAGGCCGCCGTTCGCGAGATGCAGGTCGATGCGCGCGCGCTCCTCCACCGCATCGAGGCTTTCCGCCGCCACCAGGCCGAAGAAACCGAACAGGTGCGTCGGGCCGGATTGCAGCACCGCTTCCACGTCGGTGCGGCGTACGCGCGCCAGCACCGAGGCATCGAGCGTGAGGCGCCAGCCGGCGCAGGCGATCGTGACGGCCTCGAGCGGGCACACGATGTCGTCGATCCAGCCGATCACCAGCACGCCGCCGCCGCGCGACAGCACCACCGCGTCGATCGCCTGCCGGGTGAAGGCGGGCCGCGCCTCGCCGCGCGCCGGATCGACCACGAGCCGGTTGCGCAGCGGCGACGGCATCGGCCCGGTGGACACGGCCGCCCGCGGTCGGCTGGCGGGCGGCGGTATTGCGTCACCTTGCTCCAGCAGGATCGTCGAGGCAGCGTCCAGTTCCGCTCCGGCGTCGTCCGGCGCAGCCGCGCGGGGCGTTCTGCTTTTCACGCGGCGCCCCGGCGCGCCCGCGGCCGCGCGGGCTTGCCGCGCCGCTCGATCGCGACGCGCAGGCCGGTCAACTCGGCGCCACCGGCCTCGCACAACGCGCCGTCCTCGAACGGCCCGTGCTCGATGCCGCCGAACCGGCCCCAGACGCGGCAGGCGAACTCCGCGGCGGCCGGCTCGCGCAGGCGGACGCAGGCCCCGAGCAGCGCCAGCGCCATCTGCCGGCTGCCGCAGAACTCGCCCTCCGCCATCCACGGCGACAGCCAGTCGCGGCCGAGCATGGCGCGGTATTCCAGCGAGCCCGGCGGCAGATCGGCGCCGCCGGTGATCGCGAAGCCTTCGATCGCGGCCGCGCCGTTCGGCGCACACGCCCAGGCGCCGCCGGGGAACCGCAGGTCGCCATGCGCCTGCACGTGCACCAGCAGCGTCAACCCGCTGGCGGCGAGCGGGTCCGCCGAGAGCGGCGGCACGGCGATGGGCGCGGCCGCGACCGGCTGGACCAGGGTGATGTGGATCTCCGGCGGCGGTGCCGCCCCCGCGGCCTTGTAGGTGGTCAGCAGCAGCGCCGCGCGCCCGCCGGCGACGCGCAGATAGGCCGGCGGCGCCCCGGGCAGCAGCAGCGACGTCTCGGTCAGCGAGGCGACGAACACGTCCTGGCCGGCGCGCCGCGGCAGCACGTCGAAGCGGACGCAGGGCAGCACCATGCCGCCCTCGGTGCGCACGGCGCGCGTGGGCGCGACGCTCACGCTGAACAGGCCGGTCTCCAGGCTGACCAGTTGCGCGCTCACGTCGATGCGCGCGTCCGGCTGGGCGACCGCGGCTTCGGCCGCCTGCGGCTGGCGCAGGTCGTCAGGCATGCACCAGCCTCCGTTCGGCGGCCGGGCGCGGCGTGGCGGGACGGGCCAAGGCAAGGCAGCGGTCGTTGATCGCGGCCGGGGTGCTGGCAAGCGGCAGCAGCGTGCCGGCGCCAGTCGCGGCGATCCGCTCGGCCTGCGCGCCGAGGTCGAACGCCAGCACGTGCAGCCCGGCCTGCCACAGCGCCGAGAGCGCAAAGCACCAGGTTTCCGGCCACACCGACGGCAGCAAGCCCAGGGCCGGCGCGAACTCGGCCAGCAGCGCCGGTGCCTCGCCCTCGGCGAACCGGCCGGTGACGAACACCCGCTCGGTCGCCAGCAGCCGGTCGTCGTCGATCGTGTGGCCGACCACCACGAAGCGCAGCGCCAGACCCCGGCGCGCGGCGTCGCGGGCGCAGGCCAGCAGGACGTGAAAACCTTTGTCCACGCCGATCGCGCCGACCACGCCGACGGTCACGACGGCCCCTGGCGCAGATGTCGGCAGGCGGACGCAGCGGGTGAGGGCGCGATCGTCCTCCCACGGCGTCACCACCGGGGCGAGCCGCGGCACGAAGCGGCGCAGCCGGTCGGCGGCGTCGCGGCTGGGTGCGACCACGCGGCGGGCCGCGGAGAGCAGCATCGCCGTGCGCGTGCGGTGCGCGGCGACGGTGCCGGCGAACGGGATGCGGGCGCCGTGGTCGGCGATGCAGTGCTCGCAATCGCGCCGGTCGGCCGGTTCGCCGCAATAGCGATCGGCGCCGCCGCACAGCGTCACCCGCGGGCAGATCGCGGCGAAGTCGTGCAACACCACATCGAACGGCACGCGCAACAGGCCGGGCAGGCGCAAAACGGCCGGGTCGTGCGCCGCGACGTGGTGGAATTCGACCGCGGCCGGCCGGTCGCCGCGCAGCAGGTCGGCCAGCGCCTCGACGCTCGCGACCGGCAGCGGCGGCGTCGTCCCGGTGCCGTCGCACAGCCGAAAGCCCGAGGGCGGTGCAGGGCCATCCGACCCGCCGCCCGGCCGCACCACGATGGCGCGCGCGCCCTCGGCGTCGAGCCGCGCGGCTCGCGCGGCGACCTGCCGCTCGACGCCGCCGCCGTCCGCGTGCGTGACCAGGATGGTCGCCGAGGCGAGTCGCCCGTCGGCCCAGGACCCAGCGCCCGGCGCCGCCGGCCGCACCCCGTGCCGCGGCGGGGCCGCGATACGGAGCGGGCTGCCGCGCAGGTTGCTGCCGTTCTGGGCGCGGACGTGCAGCGTCGTGCCCGGCGGCAGGTTGCCGAGCGCGATGCGGAAGCCACGCGCCGGCGCGACGCCGTGCATCGCCACCGCGTCGTCGTCGGCGATGCCGACCGCGATCGGCGCGGCGGCGTCGGGGTCGTCGAACACCTCGATCAGCGGCGGCGTATCCGGGTCCGCGACCGACGCCGCCCAACCCGTCAATCCGCCGTCCGGCGCGCGCGCCACGGCGCCGACGACGCGGGCGATGCCGGTCAGGTCGATCCGCGCGCCGAGCACGCCGCCCGACGCCACCAGCGTGCCGCCACGGCGCCGCCAGTCCGGCGGCAATCGCGGCGCTGCGCCGCCTGGCTCGGGCGTCAGCGGCCGATCGCCGAGCCGCAGGCCCGTGGCGCCGCGCGCGGTCACGCGGCCATCGCCGCTCACGCCGACCCAGCCGGGCCGGGCCGCCGTATCGGCCACCGCATCGGCCAACAACGCAAAACCCGGCGCGACCGGCTGGGCATGGCGGCGCAGCAGCGCGTCCAGCTCGCGCGCCGCCGCGTCGGGGCGGCGCAGCCGATGCAGCAGCGTGAGACGCGAGATCCGCGCGTCCCGGTAGCGCGGCACGCTGGCGAGCAGGTCATCCAGCAGGCCGAGCGCCCGCTCCGGATCGCCGGCCGCGAGGGACGCGGCCAGCATGTGCTGCGCCAGCGGATCGTCGGGCGCGAGCCGCCGCGCCCGGGCGAACCACTGCGCCGCCTCGGCGGCCCCGCCGGCGGCGAGGGCCGCGCAGCCGCGGCGCAGCGCGTCGCTGCCCGCGCCACGGGCCGATCCGGCGATCTGCCTGCGGAGTGCGAACACCGGGGCGCTCATGCCGGCGGACGATCAATGCTTGAAGTCCGTCATGTTCAGCGGCTGCGTGTAGCCGTCGAGCACGACCTTGCTGCCGTCGCCGAGCAGGAACGTGCCGTTGCCGTTCAGCACGTGGTACGAGCTCAGCGCCAGGTCGATCGCAGTGATGCCGCCGACCTGCAGCAGGTCGGTCGTGGTGAAGTCGAGAATGGTGTCGATCGCGGCGCCGACGCCCACGATCGTGTGCAGGCTCAGGTCGAACAGCGTGCTGCCGTTGCTGCCGCCGCCCAGCGTCTCGTTGCCGCTGCCCGCCTGGATGACGTTGTCGAGGCCGCTGCCGGCCTGCAGCGTGTCGCCGGCGCCGCCGCCGGTGATGGTGACCGATCCGGCACCGCCGGTGATGGAGTTCCTGCCCGCGCCGCCGCCCTGGAACATGCCGCCGCCGGCGGCCCCGAAGACCGTGTAGGACCCGGCGCCCGCGAGCACCGTGCTCGCCGACAGCCCGCCGATGAACGTGAGCTTGGCCGCGTAACCCTGCGAGCCCTCGACCAGGTCGGAGCCGTTCGGCAGCACCGCGATCGTATCGGCGCCGCCGGTGAGCGAAACGGTGTCGTTGCCGCTCGACTGTACCGAAGAGGTGCCGGAGAACAGGAAGATCTCGTTGTCGCCGCCGCCGGCGGCGATCGTGGTGTGGCCGTCGCCGCCGATGATCGTGTCGTTGCCGGTGCTGGTGTATGCGGCATCCGACCCCTTGGAGCCGCTGAACGAGATCCAGTTGTCGCCGCCGCCGGCCACGACGGTGTTGTCGCCGGCCTTGGCGCCGGTCGCCGCGTAGGTCAGCCCGCCATCGCCCGCCAGCACGATCTGGCCGCCGCTCGCGCCGCCGCCGACGACACTGCTGGTCATGCCGTTATTTTCGTCGACTATGGCACCGAAGCCGTGGGCGTCGATGAGATTGCTCGCATACTGTGTCGGCACGATCAGGTAACCCGGCGAAATGACCACGCCGAGCGGATTATAGTAGATGGCGGTTTGGTAGGTTTGGCCAATTGTCGCGGCCAACGCCGTCGCCTGCATGTAGGCGAGGTCATTCGCGGAATAAATCAGGTTTGCAGCCGGCTCGCCGGCGCCACCGTATACGGTCACCTGCATTTTTTACCCCACCAGTTGGCTTCGTTTGTGAATCTTATGGTGTTTCATCAACACCTTGACTCCATGAGAGCCAAATTTGTTGTGCAGTGCAATGCAGGAAAGATCAGGATTCGTTAGAATTTGCTGCACCGGCGAGAATGTTTCAAGCATAATAATTTGCGTGCGGGCATTTTATTAAAGCTTCATGCCATCGTTCGTCAAAAACTAGTTATAGAGCCGTGCATCTCGCGACGCAACGCCGCGATCCGGCGCCCGTGCCGGACGACGGACGGCGCGCCATATTTCGAAATGAATCATGCGTTGCGGCAATCGTTAAAGAATCGTCGCTGTTCTTGTGGTTGACTCGATCGCTCCTGCATGTAAAATATGCGAAGTCTCCAGCAGGGTCTGTGATTCCACTAGGGGTTGCAAGATGACGCAAAAAGTGCTGTATCGATATAAAGCCGTGAGTTCCGATGGCGCCTATACGGTGCATCCGAAGTCCGGCGCCGAGGTCACCACCACCGTGGAAACGCTGTCGCACGACGACCATTTCGCCGTTGACGGCAAGGTCTATACATACCTGGGCGGCGCCGACACCGCGCACGGCGCGGAGGTCGGGTTCTTCGCGACCACGCTGCACGGCCAGCCGCAGTTCTTTTCGCTGGAGCCGATCGACAAGAGCGAAAAGCTCACGCTCGACACGCACCAGTCGTTCACGATCTGCTTCATGGCCGGCACCCGGATCGCGACGCCCACGGGTGCCACCCGCGTCGAGCATCTCGCGGTCGGCGACCTCGTGTTGACGCGCGGCGGCGCGGCGGCGCCGGTGCGGTGGCTGGGCCGGCAAACCGTCTGCATGGCGTTTGCGGATCGCGCGCGGGTGCTGCCGGTGCGGGTCCGGGCGGGCGCACTGGGCGACAGCCTGCCGGAACGCGACCTGCTGCTCTCGCCCTGCCACGCCCTGCTGGTCGACGGCGTGCTGGTCGAGGCGGGTGCGCTGCTGAACGGCACCACGATCGTGCGCGAAACCGACGTGCCGGCGACGTTCGTCTACTACCACATCGAACTCGAGGATCACGCCCTGGTCCTGGCCGAAGGCGTGCCGGCCGAGACGTTCGTCGACAACGTCGACCGGCTCGCCTTCGACAACTGGGACGAGCATTTGCGGCTCTACCCCGAGGGGCACGGGATCGTCGAGCTGCCGTATCCCCGTGCCGCATCCACCCGCCAGGTTCCGGGCGCGATCGTGCGACGGCTCGCCGCGCGGGAAGCGGCCTAGCCGGGTCTGCGCTGCGGCCGGGCGACCGGACATGGACGTGGACATCGCGACGGCGGAGGATTTCGACCGCTGCATCGACCATGGCCTGGCGTGCCGCCGGCGCCAGGATTTTTCCGGCGCGATCGCGGAGTTCCGGGAGGCCTGCGTGCTGCGGCCGGAGTTGATCGGCGCGCAATGCGAGCTGGCGTTCACCTGTCTGCAGGCCGGCGCGCTCGACGACGCGTGGGCAGGCTTCACCTCGGTGCACCACGCCGATGCGGCCAACGTCGACGCACTGGTCGGGCTGGGGCTGGTGGCGCGGCAACACGGCGGGCCCGCTGCTGCGCTGGAATACTTCCAGCGCGCCGCCGAGCAGGCGCCGGACCACGCCGGCGTTCGCGGTGAACTGGCGTTCACGATGCAGCTGCTGGGCCGGCTCGACGAGGCGGAGGCGCTGTATCGGTCGGCGAGCGAAGCCGATCCCGCATCGGCGGCGGCGTGGCAGGGTCTGAGCACGATCGCGGCGACGCGCGGCGATATCGCGGCGGCGCTCGGCTTCGCCCAGCGGGCCTGCGCGATCGACCCGGCCAACCTCGACGGCCGGGTCGCGCTCTGCGCGCTGTACCGCGAACTCGGGCAGGCCGCCGAGGCGATGCTGCTGGCCGAGAAGACGCTTGCCCTGGCGCCGGGCCACGCGGGCGCCTGGATCGAGAAGGGGCGCCTGCTGCGCGCCCGCGGCGACCGTGCGGCGGCGCTGGCGGCGTTCCGTCACGCGGCGGATTCTGGATCCCGCGCGCGCCGGTGCCGAGGTCGCAGTGGAGCTGCTGGCGCTCGGCCGGGCCGACGCGGCGCGCGAGCAATACAGCGGGATGCTGGCCGCGAACCCCGACGACCTGTCGGCAATGCTCGGGCTCGCCGAGATCGAGTTGCTCGCGGGCGATGGCGACGCCTGCATTGCCCGGTGCGACGCGGCCGCGGCCGTTCATCCGCAGCAGGCGTCGGCCTACCGGATGAAATGCCGGGCCTTGCTGCAACTCGGCCGCGCCGACGCCGCAAGGCGGGTCGCCGACCAGGCCGGCGCGTTGCTGCGCAATTCCATCGAGGCGACCTTGCTCCGGCTCGACGTGCTGCGGAGCTGCGGCGATCGCGCGGCTCTGGCGCTGCTGGCGCACCCACCCTTCGCGGAGACGACGGAAGTTGCCTGCTGGCTCGAAGCCCTGTTGACGCGGCTTGCGTTCTTCGATCTCGACGGCGCGGCGGCGATGCTGGATCGTCCACCGGTATTGCGCCCATCCGAACGCGCGCGCGCGCTCAGCGCCGCGGGGCAACTGGCCGAGCTGCAATGGCGGATCGCCGACGCGATCGGCTGCTACGAGCGCGCGATCGACATCCAGCCGGTCGATCCGGGCACGCATCACGCGCTCGCGCGGCTGCATCTGCTGCGCGCCGACGCGGGCCGCGCGGCGGCGCATCTGCGGACCGCGACGGAGCAGAGCGGTTCGGCGCTGGCGCTGCGCGGCCAGTCGAGCAATGCCTCGCAGAACCTGGTCGGGCAGTTGCTCAACGAGCTGCGCCTCGATCCGCCGATGGGCGCGCAGCTGGCGAGCCTGGCCGATGATGCGCCGCTGCGACAGGTCGAACGCCTGCGCGAGATCGTGGCCGCGAACCCTGCGGCGACGCCGCCGGCGCTATGCCTGATGCGGGCGCTGCGCGAGGCCGGCGCGTTCGCGGCGCGGGATGCGTTTGACGAGACGGCGGAAAAAATCCCGCGCCGCATCACGCAGTTCTGCAGCGACGCCCGCCCGCCCGCGGACGTGGCCCGACGACAGCGGAGCTGGGCCGACACGCATCCCGGCTACGCCTGCTGCCGGTACGATCGCGCGACGGCGATCGAGTATCTGGCGGCGCGCGACACCGACCTTTACCTGCGCGCATTCCTGCGCGCCCGCCATCCGACGCAGGCGAGCGACCTGCTGCGGCTGGCCGTGCTGTTCCACGATGGCGGGTACTTCATCGACGCAGGCGTCGACTGCGTCGGGCATCTGTCGGCGGTGACGGAGCCGGCGCTGGCGTTGCTCGTGCATCAGCTTCCGTACCGCCACGCTGGGCACCGATCTGGTCGGCTGCGCACCGGGCGAGCCGGTGGTGGGCCACGCTTTGGCGCTGGCGGCATGCAGCCTGCTGCGCGGCAATTCGGACCACATGTGGCTCGCGACCGGGCCGGGCCTGCTGACGCGCGCGTTCGCCGAGCTTCTGGCGCGCGAAGCGGACTGGCGCGGGTGGCTGCGCACGCGGCGCGTGCTCGATGGCGCGGAGCTGGCCGGCGTGGCCTGGCCCGGCCTGGTCCCGCCCGATCGGAAGACGGCGGAGGAACGGTCGCGAAGCCTGCCTGCGGGCAAATATTCGCATGGCAAAATCGGAGGGGATCATCAATCAAGCCCGCCGCCGCCAGCCGAAAATCTCGGCGATCGACCGTGACAACGCCGATAATTTCTTGTGCGACTGCGAAGGGTCTCTTGCGGCGGACGCAAAGATGCCGCACGATGCCATGAGGAAAAGCATAAAACAAAGTGTGGGATTAGCAAAAAGATGCTGATGACTACATTTGCCACGCTGGTGAACCAGAAGATCCTCATTCCCTCCTCGCGCACGAATTACGTCGCGGTCGAGAAAAGCCACCTCAACGATTTCATGAAGCCGCTGCTGCGGATGATCCATGTCGATGCGGACTGGTACATCCGCACCAATCCGGATGTCGCGCAGGCGATTTTCGACGGCGTGATCACGACGGCGAGCGACCATTACGTCACGTTCGGCTACTACGAGCATCGCATGCCCTACCGGATCGAGGTCGATGCCGACTGGTATCTGGCGCAGTACGCCGACGTCGAGGACGCGGTGGCGCGCGGCGCCTTCGTCTCCGCGCAGGAGCATTACGACGTCACCGGGTACAAGGAGGGCCGGCTGCCCTGCGCGAACTTCGCGCTGAAGCTGCTGCCCGAGGCACGCGCGTAGGGGCGTGGCGGCGGTGAACCCAAAATTTGCGCCGGACCCGTGATGGCCGGCCGCGTCGAAATGCTTTCGAGCGTCTGCGCGACCGGGTGGATCGAGCTCGCGCAAGGCCATCCGTCGTACGTCGCCGCGACGCTCGGCGACGAAGTGCTCGGCGTCGCACGCGCCGACCTGAAGCGGCCGGACCTGACCAAACTGGCATCGGAGGGAACGTTGCAGGCGCGGGCGTTCGCGATCGTGTTCGAGCGGGAGGTGCGCCTCGAACACGTGCTCGACGTCGAAGTGCGTGGCATCGGCATGGCCGCGGCGTTGCCGCGATCGGCGAAACTCGTGCGCGACCGGCACCCGCGTCTACAGGTCTTTGTGCTGGGGTCGCCGCGGTCCGGCACGTCCGAGCTCGGGGATACGCTCGCGACCCAACTCGGGCTGCCGTGGCTGGGCGAGGGCCATGCCGCGCCGCACTTCGCCGCGGCCGCCGCGGCCCTGGCCGGCGACGGCGGGTCGGCCAACGGGCTGGTTCGGTTCATGGCGCAGCAGGATTATCACGGCGTTCCCGCCCGGTTGCTGAAATGCGCGTACTACTTCATGCACAGCTCCGCGTCGTTCCTCGACAAGACGCCGGGAATTCCGATGATCAAGGCGGCGCCGTATGTTGCGGAATGCTTTCCGGACGCGAAATTCATCTACCTGCGCAGGAACGGCATTTCCAATGTGCTGTCGCGCCTGCGGAAATTCGGCGGCAGTTTCTCGGCCCATTGCCTGGACTGGGCCGGGGCGATGCAGGAATGGACGGCGACCCGGGACCGGCTGCCGGATTTCCTGGAACTGCAGCAGGAGGAGATGCTCCGGGATCCGGAGGAGGTGGCGGAGCGGATCGGCCGCTATCTCGGGGAAACCGGCGCGGCCGCTGCCATCTGCGCCTCGCTGCGCCTGGGTTCGCGCGAGCGCACGGGGGCGGGGATCGGCCGCGCGACCCTCGAGGAGACGGGCTGGTCGACCCAGGAGTGCGAGACGTTCCTGCGCCTGTGCGGGCCGACGATGCGGATGTTCGGATACGACACGTCGTCCGCGCCGCCGGGTCGGCTCCGCGTCGACGCCGAGATGAAGACATGAACGCCGGCGCGCTAGCGCGATCGCCCGAGGTCCGCGATGACGTTCGAACCTTGGCGCGGCTGATCCGGGAGGGCACGGAGCAGGTGTCGCGCGCCGAATATGCCGCGGCGGACGCGACGCTGTCGCGGGCATTGCGCATCGATCCGACGAACGGCGCGGCCGCGTTCCAGTACGCGCGGTGCGCGGCGCGGCAGCGCGACTGGCCGGAACTCGTGCGGCGCTGGCAGGCGGCGGCGGCCGACCAGCCCTCGAACATCGACGCCCCGATCGGCTTGTCGGACGCGCTGCGCGAACTCGGCCGGCTCGACGAGGCGGAGCGCGTGCTCAAGGACGCGCTCGTCGCGTTTTCCTGCGACCGGCGCTTGCTGCCGTCGCTGGCCCGTCTCGCGATCGCCCGCCGCATCTGGGATCGCGCGGTGGTCTGCTGGCAACGCTATGTCGAGAGCACGCCGCTGGACGGCAACGGGCATCAGGGGCTCGGCTATGCGCTGCTGCAGGCCGGGCAATACGGTGCGGCGGAGCGCGCCTTGCGCCAGTCGCTCGCACTGAACCCGGCGGAGCTCTGGACCCACGTCCTGCTGGCGCGGGCGCGGACATTGACCGGCGAATGGGAGGCTGCGTTCGCGGCGTGGCTTGAACTCAAGGATCAGGCCGCGGACAACCGGGCCGTCAAAACCAGCTTCAAGGAAATGATGCACGCGCTGCGGAACGCGCGCGCCGATCGTTGTTCAATCGTCGACCCGCTTGCTTCCGCTGCGCTGCCCGCGAGCCCACCCGACGAGGAGTTCCGCCGATGGGAAGAACTCGAACGCGACTGGTTCAGCGGGCAGGACTACCGGCTGATGCTGCGGTTCGAAAGCCTCGGCGGCAGCTGTGAATTCGGCATGGTGCAGCGCCACTACGGCGCGGAGCCGCTGGGTCTGCTGCGCTGGGCCGCGGTCCCGGCCGTGGCGCTCATTGCGGCATTGCGGACCAACCTTGCGGGATTCGGCGACGCCGAGAATACCGACCTCGATCTCTACGAGGGCCGCGAGTATGCGGTGATCGACACCAGATACCGGCTGCGCAGCCACACGCGCGTCATGGCGGATACCGTACCCAGGGATGTGGTGTTCGCGCAGCAGTGCCGGCGATTGCGCTTCCTGCGCGACAAGCTGATCGAGGATTTGCGGGACGGCGAGAAAATCCTGGTCTACGCGAACCGCGTTCGCCTGGCCGATGGCGAAATCGACGATCTGTACTCGGCCGTCCGTTTGTATGGGCCGAACCGGCTGCTGTGCGTTCGCCCGGAGGAGCCGGGCTGCAAAAGCGGGCTGGTGCAACGCCGACAGGAAGGCTTGTTCGTGGCCTACCTCGACAAGCCCTGGCCCGGCGGGCAAGCGCCCGTGGCGCAGGAGTCCTGGTTGGAAATCTGCCGCCGCACGGCGGAGTTGTGCGACGGGGCGGATAAGGCCTGATCGGCGCCGGCCCCAGCGACGGCGTGACCGTCGCGAGCGAGCCGAGCGGCACCATCTGCCCGCCCGAGGTGCGCAGCGGGAACTGCTCGAGGCGCCGGGGTTGTTCTTTTTTCCAGCGGAACGCTGACCAACCAGGGCAGCATCGCGGGCGGCGCAGGCGGGTGCCGGCACCGGCACGATGTTTTCGCTTGGCGGGGTGGGTGGCGTCGGCATCGATCTTGCCGCGGGCAGAACACTGATCAACGACGGCAGCATCGCTGGCGGTGTCGGCGGCTACGGCGGAAGATACTTCACCGTCACCCGCGCCGGCGGCACGCTCGCGGCGCTGCACTTTTCCGGCAGCTACACGCGCGCGGATTTTTGGCTCGGCACGGACAACCGCGGCGGTACGTTCATCACCCGCACGTAGCCGCCCGGGCGCGCGAGATTACTTTGGCAACGCACAAGAATAAGCGTTACGACATCGATTTCGTCATGGCCGGGCTTGACCCGGCCATCCACGGAGTGGAACTGCTGCCGTGCCCGGCGACTTGCATGAACATCACGACCGAACCAAGCTGGGCCGATCATGGGATTTGCGGACTTGAACGGCGAACATCCACGTCTATTCGGCGCGACGCCGTGGATGGCCGGGTCAAGCCCGGCCATGACGGAATGGTGGAGCGAGACGATTCGATTTATTCTGCTTTTGTCCTTTGCCATTTCGGTCCTTATGCCAGTGCTCACTGCGGCGCCCCGGCATACGGATAGATCACGCTGCCCGCCTTGTAGGCGGCGGGGGCAAGGACGACTTCGGCGTCCGGTTGGCGGAAGCGCGCGAGGCTGTTGTCGGTGATGTTCTGGAACTGCACCAGCAGCGTCCGGCCCTCCGCCCATTCGCCGTCGGCGCCGAAGCGGTTCTCGCCGACCACGGTCTTGAAGCTGTGCCCGTGGATCCAGGCGGCGATGCTGTCCTGGTCGAGACTCTTGGTTCCCTCCACCGCCTGCGCCAGCACCTGCAGATAGGCGTAGGCGTAGGGCGCCATGTAGTAGCCGAGCGGGTCGACGCCCTCGCTCGCCGCGCGCGCCTGGTAGCGGGCGAGCAGGTCGGCGACGCCGGGAAACTGCATGGTCGGCGCCGGCAGCCAGAAGTCGTAGTTGACGATGCCGTTGAGCAGCGGGCCGAGCTGCGTCTTCATCGCCGTGCTCTGCAGCCCGACCATGCCGCCGCCGAACAGTTTTCGGCCGCAGCCCGATCTCGTGGGCGGCCCGCAGGATGCCGACGCTGTCGGGCGGATACGAGGCGACGTAGACGATGTCCGGCGCCACCGCCTGGATCGCCCGCACGATCGGCGAGAAGTCCATCGTCTTGGGCGGATAGCTCGCGTCGTAGACGATCGTGAAGCCGCCCGCTGTCGCGTTGGCGCGCGCCCCGTCGGCGGCGTTGCGCGAGAATTCGGTGTCGGCGCGCGACGATCGCGACCGTCTTCGGCTTCGGCGACTGGGCCGCGGCGAGTTCGAAGAAGTCCTTCGAAAACGCCGCCTTCGGGTCCGGGCCGGCCGGGATCATCGAGAAGTAGCGCGGATACTGGAACTCGGCGTTGACCGCGAGCCCGAACAGCCCGATGAACGTCGCGCCGTGCTGCATCACCACCGGCATCGCCGGCGCCAGCGTATTGGTCGCGTAGCCGCCGACCACCAGGTCGACCTTGTCCACGTCGAGAAGTTTCGTATAGATGCCGGGCACCGTCGAGGGGTCGCTCTGCTCGTCGTAGTAGACGAGCTTGACCGGCCGGCCGAGCAGGCCGCCCTTGGCGTTCTCGTCCTCGGCCCAGATCTTCATCGCCAGCAGCGCGGATTTGCCGTTGGCCGCGAGCCCGCCGGTCAGCGACATGCCGAAGCCGATGGTGATCGGCGGCGCCTCGGCGCGCGCCGTTCCGACGGCGAATACTGAGCTGGCGGCGATCAGCAGGGCGGCGCGGCAAAACAAGCGTCTGCGCGACCGATGCCGTTGCATCGTCTCCTCCCCGAGTTATGTCCGGCTGAGCTTAGCGGCGGCAGCTTCGCGCTGCAAACTGGCGCAGCCGCCGCCGCACGCCGGTCATCCCCCCAGATAGAGTTCGCCGGATCAGGTCGTTCTCGTGCAGCTCGGCGACGCTCTGGCCGGAGAACACGATCTCGCCATGTACGATGACGTAGCCGCGGGTGGCGATGCGGATCGCCTGGTGGAAATTCTGCTCCGCCATCAGCACCGTCAGCGCGTGGCGCTCCTTCAGTTCGCGGATCTTGTCGATCGTGCGCGCCACCAGCACCGGCGCGAGCCCGACCGAGGGTTCGTCGATCAGCAGCATCTTCGGCGCCGACATCAGCGCCCGCGCCAAGGCGAGCATCTGCTGCTCGCCACCGCTCATGCTGCCGGCAAGCTGGTGGCGGCGCTCCTTCAGTCGCGGAAACACTTCGAAGCAGAATTCCAGGTTGCGCCCGATCTGGGCCCGCGCCGCACGATGGAAGCCGCCGAGCAGCAGGTTCTCCACGACCGTCGATTTCGCGAACAGCCGCCGTCCTTCGGGCACGAGGGCCACTCCGAGCGCCACGATCTCCTCCGTCGGCCGGCCGACCAGTTCGTGCCGCTCGCCGTCGATCTCGGCCACGATGCTGCCGGCGCGCGCCGGCACGATGCCCATGACGCAGTTGAGCAGCGTGCTCTTGCCGTTGCCGTTGGTGCCGAGCAGCGCCACCGTCTCGCCGGCGCCGACATCGAGCGACACGCCCCGCAGCGCCGCGACCGAGGCGTAGCCCGCGTCGAGCGAGCGGATGGCGAGGCTACTCGCCAAGGTACGCCCGCACCACGTCGGGGTCGCGCATCACAAGCTGCGGGTCGCCGTCGGCGATCTTGCGTCCGGCGACCAGCACGACCAGGCGCTCCGAGAACCGCAGCACCGCGCGCATGATGTGTTCGATCAGCACGATCGCGATGCCCTCGGCATTGAGCCGCAACAGCAGGTCGAGCACCTCGTCCACCTCCGCGGTCGACAGGCCCGCCATCGCCTCGTCCGCGATCAGCAGCTTGGGCCGGGCCGCGAGCGCACGGGCGAGTTCGAGCTTGCGCATTTCTATCTGCGTGAGCTGCGCCGGCGCACTCTCCGACTTGCCGGCAAGGCCCACCTGCTCGAGGATCCGCACGCACAACGCATCGGCGGCGTCGCGGGCGAGCGCCGGCCCGGCGTACAGGATCGGGATCAGCAGATTCTCGGCGACCGTCAGCGTGGCGAACGGGCGCGGCAGCTGGAAGCTGCGCGCGATGCCGAGGCGCGTGCGTTGATGCGCCGCCAGCCGGTCGATCCCCCGGTCGGCGAAGCGCACGCTGCCCTGCTCATGGCGCAGCGTGCCGCACAGGCAGTTGACCAGCGTGCTTTTGCCGGACCCGTTGGGGCCGATCAGGCCGACGCGCTCGCCGTCGCGCACCGCAACGTCGATGCCGTCGAGGGCGACGAAGCCGCCGAACCGCTTGCGCAGGCCGGTGACCTGCAGCAGCGCCGCGCCGGTCACGTGCGCACGCGCCGGCTACGCGGGCGAAACAACCCGAGCAGCCCGTTGGGCGCGACGACGACGAAGCCCACCAGGGCCACGCCGACGATGAGCAGATTGGCCGCGGACGAGATGGTGACCGTCGCCACCTGCTGAATGCTGCTGAGCAACACCGCGCCGATCACCGGTCCGACCCAGCTCGCGGTGCCGCCGACCAGCGGCATCGCGATCGCGTTGACCGCATAGGCCAGGCTGAAGCCCGAACTCGGGTCGAGATAGGTGACGTAGTACGGCAGCGGCGCGCCGGCCATTCCCATCAGCCCGCCGCTCAGCGCGGTTGCCAGCAGTTTCAGCCGCAATGTCGGAACGCCGGACGCCTCCGCCGCCCCCTCGTCGTCGCGGATGGCGGCAAAGCCGTAGCCGAGACGGGAGCGCTCGATGGCGCGCGCGACCGCGACCGCGACGCAGGCCAGGGCCAGCATGACCAGGAAGAGATAGCGCACGTAGCTGCCGAAGAGCGCCACATGCGACGGCCGGATCACGTAGACGCCGTGCGAGCCGCCGAGAAAGCGCCAGTTGGTGACCAGCGTTTCCATGACGATCGCGAAGGCCAGCGTGGCGATCGAGAAGAACGCGCCGCGCAGCCGCAGCGTGAGGTAGCCGACGCCCAACCCGACCGCCCCCGCCAGAACGCCGCCGGCGAGCATCAGCACCGGAACGGGGATCGGCAGCGGCGCCAGTTTCTGCACCGCGACCGAGCAATATGCGCCGATCGCGAAGAAGGCGGCCGAACCGAAGTTCACGTAGCCGACATAGCCGCCGAGAATGTTCCACGCCGTCGCCAGCACCACATATTGCAGGACGACATAACCGGCAAAAAACACGTAGTCGTTGCCGATCGCCCATGCGAGCGCGAAGATCGTGGCGCCGGCAAGGCAGGCGGCGACGTGGAAGCGGGCGGCGTTCACCGCCTAGCGTCCGCGCAGCCCGGCGGGTCGGAGCCCCAGCGCCAGCAGCAGCAGCCCGAACCCCACGGCCGGCGCCCAGGACGGGCCGTAGAAGGTCGCGGTGACGCTCTCGACGATGCCGAGCAGCACGGCCGCCAGCAGCGTGCCGGGCAGGCTGCCCATGCCGCCGAGCACGCAGATTGCGAACACCCGGCCGATGTAGTCGCGCCCGATCGAGGGCTCCACCGGCTGGATGACGATCAGCAGCGCCCCGGTGACCGAGGTGGTGGCGATCGAGAGCGCGAAGGCGATGCGCTTGATCCGGCTCGGGCTGATCGCCACGAGGCGCAACGCCAGTTCATCCTGCGACACCGCCTTGATCGCGCGCCCGACGAAGCTTTGCTGCAGGAACGCCTGCAACGACCCAAGCAGCAGCAGCGAGACGAGGCAGGGGATGAGCAGCCGGAGCGGCAGGCCGACCGCGCCGACGGCAAGGCTGCGACCCGCATACCCGGTCTCGACGTAGCGGTAATCCACCCCGAAGCCCAGCACGAGGCCGACCTCGATGATGAACAGCAGGCCGAAGAAGAACGCGAGACCGCGCAGCGACTCTCGCGCGTGGCGCTCGAACGCGAAATGATAGAACTGATAGACGGCCGCGCCCAGCAGGAAGAACGCGGGAAGCAGGGCGATGCCCGCCAGGATCGGGTCGAGCCCGATTGCCGCATTGACCGCCCATGCGGCGTACGAGCCGAGAATGATGAAGCCGGGATGGGCAATGTTGACGATCTCCAGCATCCCGAACGAGATCGCCACGCCGACCGTCGCGGCGGCGTAGAAGCCGCCGACCAGAAGTCCCGAGACGATCGCGTTGGCCAGCAGCGGCAATGCTAGGTGCATGGCGGGACGGGGGCGGCAGCGACCCGCCCGGCGCGCGCAATGCGTCGTTGCTGTGACAACGACGACGCCTCACGACGCGGTGCGGCGAGCCCTGGCCTCGTCGGCGGCATCGCGCTTCCTCCCGGTCTCGATCGCCCGTTCGCGCCGCCAAATCGGTCGGCGTGAGCGGGCCCTCCCCAGGTCGATCTTGGCACCATCATTCAGATCCGCAATGGCCGAACTGTCTGCTCCGATCGGGCGGGGAGGGGGCGGGCGCGCATGTCGAAGACCGGACGGCGCTGTGCTATCCTCGTCGGGGTCCGGATGCCGGGGCACGCCAGGTTTTCAGGCAGCGGCCGGTGCGCCTGTCCCGGGTATTGAAGCTCTGGACCCGGCCGCATGCGCCCGGCCAATCGAACGAGGAGATGAGCATGGCAAGCCCCGATGCGCTTCGCTCCACCAGGATCCCTCTCGCCCACGGGTCCGGTGCGATCCCCGCCGTCGGGTTCGGCACGCTGATCCCCGATCCGCTCGCCACCAGGCAAGCCACGCGGACCGCATTGGAAGTGGGGTTCCGCCATCTCGACTGTGCGGAGCGGTATCGCAACGAGGAGGCGGTCGGCGATGCGATGCAGGCCGTGTTCGCGGCCGGGGCGATCCGGCGCGAGGATGTCTTCGTCACCACGAAGCTGTGGAACACCAATCATCGCCCCGAACGGGTCAAGCCCGCGTTCGAGGGAAGCCTCCGGCGACTGCGGCTCGACCATGTCGACTGCTACCTGATCCATACCCCGTTCGCGTTCCGGCCCGGCGACGAGCAGGACCCGCGGGACGAGCACGGCCAGGTGATCTATGATCGCGGGGTGACGTTGATCGAGACGTGGCAGGCGCTCGAGCGCCTCGTCGATGACGGTCGCTGCAAGGCGATCGGCCTGTCGGATGTCAACCATGGACAAGGTGCGAGAGGTCGTCGCGGCGGCACGGATCAAGCCTGCCGTCGTGCAGGTCGAATCCCATCCGTACCTTCCCGAATGGGAGCTGCTCGACTTCTGTCGGGAGCACGGCATTGTGCTGCTGGCGTTTGCCGCGTTGGGGCACGGCATGAGCCCGAAAATGCTGGACGACCCCGTGATCACGAGCATTGCGCAGCGCGTCGGCAAGACGCCGGCGCAAGTTGCGCTGGCCTGGGCCGTACAACGCGGCACCGCCTTCCTGACCACCTCGACCAAGCCTGTCTACATCCGGGAGAACTTCGAGATATCGGCCCTGCCCGAAGACGCCATGCGGGAGATCCGGGACGGCATCACGGCGAACGTCCGGTTCAATACGGTGGTGGAAACCGGCGTGCCCGGCTTTATTCCACGATCGAAGTGACATCGCCGCGGTGTCGGCCGGCGTGCGATGGCACGCAGCGGCCGGGCCCGACCGGCCAGGAACAGGAGCGGCAACATGGACTGACAACGACATTCGGGCGGCGCTCGATCGCCACTGGGCCGCCTCGGACGCGAACGACTTCGACGTCGAGCACGACATCTACCGGGACGACGCAGTGCTCGAGTACCCGCAGTCGGGCGAGCGCATCAGGGGCCGGCACAACATCCAGGCCTCGCGCGTCGCGCAGCCGAACGCGAAGCGCTTCAGCGTGCGCCGCATCGTCGGCGCGGGCGACCTCTGGGTCACCGAGTTCGTCCTCACGTACGACGGCCGGCCGACCTACACGGTGAGCGTGATGGAGTTCCTGGATGGCAAGGTGGCTCGCGAGACCCAATACTTCGGCGAACCGTTCGAGCCCGGTCCTTCGCGCGCCCATCTGGTCGAGCGAATGGGATGAAGCCGCGACGACGATCGCGCGCCCGCGCCTGCTGGATCGGGCGGAGCTCCCCGTCGAGACGGTCCAGCTCGCGCGTTTTCTGATCGGCATCATGGTCGTGCGCGTGTTGGCCGAAGGCGTGGCCGCCGGCCGCATCGTCGAGACCGAGGCGTATGGCATCGGCGACCCTGCCGGTCATGCCTATCGCGGCATGACCCCACGAAATCGTGTGCTGTTCCTCGAACGCGGACACGCATACGTCTATCTGGCCTATGGCAGCTCCTTCATGCTCAACGTCTCCAGCGAGGCGCCGGGCGTGGGTGCGGGCGTCCTGATCAGAGCGATCGAGCCGACGGATGGCATCGCGGTCATGGAGCAAAATCGCGGCGTCGAGCGGGTGCGTGACCTGGCACGCGGCCCGGGGCGCCTGTGCGCAGCCTTGCGGATCGACCGCCGACTGGACGGGATCGACCTTTGCCAGGCCGGTCCGCTGTGGCTCGGATCCGACGGTCGGGCCGCCGGCGAAATCGGGCAGAGCAAACGCATCGGCATTACGCGCGCGGCCGACAGCCTGCTGCGGTTCTATGTGCGCGGCAATCGGTTCGTCAGCGGTCCGCAGGCGCTCAATCGATGAGACGACCGACCGTCGCGGTGCAGGGACCGGCCGGCGCTGCTCGCCGGTCATAAGCCGGTCACATTCACCGCCTCGCGAGCGAAGCCGCACCCATCAAGCGATAGCGGTGCGGCGGGCACGGCGATGCAGGGGAGATTTTCACGCCTCTGCAAGAGACGGCTGAGGTATCGTTCCGGTCAGCACGAGGGGTGGCTTTTCGACGCAGTCCGTTTTGTCCTTTGCAACGGGTGCCCGACATGAGTGAACAAGGCGACAAGCCAGGTCCGATCGACGCGCAACCGCCAGCCGATGGAGATGCTGCGGCTGCCCACGACGCGAATTCCGCGCCGCCGCCGCCGTCCTTGCCGCCGGAGGTCCGAAAGGCCTCGCGGAAGCGCAAGCTTGTCGCCGGCGTGGTCGGCGTTGCTGTCCTGGCGGTCGTCCTCGTGTTCGGCATCCCGTGGGTCAAGGCGATGCTCAGCACCGAATCCACCGACGACGCCTACGTCAACGGGCACGTGACGTTTGTCGCGCCCCGCGTGGCGGGGCAGGTTTCCCGCGTTCTGGTCGACGACAACAACCGCGTGCGCAAGGGCGATCTCCTGGCCGAGTTGGACAAGGAGCCGTACCGGGTCGTGGTCGCCGAGAAGCAGGCGGCGGTCGACACCGCAAAGGCAGACGTGCAGGCAGCCACCGCGGCGGCGCGCGCGATCGAAGCGCAGGCAGTGAGCCGACGCTGGGATCTGCAACATGCCGTGGAGAACGTCGACAACCAGGTCGCGCTGCTGCACGCGCGCGTGGCCGAGGTGGAAAAGAGCAAGGCCGAGTCGGCGCTGGCGCAGGTCGAGTTCGACCGGGCGCGGCAACTGGTCGCCAGGGACGACGTGTCGCGCGAGGTTTATGACGAGCGGCGAGCGAAGTTGACGACGGCCGGCGCCGAACTCGTCGAAAGCCTGGCCGACGTGCGCCAGATCCGCGTCTCGCTGGGGCTGCCGGCGCAGCCGGAAGGGGGCGGCGATCTCGGCGAGGTGCCGGCCGATCTGGACGAGACCTTCTCGTCCGTCCTCGAGGCGCAGGCGGAGCTCATTCAAAGTGCCGCGCAGCTCGGCGTCGTGCATTCGTTCGACCAGGGTCCGAAGGCGATGCTCGACCAGTTCCATAAACTTGGCGATATCGACGCCACGTTCGCGCGATACGCGGCCGATGCTCCGGACGTCAGGCAGGCCGAGGCGAAGCTGGAAGTCGCCGAGCGCGATCTCGCGCAAGCCGAACTCGATCTGCGCTACTGCGACATCGTCGCGGATATCGACGGCGTCGTGACGCGGCGCAACGTCAATCCCGGCAACTATGTCCAGGTCGGCCAGAACCTGATGGCGGTGCGCTCGCTCGTCGAGATCTGGGTCGATGCCAACTTCAAGGAAACGCAGTTGCGCGACCTGCGCATCGGCCAGCCGGTCGATCTGCATGTCGACATGTACGGCGGCGCGCACGTCTTCAAGGGCCGGATCTCCGGCTTCACCGAGGGGACCGGATCGACCCTGGCATTGCTGCCGGCCGAGAACGCCACCGGCAATTTCGTGAAAGTGGTGCAGCGGCTGCCCGTCCGGATCGATCTTGTCGATTACGACCCGGACAAGGCCCCGCTGTTCATCGGCACCTCGGTCGTTCCGGACGTTCACATCAACGCGCCGGCGACCGGGCCGGACGCGGGAAAATTCCTCCAATCCGCCGTACCGGCCGGCGCGTCGAGCGCAAGCAAGTGAGCGGCGCGGCACTGGCGCCGGCGCTGCCGGGCGCCCGGCCGCGCGCGGCGATCAACCCCTGGCTCGTCGCCGCCGTCGTCGTGGTGCCGACCTTCATGGAGGTGCTCGACACCACGATCGCGGTGGTGGCGCTGCGCTACATCGCGGGCGGGCTGTCGGCCACCGTCGATGACGGCGAATGGGTCATCACCAGCTACCTTGCCGCCAACGCGATCATCCTGCCGATCACCGGCTGGCTGATCGCGCGCCTTGGCCGCCGCAACTATTTCCTGCTGTCGATCGCGGTCTTCACCCTCGCCTCCGGGATGTGTGGCCTGTCCACCAGTCTCGGCGAACTGATCCTGTTCCGCGTGATCCAGGGGCTTGCCGGCGGCGGCTTGCAGCCATCGAGCCAGGGCGTGCTGCTGGACGCCTTTCCGCCCGAGCGGCAAGGCATGGCGATGACGCTGTTCGGCCTCGCAGCCCTGATCGCGCCCGTCGTCGGCCCGACTCTCGGCGGCTGGATCACCGACGACTACTCCTGGCGCTGGGTGTTCCTGATCAACGTCCCCGTCGGCATCCTCGCCTTCGGCGCCTGCGCGCTCACGCTCCGGGACCCTGAATACCTTCTGGCCCAGCGCAGGGAGATCCGCAGGAAGCCATTCAGCTTCGACGGCATCGGCCTGTCATTGCTGGTCATCGTCATCGTCTGCTGGGAGGTGACGCTCAGCAAGGGCCAGGAGTGGGACTGGTTCGGCGACCCGTTCTGGCGCGTGCAGACGCTGGTGGTGCTGTTCGCCGTGGGCCTGGTGGCGCTGATCGTCTGGGAACTGCGCCATCCCAGCCCGGTGGTCAATTTCCGTCCGCTGCGCGAGCGGAATTTCGCCGCCTGCTGCATCATCATCTTCTGCGCCTTCGCGGTGCTGTATGCCGCCAGCACCTCGTTGCCCGCCCTGCTGCAGTCGCTGTTCGGCTACGATGCCCTGAGCGCCGGGCTGGTCATGTCGCCGGCCGGCTTCTTCGCCGTCATCACCATGCCGATCGTGGGCCGCATGCTCGGTCGCGGCACCGACGCACGGTGGGTGATCGCCGCGGGTCTGTTGGTCATGGCCGCGGGGAACTACTGGATGTCGCAGATGAACCTGGACATCAGTCCGGGGGAGGCGGTCTGGCCGCGGGTGGTGCTGATCATCGGGCTGGCGCTGTGCTTCGCCCCCGCCAATGTCGCGGCCTACCTCTATACGCCGCTCGCGCTGCGCGGCGCGGCGGTCGGGCTGTTGAGCCTGCTGCGCAACGAGGGCGGCAGCGTCGGGACCTCGCTGGCGCAGACGGTGCAGGAGCGCCGCGACCAGTTGCACAGCCTGCGGCTTGGCGAATGGCTCGATCCGTTCAACGCGGCGGCGCGTTCCTTCCTCGACCAGTCGTCCGGGACGTTTTTCCAGCAGAGCGGCGATCCGGTCGCGGCGCAGCAACAGGCCTTGCAGGCGCTCGCCAACCTGCGCGAGCAACAGGCATCGGCGCTCTCGTATTTCGATGTGTTCTGGGTGCTGGCCGTCGTCATGGCCGCGCTGGTGTTCGCCGTGCTGCTGATGAAACGCTCCGTCGCGGAGAAGGGCGCCCGGATCGGCGGCGAGTAGGATGCTGCGTGGTCGGGGGGCGCTGAACGTCCGCCTCCGCAAATCAGCGACGACCGCCGATCTTCTGCCGCGGCGGCGCAGCAGCAGCCCGATGAAGGTGCCGCCGACGCCGCCGGTCAGCAGCGTCCTGGCATCGCGTTCGTCGGCGTCGAAGATCAGCCGCATCGGCTCGGTGTGGCCGGTGCCCTGCCGGGCATCCTGGCGCAACTCCACGGCGTCGAGATCCGCAAGACCGGTTAGCCGGCCGCCGCGCCTGTGCTAGCGTCCCCCGACCAAGCAGGAGAAGCACCGATGTCCGAGGCCAAGCTCGCCCCGAAGATGCCGCAGTGGATGATCGACCACACCAACCGCTACGTCTCGAGCGGCGGCAAGGATGGGCATATGTACACGATCACCCCGCCGGGCTACCCGGAGATGACGGTGCCGTCGCTGCTGCTGACCACCACCGGCCGGAAGTCGGGCGAGAAGTTCATCTTCCCGCTGTTCTACGGCGACCACGGCAACGGCTACGTGATCGTTGCCTCGAAGGGCGGTGCGCCGGAACATCCCGGCTGGTATCGCAACCTCCTCGCCAACCCCGAGGTCGAGGTGCAGGTCGGCACCAGGAAGCTGCACGCGAAAGCCCGGACCACGACCGGCGGCGAGCGCGCGGAACTCTGGCAAAAGGCGCTGAAATTCTGGCCGCCCTATGCCGACTACCAGAAGAAGACCGAGCGCGAAATTCCCGTCGTGTTGCTGGAACCCGTCGCGTAGGTGTCATCATGGTCGACCACGCCCACACCGCGGCCACGCTGCTCGCGGAACACCGCGACGGCCGGAACTTCTGGCCGTTCGCGCAACCCAGCGGCATCCACGACATCGCTGCCGCCTACGCCGTGCAGGATGCGTTCGTCGCCGCGATGATGGCCGGCCTTATTGGCCCGCGCGCCGGCTACAAGATCGGCCTGACCTCGAAGCGGATGCAGGAGATGTGCCGCATCGACACGCCGATCGCGGGCGTCGTGCTGCCCGGCCGCGTGCATCCCAGCGGCACGACGCTGGAGCGCGGCAAATTCGGCCGGCTCGGGCTCGAATTCGAGATCGGCGTGCGGCTCGGCCGCGACCTGCCCGCATCAGCGGCGCCGTTCGACTATGCGACCGTAGCCGCCGCGGTCGATGCCGTCGCGCCGTCGGTCGAAATCGTCGACGACCGCCACTGCGACTACAAGACGCTCGACGTGCTGTCGCTGGTCGCCGACAATTCCTGGAACGCGGGCGTCGTGCATGGCGCGTTCCTGACGGCGTGGCCCGATCTCGCCGCGGTCGAAGGCACCGTGCTGCTGGACGGCGAAAAGGTCGATCGCGGCATGGGCCGCGACGTGCTCGGCCACCCGTTCATCCCGCTGACCTGGCTCGCCAACCACCTTGCCGCCGCCGGCACCGGCCTGCGCGCCGGCGAGATCGTGCTGACCGGCAGCCTCGTCACCACGCGCTTCCCGACCGTCCCCGGAAAATTCCGCTTCGAGCTGTCCGGCCTCGGCGCCGTCGAGGTGAGCGTGACCGACTGACGCGCTGCGTTACGCCGCCCGCCAAGGGATCGCCGGGTCAAGCCCGGCGATGACGTTCATTGGAACATCTCGTCATGCCCGGGCTTGACCCGGGCACCCCGACGAGCGTCGCTCCCTGTGCCGGCGTGCATCACTCCCCACCCGCGATCGCAGCCAGCAGGCGCGCGTGCGAGCGCGTGCCCCGGTGGAAGCAGCGCATCTCGAACTTCTCGTTCGGGCTGTGCACCTGGTCGTCGTTGAGCCCGAACCCGAACAGCAGCGAGTCCAGCCCGAGCGCGTTCTTCATCATCTCGACCACCGGGATCGAGGCGCCGCTGCCCATCAGCACCGGCGGCCGCCCATACTCCACCCGCAACGCCGCGGTGGCCGCGCGCACCCAGCGGCTGTCGGCCGGGATCTCCAGCCCGCGCCCGCGGAACATCACGTCGTAGCGCGCCTGCGCCTCGGGCGGCAGCCGCGCCGCGACGAACGCCTGCAGGCTCGCGAGCACCGCGTCCGGGTCCTGGCCGGGCACCAGCCGGAACGACACCTTCGCGTGCGCCTCGGCCGGGATCACGGTTTTGGCGCCCGGCCCGGTGTAGCCGCTCCAGATGCCGGTGATGTCGCAGGTCGGCCGCGCCCACAGCCGTTCCAATGCCGGCAGGCCGCGCTCGCCGCCCGGCGTGCGCAGCCCGGCGGTCGCCAGGAATTCCTCCTCATTGAAGCCGAGCGCTTCCCATTGCTTCAGCAACCGCAGCCGTCGGCGCCACGATCCCTTCGTAGAATCCCGCAAGTCGAATGCGCCCGTCGGCATCGTGCACCTCGCCGAGAATGCGCGTCAGCACGTTGGCCGCGTTCTGCGCCGAGCCGCCGAACAGCCCGGAGTGCATGTCGCGTTCGGCCAATCGCAGCCCGATCTCGACATAGGTGCTGCCGCGCAGCCGCGTAGTGATCGCGGGGGTGTCGATGTCCCACATGCCGGTGTCGGAGATCACCACGATTTCGGCCGCAAGTTCCGCCCGGTTGGCTTCGAGGAATGCCGGCAGGTTCGGGCTGCCGACCTCCTCCTCGCCCTCCACCAGCACGGTGATCCGTGCCGGCAGCGCGCCATTCGCCGCCTGCCAGGCGCGGAACGCCTCGATCCACATCATCGTCTGGCCCTTGTCGTCGACCGCGCCGCGCGCCACCAGCCGCGGACCGTGCGGGCCTTCGACCAGCGCCGGCGCGAACGGCGGGCTGGTCCAAAGCTCCAGCGGCTCCGGCGGCTGCACGTCGTAATGGCCATAGAACAGCAGGTGCGGCGCGTCGCCGCCCGGCCCCGGATGATGCCCGAGCACCACCGGATGGCCCGCCGTCGGCCGCACCGATGCAGAAAAACCCAGCCCGGCGAGCTGGCCGCGCACCCAGCTCGGCGGCGGCGGCGCAATCGGCGGCATGGTCGGGCTGCGCGCTGATGCTGGGGATGCGCAGCAGGTCGCACAGCCGCGCCCGCGCCTCGGTCTGCTGCTCGTCGATACGGGAAAGAATCCGGTCGATGTCGGCCATGTCCGTCGCTGCTCCATGCCGCTTGCGCGCGGAGGCTAGACCGGCCGGCGGCCACGCTCCACTGTGAAGCTTGCGCGGCCCGCGCAAGGGCATGCAGCCACGGGGGAGAAGAGGACATGGAGCAAGACGAACAATTTTGGGCTGCGCCGCCTGCCGGGCGGAATGCCGGATGGCGCCGGCGGCTGTTGGCGCTGGCGGTGCTGGCGGTCGCGGCCGCCGGCCTCGTCGCCCCGGCCGCGCAGGCCGCCGACAAGGTGGTCAAGATCGGCATGCTCGGCCAGATCACCGGCAAGTCGAGCGCCGACGGCCAGGAGTTGGTGCGCGGCGCGCAGATGGCGATCGAGGAAGCCAACGCGGCCGGCGGCATCGCCGGCTACAAGTTCGAGCTGGTCGTCGGCGACGTGAAGGACGGTGCCGCCGGCGACGTCACCAGCGCGGCCGAGCGCCTGCTCGGCGATCCCGACATCCAGTTCATGCTGACCGGCTACGCCAGCCTGACGAACTTCGAGATCGACATGATGGCCGACGCCGGCATGCCGTACATGCTGGCGGCGACGCCGACGCAGACGCGCGGCATCATCGCGCCCGACCCGGCCAAGTACTGGTGCTGCTGGTCGCTGTCGCCGCCGTTCGAGGCGTACGGCACCGACGTGACCGTGATCGTCGACAAGCTCGCCGCCGAGGGCAAGGTCAAGCTCAAGAACCACAAGGTCGCGATCATCTCTTCGGACAATGTCTACTCGAAGGGCATTTCCGAGGACATGAAGAAGAAGTTCAAGTCGGACGGCTGGACGATCACCGTCGACGAGATGGTGCCGTTCGGCGAAGTCAACGACTGGCGCACCATCATCACCAAGGTGCGCAACGATCCGCCGGATCTCGTGATCAACACCGACTACCTGCCGAACAACTCGGCGACGTTCCTCAAGCAGTTCCTGGAGCAGCCGACCGACAGCCTGGTGTTCCTGCAATACGCGCCGAGCGTGCCCGAATTCGTCAAGCTCACCGGCGCCGCCTCGACCGGCGTGCTGTACGACCTGCTCGGCGGCGTGATCGATTCGCCGAAGCTGCCGCGCGCGCAGGAGCTGACCGCGCGGTTCAAGAAGAAATACGGCGTGGAGACCGGCACCTACGGCATCGCGCTGTACGAGATGCTCTGGATCTATTTCGACGCACTCAAGAAGGTCGGCGACCCGACCAACCACAAGGCGATCGCCGCGGCGATCGGCGAGACCGACAAGCTCTGCGCGATGGGCCAGGTCAAGTTCGACCCGAAGACGCATTTGACCTTGCAGGACGACGCCCACATCCCGCTCACGTTCTTCCAGATCTGGGACGGCAAGCGCTACCTGATCTCGCCGGCGCAATACGCAACGGGCGAGTTCCAGTTGCCGCCGTGGATGAAGAAGTAGGCTGCACGGGCGCCGAGGGAATGCCGCTGCTGACGGTGGACGGGACGGTCAAATCCTTCGGCGCGCTGCGCGCCGTCGATCGGATCTCGTTCACCGTCGACAGCGGAGAAATCTTCGGCATCGCCGGGCCGAACGGCAGCGGCAAGAGCACGCTGTTCAACGTGATCTCCGGCATCCCGTTCGGCCCGGACGAAGGCCGCGTGGTGTTCGACGGTCGCGATCTGGCCGGCCTCAAGGGCCACCAGATCGCGCGCCTCGGCCTCGCGCGCACGTTCCAGCGCGAAACCAGCTTCGACACGCTGAGCCTCTACGACAACACGCTGATCGGCGCGACCTACGGGTTGGGCGGCCGCAGCGCCGGCCCGGCACGGCCGGCGGTTGTGCAGGCGCTGGAATTCGCCGGCTTCGCGCCTGCCAACTTTGCCCGGCCGGCCTCCGAACTGTCCGTCTATGACCGCAAATGCCTGATGCTGGCGACGGCACTGGCGATGTCGCCGAAGCTGCTGATGCTCGACGAACCAGCCTCCGGCCTCACGCATCCGGAGATCGCGACGCTGATCGCCCTGATCCGCCGCATCGCCGAACGCGGCATCACCATCCTGCTGATCGAGCACGTGCTGACGGTGCTGCTGGCGTTGTCGCAGCGCCTGATGGTGCTCAACCAGGGCCGCGTGCTGGTGCTCGGCGACCCGGAAAGCGTGGTGCGCGATCCGGAAGTGATCCGCGCCTATCTCGGCGATCGGAAGCATTCCGCATGACCGAACTGCTGCGGATCGAAGGTCTCGAAGCCGGCTACGGCCGCATCCGCATCCTGCACGGCGTCTCGATCGCGACGACGGGCAACAACAATGTGGGACTGTTCGGGCCGAACGGCCACGGCAAGACCACGCTGCTGCGCACCATCTCGGGCCTGATCCGCGCGTCGTCGGGAACCATCCGCTTCGACGGCACCGAGATCGGCCGCATGGCCCCGCGCGCACATCGTCGAACTCGGGCTCGTGCAGGTGCCGCAGGGCAACCGGCTGTTCCCGGACCTGACGATCCGCGAAACGCTGCGCCTCGGCGCCTGGCCGTCGCGCGCCCGCGCCGAGGAATCCGCGCAATGTCGATCGCGTGGTGGAGATATTCCCAAAGCTTCGGCGAACGCTGGAGCCAGCAGGTGCGCACGCTCTCCGGCGGCGAGCGGCAGATGGTCTCGATCGGCGTCGCGCTGATGAGCCATCCGCGCCTGCTGCTGCTCGACGAACCGACGCTCGGCCTCGCGCCGCGGCTCAAGGACGAACTCTGCGCCGCGATCCGCCGCATTTCCGACGACGGCGTGAAGCTGGTCGTGGTCGAGCAGGACGTCGAATTCCTGCTGGACCTCGCCGAGCACCTCTATCTCGTCAACCACGGCGAGATCGCGACCGAGATCCGGCCCGGCGAAATGATGGACCATGCGGCGATCATGGAGATGTATTTTGGTCGGCAGGTGGGGCCGCTGACATGACGCAGAACAATCGCCCACGGCCATTCCGTTGCCATATCGTCATGGCCGGGCTTGACCCGGCCATCCACGCGCTGCGTCCGCCACAACGCCGGCGACGTGGAGGTGAAGCGTGAAGCTTGCGTGCCATCCCTGTTGCAGCGATTACCGAGACTCGTTGACCCGAGCCCCGGAATATCCGCAAGCGTTGGCGCCGGCGCGTGGATGGCCGGGTCACGCCCGGCCATGACGATATGGCAATAATGCCACCAGATGCGATTGTCCGCTGACATGACGGTGACGACATGACGGTGCTCGCCCAAATCCTGCTGAGCGCGCTGTTCTCCGGCTCGCTCTACGCGATGATGGCGGTCGGGCTCGCGCTGGTGTGGACCACGATCGGCGTGTTCAACTTCTGCCACGGCGTGTTCCTGACGCTCGGCGCCTACATCGCTTGGCAGTTCGTCAGCCCCGATGCGTTCGGCCTGCCGATGGCGGTCGCGCTGCCGCTGTCGATGCTGACGGTCGCGGCGCTCGGCTACCTGTTGCAGGCGAGCGTGGTGCGCCCGTTCATCGGCCGCGGCGATGTCGTACTTGTCGCCGTCATCACCACGCTCGCGGCATCCTCGGCGCTGCAGAACGGCACCCAGGTCATCTGGGGGCCGCGGCCGCTCGCGCTGCCGCCGCTGGTGGCCGGCAACGTCGATTACGAGGGCATCGGCATCTCGCTGCACCAGGTCGCGATCATCGTGATCACGCCGCTCATTCTCGGCGCCGTCTGGCTGTTCCTGAACCGGATGCGGCTCGGCCTCGCATTGCGCGCGGTCGCGCAGAACGAGGACGCGTGCCACCTCGTCGGCATCAACGTCACCGCGCTGTACGCGCTCGCATTCGGCCTCGCGGCGGCGCTGGCGGCACTCGCCGGCGTGTTCTTCGGCGGCTTCAAGTTCATGTCGCCGGAGATGGGCACCGAGCCGTTGTCGAAGGCGCTGGTCGTGGTGATCTTCGGCGGCGTCGCCAACATCTCCGGCCCGATCATGGCCGCCTACATCATCGCGCTGTTCGAAGCCGTCAGCACCTACGTGATCGGCTTCTACTGGACGCCGGCGCTGCTGTTCGCGGTGCTGATCGCGGTGCTGATGATCCGGCCCGAGGGCCTGTTCTCCGGCCGCACGCGAGGGCTCGCATGAGCACCGGCTTCCTGCGCGAACTCGGCCTGATTGCGGCGGGGCTCGTCGTGCTGGCGCTGCTGCCCGCGGTGATCCACGACACCTACCTGCGCCACCTGCTGATCATGGTCTACGTCTACGGCGTCATCGCCTCGAGCTGGGACTTGAGCCTCGGCTACGGCGGCATCTTCAATTTCGGCCATCTCGCGCTGTTCGGCGTCGGTCTGTACGCGTACGGCATGCTGACCAAGCTCGCGGGCCTTAACCCCTGGCTGGCGCTGCTCGCCTCCGGCCTCGCCGCGGCGCTCGCGGCCGCGCTGATGGCCGGGCCGATCCTGCGGCTCAAGGGCATCTACATCGTGCTGGTCAGCTTCGCCTTCGCCCAGCTCGTATTGCAACTGATCATCAGCGAGTCCGACTACACCGGCGGCAACTCCGGCCTCGTGCGCATCCCGGCGCTCGCCATTCCCGGCCACAACATGGTCCGCGACGCCAAGCTCGGCTACTACTACATCGCGCTCGCCTTGCTCGCTGTCAGCACGCTCTGTTTGCGCGCGTTCGTGCGCGCGCCGATCGGCCGCAGCGCCATCGCGCTCCGCGACAACGAGGAATACGCGGTCAGCCGCGGCATTTCGCTGGCGCCGCCAGCGGCTGATCACGCTGTGCATGAGTGCCGTGTTCACCGGCATGGCGGGCGGCTTCTACGGCGGCTATTTCCGCAACGCCTCCACCGACGTGTTCGGCATCGAGCTGACCACGCTGCTGCTCAGCATGGTGCTGCTCGGCGGCCGCGCCACCATCTACGGCCCGCTGCTCGCCTCGCTGGTGCTGACCTTGCTCGCCGAGGCGATCGCCGATCTCGGCCCGTGGCGGCCGATCATCATCGGCGTGCTGATCATCGGCGTGATGCTGGCCTATCCCGGCGGCCTGCACGCCGCGTTGCAGGCCGGATTGCAGCGCGTGGCGAGGCTCGGCCAGCGCCGGATGCGGCCGATGGTTTAAGGGTTCGTTGCGGAGCAGGCGCTGCATTCCTCTCCGCTGTCATCCCCGGGCTTGACCCGGGGATCCACGCCGCGCCCACGCGCTGGATTGCCGGGTCATCCTCGGACTTGATCCGAGGACCGGCAATGACGGGAAACGGATCCAATGTTCCGAGTCGGACGCTAACGCTGCCGGTCGTCGATATGCGTCCCGAGCATCCACTCGAAATACAGTTTTCTTGCCAGCCGCGCGAACTCCCCATGCGGCACGGAGTGGCCCTCGTAGCGGTTCGCCGCCACCACCTTCGCCAGATTGCCGGTACTGAAGATCTCGTCCGCCTCCAGCAAATCCGCAGGCGTCACCTGAGTCTCCTTAACCTCCACGCCGGCGTCGCGCAGCAGCCCCAGCACGCGGGCGCGCGTGACGCCCATCAGGAACGTGCCGTTGGCCATCGGCGTCAGCACCCGCCCGCCCTTCGCCAGCATCAGGTTCGACATCGCGAACTCCGACACGTTGGCGTCGCCGTCGAGCACCACCGCATTGTCGAAGCCGCGTGCCTTCGCTTCCGCCAGCGCGCGCTGCGAGTTCGGATACAGGCACGCCGCCTTGGCGTTGGTCGTCGCCATGTCCGCCCACGGCCGCCGGCGCGATGACAGACACGCCGAAAACGTCGCCTCCGGGTCCGGCAACGGAATTTCGCCGACCGCAAGCGCGAAGTCGGCGCTGTCCGGGTCGGGCAGCAGAAAACCATCTCGGGCAAACACCATCGGACGCAAGTACAGCTCGGCGTCGCTCGGAAACCGCCTGATCGCCTGCACGCACAACGCCGCGACCTCCGCGGCCGAAAACTTCGGCCGTAGCATCAGCGCCTCCGCCGAGCTGATCAGCCGCGCGCAATGCGCATCGAGGTCGGGCGCAAACCCGCGCAGCGCCCGCGCCCCGTCGAACACTGTCGTCGCCATCCAGAACGCGTTGTCCGCCGGTCCGGTCAGCCGCGGGCTACTGTCCGACCAGACGCCGTCATACCAATACAGCCAACTCATTCGTCGCGCCCGAGATGGCCCAGGCAGTCGCCGGCTTCGGTCAGCCCGAACGTGCGGATGCACAGCGCGACGCCCGCGGTGCCGAACGTCACCGGCACCGGCTCCTTCCACGGCTGCACGGTGTCGTGGATCACTCCGGCCAGTTGCCCGGCCGCGATCTCGTCGCCCAGCCGGAACGCCGGCTCGAACAGCCCGTTGCACGGCGCGAAGGCGTAGTGGCCCGGCCCGTCCACCACCAGCCGGCGCGAGGGCGGGCAGGGGGCCAGCGGCGCCGCCGGCTTGAGCACGCCGATCGCGTCCAGCACGCCGGCGAGGCCGCGGTTCACCACCGCGAGCCCGTCCAGATTGACGCTGGCGCCGCCGCCGAACTCGCCGGTCAGGAAGAACACGCCGTTGCGCGCCGCCGCCGCGCCGATCACCCGGTCCTCGCCGCTCATCGCCCGCCCGCCGTCGATGAACAGCACGCGCGGCGCCCCGAACGCCGCCACCAGCCGGTCGAGTTTTTCGCGCTGCGCCGGATCGTCCGACCGTGGCGCCAGCAGCGTCGGAAGATAATTCAGCGAACCGCCGCCGGAGTGAAAATCGATCGCGTAGTCGGCCATCCGCAGCAGCACCGTCTCCACGTAGTGCGCGATCATCTCTGTCACCGTGCCGTTGCGTCGGCCCGGGAACGTGCGGTTGAGGTTGATCTGGTCGATCGGCGAAACGCGCCGCGCCGCCAGGAACGCCGGATAGTTCAGCGCCGGCACCACGATCAGCCGCCCGTTCAGCCGCGACAGGTCCAGGCCCCGGATCAGCCGCAGCAGTCCGAGCGGCCCCTCGTATTCGTCGCCGTGGTTGGCCCCGGTCAGCACCACGGTCGGGCCGCTGCCGTGTTTCGCCACCGCGACCGGGATCGGAATGTGGCCGTAGGCCGAGCGATCCCACGAATGCGGCACCCGCAACGCGCCGAAATGCAGCCCCTCCCGGTCGAAATCGACCGTGGGAGTGATCATCGAGGTTTCGTTCGGTGATGTCGAAGCGCTCATGGCGCAGCCTCCGATGTCTTAAAGCCGGTAGAAGCGTTTGGCGTTGTCGTGGAACAGCGCGCGCTGCTCGGCCGGCGTCATGTCGGCGGTCATGCGGCGCAGCCCGTCGTAGATCTCGTCGAAGCCGCCGAACAGTTTCGCAACCGGCCAGTCGGTGGCGAAGATGATCCGCTCGGTGCCAAAACTCTCGATGCAGTGCATCGCCACCGCCCGCACGCTCTCGTAGGTCGGCTGCGGATCGTAGCCCGCGGCGTTGGAGACCTTCAGCGCGATGTTGGGCTGCTTGCCGAGCGCCCGCACCGCCTCGCGCCAGCGCGCCATGCCCTCGTCGTCGCGATCGATCGGGCTGGCGCAGTGGTTGACCATGATCTGCAACTCCGGCAGCGCGCGCGCGACATCCAGCACGCCGTCGAGCTGATACGGATACATCATCAGTTCCAGCATCAGCTTGTGCTCGATCAGCCGCGCCACGTCGCGCCGCCACGCCGGCTCGAACGCGATGCCGTCGCGCGGCGCAAAGCTCTTGCCCGGGATCGTCGGATGGAAGCTCAGGATGTCGCGGATGCCGACCACGCGCGGGAATGCCGCCTGGGCGGCGATGATGGCTGCGCCCTCATCGGTGCCGAACGGCGCCGCGGCGATATATCGCGCCGCGATGTTTCTCGATTTGTCCAGCGTCTCCAGCCATCGCGTCTCGCCGAGCACGTCGCTGCGGTCCCACAGCGCCTCGATGTGCACGGTCGCGACGATGTCCTGGTTGGCGCTGTCGCGCAGGTAATCGGCAACCAGGAAGTCGTGCCGCAGCTTGTCGAGCCCGCCGAGCGCCTGCACGGCGCCGTTGCTCGGCATCAGCCACCCATGCTTTCCCATCGAAAGATCCCACAGATGGATGTGGGCGTCGACAATCGGACCAGCGTACACGGATCGACCTCCTCGTTGCCGCGCGATCATAGCGGCTTCCGGCGTCCCGGGCCAGCCGGGTTCCTTCGCGATGCTGTCAGTTGGCGCGGCCGTGCCGCTCCAGTCGCGTCACCTCGGTCGCCAGCGCTTCGACATGCGGATGCTCGGCGACACTGAGCGGCGCCGACAGCCTTCCGTCCGACACCACGATCACGCGGTCCGCCGCCTCGAACATCTCGGGAACTTCGGTGCAGTACATCACCACCGCGTTGCCGTCGGCGGCGAAGCCCGAGAGCAGGCGATAGATCTCCTGGCGTGCGCCGACATCGACGCCGCGTGTCGGTTCCTCCAGCAGCAGCAGGCGCGGGCGCGCCGCGAGCGCCTGCGCGATCGCGACCTTCTGCTGGTTGCCGCCGGACAGCGATCGGATGCCCTGGGTCAGCGTGCGCGTCTTCACCAGAAAGCGCCGCACCGCATCCTCGGCCAGCGCGCGCATCCGGCGCGGCCGCAGCGTGCCAACCGCATCGGCGATCTCCGGCCGGCCCAGCCGCACCAGCAGGTTTTCGCCGACGGTCAGATTCGAATACAGGCTGAACTGCCGCGTCGCCGGCACGTAGGCGGTCAGTCGGCCGATCGCGCCGCGGCCGGTCGCGTCGGCCACCGCGATTTTTCCCTCCGCGCCATCGACGCCTGCAAGGGAACGAAGCAGCTCGCGCGCACCGGACCCCTCGACGCCCATCAAGGCAAGGATTTCGCCGCGCGCCACCGCCAGGCCGACGCCTGCGAACGCGCCCGCGCGATGCGTCCAGCCGGAGACACGCAGCAATGCTGTGTCCTCGCGCCCATCGCGCGCCGCCCGCGCGGCGGCATCCGGCGCGGCGCGGTGATCGGCCAGCACCAGTTGCTGGGCGATCGCCTCCTCGGTCAGCGCCGCGCCGCGCAACTCCGCGGCAACCCGCCCGTCGCGCACGACAACGACGCGCGCGGTGTGTTCGGCCAGGTCGCCGAGCCGGTGGGTGACGAGGATGACAACGTTGCCGGCGTCGGCGAGCTTGTGGATTTCCCTGAACAGCTCGTCGGATTCTTCGTCGGTCAGCGCGGAGTTCGGCTCGTCGAACAGGAACACGCGCGCGTCGCGGGCCAGCGCGCGGGCGATTTCGGTCCGCTGCTGCACCGCGAGCGTGCAGGCGCCGAGCGGCCGCGCCGCGTACGGGCCGAGGCCCAGCGCCGCCATCAGCGCCCGATCCGAACGCGGCGTCGCCGGCCGCAGCAGCCGCACGCCCTCGCGCCCGACCAGCAGGTTTTCTGCCACGGTCAGGTTCGGGAACAGTTGCGGCTCCTGATGCACCACGGCGACGCGGCGCGACACGTCGGCAGTCGCGAAGCTCTGCCCGCCGACGCGCAGCTCGCCCGCATCCTGCCGTTCCTCGCCGGCGAGGATGCGCACCAGCGTGCTCTTGCCGGCGCCGTTCGGTCCGGCGATGCCCAGCACTTCGCCGGGGATCAGGTCGAGATCGAGCCCGTCGAGCGCGCGCGTGTTGCCGTAGCTCTTGCGCAGGCCGCGGATTTCGATACGCGCCGCTGCGCTCATGCGGCGCGGCGGGCGCGCAGGCGGGTCAGGCCGAGGTCGAGCGCGACCGCGCCGATCGTGACCGCGCCCAGAAAGATCTGCTGCGCGTGCGGCCCGGGGGAGAGCAAAGCGAGGCCGATCTGCAATTCCGCCAGCAGCAGCGCGCCGCCGAGCGTGCCGATCGCCGTGCCCTTGCCGCCGGCCAGGCTCGCGCCGCCGATGATGACAGCGGCAAACACCGGGAACGTCTGCGACAGGCCAAGGTCGGGCTGCGAGGTCTGGATGAACGAGAAATCCAGGATGCCGGCGATCGAGGCAATGACGGCGCTAAGGACGAACGCAAGAATCTTGTAGCGCCGCACCGGCAGCCGGGCCAATTGCGCCGCAATGGGGTTGCCGCCGATCGCGATCAGCCGGAAGCCGAACAGCGTGCGGTGCAGCAGGAACCCGACCACCAGCACCAGCCCGAGCATCCAGAACACCTCGACGGAGAACTGATGCACGCCGAACTGCTTGGTCAGATCGATGAAGAACGCGAGCTGGCCCGGCGCAACGGTGTAGCCCTCCGGCGGATAGTTCGGGTTGAACGTGCCGGCATGCGTCACCCACAGCGACAGACCATATAAAAGGTTGTAGCTGCCGAGCGTGACGATGAACGACGGGATGCGCAGCGCCGTGGTCAGGAACCCGTTGAACAGCCCGACGCCGACCGCGATCAGCAGCACGATCGGAATCGCCAACTGCACCGGCACGCCGCCCTGGATCCAGATCACCGCGAGCGAATTCGCGGCCAGCCCGTACATCGCGCCGACCGACAGGTCGATCTCGCCGATCACGATCACCAGCGTGAGCCCGAGCCCCATGATCGCGACCGAGCTCATCGAGCGCAGGATCGAGATCAGCACGTCGGTGTTGAGGAACGCGTCGTTCAGCGTCTGGAACATCACGCCGACCAGCACGATCGCGACGGCGAGGCCGCCGAGCCGCAGCGTCAGGTCGAACGTCGCGCGGCCCGCCGCCGAGAACCGCGCGGCGCGGGTCGGGGCGGGCGCGCTGCTCTCGGGAGCGGACATGCTTCGAAATGCCGGATCGTCGAATATGCCCCGGGCGATCGGCTCAGTTGCCGGACGACATGATGGAGTTGAGCTGCGCCCGCGCCTCCGCCGTGTCGGCCTTGGTCACCGCCTTCAGCGTCTGCGTGTTCGCCAGGATCGCGCCGTTGCCGAGGAACTGCGCGCAGGCCGGCCCGCCGAACGCCGCCTGGTCCGGCCAGCGCTGGTCGAGCAGCGCCACCTGGATGCCGGCGTCGATCGCGTCCAACTGGCCCTTGCTGACGTTCCAGCCGATCGAGAACATCTTGCCGACCCGGTTCAGCTCGCGGATCGCGCGGTCGGCGTGCTCGGCGCCGATGTCGACGTTCTCGATGAACTGCAGATCGGGATGCGCCGAGAAGAACGCCTTGTAGGTGTCGAACGTCTTGCCCGGCTCGTACCGACGTGTTCAGCCCGTTCGTCTCGGTGTTGACGAATTTCGCGTCCGGGATGGCCTTCTCGATGCCCTCGCGGAAGCCCTTCATTCGCCCTTGCGCCCAGAACTCCGCCGGGTCGCCGCCGGAGACCGCGAACACCTTCAGCTCGTGCCCGGTGTCCTTCATCCACTTCAGCACCACCTCGGCGGCGGTCGCGCCTTCCTTCGGTGGCAACTGCGTGAAATTGGTGAACTCGTGCCCGCGCGAGGTCACGCCCACGGTGAACGCGGGGATGCCCATGCCCATCAGCTTGTTGACGATCGCGGTGGTCGCGTCCGAGGTGGTCGGCTCGATCGAGATGCAGTCGATCTGCCCGGCCGCCAGCTTGGCCTCGATCTGCGACACCTGCTCGTTCGGGTTGGTCTGCACCGGCGCGATCGACGTGCATTCGAGCGGATAGATCGCGTTGCCCGCGGTGCAGCCGTATTTGAACCCGGCCGCGTATTGCGGAGAAAACAACGGAATGCCGGAGCCCTGGTACGAGAAGACGTAGTTGATCTTCTCGTGTTTTGCGACCTTGTCGGCGATCCGCGGCGCCAGCTTGAAGGTGCCCCAGGGCATCTTCACCTCGCCCGGCGCGCCCGGCGGCTTCTCGCCGGTGGTCGGGATCTGCGAGGCGGTATCGGCCGCCCACGCCGCCGCCGACGTCCACGCCCAGGCGCCGCCGATGGCGGCGATCAGGCAAGCCCCGCGTCTGGTCATCCCTTGTGTTCCCCCTGGTTGCGCGGATGCCGTTCCGCCCGGCCCGCGCGGTGCGGCGTCGCCGCCGCGGCCGTGGACTGTGCCCGTGGCGGATCGGCCAAGTCAACGTGGCCCGGCATCCGGCAAGCGGTTCAGGAACGCGTAACCTTTGCCATCGTATGCAATGCCTGCCGCGGCCGCATTCGACGCGCAGCATTGAAGTCAAAACGGCATGTCATCAATCTCCGCACGCATCGAACGCCTCGGCTCCGACGAAGCTGCGATCGCCAGCCGCCGCGCCGCGCCCAGGCCGCCGTTCCTGTTCCTGCACATCCCCAAGACCGGCGGCACGTCGCTGGTGACGCTGCTGGCCAATGCGTTCGGCGAGCGGCACCTGCGGCGGCTCGGCAGCGAGGAGGGGGTTTCCCGCGCCGCGCTCCGGAAGCTGCTGGCATCCGCCGACATGCAGGACATCCGCTGCCTCGCCGGACATTTTCCCGCGCACGCGTTCGGCGCCCGGCTGGCGGAGCATCAGGTCTTCACCGTGCTGCGCCATCCGGTCGATCGGGTGTTTTCGCTCTACCGCTTCCTGCGCCGCCAGCATCCCTCGCATCTGGCGCGCCTCGGCCTCTGCCGCCGCTTCAGTTTCGCGGACCTGCTGGCCAACCGCGATCCCGGCGTGTTCGACCAGGTGCGCAACGGCATGTGCCGGATGCTGTGCAACTCGCGGGCGCAGGGCGACCACCGGCGCGACCTGTTCTGGCGGGAGCAGTTGCCGGCCGAGATCGTCGACCGCGCGCTCGCGACGCTCCGGCGGATCGAATTCGGGCTCACCGAGAACATGCCGGACACGCTCGCGCTGCTGCAGTCGCTGCTCGGGCTGCCGTTCGACGTGACCGAGCATCTCGAAAACGTCTCCGGCCCGGCCGGCCGCGAACGCTCGACCGCGACCGTGTTGCGGCTGATGGAGCTCAATGCCGCCGATCTGGTGCTGTTTCACCAGGCCCGGCCGCTGTTCCGCGAGCGCATGGAGCGGCTGCGCCTGTCCGGCGCCGGCCCGGTCGCGACGATCCCGCTCGCCGGCCTCGCGCGGCTGCCCCTCGGCCTGGAAATGCCGCTGCGCGACCTGCCGGGCCGGCAAGGCTTCCATCACTACGAGCCGCGCCTGGGCTTCTCGTGGCTGGTCGGCACGGCCCCGGCCCGGCTCGCCTTCGCCGCCGCCCCCGGCCGCGTCCGCCTGCGCCTGAAGGTCTACCGCGTCACCGACGCCTACCCGGTGCAGGAGATCGGCATCGCCGTCAACGGCGCCGGCGTCGCCCACCGCTGGCAGTGCGACGGCGGGCAATGGGGCTTGCTGGAGACCGCGCCATTCGCGGCCGCGGAGCTCAACGTCGTGGCGCTGAGCGTGCCGTACACGCTGCCGACCCGCTTCCTGCTGCCCGGCTCGCCGGACCGCCGCCAGCTCTCGCTCGCCGTCTCGACGCTGATGCTCGCGGCCGCCTGAGTAAATTCCGATGCTGCGGCCGGCGGTGGCGGCTCCCCATGTGAGTCAGACGATATGGGGCAATCCGCCCGGTCGATTTGACTGACATGAGGATCAAATGAACAAGCTGTTTCTCGCCGCCGGCGCCGTATTGCTGATGGGCACCGGCGCCGCCCTGGCGCAGACCACGACGACGTCGGAAACCACCACCACCGTCACGCCGGCGCCCCAGGTCGTCGTTGTGCAGCCGACCGTCACCGAGAGCGTCACCCGCACCGACACGATCGTCCCGGTCGACAACACCGAGACCTCCGGCAAGGCCAACGCCTCGCGCAACGTGATCGGCCAGACCGAGGACCTGCAGTCCACCACCACGACCACGACGACGTCCGTGCCGACGGTGGCGTCGACCGTCACCCGCTCGACGACGACCTCCACCCAATAGGCGTCCACACCGCCGTGTGACGGCTTTTCCGCTGCACACGGCGCCGTCGCACGGCTAGGCTGGCCCTCCCGACCCGCGGAGGACCGTCATGGCGCACACCCGCATCCGGCCGTTCAACACGCGCGCGACCTATCGCGAGCAGAAGCTCGACAACGACCTGTCGCAAGCCGTGGTCGCGCGCGGCACGATGGTGTTTTTGCGCGGCCAGGTCGCGCAGGACCTGGAGACGCGCGAGAGCCTGCACGTCGGCGATCCCGGCGCCCAGGCCGGCCGCGCGCTGGAAAACATCAAGCTGCTGCTGGCCGAGGCGGGCAGCGACCTGTCGCAAATATGCCGCTGCGTCGTCTACCTCACCGACATCCGCCACCGCGAGCCGGTCTATTTGGAGATGGGGCGCTGGCTGAAAGGCGTTCACTACTGCTCGACCGGCCTCGTCGTGACCGCGCTCGCCCGGCCCGAATGGCTGGTCGAGATCGAAGTGACCGCGGTGATCCCGGACTGAGGCGCGCCATGACCTTCTCGATTTCCGCACGCTGCCCGCGCACCGGCGAATGCGGCATCGCCGTGTCCTCGTCGAGCCCCGCGGTCGCGGCGCGCTGCGCCCATGCGCGCGCCGGCGCCGGCGCGGTCGCGACCCAGAACATCACCGACCCGACGCTCGGCCCGAAGGGGCTCGACCTGCTCGCCTGCGGGCTCTCGGCCGAGGAAGCGCTCGGCCGGCTGCGCGCGGAGGCGCCGCACATCGAGTACCGGCAACTGGCGATGATCGACCGCAGCGGCGGCACGGCGGCGTTCTCCGGCAGCCGCACGCTCGGCGTGCACGCGACCGTGCAGGGGCCGGGCGTGGTCGCCGCCGGCAACCTGCTGCGCTCGCCCGAGGTGCCGCGTGCGATGGTTTCCTCCTTTCTCGCGGCACCGGAGCAGCCGCTCGGCGTCCGCCTGTTGGCCGCGATGCGCGCGGCGGTCGCGGCGGGCGGGGAGGCGGGGCCGGTCCATTCGGCGGGCCTGCTGGTGGTGCGCGACGTCGCCTGGGCGGTTGCCGACCTGCGCGTCGACTGGCACGAGACCGACCCGATCGGCGCACTCGCCGATTTGTGGGCGCTGTGGGCGCCGCAGATGGACGCCTACGTCACCCGCGCGCTCGACCCGTCGACCGCCCCGTCCTACGGCGTGCCCGGCGATCCGGGGCGGTAATTTTCCCGAACGCCGCATCGCCGTCGTCGTGGTTCCCGCGTCATACCGCTCCGCCGGGATGACGAAGCCCCCACGACCCGTGCTAGCCTGCCCGCCGAACGGAACGGGGAGGCGAAAAAAAATGTTGTCCAGACGCCGCTTTGCCGCATGCGCCTTGTGCACCGCCGGCGGCCTGCTGGCCGCCGAGGTGGGCGCCCGCGCGGCCGGGCCGGGCTTCACCCGCACCATCCTCAGCAAGACCGAGTATCCCGGCGAGAAGATGGTCACGCTGCAGGTGCTGGTGGACATCGACCCGAATTTCGTCGTGGCCCGCCACACGCATCCGGGCGTCGAAAGCGGCACGCTGATCGAAGGCGGCGGCGTGCTCGGCATCAAGGGCGCGGCCGACCGCACGGTCGCGGCGGGCGACAGCTTCCAGGTGCCGTACGCGGTGCCGCATCTGCTGCGCAACGGCCCGGCGCGGACCCGCGTGGTGTCGGTCTACGTGGTCGAGAAGGACAAGCCGCTGGCGAGCCCGGCGCCGGAATAGCCGCGCCCGTCCACCTCGCCGCATCACCCACGGAGAAATGCCCATGCCCCAAGCCGCGTCCGGTCGCCTGGCCGGCAAGACCGCCGTCATCACCGGTGCCGCCAGCGGCATCGGCCGCGCCACCGCCGAGCGTTTCGCCGCCGAGGGCGCGGCACTGCTGCTCAACGACCGCGACGCCGCGGCGCTCGACGCGCTGGTCGCCGCGCTGGCCGGCACCGGCGCCAAGGTCCACGGCTCGGCCGGCGACGTCGCGCAGGAGGCCGATGTCCGCCGCATGATGGACGCAGCCATGCAGGCGTTCGGCGGCATCGACATCCTGGTCGCCAATGCCGGGGTGATCCCGGAGGCCGACCTCGCCGGCGCCACGACCGAGTTGTGGGACCGCACGATGGCGATCAACGGGCGCGGCATGTTCCTGTGCTGCAAGTATGCCGCCGAGGCGATGGTGGCGCGCGGCAAGGGCGCGATCGTCTGCCTTTCGTCGATTTCCGCCGTCGTCGGCCAGCCGGGGCAGGCGATCTACGGCCCGTCGAAGTTCATCGCCTCGGGCCTGACCAGGCATCTGGCGATCGACCTTGCGCAGAAGGGCGTGCGCGTCAACGCGGTCGCCCCCGGCACGATCGCGACGCCCGCGGTTGCGCGGATGGATCCGGTCGGCATCGAGGCGGTGGTGAAGCTGCACCCGATGGCCCGCATCGGCCGCCCGGAGGAGGTCGCCGCCGCAATTCTCTTTCTCGCCTCCGACGAAGCCTCCTTCATCACCGGCGCGGTGCTGCCGGTCGATGGCGGATTTTTGGCGAGGTAGGGCTTCCTTCTCCGTCACCGTTGTGGGGCAGGCGATTTTCCTTCTCCCTCTCCGCCCCTTGGGGCGGAGAGGGTCGGGGTGAGGTGGGGTGGTGCCGCCCGGCGAGCAGTATTCGAGGCTCGCTCCCAACGCTCCCCCACGCGTCGCCACCCACCCCGCAAGGGCGGGCGGAGAGGGGACGATGTGGCAATATTAGCGCGAACGGGGCAGTTCGCGCTGCCCGCCGATTGCAAGCCGGGGAGCGGTCAAACCTTGGCACGCTCGGAATTCAGCGCCAGCAGGCCCGCCAGCACTTGTTCGTCCGGCAGATCGGCCGGCCAGCCGTAGGCCGCAGCCACCGCGGCGTCGAGCGCGCGGTGCAACCCGTCGAGCCACGCGCCCTCCGGCGTGTTCCTCGCGTTGTAAAGGTTGGTCAGCGTGCGCTGCTTCAGGATTTTCGCGGCGGCTTCGTCGCGCGGCACGACGCGGTCGGGAAAGCCGGGCACCACCTCGGGAACGATCTGCACGAGTTCGGGCGGGTTCAACCAATGGTCGCGCGCCTGCACCAGCGCCCGCGCCGCCTGCGCGATGGTTTTCGCGTGCGGATCGGCCGCGTACTCTTCGGCGGGGCGATTGGGCGTGAGGCCCTCCGGGAACGGGAACGTCTCGAACGTGATGCTCGGCGTGTAGCGTGGATCGTTGCCCACTCCAAGCCAAGTGCCTAGCTGCAGTGCCCAGAGTTCGTGGAAGCGGCTGTGCAGAATGCCGAACGTGGTTTCGTCGTCGCGGGCCACGACAATGAGCTGATGATCAGGCAGGGTCGGACGCATCATCCACGCGAAAAGCCGATGCTTCGCCACGCGCGGCGTCACGATAAATCGTGTCAGGCCGGCGAGCGCAGCGGCCATTCCCTGACGCGCCTCGACATGACGCCACCATCCATGCGCGTAGGCTTCGCGTTTGTTCGCCGCGCGCACCGGCCGGACATTCTGGGCAACATGCGCGTACGGCGCCGCATAAAACGCCGCCTCGGCTTCGCTCATGGTCCAGCCGAAGTCGATGATCCAGGTGTCGGATGGCCGCCGCGTCACGTCCATGCCGTTCGCCCACGGGCGGACGACATCCGTGTTGGGCCGGCCGTTGGCGTTGGTCGGCAGCTTCAGCCATTCTCGCGCCAGTTCGCCCGGCACGTCGAACGCGCCGCCCTTGGTGTCGCCCATGAAGGCGATCCCGCCATTTTCCGCCAACCGCCGCGCCGTCGTGGCGTCCGCGCCGTTCGCCGTCAGATCGGCATGGATCACCGGCGCGACGACGCCATCGAGCACCGGCGCCATAGCCCGCTCGCGTCCCCAGCACACCAGCGACACGCGCACCGCCGCGCCGTCGAGCGTCCAGGGCTCGTCGGACCATGCGGCAAACATCGTTCCTGCCTGCGCCATCGGCTCCAGCACGCGCCGGTTGGCACCGCCGCGAATGCTGTTCGTCGTCACCAGCCCGGCCCGGTTCGCCTGCCCGCTGGCAACCTGATCCTGCGCGCGCGCCACCCAGTAGCAGACCAGATCCGCCTCGGCCGGAACATGTCCGGCATACGCAGAAAACAACTGCGCGCAGTACTCGTCGCCCAGCACGTTGCGCAACCGCTTGCCGCCCAGGAACGGCGGATTGCCGACGATCGCATCCACCTTCGGCCATTCGGCGATCGCGCCGCCATCCGTAAGCACCGCGTCGCGGCACGCAATGGTGTCCAGCTTGCGCAGCACCGGGTCGGCGGGGGCGGCAGGCCGTGCTGGCGTGCCCACTGGATGTGGCCGATCCACACCGAGACCCGCGCCAGTTCGGCGGCATACGGGTTGATCTCGATGCCGAGCACCGCCTCCGGCCCGACCTGCCGGAACTCCGGTTGCAGGCCCAGCACCTCGGCCTCGACCATCGCCTGATGTTCGAGATCCTTCAGCGTGCGCAGGGCAACGTACAAAAAATTGCCGGAGCCGCAGGCGGGGTCGAGCACCCGGAACGCGCGCAGCCGATCGAGGAACGCGCGAAACTCCGTCGTGCCTGCCGGCGGCGCGGCGCCGTTGCGCGGTTTTCGCTTTTTCGCCGCTGCCTCCTTCGCCTGCGCCGCCTCGATCGCCGCCTTCACCGCCTGCCACTCCTCCAGCAGCGGGCGGCGGATCACCGGGTCGACCAGTTTTTCGATCTTCTCCCGGTCGGTGTAGTGCGCGCCAAGCTGGCTGCGCTTGTCCGGGTCGAGCCCGCGCTCGAACAGCGTGCCGAGGATGCTGGGGTCGATCTGCGCCCAGTCGAGCGCCGCCGCCCGCTCCAGCAGCCCGATGTCGTCAGCCGCCAGCGGCAGCGCCGCATCGTCGTCGAACAGACCGCCGTCGAACCATTGGATCGGCTTGAAGCCGATGCGCCCGTCGCGCTCCGCCATCGCGCCGAACAACATTTTCGCAAGCACGGCAAAGTCCGCGGGCCTGCGCCGGGACTCCGCCAGCAAATCCTTGAGCACGCCGGCCGGCAGCAGCGCCACGTCGTCCGCGAACAGACAGAAGACGAGCCGATTGACGAAATGCGCCACCGTCTGCGGGTCGTGGCCGCGCGCGCGCAGGCGCCTGGCCAATTCGGCAAATTCCGCCGCCGCCCGCTCGGTCAGCGCCTGCCGCGTCGTCGCCGGGCGCCAGTGGTCCGGGTCGGTCCAGCATTCGGCGAGACGGACGCGCACCAACGGGTTGCGCAGGTCGGTCAGCGAAAAATCGTGCCGCTCGGTGACGGCGTTGGTCCAGTTCGTGCGGACGACGATCCGGTCCATGTCGCTGCTGATCAGCAGCGGCGGGTTCTCCAGCGCGCCGGCGTAGCGCAGCAACTGGTCGTGCGCCGCCTCCAGGTCGCCGCCGCGCGACTTGTATTCCCAGCCGAAGCAGCCGCGCCGCCACACGTCCGCCCAGCCGGGGCCGCCCGCAGCTTTCTTCGCGCCCTTCTCGAAGGCGTAGGTCGCGCCGGTCGCGTCCGAGTTCGGTGTCGGCACGTCCAGCAGCGCGCACAGGTCGAGAAAATGCTCCTTCGATGCGGCGGCCTCGTTGCGCGTGTTGGCCCGCCACTTTTCGATGAACTGTTCCGGCTCCATGCGGAAAGCCTAGCCGATCGACGGTGGCATGGCGATGCGCCCGGCGCCGCCTCAAACCGGCCCACGTTGATGGCGACTCCCGGAAGAACTGCCCGGGTCAAGCCCGGGCATGACGAACTTCTTGAAACATAAGGAAGACTGTCATCGCCGGGCTTGACCCGGCGATCTCCGCCAAGGGTCCGTGACTATGCCGCTCGGAATTATCCGGCCCAAATTTTCACTTGACAAGATAAGTTAAAAAAACTAACATCATCGTATGAACCCCACTGACCCATCCCCTCAAGCCGCCACGGAGCGGCTCGCCGAGCGATTAGGCGAGACCTCCCGGGGCTTGGCCGCCAACAGCGGCGGGGATCGGCTCGCTTCGCTCCTGATCCATCTGATCGACCTGCTCATCCAGGCGCTCCTCTCCATCGCGCGGAACCTCCCGGCGGCCACGGCCCCGGTCGAGGCGGAATCGGACCCCTCCCTCTCCACCCCCCGGCAGCAGCAAAATCCCCCGGTCCGGCCAGGACCACCCAAGGCGAAGGGCCACTCGCCCCGCCGGCAGATATCCAATCCGCAGGAACTCCCCGCTCCCGGGGTCGGGGCAGCGCCAGGGTCCGATCCCCGGCCCCCGGCGGGCAAGCCCCCTTCAATCGCCCAACCGGGCGCCCCCGGACGCCCCGGCGCTCCGGTCGCCAGATGGCACCCCGCCACCGCCGCAACCCGGCGACCTCCAAAAAATCGGGCTTCCGGTCCGGCTGCTTCCGCACGCCTATTTTGTTGCGATTTCGCAACGTAATCCGCCGCAATCGCCCCCGCGTTCTCACCCCACGTGCCGCGACACCGTCGCGCGCTCGCCCAGCAGCCCGCGCGGCCGCAGCAGCAGCACCAGCGCCAGCACCACGCCGATCGCCACCAGCCGCAGCGCCGCCGCCCGCGACTGCAACTCCGGCGCGACCAGCAAGGACACCAGCGTCCCGCTGCCGGTCCACAATGCCCACACCACCACCGACCCGAGCAGCGCGCCGACGTTGTTGCCGGAGCCGCCGAGCACCAGCATCACCCAGACCTGGAAGGTGAACGCGGGCAAAAAATTGTCGGGGGCGATGAAGCCGAAGAACTGCGCCTGCATCGCGCCGGCGAGCCCGATCAGCGCCGCCCCGATCACGAACGCCTGCAACCGGAATTTTGCCGGTGCCTTGCCGAGCGAAGCCGCCGCCGCCTCGTCCTCGCGCAGCGCCCGCAGCACGCGGCCCCACGGGCTGCGGGTCAGCCGCTCCAATCCCCACAACGCCAGGCCGGCGACGGCCACCACCAGCAGGCAGTTCGCGGCGGCAAACGCCAGCGGCAAGTCGGAAAGAACCGAGAAGGGGCGCGGAATGAAAGCGATGCCGAACGGCCCGCCGGTCAGCGATTGCGCGTTCAGCGCCACCAGTTGCAGGCTCACCGCCGCGCCGAACGTGGTGATCGCCAGGTAGTCCGCCCGCAGCCGCAGCGTCACCGCGCCCACCGCCGCCGCCACCAGCGCCGACGCCGCCATCGCCCCGGCCCAGCCAAGCGGGATCGGCAGCGCAAACCCGCCCCAATGGTTTTCTGCTGGAGCCGCCGTTATCCACGCCGAGACGTAGGCTCCGACGGCGGCAAACCCCGCGACGCCCACATTGAAAAGCCCGGCCGACCCCCATTGCAGGTTCAGCCCGAGCGTCGCCACGCCGTAGCTCAGCGCAATGGTCAGGAAGAACAGCAGGTAGCTGACGATGCCCATCAGGTCTCGCGCGCCCCGAACAGTCCGCGCGGGCGCAGCAGCAGCATCGCCAGCAGCACCAGGAACGCGATTGCCGCGCGATACTGCGCGCCGGCGATCGGCACGGCGGCGGCCTCGGCGATGCCGATCACCATGCCGCCGACCATCGCGCCGGGAACGCTGCCGATACCCCCAAGTATCGCCGCCGCGAACAGCGGCAGCAGCAGTTCAAACCCCATGGTCGGCCGAAGCTGCACGGTGATGCCGAGAAACACCCCCGCCGCCGCCGCCATGCCGCCGCCGAGCAGCCACGTGACCCGCACGACCCGGGCAACGTCGATCCCCGCCAGCCGCGCCAGATCGGGGTTTTCGCTCGTTGCCCGCAGCGCCCGACCCAGCGCCGTGTACGCCAGCATCAGATGCGTCGCGGCCATCAGCGCCAGCGCGAAGGCAAGAACAAAAAGTTGGTCCCAGGTAGCCCGCATCCCGGCGCCGAGCGGCACCGTCATCGCGATTTCGCGGGTGTAGTAGTAGGGCTGCGGCCCGAACCCGAATTCGAGCGCGCTGCGCAGCGCGAGCGATGCGCCGAAACTCGCGATCACCAGCACGATCGCGTTGCCATGCCGTCGCAGTTTGCGGAACAGGACGAAATCCAGCGCGGCCGCGAGCAGCGCCGTGACCACCACGGCGCCAACCAGCGCCACCACCAGATGCCAGCCGAACGTCAGTTCCCCGATGGTTTCGCCCGACGTGCCGAGCGCGCCCGCGATCACCAGTGCCGCATAGGCGCCCCAGGTGGCGAACTCGCCGTGCGCGAAGTTGGCGAAGCGCAGCAGCCCGTAGGTCAGCGTGACCCCGATCGCCCCCAGCGCGATCATCGCGCCCGAGGTCACGCCATCGACCAGGATCTGCGCGATCACGGCCGCCGCCCCAGATACAGCGCCGCCACCGCCGGATCGTCGAGCAGCGAGGCGCCGGCGCCCTCATGCGCCACCCGGCCCTCGGCCAAAATCATCGCCCGGTCCGCGACTGCCAGCGCCGCGCGCGCGTTCTGCTCCACCAGCAGCACTGCGACGCCGCCCGCGCGCACTTCCCGCAGCTTCGCCATCACCGTTTCCACCAATTTCGGCGACAGCCCGGCGGAAGGTTCGTCGAGCGCCAGCACCCGAGGTCCGGTCACGAGCGCCCGCGCAATCGCCAGCATTTGTCTTTGACCGCCCGACAGCCGCCCCGCCGCGCCGCGCCGCGCCAAGGCGAGATCGGGAAACAGCGACAACATCGCGGCAACGCGTTCGCCGCGCTCGCGCCGCGGCAGCACCGCGACGGCAATCGCCAGATTCTCCGCGACCGTAAGACCGGCAAAAACGTTGCCGGTTTGCGGCACGAACGCCAGCCCATGCCGGATGCGCGCATGCGCCGGCACGCCCGCCAGCGACGCGCCGCCGAGCCGCACGTCGCCGCCTTCCAGCCGCACCAGCCCCGCCACCGCCTTCGCGAGCGTCGACTTGCCCGCCCCGTTCGGCCCCAGCAGCACCAGGATCTCCCCGGCATCCACCGCGAAACTCGCGCCGCGCACGATCGGCACGCCCGGCTCGTAGCCGGCCACCACGTCGCGGGCTTCCAAGACGTGGGTCACGGTGCGCCGCCGAGATACGCCTCGACCACCCGCGCATCGCGCGTCACCTCGTCGGGCGTGCCCGAGACCAGCAGCCGCCCGCCCGCCATCACGTGCACCGCGCCGCACAGCCGGGCGATCAAGTCGAGGTTGTGTTCGACAATGAGAAAAGTCAGCCCGCGCGCGTGCAGCGCGGCGATCCGGTCGATGATCGTCTCCAGCAGTGTCGGGTTCACCCCGGCCGCCGGTTCGTCGAGCAGGATGATGCGCGGCTCCGCCATCAGCACCCGCGCCAGTTCCAGCAATTTGCGCTGCCCGCCGGACAGCACCGAAGCCGGCGCCGCCGCCAGCTTCTCCAGCGCAAGAAAGGAAAGAATGTCGCGTGCTCGCGCAGCGCTTCCCCGCTCCTGCCGAGCCACGGCGCCCGGGGAAAACCAATTTGCAAACGGTGCCTCGCCGCGTTGGTCCGAGGCCGCCAGCAGAAGATTTTCGAGCACCGTCATCGCCCCGAACGGCCGCGGGATCTGGAACGTCCGCCCCAGCCCCGCCGCGAGCCGCGAGTGCGCCGGCAGGCCGCCGATGTTCTTTCCCTCCAGCACGATCCGGCCCGCGCTCGGCGGCAGGCTGCCGGCGATGACGTTGAACAGCGTCGTCTTGCCCGCGCCGTTCGGCCCGATCAGCCCGGTGATCGTGCCCGCCGCCACCCGCAGCGACACGCCATCCACCGCACGCGCGCCGCCGAAGCTGCGGGACACCCCGATCAGGTCCAGCATCGCGGCGCGTCAGGTTAACGGTTGCATGGCGGCCGACGGTATGCACGATCCTCACGCGCGCCAAGAGGGGGCGCCAAGGGGAGAAGGCTTTGCACGCCATCCGCATCCGCGAGGACAAGTCCGGCCTGTCGGTCGCGGCGACGCTGATCGAGGACCGCGCCCCCGCGAACGCCGCCTTCCTGTGGGAGTTCCTCGCGTCGCCGCGGCAAATCCCGGCGATCCACGCGATCTGGACCGGCCCCGAAATCTCGGCGCCGATTCCGGACGCCCAGCTCACCGACGCCCAGCGCGCCGCCGCCGTGCCGTTGGAAAACGCGACCGTCATGCCGCAGCCCGGCGACGTCGTGCTCACTTACCTGCCGCCGCGCGTCTGGGGCGGCGGGCCGGCGCCGGTGTTCGACATCGGCCTGTTCTACGGCCCCGGCGCCCGCCTGTTCTTGCCCGTCGGCTGGCAACCGGGTAGCATTGCGGCGCGCATCGCGGACGTTGCTTCGCTCGCCGCTGCCTGCGCACGCATCCGGCAAACCGGCGCCTGCACGCTTCTGTTCGAGCGCGATCACTGACGACGGCGCGCCGACGGCGCGACCGAACCAGGGAGGGATGCCGCCATGCTGTTTGCCGTCTCGAGCCTGAAAGGATGCGAGATCGCGGCCAGCGACGGCCGGATCGGCACCGTCAAGGACGTCCTGTTCGATGACCAGACCTGGCGCGTGCGCTGGATGGTGGTCGACACCGGCCAATGGCTGCCAGGCCGCAAGGTGCTGATCCACCCGTCGGCAATTGCGCCGCTGGAAATTCCCGAACCGTCCGAAACCAGGCTCAAGCTGATGAGGTTCGGCGATGTCATGACCCTGTCGGTCCGGCTGACCCGGGCGCAGATCGAACAGGGCCCGGAGATCAGCGAGCACGAACCGGTCTCGGCACAGATGGAACACCGGGTGTACGACTACTACGGATGGGCGCCGGTCTGGGGCGCGACCTTCTTCGGCACCAACGCGATCGCCTCCGCGGTGGCGCCGCCGCCGCTGCTGTCCACCGAAGCGCCGCGCGAGGCGGACGACACGGAGACGCATCCGGCCGACGGCGACCCGCATCTGCGCAGCGTCGACGAGATCATCGGCTACCACATCCTCGCGAGCGACGGCGAGATCGGCCACGTGCAGGATTTCCTGGGCGACGATGCCGACTGGGGCATCCGCTATCTGATCGTCGACACGCGCAACTGGTGGCCGGGCCGGCACGTGCTGCTGGCGCCGTTCGCGGTGCTCGACATCGACTGGAGTGCGCGTCACGTCAGCCTGAACGTCACGCGCGATCAGGTGAAATCGAGTCCGCCCTGGGATTCGGCGGCCGCGGTCGATCGGATCACCGAACAGCAGTTGCACACGCACTATGGCTGGCCCGGCTACGGCGGGTAGCGGGTGCGCCGTCGCGCCGCGGAGAAGGAAGATTGCGCTGGATGATTTTTTCGACCTCTACGATCTGCGCGTCGACGTCGTGATCCCGCCCGGCGCGAAGGTGCTGTGCGGCGCCAAGCCCGGCGACTATTTTTTTCTCCAAGGCGAAATGCTGCATCTGCCGACCGGGCAAGGGTTTTCGATCTACTCCATTGCGTCGGTCTTGCCGTTCCTCGCCGCCAAGCAGCGCCCGACGCATCCGAACGACTGGATGACCACCGACGCCGAGATCGCCTGCCCGGACCCGAACTGCCCGACCCGCCTGCGCATTTCCCGGCTCGGCCTGCGTCGCTTCCGGCACGCCGACACGTCAGCCGTTCCGTTGCCGGAGGTCCCATGAGCGTCGAGACCACCGAACTCCGGCCCGGCTACCGCATCGCCCGGCTGATCAAGGGCGGCTGGCAACTGGCAGGCGGGCACGGCGCGATCGACACCGCCGCCGCCCTCGCCGACATGGAAGCCTACGTCGATGCCGGGCTTTTCACCTTCGACTGCGCTGACATCTACACCGGCGTCGAGAGCATGATCGGCGCGTTCCGCCGCGCGCTGCCCGCGGAAACCCGTGCGCGCATCAAGGTCCACACCAAATTCGTGCCCGACCTCGACATCCTGGAGACCATCACGCGCGCGGACGTCGCGCGCATCATCGACCGCTCGCGCGAGCGGCTCGGGCAGGAGCGGCTCGACCTCGTGCAGTTCCACTGGTGGGACTACGCGGTGATGAATTCGGTGCGCACGGCGCTGTGGCTCAAGGAATTGCAGGACGAGGGAAAAATCGACCTGATCGGCGGCACCAATTTCGACGCGGCCCACACCGAGGCACTGCTGCATGCGGGTGTTCACCTTGCATCGATGCAGGTGCAGTATTCGTTGTTGGACGACCGGCCTGCGGGCGCGATGTCGAAACTGTGCGCGCAGCATGGAACAAAACTGCTGTGCTACGGCACGGTCGCCGGCGGTTTTTTCAACGAACGCTGGCTTGGCGCGCAGGAGCCGCACGAGCCGCTCGGCAACCGTTCATTGACGAAGTACAAGCTGATCATCGATGACGTGGGCGGCTGGGACTGGTTCGAGGCGCTGCTGCGTGCGCTGGCGCGGATCGGCGCGAAGCATGGCCGCTCGATCGGCTCGGTCGCCAGCCGCTACGTGCTCGGCCTGCCGCATGTCGCCGCCGTGATCGTCGGCGTGCGCTCGCGCGAGCATCTGGCGGAGCATGCCGGCCTGTTCGATTTTTCGTTGGATGCGGCGGACGCCTCGGAGATTGCCGCCGTGCTGGCGCAGCGCCGGTCGCTGCCCGGCGACGTGTACACGCTGGAACGCGACCGCGGCGGCCGGCACGGGCGGATCATGAAATACAATCTGGCCGATGCGTGATTCACTCCGCGCCCGCTCTCCCTCTCCGCCCCTGGGGGCGGAGAGGGCTATCGCACATGGCAACATCGTTATCATATCGTCATGGCCGGGCTTGACCCGGCCATCCACGCCGCGGGGCGGCAACCAACGTCCGGGCTCCGGCAGTTTGGACAAAGCTCCGACCCCGGTTGAGCACAGTCGCAAACGCCAGCAACCCCGCCGTCCCACCCCGTGGATGGCCGGGTCAAGCCCGGCCATGACGATTTAGCAACGGGACCGCCATATGCGATTCCCCTGCCGGGGCGCGGAGGGACTTTCCGTCGGCGGGCAAACAATCAACGCACAACCAACCTGGGGGACAACAATGAAGCATCTTCTGCTGGGCGCGGCTTTGTCCGCGCTGCTCGCCGCACCGGCATCGGCCGCGTGCAAGGTCACGATCGGCGTGGTGATGTCGCTCACCGGCCCGGCCGGCGCATACGGCCAAGCGGGCGCCAAATCGGTCGAGATGGCGCTGCGCGACATCAACGAAGCTGGCGGCGTGCTCGGCTGCACGCTCGCCACCGACACGCGCGACGCGCAGAGCCAGGGCACCGTCGCGGTCGACGCCGCAAAACAGCTTGTCGAGATCGAGCACGTGCCCGCAATCATCGGCGGCATTATTTCTTCGGTTTCCATTCCAATCCTCACCGCCGTCACCGCGCCGGCGAAAGTGGTACAAGTCTCGCCTGCGTCCTCGTCGCCGACGCTCACGGCGCTCGGACGCGAGGGAAAAACCAACGGCATCTTCTTCCGCACGATCACGTCGGATGCGCTGCAGGGCGTCGCCGCCGCGAAATACGCGCTCGATCTCGGCCTCAAGAAGCTCGCGATCATTCAGGTGAACAACGATTTCGGCGTCAACATGGCGAAGGAGTTCTCCGCCGCCTACAAGGCGCTCGGCGGCACCATCACCAGCACGACGCCGTACAACGAGAAGGCGGCGAACTACGACGCCGAAGTCACCGCCGGCATGGCCGGCGATCCCGAGGGGCTCTATCTGATCTCCTATCCGACCGACGGCGCCACCATAGCGCGTGCCTGGATCTCCAAGGGCGGCCCGCGCAAGTTCCTGCTCAACGACGGCATGAACAGCGAGGACTTCATCAACGCCGTCGGCGCGAAATACCTCAACGACGCCTACGGCACGTCGTCGGGTACCGAGGACAGCCCGAGCACCGCCTATTTCAACGCCAACTACAAGGCGTTCTCCAAACTCGATCCGGGTTCGCCGGCGGCGGTGCAGGCGTACGACGCTGGCGCGCTGGTCGGCCTTGCGGTCGCGGCCGGCGGCGCCGCGACCAGTGCGGCGATCCGCGACGGCATCTACAAGGTCACCGATCCGCAAGGCGCCGAGATCACCGCCGGCCCGGACGGCTTCAAGAAAGCCCTCGAACTGATCAAGGACGGAAAGAAAATCCGCTATGTCGGCGTGATCGGGCCGATCAGCTTCGACAAGTACGGCGACATCACCGGCCCGTTCCGCGAATGGCAGATCGTCGACGGCAAAGTCGTGACCAAGGGCCAACTCACCACCGCCGACGTCGACAAGATCCGCGCCCAGATCGCCGGCAAGTGAGCAGACGGGCGGCGCTCCCGCCGGATGACGCCGCCCGCTCGCTCTGGTCCGCGACCGCCGCCCCGTTGCCGCCCGCGCCGCCGCTGACCGGCGAGGCGCGGGCGGACATCGCGATCATCGGCGCGGGTATTTTGGGTCTCTCCACCGCGCTGGCCCTGGCAAATGCTGGCGTGCGGGTGGTCGTGCTGGAGGCGGCGACCGTCGGCGCCGGCGCGTCGGGCCGCAACGGCGGGCTGGTGGTGCCAAGCCTGCCGCGCATCGGCCCGGCCGACGTGCGCGCGAAACTCGGAGAGGAGCGCGGCGCGCGGCTGCTGGCGCTGCTGGCCGGCGGCGCCGACGCCCTGTTCGCGCTGATCCGCCGCGAAAGCATCGAATGCGATGCGGTGCAGTCCGGCTGGCTGAACCCGGCGCACGCCGCCTCCCTGGCGCCGCGCGTGCAGGCCCGTGTGGCCGCGTGGCAGCAAGCCGGCGCGCGCTGCGTCTGGATCGACGCGGCGGAGGCCCGCGCCCGGCTCGGCAGCGCGCGGTTTCACGGCGCGCTGTTCGATCCCTCCGGCGGCCACCTGGACCCGCTTGCCTACACGCGCGGCCTCGCGCGCGCCGCCGTCGCCGCCGGCGCCGTGCTGCACGAACACTCCGCCGTGCTCACGGCCGACCGGCAGGAAGGCGCTTGGACATTGCGCACGACAGACGGGGTCCTGACTGCCAACCGGGTGCTGCAATGCACCAACACCACCCCGCCCGGCGTGCCCGGCGACCCGGGCGCGGCATTGGCGGCGGCGAGCGTGCCGCTGTTCGTCTACCAACTCGCCACGCAGGTCATGCCGGATACCGCCCGCGCCGCAGTGCTGCCTGGCAACGAGGCGTTTTCCGACACCCGCAACAACCTGTTCGCCGGCCGCTGGACGGCGTCCGGCCGCCTCGTCACCGGCGGCATGGCGGCGCTGCAGACCGGCGCCATCGCCCGTTTGCCCGGCAAGCTGGCGCGGCGCATGGAGCAGATGTTTCCAGCGCTTGGCCCGGTACGGTTCGACCACGTGTGGCGCGGCCGCGCCGCACTGACCGGCGATTTCCTGCCCCGCCTGATCGAACCCGCGCCCGGCTGGCTTTCCGTCACTGCCTGCAATGGCCGGGGGCTCGTCATGACCACGCTGCTCGGCCCGGAACTGGCCGCGTTTCTGCGCACCGGCGACGCCGCCGCGCTGCCGCTGCCGGTCGCTCCGCCGCACCCGATCCGCGCCCGTCCGCTCGCCCGCCTGGTGCCGCAACTGCTGCTGCCGCTCGGCGACTGGGCCGACCGGCGCGCCGAGCGCCGCCCCGCCGCCGGCTAATCCTCGGGCGCGTCCGGCACCGGCGGCCGGGTGAAATCCGCCAGCAGGTCGAGCGTCGTGTCCGCCTCCCCGGCGCAGCCGGCGCAGCGCGGTCCGAACGAGATCACGTCATGCCAGTCGGCATCGTCCGCGGCGCCGCGGCCCGACGTCACGTCGAACCGGTAGGCGGCGACCAGGCCGGCCGCATCCGGCCCGTCGATCGGATAGACCTCCAGCCCGACCTGCGACAGCACCACCTTCGCATGCGCCGACAGCGCCGGAGAGTCGCGTGCTTCGTCCAGGTTCGTGGGATCGCCGGGCGCCGCCGGGCTGCCGCCCGGGTCATTGCCGAGGTTGGCCGCAACGCCAGCCGTCGCGAGCATGTCGAGCGCCTCGGCGGTCAGCCCGAGCGACCACGCCATCGTGGCATCGTCGACCGAGAGCGACCAGGCATGCGCGGCCGCCGGCGCGGCGGCGGTGGTGGCAAGACCGAACGCGACCGCGACCATTCCCAGCGAACGCGACACGGTTCGGGCAAGCCGCATGCCGAGCATCCTTTTGTTCGCGGGCGCATCAGGCGCCCGCGGTGGCTTCCGAGGCGTGGCAGACCGCCTCGACATTGTGGCCGTCCGGGTCAATCACGAAGGCGCCGTAGTAGTTGGGATGGTAGTGCGGCCGCAGCCCGGGCGCGCCGTTGTCGATGCCGCCCGCGGCGAGCGCTGCGGCATGGAACGCGCGCACCTCGGCGCGCGTTGCCGCCGCGAGCGCCAGATGCAGCGGGCCGGCCGGCTTTTCGCCCGGCGCGATCCACAGATCGGGCTTGCCCTGCGCGCCGAGCCCGGCGCCATGCTCGTTCTCCATCACCACCACGTAGCCGAGCGGTGCCAGCGCCGCCACGTAGAACGCGCGGCTCTTCGGGAAATCCGCAACCGCGTAGCCGATGTGGTCGATCATCCTGCCCTCCTGCGTGCCGCCCCTTGCTGGGCGCGCATGTTCCATGCCAGTGCCTGCGCCCACGTCAGCCAGCGAGCGTGAGGGAGACTACAATGGGCCGGATGCAACCGGGCGTGAAAGTCCTGGTCGTTGCGGTGGCCGAAACCGGGCTCGCCGCGTGACGCAGTCCGGCTTCCTGGTCGGCATCGACATCGGCACCCAGAGCATCCGGGCGCTGCTGGCCGACACGCGCGGCCGCACGATTGCCTGTGTCGGCCGGCCGACGCCGACGATCGTGCTCGGGCCGGGGCAGGCGGAATACGATCCGGAGCGGTTGTTCGAGACCGTCGTCGCGACGCTGCGCGAACTGGCGCCGCATGTGCCGGCGGGCGGCGAGGTGCTCGGCATCGCCTGCGCCAGCATGGGCGAGGCGTGCGTGCTGGTGGACGCGGCCGGCGCGCCGCTGGCCAACGCGATCACCTGGTTCGACCGCCGCACCGAAGCCGTGACCGCGGCGCTCGCCGAACGGTTGGGCGAGGCGCGGGCGTTCCGGATCGCCGGCATGCCGATCGACCCGACCTTCACGCTGCCGAAGTTGCTGTGGCACCGCGAAACCGACCGAGCGGCTTTCGACCGGGTCCGGCGGGTGCTCAATCTCGGCGACTGGGTCGCGTATCGGCTCGGCGGCGAGGCCGCGACCGACCCGTCGCTGGCCTCGCGCACGCTGTATCTGGACATGGCGGCGCGAAACTGGTCGGACGAAATCCTCGGCATCGTCGGACTGGACCGGGACATCCTGCCGCCGATCCGGCCGAGCGGCACGCGGCTCGGGCCGGTGCGGCAGGACGTGCTGGCGGCGACCGGGCTGCCCGGGCGGCCGGTGGTCGGGGTTGGCGCGCACGACCATGTCTGCGGCGGGTTCGCCGCCGGCGCCGGGCGGCCGGGGGTGCTGCTCGACAGCCTGGGCACCGCCGAGGCGCTGTTCCAGACGGTGGCGCATCCCGTGCTGACCGAGGCGAACCGGCATGTTGGCTTCATCCAGGGCATCGTCGGGCTGCATCGGCCGTTTGCGTATTTCGGCACGGGAATAAACTCCTCGGGCGGCACCATCGAGTGGCTGCGCCGCATGCTCGGCGACGCCGGAGGGCGGGACGCGCTGATCGCCGAGGCCGCCGCGCTGCCGCCCGGTGCGCATGGGCACGGCATTCCTGCCGCATCTCGCCTACGGCACGGCGCCGCGCGCCGACCGGGCAAGCCGCGGCGCGTTCCTGGGGCTCACCACAGGCACCACGCGCGGCGCCATGTTCCGCGCGGTGCTGGAGGGCCTGGCGCTCGAAGCGCGGCTCGCCGTGGACGCAATGGCGGCGCAACCGGGTGCGGGACAACCCGAAGAGATCCGGCTGATCGGCGGTGGAACCCGCAATCCGTTGTTGCTACGCATCAAGGCCGCCGCCTATGCGCGCCCGCTCACGGTGATCGACGAGCCGGAGGCGACGGCGCTCGGCGCCGCGCTGCTCGGCGGCATTGCCGCCGGCGTGTGGCCCGATCTGGACGCGGCACAGGAAAATATCGAGCAGCCGCGCCACGTAGTCGAGCCGGAGCCCGTTTGGGTGGCGCGCTACGCCGAGCTGTTCGAGGCGGTGCATGCGCGCTTCTACGCGGCGGTCGCGCCGCTGCACCACGCGCTGTCGGCGTTCGACGCGGCCCATCCCGGCTGATCGCGTCGTTTCCGCCCGGCGGGGGCTTTACCGCGCGCCCGCAACGGTCAACCATGCGGCCGTCCAGGACCAACCCGCGCCGCGACGCCACGCAAGTCGCCGCGGGCAACCAATATGCACACTGAGGAGGAAACACGATGAAAAGACTATTGTTTGCCGCTGTCGCCGCGCTGGCGCTCGGCACGCTGGCGACCGGCCGGGCCGAGGCCAAGAACGTGACCATCGCGCTGATCCCCGGCCTGACCACCGATGCGTTCTACATCACCATGCACAAGGGCGCGCTCGCGGCGGCCAAGGCGCTCGGCGACACGCTGGTGTTCCAGGGCGCACCGGACTTCAATCCGGTGACGCAGGTGCCGGTGCTCGATGCGGTGATCGCGCGCCATCCCGACGTGATCCTGATCGCGCCGACCGACAAGGTGCAGCTTGTGCAGCCGCTGAAGAAGGCGATCGACGCGGGCGTCAAGGTGATCACGGTCGATACCTTCATCGGCACCGGCAAATACCAGACCGGTGCGGGCGACGCCGACTTCCCGCTCTCCTACGTCGCCTCCGACAACATCCTCGGCGGCCAGATCGCGGCGCGGGCGCTCGCGAAATCGATCGGCGACAAGGGCAAGGTCTACGTCTCCAACGTCAAGCCCGGCATCTCCACGACCGACCAGCGCGAGGAAGGCTTCAAGGAGGAGATGAAGAAGCATTCCGGCATCACCGTGCTGGAGACGCAGTTCAACGATGACGACGCGAACAAGGCGGCGGCGCAGCTGCAATCGGTGCTGGCGCGCAACCCGGATCTCGCGGGCGTGTTCGGCGCCAACCTGTTCTCCGCGCTCGGCGCCGCAAATGGCGTGAAGCAGGCCGGCGCTTCGGGCAAGGTGAAGGTGGCCGCGTTCGATGCGCCGAAGTCGATCGTCGGGCAGCTCAAGAGCGGTCTGGTCGATATTGCCATCGCGCAGCACCCGGCCGAGATCGGCTATTTTGGCGTCGTGTGCGCGCACGCGGTGATGAACGGCCAGTCGATCCCGACCAGCATCGGCACCGGCTTCACCGTGATGACGAAGGACAACATCGACGATCCGAAGGTGAGCGAATACCTGTATTCGGATTAGGACTTGTTGCAGTACGACCCATCCGTTTTCCGTTATTGCCGGTCCCCGGATCAAGTCCGGGGATGACCCGGCAATCCAGCGCGCGGACGCGGCGTAAATCCCCGGGTCGAGCCCGGGGATGACGTCGGAGGGTCCGGGAATGATGGCGGAGGGGAGTGAAGCGATTGTTCCCGGCTTTCGCCAGCGCGAGGGGCGAGGGACTTCCGGGCGGTTGAACCAAGGACGGAGGAAACCATGAAGACGCTGATAGCCGCTGCGACAATTGCGGCCGGGCTGGCGGCCGGTACGGCACAGGCGAAAAACGTGACGATCGCGCTGGTGCCGGGGCTGACGACCGATGCGTTCTACATCACCATGCATCGCGGCGCCGAGGCGGCGGCCAAGGCCCTGGGCGACACGCTGGTGTATCAGGGCGCCCCCGATCCGAACGTGACCAGCCAGGTCTCGGTGCTGAACGCGGTGATCGCGCGGCACCCGGATGCGATCATCATCGCGCCCGACGACAAGGTGCAGCTGATCCAGCCGCTGAAGCAGGCGCACGACGCCGGCATCCAGGTGATCTGCCTCGACACGTTCATCGGAAACGGCCAGTACCAGACCGGCAGCGGCGACGCCGATTTTCCGCTTTCGTACATCGCGTCGGACAACATCCTCGGCGGCCAGATCGCGGCGCGGGCGCTGGCCAAGTCGATCGGCGACAAGGGCAAGGTCTACGTGTCGAACGTGCGGCCCGGCGTCTCGACCACCGACCAGCGCGAGGAGGGGTTCAAGGCGGAGATGAAGAACCATCCCGGCATCACCGTGCTGGAGACGCAGTTCAACGATGACGACGCGAACAAGTCGGCGGCGCAGTTGCAAGCGGTGCTGGCGCGCAACCCCGATCTCGGCGGCGTGTTCGGCGCCAACATCTTCTCGGCACTCGGCGCCGCCAACGGCGTGAAGCAGGCCGGAGCGGCGGGCAAGGTGAAGGTGGCGTCGTTCGATGCGCCGAAATCGATGGTCGAGCAGCTGAAAAGTGGGCTGATCGACATCGCGATCGCGCAGCACCCGGCCGAGATCGGCTATTTCGGCGTGATGGCGGCGCACGCCTACCTGAACGGGCAATCCATCCCGACGCTGATCGGCACCGGGTTCACTGTGATGACGAAGGACAACGTCGACGATCCGAAGGTGAGCCAGTTTCTGTACAGCGAGTAGCGTTTGACCGTCCGAACCCCCCACCCCGGCCCTCCCCCACAAAGGGGGAGGGAGCTTTCTTCTCCTCCCCCCTTGCGGGGGGAGGCCGGGAGGAGGGGGTCACTCGAGCGAACGAGTTTTCCATCGACAAGGAAAAAAAGTGTCCGCTTCCGCCGCCGCCCATGCCCGGCCGCCCGTACGCCGACCCGCCTGGCTCGCCTGGATCGCCGCGGCGCGCGCTTGGCTGTTCCTGGTCGCTGCTGATCGTCGGCTTCGAGCTCTGGTCGCAGCTGCGTTCGGCGCGCGTTCATCCTCAACGTGTCTCAACATCCGCTCGATCGCTGTCGCCGCGGTCGCGCCGCTCCTGCTGGCGATCGGCCAGACTTTTGTCATTATCTCCGGCGGCATCGATCTCTCGGTCGGCTTCACGATGGGTTTGCTCGCCGTCATCGTCTCGCACGGCGTCAACATCCTCACGCCGCGGAATTCGGCACGGTGCCGGCGATGCTGGTCGCGGTCGCGGTCGCGGTGGCCGTCGTCGCTCATCCCCGGCCTGGTCAACGGGCTGCTGATCGCCCGGCTGCGCGTGCCGCCGTTCATCGGCACGCTCGGCATGTACGGCGTGGCGCGCGGCGTCGGCCTATCTGCTCGCGGGCGGCATCACCGTGCCGGTCGACAACACCGCGCTGATCTACCTGGCAACGGTGACCTTGGCGGCTTCCCCGTCGTCGTGCTGCTGACCGCAGTCGCGATGTTCGTGTTGCACTACCTGCTGTCGCAGACGCGCTTCGGCCAGTACGCGTATGCGATCGGCGGCAACCGGCCGCGGCCGTGCGCGCCGGCATCAACGTCCAGCGAGCGACCATCTGGATCTATCATCCTGTCGGCGATCTGCGCGGCGATCAGCGGCATCCTGTATGCGGGCCGGTTCTCCGCAGGCGCCGCGCAGGCCGGCGAACCGCTGCTGCTCGACAGCATCGCGGCCGTGGTGATCGGCGGCGCGAGCCTGTTCGGCGGATCGGGCACGATCATCGGCACGCTGATCGGCGCGCTGATCATCGCGGTGATCCAGTTCGGGCTGGTGTTCATCAACGTCGAGCCGTTCTGGCAGTTCGTCGCCGTCGGCGTCGTCATCATCATTTCCGTGCTGGTCGATCAGGCGCAGCGCACCGGGGGCCGCGTCGATGAGTAACCCTTCCCTGCTGCTCGAAGCGAAGAAGATCTCGAAGCGCGTTCGGCGGCGTGCATGCGCTTGAAGGAAGTGGCCTTCCGGCTGCACCCTGGCGAGGTCGTGGCGCTTGCCGGCGACAACGGCGCCGGCAAGTCGACACTGATCAAGATCATATCGGGCGTGTTTCCGGCGCGGACGAGGGCGATCTGGCGTTCCAGGGCCAGCCCGTCGCGTTCGCCAACCCGCAGGAGGCACGGACACGCGGCATCGAGACGATCTACCAGGATCTGGCGCTCGCCGATAACCTCGATGTCGGTGCCAACGTGTTTCTCGGGCGCGAGCCGATGACGCGATGGTTCGGGCTGCCGGTGATCGACCGCAAGCGGATGCGCGAGGAGGCGGCGCGCAGCGCTCGACACGCTCGACATCGGGCTCGACCGGCTGGACCGGCCGGTGCGCGCGCTCTCCGGAGGGCAGCGGCAGTGCGTGGCGATCGGGCGGGCGCTGCACTGGCACGCCAAGGTGCTGATCATGGACGAACCCACGGCCGCGCTCGGCGTGCCGGAGCAGCGCAAGGTGCTGGCGCTGGTGCACTCGCTGAAGGCGCGCGGCGTCGGCATCATCTTCATCTCGCACAACCTGCAGGACATCTTCGCCGCGTCCGACCGGATCGTCGTGCTGCGGCGCGGGCTGAACGTGGGCGAGCGGCCCACCGCGGAGGCCAACCCGGACGAGATCGTCCGCATGATGGTAGGCTGAAACGGCCGCCCGGGCATGATACACGACGGCACGTTGCCGCAGGGAAGTTGAGCAGGGACGTCAGTTGAGCACCAGCCCCCCGCCATCCCGCCCGCCCGAGGCCGAGCCCGCGGGGCTCGCGACGGCGCGGCTCGTGTCCGGCATGCACCACGAGTTGCGCACGCCGCTGAACGCGGTGATCGGGTTCGCCGAGATCATGCGTGAGGAGCTCGCGGGGCCGCTGGGCTCGCCGGACTACAAGGAATACGCCGAGCTGATCCACCAGAGCGGCACCGCGCTGCTCGAGATGATCACCAGCATCGTCGAGTTCGCGCGCGCCGACACGGGCGCTCTGGTGCTGAGCGTGGCCGACGTCGAGCTGCTGCGGCTGCTGCGCAGCGTCGCCGCGGGGATGGCGGAGGAAGCCGCGGCGGCCGGCGGGGCGGCGCTGGAGCTGGAGCCGCTGCCCGGCACGCTCGCCATCCGCGCCGACGAGCATCGGCTGCGCCAGATGCTGCGGGCGCTACTCGGCCACGCGCTGAAATCGACCGCGGCGGGCGGGCGCGTGCGGGTGCGCGTGCAGCCGCTGCCCGGCGGCGGCGCCGAGGTGGTGGTGGCGGCTCGGCGGCGGCAAGCCGGGCGAGGGCGCGGCGCTCGGGCTCAAGCTGGCGCAGCAACTGGCGCGACTGCACGGCGGCACGCTGGCGCTGGAGGGCGGGCCGGGGCAGGGCACGCGCGCGGTGCTGCGGCTGCCGCAGGCGCCCCCGCCGGGCTGATCCCGGGCCGTCTGGCGCTGCCGCGGCGCTGTGGTAATAAGCGCTGGGTCGGGCGTCGCAGGCGGAAGGAATTGGCATGAACATGAGCGAGCCACTGGGTCCGCCGGCCGGCAACCGGCCCGGCAGCGTCGCCAAGGCGCGCAAGACCCTGATCTTCGCCAACGACAAGTCGAGCGGCAAGACCACCACCGCGAATGCCGTGCTGGTCAGCCTGCTGCAACGCTACCCGATCCTGATGAAGTCGATCGAGGTGCGCGAATACGAGCGGCATCCGCGCCTCTCCAACATCTTTCGCCGCGAGGACGGGATCGGCGCCGTGGTGCACCGCGACGCCCGCAACGCCGCCGCCTTCGACATCTCGCGCGAGCTGGCCTACGACCCCAACGCGACGGCGTGGGACGACCTGTTGTACGACATCGGCATCGGCAACCTGATCGTCGATCTCGGCTCCAACATGTTCACCGAGATCTGCCGCATCCTCGACGACGAGCCGCGGCCGATCTTTCCCGAGGGTGGCGATCGCGTGGGCGTCGCGGTGCCGGTGACGACGGCGGCGGATTCCATCGAATCGGCGATCGCCGCGATCGACGCCGTGGTCGGCTGGGGGCCGCGCAGCCACGTCTTCATCGTCGAGCAGGAGTATCTCGGCCGGTTCAACCCGGAGATGCACGACTGGAACGCCTATCGCGACCGCCTGCTCGCGACCGAGCCGGGGCGGGTGCAGGTGATCCGGCTGGAGCGGCTGTTGATCGCCGATATCGGCTCGGTGGTGTTCAAGCGGATCGACCAGATCGTCGCCGAGGCGCAGACCACGCTGCGCTCGGACCGGCTGACCGGGGCGGCGCTGCTGCGGGCACTGCGCAAGGCGCGGGCGGAAATCGCCTGGGGCAACCGGACCCTGGAATCGCGTGCGCGCGATCGCCGACTGGTTCGCGGCGTAGCGCGAGGCTGCCGGCACGGTTTTTTGCGTGTGATATCGAATTTTGGACTTTCATTCGCATACGAACGAGTGGTATCAGGATCACGGAAGCGAGACCGGCCGTGCGCCGCGGTCGCGCGCGCCACACCATCAGATGAGGGCTGGGCGGCACGATGAAGAATCATCTCGGCGAAGAGGTTGTGTTCGGCCCGCGGTCGGATCGCGGCACGCACCGGCGTGAAGCGGCCGCAGCGGCCGGTGCGGTTGCCGATGCGAGCGCGACGGCGCTCCGCGCGAGGATCCTTGCGGCCATTCCCGGCGAAACGCCCCGGCTGCCGCGGCCCGGCCTGTGGGCGCTCGCAATCGCGATCGCGGCTCCGGTCGCCGCCTCGCTGGTCGGCGCGTGGATGTTCTCGATCACCTGACCGGCCGCCACTGCGGCATAGCAAGGGCGGTTGCGACCACCCTTGAGTTCGGCGGCGCTCCGGGTTGCGGTTGTCGAAGTCTGGACACGGAACGTTCGCATGGCCGGCAGCACCATTTCCCGCCAGATCAGGCAGACCGTCACGCTTGGCGGTGGCGGCTATGCCAGCCCATTGACGATCACCTCCAGCGGATCGGTCGAGCCGACGCTGGCCGGGGCGACCGCCGTGTTCGGGGCGGCGGCCGGGGTCAGCCTCTTGAACGATGGTGTGATCGCCGGGGGAGATTTCGGGCACGGCCGCGGCACCGGCGGCGTCGGCGTTGATTTCGCGTCCGGCGGAGATCTGACCAACAGCGCCTCGATCGACGGCGGCGGCTCCGGCCGGAAGGGCGGCCACGGTGGCGCGGCGGCGGTACTGCGCGACGGCACGCTGACCAATACCGGCACGATCGTCGGCGGCGCCGATGTCGCCTCGAAGCCGTCCAGGGGGAGCGGTGGCAGCGGCGTCGACATCGGCAGCGGCGCACTGAGCAACGGCGGGCTGATCCAGGGCGGTGCAGGCGGCGGCGACGGCATCGACGCGCGGCACGTCAGTATCACCAACAGCGCCGCGATCCTCGGCGGCTCGGGCGGCGACGGCGGCCTCGGCGTGCTGCTTTCGAGGGGGGTGCTGACCAACACCGGGTCGATCGCCGGCGGCAACAGCGACGTCGCGACGCCGAGCGGCGCCGGCATCGGCGCCGACGTCGTGGGCGGCCATCTGATCAACGAAGGCACCATCGTCGGCGGCCAGGGAGTCGCGACGGGCGGCACCGGGGTGGAGTTGCTCGGCGGCGCGCTGACGAACTCCGGCTTGATCGCGGGCGGCCAGGGCACCGCGACCGGCGGCGCTGGCCTCGAACTGTCCGGCGGCATGGTGGCGAACTCCGGCACGATCATGGGCGGCCAGGGCGGCGACAGCAGCAACATCAGCGGCAGCGGCGGCCAAGGCGGGGCAGGCGCAGCCGGCACCGGCACGTTCAGCAACGCCGGCCTGATCCTAGGCGGCCAGGGGCTGGGCCAGGCCGGTGCGGGCGGCGACGGCATGGATTTCGCCCAGGCCGACGTCATCAACACCGCAACGATCGATGGTGGCCAAGGTGCCGGCGGGACCGCGTATCCGATCAGCGGCAACGGCGGCGCCGAAGTCGCCATTGGCAGCGGCGGGACGCTGACCAACCGCGGCACGATCGCGGGTGCCGCGGGCGGTGGCGGCGGCGGGCGCACGGGCGGCAACGGCGGCGTCGGCGTCTACCTGGGAAACGCCAAGCTGAGCAACAGCGGCACGATCCTGGGCGGTGCCGGCGGCGCCAGCGACGCGGGCTTCATCGGCATCTTCGGCGGCAGCGGCGGCACCGGCGCCGACCTGCAGGGCGGCGCGCTGGCCAACAGCGGCACGATCGCCGGCGGCGACGGCGGCAGGGACGCCAACGGCGGCAATGCCGGCGACGGCGTCACGATGGCCGACGGGACGATCGCCAACACCGGCACGATCACCGGCGGCAGCGGCGGCGGCGGCCTCGGGGAGCCGCTTTACGCGATCGGCACCGGCGGCGCCGGCATCTCCCTCGAGGGCGGTGTGCTTGCGAACGAGGGCGTGATCACGGGCGGCGGCGCCGGCGCAAACATCGGCCCCTCCAGCGCAGAGGGCATCGCGGCGGTCGGCGTCGATGCCGTGGACGGCTCGGTGTTCAACTCCGGCACGATCATCGGCGGCAGCGCCGCCGGCACCACGGGCGACTACGTCGGCGCGGGTGCGGCCGGGGTGTATCTCGACGGCGGCACGCTGACCAATGCCGGCACGATCTCGGCCGGCGCCGGCGAGGCGGGTCAGGTGGCCGATGCCGTCACGCTGGGCGGGGGCGCGCCCGGAACCGTCGTCATCGAGCCCGGCGCGGTGTTCAACGGCGCGGTCGTCGGCGATCCGGCGGCGGACGACGTGCTCGAACTGGCCGGGACCAAGCCCGCCACGCTCAGCGGCCTCGGAACCCAATTCACCGGGTTTTCTTCGTTGGTCGAAGACCAGGGGGCGAGGTGGACGCTGGTCGGGACCGTCGATCTGGCGTTCATGAATGCGGGATTGGCGCAGGCCGGCACGGGCGGCGCGACGTTCCTCGACAGCGTGACCAATGCCGGCACGATCGATGCGCGTGGCGGGGTGACGTCGATCTCGGACAGCGTCGGTGGCGTCGGCACGCTGGAGATAGCGGCAACCGGCACGCTGAAGCTGCTGGCGGGGGCGGGCAGCGGGCAGACCGTGCAGTTCGAGGCCGGCAGCGGCCTGCTGCAATTGTCGGCGCCGCTCGGCTTCATGGGCCAGATCGGCGGCTTCGGCGGGCTCGACAAAATCGACCTGCCCGACACGGTGCAAACCGCGCACGTGTTCGGCGACGGTGCGCTGACGCTGACGGATGCGGGCCAGACGGTGGCGGACCTGGACTTTTCCGGCAGCTATACGCCCGAGAATTTCAAGGTCGGCAGCGACCACCACGGCGGCACGCTGATTACATTCAAGGCGTAGCGCCGGCGACCGTTCCCGCTTGGCGACAGGCTCGCCCGTGTTCGTGTTGCCTACGGCTCCTCCTCCAGCATCTCCGCCGGAATGTCCAAGCCTTCGTAGAACTCCCGCAGCGGCACTTCGATTGCCAGTTCGGGAAACGCCAGCACGGCATCGGCGCGAGCCAGGCGTCCGCGCCACTCGGTGCGATCACGCGAAAACACCGTCGCCGCGATCGCCGCGTCCTCGAGCATCACATAGCGCCGGATCGAGGGCGTCGCCTCGTATTCGGCGTGCTTGACGATCCGGTCGACGCCGGCGGTGCTGCGTGAGAGCACTTCGAACACCACGACGGGCTCGGGCACCACATCGGCGTCGTTGGGGACCGGCGAGCAGGTCACGACCGTGTCCGGGTATCGCACCCGTCCATTCACGATGATCTTCACGTCGCCCCGAAACGCCTGGCATGGCCCGCCGCGCAGCCGACGTCCCACCGCCTCGACGATGTTCGTGGCAATCCGGGAATGCCCGATCGTGCCGCCGGTCATCGCCAGCGGACCGCTGCCGTCGAACTCGTAGCGAATGTCTTGCCTGCGCTCCCAGTCGAGGAACGCTTCCAGCGTCATCGGCTCCTTGACGTTCGCGCTCACCGCCGCCCGCCCACCTCGTCCAGATGCTTCAGCAGGTCGGCCGGGTCCTCGTACACCCGCGCGGCGCCGCCGCGGATCAGCTCGTCCTCGCCGTAGCCGCCGGAGAGCAGGCCGACGCCGAGCGCGCGGCAGCGGCGGGCGGCCAGCATGTCCCAGATCGCATCGCCGACGACCACCGAATGCTCGATCGGCGCGCCGAGCCGATGCGCGGCGGCGAGGAACAGGTCGGGGTCGGGTTTGGCGTATTTCACCTGGTCGCGCGTCACCACCGGCACGCCGGTCATGTCGACGCCGAGCTTCTCGATCACCGGCCCGGCGGTCTCGATCCGCCCGCTGGTGGCGATCGCCCAGGGGATGCCGTTGGCCGTGAGCGTGGTCAGCAGTTCCCTGGCGCCGGGCAGCGGCCGCACCTTGTCGGCGCGGTGTTTGTAGGCGTCGGCGTGACCGTGGCGCAGCCGCTCGAGCAGCTCCGGGCTCGCCTCGATCCCGGTCTCACGCAGCAGCATATTGGTGAACAGCCCGCCGCTCATGCCGATGCGCCGGTGGATGCGCCAGACCGAGAGCGGGATGCCCACAGCATCCAGAGCGTCCTGCCAGGACAGCACGTGCTGGTAGACGCTGTCGACCAGCGTGCCGTCGAGGTCGAACAGGAAGACGGTCTCGATGCGGGTCATGCGGCTGGCTCCGCCGCGCGCCGGGTCGCCCTGGCTACACCCAATGGCCGGGTATCCACACCCAGGTGCCGCCGCGGTTGGCCCAGTGGCCGTGCTCCCAATGCGTCACGCCGGCCGCGCGCACGATGTAGTGGCCGGGGATCCAGACATAGGCGCCGCCGTTCCAATGCCAGTGCCCGGGCTCCCAGAACTGCCCGGGCGGCGCCGCCGGGACCACTTCGGCTTGCAGCGGGGGCGGCGCGGGATACGGGTTGACCGGCTCGACCACGCACGCGGCCACGCCGACCGCCATTGCCAACGCCGCGACGACGGGAAGGGATCGGTTCATGACGGCACCTCCTGTGCTGCCGGGCAGCGTATCACAGGAAGTGGCCGCGCTCCCATGTCCACGTCGTGCCGTTGGCTACCCAGTGGCCGATCAGATACTGGTTGGAGTGGCCGTCCAGCAACTCCCAGGCACCGGGCTGCCAGACGTAGCCGGCGCCGGTCCATTCCCAGTCGCCCATGCGCCAGACCATCTGGGCTTCGGAGACCGGCGGCAGCGGCCGCACCTCGGTCAGCGGCGGCGGCACCGGCGGATTGGGGTTCGGCGGCGGGCCGATGAAGGTCGGCGGGGGAGGCGGCGGCGGCACGCAGCCGGCCAGCGCCAGCAGGCAGCCGAACACCAGAAGGGAGCGACGCGCGCGCATGATCACCGGCCTCCGTTGATGAGCGCCGATGTAGGCGGTCGGCCCGGCAGCGACCAGGGCGGCCCGCGCAATGGTCAGGTTTCCGGGTCGTGCGCCACCGGGCGGGGACGTGGCGCTTCGCCGGCGCCGTCGATCCCGAGTGCCTGCAACATGTGCTTCATGCCGGCGACACCCGTCGGCCGAGCTTCGCCGCGAAGGGCCTGTTCCAGGATCGCGCGATGCTCCTCGTCGGGCGAGCGGCCGGCCTTCGCGGCGCGCTGCCTGAGCAGCCGGATCAGGGCGAAATCGACGTCGCGCAACAGCAACTGAGGCATTTTTCCGCTCCTCCGGACGATGGGTGGCAGCGTAGCACAGGCGGCCGATCACGCCTTCACGAGCGGGCACTTGCCGTCGGCGAGCGGGCGGAACGCGCGCTCCGGCGGGATCGTGTCGAGCAGGGCAAAAACGTCCCATTTGGCGTGGCTGTCGGCGGGGCGCCTGGCCTGCATCAGATAGACCGGATGCGTCACCCGCCCGTCGGCACGGATGTCGCTTTTGCCGAACAGCGCGTCTTCGGCGGGCGACTTCTTCATGTCCGCGGCGACCGCGGCGCCGTCGTCCGCACGGCCCAGCGCCGCCACCGCCTTGAGGTAGGCAAGCGTCGCCGCACAGCAGCCGGCCTGCATGTCGTTGGGCATGTTGCCCTGCGGGTGACGCGCGGCGAAGCGGGATGCGAACGCACGCGTCGCCGGCGTCATGTCCCAGTAGAACGGCGTGACCGCGAGCAGGCCCTGGCAGACGTCGAGCCCGACGGCCGCGATGTTGTTGATGTTCACCACCGGGCCGGCGATCGTCAGCTTGCCGGAAAGGCCGAACTCGGCCGCCTGCTTCAGCGTGTTGGACATGTCGCCGCCGGCGTTGGCGAGGCCGAGCACGTCGGCGCCGGAGCTTTGGGCCTGCACCAGGAAACTTGCGAAATCGGTGGCACCGAGCGGGTGGCGTGCGGCGCCGAGCACCTCGCCGCCGCCGGCGCGCACTTCTTCCGCCATGTTGGCCTCCAGCACGTGGCCGAACGCGTAGTCGGCGGTGATGAAGAACCATTTTCTGCCGCCGCGCGCCAGCACCGCGCGCGCGAGCGCATGGCCGACCTCCCAGGTGTCGTAGGTCCAGTGAATGGTGTTGGGCGAACATTTGGCGCCGGTGAGCGCGTCGGTGCCGGCGCCGGAGCCGATGAACAGCTTGTTCTTCTGCCGCGTAATTTCGGCCACCGCGAGCGCCACGGCAGAATTGGGCACGTCGAGGATCATGGCGACGCCTTCGGTGTCGAACCAGCGCCGGGCGATGGCGGCACCGATGTCGGGCTGGTTCTGGTGGTCGCCGCTGAGGATTTCGATCCGTTGCCCGGCGACGGTCGGACCGAAATCCTCGACCGCGAGTTGTGCCGCGACCACCGAGCCGATGCCCTGGTAGTCGGCATAGACGCCGGACATGTCGTTGAGCACGCCGATGCGCAGCGGCGCTGTCTCCGCGCGCGCAACGCGTGGGAACACGGCGGCGGCAACGGATGCGAGCAGCGTTCTGCGCAGCATGGCGTTTTCCTCGCGATCTTTTCTGCGATGTTGCGCGACCGCGGCGGAAACGCCAAGCGAATGCGGCCGGGCGGAGCGAATGTTCCGCCCGCCTACAAGGGTCGGCGATCCGGGCTGACGCTCGCTCGGACGACCAGGCGGTGATCGGCGGTGACGAACGCTGCCGATGCCGCCGAAGCGCAAGCTGTTCCGGACTGCTCCGCCCAGGCGATGACGCCGTCGCGGCGATTTGCGCCGTCATTCGCCGCATCCCCAAGGGGTGGGTTGCGACCTACGGCCAGGTCGCCGCGATGGCCGGCCTGCCGGGACGCGCCCGCCTTGTGGGCTACGTGCTCCAGCACCTCGACCCGGCTAGCAAATTCCCTGGCATCGCGTCGTGAACGCCAAGGGCGAGGTGTCCTACACCCTGTCCCGCAATGGCAGCGACGCCTTCCAGCAGCGCCTGCTGGAAAAGGAAGGCGTCGAGTTCGACGACAGGAACCGCTTCAACCTCGAGCGCTTCCGCTGGCTCGATTAGCCGTGTTGGGGCTGGCGTTCGCATGTCGCGCCAGATCGCTCACCCCGTTATCAGCACCGTCGCCACGGCCTGTGCGGCAATCCCCTCCATCCGCCCGGTGAAGCCGAGGCGCTCGGTGGTCGTCGCCTTCACCGAAATCCGGCCGGGGTCGACGCCGAGGATTTCGGCAAGTCGAAAAATCATGCGTGGCGCGTGCGGGGTGATCTTCGGGCGTTCGCAGATCAGCGTGACGTCGGCGTTCGCCAGAACTCCGCCGCGGGCGGCGATTCTGCCGGCCGCGTGGGCCAGGAACCGGGAGGAATCCGCGTCCTTCCAGGTCGCTTCGGTCGGAGGAAAATGGCGGCCGATGTCGCCTTCCGCCAGCGCGCCGTAGATCGCATCGCACAGCGCGTGGATGCCCACGTCCGCGTCGGAATGGCCGGCAAGGCCCTTGTCGTGCGCCACCTCGACGCCGCACAGCACGAGGCGCCGCCCCGCTTCGAGCACATGCACGTCGAACCCGGTGCCGACGCGAGGCAGCAGCACGGGCGCCAGGATGCGCTCCAGCCGCGCGGCATCGTCGGGGAACGTCATCTTGATGTTGTCCTCGTGGCCGGGGACCAGCGCGACCGGGTGGCCCGCATGCTCGAGGATCGCGGCATCGTCGGTGGCGCCGTCGGGGGCCGAGAGGTGCAGGCCGAGCAGCACGGCAAACCGGAACGCCTGCGGCGTCTGCGCGCGGTACAGCCCGGCGCGCGGCACCGTCTCGGCGATGCGGCCGTCGGCGTGCGCGCGCTTGAGCGTGTCGGCCACCGGCACCGCCGGGATCGCGCCGTCGTGCGTACGCAGCGCGGCGAGCAGGGCCGGAACGGTGCCGGGCGGGATGAACGGACGGCAGCCATCGTGGACCATGACAATTTCGGGACGATGCGGCGCCAACGCTTCGAGTCCGCGCCGCACGCTCTCCTGTCGCGTCCCGCCCCCGTTGACCGGCGGCAGATGCGGCAATCCGGCCAGCGCTTCGGCGATCGGTCCCGCCTCGCCGACAGGAAGAAGAAAATCGACCTCGGCAAGCAGGCGCTCGGCGGCATGGCGCAGCACCGGCTTGCCGGCGACTGAAAAGAACTGCTTGGGGCGGTCGGCGCCGAACCGGCTGCCGCTGCCGGCCGCCATCAGCAGCGCGGCGACCTTCGGCGTGCCGGGGAATGCGGGGGGCTGTGACATTGCCGCCACAAACTTGCCGCCGCCGAGTTGCGCGTCAACCCATGTCGCTCTAGCTTGCCCAAATCATGGGCAACATTGCTGAACCGACGCACATGCCGTTGCGCGCGATCGAGCTGGGCGGGGTGCGGATCGACACGCCGGTCATCCTGGCGCCGATGTCGGGCGTCACCGACCTGCCGTTCCGCCGCGTCGCGCGCGAGCTTGGCGCGGGGCTGGTGGTGTCGGAGATGATCGCCTCCTGGGCGATGGTGCGGGAGAACCGCACCACGCTGCGGATGGCGGAGCTCGACGGCAAACCGTCCTCGATCCAGCTCGCCGGCTGCGAGCCGGCGGCGATGGCGGAGGCCGCGCGGATCGCGGTCGGGCGCGGCGCCGACATCATCGACATCAATTTCGGCTGCCCGGTCAAGAAGGTCGCGGTCGGGCAGATGGCCGGCAGCGCGCTGATGCGCGACGAGGCGGCGGCGGCGCGCATCCTGGAGGCGACGGTGGACGCCGTGCCTGTGCCGGTGACGCTGAAGATGCGCATGGGCTGGGACCACGCCAGCCTGAACGCGCCGCGGATGGCGCGGATCGCGCAGGAGAGCGGCATCCGCATGGTCACGGTGCATGGCCGCACGCGCCAGCAGTTCTACACCGGCGCGGCCGACTGGGACTTCATTCGGCAGGTGAAGGGCGCGGTGCAGATCCCTGTGATCGCGAATGGCGATATCGTCACCGAGGACGACGCGGCCGAGGCGATGCGGCGCTCCGGCGCTGACGGCGTGATGCTCGGGCGCGGCTGCTACGGCCGGCCCTGGTTCCCTGCCCAGGTCGCCCATTTTTTGCGCACCGGCGACGCGGCTGCCGGATCCTTCGCTGGCGACCCAGAAAAAAATCCTGCTGGAGCATTACCGGGGGATGCTGGCGCATTTCGGCTCCGAGGCCGGGCTGCGGCTGGCCCGCAAGCACGTCTCCTGGTACTCGCGCGGGCTGCCGGGATCGGCCGAGTTCCGCGCCACCGTGACCCGGCTGCCCGAGGTGGCGGCGGTGCTGCGGCTGATCGACGTTTTTTACGACCCGCTGATCGCAGCCGGGATTTCACGCACCGTCGCACGCGACGTGGCGCTGGCGGAGGCGGCATGAGCGACCTGTACGAGCGCGATTTCTATGCATGGATCAATACGCAGGTGGCATTGCTCCGCGCCGGCGATTTTGCGCGCGCCGACATCGAAAATATCGTCGAGGAAATCGAGGCGCTGGGACGCACGGAACGGCGCGAATTTCGCCGTCGGTTGGAAGTGTTGTTGCTGCGGCTGCTAAGGTGGCGATTCCAGTCGGGCGCGCGCTGCAGTTCCTGGGAATTGCGGATAGAGCTCGCCCGCGATGCCGTTGCGGAACGCCTTTCGGACAGCCCGAGCCTCAAGAGCGGGATTCTGGAACTGATGGCGTCGGCTTATAGCTTCGCGCGACGCAGGGCGGCGATCGAGACCGACCTCGATCTGTTGATTTTCCCGTCCGAGAGCCCCTGGAGCTTCGAACAGGCCATGCAGGACGCGCCATGAGCAACGCGCTCGCCCGCGGCGTGCTGGCGGTGGTGGGCCGCAGCCTGCCGCGGCCGCCCGACTACGCGGCGCTGCTGTCGGCGCTGCCGGTGCCGGTGCTGCTGCTCGACAAGGACAACAAATTCCGCTTCGCCAATCACGCCGCCGAGCAGTTCCTCGGCCTGTCGATGGTGCAGCTTGCGCTCCACACGCTCGGCGACATCATTCCCGGGGACAACCCGATCTTCCTGCTGATCGCGCAGGTGCGCGAGAGCGAGGCCAGCATCAGCGACCACGACCTCACGCTGGACAGCCCGCGGCTGCACAAATCCGGCATCACCGTGCAGGGCTCGCCGCTGCCGGAGGAGCCGGGATCGGTCGTGCTGGTGCTGCAGGATGCGTCCGCGGCGCGTGCGCTCGACCGGCAACTGGCGTTCCGCGGCGCCGCCCGCAGCGTCACCGGCATGGCGGCGATCCTCGCGCATGAGGTCAAGAACCCGCTCTCCGGTATCCGCGGCGCCGCGCAGTTGCTGGAGGCGAGCGTCGGCGAGGCGGACCGGGAACTCGCGGAACTGATCCGCGACGAGGCCGACCGCATTCGCGCACTGGTCGATCGGATGGAGATTTTTGGCGAAAAGCCGATCGAGCGCAGCCCGGTCAACATCCATCGCGTGCTGGAGCATGTCCGCCGGCTCGCGCACAGCGGGTTCGCCGCGCATCTGCGCATCCACGAAGTCTACGACCCATCGCTGCCGCCGGTCAGCGGCAACCGCGACCAGCTGGTGCAGGTGGCGCTGAATCTGGTGAAGAACGCCGCCGAGGCGATCACCGACGCCGGCATCGGCAACGGCGAGATCACGCTGATCACCGGCTTCCAGCATGGCGTGCGGCTGGCGGTGCCGGGCAGCGACCAGCGGCTGCATCTGCCGCTGCTGGTCGCGGTGCGCGACAACGGGCCGGGCATCCCCGAGGATCTGCGGGCGAACCTGTTCGATCCGTTCGTCAGCTCGAAGCCCTCCGGCAGCGGGCTCGGGCTTGCCTTGGTGGCCAAGATCATCGCCGACCACGGTGGGCTCATCGAGGTCGACAGCCGGCCCGGCCGCACGGAATTCCGCTTGCACCTGCCGGTGGTGCACGATGACGCCGAAAGCATCTGAGCCATGACATTGCCGACCGTACTGGTCGCCGACGACGACCGTTCCATCCGGACGGTGCTGACCCAGGCGCTCGGGCGCTCGGGCTACCAGGTCCGCACCACCTCCAACGCCGCGACCTTGTGGCGCTGGGTGGAGGAGGGCGAGGGCGACCTCGTGATCACCGACGTGGTGATGCCGGACGAGAACGGGCTCGACCTGATCCCCCGCATCAAGCGCATCCGCCCCGATCTGCGCGTAGTGGTGATGAGCGCGCAGTCGACGCTGATGACGGCGGTGAAGGCGGCCCAGCGCGGCGCCTTCGAGTATCTGCCCAAGCCGTTCGATCTCCAGGAACTGCTGGCCGTGGTCGCGCGGGCGTTGCAGGCGCCGGCGCCGGAGGCCGCGGCGCTGCCGGTGGCGCCGCGCGACGGCGACGAGCGGCTGCCGCTGATCGGCCGCAGCCCGGCGATGCAGGAGATCTACCGCACCATCGCACGCCTCACCACCGCCGACCTCACGGTGATGATCAACGGCGAGAGCGGCACCGGCAAGGAACTGGTCGCGCGCGCCCTGCATGACTATGGGCGGCGGCGCGGCGGCCCGTTCGTCGCGATCAACATGGCGGCGATCCCGCGCGAGCTGATCGAGAGCGAGCTGTTCGGCCACGAGCGCGGCGCCTTCACCGGCGCCACCAACCGCAACCAGGGCCGCTTCGAACAGGCGACCGGCGGCACGCTGTTCCTCGACGAGATCGGCGACATGCCGCCCGAAGCGCAGACCCGGCTGCTGCGGGTGCTGCAGGAGGGCGAATTCACAACCGTCGGCGGGCGCCAGCCGATCAAGGCGAACGTGCGCATCATCGCGGCGACGCACCGCGACCTGCGCCAGTCGATCCGGCAGGGGCTGTTCCGCGAGGATCTGTTCTACCGGCTCAACGTGGTGCCGATCCGGCTGCCGCCGCTGCGCGAGCGCGCCGAGGATATTTCCGATCTGGCCCGCCACTTTCTGGAGCGGGCGCGGGCCGACGGGCTGCCCGGCAAGACGCTGGACCAGCCGGCGGTCGAGGCGCTGCGCGGCTACCGCTGGCCGGGCAATGTGCGCGAGCTGGAGAACGTGATGCGCCGGCTCGCCGCGCTGTGCCCGGACGAGGTGATCGGCGCCGCGACCATCCGTGCGGAGCTGGCCGAGGCGGAGCCGCCGATGCAGGAGACCGCACCCGCCGAGGCCGGCGCCGGCGGCGGCGGCAACGAACCGCTGGCGCGCGCGGTGGAACGCCACATCAAGCAGTTCCTGGCCGCCCATCGCGACGGCATGGCGCCCTCCGACATCTACGACCGCGTGCTGGCGGAGGTGGAGCGGCCGCTGATCCAGATGACGCTTGCGGCGACGCGCGGCAACCAGATCAAGGCGGCGGCGATGCTCGGGCTGAACCGCAACACGCTGCGCAAGAAGATCCGTGACCTCGAAATACCGGTGGTACGCGGCATCGCCTGAGCGACCGATGCAGAATAACCGATCCGCTTTCGTCATTGCCGGGCCTGGCCCGGCAAGCCACGGCGCGGACGCCGCATGGAACCCCGGGTTGAAGACGGGGGATAACGGCCGGGTGGAAGGAATTGGCTATTCCCACCCCGACGCTGAGCCGCGGCGGGATTTGGCGTAGGCTGTGTGGAGGTTGAACGCCATCTCGAGATTGCCACTTCCATGAACGCGCCGTTCCTGCGCCGCGGCCTCGCGGCCGACACCGCCAGTTCGACCGGCAAGCGGCCGCGGCCGACCACGCTGCGCCGGTTCGTCGACGTGGCGCTCGGCAAGCTGGTGACGCTCGTGCTGGCGGCGTTCGCGCTGGTGCTGGGCATCGTCACCTTCGTCGTGCTGGCCGGTGGCGGGCCGCTCGGGGTGCATCCGCACGTCGCCTACACGCTGGTGCTCGCCAACCTGATCGTGCTGCTGGCGCTCGGCTCGGTGCTGGCCGGGCGGCTCACCCGCGTGTGGGTGGAGCGGCGGCGCGGCTCGGCGGGTTCGCGGCTGCACGTGCGGCTGGTGCTGCTGTTCTCGGTCGTGGCGGTCACGCCCGCGATCGTGGTCGCGGTGTTCGCGACCTTCTTCTTCGACCTCGGCATCCAGTCCTGGTTCAACGACCGGGTGCGCACGGCGCTGCAGGAGAGCCTGCAGGTCAGCCGCGGCTACCTGGAGGAGCACCGCAACAACATCCGCGCCGACGCGCTCGGCATGGCCACCGACCTCGCGCGCGCCGGCAGCCTGCTGGCCAACGACCCGAATGCGTTCGGCGAAGTGCTGGCGACGCAGACGGCGCTGCGCGGGCTGACCGAAGCCGTGATCTACGACCCGCTGAAGCAGCAGGTGGTGGTTTCGGCGGGGCTGCTGGCGGGCTTCGGCGCCACGCTGCCGCCGTGGTCGGCGACCGAACAAGCGCAGGGCGGCGACGTCGTGGTGCTCGGCAACGACGATTCGACGCGCGTGCAGGCGGTGGTGCAGCTCGACAGCACGCCGACCCTGATGCTGCTGATCGGCCGGCCGGTCGATCCGCAGATCCTCGACCACATGAAGATCACCGAGACGGCGGTCGCCGAATACAACCGGCTCGACAAGAACCGGTTCGGGCTGGAGGTGACGCTGGCGCTGATCTTTGCGCTGGTGGCGCTGCTTGTCCTGCTTGCCGCTGTACTGATCGGCCTGGTTTTGGCAAACCAGATCGCACGGCCGATCGGCCGGCTGATCCTGGCCGCCGAGCGGGTGCGCGCCGGCGACCTCGCGGTGCGGGTGCCGGAGGTGGCGAGCGGCGACGAGGTGGCCGGGCTGTCGCGCGCGTTCAACCGGATGACCGGCCAGTTGGCCGCGCAGCGCGCCGAGCTGATGGACGCCTACAGCCAGATCGACACCCGGCGCCGCTTCACCGAGACGGTGCTGTCGGGCGTGTCGGCGGGCGTGATCGGGCTCGACGAGGCGGGGCGGATCGAGCTGCCGAACCGCGCGGCGAACCAGTTGCTGGGCGTCGACATGCTCGCCGCGATCGGCCAGAAGCTGGCGGACGCGGTGCCGGAGTTCGCCGATCTGGTGGCGCAGGCGCGGGCGGCGCCGGACCGGGCGCATACGGCGGAGCTGCAATTGGGGCCGCCCGCGCGCCGGCGCACGCTGCTGGTGCGGATCGGCGCCGACCGATTGCCCTCGCGCGGCGACGCCGCCACGGCCAGTTTCGGCTTCGTCGCGACCTTCGACGACATCACCGAACTGCAGTCCGCCCAGCGCAAGGCCGCCTGGGCCGACGTCGCCCGCCGGATCGCCCACGAGATCAAGAACCCGTTGACGCCGATCCAGCTCTCGGCAGAGCGGCTGAAACGGCGATTTGCCAAGGAGATCACTTCGGACCCGGAGACGTTTTCGGCGTGCGCCGATACCATCGTCCGCCATGTCGGCGATATCGGACGGATGGTGGACGAATTTTCCGCGTTTGCGCGGATGCCGCAGCCGGTGATCAAGCCGGAGGATCTCTCCCGGGTCGTGCGCGAGGCGATGGTGCTGCCGCGCACGGCGCACCCGGAGATCGACTATGTCTCCTGCCTGCCGGACAGCGGGCCGCTGGTGCCGTGCGACCGGCGGCTGATCGGCCAGGCGCTGACCAATCTGCTGCAGAACGCGGCGGACGCCGTTGCGATGCGCCCGGACGCCCGGCGGATCGAGGTGTCGCTGGTCGCGGGCGAGGCGGAGGTCGCGATCGCCGTCGCGGATGACGGGGTCGGGCTGCCACAGCAGGATCGCACACGCTTGACCGAGCCTTATGTGACCCACAAGCCGAAAGGCACCGGCCTTGGTCTTGCCATCGTCAAGAAGATCATGGAGGACCACGGGGGACGGCTGGTGCTGGAGGACCGGCCGGGGAGGGCGGACTGGGAAGGGTCGGGAACGGTGGCCACGCTGTTCCTGCCGGTAAGGGCGAACGATGGCGCATGACATCCTGATCGTCGACGACGAGCCCGACATCCGCCTGCTGGTGGAGGGGCTGCTGCGCGACGAGGGATACGAGACCCGGCTCGCCGCCGACGCCGAGGCCGCGATCGCGGCGTTCCGCGTGCGCCGGCCGTCGCTGGTGATCCTCGACGTGTGGCTGCAAGGCTCCCGGCTCGACGGGCTGGCGATCCTGAAGGTGCTGCACCGGGAGGAGCCGCAGGTGCCGGCGGTGATGATCTCCGGCCACGGCAACATCGAAACTGCGGTCGCGGCGATCCAGCACGGCGCCTACGACTTCATCGAGAAGCCGTTCCAGGCCGACCGGCTGTTGCTGGTGGTGCGGCGGGCGCTGGAAGCGGCGGCGATGGCGCGGGAGAACGCCGAGCTGCGGTTGCGCGCCGGCGCGGAGACCGAGCTCACCGGCGAGAGCCACGTGATCGGCCAGTTGCGCGCCCAGGTCGAGAAGGTGGCGCCGACCGGCTCGCGCGTGCTGGTGCAGGGTCCGGCCGGGTCGGGCAAGGAGGTCGTCGCGCGCATGATCCACGCGCGCTCCCGCCGCGCCGACGGGCCGTTCGTGGCGATGAACTGCGCCATCCTCAACCCGGCGCGGTTCGAGGAGGAGCTGTTCGGCATCGAGGGTGGCCCCGACCCTGGCGTGCAGCCGCGCCGCGCCGGCGTGCTGGAACGCGCGCACGGCGGCACGCTGCTGCTCGACGAGGTCTCCGACATGCCGCTGGAGACGCAGGGCAAGATCGTGCGGGCGTTGCAGGACCAGACGTTCGAGCGGCTCGGCGGCTCGGCGCGCGTCAAGGTCGACGTCCGCGTGCTCTCCACCACCAACAAGGATCTGCAGGGCGAGATCGCGGCCGGAAAATTCCGCGAGGACCTGTTCTATCGGCTCGCCGTGGTGCCGTTGCGGGTGCCGGCGCTGAAGGAGCGGCGGGAGGACATTCCGCTGCTCGCGCAGTCGTTCCTGCAACGCTCGGCGGAGACGGCGGGCATGCCGTCGCGCGAGCTGTCGACCGATGCGGTCACGGCGCTGCAGGCCTACGAATGGCCCGGCAACGTGCGGCAGTTGCGCAACCTGATGGACTGGCTGCTGATCATGGCGCCGGGCACCAGCGCCGACCCGATCCGCGCCGACATGCTGCCGCCCGAGGTCAGTGCCGCGGGGCCGGCGCTGTTCAACGCCGACCCGTCGGCCGACATCATGTCGCTGCCGCTGCGCGAGGCGCGCGACATGTTCGAGACGCAGTATCTGCAAGCGCAGCTGCTGCGCTTCGGCGGCAACATCAGCCGCACCGCCGGCTTCGTCGGCATGGAGCGCAGTGCGCTGCACCGCAAGCTGAAACAGCTCGGCATCGGCTCCGAGGACCGGGGCTGAGGGCCGCCGCGAGAATTGTGTCGCGCCGGGGTTGCCCGTCGTCCGCCTACAGCGCGAATGCCTGCGGGCCGATGCCGGCGCGGACGATCATCTCGTTGAAGCCGCGCGCGTTCGGGTGCCCGCCGTCGCGGGTCCACGGGCCCGGCAGCCCGACCATCGGCGGGTACGAGTAGCCCGCGCCGGGCGCATCGACGACGAAGCGGTCCACTTGCCCGCCGGCGCCGATCTCCGCGTGCACCGCCGCCCCGCCGCCGGGCGTGCCCGGGTAGGTCTGCACCACACAAGCGAGGCGGCTGCCCGGCTGGTAGCCTTCGCCGGCGCTGACACCGTTGTTGTAATGCGCGGTCGCCACCTCGTTGACGCGCCCGCCGGCCACCGTTGCGAACCCGGCGGCGGCGTTGCGCGGCGCGGCCGCCGTCCCCTCGTCGAACGACCACAGCCCGCTGTCGTGCGGGTCGAGTGCGTGGGCGATGTCGAAGACGCCGGCGAGGCCGAGCCCGCGCCAATGCGTCCGCAGCCAATCGTTGTAGGCGCGCCGCGCCGGCTCGGACTGGGGGGTGAGGAGCCGCTGGTTCTGCGTGCTGATCCACCCGTCGGTCGAATGGCTGCGCGGCGTGAAGGTCACGGCGAAGCAATGCACGCCGGCGCCGAGGAACGGCGCCGTCGCGGTCTGCAGGTCATTGCTCACGACCTCGACCGGGGCGCCGCCGAACAGGTCGTTGCCGCCGAGTTCCATGATCACGTGCGTCACCGCATCGTGCAGGATCATGGTGCGGCCGGTCTCGCGCCGGAAATATCCGTGGAAGTTGCCGGCGCCTTTGCTCAGGTTGATGAACGGCAGCACCCCGCGCATCGCCCGGCCCCAGCCGTTGTGGCCGATGCTGGGGTCCGGCCAGTCGCCGGTGATGACGCCGAGGCTGTCGCCGACCATGCCGACGACCGGCGTCGGCCGCTCGAGCGTGCCATAGACGATCGGGCCGAAGCCCTCGACGCCGTTGGTCGTGCGCAGCGTCTCGTTGTCGAGCGTGTGGTCCGGCACGTCGATGCCGCGGGCGGTCCATTCGCCGATCAGGTGGCTGGCGCTCCAGATGCTGAGCCAGAACGGCGGCGCCTGCCACGTCGCATGCGTCTTGACCGCGAAGCGCGCACCGGCCGGGATCGAGACCGGCAGCGGATCGCTGCGCCGCATCACCGCGCCGGGCGGCACGGCGACCGTTGGCTGCCCGCCGAACAGCACGCGGCGGGGCGTGCTGCCGAGCGGATATTCGACCGAGGCGCTGACCGTGTAGCCGCCCGGCAGATCGGCTTCGGTGTGGTCGAAGCCGAAGCCGAGATAGGCGAGTTCCAGCGCGCCGATGCCGCTGCCCGTCGGCGCGAAGCAGAGTTTGCGCGAGTTCAGCGAGTTGTTGGTGCTGTCGGCGAAGCGGCTGTCGGAGATGGAAAAGAAGGTGTTGCCGACCGCGACCTCGCGATCGGGCGTGGCTGCCAGCAGCACCGTGGCGCGGCCGCGCAGCAGCGCAAAGGCCGCAAGCGCAGTGGCGCCGGTGAGGAATGAGCGACGATCCATCCGCCGAGTTTACCGCGGCGCCGACCCAGCGGCGAGGGGCGGGCGCGCCGATCGTCGCGCAGGTGCTAAAATGGGTGATCGACACGCGGGGGCAGCGCATGAGTGAAGCCGCAGGGCAGGCCGAGCGCCTGCGCATTCGCGGGGGGCGCCATGTCGGGCCAACCGCCGGCCTCGCGCCCGGCTTTGTGCAAGCCAACCTGGTCGTGCTGCCGGCCGACCTCGCGCATGATTTTCTGCGCTTCGCCCAGGCCAACCCGAAACCCTGCCCGGTGCTCGCGGTGACGGATCCCGGCCGAGCACAGTTTCCCACGCTCGGCGCCGATCTCGACATCCGCAGCGACGTGCCGCGCTACCGGGTCTGGCGCGACGGCGAGCTGGTTGCGGAGCCCACCGACGTTTTCGACGTCTGGCGCGACGACCTCGTGAGCTTCGCGATCGGTTGCTCGTTCTCGTTCGAGGCGGCGCTGGTCGAGGATGGGCTAGAGGTGCGCCATCTCGCACTCGGCTGCAACGTGCCGATGTACCGCACGAGCATCGCCTGCGTGCCGGCCGGGCGGTTTGCCGGGCCGCTGGTGGTGTCGATGCGCCCGTTCCGCCCGGCGGCGGCGATCCGCGCGATCCAGATCACCTCGCGCTTTCCCTCGGTGCATGGGGCGCCCGTGCATATCGGGCGGCCGGAGGCGATCGGCATTCGCGATCTTGGCGCGCCCGACTACGGCGACGCGGTGCCGGTGCATGACGGCGAATTGCCGGTGTTCTGGGCCTGCGGCGTGACCCCGCAGGCGGTGATCGCGGCGGCGCGGCCGAGCTTCTGCATCACCCACGCGCCCGGCTGCATGCTGATCACGGATTTGCGGAACAGCGCGCTGGCGAGTTGATGCCGGATTTTTCGCGATATCGGCGCCCTTTCGAACGTTCGCTCAGAACCGCGCCACCAGCGCCATGCCGGCGACGATCAGCACCGCGCCCAGCACGCGCAGCGGCGAGGCGGGGTGCGGCGGCAGGTTCAGCGCGCCGAAATGGTCGAGCGTCATCGCCATCGCCACCTGCCCGGTCACCGCGAGGCTGGTGAACAGCGCGGCGCCGAGGCGCGGGATCACGTACGGCTGGCTGCCGACGTAGAACGCGCCGCCGAGCCCGGCCGCCCAGGCCCACCACGGCACCGTGCCGAACCGCCACACCGGGATGTCGGCGAGCCGGCCGGTCACCAGCCCGATGCCGCCGACCGAGATGATGCTGACGAACATGCTGATCAGGATCGTCGCGATCGGATGGCCGAGCGCCCGGTTGATCGCCGCGGTGCAGGCGGCCTGCACCGGCAGCATGGCCGCGGCGAACAGCACGAATCCGACGGGGCCCCACTGCATCGGCCGACACTAGCCGGCGCGGCCGGCGCCCGGCCAGGGGCGCCCCGCCTGCGCAAGGAACCTGCCATGCAGATGCCAGTGGTCGGAGCGGCGGCTTGTCTGTTAGGCTGCTCGTTCAACTGCCGTCCCGGCGACACGGTGTCGTGAGCTTGCATGGGGGCGGAGGGCTACCAACCTGGAAATGGCTCCGGTCGGCGCTGCCAGCGAATCGAGGGCAGCGTATCGAGGGGCGAACTGCCGGGGCGGCTCGACAACAAGGACAAGAAAGAAGGATCTCCTCGTGGCAAACGAGAAGTCGCAAAACGTTCAGGACGTGTTCCTGAATCATGTGCGCAAGAACAAGACCCCGGTCACCGTATTCCTGGTGAACGGCGTCAAGCTCCAGGGCATCATCACCTGGTTCGACAACTTTTCCGTGCTGCTGCGGCGCGACGGGCACACCCAGCTCGTCTACAAGCACGCGATCAGCACGGTGATGCCGGGCGCACCGATCCAGCTGTTCGACGGCAGCAAGCCGGAAGGCTCCTCCACGACGCTGACCATCGCCCCGCGGGAGACGTCCGCTGCCGGCGGCGACTGACGCCGCGACCGGGCCGGTCGGCCAGCAGGACCGCAACGCGTCCGGCGGCGCCGGGCCAATGCGCGCGGCGGTCATCCTGCCGTGGGAAAAGCCTGCTCACGGCAGCGACGCGACCCGCGCTGCCGAGGCGCGGCTGGCCGAAGCCGTCGGGCTCACCGCCTCGATCGGGCTCGTGGTGGTGCACACCGCGATCCTGCCGCTGCGCGCCAAGCCCGCGACGCTGCTGGGCGAGGGCCAGGTGGCGACGCAGGGCACGGCGCTGGCCGAGCAGTCGGTCGCGGTCGTCGTGGTGGACGCGCAGCTTTCCCCGGTGCAGCAGCGCAACCTGGAAAAGGCCTGGAACTGCAAGGTCATCGACCGCACCGGGCTGATTCTCGACATCTTCGGCGAGCGCGCCCGGACCCGCGAAGGCACGCTGCAGGTCGAGCTGGCGCACCTGGAGTACCAGCGCAGCCGGCTGGTGCGATCCTGGACCCACCTCGAGCGGCAGCGCGGCGGTTTCGGCTTCCTCGGCGGCCCCGGCGAGACCCAGATCGAGGCCGACCGGCGGCTGATCGGCGACCGCATCGTGCGGCTCAAGAAGGAGCTGGAGCAGGTGCGGCGCACCCGCCAGCTGCACCGCACCGCGCGCAGCCGCGTGCCGTTCCCGGTGGTCGCGCCTGGTCGGCTACACCAACGCCGGCAAATCGACGCTGTTCAACGCCATCACCGGCGCCGAGGTGGTCGCCAAGGACCAGCTGTTCGCAACGCTCGACCCGACCATGCGCGGCATCCGGCTGCCCTCCGGCCGGCGCGCGATCCTGTCGGACACGGTGGGCTTCATCAGCGAACTGCCGACCGAGCTGGTCGCCGCCTTCCGCGCGACGCTGGAGGAGGTTGCCGAGGCCGACGTGATTCTGCACGTGCGCGACATCTCGCACCCGGACACGGCGGCGCAGCGCGGCGATGTGCTGGCGGTGCTGGCCGACATGGTCGGCGACGGCATGCTCGACGAGAACTGGCCGGCCCGCGCCGTCGAGGTGCTGAACAAGGCCGACCTGCTTGGCGGCGTCGCCGCGGTGCCGGCGCGGCCGGGTGCGGTCGCCGTGTCCGCGGTGACCGGCGAGGGCATCCCGGACCTGCTGGCCGCAATCGACGTGCGCATCGGCGCGGGCATGGAGGTCGCCGACTACGACCTGCCGCCCGAGGACGGGGCGCGGCTCGCGTGGCTGTATCAGCACGGCGAGGTGATCGACCGGCAGGACGGCGACGCCGCGATCCGGGTGCGCGTGCGGCTGCTGCCGGCCGATCGCGCGCGGTTTGAGCGCGCGGGGGCGGAACGCCGCTAGGCCCGCGGGCCTCGGCGATGGCATGATGCAACTCCGGCCACCGGGGACGCCCGCCGATGCTGCTGCTGAAGCCGAGTTGCGAGTGTTGCGACCGCGACCTGCCGCCTGGTGCGGCCGACGCGATGATCTGCTCGTTCGAATGTACGTTCTGCGCGGACTGTGCGGAGCAGAAACTTCGCGGCGTCTGCCCGAACTGCGGCGGCGAGCTGGTGCGCCGGCCGGTGCGGCCGGCGGCCAAGCTGCAGCGCTTCCCGGCCTCGACCGAGCGCGTGTTCAAGCCGGCCGGATGTGCCGCCGCGTGACGCGGCCGGACGCACGGCCGGCGCATTCCCGCAAGGAGCGCGCATGACGGTTTTCTCGGTGCGGCAGACCCAGGAGCTGGTGCTGCTGCTGCGCACCGCGGCGCGCAAGGAGATCCTGCCGCGCTTCCAGCGCCTGGACCCCGGCGACATCCGCTACAAGACCGGCCCGCTCGATCTGGTGACCGAGGCGGACGAGGCGGCGGAGCGGATGATCACCACCGGGCTGCTTCACGTGTTCCCGGGCTGCGTCGTGGTCGGCGAGGAGGCGGCGTCGAGCAATCCGGGGCTGCTCGGCCGGCTCGACGGGGCGGAGCTCGCGTTCGTGGTCGACCCGGTGGACGGCACGCAGAACTTCGCCGCGGGCCTGCCGCTGTTCGGCGTGATGGCCGCGGCGATCGTGAATGGCGAGATCGTGGCGGCGGTGATCCACGACCCGATCGGCGACGACAGCGCGGTGGCGCTGCGCGGCGAGGGGGCGTGGGTGGAATTGGTCGGCGGCAAGCGGCGCGACCTGCGCGTGGCAGCGCCCGTGGAAGTCCCGCAGATGACCGGCTCGGTCGGCTGGCGCTATCTGCCGCGCGAGCAGCGGGCCACCGTCGCGCGGAACCAGACCAAGGTCGCCTCGACGTTCGACCTGCGCTGTGCGGCGCACCAGTACCGGATGCTGGCGGGCGGGCACTGCCATTTCATGCTGTTCAACCGGCTGATGCCGTGGGACCACGCGCCCGGCTGGCTGCTGCACCAGGAAGCCGGCGGCTACTCCGCCCGTTTTGACGGCACGCCGTACGTGCCGACCCGCACCGTCGGCGGCCTGATCTGCACTCCCGACTACCCGAGCTACGTGGCGTTGAAGGAGGCGCTGTTCGAGGAATAGGTTTTGCGGCCGGCTGCCTGCGCCTCGCGCGAAAAGCCATCCTCCCGCAGCGCCCCGCGTGGCCGGGCCGCCCTCACCTTCGCGTCAGGCTTGTAGCCAGTCGCGGTCGTCGAGGCGGATCGTAGCGGCCGACGCTCGACAGGGCGTTACGGCGTGGCCTTCTGCGCTGCATTGTCAATGGTTTGTCCGGTCGCCTTGATATCCTGGCCGGCGCCCTGGATCGTGTGGCAGGCGGTGAGGAGCGGCGCGAGGGCCAACAGCGACACCATCGCCAACCCGATGATTAGTTTCCTGTTCATGCCGAACTCCTTCGTGCGAGGGGTATCTCGTCCTGCAGGACATCAGCCTGCGACCGCAACGGCAGCGGAACCGCCCCAGCCGACCGCTTAGCTCACTTGGCGTTACGGCGCAATGATATCCAGCAAAACGCATCGACGGTGCGACCTGCCCTAAGGGTCGGAGGCCAACACCAGGTTGCAGCCGCATCGTCGGCGGGTCGGATGGCTTTCGCAACCGACCCGACGATCTCGCCGCGTCAGCGGCCGGTCAGTCGCTCCAGCCGCTCGGGGTAGCGATCTCCCTGCACCGCGATCTTCGAGGCTGCGCTCTCGATCTCGCGAAGATCGTCCGGCGTGAGTTCGACCGCGACCGCGCCGATATTCTCCTCCAGCCGACCCAGCTTGGTGGTGCCGGGAATCGGCACGATCCACGGCTTCCGCGCGAGCAGCCAGGCCAGCGCGATCCGGGCCGGCGTCGCGTGCTTGCGTTTCGCGATCGTGCCGAGCAGGTCGACCATGCCCTGGTTCGCCGTCCGCGCCTCCTTCGTGAACCGCGGCAGGATGCTGCGGAAGTCCGAACTGCCGAATTCGGTGGTCGGGTCCACCTTGCCGGTCAAAAAACCCTTGCCCAGCGGGCTGTAGGGCACCAGGCCGATTCCGAGTTCCTCGAGCGCCGGCAGCACCTCGGCTTCCGGCTTGCGCCACCACAGCGAGTATTCGCTCTGCAGCGCCGTGACCGGCTGCACCGCGTGGGCGCGACGGATCGTCGGCACGCCGGCTTCGGAGAGGCCGAAGTGCCGCACTTTGCCGGCCCGGATCAGATCCTTCACCGCGCCGGCGACGTCCTCGATCGGCACGTCCGGGTCGACCCGGTGCTGATAGAACAGGTCGATAACGTCCGTCCTGAGGCGCTTCAGCGAGGCTTCCGCGACCTCCTTGATGTGCGCCGGCCGGCTGTTCAGGCCGGCCGCACCCGGTGCGTCGCCCGGCTTGCAGTCGAACCCGAACTTGGTGGCGATCACCACCCGGCTGCGCACCGGCGCGAGCGCCTCGCCCACCAGTTCCTCGTTGGTGAAGGGACCGTAGACCTCGGCCGTGTCGAAGAACGTGACGCCAAGTTCCACGGCCGAGCGGATCAATGCGATCATCTCCTGCCGGTCTTTGGCCGGGCCGTAGCTGAAGCTCATGCCCATGCAGCCGAGCCCGATCGCCGAGACTTCCAGATTGCTCTTGCCGAGCTTTCGCGTTTGCACGTCTGTTCTCCTGTGATCCGCAGTTCGCGCCCGATCAGGCGCGGTATTGTTCGTCGCTGACCTTTTCCATCCAGTCGACGGTCTTGCCGTCCAGCTTTTCCTGGATGGCGAAGTGGGTCATGCCCGTGGTCGCGGTGGCGCCGTGCCAGTGCTTCTCGCCCGGCGGGATCCAGACCACGTCGCCTGGCCGAATTGCTTCCACCGGCTCGCCCGCCCGCTGCACCCAGCCGCAGCCGGCGGTGACGATCAGCGTCTGGCCGAGCGGATGCGTATGCCACGCGGTGCGCGCGCCGGGCTCGAAGGTGACGCTGGCGCCCACTACGCGCCCCGGCGGGGTCGCCTCGAACTGCGGATCGATGCGCACGGCGCCGGTGAAATAGTCCGCCGATCCTTTGCCGGAGGGCCGTGAACCTGCCCGTTTGATGTCCATCGCCGATTCTCCCACGGTTGCCGAGCGTCTGGCGTGCACATGGTGGGCGCGGCGATCAGCGATTAGATGGTAGAGGCCGCATGGACTTATGATCCGAGTTCATGAATGGCACGCGACACCATCAACGACCTGCTCGCCTTCCTTGCCGTCGCGCGCGAGCGGAGTTTCACCAGGGCCGCGGCAAAGCTGGGCGTGTCCCAGTCGGCGTTGAGCCACACGATCCGAGGGCTGGAAACGCGGCTCGGGCTGCGGCTGCTCACGCGCACGACCCGCAGCGTCGCGCCGACCGAGGCGGGGGAGCGGCTGCTGCGCACCGCGGGTCCGTCCTTCGATCGGATCGATGCCGAGCTGGCGGCACTGAGCGAGCTGCGCGAAAAGCCCTCCGGCACGATCCGGGTCACGGCGGCCGAGCACGCCGCCAATTCGGTGCTGTGGCCTGCCCTGGAAAAGTTCCTGCCCGACTACCCCGACATCAAGGTGGAGATCGCGATCGACGATGCGCTGACCGATATCGTCGCCGAGCGCTACGATGCGGGCGTGCGCACGGGCGAGCAGGTGGCCAGGGACATGGTCGCGGTGCGCATCGGGCCGGACATGCGCATGGCGGTGGTCGGCGCACCTGGTTACTTCGCCAAACGGCCGCGGCCCCGGACGCCGCAGGACTTGACCGCGCACGACTGCATCAACCTGCGTTTGCCGACCCTGGGCGGGCTGTACGCGTGGGAGTTCGAAAAGGGCCGGCGTGAGCTTCGCGTACGAGTGGAAGGCCAGCTCGTGTTCAGCGGGGCCGCACTGACGCTCCGGGCGGCGACGGCGGGGTTCGGTCTCGCGTACGTGCCCGAAGACCGGGTGCAGGCACAGCTTGCCGACGGCAGGCTGGTCCGGGTGCTGGCCGACTGGTGCCCGCCGTTTCCCGGTTATCACCTGTACTACCCGAGCCGACGCCAGCCGACGCCGGCGTTCGCGCTGCTCGTCGATGCGCTGCGGCATCGGGGCTGAGGCAGCCCTTTCCGCCCGCAAGGGCGGAAAGGGAAACAAGCCGGAGCTACTGCGCCGCGGCGCTGCCCAGCACGATCGTGCCCGTTACCGGGAAGCCGTTGATCATCGCGTTGTAGAGATTGACGCTGAGCCCCGCGACGTTGATCCGCGTGGGGGTGAACACGCAATTCGGGCCGCAGCTGATGATGCCGACCTTGGTCTCTGCGTTGGCGGTGATGGTGACCGCCGGGATCTCGTTCGTGCTGGCAACCGGGCTCTTGTACAGCACCGTATTGGGCGGCGCCGAGCCGGAATACGTCACGGTCTGGCCGTTCAGCAGGCTGCCGCTGATCGAGAGCGAGCCGAAGCTCGCGGCGCCCGTGACGGTTACGGTCTGTGGGAAGGTCTGCGTATAGTCGGCCGAGGTGACGACCTTGCTGGCGGTCACGCCGAGATACAGCAGGATCGGCAGCGCGCTGCCGGGCGGGACCGTGTTGGTGATGGTCAGATTGGCCGTCGCGACCGAGGATTTGCCGGTCGTCGAGACGAAGTCGAGCTCGATGCCCTTGGAGGCGGCGTTGGATTTGAGGCCGGTCGCGTTCGCGGTGAAGCTCGCGGCCACGGGCGGCAGCGGGCCGGTGGCGGGGATCAGCGGCGGAATGGCGATCGTCTGGTTGAACGCCGCGAGCGATTTCGTGACGTTGTAGGGGGGCGGCAGCGCGCCCTGGGCCTCGTCGACCGGGGCAATCTCGGTGCTCATTCCGGAATGGCTGAAGCTGGCGCTGAGGGCGTAGGCGTCGCTGCCCGAGGCCAGAGCAATGGGCTGCGCCTGCGCCGGTAAGGCAAATCCGAACAGAATGGCGCAGCCGATGGCCGGGACTGCGATGCGCGCTGGAATGTTGCTCACGATGACCTCCCTCGTTGGGTGAACGGATCTCGAAGCGAAGACCTGGTCGATACCCGGAGCGCCGGACATTGTACGGCGGCGGTTCTCTGCGCCCCGGGTGCCTCACTCGGCGTCATTGTTCGCGGACTGCGGCGCCAGACAGGCTAGCAAATCTGCCGGCCGGCGCCCAGTGACAAGTTAACTATTGTCGCGTGAATGACCACCAACTCGGCGACATTGTTGTGAACGCCGCGCGCGAGGGCCGGGCGTCAGCCCTCGCCGCGTTCGCGCGCCTTCGCCGCCTGCCAGGCCGCTTCCATCTCGGCCAGCGTCGCCTCGGCGGGCGTCCGGCCCTCGGCGGCCAGCGTTGCTTCCACCACGCCGAAACGCCGGGAAAACTTGCGGTTGGCGCCGCGCAGGCACTCCTCCGGGTCGAGGCTCAGTTTTCGCGCGAGGTTGGCAAGGACAAAAAGCAGGTCGCCGACTTCGTCGGCGAGGCGCGCGGGGTCGGCTGCCGGCAATTCGGCGCGCAGCTCGGCAAGCTCTTCGTCGAGTTTTTCCAGCACGGCGGCGGCATCCGGCCAGTCGAAGCCGACGCGGGCGGCGCGTTTGGTCAGTTTTTCGGCGCGCGTCAGCGCGGGCAGGCCGACGGGAATGCCGGCGAGCGTGCCGGTTTCTGCGCGCGCGGAGCGTTCGGCGCGCTTCTGCTCCTCCCACGCCTGGGTTTGCGCGGCGGCGTCGCGCGCGGCGGCCTCGCCGAACACGTGTGGATGCCGGCGCACCATCTTGTCGGCGATGGCGGCCGCCACGTCGGCAAATAAAACAGTTTTCCTTCTCGGCCGCCATTTGCGCGTGGTAGACGACCTGGAACAGCAGGTCGCCGAGTTCGTCAGGCAACGCCGAATAGTCGCGGCGGGCGATGGCGTCGGCGACTTCGTATGCTTCCTCGATGGTGTATGGCGCGATCGTCTCGAATTTTTGCAGCTTGTCCCACGGGCAGCCGGTCGCGGGGTCGCGCAGCGTGGCCATCACGTCGAGCAGGCGGCGCAATTCTGTCTCGGCGGAATCGGGCACGGCTTGCTCCTGCGGTCGCGCCGCGTCATAGCGGGAACCGGGCGGAGCGGCGAGGGGAGGCGACTATGGAAGCGGTGTTGTCGGGCGGCTGCCAGTGCGGCGCGGTGCGCTACGCGCTCTACGTGCAGCCCGCGCGGACGAGCCTGTGCCACTGCCGGATGTGCCAGAAGGCGGTCGGCCAGCCTTTCGCAGCGTATTCGGCGGTGCCGCTCGACAAATTCGCGTGGACGCGGGGCAATCCGCCGACCTTCCGCAGTTCCAGCGCGGCGGAGCGGCATTTCTGTCCGGCGTGCGGCACGTCGCTGACGTTCCGTTATGTCCACAAGGCGGACATCGACGTCGCGGTCGGCACGCTCGACCATCCGGAGCGGGTGCGGCCGGTCGCGGAAGTGGGGATCGAAAGCCGGGTGCCGTGGATGCCGGCGCTGGAGAACGTGCCGCAGGAGCCGACCGGCGGCGCCAATCCGGCGGAGTGGCTGCGCACGCTGAAGAATTTCCAGCACCCGGACCACGACACGCCGGACGGATGGGCGCCGCCGCACGCGTAGGAGACGGACATGACCGAACCGGCGCCGGGAAGCTCCAAAGTCAAAACCGTGATCCGCGTGACCAGCGGCAATTTCCTGGAGATGTTCGACTTCTTCCTGTTCGGCTTCTACGCCACCTACATCTCCCAGCGCGTTCTTCCCGGCGCGGCAGCGAGTTCGCCAGCCTGATGCTGACGTTCATGACGTTCGGCGCCGGCTTCCTGATGCGCCCGCTCGGCGCGATCTTCCTCGGCGCCTATGTCGACCGCATCGGCCGGCGGCAAGGGCCTGATCGTCACGCTCGGCGATCATGGCCATGCGGCACGCTGCTGATCGCGTTCGTGCCGGGCTACGCGACGATCGGCCTGCTGGCGCCGCTGCTGGTGCTGATCGGGCGGCTGCTGCAGGGGTTTTCCGCCGGCGTCGAACTCGGCGGCGTGTCGGTCTACCTGTCGGAGATGGCGACGCCCGGCAACAAGGGGTTCTACGTCGCCTGGCAGTCGGCCAGCCAGCAGGTGGCGATCATGGTCGCGGCGGTCGCTCGGCTATCGTGCTGAGCACCGAGTGCTGACGCCGGCCGAGATCGGCGGACTGGGGCTGGCGCATCCCGTTCGTCATCGGCTGCCTGATCGTGCCGTTCCTGTTCTACATCCGCCGCTCGCTGGAGGAAACCGAGGAGTTCCTGGCGCGCAAGCATCGGCCGACGACGTCAGGAGATCTTCGCCTCGATGCGGCCAGAACTGGCGGATCGTGCTGCTGGGCATGCTGCTGGTGGTGATGACGACGGTCTCGTTCTACGCGATCACCGTCTACACGCCGACGTTCGGCAAGAGCGTGCTGCAGCTCTCGACCACCGACAGCCTGGTCGTGACGTTCTGCGTCGGGCTGTCGAACTTCATCTGGCTGCCGGTGATGGGCGCGTTGTCGGACCGGGTCGGGCGCGGCCGGTCCTGCTGGTGTTCTCGGCGCTGACGCTGCTGACCGCGTATCCGGCGCTGGCGTGGCTGGTCGCGGCATCCGACGTTCGGCAACATGCTGATGGTGCTGCTGTGGCTGTCGTTCCTGTACGGCAGCTACAACGGCGCGATGGTGGTGGCGCTGACCGAGATCGTGCCGGCGGCAGTGCGCACCGCGGGGTTCTCGCTCGCCTATGCATTGGCGACGGCGCTGTTCGGCGGGTTCACGCCGCTGGTCTCCACATGGCTGATCCAAGAGACGGACAACCGGGCGGCGCCGGGGCTGTGGATGGCCGCCGCGGGCTTCTCCGGTTTGGTCGCCACGCTGCTGATCTACCGCCGCGGCGGTGCGCCGGGGCTGGCGCGGGCCGTGGACGGAGTGGTGCGGCCTTGAGTGGGAGTTCGACCCCCGCCTGGAAGTCGCGAAACTTCCTTCGGCAGATCACGCTGCTGCACGGCAAGGCGGCGGCGTCGCGCGAGTACCCGTTCAACATCCCGGCGATCGGCGGACTGGAATCTCTGGAGTTCGACCAGCCGGTCACGTTCTTCGTCGGCGAGAACGGCTGCGGCAAGTCCACGCTGCTGGAGGCGATCGCCGTTGCATGGGAGCTGAACCCCGAAGGCGGCAGCCGGAATTTCACGTTCTCGACGCGCGCCTCGCATTCCAATCTCAGCGACAGCCTGCGGCTGACGCGCGGCATGCATCGCGCCGGCGACGGCTTTTTCTTCCGCGCCGAAAGCTTCTTCAATCTCGCAACCCAGGTCGATGCGCTGGGCGTGGTCAACTCGTACGGCGGCCGCTCCCTGCACGAACAGTCGCACGGGGAATCGTTCTTCGCGTTCTTCATGCACCGGATGCGCGGCGACGGGTTCTACGTGTTCGACGAACCGGAAGCCGCGCTCTCGCCGTCGCGCCAGCTTTCTTTTTTGTCGCGGCTGCATGAACTGGTGGCTGACGGCTGCCAGTTCCTGATCGCGACGCACTCGCCGATCCTGATGGCGTATCCGCTCGCGACGATCTACCTGATGGACGACGGGCCGCCGCGCGCGGTGCCGTATCGCGAGACCGAGCACTACACGGTCACCCGCAATTTTCTGACCCGCACCGAGCAGATGCTGGACGTGCTGCTGGACCGCACGAAGGAGCCGGAGGCGTGAGCGGCATCGACTGGGACGCGGCGCGGCAGGACATGGCGCGCTGGTACTGGTGGGGCATTCCCACGTTTTTCCGCTGCCCGTGGAACGAAGACCCCGCCGCCGCCGACATCGCGTTGATCGGCATTCCACATTCCTCCGGCAACGGCTCCACGGAGCGCGACCAGCATCTCGGGCCGCGCGCGGTGCGCCACGTTTCCGCGCTGTATCGGCGCGGCCACGGGCGGTTCGGGTTCACGCCGTGGGATGTCTGCCGCATCAACGACGCCGGCGACGTGCCGCTGCCGGAGGCGATGGTCAACGATGTTTCCGTCCAGCACATTGAGGCCTTCGCAAAACGCTTCGACGATGCCGGCACGCGCGTCGTGGCGATGGGCGGCGACCACTCCGTTACCGGCCCGATGCTGAAGGCGCTGGCCGGGCCGGGCTCGCGGCTCAGCGGCGGGATGCCCGTGGCATTGGTCCACTTCGACAGTCACACCGACGCCTATCACCATCTGCCGCACTGGCTCGGCAGCCGCCGCTCCGCCGCGCACTGGGCGAGCTATACGGTGGCGGAGGGACACGTGGACGCGCATCGCTCCACCCAGATCGGCATTCGCCCCAACGTCGGCACGCCGGGCAGCCGCGCTTCGTCGGAGGACCTTGGCTATCGCATCATCGGCATGGACGAGATCGAGGAGATCGGCACGAAGGCCGTGATCTCCGCGGTGCGCGAGCGGATCGGCGAGGCGCCCGTGTACATCACGTTCGACATGGATGCGCTCGATCCCGTGGACGCGCCGGGCGTGTCGAACCTGGAGCCGGGCTATGCCGGCATCCGCGTGGGCGAGGCGGTGCGCATGCTGCAAGGCTTGCGCGGCTGCAACATCGTCGGCGGCGACGTGGTGTGCCTGATGCCGACCAAGGATTCGCCCAACCAGATCACGGCGATGAACGCGATGGTGGTGATGTTCGAGATCGTCTGCCTGATCGCGGATCGCTTTTTTCACCCGCGCTGATGGTTTCATTCACCGTCAACGGTATGCCGGCCGAGGAGGCATCGGGGGAAAAGCCGTTGCTCGACGTGCTGCGCAACCGGCTGGGGCTGACCGGCGCCCATTACGGCTGCGGGTCGGAGCAGTGCGGAGCGTGCGTGGTGCTGATCGACGGCGCGCCGGCGTATTCGTGCACCCGGCCGTTGTCGACAGTCGCCGGCAAGCACGTGACCACCATCGAAGGGCTCGGCACGCCCGACGCACCGCATCCGCTGCAGGTCGCGTTTCTGCAGGAGCAGGCAGGGCAGTGCGGTTACTGTCTCTCCGGGATCCTGCTCGCCGCGGCGGCGCTACTCGCAAAAAATCCGGAGCCGTCGCGGGCGGAGGTGGCGGCGGCGCTCGATCCGCATCTGTGTCGCTGCGGCGCGCACAACCGGATGATCCGCGCGGTGCAGCGCGCCGGACGCATCATGCGGCAAGCATCGGCATGAGCGCTCTGCCTGGCAGCCTCAAGGACACGCCGCGGCTCGATCGCTGGCTCGCGTTCCCGCCCGGGCGGGTGCGGCTGTGCGTCGGCAAGGTGGAGGTCGGGCAGGGCATCGGCACGGCGCTCGCGCAGATTGCCGCCGACGAACTGGACGTTTCTCCCGCTCGCATCGACGTCGTTGCCGGCGATACCGAACTGGCGCCCGACGAAGGCACGACCTCCAGCAGCCTGTCGATGGAGATGTCCGGCAGTGCGGTGCGGCAGGCGGGCGCCGAGGTGCGCGCGCTGTTGCTGGCCGAGGCGGCGCGGCGGCTGAATTGCTCTCCAACCGATCTGTCGGTCGACGACGGCGCCGTGTTGCGCGCCGGCGAAGCGAGCGGCCAGACGTGGTGGACGCTGGCGCCGCTGGTGTCGCTGGCGCGCGAGGCGACGGGAACCGCTGTCCCGAAAGCCACGACGGCATTGTGCGTGGTCGGGAAAGACCTGCCGCGCCGCGACCTGCCGGCGAAGATCTTCGGCGGCGGCTTCCTGCACGATCTGCTGCCGCCCGGCGTGCTGCACGCCCGCGTGCTGCGCCAGCCCAGTCCTGGCGCGGTGCTGGTCGCATCTGGACGAGGCAGCCGTGGCGCGCCTCGGCGCCGAGGTTTTCCGGGTCGGCAATTTTGCCGCCGTGCTCGCCGAGGACGAGACGGCGGCCAGCGTCGCACCTGATCGCGGCCAAACCGCGCTGGGAGGGCGTGGCGAACCTCGATCCGTCCGAAGGCGAGGCGGCGGCGCTGTTCTCGGCGCCGTCCACGGAAATCCTGCTCGGCGAGCCGCATCCGCCGGCTGCGCGCCGCCATCTCCGCGACCTATACGCGCGGCTATGTCAGCCACGGGTCGCTCGGGCCGTCCTGCGCGCTTGCGGAATTTCGCGACGAAAAGCTGACGGTGTGGTCGCATACGCGCGGCGCCGTCCCGCTGCGCGCGCTGCTGGCCGAACTGACCGGGCTCGCGCCGGATGCCATTCATGTCCGCCACGTTCCGGGTGCCGGCGCCTATGGCGCGGCCGGGCAGGAGGATGCGGCGGCGGACGCGGTGGTGTTGGCGATGGCGCGCCCCGGCCGCCCGGTGCGCGTGCTGTGGACGCGCGAGGACGAATTCGCGTTCGAGCATCTCGAGCCCGCCGATGGCGGTCCGGCTCGAGGCCGGGCTCGACGCCGGCCGGCCGACGCAATGGTCGGCGGACATCTGGAGCCCGAGCCACGTGCTGCGCGGTGCCGCGCCGCTGTGCCGCCTCGCGATGCCGGACCCGCCGCCGATGCCGCCGGCGTTCGAGGTGCCGCCCGCGCTCGGCGGCGGCGCGACGCGCAACGCGATTTCGCTCTACGACGTCGGTCCCACGTTCATCCGCCTGCATCTGGTCGAGCGCGGCGTGCTGCGCACCGGCGCGCTGCGCAGCCTCGGCGGCATGATCAACGTGTTTGCCGCCGAGTGTTTTCTTGACGAACTGGCGGAGGCGGCCGGGCAGGATCCGGTCGCTTATCGCCTCGCGCTGCTGGCCGACGCACGGGCGCGCCGGGTGATCGCGCGTGCTGCCGAAATGGCCGGATGGGAGAAGCACGGGCCTGCGGGCAGCGGGCGGGGCATCGGCATCGGTTTCGCACGCTACAAGAACCGCAGCGCCTACGCCGCTGTCGTTGCGGCGGTTTCGGTCGAGCAGGAGGTGCGGCTGGAAAGAATCTGGTGCGCCGCCGATTGCGGGCTTGCGGTCAATCCGGATAGCGCGCGCAACCAGCTCGAGGGCGGCATCGTGCAGGCGGCGAGCATGACGCTCAAGGAGCAGGTTCTGCTGCGTGGCCCCGGCGTCGCCTCCGTCACCTGGGCGGACTATCCGATTTTTCGCTTCTCCGACGTGCCGGAGATCGACGTGGATCTCGTTGGTGCGCGGGACGAACATCCGCCGCTCGGCGTCGGCGAGGCGACGATGGGGCCGACAGCGGCCGCGATCGGCAACGCAGTCGCGCACGCCCTCGGCGCCCGCATGCGCGATTTGCCGATGACGCGCGCGCGGATCGAAGCCACCTTGCTGGCGTAACCAGGGGAAAGCGATGCAAACGCCATATATCGCCGCGGCCGATCGCTACGGGCCGATGCCGTATCGCCGCTGCGGCCGCTCCGGCCTTGATCTTCCGGCCATCTCGCTCGGCCTCTGGCAGAATTTCGGCGGCGCCGACGTGTTCGAGAACGGCCGCGCCGTGCTGCGCCGGGCGTTCGACCGCGGCGTGACCCACTTCGACCTCGCCAACAACTACGGCCCGCCTTACGGCTCTGCGGAGGAGAATTTCGGGCGCGTGCTGGCGTCTGACTTCAAGCCCTACCGCGACGAGCTGATCATTTCGACAAAAGCCGGCTACGACATGTGGCCCGGCCCGTACGGCAATTTCGGCAGCCGCAAATACCTGACCGCCAGCCTCGACCAGAGCCTGAAGCGGATGGGGCTCGAGTACGTCGACATCTTCTACTCGCACCGCGTCGACCCGCGCGCGCCGCTCGAGGAGACGATGGGGGCGCTCGACCGCGCGGTGCGGCAGGGCAAGGCGCTGTATGTCGGCATTTCCTCGTATTCGCCGGAACTGACGCGGCAGGCGGCGGCGATCCTGAAATCGCTCGGCACGCCCTGCCTGATCCACCAGCCGTCCTACTCGATGTTCAACCGCTGGGTGGAAAACGGGCTGCTCGACACGCTTGGCGAACTGGGCATCGGCTGCATCGCCTTCTCGCCGCTGGCGCAGGGGCTGCTGACGAACAAGTACCTCGGCGGCGTGCCGACGGATGCGCGCGCCGCCCGCGCCGGCTCGTTCAAAAGGGAAAATCTGAGCGAGGACAACCTGGCGCGCATCCGCGCGCTGAACGCAGTGGCCGAGCGGCGCGGGCAGACACTGGCGCAGATGGCGCTTGCCTGGGTGCTGCGCGACCCGCGCGTCACCTCGGCACTGATCGGCGCCCGCACGGTCGCGCAACTTGATGACAGCCTCGCGGCCGTCACCGGCGCCGCCTTCACCGACAAAGAACTCGCCGAGATCGACGGCTACGCGACCGAAGGCCGGGTCGATCTGTGGCGCGAGTCCTCGACCGCGAAGCCGGCTATCAGCGAACCGATGCGTCAGCCGTAGGATCCGTGCCGATCGACGCCTGGGCAAGTGCCGACTGGTATGAGTTGGTCACCGCATAGGTCGGGCGCTGACCAGTGTCGCCGACGCCAACTCCTGCGTGGCATGCCGACACGCCCACCAACACCGCAAGCATCGTCAATATTTTGATCATGATATTTTGCCTTGGTTGTCGACCGCCGGAAACGTCTGCTCAATACATGGCGGGCGACGTACGTTCCCGCACCGACTGCACCTGGGCCGAACCGGATCGATTTGCCAGCCTCGGAAACTACCTACAGCCGCAACGTCGGCCGGCCGGCTTGGCAGCGCGCGTCCGTCGGCGCACGCTGGCGGCCGGGATTGCGGGAGGGAACCAGATGGCGCGCGTCGGCATCGTCGGCACCGGATTCGTGGGCCGCGCCTGGGCGATCAGCTACGCCCGGGCCGGGCACGAGGTGGCGTTGTGGGACGCCAAGCCGGAGGCGCCGGCGGCGGCGCTGAGCTATATCGACGAACTGCTGCCGGACCTCTCCGCGAACGGGCTGCTGGACGATCCGCCGGCGACGGTGCGCGCCCGCATGCGCGCCGCGCCGACGCTGGCCGATGCGCTGGCCGGCACGGTGCATGTGCAGGAGAGCACGTTCGAGGACGTTGCAGTCAAACAGAAGATCTTCGCCGAGATGGATCGCGTGGCGCCGGCGGACGCGGTGCTGGCGAGTTCCACGTCGGCGATCCTGCCCTCGACCTTCACCGACGTGCCGGGCCGGGCGCGCTGCCTGGTCGTGCATCCGCTGAACCCGCCCTATGTGCTGCCGGCCGCCGAGATCGTGCCGGCGCCGTGGACCAGCCGCGAGGTGCTGCTGCGCACCGCCGAGTTCCTGCGCGGCGCCGGGCACGCGCCGATCGTGATGCAGCGCGAGCTTGACGGGTTCGTGATGAACCGGCTGCAGGGTGCGCTGCTCGAAGAAGCTTTTCGCCTCGTGGCGGACGGGTTTGCCGGCGTCGAAGACATCGACATCGCGCTGCGCGAAGGGCTGGCGCTGCGGTGGAGCGTGATCGGGCCGTTCGAGACGATCGACCTGAACGCCCCCGGCGGCGTGCGCGACTACGTTGCGCGCTACCAGCCGATGTACGAGCGCATGCACCCCTCGATGGTCCGCCGCGTAGACTGGGCGGGGCCGGTGCTGGAAGGGGTCGAGCGCGACCGGCGCAAGCGGCTGCCGGAGGCGGATCTGAAGCAGCGGCAGGCGTGGCGGGATCGGCGGCTGATGGCGCTGATGGCGCACAAGCGGCGCGCCGCGAAGGAACTTGGCTCTTAAGGACGGAAAAAAATGGCTCGCAACAAGGTCATCATCACCTGCGCCGTGACGGGCGCGATCCACACACCCTCGATGTCGCCGTACTTGCCGGTGACGCCCGAGGAAATCGCCGACGCGGCGGTGGGCGCGGCCGAGGCCGGCGCGGCGATCGTGCATCTGCACGCACGCAACCCGAAGGACGGCCGGCCGGACCAGACGCCGGAAGCGTTCGGGCGGTTCCTGCCGCAGATCAAGCAGCGCACTGGCGCCGTGGTGAACCTGACCACCGGCGGCGGCCCGGGCATGCTGGTGGCCGAGCGGGTCAAGCCGTCGGCCGTGTACAAGCCGGAGGTCGCGAGCCTCAACATGGGCTCGATGAATTTTGGTCTTTATCCGATGCTGAACCGCTTCAAGGAGTTCAAGTACGACTGGGAGAAGCCGGCGCTGGAGGGCTCGCGCGACATCGTGTTCCGCAACAGCTTCAAGGACATCGAGTACGTGCTGACGACGCTGGGCGACACCGGCACGCGGTTCGAGTTCGAATGCTACGACACCTCGCACCTGTACAACCTGAACCATTTCCTGGAGCGCGGCCTGGTGAAGCCGCCGCTGTTCGTGCAGACGGTGTTCGGCATCCTCGGCGGCATCGGGCCGCACCCGGAGGACGTGATGCACATGAAGCGCACCGCCGATCGGCTGTTCGGCAAGCAGTACCGCTGGTCGGTGCTGGGCGCCGGGCGCAACCAGTTGCCGATCGCGGCGATGGCGGCGGCGATGGGCGGCAACGTGCGCGTGGGGCTGGAGGACAGCCTGTGGATCGGCGCGGGGAAGCTCGCGGAAAGCAATGCGGCGCAGGTGAAGAAGGCGCGGCAGATCATCGAGGGGCTGGGCCTGGAGATCGCGACGCCAGAGGAAGCGAGGGAGATCCTGGAGCTGAAGGGCGGCGACAAGGTCGCGTTCTGAGCAAATAGGGCGGGCCGGTGCGGTGGCTGATCCGACTGGCAGCGCTCGGCGTGCTCGCGGTCGTCGGCTTCTGCGGCTCGGTGCTGGCCGGCGGGTTGTGGCTGTCGGCCCCGTCGCCGGCGGTGATCGGCGCGCCACCTGCCGACCTGCCGGGCGCGGAGACCGTGCGCATCCCGTCGGCCTCGGGCTCGCTGCTGGCCGGGTGGTTCGTTCCCGCGCAGGGAGCCGGCGGCGACGTGGTCGTGTTGATGCACGGTGTTCATGCCAACCGCCTGTCGATGGTGCGGCGCGCGCAGGCACTGCACGCGCAGGGCTTTGCGGTGCTGCTGTTCGATTTCCAGGCGCACGGCGAAAGCCCGGGCCGGCGCATCACCTTCGGCAAGCTGGAGGCGCTGGATGCGGCGGCGGCGGTGCAGTACGTCTGTCGCCGCTTTCCGGACTTCCCGGATCGGCGTCATCGGCGTTTCGCTGGGCGGAGCCGCCGCGCTGCTGGGCCCGGCACCGTTGCGGGTCGATGCCCTCGTGCTCGAGTCCGTGTACCCGGACATCGACGCAGCGCTGGCCAATCGGTTGCGGGCGGTGCTCGGGCCTGGCATCGGGGCGACGCTGGTGCCGATCCTGGTGCCGGCCTTCGAAACCCTGCTGCCGCCGGTGCTCGGCGTCGCGCCCGCCGAGTTGCGGCCGATCGACCGGATCGGCGCAGTTGCCGCGCCGCTGCTGGTGATGTCGGGAACCGTGGACGACCGCACGCCGCTGGCCGAAGCGGAGGCGTTGTTCGCGCGAGCGCCCGAACCCAAGCAGTTCTGGGCGGTCCCCGGCGCTGCGCATGTCGACCTGGAGCGTTTTGCGCCGGACGACTATTGGCGCCATGTGCTGCCGTTCCTGGCCGGGCACCTGCGGCGCGGTCTGGCGGAGTAGGGCAGGGACAACTGGCAACCCGAACGGCCGGCCCGCTATGCTGGCATTCTCGCGTCTGGAAGGTGAGAGATGAATGTCATCGTCCGGCCCGGCGTGTCGCTCGCGGACTTCCTGGCGTGGGAACGGGAGCAGCCGCAGCGGTTCGAGTTCGACGGCACGCAGCCGGTCCCGATGACCGGCGGGACGGTCGGGCACGCCAGGCTGGTGCGGCGGATCATGGAAGCCCTGGGCCGCCTGCTGCCGGCCGGCTACGAGGCGTTCGGCGGCGACCTCAAGGTGCTGACGGCTCCCAACCGCATCCGCACCCCTGATGTCCTGGTGTTGCGCGGCGAGGCGGCGGCGGAGGCCGACACGGTCGAGCCGACCGTCGTGTTCGAGGTTCTGTCGCCGTCCACGATGCTGACCGACCTGCGGGTGAAGCCGGACGAGTACGCGGCGGTCGGCTCGCTGCTGGCCTACGTCATCTTGCCACAGGACGGCCTGGCCGGCGCCACGTTGCTGCGCCGCTCGAGCGCGTGGCGAGCCGAGACGGCCGCCGGGCGCCTCGACTTGCCGGAGATCGGGATCGCAATTCCGCTGCACCCGCTCTACGGCGAATGAACGGCTGGCCCCGGTGCCGCGGCAGGACTGCCTTGAGTATGTTGCTATATCGTAACGAAATGGGCGTGCTTCCCCTACCCCGCCTCTCATCTCCAAACGATTCGCAGCGGGCCGTACGGGCCGTCGTATTCCAGGGCCAGCGAGCAGGGGGGCGGCGCCGGCGGCGTGTAGCGCAGCGGCGGGGCGGGCGGACCTCGCCGACGCGGAGCACGCGGCCGCGCCGGGTCCGCCGGCCGGGCCGGGTCCACCGGCCGCTTGGGGCGCGGCGGCAGTGCCAGGATGGGCGGGGGTTCGAGACCCAGCATCCGGCACAGCGATCGCACCGGCCGGCGCAGCGACGCCGGCGCCGCTTCCAGCAGTGCCCTCATCTCCGGGTTATTGAGCAGGAAATCGAGCTGCGAGCGAAACCCGCCCCCCTGCGGTATCGGCAGCAGCGGCAGCACCCAGCCGAAGCTGGTGGGGAGGGAGTTTTGCGGCGGCGGCTGGCCGGGGCGCTTGCTCGCGGTGGCGGCGCCTTGCCGCACGACATGGGTTCCGTCGCGGAGCCGGGCGGCGAGGGCGAAAAAACGCTGCTGGATGCCACGGAGCCGGTCCACGACCAGTTTGATCAGCGGCGCCGGCAGCCGATTCCCCGCCGTCATCGCCGCCACGGCGGCGCTCAGGCACCGGACGATGGTGATGAATTGCTCCGCTGCGGTGCGGGGCGGGGGTGGGGTGTATGACATGCGCGATTGTTAGTATAAATGACGGTTGGTGGGCAAGATAAATCGACATGCGTGGGCGCCGACGAGGATCGTAGGGTGGGTTGCCCTTGCAACCCACCGCGCGCCGCACTGGGCCTCGAAGCGGTGGGTTGCAAGGGCAACCCACCCTACGGCTGATTTGCCACGGGCGCAGGGCGCAAGAGGGAAGCAAAGTCAGATATTTATCCACAGATTGCACAGATTAGAAAGAAAATCCACAGATTGGACGTAAATAGCGGAAATCGCATCCCATCGCCCTGGCGAACGCCAGCGTGGCGGTCTTGTTCATTTTTGTATTTATCTGTGGCTGGACCGTCTTATCTGCGCCGTCTGCGGGTAATTTTCCTTTCCTCTCCGCCATCCGGGCCAACTTTAGCTGGGGGCCGGAATTACCGCGCCGCCAGGAAGGCGCGCATGTGGAACCGGGCGGCGGCTTCGTCATGGCGGTGCTCGACGCCGACCGGGCAGGCGCGGCGGGCGGCACAGCCCTGGTCCATGCATGCGGCGCCGGCCGGTGACGCGATATGGACGGCACAGCCGGCGACGTCATAGCCGGAGAGGGAAAACGCGCCGACCGGGCAGGCGGTCAGGCACGGACGACCGGCGCAGGAGTTGCACGGATGCGCCGCCGCCGGCCGCGGCGGCAGGGCGAGCCGGTCGCGCAGCGCCAGCGCGCCGCGATAGCTGTGCCACAGGCCCCACACGGGATGGATCAGCAGGCCGAGCGGCGAGGCGAACACTGGCTCCGCGCGCTGCGCCCAGCGCTGGAACGGCAGCCAGGGCGGGCCGCCGAACGGGAACAGCGCGGCGCCGCCCAGCGCCTCCGCAAGCCGCGTGACCACGCGGCGCGACCAGCGGTCGAGCGGGTCGGGCGCGCCGTCGGCGGCTTCCGGCGAGGCGGCGAAGGCGGGCCAGCCGGCGCGGCCCGCGAAACCGAGCAGCACCAGCGTGCCGACCGGCGCACCGTCCGGCAACGCCGGAACGCCATCCGCCCCGCCCGGATGAAATGTGCCGCGCCACACCAGCCCGGCCTCCCGGATGTGTGAAGCGATCAGGCGGTCCACATCGGAGTTCCTTCGGCGTGACTGGACACGAGAACCCGCGCTATACCGGACGAGGCATCCCGGCAACGCCGAAGTCTCTCAGGGTGCCGGCGATCCCGGCAGGCTCGCCGCCCGGGCGCAACCGGGCGCCGATCCCACGTCAGAGCTTGACGGGAACATTTGTCTACTCAAAACTTCCAGGGTCGGGACCGAGGTGGCCAGCACGTGACGACTCGCGCTGCGGTCGACGCTGAACGGGAGCGCCTGGCGGCGTTGCAGCGCTATCGGGTGCTCGACACGCCGCCCGAGGAGCCGTTCGACCGGCTGGCCCGTCTCGCCGCGCGCGTGCTGGGCACGCCGATTGCGGCCGTGACCCTGGTGGACGCCGACCGCGTCTGGTTCAAGGCCGAGATCGGGCTCGGGGTCGGGCAGCTGCCGCGCTGCCTGGCGCTGTGCACACGGTCGGTCGCCGGCGAGGGGCCGATCTACGAGCTGCCGGACGCGCTAGCCGATCCGACGCTGCGCGGCAATCCGCTGCTCGAGCCGCCGGTCGGCCTGCGCTTCTATGCCGGCGCGGCGCTGGTGACGCCGGACGGGTTCCGCATCGGCACGCTGTGCGTGATCGATCGGCAGCCGCGGTCGCCGCTGAGCGCCGAGCAGCGCGCGACGCTGGTGGACCTCGCCGACGCCGTGATGACCGAGCTGGAGCGGCGGCGGCAGCAGACGCTGCGCGAGGGCGCCGTCGCGCGGCTGGCGCTGATCAATGCGATCCTGGCCGAGGTCGGCGGCGCGGCCGGCTTCGTCGCGGCGATGGAGGCGGCGATGCGGCGGCTGTGCGCGCACACCGGCGCGGCCTTCGCGCATCTGTGGCAGCACACCGATGGCGCGCCGGTGCGGCGGGTTGCCTCCGCCGCCGACCCGGGCCTGCCTGACGCCGTGATCGCGCAGGCGTTCGCGGGCCGGCCCCGAGCGGTGCCGGAGGCGATGTTCGGGCCGCTGCTCGCGGGCGACGCGCAGGTGCTGGCGCCGCAGGTCACCGAGGCGGACCTCGCCGACCGGCCGCTGCTGCTGGACGGCTACCGCCGGGGCATGCGCGCCTACCTGTTCCACAAGTGGCCGGTCGGCACTGCGCGCTACGCGCTGCTGCTGAAGTTCCACACCGCGCGGCAGGACCTGCCGGAGACGGCGGCGCTGCTCGACGAGGTCGGCCGGGCGATCCGGCCGGCGCTGCTGCACAAGCAGGCCGACGAGAGGCTGGCGCTGCTCAACGACGTGCTCGCGGTGATCGCCGGCGCGCCCAGTTTCCTGACCGGCATCGAGCGCTCGATTACGCTGCTCTGCCGCCATGTCGGCGCCCGTGACGGGATGTTCTGGGACCGCGAGGACCGAGGCGCCCTTGTGCGGCTGGTGGCGCTCGCCGGCGCCGAGAAGCTGCCGGACGCGCTGAGCGAACGCACGCGTGCCGCATTCCCGTTCCCGGCCGACGCCTCGCTGCTGGCCCCGGTCATGGCGGCCGGCGGGCGCATCGCGGTGCGGACAATCCCGGCGGCGCTCGCGGAGCAGTACCCGCTGCTGCGGATCAGCCTCGATGCAGGCATACGCAGCTTTGCCGCGCAGGGTTTTGCGGTCGGCGACGAGCGCTACCTGCTGGTGCTGGGGTTCGACAGCGAGCGCGGCGATCTCGACGAAATCCTCGACCTGCTCGGCGAAATGGCGCAGGCGATCCGCCCGGCGGTGCAGCGCAAGCTGGCCGAGGACCAGGGCCGCGCGGCGGAGCAGCAACTGGCGCTGCGCACCGCGCAACTGGCCGAGCTGGCGCGGCTGGCGCGGATCGGGTCGTGGTCGTGGCCGGCCGACGGCGGCGCGATGCAGTGGTCCGAGGAGACGTTCGAGCTGCTCGGCGTCGCCCGCGCGACGTTCACGCCGACCGTGGACGGGTTCCTGGCACTGCTGCGCCCGGAGGACGCCGAGCGCATGCGCGTTGCCGCGGCGCATGCGCTGCGTACCGGGCAGGGCCTGAACGTCGAGGCGCAGGTGCCGCTTGCCGGCGGGCGAGTGCGGGCGATCGTCTGGAACGGCCGCGCCGATCGCGACGCCGCGGGCGCGGTGGCGTTGCGCGGCTACTGCCAGGACGTGACCGAGCGGCGCGAGACCGAGGCGGCGCTGCACCATGGCGAGCGGCTGCGCGCGCTCGGCAAGCTGACCGGCGGCATCGCGCACGAGTTCAGCAACCTGCTGACGATCGTGCAGGCCAACCTGGAGCTGGCGCTCGACGGCCGCGGCGGCCCGGGCGAGGCGCGGTCGGAACTGGAGGCGGCGCTGCGGGCGACGCAGGCCGGGACGGCGCTGACCGCGCGGCTGCTGTCGTTCGCGCGCGCGCAGCCGCTTCGGCGCGACGTGACCGATCTCGCGGCGTGGCTCGGCCCGCTGCGCGACATGGCGACCGGCACGCTGGGCCAGCGCCATCCGGTGACGCTGCGCGCCGACCCGGACTTGCCTCCGGTCGCGGTCGACCGCTCGCAGCTCGAGGGCGCGGTGCTGAACCTGATCCTGAACGCGCGCGACGCGCTGCCAGCGGGCGGGCCGATCGCGATCGAGGCCGAGCGCATGACGGTGCCGCCGGGCGCGCGCGGGGCGCTCGCGGACCTGCCGCCGGGCCGCTACGTGGCGGTCGCGGTGCGCGATGGCGGCGCCGGCATGGCGGCCGACGTCGCCGAGCGCGCGTTCGAGCCGTTCTTCACCACCAAGCCGGTGGGCAGCGGCACCGGGCTGGGCTTGGCCACGGTGCTGGCGTTCGCGCGCCAGAGCGGCGGCACGGCGCTGATCGAGACGGCGCCGGGCCGCGGCACCGTGGTGCGGATCGTGCTGCCGGTCGGGTGAGGCCGGTGGGCTGGCCCGCCGACCTGCGCGAAGATCGCCGGGTCAAGCCCGGTGATGACGTATCCATTTGAAAGTCATAGAGATCCCGTCATGCCCGGGCTTGACCCGGGTACCCGTGCGGGTCTCGCGGCCTCGGGCGGCTCAGGCGGCGGCGGAGAGGGCCGCCCGGCGGCGTTCGGCGACCTGCGTGTGCATCGCCTTCTGCAGCTTCTCGAACGCCCGCACCTCGATCTGCCGCACCCGCTCGCGCGAGATGTTGTACTGCTGCGACAGGTCTTCGAGCGTCGTCGGGTTGTCCTTGAGCCGGCGCTCGATCAGGATGTGGCGCTCGCGCTCGTTGAGGGTTTTCAGCGCGTTCGCCAGCAGCGCTTTTCTCCCCGTCAGTTCCTCGCGGTCGGCGATCGCGGTTTCCTGGCTGTCCGCCTCGTCGACCAGCCAGTCCTGCCACTCGCCTTCGCTGTCGGCGCGGACCGGCGCGTTGAGGCTGTGGTCCGGCGCCGCGAGGCGGCGGTTCATGCTGACCACGTCCTGCTCCGGCACGTCGAGCGCGTGCGCGATCTTTGCGACCTGCTCCGGCTGCAGGTCGCCGTCCTCGATCGCCTGCATCTGGCCCTTGAGCCGGCGCAGGTTGAAGAACAACTTTTTCTGCGCGGCGGTCGTGCCCATCTTCACCAGCGACCAGCTATGCAGGATGTATTCCTGGATCGCCGCCCTGATCCACCACATGGCGTAGGTGGCCAGGCGAAAACCGCGGTCCGGATCGAAACGCTTGACCGCCTGCATCATGCCGACGTTGCCCTCGCTGATCAGCTCGCCGACCGGCAGGCCGTAGCCGCGGTAGCCCATGGCGATCTTGGCGACGAGGCGCAGATGCGAGGTGACGAGCTTGTGCGCGGCGTCCATGTCCTGGTGGTCGCGCCAGCGACGCGACAGCTCCAGCTCCTCCTCGGGCGCGAGCATCGGGAATTTGCGGATCTCCTGGAGATACCGCGTGAGATTGCCCTCGGGGGCGACGTTGATGACGGCAGAGGCCACGGGAGGCTCCTTGCGTCTGGAGGAGGGACGACATGCCCATTACGGCGCATGCGGCCGTCCGGATGTAACACTCGGCCCGATCGGGACGATGCAGATGCACGAGAGGACTTGATCGCGCGGGGGCGGCCCCGACATCTGGCGGCCCAGCCCCCGGCCGGTCCTGGCGAGCGGCATCCGACGCCCGCCGGCGAATGACGTTTTATAGCTTGCCCAGGTCGATGCGTCAATAATCCGTACAGATCGGAGTCGGGATTACGCGCCGGCCATGCCGAGCGCGGCCAGCAGGGCGAGCATGTCCTGCGGCGGCGGGGTCTCGAACGCGAGCGGCGCGCCGGTGCGCGGATGGGCGAAACCCAGGCGGGCGGCGTGCAGCGCCTGGCGCGGGAAATCCAGCAGAATTCGGCGGGTTGGCTCTGGCAGGCCGCGCGCGGCGGCGGGGATGCGGCGCAGATAGAGCGGATCGCCGACGATCGGGTGGCCGCGACTGGCGAGATGGACGCGGATCTGGTGCGTGCGCCCGGTCGCCAGCACACATTCCAGCAATGCGACGGCTGCATCGCGGTGCTCGAGCGTGCGGTAGCGGGTCAGCGCCGGCTTGCCGCCGCGGGCGACGATCGCCATGCGCTTGCGCTCGCGCGGGTCGCGGCCGATCGCGCCCTCGATTGCTCCCACTGCCGGATTGGGCAGGCCCCAGGCGAGCGCGAGATACGCCCGGTCGAGGTCGCGCGCGGCGAACATCGCGGAAAGTTTCGCCAGCGCCTGCTCGGTCTTTGCCACGACCATGACCCCAGAAGTGTCCTTGTCGAGCCGGTGCACGATGCCGGGGCGGCGCTCGCCGCCGATGCCGGGCAGGGCGTCGCCGCAATGCGCGATCAGCGCGTTGACCAAGGTGCCGGCCTCGTTGCCGGGGGCAGGGTGGACGACGAGGCCGGGCGGCTTGTCGAGCACCAGCAGGTCGCCGTCCTCGTAGAGGATCGGGAACGGGATTTCTTCGGGCAGCGGCACGGCGGCGACCGGGGCGGGCAGGGCGACCACGTAGACGGCCCCGGCGCGCACCGGTTCGGCCGGTTCGCGAAGCGGGGAGCCGTCGCGGCTGACCCGGCCCTGCTCGATCAGGGTTTTCAGGCGCGAGCGCGACAACGCGCCGATGGCGCCCGCGAGAAACCGGTCGGTGCGCTCGCCGGCGGCCTCGGGCGGGGCGGTGACGGTGTGGACGGTTGCGCCGTGGACGGTTGCGCCCGGGGGGGTTTCGTCGGACATGGACGGGTGATCGCGCGCAGCGGCGGCGCGGGCAAGCGCGCGGGCGGAGGAGCGGGGCGTGGGCGAGGCCGGGATGCGGGCGTTGAAGCTGGCCGTGATCGTGATGGGGGTGCTGATCCTGGCCGGGACCGGCACGATCGTGATCACCGTCGTCAACCGCATGTCCGGGCCGGCGCCCGCGAGCGGCGCGGCGGCGCAGGCGGTGCTCGACGAACCGGCCGGCACGCGGATCGCGGGGGTGTCGCTGGCGCCGGACCGGGTGGCGCTGCAACTGCAGGGCGGCGGGCCGGACCGGGTGCTGGTGCTCGACACCCGCGCCGGCCGCGTGGTGGCGCGGATCGGCCTCGGCAAGTAGCGCGCGACGAGCGGCTTGCCGGGGGCGGGGCTCTGACCTAGAAGGCGGATGGCGCTGCGGTCCCGTTCGTCTAGAGGCCCAGGACACCGCCCTCTCACGGCGGTAACAGGGGTTCGAATCCCCTACGGGACGCCAGCGGATTTGCAGCCCGGAAGGACCCTCTTTCACGCTTTCGTGCGCTTGGCCCGCGAGCCCGGGCGCCGGAGAAACTGACACTTGTCGAGACCCGAACAGTCTGCTGCACTGCGGCGGTCCCGCCGGCGCAACCGCGGCGCGGGACCGGACCCAACCCACCCCGGCGCACGTCCGAATGCGCAGACGCAGCAAGGCAACTCCATGATCGTTCGCGGATCGGTTGATGTCGTCAGCGGAACGGAGGTGCGGGGCTGGGCGTTCTCGCCCGGGCGCCGCGACCCGGTGACGGTGCAGGCGGTGCTGAACCACGAAATCCTCGGCGAGGCGGCGGCCAACCTGCACCGGCCGGACCTCGCGGTCGCCGGCCTCGGCGACGGCAATTCCGGCTACGCGATGAAGCTGTTCCGCCCGGTCGATCCGCTCTATCTGCCGTTCCTGGTGGTCAAGGTCGACGGCGGGGACGCCGAACTGCCGCGCGCGCCGCTGCTCGGGTTCGCCGAGTTCTTCGCCTCGCTGTATCGCAGCCATCCGGCGGCGGGCCGGCCGCGCAGCGTGTTCGGCGGGCTGTGGACCGACCGCACGGACGCGGCGGCGCTGCTGCGCGGCAAGACGGAGATCGGGCAGATCCCGCAGGGCGCGGAGGCCGGCATCGCGGCGCTGATCCACACCGGCGTGAGCCTGGTCGAGCTGCACCGCGCGCCCGAGCCGGCGGAGCCGCTGGCCGAGATCGTCGGCGCGGTGCTGGAAGACGCGGCGCTGTTGCCGCTGCTGCGCGCGGTGCTGGAGGACAACCCGCTGGCGGTGCAGGCCGAGCGGCTCGACGCGGCGGCGACGGCGCTCGCGCAGCCGAGTGCCGGCAACCCCTCGCCCTCGCCGGCGGAGTGTCTGGCGATCGTGGTGTCGCTGGGCGAGGGCGTGGTGGTGGACGCGGTGCGCGACAGCCACCGCCTGCCGGAGTTCACGCCGCTAGGCGTCTCCCGGTGGGCGAGCAGGGCGGCGGCGGATGGGTTGAGCGTGGTCGGGATGCAACGGGCTGCTCGACCGCTATTCCGTGCCGATTGGTGCGGCGGCGGTGATCGGCCCGGGGACGCTGTTTTGCGCGCGGGGGGAGGCGGTGCGGATTCTTTGCTTGCCGGGGCGGGGGCTTCCGTTGGCGCTGGCGAAGGATGCGGCGCGGCGGGAGACGGTGCGGGGGAGTGGGGTACGGTACCTCTCTGGATGATCGCTCTCACAAGTCCGGGTGCTGACACATCTCACTACGACACAGCGATATACAAATTGCAATTCGCGTACCTTCGCATCGTCATGCTTGGTTGCTACGAATTTCCTTTGTCGGATTAGCATGACAGGGGGAAATGGCGGGTGGGTGGCCTTTCCGGTTTTCGTAGTCGGGTCGGTGCGGAAGTGGATTCACCGCCTTGGTTCGCGGGGCTTTTGGCGGCGGGGTTCGCTGGACACCGGAGGGGCACTTCCACCCTGATTTTTCCTCGATTTGCTGAACACCGTGTCGGGTGTACTATCCGCGAAGGTGCGGTTTGTGGTACCCCGGCAATCTGTTAAATGACATCCCCGAGGCAGCATTCCGAAATGCCCTGAAAGAATTTATTAGAAATGTGCGGGAAACATTTACAATGGGCGGAGATGGCTTTAAAGACGGTAATCTAAGGTCGTTAGTGAGGATCCCGTCTTATCAGGATATCTGGCCGGACGCGGATCTGTTTTATCTTGAAACGTAGGATCCTCTGGCCATTCTGGTGTCAAGGATGATCAAATTTCCGCAAACATTTTTATTTGAGTGCCACTGCCGGACCTCTCGGAGATATTGAGGACATGGTTCCGACTACGTTCGAAATGACGAGTTATCTCGAAGTTGAGCAAAGCGGAATGGAACTGATCCGTCAGCTTCGGCGCTAAGAACGGGGAAATATCTCGGTCTGTCGACCGACGAACCACCTCGTTGCACATGCGCCTTAATCCGAACGTCCCGAAAAGACGAGTAGCCCCGTCAATCGTCGAATCGCTCTGGCCGCGACAATCGCGCATGCTACGTGCGGAGTTTGCTCCACTTCAGGTACGACGGTGGATTTGTTTTGTTTCCCAAGTAGCCTCTGGATTATCGCCAGTTTTTCAGGCTGCCGAGAACAACGATCAGTGGGCGGCCATCCGGAATGGCCGATCAGCATCCGCTGTCGGCCGACCGAAATCGTATCACTCAAGGTTCGGTGGTTTGCTTGCGCCTGAGTGCCGACCCGAATCTTTCTGCGGCGATAGAGGTCGGAGAGCCGCGCCACACATGCAGGTCACGCAGGTCCGTGACATCACCAGAATTTGGATATGGCGAGACGAATTGGACGTCGAACCCAACCTCCCGAGCAGCCCGCGAACAAGATCAGGGCTCAGCCATTCGAATTTGCCGCTGGGCAGGCCTTGTACGGGATAGTAAATCGGTATGCATCTCAGAAGATGCGCGAACCCACGCCCGGATATTGCATTTGCGAGCGTCAACACCAAGCACCCATCCTGCCGGGAGAAGTCAGCGCCGCAGTCAGCAGATACGTCGTCAAGTATTGCAGATCAACGTGTACCATTGCGTCAATCGAATAAACGGCGTCAATGTGCCTTACCAGTCCACGATTATTGATCTCGTCGAACATCTCTGCGGCATCATGGCCCCTAAGTACCTCCGGGGTGCAATCTGCCCGAGACTCGATGTCGTCCACAAGCCTAGAGGTCAAAATCTTTAGATACTCGGGGCTAATGTCGAATGCGACTATTTTTGCCTTTGAATTCCTCAAGAGGTAATTTGTGTATTTTCGGAGCCAGGCCCGATCTCGACACAATTTTGCCCAGTCGGCTGCACCGATGTCCATAAACATGGTACGGAACACGTGTAGCCAATTGTCCTCATTTCCCCACTCGTCCCCCGGCCATCAGCCCTCCTTCGAATACACGTAAGGATATGCGTTGGCGCCAAGTTCTTTCCAACGCGCTCGCATATCGGTCCCATTGCTGACGATAGATATTTTGATCCGTCATATGATCATGCTCCCCAGTTTTCGGATCCACGTCTGTGTCCCTTCTAGCGTAAGTAGGCAAGAAAGCCAATTGTCAAATCGGCTTTTCGATCTGTCAAAGTCCAGAAGGCGTCACCAGAACTACCAACTATGATCACAATCCGGACCGGCCGCCACTCAATAGAGGGGAATTGACAAGGACATATGCATCTTGGTGGTTGTCGTTTAGCTTTCTCTTGAAAAAGCGCCATAGTGATATTTGGCGCCTCTCCAATTGATTTATTAATTCACGATCGCCCAATGAGAGAAATGCCATAATTTTGGTCCGGATTATATTTGACAAATCCATACCCATCCGATTTGTCTACTGGTCCAAAATCGATTGGCGTTGTTCCAGGTTTAACCCGTAGGAGTCTCGATCAGGATGCGATTCGATATCCGCAGCGGCATACGACCCTGGGTCGTGAATACCAGCACCCCAGTCTCTTTGAAGAGCCCCCGTCAGCTTCGTGATCAGAGCAGCGGTGGCATCTCGTGGAGTGTGAGTAAACACTGACCCCAGAAAGATGAGATCAAAGTTGTTGGCGGGGATGTCTCCCTCTATTGCGGAAACGCCTAGATTATTAACGCACCAGTCGACGGCCTCTCGGTTTAGATCCGTTACATAAACATTTGCATGAGGAAACGCCGCCCTGATGAAACGGGTTACCCGGCCATAAGCAGAGCCAAAATCCAGAATCGTAAGAATTGGGGTATCTCCACCAGGGTAGCCAAGGCGTGCCGCTAATGCAGTCGCTATAAGCCGGATTCCGCTTCTTCCCCACACTTAGATATCGCTCTACGCCCGCGCTCCGATTAAACATCCCGTCATGCGGAGCTACTGCCCGCACAACATCCAGACTGCGAAGCGCATGAACGAAGTTTTCAATCATAGGAATAGCCCTCCTTAGGCCGGGCGTGGAGCTGGCAGGTCACGATCCCCAAAAGTCAATTGCAGGCGCGCCCTTTCCCCGGAACTGCCCTACCACGGTCGCCCAACCCTTGATCAGGCTTTCGTTGCAGCAATCGAGGTTGCCGATAATTTGCAAACCTAAATCCTTCAAGCAGGAACGTCACAATCCGCGAGGCGAGTACACGGTCGGTGTCGGGCGGAGTTTGCCAACTCCCACCGCGCTTGGCAACGCCGACGGGGATTTCGGCCCCTGGCGAAGCACGCCCGGTTATGCTTGATTGACCCGGCACCCCCTGCGGGCTGCGGCCAAACAAAATCCAAGAACGAAAATCGGGGAGACGTCGATGACAGCTAAATTCGGAGCGATCCTGGCACAGGGCGGCCGCAGCCTCGCGCGCAGCCTGCCAGGCCTGGCGGCGGCGTCGACGATGCTCGGCGCGGTCGCGCTGCTCCAGCCGGCGGCGGCACAGGAGAAGCCGGTGAAGGTGACCTTCATCCAGCATTGCTGCTCCGGCGCCACCTTCTTCCAGCCGATGCAGTTCGGCGCCGAACTCGCCGCCAAGACGTTCAACGTCCAGCTCACCTACGTCAACGCCGACGGCGACGCGGCGCGGCACGCCAACCTGATCGAGACCGCGATCGCCGACAAGCAGGACGCGGTGATCCCGACCATCACCGTGCCCGACGCGCTGAACGCCGCGGTCAAGAAGGCGCGCGACGCCGGGCTCGTGGTGATCGCCGAGAACATCGACCACCCGGAGGGCGGCAAAGGCAACGCGCGCGAGGCGTTCGTCGGCCAGGACTTCATCACCTCGGGCAAGATGATCGGCGAGCGCATGATCGCGCAGCACAACCTCAAGGAGGGCGATTTCTGCCTGCTGCCGGTCGAGTTCCCCGAGCTCACCTACGCAGTGCGGCGCGCCGCCGGCGTGCAGCTGGCGCTCAAGGAGAAGAACATCGGCAGCGAGATGATCGGCACCGGCACGGTCGACGCCGAGGCGCTCAGCACGATCTCGCAGGCGATCCTGGCGAACCCGAAGATCAGCTGCATCATCGGCCTGGGCACGACGCCGACCACGGTCGCGCCCGACGCCGCGGCCGAGGCGGGGCGGCCCGGCATCCCGAACGGCGGGTTCGACACCAACCCGAAGATCATGAAGAACATCATGGAGGGCAAGACCACCGCCACGATGGACCAGCAGCCGTTCTGGCAGGGCTACCTGCCGGTGATGTTCGCGGCCTTCGAGGTCCGCTACGGCCTGCACCCGGCCGACTTCAACACCGGCAACAACCTGATCGACAAGGCCAACGGCGAACTCGCGCTGAAATACGGCGGCACCTACCGCTGAGGCCGGGCCGCACGGCTCCGGGCGCCGCACGCCGCGGCCCCGGACGCCGCGCGCTGACGGAGAGAGTGCAGCGGTGACCGAGAACGTCGGCCAGACCCGCGCCGACCTGGCGGCGCTGCGGCGCCCGCCGGGCAGCGATTCCATCTGGCGCGCGCTGCGCAACTACCAGGCGATCAACATCGTCGTGCTGGTGGGCGTGTTCCTGGGCTTCTGCGTCGTCTACAGCCTGCTCTACCCGGAGCAGCTGCGCTTCGCCTCGCTGGGCAACCTGTCGGTGCTGGCGCAGCAGGTGCCGATCACCGCGATCGTGGCGATCGGCGTCGGCATGCTGATGATCGGCGGCGAGTTCGACATCTCGGTCGCCGGCACGTTCACGCTGGTGCCGTTCGTGATCGCCATCACCTCGGGTTTCTGGGGCTGGCCGCTGGTGCTGGCGCTGCTGGCCGGGCTCGCGGTCGCGATCCTGATCGGCGCGGTGAACGGGCTGATCACCACGCGCCTCGGCATCCCGTCGTTCATCGCCACACTCGGCACGATGTTCTTCATGCGCGGGGTGATCCGCTTCGTCTCGCTCAACCCGACCACGAAGCAGCCGGACAACATCGCCTTCTTTCCCGGCCCGGCGCTGAAGGCGCTGCTCGGCGGGCAGATCGTCGGGCCGATCTACGCGCAGCTGGTCTGGCTGCTGGCGGTGGCGCTGGTGTTCTACGCGCTGCTCAACCGGCACCAGTTCGGCAACCACCTGCTGAGCACCGGCGGCAACCGCGGCGCGGCGCTGGCCGTGGGCGTGCCGGTCCGGCGCGTGAAACTCACGGCGTTCATCCTGTGCGCCATCACCGCCGCGTTCGCGGGGCTGCTGCAGGCCGCGCGCATCGACCAGATCGAGCCGTCCTACGCCACCATCAGCGGCATGGAGCTGAAGGCGATCGCCGCGGCGGTGGTCGGCGGCACCAGCCTGTTCGGCGGGCGCGGCGCGATCCTGGGGATCGTGCTCGGGGCCGTGCTGATCGACACGGTCGACAACCTGCTGGTGCTGATCGCGGCGCCGGAGACGATCTTCAAGGGCTTCCTTGGCGCGACAACGATCGTCGCCGTGGTCATCAACACGGTGATCGGGCGGAGGGCGCGCCGATGACGGCCAACGACGACGTCGCGCTGTCGGCCGGCCCGCCGAGCGCCGCCGACCGCTATCGCGGCTCGAACGCCTGGACCCGGCTGCGGCTGCACCCGGCCGGCCCGGTCGGCATCATGTTCAGCGGCCTGCTGCTCGCCTGCATCGTCGCCGGCGCCTTCCTGCCGTCCGAGTTCGTGTTCCTGGCCAGCGCCAACCTCAAGCTGGTGCTGCGCACGGTGCCGAACTACGGCATGATCGCGCTCGGCGTCGGCATCCTGCTGGTGGCCGGCGAATACGACCTGTCGGTCGGCGCCGTCTACGTGGTCACGCCGTTCGCGATGGCGACCGCGTTCGTCCACGGCGTGCCGCTGCCGCTGGCGATCCTGCTGGCACTCGCGATCGCCGTCGGCATCGGGCTCGCCAACGGGCTGATCACGCTCGGCTTCGGCATTCCCTCGTTCATCACCACGCTCGGCATGCTGTTCATCGTGCGCACCAGCGCGCCGTTCATCGTCGGCTACGCGCGCTCGGTCAATTTCGAATCGCCGCCGTGGCTCAAGGACACGCTGACCGGCAGCCTCGGGCCGGTGCCGATGCAGTTCGTCTGGTTCCTGGTGCTGGCGCTGGTCGCCTATCTTTTCCTCAACCGCCACTACCTGGGCAACCACGTGTTCGCGGCCGGCGGCGACACCCATGCCGCGAACTACGCCGGCATCAACGTGTTCCGCACCAAGCTGATCGCCTTCGCGCTGTCCTCGGTGTTCGCGACCATCGCCGGCATCTTCAGCGTGATCCGCCTGAACACGGCGATGACCAACCCGCAGCTGTTCATCGAGCTGTACACGATCGCCATCTGCGTGATCGGCGGATTGTCGCTGACCGGCGGGCGCGGCTCGGTGATCGGCATCGTGCTCGGCGCCTGCGTGCTGCAACTGGTGCAGGACGTCATCATCCTGTCGCGGCTGCCCGGGTTCTATCTCGACATGTTCGTCGGCATGATGATCGTGCTCGGCGTGGTCATCAACCAGATCGTCCGCCGCAAGTTCTGAGCGCGGGCCGGGGAGTATCGAGACGTGGCAGAAGCAACCGCCGGGGCAGGGCACGCGACGGGCGAGGCGGCGCCGTTGCCGCTGTTCGAGGCCCGCAACATCTCCAAGACCTATGGCCACGTCAACGCGCTGATGGACGTGAGCTTCGAGGTGCGGCAGCACGAGGTGGTCGGCCTGCTCGGCGACAACGGCGCGGGCAAGTCGACGCTGATCAAGATCCTCTCGGGCGTGGTCAATCCCGACCGCGGCGAGTTCCTGCGCAAGGGCGAGCGGGTCGACATCAGCAGCCGCCGGCGCTCGGAGGCGGCCGGCATCCAGACGATCTACCAGGACATCGCGCTGGTGGGCTCGATGTCGATCATGCGCAACATCTACGCGGGACGCGAGCCGACCGACGCGCTCGGCTTCCTCAAGATGCGCGAGATGCGGCGCACCGCCATGCGCATCCTCGACAACTATGTCCGCATCGCCGGCATCACGTCGCCCGACCTGATGGTGGAGGATCTCTCCGGCGGGCAGGCGCAGGCGGTGGCGATCGCGCGGGCGGTGCATTTCAAGCGCGACATCCTGCTGCTCGACGAGCCGACCAGCGCGCTGTCGGTGCGCGAGACCGAGAAGGTGCTCGGCATCATGCGCGAACTCGCCGAGGGCGGCGTGTCCTGCGTGTTCGTCACGCACAACCTGTATCACGCCTTCCAGGTGTGCGATCGGTTCGTCGTGATGGCGCACGGCCGCACCGTGAAGAGCGTCATCAAGGCACATACCAGCCTGAACGAGCTGACCGACCTCATCATGACGCACTGAGCGCCGCGGCGGCGCCGTGCCACGGGGTCGATCGACCGTCCGGGACAGTGTCGATTGCCGATTGCATCGGCGCGTGCGTTCGCTAATGATGCGTTGCAGCGAAGTGCAACATGGTTGCGCGTGGGCATTCGCAGAGCGCCGCGGGACGAATATCCAAAATCGGAACATGCCGGGGAACTGGGGGCAAGAAGATGTCGGGATTTGGCGATGACTGGACCAAGCGGCGGCTGCTGAAGGCATCGGCCGGCGTCGGGCTGGCGGCCGCGGCATCGGCCCTGCCGCTGCGCCGCGCGAGCGCCGCCGCTTCGCTGAAGGCGGAGAGCGGACAGCCGGTGTTCTTCCGCGGTTGGGAATACCGCACCGACATCGTGCAGGACAACGTCAAGCGCTACAACGACACGATGAACGGCAAGATCGACTACGCAACGGTGACCGGCGACTACCCGTCGATCATGGAAAAGAACCTGATCTCCAAAGCCCAGCTCGACATCCTCTACGCCAACCCGTCGCAGGCGGTGCGCTACTACGAGGGCGGCTGGATCATGCCGGTGAACGCGCTCGAGATCGCCGACACGGTGCTCGCCGGGATGTATCCCAACATCCGCGAGGCGTGGTCGCACAAAGGCAAGCTGCTCGGCCTGTCGTACTTCGTCTCGACGCGCGGCATGGTCCACACCGTGCTCGACAAGTGGCAGAAGGCGGGCTTCACCGAGGCCGACTTCCCGAAGGACTGGCCGGGCGTCTACGAGGCCGTCTACAAGCTGCACGACAAGGGCGAGAAGCAGCCGTACCTGCCGCACTGGTTCAACGAATGGTTCGGCATCGCCTGGGGCTTCGCCTTCGAGGTGATGAACCGCGGCGGCCTGATCGCGGATGCGGAAACCCACAAGCCGCTGATGACCGCCGACGGAGCGGCCGGCGCCGTGCTGACGGACTGGAAGAAGCTGTGGAAGAGCGGCCTCGTGCCGGAGGAAGTGCTCAGCTACAGCGAAGCCGCCTACATGGATGCGTTCCGCTCCGGCCGCTACGTGTTCAGCCCGCAGCAATCCTACGACCTCAAGCAGTTCAACCTGCCGGAGAAGTCGCCGGCGATCGCTGGCAAGGTTACGTTCCTGCCGTATCAGGGCCAGACCTGGGGCATGATCGACAGCGCGATGTACATGATGACCACGCGCAACCGCCCGGCTGAGGTGACCGAGGACGTCAAACGCTTCGCCAGTTGGTACGGCTACAAGGATCAGGACGGCAAGATCTTCGTCGGCAACCGCTGGATGCACGAGTTGATGCTGTTCAGCGCCTACAAGGAGGTGATGGAAGGCCCGGAAGCCGCCGAGCTGATCCGCAAGTCGCTGGCCCGGCCTTCGGACTACGAGAAGCTGCTGGATATCTATTCGCGCACGCCCTACCCGAAAGGCATCTTCAACGTGGTCTGGGCCGAGGAATACAACGCCTGGATGAAGGAGAAGCTGTTCGCGTTCCTGCTGCAGGACATGCCGGTCAAGGACGTGATCGACCAGGCCAACGACAAGATCGGTGCGCTGAACAAGAAGTTCCACATCGGCTGAGACGAGCCGCGACGGCGGCACGGTGCCGCCGTCCGTCGTTCTGAAGGAACTTCTCGTGGCCGATTCCGGAACGGTGGTCGCCAAGCCTCCGCGCATGTCGGAACTGTCCGACCTGCAGTTCGCGCTGATCGTGGCGCTGCCGGTACTGCTGTTCCTGGTGCTGGTCGTCGGCTACCCGCTGGTCTACGCGGCCTGGATGAGCGTCGAGACCATCCAGTTCTTCGGCGGCTACCAGACCGATTTCGTCGGCATCGACAACTACCGCGACGTGCTGCACGACGTCGAATTCTGGCATTCCACGTGGATCTCGATCCGGTTCACGTTCGAATCGGTGGTGCTGACGCTGCTGGTCGCGATGGGCCTGGCGCTGCTGCTCAACCGGCCGATGCGCGGGCGCTGGCTGAGCCGTTCGCTGCTGATCCTGCCGTGGGCGGTGTCGCCGTACAGCGCGGGCATCATCTTCTTCTACCTGGGGCGCGGCCAGACCGGCATCGGCACCGCCATCGCGGCGGCCTTCGGCAGCACCGACACCGTCAATTTCCTGAACCGCGAGTTCGTCATCGAGTTGCTGGCCGTCGGCAATGCCTGGAACATGGCGCCGCTGGTCGCTTTCTTTCTGCTCGCCAACATGGCGACGATCCCGCGCCGCCTGTACGATCTTGCGGCGATCGACCGGATGACGCGGTGGGAGAACTTCGTCCACGTGACGCTGCCGCCGCTGCGCTTCACGCTGTTCGTGTTCACCTGCATCACCACCGTGCTGTCGCTGAAGATGTTCGACTACGTCTATACGTTGTCGCGGGGCGGGCCGGGCACCAGCTCGGCGGTGCTGACCTATCAGCTCTACAAGATCAGCTTCCTGGACCTGAACCTGGGCTACGGGGCGGCGATGTCGTTCTACCTGCTGGCCATGATCCTGGGCGTGACGTTCCTGCTCTACGTGGTCTGGGGCCGGCGGGAGACCCATTAGCGCATGCGCCGCACATTCTGGACCGTTCTCGCGTTGACCGTGGCGCTCGTCTGGACGCTGCTGCCGCTCTACTGGTTCCTGAAATTCGCCTTCGAAACGGATGGCGAGATCGCCCTGTTCCCGCCGCCGCTGATCCCGCCGCACCCGCAGCCGGCGGCGTTCTTCGCGATCTTCGGCTACCCGTACACGCTTGCCTCCGGCACCGTGCTACCGCCCTCGGGCCAGGCGAGCCAGGTGATCCTCGGCTTGCGCAACAGCCTGATCATCGCGGTCATCGTCACGGTGATCACCATGATCGTCGTGGTGCCGCTGGCCTACGTGTTCACGCGGTTCGAGTTCCGCCACCGCAACAAGCTGCTGTCGGCGGTGCTGCTGGCGGCGTCGACGCCGCCGGTGTCGACGCTGATCCCGTTCTACGCGCTGTATGTGCAGCTCGATCTGGTCGGCACGCTGCTGGGGCTGATCATCATCGTGCTGACCATCACCATCCCGTTCATCACCTGGATGCTGATGGGCTTCTTCCGCAACCTGCCGCCGGTCGAGCGGCTCGCGCGCATCGACGGGTTTTCCAGGCTGTACACCTTCACCCGCATCATGGTGCCGCTAGGCCGCGGCGGCATCGCCGTCGCCGCCGGGATCGCCTTCCTGTTCTCGTGGAACGAGTACGTCTACGCGCAGGTGCTGGTGACCGGCAGCGACGCGGTGACGCTGCCGGCCGCGATGTCGGGCTTCCTGTTCCAGAGTTCATCGCCGTCGCATCTGGCCGGCACGATGTGGCTCACGCTGGTGCCGCCGTTCCTGCTCGCATTCTTCCTGCAGAAGCACATCAGCGAAATGAACCTGATCGACCCGGTACGCTGACACTGCGCCCGCCGCATCCGCCGAGGACGCCCTATGGCACGCATCGAACTTCACCACCTCCGCAAGGTCTACGGCAAGCACGTCGCCGTCGACGGGCTCGACCTGGAGATCGCCGACGGCGAACTGCTGGTGCTGCTCGGCCCGTCCGGCTGCGGCAAGACCACGACGATGAACATGATCGCGGGCCTGACCGAGCCGACCTCGGGCACGATCGCGTTCGATCGCCAGGACGTCACGCGCCAGCCGCCGCACCATCGCAACATCGCCATGGTGTTCCAGTCCTCGCTGCTGTACCCGCACCTGACCGCGCGCCAGAACATCGCGATGAGCCTCAAGCGCAGCGGCTTGTCGGCCGCCGAGGTGGCGTCCCGCATCGAATGGTCGTCCGGGATCCTCGACATCGCCCGCCTGCTCGACAAGATGCCGAGCGAACTGTCGGGCGGCGAGCGGCAGCGCGTCGCGACGGCCAAGGCGATCGTGCGCCAGCCCGCCTGCTTCCTGCTCGACGAACCGCTGGCGGCGCTCGATGCGGCGCTGCGCCTGACCTTGCGCTCCGAACTGGTGAACCTGCAGAAGCGGCTGCACACCACGATGGTCTACGTCACCCACGATCAGACCGAGGCGATGACGATGGGCGATCGCATCGCCGTCATGCGCGACGGCAAGTTGCAGCAGATCGGCACCCCGGACGAGATCTACAATCGGCCGGAGACGCTGTTCGTCGCGGGCTTCGTCGGCACCCCGCCGATGAATTTCTTCGCCGGGCGGATCGAACCCGGCGACGGCGCCCCGGTGTTCGCGGCGGGACCGATGCGCACCAAGCTGCCGGCCGGATACGGCGGCGTGCGTGCGGGCGGCGAGGTGACGCTCGCGGTGCGACCCGGGCATGTGCGCGTGCAGACCTCCGCCGATCCGGCCGCAATGCCGGCCAGCGTGTTCGCGCTCGAGCATCTGGGCAGCGAGTTCGTGCTGATCCTGGATGGGCCAGGCCACTCGAAGATCCGCGCGATCGTGGAACCGCGCTTCAAGGCGGATGTCGGCGACACCTTGCACATCGCACCGGACGTCGCCCAGGCGCTGCTGTTCGATCCAGCCACCGAGCGGGCGATCCGGCCGGGCTGACGGCGCACCGCGTGCGCAGGCTTCAGGCCGGCATGCCGAAGCCGTCGGTCTCGTCGAGGAACTGCATGTAGGCCGCGAACGCGGCCGCCAGGTCGTGCCAGGGCGGGGTGCCGAACTCGGCGCGAAAGCGTTCCCCGCCCAGCAACGCGCCTTCCTGGTCGATATAGAGCTCGATCGGCTCGCCGTCGCCGCGGACCGACCAGCGGAACGCCGGATGGCGGTCCGCCAGCAGCGCGCACCATTGGGTCAAGGCCCAGATGTGGCCCGGGCCGAGATTGTACGCGCGGTGCCGCAGCGCCGGCGCGTCGAGCAGCGTTACCAGCCCGTGCACCGCGTCGCGCACGAAATGCCAGTTGCGCCGCGCCGGACGCGGCAGCGAGATCGCCCGGCCGGCGCGCGCCGCCGCGGTCAACTGATGCACCGCATTCAACGTGTCGCGCAGGCCGGTCGCGTATTCGTACGGCCCGAACACCCAGCCCAGGCGGCCGATCACCCAGTCGAAGCCGTGCAACTCGCCGAGCCTGGCGACGATGGTTTCAGCGCCCGCCTTGCCGAGCGCGTACAGCGTGCGCGGCGCGTGCGGCGTGTCGTCATCGAACGTCGCGGTGCCGGGATGGCCGGAGCCGAACGCCGAGATCGAGCCGATCAGCAGGAACCGCTGCACCCCGGCGACCGCGGCGGCATGGGCGACGTTGGCGGTGCCGACGAGGTTGACGCCGACGACAGTCGCCGGGTCGGCCGCCTCGCGCGCCGCGGCGGACGTGATCGCGGCGGCATGGATCACGTGAGTGATCTTGTGCGCGCGAAAGGCCGCGGCGACGGCGGCGGCATCCATGACGTCGCCGTGCAACGGCGCGAGCGTGCCGGGCAGGGCGGCAAAGCGTGGCAGCAGCGCGGCCGGAAGCGGCCGCCGGTCGAACGCGACCACGCTCCGGCCGTCGCCGAGCAGGCGCTCCAGCAACGCCAGCCCGACGAAACCCGAGGCGCCGGTCAGCAAGACTGTCATGGCTTCCTCCGCATCACTTCAGCGCGCCGGCCGCCATGCCGGAGATCAGGTAGCGTTGCAGCCAGATGAAGGCGATCGCCACCGGCACCGTCGCCACCAGCACCGCCGCCATCGTGTGGTGCCACTCGACCTCGTACAGGCTGGAGGCGAGTGTGAAGACCTTGAGCTGTACCGTGTAGTTCGCCGAGCTGCGCAGCAGCGTCAGCGCGATGACGAACTCGTTCCAGACGTTGACCAGGATGACGATCGCCGTCACCGCGACCGCGGGCCGCGCCAGCGGCAGGAATATGCTGAAGATCGTGCGCAGCCGCGAAGCGCCGTCGATCCATGCCGCCTCCTCCAGCTCCAGCGGGATGGTCGAGAAGTAGCTTTGCAGCATCACCACCGTGAACGCCGCGCTGAATGCCGCGTAGGTGATGATCAGCGGCGATTCGGTGTCGATCCAGCCAAGCGCCACGAACACCCGGAACAGCCCGAGCACGAGCACGATCGGCGAGACCATCTGGGTGATCAGCAGATAGATGCGGAACGCGCCGCGCCCGCGGAACTGGAAGCGGAACAGCGCGTACGCCGCCGGCGTGCCGATCAGCAGCGTCAGTGCCACCGAGAGCACGCTGACATAGACCGTGTTGGCCAGCGCGCCGCCGAACTGCGTCTGCGTCCACATGTCCGAGAAGTTGTGCCAGGCGAGATGGCTCGGCAGCCAGCGCGGCGGGAAGGCGAAGATCTCGTCGCGTGGCTTCAGCGCGGTCGACAGCATGACCGCGAACGGAAACAGCGTGATCACGACCAGCGGCAGCAGCGCGATCCAGTACAGCAGGCTGCGCCGGTAGTAGGTCCTCATGCGGCGGGTCATGCCATGCCTCCAGCCGCATCGTGCGGATTGCGGTTTTGCAGCGCCACGTAGAGCGTCGTGAAGCCGAGCAGCGCCACGAACATCAGCAGCGAAATCACCGATGCCTTGCCGAGCTGGCCGAAGCGGAACGCCAGCTTGTACAGGTACGTCACCAGGATGTCGGTGCCGTTGGCCGGGCCGCCCTCGGTCATCACCCAGATGATCGGGAACGAGTTGAACACGTAGATCACGTTGAGCACGACGGCGATGTTCACGAACGGGCGCAGCAGCGGCAGGGTGACGTGGCGGAACAACTGCCAGGCCGAGCCGCCGTCCATGTAGCCGGCCTCGTAGAGCGAGCGCGGGATCGAGGACAGGCCGCCGAGCAGCATGGTGGTGGTGAACGGGATCGAGACCAGGATGCCGATCAGGATCTCGATCGGAAACGCCAGCGTCGCCGTGCCGAGCCATTCGACCGGCTCGTGCATCAGCCCGAGTTCCATGCAGCGTCGCGTTGAACATCCCGGCCCGGCCGTTGAGCGCCCAGCGCCATGCCACCGCCGTCATCGTCAGCGAAACCGACCACGGCAGCAGCACGATCGCGCGGGCCAGGCCGCGGCCGACGAAATTGTCGTTGAGCATCAGCGCCAACGGCAGCGAGCAGACGATCGTCATCACCGTGACGCCGATCGTCCACACCAGCGTGCGTTCCAGCGACGACAGGAACAGCGGGTCCGCCAGCACCTCCAGTAGTTGGCGAGCCCGTTGAACGACAGCACCTGCCCGAACTTGCTGACCCGGTGGAACGAGGTCCAGCCGATCACCACGATCGGGAAGCCGATGATGACGACGGTCAGCAGCAGGCTCGGCAGGATCATCAGCAGCGGCAGGCTCGCGGTCATCCGGCGCGACCGCGCCATGTCCCGGCGCCGCAGCACCGGCCGCGCCGCGAGGGCCGGGTCGCCGGCCCCCGAGGTCACGGCCTGGGTTTGCGCATGCTGCTGCAACGCCAACGACCAGGATTCAGCTTATTTCTGCTCGATGATCTGGTCGATCTGCTTGGCGGCATCCGTCATGCCCACCTTCGGCGGCGCCTGGTCGAGATAGACGCGCTGCAGGTTGCGCACGATGGAGTCTGCCATCTCCTCCCAGTTCGGCACGGTCGGCGCGAAATGCGCGTGCGGCAGCCCGGCCGCGAACGCCTTCATGTCCGGGTTCTTCTGGTAGTAGTCGAGCGCCGCGACGTTCTTGGTCACCGGCAGGAAGCCTTCGCCCTCGTCGAACTTCTCGCGGTACTTGTCCTGATAGGTGAACTCGATGAACTTCCACGCCTCCTGCTTCACCTTCGAGGCGCTGAACAGCATCAGCGTGTCGGTGACGCCGTAGGTCGCTTCGGTCTTCTCCTTCGGCATCGGCAGCACCGCGTAGTGCATGTTCGGCGCCTCCGCCTTCACCTGCGGGATCAGCATCGGATAGGTGAAGATCATGCCGACATGGCCCTGCTTGAACAGGTTGAACGTGTCGTTCTGGGCATAGTTGGTCGGCGTCGGCTGGGTCAGCTTCTCGTCGATCATCTTGTGGTAGAAGTCGGCCGCCTCGATCGCCGGTGCCTGATCGAGCCCGCTCTTGCCGTCGGGCGTGAAGATGCTGCCGCCGAAGTTCCACAAGGCATAGTAGTAGTAGGCGTCGGTCTCGTTGCCCTTGCCTTGCAGCCCGAGCCCGAAATAGCCGGGCATCGCGGCGATCTTCTTGGCCGCGTCGTGCACCTCGTCCCACGTCGTCGGCGGCTTGACGCCGGCCTTGTCGAAGATGTCGAGATTGACCATCATCGCGCGCACCGAGGCGGCGACCGGCAGCCCCATGATCTTGCCCTTGATGGTCGAGGGCTCGAAGAAGGCGTCGATGAACGTCGACTTGAACGCCGGCGTCATGTAGCTGTCGAGCGGCTCGGCGACGCCCTGCGCCGCGAAGTCGTAGAGCCAGCGCGTGCCGATGATCGAGATGTCGGGCGGCGTGCCGGCGGAGATGTCGGTGGTCAGCTTCTGGTACAGCGTCTCCCAGGACACCACCTCGATCTTGACGTGGATGTCCGGATGCAACGCCTCGTAGTCCTTCGCCACCGCCTCGAAGAACGGGCCGCTGTGCTCGGAGTAGGCCGAGACGATGAAGCGGATGTCGGTGGCGTGCGCGGCAGTGCCCGCCGCACCAAGCGACAGCGCGAGCGTCGCCGCGAACGGCAAGGCGCGGCCGATCGACCAGGATTTGACGTCCATTCTCAGTCTCCCCGTCATTGTGGTTGAGTTCGTCAGCATATGCACCGACACTCGCGCGCTCGCGTCAAGCCACGGCCAGCGGCCGCTCGGCGCAGCGCCGATACGCATCCGCCCACGGCCGCAGCCGTTCGAATTGCGCGCTCGCCGCGAACACGTCGGCGTCGGCATAGCGGCGGCCGACGATCTGCATGCCGACGGGCAGGCCGCCGCGCGAAAGCCCGGCCGGAACCGACGCGGCGGGATAGCCGGTGAAGTTGATGAGATAGGTCATGCACCAGCCGATCAGCGGATCGATCGGTTCGCCGTCGATCTCGGCGGGTCCGAGGGTATTGCCGTCGGTGGCGTTGTCGACCGGCAGGCAGGCGAGCGTCGGCGACACCAAGAGATCGTAGCGATCGAGCACGCCGCGGATCGCCTTGACCACCTCGCTGCGCATGGCCTGGTCGGCGAGGAAGTCCGCCGTCGTCAGCTGCGCTGCCCGCATCGCATCCCAATGCCAGATACTCCGGCGGCAAGTCGTCGCGATGATCGGCGGCGAGGTCGATACCCTCGCGCTGAATTTTTCGAGCGCGGCGAGGTTGCCGTGGCGCGATCAGCCGGCACCACAGTCGCTCAATTCCCGCTGCGAGCGCCGGATTCCGACGTCCACCTCCTCGACATGCGCGCCCGCCTCCTCGAACGCCCGCACCGCCCGATCGACGACCCGTCTGACTTCGGGATCGACGGGGAAGATGCCGTAGTCGCGGGTGTAGGCGATCCGCTTGCCAGCCGATCGAGCTGCGCGTCGCGGCGAGGAAGTCGACGGCGCCTCGATCGCGAACAGATCGCGCGAATCGTAACCCGCCAGCGCGGTCATCGCCAGCGCCGCGTCCTCGACGGTGCGCGTGATCGGGCCTTCGAACATGAACGGCGCCGTGCCGCCGAACGCGTTCGGTCGGGCCCAGCAGCGGCACGCGCCCGAACGACGCCTTGTAGCCGAACACGCCGCACCACGAGGCGGGAATGCGGATCGAGCCGCCGCCGTCGGTGCCCTCGGCACAGCGGCAGCAGCCCGTCCGCCACCGTCGCCGGCGCCGCCGCCCGAGGAGCCGCCGGTGTTCTTGGCAAAGTCGAATGGGTTGCGCGACGGCCCGAACAGGTAATTGTCGCAGGTGCCGCGAAACCCGAAGATCGGGCTGTTGGTCTTGCCGACCACGATGGCGCCGGCGTTCTCCATGCGCTCGACGAAAGTGCAGGCGGTCTTGGCGACGTAGTTCCGCATCGCGCGGATGCCGCCGAACGTCGTGACCCAACCCGGCTTGAAGTCGAAGCAGTCCTTCATCGCCACCGGCACGCCGTGCAGCGGCCCGAGCTGCGCCGCCGGACATCACGGCCTGCTCGGCGCGCTTTCGCCTCGCTTGCGGGCATCGTCGAAGCCGAACACGACCATGCCGTTGATGCTGGGATTGCGCCGCTCGATCTGCCGGATCACGCCCTCCAGCACCTCGACGGGCGAGATTTCGCGGCGGCGGATGCGGCCGGTGAGCGTCGCGGCGCTCACCCCAATCAGTTCGTCAGACAACCCGGTTCCCCCTTCGTTATGGCCGGCGCGTCCCTTCTCAGCCGAGGCCGCGCTCCTTTGCCGTTTCCTCGATCGCCTGCGCGCAGACGGCGACGGCATGGTTGAGATCGGCGCGGCTAACGATCAGCGGCGGCGCCATCTCCAGCGCGCTGCCCATCACGCCCGCGATCACGCCGAGGTCCGCCATGCGGCGCACCACCGCCTTCACCGTGTCGTCGGCGAACGGCGCCCGCGTCTTCTTGTCGGCGGTGAAATCGACTGCGTGCCAATGGCCGATGCCGCGCACGTCGCCGACGATCGGATGCCCACCGACCGCCTCCTTCAGGGCGGCCAGGAAATACACGCCGTTGGCGCGGGCGCGCGGCACCAGCCCTTCGCGTTCCTTGATCGCGATCACCGCGTTGGCGGCGGCGCAGCCGGTCGCGTGGCCGCTGAAGGTGTGCACGTGGCGGAACATCGGGATCCCGTCGGCGATCTCGTCGCGGGTGATCACGGCTCCCATCGGCGCGTAGCCGCCGGTGATCGCCTTCGCCATGGTCATGATGTCGGGCTCGATGCCGAAATACTCGGAGGCGAACCAGTGGCCGGTGCGGCCGAACCCGGTGATCACCTCGTCGACGATCATCATCACGCCGTATTTCGTGCAGATCTCGCGCACCCGCTGCCAGTACGCCTTGGGCGGGATCTGCACGCCGTTCGCCTGCATGATCGGCTCGCCGATGAACGCCGCGACCAGATCCGGCCCCTCGAACTGGATCTGCCGCTCCAGGTGCTTGGTGCAAAGCTCGGCGTATTCCTCGTCGTTCTCCATTCCGTACGGGTTGCGATAGCTGGAGGGATTGGCGACGAAGCTGTGGCCGGGCAGGCGCGGGTCGAACACGTCGCGCACGGCGAGCCAGTCGGTGACCGAGAGCGCGCCCATCGTCGCGCCGTGATAGGCGTTCCAGCGCGAGATGATCTTGTAGGCGCGCGGCTTGGGTCCGTTCTGCTGATACTGCTTGGCGACCTTCAGCGCGGTCTCCACGGCCTCCGAGCCGCCGCTCACGAACACGACCTTCGAAAGCCGCCCGGGCGCAAGCTCGGCGACTTTGGTCGCGAGGCGCACCAGCGGTTCGCTGAGGTAATTGGCGGTGCCGACATAGTGCAGCCGGCGCGCCTGGTCGTAGATCGCCTGGGCGACTTCGTCGTTGCCGTAGCCGAGCGAGTTCGCGCGGGTGTGCGAGCCCATCATGTCGAGATAGGTCTTGCCGTTGATGTCCACGAGCGTCGCGCCGGAGCCCTCGGCGAACACCGTGGGGCCGTCCCGATAGACGTCGGCGGTCGGTATCAGCGGAAAGATGCAATGCGCGAAGGCGTCGCGCAGCAGTTCCGGCGTGTTCGGCGGGATGGCGTGTGCGGCAGTGCTCATCGTTCGTTCCCCGGGCGTGGAAGGCGCGGTGGATCCAAAATCCAGCACTGCTCGCCCGGAGATCAATCCCGCTTCCGGCGCAAGGCCGGCGGGCGGACACAATACCCCGTGCTGCGTGCATTTTCGCGCACTGTGTGGATGACGGGCCGTGGTGACTGGCAAAGCCATGCTATGGGGCGGAGTGGATCAGCGCATAGTGCCAGTTCGATGAAATCCGAAGGCGCCAGTTCTCGCTCGCCCGACCTGCCGCTCGATGTGCCGGAACTCGACCGGCGCGACGCCACGCCGCTGCACCGGCAGCTCTACGATCATTTCCGCGACCTGATCCTGCACCGGGTGCTGCGCCCGCGCGCCCGGCTTCCCGCCACGCGCGCGCTGGCGGCCGATCTCGGCATCTCCCGCAACACGGTCATGGCGGCCTACGCGCAACTGGAGAGCGAGGGCTTCATCAGCACGCGCCAGGGCGCGCGGCCGAGCGTGGCCGATCTCCAGGTGACGGAGGCGGCGGATACGGCGGCGGGCGCGGCGCCCGCGACCGGCCCCGCGGAACCGACATCCAGGCGTGGCGACCTGATGCTGCGCCAGGGCTTCCAGGCGAGCACCCCGGGCCTGCGCGCGTTCCACCCGGGCCTGCCCGATATCCGGCAGTTCCCGTTCGCCACCTGGCGCCGCCTGCTGACCCGGCGGCTGCGCTCCGCGGGGGAGGACCTGTTCGGCTACCACTCGGTCGCCGGGTATCCGCCGCTGCGCCTCGCCATCGCCCGCTATCTCGCGACCTCGCGGGGCGTGCACTGCGACCCGGAGCACGTCGTCGTGACCACGGGCGCGCAGGCCGCGCTCGACCTGCTGGCGCGCGTCCTGCTGGATCCCGGCGACACGGCGTGGATCGAGGAGCCGGGCTACACTGGCGCGCAGAGCGTGTGCCTCGCCGCCGGCGCCCGGCTGGCGGCGGTGCCGGTCGACGAGAAGGGCTGGCACATCAACCGGGTCGCCGCGGGCCAGGCGCCGCGGCTGATCTTCCTGACGCCGTCGTGCCAGTCGCCGCTCGGCATCACCATGCGCATGGAGGAGCGGCTGCAGTTCATCGAGATCGCGCGGCAGGCCAACGCCTGGATCGTCGAGGACGACTTCGACAGCGAGTACCGCTTTGGCGGGCAGCCGTTCCCGGCAATGCAGGGCATCGACCGCACCGGCCGCACGATCTATGTCGGCACCTTCGCCAAGACGATGTTTCCTGCGCTGCGCATTGGCTTCATCGTGCTGCCGCCGCCGCTCAGCGTCGGCTTCGACCGTGCGCTGTTCCACACCGGCAGCTATGCCCCGCTGATCCTGCAGGCGGCGTTGGCCGACTTCATCGACGAAGGGCATTTCGCGCGGCACCTGCGGCGGACGCGCCGCCTGTACGCCGGGCGGCGCGCGCTGTTCCAGCGCCTGTGCCGCGACTACCTCGGCGAATGGATCGAACCGCTCGGCGGCGATGCGGGGATCCAGACGGTCTGGTGGCTCAAGCCGCCCTGGATCGACCAGCTGGTCGTGCAGGACGCGAAGCGCCACTCGATCCTGGTCGCGCCGCTCTCCAGCCACTACCGGCACGGCGACCCGAGCAACGGCTTGACGTTCGGCTATGCGGCGCTGACCGAGCCGGAGATGCACCGCGGCCTGGCCACGCTGCAATCAATCTTCCGCGGCGGGCCATAGCGGCGCCTCAGCCCATCGGGCCGGGGAGAACCGACGCGCCGTGCGTCGCCGGTCGCGCGACCCGCAGCGGGGCCGCGCGGGGCGAAAATCGCTGGATCATGACCGGCAGCAGCACCAGGATCAGCAGCGGCGCCAGCAGGCTGCCGCCGACCACCACGATCGCCAGCGGCGCCTGCACCTGCGCGCCGATGCCCCGCGACAGCGCTGCCGGCAGCAGGCCGGCGAAGGCCGCGAAGCAGGTCATCATCACCGGCCGCAGCCGCGTCGCGCAGGCCTGCCGCAGCGCCACCGCGGGATCGGCCCCAGTCGTGGCCAGCGAATTGAAGGTGGAGAGCAGAATAATGCCCTCCATCACCCCGACGCCGAACAGCCCGACAAAACCGATCGCGGCGGAGACGCCGAATGGCGTGCCGGTGATCGCGAGCGCGTAGAGGCCGCCCACCAGCGCCAGCGGCATCACGCTCGCCACCAGCACGGCATCGACGACGCTGCTGAACTCCGCGAGCAGCAGCAGGGCGATCAGCGCGATGCTCACCGGCACCACGACCGCGAGCCGCCGCATCGCCTCCAGCAGGTCGGTGTATTCGCCGACCCATTGCAGATGCACGCCGGGCGGCAGCTTCACCTCCGCGGCGACGCGACGCTGCGCCTCCCGCACGGTTTCGCCGAGCGGGCGCAGGCGCACGCTGAACTTGATGGGTATGTAGCGTTCCTGCTGCTCCCGGTAGATGAAGGACGGGCCATTGCCGAGCGAAATGCGCGCGAGATCGCGCAGCTTCACCTGCACCGTCTGGCCCGCTACCGTGGCGGGCAGCGCGAGATCGCCGATTGCCGCCGGAGTGCTGCGATAGGGCGGCGCCAGGCGCACGATGATCGGGGCCAGGTGATCGCCGCCGGACTCGTAGAGATTGCCGGCGACCTGTCCGCCGATGCCGGCCTGCACCATCGCGTTCACGTCCGCGGGCGCAAGGCCGAACCGGAGCGCCCTGGCGCGGTCCGTCTCCACGGTCAGCGTGGTCTGGCCGAGCGCGTTGAAGATGGCGAGATCGCGAATGCCGAACACCTTCTGCATCGTGTTGCGCACCTGCACGGCCGTTTGTTCCAGCGCCGCCAGGTCGGTGCCGTACAGCTTGACCGAGTTCTCGCCTTTCACGCCGGAGGCGGCTTCCTCGACATTGTCCTCGATATACTGCGCGAAATTGAATGCGACACCGGGATAGCCGCTGCGTAGATCGTCCTCGATGCGCGCGGTCAGCTCGTCCTTGGTCCACACGCCCCGCCGCCATTGCGACCAGGGTTTCAGCGGCACGTAGAACTCGGCGTTGAACCAGCCCGTGGCATCGGTGCCGTCGTCAGGCCGGCCCTGCTGCGAGACCACGGTGATGACCTCGGGCGAGCGGCGGATGGTCGCCCGCATCGCGTTCACCAGCCGGTTGCCCTCGGCGAGCGAGATCGACTGCGGCATGGTGGCGCGGATCCACAGATTGCGTTCCTCCAGATGCGGCAGGAACTCGAGCCCGAGCGACCAGCCGGCGCCGATCGCAAGCACCGCGAGCCAGAAGGCGAGGCCGATCGCCACCCAGCCGTTGGCGAGCATGAACTCCAGGGTGGGCGCGTAGACGCGGCGGACGACCCGCATCGGCAGCGTCTCGGCTGCGGGGGTGCGGTCGGGCAGCAGCAGCATGGCCAGCGCCGGCGCGACGGTGAAGCTGGCGATCAGCGCCCCCGCGATCGCATAGGCGTAGGTGTGCGCCATCGGGCCGAAGATGTGCCCCTCGATCCCGGACAGCGTGAACAGCGGCAGGCAGCTCGCGAAGATCACCGCGGTCGAGAACACCACCGCTTGGCCGACCTCGCCGAACGCGATCCAGATCAGCCCGCGCCGTGCCGCCGGATCGGCGGACGGGCCGGCCCGCAGGTGGCGGAAGGTGTTCTCGACGACGATCACCGTGGCATCGACGATCAAGCCGAAATCGATGGCGCCGACCGACAGCAGGTTCGCCAACTCGCCGCGCAGCACCAGCAGGATCACGGCGCAGGCGAGCGCGCACGGCACCGTCGACCCGACCACGATGGCGCTGCGCAGATTGCCGAGGAACAGCCATTGCACGCCGAACACCAGCGCCACGCCGAGCAGCAGGTTGGTCAGCACGGTCCGCGTGGTCAGGCCGATCAGGTCCGAGCGATCGTAGATGCGCACGATGCGCACGCCATGCGGCAGGATGCCTGAGGCGTTGATGCGCTCGACCTCCTGCTCGACGGCGCGGATCACCGGAAGGCTGTGCGCGCCGCGCCGCATCAGCACGATGCCCTGCACGATATCGTCGTCGTCGTCCTGGCCAGCGATGCCGAGCCGCGGCTGCTCGCCCACGGTGACGTCGGCCACGTCGCGCAGCGCCACCGGCGCGCCGCCGTTCGCGCCGATCAGGGTGTCGCGGAGTTCGTCGGGCGAGCGGATCACCGCGGTGCCGCGCACCACCGCCGACTGCGTGCCGATCGTGATGTCGCGCCCGCCGACGTTCTGGTCGTTGTTGCCGATCGCCTGCACCACCTGCGCGAGCGTGAGCCCGGCGGCGTTGAGCCTGGCGAGATCGACCGAGGCGATATAGGCCCGCGTCGGGCCGCCCCAGCCGGTCACGTCGATCACGCCCGGCACCGCCTTGAAGCGCGCTTCGAGCGTGTCGTCCTCGACCGCCTTGAGATCGGCCGCCGCCATGCCGGGCGGCCCGATCACGCGATAGCGGTACACCTCGCCGATCGGGCTTTCCGGCGAAATCTGCGGAGTCACGCCGGAGGGCAGGCCGGAGATCTGGGCCAGCGCGTTGAGCGTCAGCTGCTCGGCCTGCTCGTACGTCACGTCGTAGGTGAACTGCAGCTTGACGTCGGTGAGACCGAACAGCGAGATGGTGCGGATCGCGCTCACGTGCGGCACGCTGGCGAAGCCGGTTTCCAGCGGCTGCGTGACGTAGCGCTCCATGTCCTCGGCCGGCTGGCCCGGGTTCTGGGCGATCACGTCGACCAGCGGCGGCACCGGGTCCGGGTAGGCCTCGATGTCGAGCCGCAGGAACGCCAGCCCGCCGCCGAGCAGCAGTGCTGCGAGGAAGGCCAGCATCAGCGTGCTGTGCCGGAGCGCGAAGCCGACGAGCAGATCGATCAGCTGGCGCATGCTCGCCTCGGTACCCCTTCCAGGCGCGGTCGAGGAACGGCGCGGCGCTGGTGACGACGGCCTCCCCCGCCGCCAGGCCGTCGACGATCTCCGCGAGGTCGCCGGTCATCTCGCCGACCCGCACGGCCCGCGGCGCGGGCACGCCGTCCTGGCCGATCACCCAGACGCGGGGACCATCGTTCTCGTAGACCACGGCGCCCACCGGGATGCCGAGCGCCGTGCGCTCGGCCGGCACGTCGCGCAGGTGGAACCGCACCATGGTGCCGGGCTTGAGCGCCCCGTCCGGGTCGGCGACGCTGAAGCGCAGCCCGATGCGTCCGCCGGCAGGCGGCGCAACCTCGGCAAGCCGCGCGGCAAACACGCGGTCGGGCAGCGCGGGGCTTTTCAGGTCGGCGACCGCGCCGGCCGCGAGCGGCGGCGCTCGCGCGGCGTCCAGGTCGCCGCGGCAGGTCGCCGGCGCTTCAATCCAGCAGAAGCCGTCGAGGTCGCTGGGAAACGCCGCCTCGGCCGCGGCGACGGTCTGCAGGTCCGGCCACCCCTCCACCGTTGCCGCGGTGCCGGGCATGGGCGGCAAGATCAGCAGCCGGGGATAGACCCGGAAATGCCGCAGCAGATACGGCACGCCGGCCACCAGCAGCGCCACGAGCGGCATCGCCACGCCAACCACCAGCAGCCGCGCCCGCCGCGACAGCACCGCGACCGGCTGCGGCCCGGTGCGCTGCTCGCGCGCCAGGTCCCACGCCGCCACATACGCCGGGTCGGTCTGGCGCAGCGCCTGGAAATACAGCTGCACCAGAACCATGATGATGAACGCGCCGAGGTTGGCCAGCGCCGAGGCCCTGCCGGTCTCGAACAGCACGAACGCGGTGTCGTAGACCTCGGTCGACAGCGTTTCGGTCGAGGTTCCCGGGCCGCCGTTGGTGATGGTGTAGACCAGGTCGAACTGGTTGAAGCTCTCGATCAGGCGGAACAGCACCGCCAGCAGCAGCACGCCGCGGATCGACGGGAAGATCACGGTGCGGAAGCGCTGCCACGGCGTTGCCCGGTCGACCTGCGCCGCTTCGAGCAGGATCGCCGGGATGCCTTGCAGTCCGGCCAGCAGCATCAGCATCACGAACGGCGACCACATCCAGGCGTCGGCGATGATCAGGCTGATCATTGCGGCCACCGGGCTGCCCAGCGGGACGAACGGATGGCCGAGCAGCGGGCGCAGCACGGCGCTGACGAAGCCGAAGGTCGGGATCGTAGAAGAAGTTGAAGAACGTGCCGACCGCGACGGTCGACAGCAGCATCGGCGCAAACACCAGCATCAGCACCAGCCGCCGGCCGGGAAACGGCCGGTAGAACACGAGCGTGAGCAGGCTGCCGACCGCCAGTTGCACCAGCACACTGGAAAACATCAGGATGCCGGTGTTCTGGACGTGCTCCCAGACATCCTCGTTGAGCAGCATGTAGACGTAGTTGCCGAGCCCGTTCAGCCGCGGCGGCGTGTGCGGGCGGTCGGCGCGAAAGCGGAAGAAGCTGATGCCGAACGACCACAGCATCGGCAGCACGTTCAACAGCACGAGCACGGTCAGCGCCGGAGCGATGTACGCGACCCCACCCGCCTCCGGACGCACGCGGCCCCAACCCCGCCTCGGTCGCGATGCTGTCGCCTCGGTGCTGGTCAGCTTGGCGCTCCCGACCCGTGCGGGCCTCGAGGGCCCGGTCTGTTTATCGTCGCAGCATAGGAACCGGACAGGATTGCCTCAACCGGCATTCCCCCGGCCGATGGCATACAGGTCGCGCACCTCCAGTACCGCTTTCGGTGCGCCGGTGCGCGCGACCGCGATCATTGCCCGGCCCACGCTGTCAGTCGTCAGCACCCATTGCGGAACAACCCAGCGCAGCGCGGTGAGCGAGGACCTGTCCAGTCGTAGAAAATCCGATACGCCGCGGTCTTGGAGCGGATGCCGTGCAGCGGCTGGATGATGCCGGGCCGGAACAGGTACACCGCCTTGAACGGCAGCCGCTGCAACGCGTTCTCGGTGCGGCCCTTGATCCGCGCCCACATCACGCGCCCGCGCTCGCTGCTGTCGGTGCCCGCGCCCGAGACATAGACGAAGGTCATCGCCGGGTTGCGGCGCGACAGCACGCCGGCGGCGGCGAGCGTGAGATCGTAGGTGAGGCGCGTGTAGCTCGCCTCGTCCATGCCGGTCGAGGCCACGCCCAGGCAGAAGAAGCAGGCATCGTAGCCGGCGAGTTCGGCCTCGATGTCGGAATAGTCGGCGAGATCGGCCCGGACGAGTTCATGCAGCTTCGGGTGCGATACGCCCGTCGGGGTGCGGCCGATGCCAGAACCCGCGTCACCCCGGGGTCTTCGAGGCAGGCGCGCAACGCGCCCTGGCCCACCATGCCGGTGGCGCCGAACAGCACGACGTTCATGCTCCAGGTCCCGGGGCCTGCGTCATCTCCGCCCGCAACCGCTGCGTCGCAACGGCATCGACGACGCAGTCGCGATCGAATACGACGCCATACACGGCCTGCGCACGCGCGGCGCTGATCCAGCCTTCCGCGACGTCGTGGCAAACCCGCTGGGCGTCGCGCTCCAGAGGATTTCCGTACCCGCCGCCGCCCGCCGAGATCGACACGATCAGCTCGCCGGGCGCGAGCATCACTTCGGCGCAAGCCGGCAGGGCTTCCTTTGCGCCGTCCGCACGCAGCAGAAACTGGTTCGATCGTCCGCCAGGCCCGCCGCCGCGCGTGCCCAGCGCGGGATTGATGTTGCCGTCGCTGACATAGGCGACGCATCATCGGCGCGCGCGTCGGGCCGAACACCGCGAATAGCGCGCCGAGGGCGCCGCGGTAGCGACCCGGCCCCTCGGTGTCGCGCAGCAGCCGGCGCTCGGCGACGAAGATCGGCTGGCGCAGTTCGTCGAGCTCGATGCTGTCCTGGTAGCACACGCCGGCGTTGCCGACATGCATGATGGAGAGCCAGCCATCGGTGGTCGGCGCACCGGCACCGCCGGTGATGCCGAGATAGACTTCGTTGACGTACGGCTCGCCGGTGCGCGGATCGATGCCGGAGATCACGCCGACGAGGGGGGCATGCACGCGCCCGGTCTCCGCCAGCCCCAGCCCGTCGGCGAGTTCGGCGATCGCGGCCTGCACGGGGTTGGCGACGTGGTCGGCGATGTTGGTGGTCGCGACCGAGCAGCGACGTCGGGTGCCTCGGGATGCCGACCGACGCAGTTCTCGCGCAGATGCACGCGTGATCCGGCGATAGCTGCCGGCGTTCTTCGGCACGCCTGGCGATCGATCGAGTTGAACACGCCGAGCATCGCCGCCGAGCGCGACGCGGCCTCGCCGAGATTGAGGCCGTCACGGCATGCAGTCCGGGATTGTCGCGCAGGTCGACCTCGATCCGTCCGTCCGTCCGGGTCGACTGGTCGACGGTCACCTTGATCTCGACGCCGTCGGCGGGCGTGCCCGGGAACGGGATCGTGCCGGCTCGGTGCGCGTGACGGCGCCGCGGCGGCATGCGCGCGGATCGCCGTCGACCATGCGCTTCTCGCTGTAGTCGAACCATTCGCGGGAATAGCGCCGCGAGCGTGTCCCAGCCGACTTCGCGCGCCGAGCGCGAGCATCTCGCGCTCGCCGACGCGCGCCGCGCCGAGGGTCGCGAGATAGTCGCCCCACCATTGGTCGGGCACGCGGATGCGCATCTGGCACATGCGGATGATGTCCATCGATGTGCTCATAGTTCCGCTGTATCTTGACGGCCGGAAAGATCAGCGCGCCCTCGGCGTAGACGTCCGGCGCCGTCGCCCATGTAGGTGGTCGGCAGCGCGTTGCCGCAATCGGCCTGGTGCGCCTTGGCGAGCACGGTGAAGCGATGCACGCCGTCGTCGTCGATCACCGGCACGAGGATGGGTGGTCGGCCGGATGCGTGCAGCCGTGATAGGGCGAGTTGTGCAGGAACGCGTCGCCGCGCCGCAGCACCGGATGATTTTCGCGCCATCGTCGCGGCCATGCGGTCCGGCCCGCGACAGCACGTGGATCGGCAGGCTCTCGGCGAACGGCGAGCAGCTCGTTCTCGGCGGTCAGGATGCAGCAGGAGAAGTCGCGCGCGATGGTCAGAATGCCGGAGCGGCCGGTGCGCAGCAGCGTGTTCGCCATCTTGCGTGCGATGCCGTTAAGCCGGCTGTTGACGATCGCCATCCGGGCGCCGGTCATGCGCATCATCGGCTCCTCAGTCGGGTGTCGCGGATTGCAGGTCGATCAGCAGGGAGCCGCTCGCGGTGACCTGGCAGACCGTGCCTGCGTCGATCACGATCGTGGTGAACGGGGATTCGACGATCGCCGGGCCCGCCAGCGCAACGCCCGTGGTCATCGCATCGAGCCTGACGACGGTCGCTTCGAGATACCCGTCGGCGGCGCCGAAGAACACCCGCCTTGTCGCAGTTGATGCCTCGCCCGATTGCCGGCCCGATCGCGGCAAACGTCGGCAGGCCCGGCGCACGCAGCGTGCAGGCGGCGCGACTGCTCCAGCCGACGATCTCGATCGGCGATTGCGGGTCCGCCACGGCGAAGATCTCCCGGTGCATCGCGTGGAAGTCGTGCATGAGTGCATCGAGGTCGGCATCCGAATGGAACCGCGCCGCGCGCAGCGGCACCTCGATCTCCCACACCTGGTCCGGATAGCGCGCCTCGATGAAGAACTCGATCGTGCTCGCGCGCGCGCCGGCGCCGTGCCGGGCGACGAAAGCCTGCGCCCGATCCTCCAATGTTTCCAGCACCGCGTTCGCGCCGTCCCGCTCGAAATGCGCCGTGTGCGTGTAGCGGGTCGCGCGGTACTCGTGGGTCAGGTCGGAGAGCAGCGCGCCGGCCGCGCTCAGGGCGGCGCCGGCGCGCGGGATCACGACGGCGGCGACGCCGAGCCGGCGGCCGATCGCCACCATGTTGAGGCCGGCCCCGCCGCCGCCGCCCACCAGCACCGCCTGGCGCGGATCGATGCCCTGGTTGACCGTGATGTCCATGATCGCCTGCACCATATTCTCGGTCGCCAGCGCCAGGATCGCGTGCGCCGCTTCGTCGGTGGTGGTGCCGAGCGGCACGGCAACGTCGCGCTGCACCGCTGCAAGTGCGGCATTCCTGTCGAGCGCGATCGAGCCGCCAAGGAAAAAAGCCGGATCGATGATGCCGAGCACCAGCGCCGCGTCCGTCACCGTCGGCCGCACGCCGCCCTGCCCGTAGCACGCGGGCCCCGGCACGGCGCCCGCGCTGCTCGGCCCGACATGCAGCAGGCCTGCCCATCGACCCATGCGATGCTGCCGCCGCCCGCGCCGATGCTTTTCACATCGACCGAGGGCAGGCCGGTCATGTGGCCGACGAATTGCGGGCCGACCCAGGTCTCGCGGGTGCGCGGGATGCGCCCGCGCCGGACCAGGCTCACGTCGAACGTCGTGCCGCCGGTATCGGCGACGATCGCCATCTCGCACGGCTTCGCGTCAACGGCGTAGAGCCAGCCGGCGACCGGCGCGATGGAAGGACCCGAGTTGACCAGGTGTACTGGGGTGCCGGCGACGTCCATCGCATCGACGACGCCGGCCTGCGACGTCACCATCAGCACCCGCCCGCCAAACCCCTCGCCGCAGCGTGTCGGTCGAGGCCGGCAGATAGCGCGTCATCAGCGGCTTGAGCGAGGCGTCGATGCAGGCGGACGACGCCCGGCGGTATTCGCGCAGGCTCGGGTTGAGCCGATGCGACAGCGTGACCGGGACGCCGGCAAGATGCTCGGCCAGCAGCGCGCCGACCCGTTCCTCGTGCGCGGGATTGACGATCGACCAGAGCAGGCAGACCGCGACCGCCTCGACGCGCGCGGCGCGCAGCCGTTCGATTGTCGCAATCACCGCGGCCTCGTCGAGCGGGGTGCGCACGGTGCCGTCGGCGAGGATGCGCTCGGGGATTTCGAAGGTCAGCGCGCGCGGCACGTACGGCTCGGGATACGGCACGGTGAAATTGAACACGTCGTTGCGCCCGCCTTCGCGGAACACCAGCGTATCGGGATGCCCGGCGGTGGTGAGGAAGGCGGTGCGCGCGGTGTTGCCGGTGAGGATCGCGTTGATCGCGTGCGTGGTGCCGTGGATCAGCACATCGCCCTGGCGCATCAGGTCGGCGAGCGCCAGCCCGTGGTCCTCGGCGGCGAGACGCAGCGCGTTGAGAATGCCACGCACCGGGTCGGCAGGCGTGGTCGGTGCCTTGTACATGCGCAGCCGGCCGAGCGCGTCCTCGGTCAGCAGATCGGTGAACGTGCCGCCGGTATCCACCGCAAAGCGCATTTTTCCACGCGATCCCCTGAACATCCGGCGCACGATTCCACGCCGCACTATGTCTGCCCGGGCCGCGTCCGGCTATAGGGAGGGGAAACGGGGAGGGCAGGGCGCTTGCAGCTCACAGGGTACACGGATCGCTGGTCGGTGCGCGGCGGGGCGCGCATCGGCTTTCATGTGCATTGCGCATCGGCCGACTACGAAGCCCGGATCGTGCGCCTGCGCCACGGTGACGAAAGCCTGCGCGGCCCGGGGTTCAAGGAAATCGTCGTCGCCAGTGCCATCGACGGCCGCCATCCGGGTGCCGCGCGGGGCATCCGCAAAGGCTCGTACGGCCGCGTCGACCTGGGCGACGCCGCGCTCGGCGATGGCGCGACGCTTGCCGCGTGGGTCTGGCCCACCACGCCCGGACGCGGCCGCCAGGGCGTCGCGACGCTGCTCGACGCCAGCGGCGCCTCGTTGCTCGGCCTCGCGCTCAATGGGGCCGGCGCGCTGGAACTGCAAGTCGACGGCCGCACGCTGTTGGCGACCGAGCAGCCGCTCGACGCCAGGGAATGGTATTTTGTCTGCGTCGCTGTCGGCAGTTCGCAAGCGCGGCTGATGGTGCTGCGGCAACGCTTCGCGCCGGACGCGACGGAACAGACTGTGGTCGGCGAAGCCCCCGACCTCGGGCGCGGCGCCACCACGCTGCTGTTCGCCGCCGGCGGGCTCGACGCCACACCGGACGGCGCGGCGCCGGCTCGCGCCTTCAACGGCAAGCTCGCGTCGCCTCGCCTCTATGCCCGCGCCTTGACGCATGCCGAATGCCGCGCCGCCGCCGCCGGCGCGCCGCCGCCCGACAGCCTTGCCGAGTGGGATTTTTCCCGTGACGCGGAGACCGAGCAACTCACAGACACCGGTGCCGGCGGTCGGCACGGCCGCACCGTGAACCGCCCGGCGCGCCGCATGACCGGCCCTTTCTGGGCCGGCGATTTCACCGCACAGCACGGCTACGATGCCATTCATTTCCACGACGACGACGTCGCCGACGTCGGCTGGCCGGAAAGCCTTTGCCTGGTCATCCCCGAGGAGTGGCCGAGCGGCGTCTACGCGCTGCGCATCCGTGCCGACGGCGCGGAAGACCATCTGCCGTTTTTCGTTTGCCCGCCAAAGGGAAAAAGTGCGAACAAAATCGCGCTGCTGATGCCGACGTTCAGCTATCTCGCCTATTCCAACGAGTCGCTCGACACGGCGCCGGTCGTGCAGATGGCGCCGTTGCAGAACATGGGCTTGCGGCCCGATGCCTACCGCTACATTGCCGAGAACGGGCTGAAAAGCACCTACGACAGCCACGGCGACGGCAGTGGCATCTGCTATGCGTCGCTGCGCCGGCCGATCCTCGATTTCCGCCCCAAGGCGCGCTGCCGCACCTTCGATGCGCCGCACCAGTTCGCCGCCGACCTGCATCTGGTCGATTGGCTCGAGGAAAAGGGCTTTGCTTACGACATCATCACCGACCACGAATTGCACGCGGAGGGATCGGCCGCGCTGGCGCCGTATCGCGTCGTGCTCACCGGATCGCATCCGGAATACTGGTCGGCGGCGATGATCGAGGCGCGCGACGCCTACCTCGCCGGGGGCGGCCGGTTGATGTATCTCGGCGGCAACGGCTTCTACTGGGTGACGGCGGTCGCCCGCGACGATCCCGGGCTGATCGAAATCCGCCGCCATACCGGCACCCGCACCTGGCACGCCGAGCCGGGCGAGGTGTGGCTCAGCCTCGACGGCGGCATGGGCGGCCTGTGGCGCGACCGCGGCCATGCGCCGCAGAAATCCGTCGGCGTCGGCTTCACCGGCCAGGGTTTTGACCGTGGCGTGCCCTACAAGCGTACCCCGGCCAGCCATCGGCCGGAATTCGCGTTCGTGTTCGAGGGCGTGGCCGACGAGTGGGTGGGGGCGGGGCCGGCGCTGGTGCTCAACCACGGCGCGGCCGGCTTCGAGGTCGACAAGGCCGACGCGCGCCTGGGCACGCCCGCCCACGCCGTCGTGCTCGCCTCCTCCGCGCCGCTGTCGGACGCGTACCAGTTCGTCGTCGAGGAAACCATCGCCGCCTCGCCCTGGAGCGGCGGCAGCCGCAACCCGCGGCTCGGCGCCGACATCGTGCTGCTCGAACATCCGAATGGCGGCGCGGTGTTCAGCGTCGGCTCGATCACCTGGAGTTCCACGTTGTCGTTCGCCGGCTACGACAGCGACACCTCGCGCATCACCGCCAACGTGCTGCGGGCGTTCTGCCGGCCCGATTGGCGTGCCGGATGAGGGTGCGCCGATTGTCGGGATCACGGCGCGCGGCGTCGATTTTTCGGGGTTTTCAAATGGGCAGGGTGGAGTACAAGTTCCTTGGTCGGGCGACCGGCAGGGGGCAAAATTTGATGCGGGAGTGCGCGGAGGGCGGTTCGACCCGCCGCGCTCCCGTCAATCCGCAATAGGAGTGATCGCCATGCGAACGGATGACCAGTCGACGCGCCGTCGCGTCCTGCAAATGGGCGCGGCTCTCGGCATGGCCCCGCTGGCCCTGCGCTCGCGCTCGGCGTTCTCGGCGGAAACCACGAAACTGACGATGATCAAGGGGCCGCACTCGGCGAACGAGGTTGCCTACGAGAAGGAGATCATCGCCGACTTCAACAAGACGCATCCCAACGTCGACATCGATTTCACGATGTACAACTGGGGCAGCATGAATGCCCAGCTGACAGCCGGGTTTGCGAGCGGCTCGCCGGCCGACGTGCTGTACCTCGTCGACCTCGTCTATCCGGCCTACGCCAAGCGTGGGCTGCTGAACGACATGACGAAGCTGGTGGACGACCCGGCGTGGAAGTCCGAGCACGATGCCATCGCGCCGTTCGCGTGGAATCTCGCCAAGTCGAAGAACGGGACCTGGGGCGTGCCGGTCCTTGGAGCCGTCTACAACATCTTTCTAAATCTCGACCTGCTGGACAAGGCCGGGGTGACCGGGACGTGGCAGCGCTCGTACGCGGACATGCTCGCGGCGGCGCAGAAGATGACAAAGGGCGATACGTCTACGGCATGTCGCTGCGCACCCGCGTCGCCGATTTCGCGTTCTGGGACTGGTTCCCCTACATCCACAACGCCGGCGCCGACATTCTCAACGCCGACTGGTCGGGCAATGGCCTGGCCGGTGCGGCACCGGCAATGCAGTTCCTGATCGACGTGCACAAGGCGGGCGTCACGCCGAAGGTCGGCAGCGTCGACTGGCAGGGCCAGTTCGACATGTTCAAGGCCGGCAAGATCGCGATCTACCACGGCGAGTCGCCGGAGATCCCCGAACTGCTCGGCAAGCCGCCGGGCTTCAAGTGGGATGTCGCGATTCCGCCGCCCGGCCCCAAGGGCCAGACCGCGATGGGCAATTTCGGCATCCTTTCCATTGCCGAAGCCAGCAAGATCAAGCCGATCGCCTGGGAGTTCATCAAGCACTGGGCGTCGGGTCCGGAGGTCGGCCGCTTCGCCGATGAAGTGAGCTTGCAGGTGGTGCGCACCGACATCGTCAGCCAGCTCTATCGCAACAATCCCCCGGAACAGAAGGTGCAGAACCGACTTCGTTCCGCGGGTTCGCGGCGTGCAGCCACACCCGAAGATCCTGCAGATGCTGCAATCGATCTGGCCGGTCGCGGAGCAGGCCTATCTCGGTGGCCTGACCGGCGATCAGGCGATCAACCAGATGGGTCAGATCATCGACGGGCTCGTCTGAACCGGCAACGTCGTCGTTCGCGTGGCGCAGGCGTCTTCAGGCAGGCCGGATCCCGGCGGCGCAGCGGTCATGCTGTTCACGCAGCAGGCGCACAAGGCGATGCGCCGCCGCTACGCACTGCGCAAGACGCTACAGGCCTACGCCTTCCTGGCGCCGTTTCTGCTGTTCTTCTGTGTATTCCTGTTGATGCCGGTGATGTGGCTGTTCTGGCTGACCTTCCACTCGGAAGGCATCCTGGCCCCGGAGGTCTATGTCGGGTTGGAGAACTGGCGGCGGGTTTTTTCAAATCCGCTGGTGTTGAAGACGATCACGAACACCCTGCTGTACTGCGTGATGGCGATTCCCGCGGTGTTCATCCTGGCCATGGGATTGGCCCTCGCGCTGAAGGCGGTGCCGCGCGGGCAGGGCTTCTTTCGTATCCTGCTCTACTTGCCGACGCTGCAACCCTCGCTGATCGTCGCGCTGATCTGGACCTTCGTGCTGCATCCGGACTTCGGCATCCTCAACATACTGTGCCGGGCCGTTCTCGGTCATCCGATCAACTTCCTTGGCCAGCCCGCGGATGCGCTGCCGACGATCGCGATGATCGAGGTATGGCGCGGTCTCGGCTTCTGGACGATGCTGTTCCTGGCTGGGCTGATGGGGATGCCGGCGGAGCTGTACCACGCGGCCGAACTCGACGGCGCCGGGCCGCTGAGGCGGTTTTTCCGGCTGACATTGCCGCTGATGAAGCCGACCTTCTTTTTCTCGATCATTTTCGCCACCATCGCAAACCTGCAACTGTTCAATTCCGTCTTCATCCTCACCGACGGCGGCCCGGCCAATTCGACCGCCACGGTCACGTGGTACATCTATCGCAGCCTGTTCGACTTCGGCGAAACGGGGCTGGGATCGACGCTTTCGTTTGTATTGGTCGCAGTGGTTCTCGTGCTCACCGCGGCACAGACCCGTCTGCTGCGGGGCAGATCCTGATGCCGCCGGGACGGAGCGGCGGGCGGGCAGGCCGCCACGCGCTCGAGCTGCCGCCGTCGCTCATCGCGGGGTCGTACGCGGTGCTGATCTTTGCCGCCGTCGTCACCGTCATTCCATTCCTGTATGTCATCTCCACCTCCCTCAAGGAGACCAAGTCGCTCTTCACCTATCCGCCGCATTGGATCCCGCAGCACATCTACGTCGGCAACTACGAAGACCTGTTCACGCAGCATCCGTACCTGTGGTGGCTGATCAACACGCTCGGGGTGTCGCTCGCCGTCACCGGCATCAAGCTGGTCATCAATTCAATGGCGGCCTATGCACTCGCGGAGATGCAGTTCGCGGGCAAGAAGCTGGTCATCGCCGTGCTGCTGCTCTCGGTCGCGACGCCGATCGCAGCGCTGCTGATCCCGCTGTTCCTGATCACCCGGTGGATCGGCCTGCTGAACAGCTATTGGGCGCTGATCCTGCCACCGCTGGCGAACCCGATCGGCGTCTTTATGCTGCGGGGCTTCATCTCGTCGCTGCCGACCGAGATCGAACATTCGGCGCGGCTGGACGGCGCCCACGAGGCGCGCATCTTCCTGAAGGTCATCCTGCCGTTGATCCGGCCGGGCCTCGTCGTCCACGCGACCTTCATCTTCCTGATCCAGTACACCAGTTTCATCTGGCCGCTGGTCGCCATGCACGATCTCGACAAGCAGGTGCTGACCGTCGGCATCGCCAGCCTGAAGGGCGTCTACACGGTTGACTGGGGCATCATCAGCGCGGGCAGCCTGCTGGCGGCGGTGCCGATCACGCTGATGTTCGTCTTCCTGCAGCGCTACTTTCTCGCGCAAAGCCTCGCGGGCGCCCTCAAGGAGTGAGCCGGATGGATCGCACTCCGCCACGCGCCGCCGTCGAGCTGATCCACGTGCGCAAGAGCTTCGGGCCGCACGCGGTGATCGGCGACTTCTCGCTGTCGGTCCGTGCCGGCGAGTTCATCGTGCTGCTCGGCCAGTCGGGCTGCGGCAAGAGCACGATCCTGCGCCTCATCTCCGGCATCGAGGCGCCCGACGACGGCGAAATCCTGATCGACGGCAAGCTGATCAACTACGAATGGCCGCGCGACCGCAACGTCGCCATGGTGTTCCAGAACTATGCGCTGTACCCGCATCTGACGGTCGAGGACAACATCGCCTTCCCGCTGCGCTCGCGCCACGGGCGTGGGTTTTCCGCGCAGGAGATCCAGGCCCGCGTGATCGAAGCAGCGCGCCTTGTCGACCTCGAATCGCAACTGAAGAAGCTGCCGGGACAATTGTCGGGCGGCCAGCGGCAGCGGGTCGCGCTGGCCCGCGCCGTAATCCGCGATCCCGTCGCGTTCCTGCTCGACGAACCGCTGTCCAATCTCGACGCGCTGCTGCGCCACGAAATGCGGCGCTCCTTGCTGGACCTGCATCGCCGGCTCGGCAAGGCGACGATCTACGTCACCCACGACCAGTTCGAGGCAATGACGATGGCGGACCGCATCGTCGTGCTGAGGGACGGCGCGGTGCAGCAGGTCGGCACGCCGCGCGAACTCTACGAGCAGCCGTGCAACAGATTTGTGGCCGGCTTCGTCGGCACGCCGTCGATGAACATCCTTGATGGAAGCATCGCGCCGGACGGAGCGGTCGCCATCGCGGACGGTCCGACCTTCGCGACCGGATTCGCAAACCTGGTGTCCACGCCGACGTTCGTCTCCGTCGGCATCCGCCCGACCGACATCTCGCTGGAACTCGGCACCGCACGGGCGGTTGCGATCGAGGGGCGCGTGGAGCGCACCGAGTACGGCGGTTCCGATGCCTATTGGGATTGCTCGCTCGGCGCGTGCCCGCCGCTGCGCGTGCGCGTCAGCCCCTACGCGACGGCGGCCGCCGACGGGCGGGTCAATCTGTTCGTGTCAACGGATCAGCTTCACCTGTTCGCGCGCGACGGCGAACGCCTGAACGTCCCCGCAGTCCGTCAGCTGAATTCGCGCCCGCCGACACGGAAGCGCGCCAGCGCCGCCTCGTCGAGCCTGACGCCCAGTCCAGGCCCGTCGCCGGGTAGCTCGACATACGGCGGCGCGAACGCCAGCGGTGTGGCCAGCAGGTCGTGCGAGCGGATCATGCGTCCGAAGATATCGCTGGGCCAGACGCAGCTTTTCGCGGCCGCCGCCGAATGCACGTACATCGCTTCCAGGATGCCGAGATCGACTTCCGATCCGTGCCAGCAGTACACGCCCGGCGGTCGCCGCGATGTGATCGAGCACCTGGAATTTTGCCAGTCCGCAGTTGAAGTTGAAGCCGTCGACCGCGCCATGCGCGATCGCGTTGATCGCCTCGTACGGCCGCTGGCCCTGGTAGACGTAGGGAGCGAGATGTGCAGCACGATCGGGATCGAGGAGAAGCGGCGCAACTCGGCATAGTCCTGCACCATCCAGCGCGCGATCGGGTCCTCCAGCAGCAGCACGTTGCCGATCTTCTCCAGCTCGCGGATGATCGGCCGCGCGTTGCCGGCGTTCTCCCAGCGCTGGTTCGGATCGAAGATCACCTTCATGCCCGGCGCGTGCCGCGCGATCTCGCGGCACATCGCCGGCGCGTCGTCCTCCAGATCGCATTTGAACTTGATGCAGTCGTAGCCCTGGCGCTGGTAGCCCGCGACCCACGGCCCGACCTCCTCCAGCGTCCGATGGCTCGACCACGCCACCACCTTCACCCGGTCGCGGATCGCGCCGCCGAGCAGCCGGTGCAGCGGCACGCCGATCGATTTCGCATAGGCGTCCCAGATCGCGCACTCGAACCCGTCGTACTCGCGGCACAACGGGATCGGCAGGTCCTGCAACGGCAATTCGCGCACCGAGCGGCCGATCAGCCCGTCGCAGATCGCCTCCACCCGCGCCCACTCATGGTCGCGATAGAACTCGCCGAGGCCGACCGTGCCGTCGGCGAGCGTCATGCGCAGGATCAGCTTCGGCAGTTCGTCGAACTGCACCGACCAGCCCTGCTTGCCGCCCACCGGCAGCATGTGCAGCGGTTTTGCCAGCGTCGCCGAATTGATCACGCCCGGATGCGCGGGCACGATCACCTCGTCGAACGCGAAGCCGGTGATCTCGCTGCCGGAGCCGGGCATGGCGCTGGTCCTCCGCGTCCGGATCAGCTATGCGCGAAAGGCAGAGTGGCGCTGGCGAGCGGGACGGGCAGGGCGGTGCCGCCGCTCACTGCGGACGCCGCGAACAGCACCTCGGTGCCGCCGCCGGGCGCCGAGCTGACCACGGGCACCAGCCCGGAGACGCTCTGCGACAGGTCGAGGGCCAGGTCGTACACCTGCCCGCCGACGCTCACCGCGAGGTCGGTATTCGAGACGAACGTCGCCGACGCGCCGGAGACGTAGGCGATGCCCGCGAGGTCCACGGTGTCGCCCGCGAACAGGTAGGTGAGCCCGCCCGCCGTGTCGGTGGTGCCCTCCAGCACCAGCGTGCCGCCGCTGTTCTGGAAGGCGAGGCCGCTGCCGATCGCGCCGCTGTCCAGCACCAGCGTGCCGCCGCCGTGGATGCGCACCGCGTCGGCGGTCGCATCACCGCCGACCGTCAGGACCCCGCCGGCCGAGACCACGCCGCCGCTGACCAGGCCGCCATCGGTCGCGCTGCCGGTCGCGCCGCTGCCTTGCAGCGCCACCGCTTCCGCCGTGCCGCCCTGCACCAGCAGCGAGCCGCCCGCGACCACTTCGCCGCCGCTCACGAGCCCGGCCGCCCGGAGCACGCCGCCGCTCCCCACCGTCATGTCGTCCACGCTGCCGCCGGCGTTGACCTGCAGCGTGGCGCCGTTCGACATCCAGTTGCCGACGATTTTCCCGCCGCTGTCGACGATCCCGCTCGCGCCGGAGCCGTTCAGGATCACCGCCTCTGCCGTCCCGCCACTGACGACGACCGCGCCGGACGCCTCGACCGTGACCCCGCTGGCGAGGCCGGAGCTGTCGGTGCGCAGGGTGCCGCCGGCCGACACGAACGTGGCGTCGGCCGTGCCGCCCGGGCCGGCCAGCACGACCGCGCCCGGATCCGCGGTCGCGGTGCTGGCCACGCCGCCGCTCACCGCCTCCAGCGTCGCGCCGCCGGCGATCACGAAACCCGGAACCACCTCGTGGCCGGCGATTTCGACCACCGCCCCGGACGCGAGCGCCATCTGCCAGATCGCCCCGCCATACGCGACGACCGTGCCGGACGTCTCGACGGTGGCCATGCTGACGACGCCGGTCGCCGAGGTTTCGAGCGTGCCGCCACTCGCGACGGTCACGGCCGAGATCGTTCCGGCGTCCACCTCGATCAGCCCGCCGGACAGCGCGGTCGCCAGGGCCATCGTGCCGCCGCTGACGACCAGGGTGGCGGCGGCGAACACTGCGACATCGGGGATCTCGTGGACGCTCGTCACGGTGACGGTTCGGCCGGAGATCCTGAGGGCGTCGACCAATCTCGCATCGGTCGCGCCGGACGGGGCGCTTGTGAGGACCGCCGCCGCGTACAGGTAGCTGTCGCTCGGGCTCAGCGGGATATCCATCTGCACGCCGCCGGAGGACACGACGATCGTGTCGCCGCTCAGCGTTGCCGTCTCGGCGGAGGTCCAGGCGAAGCCCTGCAGTTCGATGGTCTGGCTCGGCCGGAAATCGGACAGCGCGCCGATCGTGTCGGTCGTGCCGGTAAACACCAGCGTGGCGGGGTACGCGGTAAAATCGACCCCGTCGCCGGTGGCGCCGTCGGCGACCACCACGGTCGCCCGGTTGACGTGCAGCGCATCCACCGTGGCGCCGGAGGCGATCCACAGCGTCGCACCATCGTCGACGCGGACGCCGCTGGCGACGGCGCCCGCCCCGATCGTGGCTTCGCTGTCGGCGAGGCTGACGGAAATGTTCCGGACCGAACCGCCGTCGGCGACGAACGTGCCGTCGCTGGTCACTGCGGCGCTCTTCACGAAGCTGCTCGATGCCACGAAGTCGCCGCCGCTGACGATCACGTTCGTGCCGGATCCGCTCACGAGCTGCACCGACCCGCCGTAGGTCCCGCGCTCCAGCGTGCCGCCGACGACGGTGATGGTGGCGCCCGCTGCCTGCTGGTCGTATTCCGCCTCTCCTCCGGCGCTGACCACCTGTACCTGCGCCCGTATTCAGCACGGTCTGCGCGGCGGTGCCGCCGTCGAGCACCTGCGTCGCCGAGGTCAGCGTGGCACTGATGGCGTGGCCGTCCGACGCGACCACCTGGCTGCCCCCGGTCAGGACCGTCTCCCCCGCCGAGCCGCCGGACATCACCTTCTCGGTGCCGCCGCTGATGAATGTGAGCCGGGCGGCCCCTTCGTCCCCCACGGTGAGCGTGCCGGACACCAGCGTGGTGTCCGAGGCGACCGCCTCGCGCAGGACGTTCACTGCGCCGCCGGCCTCGATGGTAACCGCGAACGCGATGCCACGCAGATCGATCGTGCCGCCGCTGGCAACGCTGTCGCTGATCTCGCCGCCGTGCAGCACCTGCACCAGCTCGCCCGCGCTGATCGTCCAGTTGCTGACGCTTTCGCCTTTGCTGACGAGCGGATCGTTGCCCTCCGCGATCGCGGCGGCCCCGATCACTTCGGGCGTCAGCTCGTAGGCCGCGCCCCCACTGACGCTCGCAGAATTCTGCCCCGATTCGACGATCACCGACATGCCCGCACTCCCGGAAGCCCGGCCGTGGGATCGCGCGGACGCTCGGCTGTTGCAAGCCTCTAAAGGTTACAGTCAGCACAGTATCGTTGCCGCTGCGCGAGCCGTGCCCCGGCTTCTCCGCTGCGCTGGCGACGACGCAACATGCTGCCAGTAGGTCCCGGTCATCGCGATCTCGAATGCCAGTTCGCGCGCGCCGGCCGCCGCGATCGCGGCGTCGCCGTCGGTCCAGCGCCAGCCCGGCTCCGGCATGTGCCAGCCTCGGCACAACGCGGGGCTGTCCAGGCTCATTTCGCGTCCGTCCAGCCACAGCCGCCCGACGGCGATGCCGAGCGTGCGGGTGTCCGCCTCGTCGGCGCGCATCCGCGCCGGCACCCAGGCGCGCGAGACCAGACGGAGCTCCTGCCGCGGATCGCACAGCCGCAGCAGCCGCACCCCGCCCTCGGCCAGCATCGGCAGAGGCTGCCCGCCCTGCCACGCCGTCAGGCCGGGGTCCGCGGTGCATCGGTGGCCGAGCGCGCTCGCCCGCGCCAGCAGCCGGCGCCGGGCGCGGCTCAGGCGTGGCCCCTCCAGCACCAGCGGCGCGCAGCCGCGGGCCTGCCAGACCTCCCGGGAAAAATCCGGGTGCAGTTGCACGACCGGGCCGCCGTTGGCGAACGCGCCGCGGTTGCCAGTGTCCAGAAAACTCTCCGCCGGCAGCCCCTCCGCGAGCAGCACGTCGTGGCGCGCCAGCTCGACGTGGAAATACGTCACCGCGTCCACGTCCCCGTCCGGCGCGATCGTGGCGCCGTTGACGAGGTAGCGCACCGGGATCAGCGCGCCGCCGACCAGCACCGCGTGGTCGGGCGACAGCCACAGGTCGCGGACCGGCCGCGCCGCGCCGAACGCGCCGGCCTGGACGCGGATCGGCCGCACCGCAGCGGGGTCCGGGTGCGCCCGCAGGTCGAGGTGGCGGTGGCCGATCCAGCGCACCGGGCTGCTCGGCGCCCCGCGTCGCCGCGCCGTCAGCACGCGGTCGCCCGGCACCAGCGCCTGCACCGGAATTTCGCCGCGCTCGGTCGCGATCCGCGTGCCCGCGGCGAAGCAGGCGAGGCTCAGCAGCAGGTCGCCGCTCGCGTCGGTGGTCGCCTGGAACTGGTCCTGCGCGTAGGTGCCCTGGAAGACGTAGTCGATCTCGAAGCCGGCGACGCGCGAGATCTGCAGCTCGCCGGTCGCGGAACTGTACGTCAGGGTCGGGTCGTCGTAGATCGCCGGCACGCCGGCGAGCTCGATGGTGTCGCCGTGCGCGAACCCGGCGATGGCGTTGACGATGCCGCCGCCGTCGGCGGTGTTGTTGAGGCTGCCGGGCTCGACCAGCAGCGTCGCCGCGCCGGCGAACGTCACCGCGCCGCCGCCGAGCGAGGCGCCGGCCGCGGTCGCCAGCGTGCCGGACTGCAGCGTGGTGCCGCCGGCGTAGCTGTTGGCGGCGGCGAACACGACGCTGCCCTGGCCGTCGACCAGCACGCTGCCGGCGCCGCCGGCGCCGCCCTGGTCGGCGATGCCGCCGCCGACCGTGAGGGTCTGGCCGCCGGCCGGCTCCAGGCTCAGCGTCTGGTCGCCCTGCAGGAACACGCCGCCGCCCAGCGCCGCGCCGCTGGCGCCGCCGCCGGCGCCCTGGCCCTGGCCGACGCTGCCGTCGACGCTGCCCTGGCCGATCGCCACCGCGCCGCCCTGGGCGACGAAGATCGCGCCGCCCGCGCCGAGGCCGCCGCCGCCGCCGCTCGCGCCGCCCGCTCCGCCGCCGAAGCCGCCGGGGGCGTCGTTGCCGCCGCCGCCGCCGAAGCCGCCCGCGCCGCCCTGGCCGCCGGTCGCGAGGTCGCTGCCGCCGCCGCCGCCGAAGCCGCCGGCGCCGCCCGCGCCGTCGGGATTGAGCTGGCCGCCGCCGCCGCCGCCGAACCCGCCGGCGCCGCCGGTGAAGACCGCGCCCGGCAGCGGCGCCGCGTTGCCGTTGCGGATGATCACGCCGTCGCCGCCGCCCCCGCCGCCGCCGCCGTCGCCGCCCCCGCCGTCGCCGCCGTCGCCGCCGCCATCGCCGCCGCCACCGTCGCCGCCGCCGCCGCCGCCATCGACGCCGCCGCCGCCGCCGTCGTCGCCGCCGTCCTCACCCGCGACGCCGGCGATGCCGGCGCCGCCGGGGGCGACGCCCCTGAGGATGCCGCCGCCGCCATCTCCGTCGAAACCGCCCGCGGCGGTGCGGCCGATGCCGCCGCCGGCGTCGGTGCCGTTGCCGCCCAGTCCGCCGCCGCCGAGGCCGCCACCGCCACTGCCGCCGACCGCCTGGTCGTCGGAAAACGTGACGGCATCGAGCGCGACCGCGGCGCCGGCGGCAACGAACAGGCCGCCGCCGAGGCCCGCGCCGCCGCCGGCGCCGCTGCCGCCGATCGCGGTCGTGTCGGCGATCACCATGTCGTTGACCGCCACCGCGCCGGTATAGTCGAAGAAGCCGCGATACTGGCCGCCGCCGTCCAATGTATTGCCGGCGCCGTTGATCGACAGGAAATCGCCGGGCGCCAGGTTGATCGCCGGCAGGTCGGCGGAGAGCGTGATGCTGCCGCCGAAATTGATCGTGTAGGCGGTGTTGGCCGCGGCATCCGCGCCGGTGCGGTCGATCGCGGTCAGCGCCGAGACGAGATCGGCCTCGCTGCCGACCGTGAATGTCGTGGCAATGTTCCCTGCATCGCGGACGATGCCGGGCGCCTGCGCCGCCCCGCCGATCGTCACCAGCGTGCCGGAGCCGCTGTCCGGCGCGACCTGGAAAGTAAATCCGGAATCGATGCCGGTGAGCTGCACCTGGCGACTGCTGCCGCCTTCGGTGATGGTGAGCAGATTGGTCTGCGCGTTCAGCACTGCCGATCCGCCGCTGCCGAACGGCAGGTCCGGCAGGTCGATCGCGCCGCCGGACTGCAGCGCGATGCCTTCGATCACGGCGCCCGAATACACCGCCTCGGTGCCGCCGCCGCTGACCACGGTGCCGTTGTCGACGCCGCCCGCCAGCACGAATTCGGTGCCGCCGCTGCCCACGACGGTCGCGTCGGCCACCCCGCCCGAGTAGATCGTCTCGGTTCCGCCGGCGTGCAGCGCGGTGCCGCTGAGCAGCCCGCCCGACGACGCCACCGCCGCCCCGCCGCGGTCGACCGTGGTGTCGTAGGCGCTGCCGCTGGCATAGACGTACTCGATGCCGCCGCTGCCGACGACCGCGCCGCTGGCGACGCCGCCGTCGGCGACGTATTCCGCGCCGGACACCACCTGGCTCGAGGTCGCCGCGCCGCCGTACACCGCATCGAACCCGCCATCGACGCGGGTGCCGCTCAGCGCGCCGGTGGCGGACGCGTATTCGGCGCCGCCGCTGCCGACCGAGGTGCCGCTCGCCGTGCCCGAGTGCGCGGTGAACTCGGTGCCGCCCTTCTGCACCGTGGTGCCGTCGGCGGTGCCGCCGAACACCGCGCCGAAGCCGCCGCTCAGCGTGGTCGAGGTGCCGCTGCCGCCGGACGACAGGAACGCCGAGCCGCCGCTGCCGACCGTCGTGCCGTGCATCTTGCCGTGCTTGTCGACCACCTCGACGCCGCCGCCGACCACGAAGCTCGCACTGGTGAGGCCGCCCGAGGAAACCACCGCCGAGCCGCCGCTGCTCACCGTCGTGCCGAAGCTCTTGCCGGCGTTGGTGACGATCATCAGCCCGCCGGCGCTGAGCAGCGTCGAGTAGGCCTGCCCGCCCGACGAGACCTTCATCACGCCGTCCTCGCCGACGGTCGTGTTGAGGGTCGAGCCGACGTCCTCGACCACCAGCGAGCCGCCGGCTTCGACCACGGTGTTGCTGATCACGCCGCCGCTGACGACGCTGGTGCCGCTGCTGATGATGGTTTGCGAGAGCGTGATCAGCGTGCCGGTCAGGTGGTCGGTGCCGACCACGAAGCCCTCGCCGCTGTAGTCGCCCGCCATGTCGAGCTGGTAGACGGTGGCGCCGCTGGAGGTCAGCGACAGCACGTCGGTCGCGGTGTCGAAGCTGGCCGAGAAATCCTGGTCGAACAGCGTCTTGAGGTCGATCGAGCCGCCGCTGTCGAGCACGGTCGCGAACGCCGAGCCGCCGGCCGAGACGAACAGGCCGCCGCCGCTGCTGACCACGGTGCCGCTCGCGGTGCCGCCCGACCCAGGATTTCCGCGCCGCCGCTGAGCACGACGGTGTCGAAGGCGGCGCCGCCGGACGAGACGAACTGGCTGGCGCCGTTCAGGTTCGCCGCACTGGCCGAGCCGCCCGAGACCACCAGCTGGCTGCCGGTGAATTCGACGAAGGTGCTGATGGCGACGCCGCCGGACACGATCTCCTGCACCCCGACCCCGACCGTGGTGTCGATCGCGCTGCCGCCGTCGACGTACTGCTCGCCGCCGCTCACCAGCGTGCCGTTGGCGATGCCGCCGGTGTCGACGAACATTACGCCGGAACTGCCCACGACGGTGCCGACCGCGAAGCCGCCGGCGCTCACGTACTGGCCGCCGCCGGCTGACGAAGGCATCGACCGCGGAACCGCCCGCCAGCACGTCCTGGGCGCCGCTCTGGAACACCGAGGTGCTGATGGCGATGCCGCCGGACGAGACGAACTGGTGCCGCCGCTGTTGATGGCGGTGCCGCTGGCGGTGCCGCTGGCGGAGACGGTCTCGCTGCCGTGGGCGTCGATGACCGTGCCGAATGCCTCGCCGCCGGAGATAGACCGCGGCGCCGCCGCCGCTCAGGTCGTGCCGCGGGCCGTGCCGCTCGCGTACGACGTCCTCGGTGCCGCCGGTGCTCACCACGGCCGCGATCGCCGAACCGCCCTCGACTTCCACCAGGCCC